>CAWCWY010000025.1:0-563611 GCA_963799375.1 uncultured cyanobacterium
AATATTTTCGTAGAAAAAGAGTTTTGTCGAACAAGCACAGCAAACAATTGCTAATAATATATTGGAAGGCCATTATTGGAGATGGAAAAATCCTCAGGACAACCTTTATTTTTAGACTTTTGGCGCAGTTTGCTTCCTAATGCTAAATTTTGTGATTACCGCGCTCCTTGGGAAGTAGTGGATTCACTCTACAGACGCGGTACAAATCCAATTTTCTTTAGTCAACCAGATTCCACATAAAGTCGATATATTGCAATTTCAAGATTAAAGAATTTTATGACAATTATTCTGACGATTGCTTATTAGTAAACATTGATTCAATAGTAAATAACGGTCAGGGATATATAGATGCTATTAACTACCATTTTAAATTGCAGTTATCATGTCCAAATAACCAGATTTATGAAGCATCTTTATTTAAGAAATGCAAGGATTGTTACAAACCGACTCTAATAAATCAGCATTTTCCCCGAAGCGATAAATCTTTATCAAGAAATAGAAGCAAGGCAATGGCAATTGGAGGGAAATGACGATACCTTAAGTTGGCAGAACTTACTTGTCGAACATCCTCATAAAAGCCAAATTTTTAAAGATTGGCATACTAGCAGCTATTTAAATGCTCAAAAGCAATGAGTACAACAAGATTTGAACCCAATTTTAAATGAGCTAGAAAAAGCAGAATCAACTTGTCACCATACCACCAAGCAATTAGAAGAAATTAGAAGGCTGGTTCAACCCTATGGGGAGCAATTACGCAAATCTAAAAGTCGAACTTTAGCCCGTCAAATAATACAGTTTTTTTTAGAACCGCTAGAAAAACAAACAGATTTGCCCGAACAAAACCTGGCAAAAGTTAAAGAACAGCTTATAATCTGGCAAGAAAAATAAAAAATCATCCCAACAAATAAGATTTAAAACTAACTTGAAACTATAAGGTTTAGTCAAAATGAGCAAGCGTATTTTATTTACACCGACAATCCACCAATCGGAGGAGTACCACAATACAACCATTCAATGCTATGTAAATTAGCTAAATCTGGTTTTGATGTCACCTAGTTCAGATAGAACAGTCCAATCATCGCATGGATTTGGAACAATTAGGCATCAAACAATTATGGTTGAGCCAAGGACAGTATTTAGTGGCTATGTGGCTAGTTACAAGGATATGGATACACCGAGGATACTATTGTACATTAAGACCAGACCTGATATTTTTAGCGATGGTTGGCCATTCAGTAACTTTACCTACAGCAGGTGGCAATCGAAATGAATATTCCCTACATTATAGTTGTTGGTTATGTGGATACAGCTTGCTCTAACGTTGAATTGAATGATGGCATTTCCTATACAGAAACTGCTTCCTCTGTCCTTACAATTATTAAATCTGTTTCCGCAGTTTCTCAGGAAAACTTAGATTTACTCCACAATCTATTTAATGTTTCTCCCGAACACAGTGCAGTAGTTCATTATGGTAGAGCGCAGCAATTTTTTGCTCCCAGAGATGAAGCATTTCGTCAGCGTTTGTGCAGAAGAATCATATCCGCAGATGGCATTATTTGCTTTACGGCAGCGCGGATGGCTTCAGTAAAAAGGTTATGATTATCGAATCAAGGCGATGGCTCTGCTGAAAGAACTTCCCGTATGGGAAAAGCTCTATTTTGTTTGGGCTAGTCTAGGAGTAAAAGGAGAAGACATTTCTAGTAACTTACAGCAAATGGTGAAAGATTTGGATGTAGGCGATCGCGTCAAGTTTTTTAGGAGAGCGCAAAGATCTGCGATTTAATGGGTGCTGCGGATATTTTTGCTTTGCCTTCTAAAGCGGAAGGAATGCCCATCTGCGTGATGGAAGCTATGGCTAAAGGTCTTCCTGTAGTAGCATCTGCGGTGAGCAGAATCCCGAAGAACTGGGGACGCTGACGCGCTTTCTTGCCCAATCCCAATTTTCATCCCGAAATTAGGTAAAAGAGCTAGGGACTACTCTAGAATTATGGGCATCTAACGACGAGTTGCGTTCCTTTATTGCTAAGGCTTGCAAACAAAGGGCTGAAAAAATGTTTACTGAAGAGAGAATGCACAAACTATCTTCAAATAGTAAACCGAGTATTGCGACAGGAGAAAAAGAGGAGCTGAGCCTATCTAGAGGTTTTTCTGAAGAACAAATCGATAAAATCCGCCGAAAATTTCGTTACGCTTATTCTGTCTGGAAAGCCTGGGAGTGCTATAAAAATCGGATTCAGATGGGATGACTGAACATTTAAGCAAATCGCAAAACTATACTTCCTTGCTGAGGATAGAAACAGTGCTCGATTGGGTAGAAACATAGAACGAATATTTCTAGGGAACAGGAACAAATAGACACCTATAGTTTCGTCAACTTACCTCAGTGGGAAAAATTAATGAAAAATGAGTTGGCATCGAGCCAAGCTAACTGATAACAAGAGATATAAATTCTTCAATTAACCCACAGCTAACCTATAGATATCAATGAGCAATCTCAATAAAAGTACTCAGTTTCTAGAAAAGTCAATCGAGCAACATTTAGAGCAAGCTCTAAACTTTCAGAGCAACAACCAATGGGAAAAATCAATAACTTCTTTCCGCGAGGTTATTAAATCAAATCCGAATCTTTCAAAGCTCATTTTCAATTAGGTTCAGTGTTATTCGAGCAAAAAGAATGGCACTCTGAATCGCTATTATCAAAAAGCTTTAGAACTCAGACCTAATTTTCTGCATATTCAAAAAATTAGCCAAATGTTATTTGGAAATTGACTCTCAAAATGAGGCTCTTAATTATTTAAACCTAGCTGTAGAAGAAGACCAGAATCAAACCTATTTGGATTTATAAAACGTCAGGGGATATTTATTTAAAACAAGACAATCTCGAAGATGCGATTAGTGCCTATCAAATAGCGGTAAATATCAAGCGGAAGATTCATATTTTGCAAGCTAAATTGGGTAAACTTTATTATCTTACAGAAGATGCTGAAGCTGCGGAAAGCTATTATGAGAAAAGCGATTTCTATAAATTCAGATTTGCCTTTTTGGGTCTATAAGTATTTAGGAGATGCCTGTTATCAACAAAATAGTTAGATGAAAGGCGGTTCAAAACTTATCAACGGGGAATCGCACTAAAAAACAATCTTGCGACCAAAGTTTATAC
Organism: uncultured cyanobacterium; assembly: GCA_963799375.1. Lineage (GTDB taxonomy): Bacteria > Cyanobacteriota > Cyanobacteriia > Cyanobacteriales > Xenococcaceae > Waterburya. Next base: position 3,161 of record CAWCWY010000025.1, read on the forward strand.
CAATTTGGCTTTCGCCTTACTCCATGAAGGACGAGTTAGTGAAGCTTTAGAGATAGAAGAATATTTGCTCCAGCAAGGGAAACCTGACTCAAAGCAAACTACCCCTGCATTGCTAAGAATCTGACGGTCTTTGGGCGATTTTTTCTACAGCAAAAAGATTTACCTCAAGCGATTAAATACAATTTAAAAGCAATTGAAATCGAGCCTAACTTTACTAAAGCTTATGCCAAGCTCAGACTAATTGAGACGGCAATGCGTTTTGACAGTGAAGATATTGAAGTAGCAATTTCTGCCTATAAACAAGCCATTCAGCAAAATAGTAATCTGCAAAACAGCCTATATCAATTTAGGAGATCTCTTAACCCTAAGAAATCGGGATTATGAAGCTGTATTTTATTACAAACCCGCGAGAAAGCAGCAACTATTGGAATGCTTTCCAGAAACCAAGGAAGGACAAATCGACTACCAGCGGATTCTCGAACCAACATTTGTTGTGATTGGCGCAATGAAAGCAGGAACTACATCACTATATTCTTATATAGCTCAGCACTCAAAAGTAGTTCCAGCCATTAAAAAGGAGATTCGCTTTTTCGACCAAAATTATCAGGCAGGTAAAGAGTGGTATTTAGCTCATTTTCCTCCAGGGTAAAGAATCAAAGCTTTATAGGGAGAGGCTAGTCCTGGCTATACTCGTAATAAGACATTCCAGCAAAAAATCTTTGATTCGTTTCCTTCAAAATTAAGCTAATTGTTATTTTGAGAAATGCCGCCAGCAGAATTATCTCTCATTACTCTCATAATGTTAAATTGTCATTAGAAACCCTTTCTTTAGAAAGCGTCGTGGCAACAATCATCAAAGATTTTGAAAATATTGCAGCAACAGACAATCTAGAGGAAAAAGACAGAATCATACGTCAGAATGCCTATATCAGCAATAGTCTCTACGGCAGTCATTACAAAAGTGGTCAATTTATTTTCCCGTTCCCAATTTTTAATCATTAAAAGTGAAGATTTATTTGCTTTTCCCGAAAGAGTAATGGAACAGGTATTTAAGATTCTCGAATTACCAGTAGAAACCCAAGCTAAATATAAAACCTACAATCCTGGTACTTATTCAAGCAAAATATACAATAGTGCGTATCTAGAATTGATGGAAGTTCTCAAGCCTTATAATGAGCAATTACGCGATCTGATCGATCTGCTTGGAAAGATAGTTAATAAATCGGCGATCGATTTTTAAATATTCTGAATAGCTTTCATCCGTTGCTTTTGATAGTTTTAGCAGCAATTAAGCTCTCTAACTTGGTTCGTAAATTCAAACTAGCGTAATCCCAATTACGTCTGATGCTTTTAAAACAGCAGACTTACTTAGCTGTATTAGCTTATTGCGATCGCTAATAAGATCCTGTAGTAAATCAATTGCTTCCTGAACGAACAGCCCTTTCTGTTCATTTTTTATAATTAAACCATCTTGTTGATGTTGCACAACTTCGGCAATAGCACCTACATTTGAAGCACATACTACTACGCCCAAGCGCATCGCTTCAAGGATAGTTAGAGGCAACCCTTCCCAATAGGAAGGTAGCAAAAGTACGTCCGCCCATTCATAGAGACGATTCAGCTCATTTGTAGTTAAAGCAGGAGGCTGGATCGAGTCAGCAATGGAAGCTAATTCTTGTGCCGTGTTATCATCGGTGAGAATATTTTTACCGACTAGTTTCCATTCAATCGGCAAAGACTGTTGACGATCTTATCTACAATACCTACAAGTCTATACTAATCCTTTTTGGCGGTCAAAACGACCTAAAAACAATACTCGCAACTTCTCAATTCCTTCTGAGTGTCGGACACTTTTTCTGGCGATAATTTCGGTAATAGTATTTGTGGCAAGGGGATAGCCTTCTGCATTATGAACCACAATAATTTTTTCTTCAGGAACACCCATACCATGACACCAATCAGCCATTTGATAAGAACAGGGCATAATCAAATGGTCCGGCGTGTTCGTAACCCAAAGTTAGGTAGCTATAGCCAGCAGGGCAATTCCATGGACTGAGATCGTGAACATGAAGAGACATGGCGGTAATCACTCCTGCCCGTTTTAGCTGTCCCATAATTTTGTTAACACTAGCATTATGAAAGTTAATCGCCACATCTAACCAACCGAGCAAACCCCTAGCACTTGCCTGTTGCAAGGGTGTTGACCAAGCATCGCTTTTTGTTCCTAAATATTTCTCTCCTTCCCAGGGACTCATGCTTGATTCGTGATAAAAATTGACCGTACTAAATACCTGCGCCCAATCAGGTAGCTGCTGCATTCTTTGAGTAAAAACAAACAGGTGTACCTGCCATCCAGCATCCTTAAAAACCTTGGCCAAATTTAACGCTACTTTTTCTACTCCACCAAATTCAAGAATCGAAAGGACAAAACCAATCTGTTTTTGCTTGGGTTCAATCAGTTTAGGATATACGGGAGAGAAGTCTAAGGCTAACCTTGCATCTTGATACATTAAAAGAAGCAAAAAGCAGGGAGATAGTTGCGATGCCAATCCCAAGGTTGTTGTTCTAATTTTTGAAGATCTCCGACGCAGAGTTTTAAAACTGGATAGTAGATTATAAACTCCATCAGCCAGAGGCAACTCTTCTTTCTCTGTCAGAGGTAACTTTAGCAGTAGCTGATTTAATTTAGGCGCGGATCGGGGGTAATCAGACTATGAATCCACAATTCTTGTTCATCGAGCAAACATTGATCCATTACCTTTGCTGTCATCATAATTAAATGATCCCTTTCTCCCACGTTCAAATTAGATGAGAAATCATTTTTGCTCATGCTTAAGGAAGTATCTTGAGTATTCTGCTGCAAACTACAGTAAGCAAAATTAGTGTTTTCTTGCGCCTGTTCTAAATGCCGGAGTCCGGTTATAGAATTAAGCCTATTTATAAGAAAGCTACTACGACACGAGAGTTATTAGTAAAAACTAAAAAGTGGGGACGATGGTAACGCACTGGCATCGATCGCCGCGATGATAATGTTAGAATTATTTGCTTCTAAAAGATTTGCCGACAACGGTAGGATCGCTAGTAAGAATAATTTGTTGAGTATCGGATAAAAATATGGCGTAGCGTGGGGCTTCTTGGTGTTCCCAATTGATAATGTTTTGATGAGTCAGTAAGGTGCGATGTTTGCGTTTGATATATTCCGTGATGCCTTTGCTATCTCGCTCAGATCACTCAGCATACTTTCAAAACGCTTGCGGTATTGAAATCCTGATTCTGGTAGATGCTTGCCGATATATCCGCACTAATAGCCTGCCACCAAAATTCCCAATCTTCAAAACCCAATACCATCGATTCATCATAACGACATCCCGCTTCAAATACCTAGCGACGAATAGTACTCCCCCCGCTTCGCAGGTATTAAACCTGAGATGACGCAAAATGGAATATTCTCCTCGATAGTCAAAATCGCTTCCTTCTTCTTTGCCAGAACATCTCGATGGTGGGATATACCCAACCAATTGCCAAGTCTTTTTGCAGGGTGTGATAAGAGCGTTCTAAAGTTTGGATTGCAATGCGATTATCCGCATCTAAAAGATATATAGCAGTAATAGAAATTGCCGGTGTCGAGGGCAAATTCAATGCCGGTATTTTCTGGCTGCACTCAAGCCACCATTACGGCGATAGAGATAAAAAACTTGTTGGGGATATGTTTGGGCAAAATCTCCAACAGACACGATCGCTTTCTGCAAATTTGCAGCCATCGTTGACAATAATAATTACGTAGGGAATTTGTTGTCTTTGAGCCAAAGCACAGGTGATTGCTTCTGCTACCAAAACGCTATGTCTATATACAGGAATAACAACGGCTATTTTGGCTTGGGTTGGTTTGTCGCTATTGTTTTGAGTAGTAAGCATCTGATTTTAAGATAACGATGGAAACAAGACGTATTAAATACATCAATATTGAGCCACCGCGCCCAGGCATTAGTTTGACTGCTACCTTCGGGCAAACGAGTCGCTAAAACCAAATGACAAGGATCTTTGGTGGGGATAGTTAAATTTAGTTCCAAATTTTGGGGCATTATAGGAGCAACTTTTTGCCAACCAGAAAAACCCAGTGCCGAATTAGGAGAAGCAATAGACAGTCTCGCCAAGGTGTCGTCATCGGTGGCAATTAGTGCGATCGCATATTCTATAGTCGAAGCTGCTTCATTTTCAGTACAGACAGTCGATTTGACTTTGGTGATATTTGGTTTGATGGCATTACTTACAACTGCAATGGTCCCCCTTCTTGGGTGGGATGAACTTGAATTTTGTTTTTCTTTGGCAATTAGTTGGACTTTGGCGAATTTTGCTTGGAGGGATGGCAATGAGGCATCTCTTAATTTAGTTTGTGCTGAGTCGAGCTTTGATGGCTGGATAGCTTGGGGTTTATGGATTTTAGTCTGCGCGATCGCCGTATGGAAGTTGAGCCAGTTAGACCAAGCAAAATATCTCGATTACCTTTGACCAATCTTGGCGAGATCACAATATGACAGTGTTGAGTAGCCGAAGTAGGGAGATCTAAGGTTATCTGCCAATGAACGTTAGGTTCAACCTCGATCCAGTCGGAAAAGCCCAGGGCTGTATCGCGATCTAATGCGGTTTCGGATCGATTTTCTGGTTCAATAATTCCGATCGCATATTCAATTATCCCCGCTTTTGGGTGATCGGTAATGATGCTGGCGGTCAATTGATTCGCCGTCGGAGGAAAGCAATAGGGCAATATGGCAATCGTGGCTCCTGCCATTGGCACGGGGGTGGGTCATAATTTCGCCCCTTCTTCAAATATTGCGATCTGTTCAAAGTCGTCTGTGGGCAGGTTGGGAGTCACTTCTTGGATCAGAGCGATCGCTTCGCCGAGATAACCCAGCTGAGGTCGCTCTTTATCTTCTCCAATGGTGATTAAGTAAGGATTGGTAACTTTTCTTGTCCCTGGTAAACCCTGCCAAATCCTGATGGCAAAACTATTTTCCAGAGTAATATTATCGTTGTATACTCTAGATTCTAAAATTGGCTGTTTTTGGTCAAAGATAAACTGGGGGCAACACCTACTTGTGTCTGCCATTTTGAATTAACTCTACATCCCGTTTTCTACCTAGATCGATGTGGGGTAAATTTAACCCGGCCCCAGCCTAAAGATAGGTGATTGTAAGGAATTTTCCAGACTGCAAGGTTGGTTGAATCTTCGCAAGCTTTTAAACTTATTTTTAGATGACCTACGGCTTTGGAATATTGTCTAGCGATGTGTAGTTCAATAACTGCTAACCCCCTAGAAGGTAGGGGCAATAGCTGCTTAAGCGTCAAGGAATTCAGAGTTACTTTATTTTGCTGGGTTCGACTATTTTGTCTGTTATATGAGTATCAAAGGCTAGTTGGATTGGAGGAAGCTTGGCTTGGCTCAAATAGTCTTCCACGGTAGAAAAAGCGTTTTGCATCTCTTCATGCAATTTCCTGAAATTCAAATACTGCCGTTGTAGAGTGGTAAGTCTTTGAACTATAGAATGGTTTTCTTTTGACCTTTGAACATACATTTGTTGCCAAAATTCTTTTTGTAGTTTGGCTGCATCTTCACTTATGTCTAGTTCGATTAAATTGGGAACTAATTGTCCTGAATTTTTATATTTCCACCAGTCAAGTAGCTCTGTCGAATCTTCTTTTCCTGCCTTAGAAAATGCAAACAATCCCAAACAAAAATTAGGAGCTAGTTTTACTTCTATTAAATTATCCAGATTGCTGTTTATTTTTTGCTCTATGATTTTGACTGTAGCTTTTGATAAAGCGCGATCGTATTCAAATTCATAGACAGTAATTTCGCGATCGCTATTTAAGTTATTGCTAAATACTTCTTGGTCATGACTAGATATAATTACTTTAGATGAAGAAGAATAAAATTCTTGAAGACAATCTCAATCTATAAAAACTTCTATTTTTTCGGCAATAAAATTCATATTGTTCACCTAAAGTTTAAAATAACTACTATCTACTATCTACTATCTACTACCTATACTTCAGTCTTCTAGCATCGAATAATATTTAGTATTTTTCAATCTCGCTTCTAACTCATCGTAGTTATAAATAGCTTTTCTTAAATCATTGTCAGTATTTTTATAGGTAATGTTGTAGTTTTTCACATTTATATTCAATTTCAGTTTATGGGATAAACTATCAATTGCTATTTTAGGTTTATTAGCAAAATCTTCGTAATATAAATTCTCTGTTTGATCGTCTAAACTATCGCAAAAATCAGCTATAATTTTATCTCTTAGTTCAAAATCTTTAGTGAATTTATAAATTGAATCGACATCAACTTGAATAGGATTAACAATATCATTTCGGTGTTTTGGACTATGATGACCTTCACCATATTTTTCACGAGTATTCTTCAAAAGCACTAGCATTCTTTCTCTAGATATAGCTTGCCTTAAATAATTTCTACGACGATTGACAATAATTTTTGGCTGATAGTGCTTGATTAATTCCAAAAAGCCAGGGCGATCGATTACATCATTTAATTTTGTCTTAAATCCTAAAATTGCTTTATTTTCTAGATAATTATCATTGCCTATATTACCTTTAAAAAAATCACGAATAACTTTTTTTTGTTGCAGATCTTCTTTTCCTACTAGCATTTCTCCTAACATTAGAAATGCGATCGTCTTGATTAATTAACTCTCTTAAATAACTACTTCCTGATCGCCCACTAATGACCATCAAAAAAAAGGTTGCTTTCATTTTTTGATTCTTTGATTTTTAACTATAAAAATATATCGTTAATTATTTTGGTTTAATCTCATACCAATCAAATTATTCAACTCGCGATCGCTGGCATGAAAATATTCTTTTAATCTTTCTTTTATGTTTAAAGGAACAGTGGGATATTGATTACCGTATATTTTTTTAATATTATTTATTGTATAGTCTTCTAAATCTAAAAAAGAAAATACTCTTGTCAGAAAATCATTTGGATTAACTTCAGAATCGTGATAATTCAAAATTAATACTTGTTCTTTAGGAAAGATATCTAACCAGTTTTTAATCTGATGGGCATACCTGCTTAACTGTATATAGCTATTGGTTTTTGATAGGGGTTTTGTACCCAAATTAGCTATTTCTTGCTGGCTAAATGCCAATTCGATTGGTCTTGTTTCATCCTTGACTCTATTTAACTGATGATAATAGTGAGAAATAGCTCTATCTGTAGGATTTCTCAAAGAGATAATGATTTTTACATCAGGAAAAAGCTGATAGATTAACTTTGGTGCTTCTTTGGATGTTAAATAGCTTGGACTAGCTTCGCCGATTAATAAATCTCTATTTCCACTGTTTCCCTGACTAAATTCAAATTGAGATAAATACCAATCCAAACCTTTATCATAATTGAGGGTAAAAAAATGCAGTTCTTTGGGTAATCGATGTGCTACCGAAGGGTGCTGCATCAAATATTCATAAATAGCCGAGGTTGCAGCTTTCATTGCACCAATTATGATGAAGTCAGGTTTGCGATGTTCAATTATCTGCATATTTTAAATACTATTAATTTCATGACTCATACACTTCAATGTGTTGCATCGCCGACTGTTGAATCGATAAACGGGGTTCAATATTATCGACTAGATTAGACCAAAGCGGGGCATTAGGGATCGCTTTTTCTATTGTTTTTGCCAAGCTAGAGGCATTTCTGACTTTGAAATGCAATCCTGTCACCTTGTCTTCTACCTTTTCTGCCATTCCTCCAATATCACTACATATAATTGGGCGTTTATGCATAAACACTTCTTGAATTACCAAAGGAGAATTTTCCCCACCATACAGAAGGAACAATTACCCAATCTACTAATTGAATCAAATCGGGAATTTCTGCTTGTTCGTATTTACCGTGATGGGTAACTAAGCCCTGATACTTATGGAGGAATTCTAGAAATTCGACTTTAAACTCAGGAAACCCTGAAGCGATATTACCAAATAAATTGACATGAAAATCCTGGCAATTATTTTTTACTAAATACTCTACCGCTTCCAAGATTAATAAAACTCCCTTATAAGGATTAATCTGTCCAAAAAAGCCAAACTGATTGCGCTTATCGTTGGGTGCTATGTGTCTTTGGGGTGCGGGTTGATATACTTGACGACCATTTTCTAAGACGATCATCTTACTCTGAGGTAAACCCCAATCAATAAAACGCTTGGCTAAAAAATGACTGGGAGAAATAAATCGATCTACTAAGTCTAAATGAGCCTTAAGAAACTCCTCGCGCATCTTAAACTGCTGAGGAGAATATTCAGGAAAGCAACGATAGCAGCGGTTAGGAGAAGCAGATTCACAAAGTTCTTCATTATCCTTGCGTACCATTTGTCCATCACGATTACAAATCAAGATAAATTCATGGATGGTAAAGACAATTTTGGCATTAGGTAAAGTTTGTCTGGCTACTTGAATCGCTTCGACTCCGAAACGAATAGTATGGTGAAAATGAATTACATCAGGCTGAAGCTCTTGCAAAAAATGCTTAAAGTCGAGATAAATAAAGTTGAGTACCTGTTGCGACTGATAAAAATAATCAAATGAACCACCCCAAAACAACGCCTCATCCTCCGCATCCACCAGCATTTGAAAGGGAGTACCAGTATGTACTTCTCGACTAGTGGGATCGGCTGCTGCTAAGAAAAAAGGCTGATATTCAGTATGGCTACGAATAGCTTTAAATAAATCGTAAGCAAAAATTTCTGCTCCCCCAGGAAAGAATTGAGGATGATTGTGAGCAATAATCAAAGCCTTTTTATCATTTATCATTTAACATCTATCATTTAACATTGCGAGATAGTCCGTTGTCCTGAAGGATTCCCTTCGGACAACCGAAGGAAGTACTTTAGTATAAGCAAACTGTCGTCCTAAAGGATACCGCAAGCATAAGGGTTAACATTTAGCATTTATTCCTCGTTCCTCATTCCTCGTTCCTCATCCCTCATCCCTCATCCCTTCATCACCTCTTCAATCTCCTTCCCCCAACGTTCTTGATGAAGACGACCATTCAATAACCAGGCTAAACTACCGTTATAAGAGCTATTTAAAGGAACAGACTGTCTTTCTAGATGATAAAGACTGACATCGGCATAATACCAGCTTTCATAGCCTAATTGGCGACACTTAAAACATAAGTCAGAATCTTCAAAATCTCCAATGACATAATCTGTCGTCAAGCCTCCTACTCGATCGTATAATTCTTTACTAATCATCAGGCAAGCCCCTGTCACAGCAGGAACTTCTCTAGTTGTCTGGGCTGGGGGATAATTCCCTGGTAAGCCTTTATAGTAGTGAAGAGTCAACCAAAAAGGGAAGGTTGTTTGAGCAAAGAACATCCCTGCGTGCTGTAGTGAATCATCTTCATAGAGCAATTTTGCACCTAAAGCACCAATTTTGGGCGAACTGCTATAAAAGTCAGCCATTTTTGTAACCCAGCCTTTAGTTTTGGTAAATACGTCAGAATTAAGCAATACCAAGTATTTTCCTGTGGATTGGGATGCTCCTGCATTGTTAGCTGCCCCGTAACCGCTGTTACGTTCCATAATTACCAGTTTGACTGGCAACTGATAGAGAGTGCAGTGGTTAGAGAGAAAGGTTTTAAGTTCTTCTTCTTGTTCTGGAGAGTCTAAAACATAGATAATCTCACACTGCTTCATTGCAGGATCATTTGCCATTGTTGCTAACTGTACCTTCATAAAATCCAGTCGGCGATAGAGAGGAATAACGATCGAAACTAAGGGATTATCTACTTGCGAGCCGATCTCCATTACCTCTTTAATCTCGATCTGTTCCATGCAAAATTGCTGTAGCTTCAATCCCACGGGAGCGATACAGTTAGCTAGCATTGTGGGAGAAATCTTATCTGGACTAGTAATCTGCATTACTTTTTGCCGAGCATTGTAGAAATCGCTATATTTAGCATCGGGAATGATTTCTATTTCAATATTGCCTTGAAGCTCAACTATAAAGCGAAAGCTGTGGAGTTCGGCAAAACCATCGATCGAGTCATGGATTTCTGGGGGTACGGGAGCATAAGCACAAAAGCCTAATTTTCCTTCAAAGTCGCCATATTTAGTGTTTTGTAAGAATCGATCGACATCATTACGTTGGATGCGATAAATGTCTTGATCGATAGTTCTAAAGAAAAGCCTAACGCTGAAACAATCGTAATCTTTTCCAACATTTCGTAAGCATCTTGCAGCCAACCACTAATAAACAAGCCGTCAGACTTGAGGGGAATAATATAGTCAATAAATATTTTAAAGGGTAAATTGGGTTCTACATAGTTGCTGGGAGGAATATGGAGAAAGTGCTGTAATTTTTTGAGTATCTTTCCTGCATCTGGTTTACGCGCCTGGGGAATTAGCTGAACGATTGAGCTACTTAAAGATTCTCTAACCAGATGTTTTTGGGCATTGGTTTTGGTTTTGAGATAGTTGACAAACTCCAAACCATAAGCTTTTTGTCCTATTTTTCCTGTAACGAATATAGGAGCATTATTGTCATTAATGCAAAGACGGTAGCTCTCATCATCTTCCAAAACATTATTTTGAAAACAGGCTACTCCCAGAATGTGGTTCTCAGAGATCTGAACAAAATGAGCTTTTGCGATCGCATATTTGATAGACGAACAGGCTAATATTTCGACCTTATCTAATACTAAAGGGTTATTTACTTTAGCTTCTAAATATAAAATGCTGGGGGCTAACCAACAGCCATAGCTTAGCTGTAGTTTCCTTCCTGAATTTTGCCAAATCTGCTGACAGTCTGATAAGGATAGCTGATGAGCTTCTATTTGAGCAAACAGAGTGTTCAGATTTGAGGATCGATTACGAGCTACATCTGTTGCTAATTCATCAGATTTAGTCTTGGGCTGAGTACTTTTTTCTATCGGGCGACTGTTATATAAAGCTTGGTTTAATTTCTGCTCAACTTCCAACCAGTGAGGATTTAGCTGCTTAACTCGTTGATAAAATGCGATCGCTTTATCCCACTGTTTTAATTTTTCTAAAATATTACCCAATAGATAGTGGAGAGGATAAAAATCACCATATAATTTAGTACCCCGCTGCGCTGTCTTAATTGCTTCTTTAGGGCAATCGCTTCGCCATAACTGTTGCGCTAAATTGTAATATAACCAATCTGGCTGTTGAGGTTCAAAAGCGATCAACTGCTTATAGTGATCGATCTGGTTAGCTGTATCTATAGGCTTGGCATACAGTCGTTCTAAAGCTCGATAAACCTCATCGGATTTGGTATAGGCTATTAAAGCTCGTTCTCCTATCATTAAGCCTATATTAAAACGTTCAAATTCAATCAACAAAGCTATTGCATGGCAATAAACCCAAGCTGGCTGCTGGGAATTCAATTTAATGGCTTTGATGTAAATAGCTAGTGCTTCTTTTCGTTTCCCTGCTTTCTCCGACTCTTTTGCTTTGGCGATTAACTGTTGGACAGATAAAGATTGAATTGCAGGTTTGTTAACGCTGGAGAATTTTGCTGATTCCATTAAAAGCCTATTTTTAAACGTCAGTGGTTTTTTAGGTGACAGCCCACCACAATTAGTAATCAAATTACCTGTATGACCTGATTCAATTCTGATAATAATTCTAGATCTTCGGGCTTTATTTCCAATCCTATTTGAAAAATAGAAACTGCCTCATCAAATTTGCCCTGCTTTGCCAAAGCTTTTCCCAATCCTAGATATAGCTTGTGGTTTTTTCTATTTAAAGAAATTGCTTGATGATATAGCTCAATATTGTCTGGATCTTCTTTTATTTGAGCCTCACAAAAAGATGCTGCTTCTTGCCGAGAATTTTTGCTACGTCTGTGCAAAATTCCGCCTATTTTTTCTTTAACTCTAGGCAGGTTGGGATCTAGCTGTTGCGCTAATTTGTATGCAGTTAGGGCTTCATTCCACTGTTCTAACTCTGACAAAGCTTCTCCCAAATTATAGTGAGACCAAACAAAATCAGGCTTTAACTCAATCGCACGCCGAAGACTATCAACTGCTCCTTGCCACTGCTGGACTTTTAATAAGGCATCACCCAAGTTATTGTAAGACCAAGAATTATTAGGATTGAGAGCGATCGCTTTTTGATAAGCTGTCACTGCATCTTGCCATTTTTCCGCCTGATAAGAAGCTTCGCCTAAATTGTGCCATATGTCTGCATTGTCGGGATCGATTTCGGCTGCTTTTTGATAACAGCTTATAGCTGCTTTGGCTTGATTGGTTTGAGTAAAAGCATTCCCCAAAAAGAAATAGCTACGAGGATTTTGAGGATCGACTTTTAATGCTTGTTGGTAGCAGGCGATCGCACCCTGCTCATTTTCTCCGCTGAGTAATATTCTCCCCAATTGCCAATACGACTCGACTAATTTGGGGTTTTGAGTAATTGCTCGACGATAACAAGCGATCGCCGGTTTTATCTGTTGTTGTTCTAAAAGCTTATTCCCCAACAGTAGATGTTTTTGTCCTGTCACTTTGTCAGGCTCTAGACTAAAAGCCTGATAGAAAGATTGATTTGCTTTGATTGCATCACCTGATTTTTCCCAAGCTTTGCCTAAATTAAGATAATATCTTGTCTGACGGGGAGCAAGTTTGATTGCTTTAAGGTAGTAGGTAATTGCATTTTGCCATTTCCCAGCCAAAAAATAAAGATTGCCCAACTCAAATTGAGCCAATGCGGAATTGGGCTGTTGTTGAGCTTTTTGCCGATGTTGAGCAATTTGCTCTTGTTTATTGGCTGGCTTACCTGGAGCTAGCTGGGGGGAAACTTTTTGGGCATTATTAGCCTTTAGAGCTAAAGGAGCTTTTGGCGAAGATTCGGTAGAAGTTTTGTTCTTCTTTTTGCCAAACAAAAATTTGTGAATCTGCTGTCTTGATTTGGACTGAGTTCGATCCTCTTCGATTCCCGTTTGTAGTCGAGCTAATTTTTTATAGTAGTAGAGTGCTTCATCTGTTTGTCCAGCTTTCTCTAGCAGTTGAGCCAACCTAACATAAGCATTCAAATAACTGGGTTCTAACTTAATGCAGTTTTTATAACAGGCGATCGCTCTGTCCAATTTATTTTCTTCAGCCAAATTATGAGCTAAGTCAAAGTGATTCTTGGCTGTTATCAACTCAGGCTTGATTGCCACCGCTTTAAAAAAGCACTCTTCTGACTTACCACATTCTCCCAATTCATCCCACACCCTGGCTAAATTGCGATAGGGTGCAGCACAGTCGGGATCTATAAGTATTGACTTCTGATAGTATTCAATTGCCTGTTGCCATTTCTTGCTTTTCGCGTAAATGCTGCCCAAATTGCAGTACACCTGTGGCATATTTGGCTGCAATTCTAAAGCTTTGGCATAAATACCAATCGCATCCGCACTATTCCCAGATTGTTGTAAACAATTGCCCCAAACTTTGTAAGCTTTTCCCATGCTAGGACATATTTTTAATGCTTCCTTGCAAGCAGCAATACTCTTATCCCACTGCTTTTGCTCAAAGAAGGCTAAGGCTTGTTCTATATACAACTTAGACACGGCTAAGTTATCCTGTAAAACCATGTCTCCAGAAGGGGAAATTTCCATACTAGGTAGTGAGACCATTTCACTCTTTTGTTGTGACGATAAATCAGTATTATTCACATTCAAATTTGCCTTAAGAGGTATTAGATTTAAATCAAAAAGGTTAGGACTGTTTAGGCTGTTTGATTCACCTTTATTTAGCTGGAGAAGATTTTTATCTATTGTTGACACAAAACTATTAGCAACAGTTTCTCTTTTTTCTGTAAAACTATTATCTAATTTAGCAGCAGAAATATTTAAGTCTTTTGCTGAACTTATTTTTTCTAGCTGTTGAGACTTAACTGTAATTCTCCTCCCATTCTCTGTCTCTCGAATCCTTTTAAGAACGTAAGAAAGCAATCGATAAGCTTTAGCGCATTCTGGATTGTGCTTAATTGCCGAGCGATAATAAGAGGCTGCTAATTTAAAATTACCTGCTTTTTCGGATTTTATCCCCTGCCAAATTTCGTCTTCCGCTTTTTCATCATCAGGCAAATTGTCATTACGCTCTATATCTTTAGATTTGTCGTGATATCTAGAAGGGTTTTTCACTTTAGGATTAGAGGCATTATAGTCTTCCCCTGATAGGTTGAAAGCATTTGAAACCATCTTAATATGTAAAGCTGATTTTAAAAATATTTTACTAAAATTATTTTGGTTTGAAAATGTAATATTCAAACAAATAATTAAATACGAACAACACAGATAGAATTAATCTATTAACAAATATATTATTTAATCAAATTGTAATAACTCTTTGATAGTTGAGCAAATGTTTTTGAAATGCAATTGTATTATAGTCTTTGCTAATATTGATATCTTCAAAAAAAATGCTCAAACTGTCTCTTTTCTTTGTATTATATTACCATAAGTCAGTCAAAATAAAGAAAAACTGAGTCCAATCAGGTGTTAAATTGACCAGCACTCAGCAAATAATTTTGATATTAACTCAAGGCTTATACTTTACATTTATCCGACAAACGTAAAGCAAAATGCTTCAATATTTTAGCAAGCTATTAATCTCACCTATAGCAATTCTCAGATTTATAAGCTGCACCTCAATTAGCCATTAGCTATTAGCAAAAAGCAAATTATTTTTCTAATAGCCGATACAAATGATAACCGCTATATCCTACATAATTTCAAATTCTCCGTCCTCATTAAATCCCATGTTCAAATCAGCAGGGTTATCCAAATTGTCCATTATAATTACAATGTCGCCATTGACAGATAAATGACCAGTTTGACTTTCTAACGTCACTTCATCATCGCTACTTAGCCCTTTTATAATAAAGCTGTCTTCATCAATTGTGAAGTCTTGTACTCTATTGATAAATGCAGGGTTAAGCTCTTCTGCTGAGAACTCAAATACATCGTTTCCTTGACCACCAAACAGCACGTCGTTACCAAGGCTACCCATTACGGTATCATCGCCTTTACCGCCAAGAACCGTGTCGTCTCCTTCTGCACCATAGAGAATGTCGTCTCCATCACCACCAAAGATAACATCATTACCTTCTCCAGAAAGGATAACATCGTCTCCATTACCACCAAAGATGATGTCGCTTCCGCCACCACCTAAGACACTATCATCGCCCAATCTTGCGTAAACAAAATCGTTACCAGACCCAGCGTCTATTAAATCTGAACCATCTCTTGCGTTAATAAAGTCGCTACCAGCTTTTGCCTCTATGTAGTCTGCACGCCCTGAACCATCAAGAGCGTTAAACCCATCTGTTCCAATAATATCCAAACCATCGCCATCAAATTCTGCAACGTTTATTAGATCTATAACTGAAGACATAATATTCAAATTACTCCTTACCAAATTTACTGATTCATTTATATTTGCTTTGTCGATTTTTGCCAATGAATTGTAGTAAAACTTTTGTATTAACTACTCGAGATATGGGTGTTGTTATAAATAGATGGAATGCAATGAAATAAGGGTTTACAGTGTTTATCTGAGGAGGAAATATGGGCTAAAAAAGCTTGTTAAAAAAATATAAAACTTTTTCCTTACAAAGCATTTTGTATTGTATTTAACAGTTTTTATTCAAGCTGTCCCAATAGAACGAAGCATTTATCAAGCCGAAATAAAAAGTCAGAACAAATAAACCGCGTCTAGATAGAAGAACGGTCGTTTGAGGTAATTCATTTTTTCCCTTTTCCCTTTTACCTAAAACAGTTATCTAAAAAACAAGTCCTTTCTCCCACGCTCAAAGTAGACGCGGGAAGCTTTTGCTTAAACAATAATCGAACCAAAATTCTAACTGAAAAAAGCGAGTCGGGTAGTTTGATTTCAAGTACTTCTACAGACATAGATTTTAAAATCCAATTTCAGCACTTAAACCAATTCATACCCAACTCGCTACATCAAATCTCAAATATCTTAGATTATTTCGTAGCCACCATCTTCATCATCTTGTTCTTGAAGTATGGGAGCGCGGAAGTCATCAACTAAAGTTAAATCAATTACGCTAACGCCATTTACCAATACGCTATTGCTGTCAGAATCAAAAGTAACTTCATCGTCGTCACTCAAACCATTGATAACGATGCTGTCCTGACCGACATGGAAGTCACCAATAGTATCAACTGCGCCAAGGGCAAAATCTTCAATATTAAATTCAAATACGTCTTGACCACCGCCACCATACAAAAGATCGGAGCCAGCACCACCAATAATAGTGTCAAATCCTTTACCGCCACGAATTTCATCGTCGCCGAAAGAACCATTTATGTAATCGTCATTTCCCTGACCAAATATTGTGTCGTCTCCGCTACCTGCTTCGATAATATCGTTGCCAAAACCCCCAGAAATCACATCGTCATCTGCTCCACCAGCGATTAAATCATCTCCACCCTTTCCATCAATATTGTCATCACCAGCACCACCCAAAATCAAATCATCGAGTCTAGTACCGATTAATCTATCTGCTCCATCAGTACCTTCAATTGATAGACCATCGCCATCAAAATTTGCTATATCAATTCTGCCGATTACTGTAGACATTGAGAGACCCCTTTACAAAAAAAATAAACTAAATAAACTGTTTTATTTATACTACCTTCAGGTATTTTTCGCTATATATGCTTATAGACTGTACGTATATATGCTCTTATTGCCTAATGAGGATTGAGTATAGAAATCATAAATAATGTATTTCAGCACACTTTATTCAATAAATATTTGGCAAAAAAAACATCACTTTTACTAAATATAAATAAATTCATCTAATATAGATGTATCAATAATTACATTACCGCCTAAATAAAGCTTTATTATTTTTTAATATTTCAAAGTAAAATTAGTTTTGGTTTTAATTTCAATAGTGTGCGAAATAAATAGTTGATTCACAAGTGTAATAGCATTAACTAATTGGAGGATAACAAACGTCCTATAGTGCGATTTTCATCGGTAAAAGTAACTTTGGCTACCCTTTGAATATCTTCTGGAGTAATAGTTTCAAGCCTAGTTAATTCATTAAAAATATTGCGCCAATCACCAGTTTTAGCATCATATTCTGCTAATATTCTTGCCATACCCATATTGGAATCAAGGGTTCTTAATAGACCTGCTTTCAATTGAGTTTTTACCTGTTCTAATTCAGTTGCTTTGACAGGCTCTGTTTTGAGAAGTTCAATTTCAGCTCTAAGAGCGATCGCTAGTTCTTCAACGCTAGTACCAGGAGCGGTTAAGGCATAAACTAGCATCAAATTAGGATATTTATCTCCAGGAAAACCACTAAAGCCCTGTGCAGAAAGAGCAACCTGCTTTTCTTCTACCAAAGACTTGTATAGACGCGATGTTCTACCACTGCTGAGAAGTTCAGAAATCACTTCATATATAGGATAGTCAGGATGGCTTAGTGCAGGAATATGGTAGCCCTCAAGATACCAAGGTTGGGAAGGAAACTCGACGGTAACTTCTCTAGTTTTAGTTTGAGGGGGTTCTGGTTTATCGACGCTATCTACTTGAGGTTGGGCTTGGAAACGTCCAAAATAAGTTTTGGCTAGGGTTTGTACTTCTTCGGGATCGACATCACCTGCGATCGCCATAGTTAGATTGTTTGGTGCATAATAAGCTTGGAAGAACTTTCTCACATCATCTCGCGTGAGGTTATCAATATCCTCTTGGTAGCCAATTACAGGTCTTTTGTAGGGATGTGTCGTAAAGGCAGTATCTAAAAATTCTTCGATCATCTTACCGATAGGAGAATTATCTGTCCGCAAACGTCTTTCTTCCAAGATCACCTGTTTTTCTTTATAAAACTCGCGGAATACAGGTTCGAGAAATCTTTCTGACTCCAAAGACATCCATAGTTCCAACTTATTGGCAGGAAAACTATAAAAGTAGCTTGTATAATCAGCCGAAGTCGCAGCGTTTAAACCAACTCCCCCTGCGGTATCTACAATATTACCGTACTCGTTTTGTTTGACATATTTACTAGCAGCAGATTGGGTAGCGGTAAATTCATCGGATAATTTGCTTAACTCGGCAGTGTCTTCTGACTTTTGCGCCTGTTTAATATCGCTGAATAAACGGTCTAGCTTGTTTAATTCTTTAGCTTCTGCACGATAATTAGTTGTACCGATTTGTTTCGTACCTTTAAAAGCCAAATGCTCTAGAAAGTGAGCCACTCCTGTTTGTCCATCAGGCTCATCCACACCACCCACATTGGCATAAGTAACAAAAGAAACTACGGGTGCGTCATGGTTTTCGAGGACAATAAACTTCAAGCCATTATCCAGGGTAAATTCTGTAATTTGTTCCTTGAATCTATCTAAATAAGGCTGAATTGAAGACTGTGGTGGATTATCTTGGGGTGCAGCCAAAGTCGCCAAACCTGAAAAGTTCCAAAACAAAAAGGCTGCTGCGATTAAAGTCATCCAACGCATCTTAGCATAGACGTATGCGTCGATTTCATCCAGTTCCCCAATTTCTCAATTTAGCCTATAAGCAACGCGGGGTCATCGCCTTTATACTTAATAAACGACTTTCTAAATTTGCTAAATTCCATCAAATATCCCCAAAATCTCAATTGAGCCATCAATATATATATATTGCTGCGGTTATATTCTACTCATATAACGAAAGAAGGAACAACTGATTAAGTAATAAGTAATAAGTAATAAGTAATGAGTAATGAGTTGAATAACTGATAATTAATAGCTGCTTGGTACATGAGAATTAATATTACAGGAGCGAAATTGCTATATCATAAACTGCACTATAGTTTTTAAATAATTACAAACGCCATGCAAGTTTTTTCTCAACAAGCCTGGAGAGATATGCGTAAAGTTCCTCAAACAGAAGAAGATACGCGCACTAAAATTTTACAGGCAGCTTTGAAACTATTTGCACGTAAAGGTTACGATGGCACAAGTACCAAAGATTTAGCTAAAGCTGCAAAAGTAGCTGAAGGTACTTTATTCCGTCATTTTGCTAATAAAAAAGCCATTTTAATAGAAGTAGCAACCGCAGGATGGGTTGATATTCTGACGGATTTGTTGACAGAATTGAGTGAAATGGGGAGCTATAAAGCAGTATCCCAAGTAATGCGCCGTAGAATGATTAATATGCACAAAAATGGCGATTTATTGCGGGTTTGCTTTATTGAAGCGCAATATCATCCCGAACTAAAAGAAAGTATTCAAGCCGAAGTAATTGATAAGATGACCGATGTGGCAGAAGCCTTTTTTGAAACAGCAATGGAAAAAGGCATCTATCGTAAGATGAACCCTAAGATAGTAGCTAAAGTGTTCCTGGGCATATTTGCGATCGCAGGCTTTTCGGAAGAAACTATTATGAACCCCGACGCATCACCCCAAGCTATGCAGGAAATGGCAGAGGGAATTTCTGATATCTTTTTAAGAGGAGTTTTAAATAACGACAAATAACAATCAAAACCTGCAACGATCGCAATGACTATAGTAAAAAGATCTTCTAGAAGAGTAAAAAGATACCGACATAATCTTTGGTTTGAAAGGTTTATGGCTCTTGTAGCAGTAATAAACTTGATTATTGTCGGCTTCGATCTTAGTTATGTACCTTTACGAGATTTTTGGCTATCTGGACAAGTTACGTTGGGAGGGATTAAGTCTGCATATGTCAAATTTGAAGGAATCAAGTTAGATTTGCTTCCTGAAAATATTTCTCAGTTTATTACTCAATACGATGTGGTCAAAGGAATTGTTTCTAACCGCGATACAGAAGAGTATTTAGATAAAGTAGAAGAGTTAAAGCAGGAATTAGCCAGCAATGGAGTAGACTCTCCTGAAGCTAAAAATTTGTTTGGTGATATTCGTCGTCGCAGCATTGAGATTGTTCAAACTGATGCTTTTTCTGAAGCCAACAAGACAGGAAATTTGGAAAGAATCAAAAACAGAATGCGATCGCATCTTCCCTAACAAAAATAATTCTTCTAAGACAGCATTTTGGCAGTATTGGACAGCCTCTAATTTTCAGGGAAAAGTGCCTCAAGAGTTAGAATTTTTTGAGCGAGAAATCAAACCACTATTTGAAACTAACTACTATCGTGTCATTGGCGAAAATGGCGGGTATGTCGATTATTTTGGCTTTATTGATTTTCCTTTCGGAATATTCTTTGGTTTAGAATTCTTAATTCGCACTTGGTTAATTAGCCGTCGTCATATTGGTATAAGCTGGCTAGATGCAATGCTATGGCGTTGGTATGACTCCTTGTTTATTATTCCCTTCTGGCGGTGGTTGCGAGTCATTCCTGTAACGGTTCGTTTAAGCCAGGCACAAATTATTAATTTAAACTCCATTCAACGACAACTCAGTCAGGGTTTAGTAGCGGGAATTGCCGAAGATGTGACCGAAGTAGTAATTATTCGACTAATTAATCAGGTGCAAGCTTCAATTCGTAATGGGGATGTTAGCAGACTGTTATCCCAACAGACAGCCAACCCTTATATTGATATCAACAATACTAATGAAACGGTAGAAATATTTAGAATTCTCGCTAAAGTAATTGCCGATCGCGTATTGCCAGCCATTCAGCCAGATGCCGAAAGCCTATTAAAATATAGTGTGGATAAAGCAATTAGAGAAAGTCCTGCATATCGAGGAATCAAGCTCTTACCAGGAGGCGATCGCACTATTATTAATCTGAGCAATCAGTTGATATCTCAAACTTACAGTGCCTTTAGCAGTACCCTACAGGCAGCATTAGCCGAAGACGAACAATTCGATCGCTTGCTTAAAAGCCTGGCTGATAACGTTGGCAAAAGCCTTTCTAGCGAACTTCAAGCACAGCAAAGCTTGAACAAAATAGAACTGCTGTTGATTGACTTACTAGAAGAAATTAAAATCAACTATGTCGAGCGTCTGTCCCAAGAAGATATTGAAGACATCCTCGATCAAACCCGTAGTCTACGCAAAATAGCCGATCAATCACCCAACATCAATTATCGCCAATAATTACTTCTTCTTTATCTTCCCTCCTTATCCCTCATCCTTTAAAAGATGTATATCTGGCAATGGCAACATACTTTTATCGATGCAGTTAAAATTCTTCTTCAGGGTATATTTAAAACCTTAGAATTGCCGATAGTATTTAACGTATTTGCGATCGCCATTCCTATTGATAGCAAAGGTGGCGATCGAATTCTTTTCCATCCCCAAGACTGTTGCTTTACCCCTGATGACTTTAAACAGGTATTTGCGATCGCCCAACATAATTTTGATAGCGATCCAGAACAGTTTTTCTTTTTGGGTGCTGCCCATCAAAACAAAATACATCGAGATTCTTTATATCCCAAAGCATTAAAAAAAGCCGTTCAATCTATCCTCCAACACCACGATACTCAAAGGAAACAAACTTCTTTTTATAGCTTCCCCATTCAGAAAAATAAACACTGGGTAATTACGGTAATTCAAGTAGCTAGCCTAGACTTTGATCGCCAATATCGCCTAACCAAAAAAGAACACGAAATCCCTTCAATGCGTAAGCGCAGGATCGATCGCTGTTTTCTCGAAGCGATTATATATCGGGTGCTAAAAGAAAGTGAGCTGGAGCTACAAAAACCATCTGAGGGTAATGTAGCATTTTTAGCCAATTCCGAGCGAGTTATTGAGGATGCTGCTTCTAGTCTGCTAGATTCAATTGAAGTACATATTAATAAATTAAATAAAATTGATTTATTATCCTTTGCTAATGCGATCGCAGCAGCACGTTATGAAGGTGCTGCGAGTGAAGGTAGACTGATTATTTGTCAAACAAATCATCCTGATATTTTTGCCAAAATTAAACTCAAAACCCCCATTGATACTTACAACTATCGAGGAATTAGAAAACTACTAGAAGTCTCTAGCAATCAAATGGCTTTGCTTTGTGATGTGGAAAGCGTATGGGGATTAGGGATTCCTCTAGATACTTATAACCCCAATATAGAAAACCTGTTTGAGATTCGTTTTTCCGAACATCACACCTGGGAATTAGTCCATGCAGAAAATATTATGCTGCGAGTCAGATATCGACAACCCAGGCTTCCTCGATCGCGTTTTGATCGACAACTATTTTGCGATCGCATCAACCAACTTTTTCAGGTAGATCGAGCAACAGCAAATAGGCTAATATTAGCGGTGGAAGCAGCCGTCAAACAACGTCACGGTACGATGCTCGTAATTACCCCCGAAGCAGATCGAGAAACAGCCAGACTAGCTGCTCAAAGCACAGTAATCGAGCCTGTCATCATTACCAAAGAAGTAATTTCTCATGTGTCCAGCGTTGACGGTGCAATTTTAATTTCTCCCGATGGGATAGTACATTCTTTTGGGGTAATTCTTGATGGTAAAAGCACCAAGAATGGTAGTTCTACTAGAGGCGCAAGATATAATTCTGCCATCCGTTATGTGGATGGGGAAAGAAGCCGTAATGTTCATTGTTTGGCTTTGATTGTCTCTGAGGATGGCTATGTGGATTTATATCCCACTTAGATTAGAAATGAATAAATTACTTCATAACGTCAGTTACTAATAAGCGATACATTGGTTGTAGGTTATTGTATGTTGGTTACTAGTCGCTAATAAATGATTCAAGCATTAAGAGGAACGAGAGATATTCTGCCAGAAGAGGTAGGCTATTGGCAGTTAGTTGAAGCTACGGTAAGAGAAATATTAAGTCGGGCGGTATACCAAGAGATTCGCGCCCCAATTTTTGAGCAGACAGCATTATTTGAGCGTGGTATCGGCGAAGCTACGGATGTGGTGGGAAAAGAAATGTATACCTTTAGTAGCCGAGGCGGAGACAAATCTATTACTCTTCGTCCAGAAGGTACAGCAGGAGTAGTTCGAGCTTATATTCAAAATAAACTCAATGCTCAAGGAGGAGTGCAGCGTCTTTGGTATACAGGACCGATGTTTCGCTACGAACGTCCTCAAGCTGGTCGTCAAAGGCAGTTTCATCAGGTAGGTTTGGAGCTTATTGGCTGTAGTGCGCCTCGTGCAGATGCCGAAGTTATTGCTTTAGCCACTGATATTTTACAGACTTTAGGTTTAAAAAACCTGGAGTTAGATATTAATTCTGTTGGGAATCAAAGCGATCGCGCTAACTATCGCGAAGCATTAGTTAGTTATCTTGAACCTTATAAAGACGATCTAGATGACGACTCCAAAGATCGTTTAACTCGCAACCCCTTAAGGATTTTAGACAGTAAAGACCCCAAAACTCAAGAAATTGCTCAAAACGCACCGAAGATAACCGAGCATCTCAGTGTAGAATCAAAAAAACACTTCGACACGGTATTACAGTTACTTACCGATTTGGATATCAAATATCAAATCAATCACTGTTTGGTTAGGGGATTAGACTACTATACCCACACAGCCTTTGAAATCAAATCCGATGATTTGGGCGCACAGGCTACAGTATGTGGTGGCGGACGTTATGACGGTCTGGTTAAAGAACTAGGTGGACCCGATACACAAGCCGTAGGTTGGGCAATTGGCATGGAAAGACTAGTCATATTGCTGCAACAACTATCATCATCTCAACCTGCTAGCACTCCCGATTTTTATCTCGTTTCCCGTGGAGAAGCAGCAGAAGCCCAAAGTTTATTGCTAGCCCAAAAACTCCGTAATGTTGGTTTTGGTGTAGAACTAGATCTAAGCGGTAGTGCCTTTGGTAAACAGTTTAAAAGAGCCGATCGCAGTGGTGCAGTTGCTTGCTTAGTCATTGGGTGATGCTGAAGCTGAAAACAAGACAGTTAACTTAAAATGGCTGACTTCAGGAGAACAACAGGCGATCGCCCAAAGCGATTTATTAACAATGACTGATGAGTTAAAAACCAAAATTGCAGCAATAAATTCTTAACGTAATACATTCAAGCCACCTAGTCCCAATTAATCATGCAATCTCCCAACATTATCGCTTTAGATTTCGATGGCGTAATCTGCGATGGCTTAATTGAATATTTTGCCAGTACTAAACGTGCTTATCAACAAATTTGGTCGGAAGAAGTTGATGACAGCCTTGCGCCCAATTTTTATAAACTGCGTCCTGTAATTGAAACTGGCTGGGAAATGCCAATTTTATTACGGGCTTTAGTTTTAGGAATAGACGAAACAGAAATTTTAGCTGACTGGAAAAGTACTTCCCTCAAATTATTAGAGTCAGAAGGATTAGAAAAACAAAATGTCGTCCAAAAGCTAGATGGAGTTAGAGACAGTTGGATTAAAAGCGACTTAGATGAATGGCTGGCGTTGCATCGTTTTTACCCTAGCGTAATTGAACGTCTGCAACAAATAATCGATTCTGAGGTTGAACTATATATTGTCACCACTAAAGAAGGGCGTTTTGTAAAACAGCTATTACAACAACAGGGTATTACTTTAGCCACCTCCAACATAATTGGCAAAGAAAGTAAGCGTCCCAAATATGAAACCCTGAGAATTATTCGCGATCGTCATCAGACATCATCTGACTTAAATATTTTCTTTGTGGAAGATCGCATAAAAGCCTTGCAACAAGTAGCCCAACAGTCAGATCTAAATTTTGTTAGTTTATTTCTGGCAGACTGGGGTTACAACCTAGAAAGCGATCGCCAGATCGCCAGTCAAGATTCTCGAATTAAATTACTATCCCTCAAGCAATTTTCCCAAAAATTTGATGTCTGGTAATCCATAGATCGAGTAATTTTCTTGATACTTATCTAGAATGAATAAAAACCTTAAGATGAAATATCACGTTATTTTCGATGGCAAATGCAATCTCTGCACTAATTTTGCCCAATTATTAAAGCAATTTGATCGAGAAAAGATTTTTACCTACATTCCCATGCAGGATAAGTCATCTTTAGCCAAATTCGACGTTACTCCCGCTGACTGTGAGGCGGGAATGATGCTTATTGATGCCAGGTCGCCAGAAAGAAGATGGCAAGGTAGTGAAGCAGCAGAAGAGATTGCTCGTTTGTTACCGATGGGAGATTTATTTATTAACGCCTATCGTGCTATTCCTGGAATGAAATGGATCGGCGATCGCAGTTATGAGCAAATACGAGATAATCGCTATCAATGGTTTGGCGAAAGAGACGAAACCTGCGACTGTGTTTAAACAAACTTCTTGAATTGCCTTCGTCTATAATTAACTTCTTCTTAGCTATAAGCTATAAGCTTTTAAATAAAAAATAAGTAATCTAAAAAACTATGACACAGCCAACTATTTGGGTAAATGAACAAATCGATCCAGGCGGTTTAATTTATGCCTGTATTGCCTGTCTTAATGAAGAAGCAGCTAATGATTGTCACCAAAACTGGCAAAACAATTTAACTGAAAAGCAAAAAAAGAATGGCTGGGTTGCCAGTCTTCGTACTGTTGAGTCTTGGGACGATGTTCCTGTTAATGCTTTGAAATTGAGCTTTTAAGCACTTAAAATAATAGCAATATCGGAGTATTTTAAAAATTTGCGTCAAAAAAAATAGAATCAATTATTTATTGCTAAGAATTTAATTAGTTTGCTGCTTTCCATAAATTGCCGTAAAATGAGCTAAGAAAATGACCTAATGGCAGCCACCATTAGGTCGTAAGGTCAATGTATGTCAAATACTTAAATTGACTTTACTTTTTCTTTCTAGCAGCAGGTTTTGATGACGCAGAACCTGCTTTTTTAGCTTGATTATTGCTGGGGGTTTTGCTACCTGAAGCTTTTGAAGTTGTAGGAGTAGGTTGGGCTCCTGTTTTTTTTGCTTTAGCCATAAAATCAATCTCTTAATATAGTATATATGGGTTAAATAATCAACCCTTAACTAAATATTATATTCAACTAATTTTCGTTTTAGTGTATTTTAGTCATCAGTAATCGAATTAAGTGGACTCAACAGTTAATTAATTTGAATTATTCTTGGTTTTCGGATTTGACAACTTCTCGTTTAGAGAAACCCCAGGTAAAGAAAATTGCCACCACAGCAATTGTTACCCATTCGGGAATATAGGTGTCTGGTAGCCAAACCTTGAGCAAAAGGCGCAAGCCAACAAACCCAACGGTAATAAATCCTGCATCTTCAAGATAGGTGTATTCTTGTAGCCAGCGAATAAATAGTCCAGCTAAGAAACGTAGGATAATAATTCCGATTGTACCGCCAGCAATAATCAACCAAGTCTCTTCCGTAATAGCGACCGCAGAAGTAACACTATCCAAAGAGAAAGCTAAGTCGGTAATGGCAATAGTTGGAATTACCTGCCAAAGAGACTTAAAGCCTAAACTGCGCGTCTCAGAATCTTCTTCTTCATCATCTTCTAAGACAAAATAATTAAACACTAGCCACAACAAATATAACGCCCCTAATAGCTCAAACTGCCAGTATTCAATTACATAAGTAGCACCCAGAATCAAGATAACTCTGAGAATGTACGCGCCCACTAGTCCAATATTGAGAGCTTTCTTTTGTGCTTCTGGATCTTGAACGCTTCTAGCAATTGAAGCCAAGGCGATCGCATTGTCCGCAGATAAAACCGCTTCTAACACGATCAAAATCAGTAATATAAAGTAAACCTCAACTCCAGCGTTAGTAAAATAATTAACTATGTTTTCCAGCATTCAGTAAATATATGTTTTTTAATTAAATCAGATGGAAAATTTCGATCTGCATTAATTCAGAATAGACCAAAAGGCAACCATGATAAATCTATCGATTTTCTGGTTTTATCCTAGTTTTTACTTCAGTTTCCTTTTTAATTATGTTGCATCTTGTTACAAGATGTTCTGTTTGGGGTCGATTATGAAGCAAATTAAGGATGGAATATCTTGTTCACAAAATCAAAAAGGAGTGAAATATTATGATCTCAGATACTCAAATCTATATAGCTTTGGTAGTAGCATTGTTTGCTGGAATTATGGCTGTTCGTCTTTCTACTGAACTATACAAGTCTTAATTACACAAACGATCTGGGTTAGCGTTTGAAGGATTTCAGATTGGCGATAATTGATTTATCTTGTTAGTCTGGAATCCTTCATTATTTGCAACCGCTACATCAAGACATGGACCCCAATAAGCAACGACAAAGAAAAGTCCGTCGCTCATCTTCTCAACGAGGAAATCCTTATCGGGGAGTGACTACAGAAATTAGCCTCAAATTAATTTTAAGTTGGGCAATTGCGATCGCTGCGATCGTATCTTTGTTTCGACTTTTGCCCTATCATCTTTCGCAACAGGCAAAACTAAAAGAGTTACGTATCCAAGTACAGGAAACTGACGCTAGAGTAGCAAAATTAAGGGATCAGCTCAATCGTAATTTCGATCCTCAAAGAACTCAAAGTCTGATGGAACAGTATAGTTC
This sequence comes from uncultured cyanobacterium, assembly GCA_963799375.1. GTDB lineage: Bacteria > Cyanobacteriota > Cyanobacteriia > Cyanobacteriales > Xenococcaceae > Waterburya. The sequence goes on from CAWCWY010000025.1 coordinate 30,584, forward strand.
TTTGACTGCTCCTAATCAAAGTCGCATTTATTGGCTACCAGAGAATAAGGAAAGAATGCCCTAAAGGATACACCTTCGGATAAGGAGTAAGGAATAAGGAACAAGGAATAAGGAGTAAGGAACAAGGAACAAATCGTAGAGTGGGCAAATTATTTTATGCTTCTTCGCAACTAGCAATCAACAAATGGAGCAATTAGTTTATCCAACCAGCCTGTTACTTTTCGTGCATATCTAGCTAAAGTGGGTTTTTTAACTAAGATATCTAAGGCTTTGTGATAATCTCCCACTGCACAATTCCAGTCACCTCTAAGATGGTATGTTCTTCCTCTTTCAGCATAAATTCTTTCTTCGAGAGCATTACCAATAATTAGAGATATGTCGAAATTCTCAACTGCTAAATCGTATAGCTCTAATTCGCGGAAGGTAATTCCCTGGTTTATCCAAGCGCGGAGATTTGCAGGATTGAGATCCAAAGCCAGATCGTAATCGGCGATCGCTTCAGCTAAGTCTCCCTGTGATGCGTGACAGTTAGCTCGATTGTTATAAGCACTATCAAGATGAGGATTAATTCTTAATGCCTGAGATAAATCGCAAAGAGCTTCAATGATTTGATTGTTCCGAAAATACATCAATCCTCGGTTGTTATAATCGGCTGCATTGTCAGGACAAAGAGCAATTAGTTCATCAAGTAAAGAAATTGCCACGGGGTAGTTGCCTTGAGAAGCTTTTTCTTTAACAGAAGTTCTTAAATGTTGTTCGCAGATCTGATTGTTTAAATTAGACATAATATCACTGTCCAATGACCTTATATCTAAGCCATGAGGAGATAGAGGTGATTTTTGTTTTACTTGCTGATAATTTATATAGTTTTTTCGGCGATCGAGATTGCTTTTCATAGCATCAATTAAACTTTTCCTGGTGCTACTTTACTATTTAGCTTTGTAGATGAGATGGGTTTGATGTGTCACCAATCGAACTGTCTCACTATTTGGTTAATTTCTAGAATTTAATTTTTAATTCTTTATCAACAGCATCATGACTAAAAAAAAACAAAACGTCTTCCACAGAATTACTTAAATTAATGTTGAACTTCTTATAAGCTTTAATAAAAAATATTTGTTTTCATCACAATTAAGCTTCACATTTGTAGTTAGAAGACCGTTGTAGATTACATTCAGAGGTAGTGTCAGCTATTACTTATAGTTAAGATTTTTATTTAAAACTGGTATTTAACAACATGACTAATGGAACTGTGTTTGCTCAAGCATCGGATTTATTACCCGAAGATTATTGTGTTTTAGGTGTAGCGACTTGCTTTGTCAGAGACGAGGGAGAGATACAGGAATTAAAAGTACTAGAACCTATACCTTCTTCCGCTTTAGAGGCACTAATCAAAGGCGTTCCTACTTCCTATAAAATAGCTTGTTCGACAACCTTGGGAGATATCTTCAAGTCGGATACTGCCCAGATACCTCAAGAGCTTCAGACGGGTGATGAAGTTAATTTTTGCGATCGCTTTGCTGAAAGAGTCGCTGCTGCTACCCGCACCTACAAAAGTCGTCCCCAGGCAAAAGACATCATCCCTCTTGGAACAACAAAACAAGACTTTAATTATTCTTTGGAAAGGAAAAGAGTTCTTAACAATTCTAGAGTGGTGAACAATGATGACAACGTAAAGCAACATTCTCACACTCACAAAGTTTTGTAGAAGTAAATCAAATCAATTCAGAGAATATACTGTGACTGGCAAAATTGCTAGCCGCAGTTTTTTTTGTTTTTCTGTTTGAGATCACATACTTCAATTTTATTTTGAGTTAGGTTTAAACAGCGATTATGAAGATTCAGTAAAGTAACTATCAAGATTTAATAATGAAAAATTTAACTATTCAACAATTCTGTCAACTAGAAACTTTAAAAACAGACCTTCATCCCCTCATTTCATCCAATTGCCAATATAGCGAAAAAATTGAAGGTAATTTGACGGTACTCAAACTAACCGATACTGAAGGCAAAGTAATTCAAGAATTGGTTGTAGTCCTCTAAAGGAGACGTGGAGAGGTAGAGAAGTTTATACTATCCTCTCCCCAATACTTCCTTATTCTGCTGTTGATTCGGATTCTGAAGTTTCACTTTCAGACTGAGTTTCAGGCTTTACTTCAGCTTCAGCTTGAGGTTTTGATTCTGGCTTAGATTCTTTAGGCTTAGATTCTTGTTGCTGATGAGCTTCAGGATTTTGCGCTTCTTTCAAAGTTTCCTCAACGGGGGAAACCCCCGCAACGGAACTTTGCGCTCGTTCCCATCTTTCCTCTGCGTTTGCCATCACCTGATCTAGCTTTTCGAGGTTTTCCCCTGAATATTCTTCCAAAGCTTTAATTGAAAGAGACATTCTATTTTGATACTCATCAATTTGCTTAATTACAACTTTAATTTCTTGTCCCACTTCCAAGAGATTGTTGAGAGATTCAATACGTGCGCCACTAATCTCTTTAATGTGCAATAAGCCCGTTGCGCCTTGAAGATCTACAAACGCACCGTAAGGCTTTATATTAACCACTTTACCTGGCATCAATGCCCCTTCGGTAATGCTGTTCATTGCTACTGCACGCATTGCATCTCGTTGAGATAAGACTAGCTTGCGATTTTCTTGATTAACTTCCAAAAAAGTGGCGGTTAGAAGCTGCCCCACAAGAGAATCTAGACTATCACGCTGTTGCAAGTGCGATCGCGGTATGAATGCTCTCAAACCAGCCACTTCACCCGTAACACCACCTTTATTTGCCCCTGTAATTCTGATTTGAGTAGACTTTCCTGTCTCTGCCATTTCTTGAATATCTGCCCAGGCTTCATCTAGCGCTAGCTGGCGCAGGGAAAGGGTTACTTGTCCATCAGAATCTTGTTCTCGAATAATTAAAAACTCTTTGGTTTCACCTACGGGTAATATGTTCTCTAGATCGTTAACAAAGCCTAACGCTGCTTCGTTAGTCGGCACAAAACCAGGCGATTTACCACCAATATCAACATATGCCCCATCAGAGGTAACTTGAACTACTGTCCCCTTAACTTTTTGCCCTTTGACAAACTCATAGTCGTACTTTTGTAGAGCAGTCTCAAAATCTTCCATAGAGAAAGGTTGAGAAGGGTTGGGAGATGTTGAATCAGACATAGTAATGTGAATAATATATGGTAACTGAGCAAGCAGAACTAAACTAAATTTTAGTCCACTTTTCTCTATTTATAGCTTTTGGCTAAACAAGTCTAGCACTTTTATCCACGCATCTTTTGCTGCTGCTTCGCTGTAGCTTTGACGACGATCGCACATAAACCCATGAGTTGCGCCTTCGTAACGAAACACTTGATGGGAAATATTGTGTTGCTCTAATTCTTGCTCTATTTCTTTTGTTTGTTCATTGGGTATCAAAGGATCTTCTGTGCCAAAGAAAGCATAAAGCGTACCTTTTATATCTTTAGTTCGAGAAATAGTCGCCTCTTCTTCCCCTGGACACCAGGTAGCTATTTGTGCGCCATAAAAAGAAGCCGTGGCTTTAATCTCATCCAAAATAGCAGCTAAATAAACAACATGACCCCCAAAGCAAAAACCAATTGTTCCCACTCCTTGTTGCTTGACTTCTGGCAGACTATAAAGATAATCAATAGTAGCTTGGATATCGCTAATTAATTCACTCGCTTGAGTTTGAACCTTGTATTGCCTACCCAGCTTTACATCGTCATCTCCATAGCCACCCTCAAACTGGGGTGCTTGACGCTGATAAATAGCAGGCGCGATCGCAATATATCCTTCTCCTGCCAATCTTTCAGTAATATCTCGAATATGCTCGTTAACCCCAAAGATTTCTTGAATCACAATCACTGCGGGATAAGTACCCGCTGTTTCTGGCTTGGCTAAGTAAGCATCGATTTCTAAATCTTGATTCTGAACTTTTATCCACATAATGATCGTACACAGTTTAATTAGGATAGGCGAAATGATCGGCTCGGAAGTAAGAAGTAATTAACTGTTGGGTTACGCAAATATCAATTTTATCGATCGATAAAGTTAATTTAATTATGTGCTAACCCAACCTACTCCTCTTTCCTTGTTCCTTATTCCTTGTTCCTCTTATCCCTTACAAGACTCCTTTTGAACTGGGAATTGTCCCAGCACGGCGATAATCTATTTCTGTAGCCATACGCATTGCACGAGCAAATGCTTTGAAGGTTGCTTCAATAATATGGTGAGAATTGATGCCGTCTAGTTGGCGGATGTGTAAAGTCATCTGGGAATGATTGACGATCGCTACAAAAAACTCTCGCACCAGTTGAGTATCGTATGTTCCTACTCTTTGAGTAGGAATTTCAAGACTATAGCTGAGGTGGGGTCTACCTGAAAAATCGAGGGCTACCTGCACCAAAGATTCGTCTAGAGGGGCTACAAAATGACCAAAACGAACGATTCCCTTGCGATCGCCTAAAGCTTGAGCCAATGCCATTCCCAAAGTAATTCCTACGTCTTCATTTGTGTGGTGATCGTCAATTTCGATATCGCCACTGGCTTTGACATTTAGATCGATTAAGCCATGAGAAGAAATCTGATTGAGCATATGATCCAAGAAGGGAATACCAGTATCCGCATGACATTTTCCCGTACCGTCAATATTAATTTCTACCTTGACATCTGTTTCACCAGTGGTACGAGTAACGGATGCTGTTCTAGATAAACTTATCGGTAGATTATTGACTGGGGTTGCTTGGCGATCGCTTATTTGCATTTTTGCTCCTAAATATAAATATATTAAGTACAGTTCAATTTTTTACATTCCCATTATCTCGTAACCTGAATCTACATAGATAACTTGCCCTGTAATTCCGCTAGCAAGATCGCTACACAAAAATGCTGCGGTGTTACCTACTTCTGTTTGAGTTACGGTACGGCGAAGGGGGGCAGTTTCTTCCACGTGGCGAATCATATCGAGAATACCACCCACCGCCGAAGATGCTAGGGTACGAATTGGTCCAGCCGAAATAGCATTTACCCGAATATTGTCTTGACCTAATTCCGCAGCTAGATAGCGCACGCTCATTTCCAAAGCGGATTTAGCCACTCCCATTACATTGTAGTTGGGAATTACCTTGACCCCACCTAAATAAGAAAGGGTGACAATACTACCACCTTCTTTCATCAAGGGTTTAGCTCTGACTGCCAGACAATTGAGGGAATAGCTGCTGATATCTAGTGCTTTAGCAAAACCTGCCCTAGAAGTAGCCGAAAAGTCTCCTGTAAGGTCTTCGCGATCGGCAAATGCCAAACAATGAACTAAAATGTCTATTTTGCCCCATTTTTCTTCAATAGTAGCGAACATAGAATCTAGTAGTTCATCATCCTGCACGTCACAAGGAACAATAATACTAGGATCGATCGGTTCGACTAATTCTGTGACTTTCTTTTTAAAACGTCCTTTTTCGTCAGGAAGATAATTGACTCCTATATTTGCACCAGCTTTGTGTAGCTGCTGGGCAATACCCCAAGCGATTGAACGATTGTTGGCTATTCCTGTAACGAAAGCATTCTTTCCAGTTAAATCTAGCACTGTCTTTTTTATTTGTGTTTCATTGCAATTATCTATCCTACAACCTTGGTTAGTAATTACCGCTCACTAATTTTTAAGTGGCAACCGATAACTATGCAGACACGATATATCCTATCTTTTTATGACTGCCAAAACTAAATAGTATAAGTAAAAAATACTATCATACGTTGTAGTGTGAGAATATGTAACTACCTAGATATTAAATCTACAATATAAGATCTTCAACTTAACTTTAGATTCTATGGAACTACCCCTAACACAAAATCAGCCTCTAGCATCAGTATTTCGTAAACTTGGTCGTGGTTCATTCCCCCCCATTATAGAAGGATTTGAACGTGGCAAAACTATCTTTTTCCCTGGAGATCCAGCCGAAAGAGTTTATTTTTTACTTAAGGGTGCAGTCAAACTGTCTCGTGTATATGAAGCGGGAGAAGAAATCACCGTAGCTCTTTTGAGAGAAAATACTGTCTTTGGTGTACTGTCTTTGATTACAGGACAAAAGAGCGATCGCTTTTATCATGCAGTGGCGTTTACTCCCGTAGAATTATTATCTGCACCGATCGAACAGGTAGAAAAAGCTCTCCAAGAAAATCCTGAGCTATCGTTACTTATGTTGCGAGGACTATCTTCGCGGATTTTGCAGACAGAAATGATGATCGAAACTCTAGCTCATCGAGACATGGGTTCGCGTTTGGTTAGTTTCTTGCTGATCTTGTGTCGCGATTTTGGCGTACCGACAGAAGCGGGAATTAAAATCGATCTTAAATTATCTCATCAAGCGATCGCCGAAGCGATTGGCTCAACTAGGGTTACTGTCACTAGACTTCTGGGAGATTTGCGAGATAAAGAGATGGTTTCAATTCACAAGAAAAAAATTACCGTACATAATCCTGTAGCATTGAGTCAACAGTTTGCCTAAAATAATTCGAGTTAACAGTTTTAGTCCTGTAGATATTTAATGTCCTCTAACTCATAACAAGCTAATTGTTTTTATCAAACTACTTAATCATTTCTAATGACCAGCGGTTATATCCTGATTGCAGCGATTTTTATTCTGGGCGGTATTATTGCAGCATTCGGCGATCGCTTAGGTACAAAGATTGGTAAGGCTCGTTTAAGGCTATTTAACCTCCGTCCTCGTCAAACGGCAATGGTTATAACAGTAATCACAGGGATGCTCATTTCTGCTTTAACCCTCGGAATTTTGTTTAGCCTGAGTAAGTCTTTGAGAAAAGGAATTTTCGAGTTAGATGACATATTGAAAGAGCAGCGTCGCATCGAAAGAGAATTAGCTGAGGTTAAGCAGCAAAAACAACAGGTAGAGGCACAACTCGGTCAAGTCAAACAAGAACAAAGTCAGGCTACAGTTGATTTGGATGCAATCAATCTTGATTTTGAACAGTCGAAACAGCAGCTAGTAGAAACCTCTGCTCAAGCCCAAAAGCTAAGGACAGAGTTGAATAATTTGTTAGTCCAAAGAGAAGAAAAACAAAAACAGCTCGATCAACTACAGCAACAAAGTCAAGAATTACAAACGCAACTGGAACAGCGGGAACAAAAGATCGCTCGGCAAGATGAAATCTTGGCACAAAAGGAAACTCGTCTTCAAGAACTAGAACAGCAGCAACAAGTGTTACAAAGTCAAGTTCAAGAACGCGATCGCTCTATTGCTAATCTAGACGAGGCAATTTTGGCTGCGGAAGCTAGCATTAAACTGAGGACTCGCCGACTAGAGCAGCTAGAATCTCAGTTGGAGTTTGTAGAGAGAAATGTAGCAGCACTAGAACAGTCTTATCAAGAGTTAAGGGAGAAGAAGATCGCTATTGTCAAAGGTCAGGTTTTGTCCTCTGCGGTGGTCAGAATTGTCGATCCCAGTGCTGCACAATCAGCAATCAATAGTTTGCTACGTCAGGCTAACTCTAATGCGGTCAAATCTACCCAATTCAGCGGTTCTAAATCTACAGAGCGCATTGTCAAGATTACTAGATCTCAGGTTGAGCAGCTTGAGTCTCAGATTAAGGATGGTCAAGATTACGTAATTAGAATTATTTCTGCGGGAAACTATGTCCAGGGAGAAACAAAAGTAAATGTATTTGCCGATTTCGCTGTTAACAAGCAGGTTTTTCCCGAAGGGGAAGAAATCGCTACTGTATCTCTTGATGCTCAAAAGATAAGCCGTAAAGAGGTGCAAGAAAGATTAAATTGGCTGTTGGCTGTATCTAAATTTCGCGCACAACGAGCAGGAATATTAGGGGATATTGAAATAGGTGATAATCAAATAGAGACTATCGTTGATTTTGTGAATAAAGTTACTCAAACTACCGAACCAGTAGATGAAATCAAAGCAGTAGTTGCAGAAAATACCTATACTGCTGGTCCTTTAAAACTTGATTTTGTGGTGATTAGTAATGGGAAAGTTGTGTTTGGAACTTAATTATTTCATTAAAGATTTATCAGTAATTAGTAATCAGTAATTAATGCAAAGCATTCTTGGTTTAGATCCTGGAAGGGATAAATGTGGGTTAGCGGTAATGCAAGGAAAGCAGGTGGTTTATCATCAAGTGGTAGATTCAGATAAGACGATCGCTGCTATTCAACAATTATCACAAGAGCATGGAGTAGATCTGGTTGTGATGGGAGATGGAACTACTTCTAATGACTGGCGTAAGCAAATCGAAGCTAATTTAGTCAACAAGTTATCAATAGTGACAGTAAACGAACGTAATAGCACTCTAGAAGCTCGCGATCGCTATTGGTTGATGTATTCTCCTAAAGGATTACAGCGCATTATTCCTCAAGGATTGCGTGTTCCTCCTCGCCCTGTAGATGATATTGTAGCTATTTTACTAATTGAAAGGTATTTAAATCTTTAATAATATGAAAATATATAAACGCTACATTTTTGTCCTCACGGTAAAAGTATAATCACTTCCAGGCTCTAGTTGATAATCAGAACGCTCTAGAAATCTTTCTAAAGGTTCTTGAATTAAAGCTCTTCCTAAAGATGGCTGAACGGATAACCGTCTTTGACGGAAACGCCAGCGAAATTGCCATTCATAGTTCGCAGCTTGTACTTGCCCTTCTATCTTCCCCATCGACAAAGATTGTTGAGTAATTCGGACATGAGCGATGGTTTCTGGTAAATAACGACGGTTCACAGTTTTTCAAAGAAGTATTTGATTAAAGAAAATAATATTAATGGCTGCAATTTCTTGCTTTACTAGCAAAAATATATTTAGCATAGTTAGCACTCTTCCCATAGAAACTAAGCTTAAACGATATTGTATAAGCACGTTCAAACTATAGTTTAATTTCAATTAGCTAAAAAACTACGATCCAATTTTGTCTAATATTTTTTATAAATAATATAGCGACTTTGAATGAAATTAGGTATAAATTTTGCCCAATTGAAGAATATTAAATGGCTCTGTGTAATTAGATACAAGTAGTATAGCTATCAACAGTTAGGGCAGTTACTAATGTCTATTTATCATAGATGCCGTTTCAGATCGGCTTAAATAAAAATTATTAAACAAGCCTTAAATAATCCAAGATATTGCTAAAGCAAATACAAATAGAACCTGTAGTAATATTGATAAATATAGTTTATATTCTATTTTTCTGGCGTATTTATATAGTTCATTATGCTTGTTTTTAAAGCCATATACTTTAAGCTCCAACTGATGTTCCAAATATCCAGAATTTTTCTCTAGTTCTACTTTAACTATCTTATCTATCTGCTGATTATTATGCTTTTTAAATTTTTTAAGAGCAATAATTAATTTTTCTTCTAAAGTTTTAGAATTTTCTGTTGCCGAATTACTAATGGAAATAATTAGTTTTTCCATCAATCCTGGTCCTAGCTGAAAATATCCTTTATTAACACTTCTGACTGCATCAGCTAGTTCTTTAGCTGGAGTACCTTTGGTTAAATAGCCTTTTACACCAGCTTCGATCGCTTGGTTGATATGTTCGCGATCTTCGTGACTGCTGAGAACTAAAATTTTAGTATTAGCAAAGCGATCGCGAATAGTTTTAATCGTACCTATGGCATCTGTATCAGGCATTTCCAAGTCTAAAATTGCCACATCAGGACTAAGTTTTTCAATCTGTGCCAGTGCGATCGTTCCATTTTCGGCATGACCTACAACTTCCAAATCTGTTTCTTGTGACAAATACATTTGTATGGTTTCCCGAATCAAATTTTGATCGTCAACTATTAAAATACGAATAGCACTTGCGTTGATGTTTACCATAGTTATGAAAATAAAGATAAATGCAGCTTATAGGTACGCATACTATTTAAGCTCAGATAATAGTTAAATTCCTTAAAGTTTGAGTAAGGAAATGTAAGAGCAACAATATAGAAAAGATAAAGTTAGTCGTTAAACTAAGATCGAAATAAATACTATTTTAAAGGCATTTTTAATTGTCTCCCAAAGTGATAAACCAGTCAGAATCGAGTCAAACGTCCTTTAGCTTTGAAGAAATTACCGCTGAACTAAATTATCGTAAAGCGCAAAATTCTCTACGAGATTTAATTAGTAATATTGACCTCACCGCAGAAGAACAAACTGGATTAGAATCAGAAATCGATCGCCTTACCCAAATGCTTGATAAGCTAGAGCATTCTGTAGTGCAAATTGCAGCTTTTGGGATGGTGGGTAGAGGAAAGTCTTCTGTATTGAATGCTGTAGTCGGACAAGAAATTTTCCCTACAGGTGCGCTACATGGGGTGACTCGCGAGATTAATATGGCTAACTGGGAATTAACCCCAGAGCAAATTGCGAATACTCCGAAAAATCTCCAACGTCTAACCATTACAGGAGAGCAAGGTAGACAAATTCAATTAATAGATACCCCTGGAATTGATGAAGTCAATGGAGAGGCTAGAGAAGCTTTAGCTTGCGATTTGGCTAGTAGAGTAGATTTGATTTTGTTTATGGTGTCTGGGGATATTACTCAAGTTGAATATCGAGCCTTATCTAAACTCCGAGAAGCAGGAAAACCGATGCTGTTGGTATTTAATAAGATTGACCAGTATCCCGAAGCAGACAGGCTGGCTATTTATAACAAGATCAAAGAAGAAAGGGTTAAAGAATTAATTTCTCCTGACGAGATAATCATGGTGGCTGCATCTCCCATTGAAGTGCGGGGAGTAAAAGATGCTACGGGAAAACTTAAGGTTCAAAGAATTAAAGGAAAGCCCCAGGTAGATTCATTAAAGCTCAAGATTTTAGAATTATTACACCGCGAAGGGAAATCTTTGGTAGCCCTTAATAGTATGCTGTTTGCCGATGAAGTAAACGAACAACTATTACAGCGAAAATTAGCAATTCGCGATCGCGCTGCTAATGAATTAATTAACAAAGGCATGATGGTTAAAGCCATGACGATCGCTCTTAACCCCGTAACGGCGATCGACTTATTTTCTGGGCGCAATCATCGATGTAGGCATAATTATTTCTTTGTCCCGTCTTTATGGCATTACTATGACCCAATCAGGGGCAGTTAAGCTATTAAAAAATATTGCCTTGAGCATGGGAGGGATCGGCGCTAGCGAACTACTAGCAACTTTAGGCTTAGGCTCGCTTAAAAGCCTATTAGGACTATCCATTCCCGCAACAGGAGGTTTGTCCCTTGCTCCCTATTTATCTGTGGCGATCGCTCAAGGAGGAGTGGCTGGAGTGTCTTCCTATGCGATCGGACAGGTAACTAAAACTTATCTGGCTAATGGTGCATCTTGGGGGGAACAAAGTCCTAAAGCAGTTGTACAGAAAATCCTTGATTCTCTTGACGAGGAATCTATTCTTAATCGGATTAAATCTGAGTTAAGGGCGAAAATAATTGCTAATTACTGATTATTGCTATATCCAATCATCGTTATCTTCTGAATCATCATTATCTGGCTTGTCCTGACTGTAAGCAGAAGATTCAGGGGGAGTTATTATGACGCGATCGCTTTCTTCATCTTCAAATTCTTCATCATCAAAATTATCGTCTTCAAATTCCTCATCTTCAAATTCGCCACTTTCTGACTGATAAGGATTGTTTGCTGGTTCAGTAAAACTAGGCTCGGGTAAAATATCTGCTGGCTTTTTACCATCTATTTCTACAACAATTAGATCGTCAATATAAGCCAAGAAAAGATTGCCCTGCACATCACAAACCGTAGCCGAACAAGATATTTCAGTTTTTTCTTGACGTTGACTAAATAATTCATTGATAAAACGAGAAGGATTGGTTTTGTTTTCTTCTCCGTTTATTCCTAACAAAATATATTTATTACCCGTTCTTTTGTGTCTAACAATTGTAGTCATAATATCAAAACTTATTACTTATTACTTATTACTTATTACTTAATTACCCTCCATGACTGCGGGTATCGCTATTAGTATCATCAACAACTTTCACTTGAGGTTCAAAGCTCGAAACTTGACCTTTTTTATTCGCATAGGGAATAGGATTATTCGCAATCAAAGCATCTAAATCCATTTCTAAAATACCTTTGGGCTGTTCTCCAATAGATTCTGCGATCGCATTTCCTTTATTGTCCATAAAGATAAAGTGAGGAATACCATCAACTCGATAGCGCAACATTTCGGGTAGCCATTTGGTATTGTCAACGTTGAGCATGACAAAATTAACGCGATCGCCGTAAGCTTGTTTAATCTCTCCAAGATCTCCTGCCATCGCTTGACAACTAGTACACCAGTCTGCATAAAACTCTGTCAGAGTTGGTTTATTGTTGCTAAATGCCACATCTAGAGAAGTAGACTGCTTGACTTGTGAATCTAAGGACAAAGGATTATTTTCCGTTTGCAGTCCTAAAAATAAAGCAATACTTAAGATAGCTGCTGCGATCGCAATGACAATATTTCTCAGAGAATTATTACTATTTGGTTCTAATTGTTTTTCGCTTTCCATTGACTTCCCAGTTACTTGTATTAACCTTTTACCACTGTCGATCGACTATAATCTCTAGTTTTCGGCTTTTAATCAATTTACCAAATTTTAGATTAAGTCGGTAATTGCTAATACTGCAATTAAAACAAAATCAATAGAAAATTCATCTATAAACAGATCTTTAAGGAATTGCATATGTCACAATGATTAGCGTTAATCATGTCTTGTAGTTAAGCAATTTATACTTTAGATATACAAAATGGAACCGCTTTATCAATATGCCTGGCTGATTCCCGTATTGCCTCTGTTGGGGGCGATGTTAGTCGGAATTGGTTTAATTTCGCTCAACAAAGCAACTAATAATCTACGTCAGATAGTTGCTGTATTTATTGTCTCCATCATTGGCGCAACAATGGTGATGTCTTATGCAATTCTGTGGAGTCAAATTCACGGACACGAAGTCGTCACTCGCACTATTGAGTGGGCGTCAGCAGGAGATTTTCATCTTTCGATGGGTTACACCATCGATCATCTTAGTGCTTTGATGCTGGTAATTGTTACCACCGTAGCTTTCTTGGTGATGATTTACACCGATGGCTATATGGCACATGACCCTGGTTATGTTCGCTTTTATGCTTATTTGAGTATTTTTAGTTCTTCTATGTTAGGTCTGGTAATTAGTCCTAACTTAGTGCAGATATATATCTTTTGGGAATTGGTAGGGATGTGTTCCTATCTCCTGATTGGTTTTTGGTTTGATCGCCAACCCGCAGCGGATGCCTGTCAAAAGGCTTTTGTAACTAACCGAGTCGGTGACTTTGGCTTGCTGTTGGGAATGCTGGGGCTATATTGGGCAACAGGTAGCTTTGAATTCGGCGTGATGGGCGATCGCCTCGGGGAACTCATCTCCACTGGAACTATAAGCGCATTTTTAGCGACTTTATTCGCTATCTTGGTCTTTTTAGGGCCAGCAGCTAAATCGGCTCAATTTCCCCTCCACGTATGGCTACCAGACGCGATGGAAGGACCTACTCCTATCTCGGCATTAATTCACGCTGCCACTATGGTTGCTGCGGGAGTATTTTTAATTGCGCGGATGTATCCCGTATTTGAAAACGTACCTGTAGCAATGGATCTTATTGCTTGGACTGGTGCATTTACGGCATTCCTTGGTGCGAGTATTGCCCTTACTCAGAATGATATTAAAAAGGGTTTGGCATATTCCACCGTTTCCCAGCTTGGCTATATGGTTATGGCAATGGGTATTGGTTCGTACAGTGCGGGTATGTTCCACCTCATGACTCATGCTTTCTTCAAAGCGATGCTGTTCCTTTGTTCTGGTTCGGTAATTCACGGTATGGAAGAAGTTGTGGGACACAATCCAATCATTGCCCAGGATATGCGCCTTATGGGTGGCTTGAGAAAGTATATGCCCATTACTGCTGGTGCTTTCCTAATTGGTAATTTAGCAATTTGTGGTATTCCTCCCTTTGCTGGTTTTTGGTCAAAAGACGAAATCTTGGGACAGGCTTTTGAAGCGAACTCTGCGCTGTGGTTCGTCGGTTGGGCTACGGCAGGTTTAACGGCTTTCTATATGTTCCGTATGTACTTTATGACCTTTGAAGGTGAGTTTCGCGGAAACGATGCTGGTGTTAAACAACAGTTAATGACTGAAGCTGGACTTGCTTTTGGTCCTGGTGCAATGGATGCTAAAGAAGGCGACAGCCATAGTCACAGTGAATATCCCCATGAATCTCCTCTAACAATGGCGTTACCTTTGGTTATTTTGGCAATACCTTCCATCTTTATTGGTTGGTTAGGTCGTCCTTGGGATAACAACTTTGAAGAGTTTATTCACGCCCCAGGAGAAATAATGGAAGCTGCCGAACACGCTTTTGATAAGAGTGAGTTTATCACTATGGCTGGTTTATCAGTTGCGATCGCCGTAGCAGGAATAATTCTTGCACTGCTAATGTATCGGACTAAAAGTATCGATCCCAGCAGCCTGGCTAAGAAAGTTCCTACTCTCTATCGCTTCTCCCTCAACAAGTGGTATTTAGACGATCTTTTCAACAAAGTATTTGTCACTGGTATGCGTCGTATTGCCAGACAAATCATGGAGGTTGACTACCGCGTTGTCGATGGCGCAGTCAACCTGACTGGTTTAGCAGCAGTAATCAGTGGAGAAGGTTTGAAATACCTAGAAAATGGTCGAGCGCAATTTTATGCCTTGATTGTTTTTGGTGCAGTTTTGGGATTTGTTTTATTGTTTAGTGTTGGCTAAAAACTTACAAGTTTTAATTTATCAAGCGATCGCTTTTCTTTAGATAAAGGCGATCGCTTTTTTGTTTGAGAATTTCATCTTTTACTGGAGAATGTTTTTGGCTTATTCTGGGAAAAATATAAACAATAAATTATAAATAAGAAATAGTTTAAAGTTTCAAAACTATGGTTGAGCAAAATAGTGATTTTAGTAGCTTAATTTTAGAAGCAAAAGAACAGATAGAAAGAGAACAATATTTAGAAGCAATTAATAATTTAAACTATATTATTGAAAATAATACTCGCGATGGTTATGCTTTTTTCTTGAGAGGAAAAGCTTATACGCAGCTTAAAAAATATAAGCCAGCATTAAGCGATTATGAAACTGCTTTAGAGATTTATCAAGAAGCAGACGATAAGAAGTATCAAATCTATACTTTGATTAAGCTTGCTTTTGTATACCCTTTTAATGGCAAAGTTCGCGAAGGATTTTTGGCACAGCAGCAAAGTATAAGATTAGCCAAAGAACTAAATATCTCAGAAGACGATCCTTTATACTCGTTATGTTTCTGATTTTTCTCAATGGTCTGATGAGAGTATAGATCGAATGGAATCAAGTTTACAAAATATCAAATCGATTCCAAGCTGGGATAAATTTGGTTTGATGGGAAAAATGATGGGCTATGCAACTAAAGGTAAATTTCAAGGTTATTTATTTATTATTGTTTGGCTATTGATGGCTATTCCTGCACTAGCATTAGCAATCTTGTCTTCACCTTTTTGGATATCCGCAACAATCTATCAACGATGGAAAAGAAATAGAAACAGTGAATAATCAATTAAAACACTTATTATATGCGTAGCGGTATCCTTTAGGACTTATTACTTATTACTTAAAATCTCATCCCCATTTAAAAATAGCCGAACCCCAGGTTAAACCAGCACCAAAACCAGATGCAGCAATAATATCTCCTGGTTTGACTTTACCTTCTCTTACCGCAGCATCGAGAGCTAGAGGAATAGAAGCTGCGGAGGTATTACCATATTCAGCTATGTTGCTTAAAATCTTTGATTGGGGAATTTTAAGACGTTTTGCCACTGCATCCATGATGCGTTGATTTGCTTGATGTAGTAATAACCAATCAATATCATCAGCAGTGAGATTTGCCCTGAACATTGCCTTTCCGATAGCTTCTGGAACTTTTGCTACAGCAAAGCGATAGACTTCTCTACCGTTCATCGTGATGGGCTGATATGTACCTTGTTGTGCCGTTATGTCTTCTACCAGAGGTTTGGAACAACTATGGTTGTAATTCAAGTTGAGAGAGTCGTTTTGACTACCCTTACTATACATTTCAAAACCTAAAAGGCGATCGCTTTCTTGAGTAGCCTGACATACTACCGCCCCTGCACCATCACCAAACAGGATACAGCTAGTGCGATCTGACCAATCTACCCAGCGAGACATTACGTCTGCACCAAGGATTAAAACGTTTTTATGTACTCCAGTACGGATAAACTGAGAGGCAGTAATTAAAGCAAATATAAATCCAGAACAAGCAGCGGTAAGATCGAAAGCCACCGCATTAGTAGCACCAATTAGCCCTTGAACCTTACAGGCACTACCAAATAGATCGTCAGGAGTAGAAGTAGCGAGAATAATTAAATCGATGTCTATTGCAGAAATTCCAGCCATGGCGATCGCATTTTTGGCAGCGATAGCGGACAACTGACTCAATGATTCGGTGGGGGAAGCGATATGACGATTTCTCATTCCTGTTCGGGTATTGATCCATTCGTCAGAAGTTTCTACCATCTGTGCCAGATGATTATTAGTTAAAACTGTTTCTGGTGCAGCCGAACCACATCCAGTAATCGCGATACCCGCACCCATATTGTTCAATGTTTCACTCCATTACTCGCGCTTGCTTGTGTTATTTGGAATTTGCTGAAGTTGTTTCTGCTTCAAGTCTTTGGTTGTTATAAGATTTAATTTGTTCTAAGACTTCGTTGTCAATAGCCTCTTTCGCAGAACGAATGGCATTAAACATTGACCCACGACGAGAGCTACCGTGACTTATAATACATATTCCTGCCACACCAAACAATAACGCTCCACCATGTTCGGCGCGATCGATACGACGTTTAATGTTCCGTAAATTGGGTTTTAAGAGTGCTGTACCGACTTTTCCCCGCAATCCCTTGGGCAATTCTTCCTTCATAATTTGCAACATCACTTCCCCAATCGCTTCGGCAAACTTGAGAACAATGTTACCCACAAAACCATCACAGACGATAATGTCAAACTCACCAGATAAGACATCTCTTCCTTCGGCATTGCCCAAAAAGGGGATTTGAGGGTTGTTCGTTAACAATTTATTGGTTTGTAATGCTAAATCATTTCCTTTGGAAGACTCCTCACCAATATTGAGTAAACCTACCTGGGGTGATTCATTACCCAAAACGTACTTACTGTAAATAGTCCCCATCAAGGCGAACTGTTCTAAATACTTTGGCTTGCAATCTACATTTGCCCCCACATCCAAGACAATTACAGACTTGTTAGGAATTATAGTAGGTAAAACCGCGCCAATTGCAGGACGTTCGATGCCTTTTAAACGTCCCAGCTTTAGCAAAGCAGATGCCATTGCTGCGCCAGAATGTCCCGCAGAAACCACCGCGTCAGCTTTGTTACGTTTAACCAAATCCATCGCTACATTAATCGAGGCTTTCGGCTTACGGCGAATACCCGTGAGGGGTTCTTCTTTCATCGTAATGACATCTTCCGTATGAATCACTTCAACAGATGCTTTACCCTTGCTGTCATATTTTTTAATAAGGGGATATATCTGCTGTTCATCTCCCACCAGTAGGACATCTAGGTCTAATTCTGCCGAAGCTTGAATTGCCCCTGCAACAATTTCCTCTGGGGCGAAGTCTCCCCCCATAGCGTCTACTGCAATTCTTGCGCGCGTTAATCCCATTTAGCAAATTTTATAGAAGCCTTACAAATTTTAACAGTCTGAGGTTAAATATCCCTAGTATCAATTAGAAATAGCTGAATAAGTTAACCTGTCTTCACACACCTAAAACATAAGAGTTATAACTGAACTTGACTGTAATTAGGACTATTTTAACGGTTCTCTTCAGTTAAGGCAGTTAAGATAGTTAGAGATATCTCCATGCTAGAATCGATCGCTTTAAGTATGTTTGCTTGGTTGAATATTTGGGGACAACCAGACAGTAAATTACAGCCTCTAGAGTTATTTCCCTGGCATGATTCAGCAATTTTTAATCTTCCTGTAGTAGAGAAAGATTTAGTCACGGAGAATATTGTTCGAGCCTATCTAAAAGATTTAGAGAAAAATGATATGCCGTTGCTGCGTCAAGGCATTTGGATACAGTCTGATTGGAATAATCTGGTTAGCAATCAAGGAAAGCAACCCCTTCCTGCTGCTTCTTTAACCAAAATCGCGACAACTTTGGCTGCATTGGATAAGTGGGGAACAAAACATCAATTTGCTACTAATATCTACAGTACAGGGGATATTCAGAATGGGGTTGTTCGAGGAAATCTAATTGTTGAAGGAAGTGGCGATCCTTTTTTTGTTTGGGAAGAAGCGATCGCATTGGGAAATGCTTTGAATCAATTAGGGATCGAGTCAGTTCAAGGGGATTTACTAGTAACCGATAGGTTCTATATGAACTATCAGGACAAATCTAAGAAAGCGGGAGAGTTACTAAAACAAGGATTAGATCGCCAACTATGGCAGAAGGAAATAACCAAGCAATATTTACAAATGCCAGTAGGTACACCTCAGCCAGAAATTGCAATCGCAGGGAAAGTAAAATCAATTCAAGACATACCCACAACAGCGAAGTTACTTATTAGTCATCAGTCTCTACCTTTAGTGGAAATTTTAAGACAGATGAATATTTACAGCAATAATAAGATGGCACAGATGTTAGCTGACTCTTTAGGTGGTGCAGCAGAAGTCGCTAAGTCTGCTGCGAATGTGGCTAACTTTCCGATAGAAGAAATTAGGTTGATTAACGGATCGGGTTTGGGAGAAGAAAACCGTATTTCTCCCCAC
Organism: uncultured cyanobacterium; assembly: GCA_963799375.1. Taxonomy (GTDB): domain Bacteria; phylum Cyanobacteriota; class Cyanobacteriia; order Cyanobacteriales; family Xenococcaceae; genus Waterburya. The sequence goes on from CAWCWY010000025.1 coordinate 49,431, forward strand.
GCAGTCTCTCAGATGTTGATGACTATAGATCGCTTACTTAAGAATGATTCTTTAGCAGCTACAGACTTATTTCCCACCGCAGGAAGAGATTTAGTTGGTACAGTGCAAAATCGAGGTTTGCCTATTGGTGCATCAGTCAAAACGGGAACATTAGATAATGTTAGTGCGCTGGCTGGAGTTATCCCCACAAAAGATAAGGGAAATGTTTATTTCAGCATCATTAATTATGGTCGTCAATCTGAATATTTTCGTCAACAACAAGACTGGCTGTTGAACGAATTGGTTCAAGAATGGGAGTTGATGTCGAACAATTTTAGTTTAGCAAAGCAAAATGACTGGTTTTTAGGCGATCCAAAGAGGAACAAATCAAGCTATGGTATTTAGTCTCCTGTTGATTAAATCTACAAGTTCTTAAAAAGAAAATAGCTAAGAGCAATAACAGCACTAATCAACACGAAGTTGCAAACAAGTTGTGCCTTAATCGTTAAGCTAGCAACTTTTTCGAGTTGACTTAACTGATGTTTTAGGCGATCCAATTTAAACTGTAAGTTTGCATCTTTCTGTTTGCGAAAAGACATTTCTTGTTGGACAATGCTTTCTACAGTTTCATTTAAATTTTGTGGCGTAAGCTCTTGCAAAGAGCTGATTTTTTGCTCAATTTGAGCTAGAACCGCATCCACAACATCTAGTTTGTTCAATTTTTTGCTCAATTCTAAGTCAGTAGACAATTGAGAATTGGCAGTTTCAACTCGGTTGAAATGTTTATCAACTAGTTCTAAAGCTAGCTGAAAATAGCCTTTTTGAACGTGGCGAATTGCATCGGCTAATTCTTTGGCAGTCGTGTTTTTTAGCCAGTAACCTTTTGCTCCTAATTTTAAAGCACGAGTAACATCTTGCTCTTTATCATGAATACTCAGCATTAAAACTTTGGTATCACTAAATCTCTCTGTAATAGTTTTAGTAGCAGCAAAACCATCCATCACAGGCATTTCAATGTCCATCAAAACTATATCTGGCTTGAGAATTTCTACCTGTTCAATTGCTGTTGCTCCATTTTCGGCAAAACCAACTACTTTAAAGTCTGATTCTGATTCTAAATACGATTCTAAAGTTTTACGAACAAAGTTTTGATTGTCAGCTATCAGAACATTAATCATTGCGATATCAGCCTCCAATTTCGTATAAATTTCAAAGACATTAAGCTGAGCTAAAGCTAAAAATTAATTTTATTTAAGTCCTAACAATTCTCAAAGAACTATAAAACTTAAATATCAAAAATAAACTTTTTTAGCATTGGCAATAAGAAACATAGTTGCAAATCTAGATATATCTAAGATACAAAGATATTTCTTCTATTAAAAATAAGATTCTATCAGGAAACAATTAAAAAAAGATTATTTATAGCCATCTATTTAACATTTGAAAAAACAAATGGCAATGCAAATTGTTTTTTCAATAGATATAAAATACTATATTAAGCGTTTAAAGTAATTACCTATACAAGGCATAATTTGACAAACAATGTTTATTTGTCAACGCTTATAAACAAAAGTATTTTAATTGAAATTGATAGCGGATCGTAGACTATAAGTACTTCTAAATAGCTTTTGGATACCGTAAAAAAATATTAAGTTTATGGAAAATTACAAGTGCTAAGGTCAATTTATCTAGAACTTGTCTGAACAAACAAAGTAAATAAAGCATTGTTCGCAGTCCATGATCAAATCATGACAAAACTTCTCGTTTAAAGATTCAAGTTTATCTATGAGGAACGGAGAAAGGAAAAAGCTGAACGGGTAAAGGTTGTTTTCATCTGCCTTTCCCCTTTTCCACCAAACTATGCGGTGCAAGCCATTGACCTTTTCCCAACTCCACCAGTTGATTAATTTGCTTATCCGAGAAGTATTGCCGTATATATTAGTTTTCTGTCAGCAGCGTGGAGTTGTTTTAGTTGAAAATTGAGCTTTATGTTGGATAAAAAGCTCATATTCGCGATCGCCAACCTTTACACCGTAATTAAGCGGCAAAACTCAATTTCATGATACCTGATTAATTTTGTCCAACAACAATCGAATTGTTTCCGAATCGTCTGTATTTGGTGCAATCTTGAGGAAATACTCTAAATCTACTGCTGCTTCGTGCCAACGATTTGTCTGATAGTATAGTAAACCGCGATCGCGTATTTCTGGAGCATTATTGGGAAATAGTTTGATAATGCCACTCATGGTAGCCAGTGCTTTATCTATTTTTTGGTTGTGCAGATAGATAAATTTCAGATTATTAAGCATCCTGGCTAAAATTTGCCTGTTGCTTACTGGTGCAAGCCAATTGGGATTTAATTCAACTGGTTGCTGATAAATTCTACGTAGTCTTTTGAGACAGTCTTGCTCAAATAAAACTTCGCCACGGTTAAAAGAGTCAACGAATATACCCGCATCCTTAAAATCAGGACGAATTAAAAAATGTCCTGGCATTCCTATCCCCACCATGGGAAAATCTAACCTTTGGGCTACTGCTAGATAAATTACAGATAAGGTAATGGGTATACCAACTCGATTTTCAATTACCTTGTTTAAAAAACTGTTATCAGCGTTGTAGTAGTTTTTCTCATTACCCTGAAATCCTAGTCCCTCAAAAAGTTCAAAGTTGATTGCTTTGATAACTTTCAAGGGATAAGTTTCTCCCTGATAGTTGGGATTGAACTTCCGTTGCGATCGCACTTAAAAATTGCAAATACTTCTGGATATCTAGATCGGGATACTCTGCTTGAGCATAAAGTAGAGATGCTTTGGCTAGGTCTATCTGCTCATCTGGTTGGTTTATTTCTTGGTAAAAACCATGCCACAACAATTGATTATCCATTATTTATAATCTAGTTTCTATATTTGCATTGGGATTATCTTAATATTTTTAGAGCGTTTACTACGTTTTTTTACTGAATCAAAACAAAAATGTAAACTTTGTATTTACAACTCAAATATCTACTAAGGTCCAGAAAAGACTGCATCTTCTACATCTTCTCGACTTAAGGAATACTTAAACGAACGACTGAGATTATTTTGGCTAATATCAGCAGTATCAAAATAGCGTACCGTCAATTCTTCAGTCTCCAAACAGATTTCTGCTTTCCAACCTTCCCGATTTATATACCAGCAGTGAATATTCTCCTTATCGCGATCGCATCCTTTTGTCTTTAGCCAGTCTTCGATAGTTGGTAAACTATGATTATATAATGGCGTATTTGCCTCTGGTAAACCCATAAAAACTTTTATAATATTTCTTTGATTGAGCTATATAAACTATAGAATATCCAAGAGATTATATCTAACCTTAATCTTTTCTCTGCACAGTCATAACCGATAAAAAAATGGATACAAAAGCTTTTAAACGTTCTTTGCAGCAGTCAGAAAACTATCATCGTCGTAGTTTTGGTCATGCTGAAGAAGTTGCACAGAACATGAATAGTGAGTATCAAAGCGATTTGATTCAGGCTATTCGCGATCGCAATTATCTTTATATTCAAGGAGATGTCACTATCCGTTTAGCAGAGTCTTTTGGCTTTTGCTGGGGTGTAGAAAGAGCAGTGGCAATGGCTTATGAAGCTCGTCAACATTTTCCGACGGAAAAAATCTGGATTACTAACGAGATTATTCATAATCCCTCGGTGAATCAACGTTTGCGAGAAATGAACGTTGGTTTTATTGAAGTTATTGACGAGCAAAAAGACTTTGGGGTAGTCGATTCTGGTGACGTAGTAATTTTGCCCGCTTTTGGTGCGAGCGTCCAAGAAATGCAGCTACTCAACGATAAAGGCTGCAAAATCGTGGATACTACCTGTCCTTGGGTGTCTAAGGTATGGAATTCCGTTGAAAAGCATAAAAAACGCGACTATACTTCGATTATTCATGGTAAATATGCCCACGAAGAAACTGTAGCTACTAGTTCCTTTGCCGATCGCTATTTGGTAGTTTTAAATTTAGAACAGGCTAAATATGTCACTAACTATATTCTCAATGGTGGGGACAAAGAAGAATTTTTGACTAAGTTTAAAAATGCTCACTCCCAAGGCTTCGATCCCGATATAGATTTAGTCAGAGTAGGTATTGCCAATCAAACCACCATGCTTAAAAGTGAAACTGAGCATATTGGTAAACTATTGGAACAAACTATGCTCAAAAAGTATGGTCCAACAGAGTTAGACGACCACTTTATGAGCTTCAATACCATTTGCGATGCAACCCAAGAAAGACAAGATGCAATGTTTGACTTGGTTAAGGAAGACTTGTCTTTAATGATTGTTATTGGTGGCTTTAATTCTTCCAATACGACTCACTTACAAGAAATTGCTCTCGAATACAATATTCCTTCCTACCATATTGATAGTGTAGAACGAATTATCAGTCGCGATCGCCTAGAACACAAACCTTTAGAAGAAGATATAACCATTGCTAAAAATTGGCTACCAGAGGGCAAAATCACCGTGGGGATAACCTCTGGTGCATCAACTCCTGATAAAGTAGTTGCCGATATTATTGAAAAGATTTTCGATTTAAAAGCAGTGGCAACAGTGTAGTCATTATCCATGTTCATCAATAAATTATTAAGTCTCTATTTGGTAATTTATTGGTGAAATGGCTTAGGTAGAGATGCCATAATTGAAGCTATGAATACAATCTGTGATAACCTGCTTTTTACTGTTATATTTTGCCCCGCATGAATGATGTCACCGTAGTTAATGGCAACGAAGTTTCTAGCGAAGATATTGTTGCTGCATTAGAAATTCCCGCCGACTTTAATTTTGACCTGCCCGATCCTGAAGATGAAGAGATTAGGGAGTCGGATTTTCAGGATAAATTAGATAATATTTGGCAGATATGCGATCGCTTCGATCTGCAAACGGATATTTGGCGGGGGCGAGTATTGCGCTCGATCCGTGACAGGGAAAAGAAAGGCGGAGAAGGTAGAGGGGCAGGATTTCTCAACTGGCTCAAAGACAAGGAAACGACTAAATCACAAGCCTATGCTTTAATTCAACTGGCTAATAGTGCAGATACTTTGCTGGCTGATGGAATGTTAGATCCCGATAGCATCAATAAATTTAGCAAACGGGCGTTTGTCGAAACCGCTAATTCTGCCCCAGAAGTTCAGCAGTTAGTCAGTGAAGCTGCTCAAAAAGGCGATCGCATTACTCGCAGAGAAGTAAAGCAACTGTCTGATGAATGGACAGCCATGAGTTCGGAATTACTACCCGATGAGATCAAAGAGAAGGCAGCAGAAGGCTCATTACCTGCTCGTCATCTTGCCCCATTGGTACGGGAAATGGAAAAGCTACCTGATTCTCATTTAATTGAAATCAAGCGGGAAATTGCCGAAAGTCCTGATATTGATACGGTCAAAATGATGACCACCGAAGCTAAAAATTTGGCTAAATATTTAGATGCTGCTGCTCAAGTCCAAACTTTGCGAGACAAGGCGGTAGATATGGAAATGGCACTAGAAGAAGCCTTAAGATTGGACTGTATTAATACTGCTGCGGATTTAGTGAAACAGGCGACTACCCTAGAGCAAACGGTAGGTAAGCTTTATACTACCTGGAAACGAATGACCAATGTAGCGGATCGTCTTTATGTAGAAACGGGTGCATCAAATCCTAATTTGCGATCGCTTTTAACCTGCTTGGAATCTTTGACAGGAGAAATTATCGAAGTGCCTTTAGATGAAGAAGGCGATCGCATTGTACGGTTAAAAATCATGACGGAAGATATTAATCCTGGTGAAAATTAGGTATTAGAGACAAGGCGTGCCTTGTCTGTACAGTGGTCAGTGGTTATCGAAATTTACTATTGAATAGTTAGTTACACTGTCTTTGCATAACACTTGTTTGATGGGAATTGTATCTACCACGCAATTACTGTAGGATATAGCCTCTAAGGTGGCGACAAACTCTGGTGTCCAGATATTTTCCTTGACTGGAATATTATTATTTTGCAGATAGTTGAGTAAATGCGATCGCTTTATTCCTGGCAAGATTCCTGAATCCAAACTGGGAGTGTACCAACAGCCATTTCGCCAACCCCAAAGATTACCCGTGCTGGTTTCGAGCCAATTACCTTGGCGATCGATTAAAATTGCTTCTTGAGCATTAAGGCTTAAAGCTTTGTTGCGAGCTAAATAAGCACCCAGATAATTACCAGTCTTGTGTTTGGCTAACTCTCTTTTATATAAATCATCTGTAGCTACCCAAGCTGTAATTCCCTGAGACTGACGCTGAGCTAAATCTGGTGGTAAATTGCGCCCCGTAATCCATTCTTTTCCATCAGGAAAAACTACTATCCTCAATACAGGATAAGCCAATAATGCTGATGCACCTTGTTCGATCCTATTCCAGTCAGGTTGTTGCCAATCAAAAGCCTTGAGACTAACACGAAGGCGATCGCAATGAGCCTGCCAGTGAGTCAAATTATGATGTAGAGATTTCTCATAGACTCGCACTGTAGTAAAGACTGTTGCACCATAACATAATGCGATCGCATTGATGTTTAATTCTATTTTTTCTGAATCAACCAGCTTGCCATCATGCCAATACATTACTATTGATTATCTTGCTGTTGAACTCCCGAATCTGTTTCCTGCAAAGAGGGTGAATTATTATTCTCATTCTCAAAATACATATTAAGTAAGAATGAACCAATTAATCCAATACAGGTAACAGAAATCAAGCCTAATATTAAAGGTTTTAACCAGGTTGGTCGTTTTTTGGGGGCTAATATCTCTCCTCCTTCATTCCCAATTACTGGTAATTGAGGTGGTGCAGTATCTTTTGCTGGGGCATCTTCAATAGCAACAGAATCACCAAAAGATCCAGTTAAGCTATTTCCAGTCGATAGATTAGATTGATCGAGAGCCGACTCAACGTCTGACCAAGAGACAATTTTGCTACCATCTCCTTTAGGGCTTACTTTACAATGAACCAATGCCACGGTGACGTTATCATGTCCATTATCTCGGTTAGCAATATCAACCAAATTCTTGACTGCACTAGCCAAATCTTGTTTACCACTCAATACAGGCAAAATTTGATGTTTCCAATGTTGTTCGACGCGATCGAAGTCACTCAAGCCATCGGTACAAAGTAAAAATATACAGTCATCCTCAATCATGTAACGCTGTATATTGGGATGGAGCGCAGCCGAATCCCTCATGCCAATCGCTTGAATCAAAGCACCAGCCGAAGGATATTGCAAAGAATCGCGATAGACAGCATAGCCCAATCGCACTTCTCTAGATGCTAAGTCGTCATCAGTAGTTACTTGATGACAACTATTCGGCGTAATCCAATAAATTCGCGAGTCACCCACATGAGCTAAATACATCTCATGAATACAGGAAAGAGCCATTACTAGGGTAGTCCCCATTCTCTGTCTTTCTTGACGCTGTTCGCTGTCATTACGCCGACTGATAAGATCGTTTGACCCGTTAATATATTTGGTCAATTTGCTCAGTATTTTTCCTGGGCTGTATTCTTCTTCTTCTAAAGACAGTTTTGATATTTTGCTTCTTAAATACTTAATAGTATCCCTGGAAGCTACTTCTCCTCCGTCATGTCCTCCAACTCCATCACAGACAATAGCCAATGAATTTGCCGAGGAAGGAATCTGTCCCGAATCAGCATAAATCGGATATGCTGCATCTTCATTATTGCTACGACTTGGTCCAGAATCAGTCAAGGCACAAATCTGGTAAGAGTAATTATTTGCCTCTCGACATTGAACCACGGCTTTGTCCAATACAGCGATCGCTTGACGAATGTCATCTATTTCACCTGTCTGAAGACAAACACCTATTTGTTTGATTACGTCTTTAACGGTAGAGTCTGCCTTATCTGACCATTCGATCCACAAATCTCCCAAGTTTCTTAAGCTAGGCTGATAGTCTATGTCTTGCTTTAATTGAATGACTTGCAATATCTGACCGTTGATTCTAATTAGATCGGGGTCGAGTAGGGTAGAAGCCACCTTTTTACTTAATAAAGGTTTCCATAATTTGGCTATTTGCCACAGCCAGTTAAGCTGTTGAAAAGCTGTTGCATTACTCCACAAAGATATTAATTTTGGTAAAAGCTGCTGGGGATATTTTAAATCTCCCGATAAGTTGCAAGGAACAGTACCATAATCAAATAGCCACGCCTCTGTATCGTCTAATAAGCCATAAACTTGAGGAATATTAGGATAGCAAGGAAAAAGTTGTAAATAAGCAACAATATGAGCAGGAACTTCTTCAGGAGTCAGAGGTGGCTTACTCGGTTTAGTATCTAAAAATATTTGAGAGGAAATTGATAAATACCTATTTGTGAAGGAAGAACCCTCTTCCTCAGGCTTGTTTAAAGTTACCGCTTTGTCACTCCATAAATAACGTTTAATTGTCGGCGTGTTACATCTATGACAAAAATGAGCTTCTAATGTGTTAGACGCTACGCAATGAGGATTCGAGCATTGGATTCTAGGCTCAGGATGTGACATAGATGTTTTAGACTATTGAGCGTACTCCTTTTTAATGGAGTTGCGGTTACATTTTGCCTGACAGTTCATTTTTGGGCATTTGAACCCAAGTGACTCTACAATTTGAACATCGATCGACTTTTAAGCTGATATTATAAACTCATTTATTTGGTTTATTATGTCAAATCTCATAGCATTTAATGACTTCTCTATCGTAAATTAGAAAATTTATTTATATTTAGTTTCATATTTAGTTTCTATCTCAATCATTATTCAATATTTAAAATTGTCAACTATCATATATTTCTTTTAAGCTTTCTTCTAGAGCTGAAGTAAGCTTTTTGGAGCTTTTGCGTAAAGATTCGCCAAGATAATCAGCCACGGTCAAAGGCAAACCAATATCCACCGTAACCTCCGTTCCCCATTTGGGAACAGGCTCACTGTAGCGAATTCCCACCGGTAATATTTTAACCTTTCTCTCAGATTTGTCTGTTTCTGCCTGTAATCCAATCAAAGCAACTCCTCTTTTAAGGGGATGAATTTGTCTATCGTTAAAAATACCCCCTTCAGGAAAAATTACTAACATTTCTCGACTTTGCTTCAATAATTCAATGCTATGACGAACACTATCAAGCTGGGGACGATCCGTGTCAACAGGAAATCCTCCCATACGACGAATTATCCAGCCTTGCAGTCCTTTTACTTCGTTAGCTGAAACCATGAAGCGTAAATCTCTACCGCTTGACAATCTCCCTACTGCATAAGGAACGATCAAAGCATCCCAACGGGAACGATGAGTTGGCGCAACGATTACAGATCCATCAGTGGGAATATTTTCCTGTCCATTGATTTTTATTTTCTTAAAGAAAAGAGGCAAAACCAAGTAACACCCTATGGGATATAGCACTTTGGATATCCAGGGGGATATATGAGAATTAAATTCATCTGGTGGTTCTGAGTTTAAAGAAGAACTACTATGCTGTGGTTTTAGCTGAGTCATTAAAGAATTAAAGTCCGATCCATTCTATTTACCACCTTAATTTTTCTTTAATAGGATGTGTGACACATACGGGACACTTAGTTAGTTGTCATTCTCTACAATCTGTCTTTCAATTTATTGACATAACAATCTAAATCAATTTTTTTTTGGTACTTTTAGATAAATTACTCAAGGAATAGATTTAAGAAAGTAGTGCAACAAACTGATTCTTTACTCAATGCTACAAAATTGTCTAAAAGTTTTGGCGGGATCAAGGCAGTGAATAATGCCCACATCGAGGTAAATCGAGGCAGTATTACGGGGTTGATTGGTCCAAACGGTGCAGGTAAAACGACTTTGTTTAATTTATTGTCTAATTTTCTGAAGGCTGATAGTGGTACTATTCTGTTTGAAAACGAGCCGATCCAAGATCTACCGTCGCATAAAATTGCTACCAAAGGATTTATTCGCACTTTTCAGGTAGCCAGAGTTCTTTCTCGCTTGTCTGTACTAGAGAATATGCTGCTGGCAACACCAAATCAGACAGGAGAAAATTTTTTTAAGGTTTGGTTTCAGCAAGGCAAAATGGGTCGGGAAGAAAGAGCCAATAAAGAAAAAGCCATGAGTATTTTAGAGTCTGTTGGATTAGCAGAGAAAGCTCACGATTATGCAGGAGCATTGTCTGGGGGACAAAGAAAGCTATTAGAAATGGCTCGTACCTTAATGACTAATCCAAAATTAATCTTGTTAGATGAGCCAGCAGCAGGGGTCAATCCTACTTTGATCAATCAAATTTGCGAACATATTGTTGACTGGAATCAACAGGGAATTTCCTTTTTAGTAATCGAACACAACATGGACGTGATTATGAGTCTTTGCGATCGCGTTTGGGTTTTGGCAGAGGGTACTAATCTGGCTGAAGGTACGCCAGCAGAAATTCAGAACAATGAATCAGTACTAGAAGCTTATTTGGGTCAATAATCGAAGAGTGTCATCAATTAAACATCAATCTCACCTGCGTTTTTTGAGTTTGGCGATCGCAATTAGCACTTCGATCTTGTTTCTTTGTAGCGTGGTACGTCATGGTCTATTTCAGTCCAGTTTTGACCTCGCCATTTTTGATAATGCTATTTATTTAATTAGCCAAGGACAACCCCCTTGGGTGACTTTTAGAGGGTTACACATCTTAGGGGATCATGCTGCTTTAATTGTCTACCCGATCGCTTGGTTATATAAAATTTATCCCAGCATTTATTGGCTATTTTTTATTCAGGCACTATCCTTAGCCTCTGGTGCTATACCGATTTGGTATCTCAGTCTGGCAACAGGATTGAAAACATCTCAAAGTAAAACCTTGGTTTTGGCGTACTTACTTTATCCCGCAATTTTTAATGTCAATCTGTTTGATTTTCATCCAGAAGTAATTGCTGTCCCTGCAATTTTGGGCGCAATTTTGGCAGTTAAGCTAGATAAGCTATGGTGGTTTATTGCTGCTTTGATAGTGATTTTAAGCTGTAAGGCGGTATTAGCTTTAACCGTTGTGGGAATGGGAATTTGGCTGTTGGTATCGAGCAAGTATAGATACAAGTATGCTTTTATTGCCCTGGGGTTGGGCTGCTGTTGGTTTGCGATCGCAACTCAATTAATTATTCCTAATTTTAGTGGAACTGAGGCTGCTGCGGTCGATCGCTATGGCTATCTCGGTGATTCGGTATTTGATATTATCAAAAATTTGATTTTAAGACCCCATTTAGTGTTGGGTAAGGTTTTCTCCCTTACCACTTTTGAATATCTCTTATTGCTTCTTATTCCCTTAGCTTGGGGCTTATTTACAACCCAATGGATGCCTATTATTGGCGCGTTACCGATTTTATTAATTAATATCCTGTCGGAAAGTTCGGCGCAGCGTAATTTAGTACATCAGTACTCTTTACCCATAATTCCCTGGCTATTTCTGATAATCACTATGGCGATGAGCAGAAAACAAGTCTGGCTTAATCGACGCAATATCTTAATTTGGGCAACAGTAGCATTTCTCGCCCTGGGTAAATATGGCTATTTTGGTAGTATTTATCTACAAAGCTGGGATACTTGGCAAGCAAGCACAAAAGCGATCGCTTTAATTGATGGACAAGGTAGTGTTTTAACCACTACTGATTTAGCACCCCACCTCACCCATCGCTCTATAATTGGATTGACTACTTCAGAGCTAGATTCTAAAGAATTAAACAAATTTGAATATATCTTGTTGAACTTGCGTCATCCTGGTTGGGGAAGTTCGACCGAAATAGCCAGTGCTATGTTAACAAAACTTCAACAAACACAGCATTTTGAACTCAATTTTCAACAAGATGATGTGTTCCTATTTAAGCAAGATTTCCAATCATTTAAATGACAATTATCCTAACTAACGACGACGGTATCGATGCTCCTGGCATTCGCGCACTCCAACAAGCTGTTACAGGGGAAACCACAATTGTTGCACCCAACAAGCATTATTCTGGCTGTGGACATCAAGTAACTACTCATAAGGGCATGAAGCTAGAAAAAAGAGCAAATAACGAATATGCTCTAGACGGTACTCCTGCTGATTGTACTCGGATGGCGATCGCTAAAATAGCCCCCAATACTAAATTAGTTTTATCAGGGATCAATGCGGGGGGAAATTTGGGTACGGATGTCTATATTTCAGGTACAGTGGCAGCAGTCAGAGAAGCAGCTATTCATGGTATTCCAGGCATTGCTATTTCCCACTGGATTAAAAGACCGTTGGTGGTTGATTGGGATGTAGCAACTCGCTGGACAAGCAGAATATTAACAGATTTATTGACTCGTCCTTTGCCTCCTGGTAGCTTTTGGAACGTCAATTTGCCTCACCTCGAACCCAGTCAACCCGAACCAAAAATTATCTTGTGTCAGCCTAGTATTGCTCCCTTGCCTGTAGACTATCGCTTAGAAGAGGATACTTACTATTATCAAGGAAAATATAGCGATCGCGATCGCACTCCTGGGACAGATGTTGATATTTGTTTTGGCGGTAACATTGCTGTAACTTTAATCAGACTGTAATGCTCTTTACTAAAGCATCTTGAAACGCAGGGGGCAATTTTCGCATAATTTTGCCTTTTTCCCGATCCACCCCCACCAAAACGACCTTTCCCGTAACAAATAACTCTTTACCGTCGTAAGATTGAATCTCATAGTCCCAGTTAATCCGAACCCCTTTTGTTTCTATCAAACGGGCTTTCACTATCGCGGACACACCCAAGCGAATTGGTAAGTGATATCGCAAGGACAGTTCAATAACAGGCAGATCGCACCCCATAGCCACTAAATCGGCAAACTCAACTCCAATCGAACGCAAATATTCTACTCTTGCTTCCTCCATCCAGGTCAAATAAGTGCCATGCCATACAATTCCTGCATAGTCTGTGTGGTGAGGCTGGGCTTTTACTGGATATTCAAACCACCTTTGACTTTGAGCCTGCAAGCTACGATCTGGCTCAATAGCCGATGTTGGTAGTTTGGGTAATTGAGGAGATGGCTTAGATATATCAGTCAATGTACTTATGCTCCTTTCACTTTTTATGCGGCAACAATTATTTTGTACTATATTTAATTTACTTGCTACTTAGTTTTTGCCCTACTAGAAACAAAGGGTTTTCGGTAGGATAAATTTTTGATAAATTTAAGATTACGGAAAACTTAGTCTTATTTAAATGCTACGATTTTATAGACTGTATTGATAATTTACATCTTTTGCTAAGAGATATTCATCAGAAACAAAACTTTTGAGCATAAAGAGTCAGCCATTAGATTTTATTGAACTTTCTCTCCCCACTATTATACTTATTATAAAAAACTTTAAATCGTTTTTTCTTGAGTATAAATTTTAATACGGTTTGTCTATTGTAATATTTATTTTTTTTATTGATTAAAAACTTAATTTATGTTCATTAGCTATGAATATAGATAGTTGACTTCAACAAAATGCTATATTTTTAATATTTTTCGCCAAAAATACAGGTTGTTTAAAATAACAATCTATTACTATGATTGATTTTCGCTGCATTTCTTTTTCAGGCTTTATCGTTATATTTAATTTGTTAATTAATCCGATTAGTTATGCTACTAGTTTAAGACAAACCAAACAAAATAATTCAATAGAAATAGCAGAAATATCTGAAGAATATGAAGCTTCAATGTTAGAGCAAAAACAATCTATAATCTTGAGTCAGGAAAATAATCTTGAGCAGCCAGAAGAAAATAATAATCATTTATCTTTATTGGGCATAGGAGCAACCTCGGTACTATTTATAGCTGTTTTGATAATGCTCTTCAGAGAAGAAAAGCAATCAAAAACAGCAAAGATAGAGGAGCTATATCGAGACAATCTTGATATAAAAACTGAGAATGGTCAGCTATTGGAAGCTAAAAATTTGGTATTTCAACCTGAATTCTCTAAACCCAATACAGAGATAAAAGAAGATTTTGATTATGACTTAAACCCCAATCATCAGCCAACTGAAGCTATACAATTAGAAATAAACAAACCTAGAGCAAACGGCGTTTCGGTTGGTACATTAGAGGAAGCAAAATATAGCACTGAGCCTGAACCAATAGTAAATTCTGATATTATGGGCAAATTGACCATAGTAGCTTCTTCAACTACCGAGATTGATGTTGTTTCTGAATTGATTCAAGACTTGCAAATAAACAGTACTCCTAATAGCTCGGCTACGCAAAGAGATTTAAGACGCAAAGCAATTTGGGAGTTAGGACATACCAATGACTTTAGAGCCGTAAAGCCCCTCATTCAAACTATTTCTCAAGTTGATTCTTTGGAAAAGAATTTGATTTTAGATTCAATCACTAAGATTGCCAACCATAGTCTTGAAACTGTTAACGATATATTGCTAGCTTCTTTAGGAGATGAAAGGGTAGAGGTTAGAAAAAATGCCATCCAAGACTTAACTAGCTTGTATCATTCCATGTCTTTGATTACGGTTCATCTATCAAAAATGACTGAAGATTCAGACAAAGAAGTGCAGCAAACAGCCAAATGGGCTTTGGCACAATTTAAAAAAATGTCTATTCCAGTAGCATCAATTGAACATACCGAAGGAGAAAAATAAATTTCTAAGTTTTTGTTTAAACTGTTAAATTACAAGATGACAAAATTTTATTGGCGATCGCCTTTTAAACATATCGCGCATTCTTTATTTTGGTCGGTTATCGGCTTAACCATATTAGATCGGGGTCTACAGGCTCAATCACCACCACCTTCTCCAATTCCAACTGAATTGGAACGTTTAGAATATTTTGAAGGAACATGGAGTTGCCAACAACCCGCAGGATCGACTAAACCTTCAGGCAATTTTAGCTGGACTGTTCGGCAGGATTTAAACCAATTTTGGTATTTGGGAAACGCTAAACAAACCCATTCCCCCTCCAGTGGTTTGCCAATTAATTCCCGCGAGTTTATGGGCTATGACGCAGCTTCTAAACAGTTGGTTCGTTCTGTCGTTGTGGGTAATGGTAATTCCTATAATTTAGTTGCAGAAAATTGGCAGGATGATAAATTAATTTGGTCGGGAATTATAGTGAGGAAAGGACAAGCCACACCATTACGGGAAGAGATTGTTAAAAATAGTCCAAACAAGTTTACCGCTACTTATTTTTTTCCTAATGATACGGGGGAGTGGATTCCTGTAGTCGATGAAGCTTGCGATCGCGCCCTCGACAATAGCTTTAATGGGGTGAAACCCCATATGTGAAGCGGTATCCTTTAGGACAACGCTTTGTCTCGCACCCTTGTTACTCCAAAATAATAGTTATGTTAAAAATTCTTTTTCTATCTACGTCTGTTGGCGCACTAGGTTCGGGACAGGGTGGAGGAGTGGAATTGACCGTACAGAATTTAGCTCAGGAGTTATCTCGACGAGGACATCAAATTGAAGTCATTGCACCCGAAGGCTCGTGGTTAAATAATATTAAAGTGATTGGTATTCCTGGTAAATTACAAGTTCCCGTTCAAACTCAAAGCCGAGATGTACCAACCTGCTTACCTGATGATGCAGTGTTGGCTAATATGTGGGATTTTGCTCGTCAAGTGCAGCAAGAATATGACCTGATAGTTAATTTTGCCTTTGACTGGCTACCTTTTTACTTGACTCCTTTTTTTGAGACTACCATTGCTCATTTCATCAGTATGGGGTCAATGACCACTGCTAGCGATCGCATTATGGAGCAGATTATTCAGCAATATCCAGGGACGTTTGGTGTCTATACTAAGTCTCAAGCAAATACTTTTCTTTTCGGCGATCGCTGTGAAATCCTTAGCAGTGCCATCGATTTAGACCTATATGAGTTTAACAATGCCCCCGAAGATTGTTTGGCTTGGTTGGGTCGAATTGCTCCTGAAAAAGCCCTTGAAGATGCAGTAGCAGCGGTGAATAAAACTAGAACTCCTTTGACAAATATTTGGCAAAATACAGGATAAAACATACTGGTCAAAAATTTGTCGCGATTTCCCTGATGCACCCATTGAATACAAAGGATTTTTGGCAACAAAAGAGCTTCAAGAAGAACTAGGTAAGTGTAAAGCCTTATTAATGACTCCTCGTTGGATCGAAGCTTTTGGCAATGTTGCGATTGAAGCCTTGGCTTGTGGTGTACCTATTATTGCCTACGATCGCGGTGGTCCATCAGAAATTGTCAAACATGGACATACAGGTTTTTTAGTCGAACCAGATAGCATTACAGGATTGGTAGCAGCGATCGACAAAATCGAGCAAATAGATCGCTCTTGCCTGTCGCCAACAAGCAGCAGCGGAATATTCCTTATCCGCGTTAGGCGATCGCTTTGAAAATTGGTTTAAAAAATTAATTCCTCACAAATAGTTATAAATACTAGTTGTTAGTAACTATTGAAGGTTGACTAAAATACAAAATCCCACAATCCGAAGTTAAGATGGTGTTTCCTACGAATTGTTGTTTACGAGTGACACCTATGTCAAATCTTCTGCCTAGCGATCGAGATAATATTCTCATTGTTGACGATGTATTAGAAAACTTAGATTTGCTGTCTCGTATATTAACTAAGCAAGGATATACGGTTCGTTCTGTAGATCGAGGGGATGCAGCAATTATAATTGCTAAAACTGGTTGGGCAGATTTAATTTTGCTGGATATAAATATGCCAGAGATGGACGGCTATGAAGTTTGTCGTCGTCTGAAAGAAGACGAAACCACCAGCTTTATTCCCGTAATTTTTATGAGTGCATTAGATGAGGTATTAAATAAAGTTAATGCTTTTAGTGTCGGGGGGGTAGATTACATTACCAAGCCTTTTCAAATCAAAGAAGTTGTTGCTAGAGTCAAAACCCATCTTCAGCTAAGGAATCTACAAAAAGACTTGGAAACTCAGGTTGCATCTCGAACTATTGAATTAGCCACCGCACTACAAGAGGCTAAGTCTGCTAATAGCGTTAAAAATATTTTCTTTTCCCAAATCACCCATGAATTGCGGACTCCGATGAATGCAATTCTAGGCTTTGTACAGTTGATGCAGCGAGATTCAAGTCTTAATAGCGAACATCAAGAACAACTGCGTATCATTAGCCATAGTGGAGAACATCTGATGGCATTGATTAACGATGTCTTAGAAGTTTCCAAAATTGAAGCAGGAAAATTGATTTTAGAAAGAAGCAACTTTGACCTGCATCAGATGCTTAGAGGAATCGAAGAGATGTTAAAAATCAAAGCTCAAACTAAAAACTTAGATTTTGCGATTCAAAAGAGCAATCGCGTTCCCCAATATATTCAAACTGATGAACAAAAACTACGACAGGTTCTAATTAATTTATTAGCAAATGCGGTCAAATTTACGCAAAAAGGTCAGGTAGTCCTCAAAATCGACTATAATCAGCAAATTCCTCATCAAATAAGTTTTGAAGTAAAGGATACGGGAAGTGGCATCGCACCAGAAGAAATAGAACATTTATTTACTCCTTTTTTCCAAACTCAATCTGGTAGACAGTCTCAATCTGGTACAGGACTTGGATTATCGATTTGCCATCAATACGTACAGCAAATGGGAGGAGAAATTAAGGTTGAAAGCGAAGTAGATCGGGGTTCAACCTTAAGCTTTAATATTCAGGCAGAATTAGGTTACTCCTACGATTAAACTGCCACAATCAAGACGAGTAATTGGCTTACAGCCCAATCAAACCATACCTAAAGTTTTAGTTGCAGAAGACCGTTGGGAAAATCGTCAGTTTTTGGTTCGATTATTAGAAATAGTGGGTTTTGAAGTTCGAGAAGCAATAAATGGCAGCGAAGCGATCGCTTTATGGTCTAGTTGGTCGCCCAATTTGATTTTGATGGATCTTCAAATGCCTGTAATGGATGGATATGAAGCTATCCAGCATATCAAGAGATCGGATAAGTCTGTAGTAATTATTGCGATCACCGCGTCTAAATTTAAAGAGCAAAAACAATTCATACTATCTTCTGGGTGTGATGATTTGATGAATTTGCCTTTTTTAGAAGAAGATTTATGGTCAAAAATTGCTCATCACTTCAAAGTCAAATATATCTATGAAACACCAGTTCAAGCTGACTCGGTAAAATCAAAAGCCAAAAATGGAGATATAGAACCTAAGACACTCTCTGTTATGTCTCCAGAATGGATCGGGCAGCTTAATGATTATGCCACTGCTGCCAATGCCAAGGAAATTTATTCCTTACTAGAAGAAGTTCCCGAACAATATTTGGAAATGGTTAAAGCGATCGCATTTCTAGCCGATGATTTCTGTTTTGAGCAAATTATCGAGTTAGCTTCTGCCAGTATTAATTACCGATCGATTATCTAAGCACTTTGCCAGTTAACATAGGGCAGTTGGGCTGCGATTGCTTTGACATTCTCTGCATTGCTAACAAGCTGTCCGCAGTTGTCCCAAGTACCATTAAGAAACATTTGGCGCGAACCTTCATTCATCTGCACTGGCACAGAAACATTGTCGCCCTTGACTTCCATTGTTGATAAATCGACGGTTAGATCGGCTTGGGGATTTTCGTTTATTAGGGTTTGTAGTTGTTTCACTTCTTCAAGGGAAGCAATTACACAAGGAATGCCAATAGCTACGCAATTACCAAAAAAGATTTCGGCAAAACTTTGTCCGATAACTGCTTTAATGCCCCATTTGGATAGGGCTTGAGGGGCGTGTTCGCGGGATGAACCACAGCCAAAGTTGTTATTTGTTACTAAGATGCTTGCACCCCGATGCTGAGGCTTATCGAAAGGATGTTCGCCATTGGATTGAACGCGATCGTCGGCAAAGGCGTGTTCTCCCAAACCGTCAAAGGTGACACAACGTAAATAACGGGCGGGAATAATGCGATCTGTATCGATATCATCTCCCATAACTGCGATCGCTTTTCCTGATACTGCTTTAACTTTACTCATATTTATATCTATTAATTATTGATGCTGTACAGACAAGGCGTGCCTTGTCTGTAGCAAATTCGATTATGAATCTGATTTTAATCTTTCTTGCCACTCGCGATCGATTTTATCTCGATCTTTAATACTTTGATCTAATAAATCATCTTCGGTGGTGTAGGTAATATCGCGATCGCCTATTACTTTTTGTTGAGCAAACTGACTAGCAAAAGATATTTTTTGGCGCAGAGATTGGCTGGGTTGACTCAAAGCGATCGCTCTTTGTTCTCTAGCTTGGTTGCGGTTAACAATTTTAGGATTGCGTCTTTGAATCCAGAAATAACGTATTAGAGGAACCAAAAGATATAAAATGCCATAACCTAATAGTATTCCTTGAATTGACACCACAAAAGCTACTATACCGCCTAACTGAGCAGCGATCGTGCCATCTTGTAGCAAATATTCCAAGACAAAAGCCAAAACAATATTTAATACCCCTAAACCCGCAGCCATCGTAATTTGATTGCCACCAGCTTGAGAAAAACGCCAGGGTTTTTCTTGCAAGTAACCCACAGGGGAAATAGAGTGAGTTTCTCTTTGGCTTGCCATTACCTGAAGTTCGGGGAAATAATAAACTATTTCACCTTGAGGAGATACTTCAGGATAGCCATTAAAGCGACTCAAGACAGCAATCATATAGTCTTCATCTTCATCCACTTTATCTACATAGGGCGCAATTTGTTCTGCCACCACTGCCCCTTTATTACTACGAATTATCGAGCCTATAGTTGAATAGCGGTACTCTTCCAAATCTGCATTGGGATTACCATCTCCAAAGAGGAAAGAAAAAACCGACTCTAAAAAATTCATCTGATAGTTGCCAGGTGTCTGTCTTCTACGCTGACGACGACGGCGGTTGTAGCCAGGATCGAACAACCAGAAGATATCCCCAATCCAAAATCGGGGCATAAAAAAGAAACCCCCTCCGCCATAGCCTCGACTGCTTCTGCCTCCCCCTTCCCTTTCATCATTGCTAGAATTCATGGCAATCAAGATCGCAATAATTGCCACCATCATCAGCAGTATGGAGGCGATTAAAACAATACCGAAAGAAATCCGAATAATATAAAACAGAACTTTCCAAATCTTTGCCCAAGTTTGCTGCCAACGCAGTTGCCAGTATTTGTTGCGTAAAATTGAGCGAAAATTCTTGGGGAATAAATAAACCACATCCCCCGACTCGGCTACCTGGAGATGTCCCCCAGCATCACTAGCCAAAGCTAATAAACCTTGTTGGGCAAAATTTAATTCTAGCCCTGCCTGCGCTGCCACATCGCCTACAGTGACGCGATAGTCTAGCTTTTCAACGGACTTAAGAATTTTGGGATCGGGGGTCATTGACTATCCAAGGAAATGGTGATGTCTACTTATACTTTATTCTATCGTTTTCGATCTTAAAGACATCGATTGTGAAACGATACAATGAACAATCGTAATCCCCTTTAATTTTCGAGGACAATAATGGCGATCGTCACAGCATCTCAAAATCTCGAAGTAGTCACCAATGGTTTACCCAATATCTGCGGTTGGGAATCGGAAATAAGTTCTTTAGTCAATCATCAGCAGCCTATATTTTTACCTGACAGTAAAATTGATATTTCTCAAGTTAATGCTGGTTTCGCTTGCGCCCTTCATATGCACCAGCCGACTATCCCCGCAGGACAAAATGGCGGTTTAATTAGTAATCTACAGAATATGCTAGATAATCCCCACGATGGAGACAACCATAACGGGGAGGTATTTGCCTGGTGTTATAAACGCATGGGGGATTGGATACCCGAACTTGTAGTCAATGGTTGCAACCCTCGCATAATGCTTGATTATTCGGGCAATCTGCTGTGGGGTTTTGAGCAGATGGGACGCAATGATATTTTAGATAATCTTAAAAAAATTACTCAACCCCAATATCAGCCTTATGTTGAATGGTTGGGAACGATGTGGAGTCATGCAGTTGTGCCTTCTACTCCTATTCCCGATATCAAATTGCAGATTCAGGCTTGGCAACATTACTTTGCAGCTATGTTTGGTTATGATGCCTTAAAACGAGTTAAAGGCTTTTCTCCTCCAGAAATGCACCTGCCTAATAATCCCGATACTCTCTATGAATATATTAAAGCTCTAAAAGAGTGTGGTTATCGTTGGCTGTTGGTGCAGGAACATTCTGTAGAAAGATTAGACGGATCGGGTTTGAATCACGATGATAAATATCTGCCCAATCGTTTAGTGGCACGCAACTCAAAAGGGGAAACTATTAGTATTACTGCTTTGATTAAGACTCAAGGTTCGGATACTAAATTAGTGGCACAGATGCAGCCCTATCACGAAGCAAAAGGCAGAGGCAAACAGGAGATTGGGGGCGTTAGTGTACCTAGCTGCGTCAATCAAATTGCCGATGGCGAAAATGGCGGGGTGATGATGAATGAGTATGCCCGTGATTTTCAGCCTGTCTGGTACGAAATTAAAGATAATCAAAACGTCGTTGGTTTGAACGGTACGGAATATATCGAATTAATTGAAGCTGCGGGGGCAAATCCTGAGGACTATCCAACTTGTCAAGCAGTCGGACAACACAAGATATGGCAACAGGTAGATCCCAACACCGCTACACCCGAAAAAGTAGCACAGGCGATCGCTAATCTTCAATCAACTGACCATCAGTTTCATATGGATGGGGCATCTTGGACAGACGATCTTAGCTGGGTAAGGGGTTATGAGAATGTTCTCGAACCGATGAATCAATTAAGTGCCATGTTCCATCAGAAGTATGACAAGCTTGTTGCTCAAGATGCTGCTGTAACTAAAACCAAGGAGTACCAAGAAGCACTCTTATACGTCATGCTGGTGGAAACTAGCTGTTTCCGCTATTGGGGACAGGGAACTTGGACAGATTATGCCAGAGAATTATTCCGCCGAGGAGAAGAATTGCTTAAATAGAGTTTTGGCATTGTCTCAGGATGGGATGGCTAATACAAGTAATGAGTAATGTAACTAATAAGTAGTGAGTCAATACTGTTCGTTTAAGCCCCCCCAGCCCCTAAAATTGGGGGAGTAAGTATCAATTGAAGTCCCCAGGATTGGGTATTTAGGGGCGGATAAAATGATCGAAGAGACTAACTGAACAGTATTAAGTAGCGAGTAATGTCAAACAAGGAAGATGCGGTGGGTATATGCCAATAATTTCCCTTTTCCTTTTTCCTAATCTCTAATCCCTAATCTCTTTTCCCTTTTCCCAGCCTTGACAGATCTATTTGTTTCTTAGGAGTTAAGTAAATTAATATCTTCACCGATAAACAATTGACATAACTATTACTTTTCGATCGCAAATAGCAGTACTAGAATCTTCAGTAGATATATACTCAATTAAATTACAGTAATCGATCGCCAAAATACTTTTTAGGAAATATGTCTGCTTTGACAAATATAAAACAAAAATTCAGCCCCTTATTATTAGCATTGATACTGATCGCCGTGGGAAGTGGCTGTAGTAGCACCACTACTGAAGGTGATGCAGAGAGTGATGCTACTACAGGAGAGCAAGCTAGCGGTAACAGTCGTCTTGCAGCAGTCAATAGTCGAGGTAATTTGATTTGTGGTGTTAATGGTCAACTGCCTGGATTTAGCTTTGTTGATGAAAACGGTGAATATTCTGGGATGGATGTAGACGTATGTAAAGCAGTCGCAGCAGCTTTATTTGACGATCCCAGTCAAGTAGAATACCGCGATTTAAGCGCGCAGGAGCGTTTTACTGCAGTGCAGTCAGGAGAAGTCGATTTACTAAGTCGTAATACCACCTGGACGTTGAGTCGGGATACTTCCGTTGGCATGGAATTTGCCCCCACGACTTTTTATGATGGTCAGGGTTTGTTGACTACTACAGAAGGTGGAATCAAAACATTAGAAGATTTAAATAATAAGTCAGTCTGTGTGTTGTCTGGAACAACTAACGAACAAAATTTAGCCGATCGCATGAGAAAATTAGGCTTGAACTATTCTCCTGTAGTATTTGAAGATGTCGATCTGCTTTACGGCGCATACGAACAGGGACGTTGTGAAGTGGCAACTAGCGATCGCTCTCAATTAACTGCTCGTCGTGCTGTTTTAGCTAAACCCGACGCTCATCAAGTGCTGGATGTAGTCTTGTCTAAAGAGCCTTTAGGTCCTTTGGTAGCCAACGGAGACTCTCAATGGTTTGATGTGGTTAAATGGGTTGTTTATGCCATGATTGAAGCAGAAGAATTGGGCATTAATTCCCAAAACGTTGACAGCTTTGCTCAAACAGAAGATCCAGAAATTAAACGCTTTCTTGGTGCAGAGGCTAATCTGGGCGAAGATATGGGCTTACCTAACGATTTTGCCAAGCGAGTTGTCAAGCACGTAGGCAATTATGGGGAAGTTTACGATCGCAATATTGGTCAGCCATTCGAGTTAGAAAGAGGTCTGAATGCTCTTTGGGAAAATGGTGGGTTGATGTATTCACCTCCCTTTAGGTAATAAGTAATAAGTAATGACAAAAGTTCCTCTGTGGCGGGATAGTCGATTTATCAAGATCGTTGGACAAGGAATAGTTTTGGCAATTGTGATTAGTGCGATCGCTTTTTTGGGTAGCAATCTAATCAATAATTTTCAACGGCTAAATCTTACCTTTGGCTTCAATTTTTTATCTCGTCCTGCTTCTTTTGGTATTGCTAATCCGCCGATTGGTTATCGTCCCACCGATCCTTATCTCCGCGCCCTCACGGTTGGATTATTAAATTCTTTACGGGTGATGTTTTTTGGCATTATTTTTGCCAGCATCATTGGTATCAGCGTTGGTATTGGCAGATTATCTGATAATTGGCTGGTTAAAAAGTTGGCAGGGGTTTATGTAGAGGTTTTACGCAATACTCCCCTGCTATTGCAGTTGTTTTTTTGGTATTTTGCCGTATTTTTGAAATTACCTAAAATAAACAATCCTTTGATTGTGGGAGATGTTTTATTTCTAACTAATCGTGGTTTAGATATTCCTTGGTACGAACCTAATTTGCGATCGGGATTAGCATTACTGGCAATTATTGGTTGTATTTTATTAGCAATATTTAGCTGGGTTAAAGGATTTAAAGCAATTGAGCAAGGGCAAAACCCTCAGCCTTGGTTTTGGTCGTTAGGAATTAGTGCGATCGCGATTTTATTACTGTTTTGCTTTGGTATTGACTGGATAATTCCTCAATTAGAAAATCAGGTAATTCAAGGTGGACTAAATCTATCTCCCGAATTTGCTACCCTATTAATTGGCTTGAGTATCTATACCGCAGCTTTTATCGCTGAAGTAGTGCGGGCGGGTATTCAGTCTGTCAATAAAGGACAGTGGGAAGCTTCACGGGCTTTGGGTTTGAAGCCATCAGCAATGATGCAGTTAATTATCTTTCCCCAGGCGTTGCGGGTAATGATTCCCCCGTTAACCAGTGAATTTCTTAATTTAGCTAAAAATTCTAGTTTAGCGATCGCTATTGGCTATAGTGACATTTATGCGATCGGCAATACGGTATCCAATCAAACAGGAAAGTCCGTTGAGATTTTATTAATACTCATGATTGTTTACCTAACAATCAATTTGATTATCTCTTCGCTCATGAATAGTTTTAACCGACTTGTTCAAAATAAATACAGCTAGAATCTATTAAACAACACGGGTTCTATATCCCTAACTGCTTTGCAGTTATTATTTTCTTAAAGGGCGAATACTATTCGCCCTCTTACATAATCCTGTAATTTTTATTAGCAGACGACTGCACTCAAATTAAAACTGGTTGCGGTATGGGATTGTACTTTTCTTCTTTTTGCCTTTGTTTTTCTCGTAGTCGATTTCTTTGAGTTTTTTCATGATGCGACTAAAGTACTCCTGCATATATTCTTCAAGAGTGGTAATTTCTTTAATATCTAAACCGAAGGTTTCATAAACTCCATCCATAGAGGCATCTAGGGGCTTACCACTAGCTAGTACTTCGGCAAAAGTTAAGCGATCTGCGGTGTTTTGTCCCCATTCGCAAAAACGAGTAATACGACGCATCAAGCCCAATACAGTCAAGGATACGCGAGATATTCTAGCCCGTTTATCCGCCAGACTTTCACACAGATCGACTAGTTCGTATGCACCCCAGGCTTTTGTTCCCACAACAGGGAATGTTTTCTTCTCCGTTTCAGGTACGCTCAAAGCACGAACGGCAAATTTTGCTATATCTTGAGTGTTCATGTAGGCAATAGGAGTACTTTCTCCTGATACCCAAACAATTTGGTCTTCTAAAATAGGAATTGCATATTGACCGATCAATCCTTGCATAAATCCAGCCAGTTGCAGCACAGTATAATTTAAGCCAGATTCAGCTAAAAATAGTTCGGTACAGCGTTTGATATCCATCAACGGAACTTCAGGGTACTTTTCACAGTTGAGAATAGAGAAGAAAATATATCTTTCTACCCCAGAAGCCTTGGTTGCTTGAATGAGATTAACTTTTCCTTGCCAATCTACTTCCCCTGCACTGAGATTATCGGTAATTCTGGCAGTAGCAGCATCAATAACCGCATCTACTCCTTCCAAAGCTGAGGAAAGTGTGGATTTATCACATAAGTCGCCTTTGACTATTTCTGCGCCCCATTCCTTGAGGAATATTGCCTTGTTGGGGTTGCGTACCAAACATCTTACCTCGTGGTCTTCATCTAAAGCTTGACGAGCTACTTGTCTGCCTAGAGTGCCAGTTGCGCCAACTACCAATAATTTCATTTAAGGTTTTTTGTAATATTTTTTAACTTTTCTCTAATTATTTTATCAAAGAGTACTATATTTGTTTGTTTTGTTCTAATAATAGTCTAGCAATAGTCTGGAAATGCCATTTATAAAAGACTTTCAAGTACCGCAGCCACTACTCGATGATTCTCATCTGTCTTGAGTTTGTTCAAAGCAGCGATTGCTTTTTCGGTTTTATATTTGCCCAAAGCCCTAGCTACCTGCACCCGAATCCGCCAAGATTCATCTTCCGTTAATGGTAATAATAGGTTTAATGCTGACTCCTGTTGTTCTGTATTGGGAAACAAACCCAAACAGCCAACGCAAGATGACCTTACTGGTTCATCATCCCCTGATAGACCAATAGCGCAAATTTCTAATAATTCTTGAGGTGCATTTAGATCTGCGATCGCTGCAATAACGCTACGGCGCACTAACCAATGGCTATCATCTTCGTACATTTTTCTCAGGTGGGGTATGGCTGGGACACCATAATAGGATAATGAATTTGCAGCCTCAGATCGCACGTTGGGATCGCCATCAGACTTAATCATTTCCAATAATGCAGCAAAAGCTTGGGGACTTCTTTTTTTTCCCAAACCCATCGCCACAAAAGATCGTACCAAAAACTCACTATCTTTAACGTGGTCTAATAGCAAAGGTGCAGCAACTTCAGCCTCATAGTTACGTAATTCTCTCACCCCTTTCATTCTTTGTTGAGGATCGGAATTATCTAAAGCATTCTTTATTTCTTGGATATTCATGATTTAGAAATTTTAAGTTTAACTTCAATTTACTTCACATTACTGTTCATAATCTACTGTCTTAAGAAGGATTTGCGAGATTTACAATAGCCAAATAAAGAGATTTTTTTAAGCTATGGATACAATCAAAGTAAAATCGCTCTAGGAACATCCCTCAATTAAATTTGATTGATCTAGTCAATTTGCATACATATAGAACTACCGTTCGAAGAGGTATCGGTTAAAATTCTGATAACCTCTATCTAAGCTGGAATATGACTGAACCTGTTCTTGATGTTCGCCATTTGCAAGTTAAATTTAAGACTGAAACGAACGTTGTTGTGGCAGTTAACGATCTTAGCTTTCAACTTAGGAGAGGAGAGAAATTAGGTATAGTTGGGGAGTCTGGTTCGGGGAAATCAGTTACTTCTTTAGCAATTATGGGCTTAGTTCCCACCCCAGGGCGAATTACAAATGGAGAGATTTATTTTACGCCCGAAAACAAGGATAAAGTCGATCTATTGCAGGTAAACGAAGCAGAACGCAGAAGCTATCGTGGGATTGAGATTGCCATGATTTTTCAAGAACCCATGAGTGCGCTCAATCCTGTATATGATATTGGGTTTCAGCTTACCGAAGCAATTTTATTACATCAGAAGGTATCCTCAAGCAGAAGCAAGAAGAAAAGCGATCGCTTTATTACAAGAGGTGCAGCTATTACCTGACGATGAGGCGTTAAAACAACAGTATATTGATGACGATCCTGGGACACTGTATAGCGATCGCGAAATCTCTAATTATATTAATCGACACAAGCAGGAAATACTAAAACGCTATCCCCACGAACTATCAGGAGGACAATTACAACGAATCACAATTGCGATGGCAATTTCTTGTAATCCTACTGTTTTAATTGCTGATGAACCGACAACTGCCCTTGATGTGACGGTTCAGGCTACTATTCTCGATTTGCTGCGAGATCTCTGCGAAAATCGTGGAATGGCTTTAATTTTTATTACTCACGATTTGGCAGTAATTGCCGAATTGGTTGATACGGTAACGGTAATGTATCGGGGTAATGTGGTGGAGTCGGGACAAATTAAAACGGTTTTTACTAACCCCCAGCATCCTTATACTAAGGGATTACTCGCCTGTCGCCCTACCCTTAAGCGTCAGTTGAAGATTTTGCCCACTGTAGCTGACTTTATGGAAGTGTCTACTACTCCTGAAGGAGAAATAAAAATTACAGAGAAAGAAACCGATCTCGATCTGAAGTAAAAACGAAATCGTTACTAATGATGCACAACGGTTGAGATTAGAAGAATTGGTCAAACAACAGCCAATTATGTCGGTTAATAAATTGCGGGTAGGCTTTCCCCTCAAAGGCGTTTTTGGTGGAACAAAGAAATATACGATGGCGGTAAACAATGTTTCTTTTGAAGTTTATCCAGGGGAAACATTAGGCTTAGTGGGAGAATCTGGCTGTGGTAAGTCTACCCTAGCTAGGACTTTATTGCGTTTAATTCAACCAATGGAAGGAGATATTGTGTTTGATGGGGATAACATTACCAACTTATCTCTTAGAAGCAAAAAATTGCGATCGCTCCGTAGGCAGATGCAAATTGTCTTCCAAAATCCCTACAATTCCCTTAATCCTAGAATAAATATCGGAAAAGCGATCGCCGAACCTCTAGTCGTTCATAAAATAAAATGCGATCGCAATAAAAAAGTAGCAGAACTTTTAGAACGGGTTGGCTTAAATCCCAACATGAGAAATCGTTACCCCCACGAGTTTTCGGGAGGGCAACGACAGCGAGTATGTATTGCCCGTGCATTGGCTTTAGAACCTCAATTTATCATCTGTGACGAGTCGGTTTCGGCATTAGATGTTTCGGTACAGGCTCAGGTATTAAACCTTTTAAAAGAACTACAGGCGGATTTTGGTTTAACCTATATTTTTATTTCCCATGACTTGAGCGTGGTTAAATTTATGAGCGATCGCATTATTGTGATGAATAAAGGCAAAATTGAAGAAATTGATACTGCCGACGAGATTTATCGCAACCCGAAGACGGCATATACCCGCAAGTTAATTGATTCTATTCCCACAGGAGAACTATAAAATTCAACTCAAATCAAATATGTTATTGATGTCCTACTAATTGACCGTTATCCCAATTAATCGTGTCACCAATATTTTCTCCATCATGATAAGCAGCCAGGATAACTTCACTAGTTTTCCCCCAGGAGATTGTGCCATCAGATGCGATCGCGATCGCGCCTAAATCCCGTTTACGACTGCGAGATTCTTCCATTGATTTAGTCATGGCTTGAACCAAAGACATTCCATCAGTAACCCGAATTGCCACTTTAGCAGCCAGACATTCTTCCATAATGTCCTCCCCTATCCCCGTACAGCTTACCCCTGCGGAGGCATCTGCATAGTTACCTGCGGGCATTGCCGAATCGCTAACGCGACCAATTCTTTCTAAACCTTTGCCCCCCGTAGATGTTCCTGCTGCGATTTTACCGTTACAGTCGAGAGCAACTACCCCAATTGTACCTTTACGGGCTTCGTGGACTAATGCTTCTTCTGCCACTACTCCCGCCATATCTTTATCAAAGCTCTCATCACGCTCTTGTATCCATTCTTTAAGACGAATATCCACTAAAGGATCGTAGATCGGAACATTTAATTCTCGTAGTAATTCTGTTGCGCCATAGTCGGACAATACTCGATCTTCTTCCCCTTGCAAAAATTTGGCTAATTCAATCGGATGTTGAACGCGAGAAACATTGATCACCCCACTAAAACGCTGTTTCGATCCATCCATGAATGCAGCACTCATGCGGATCTGTCCGTCAGACTGGAGTACAGATCCCGTACCTGCATTAAAAGTTTGCTGATCTTCGAGTAGCTGACATCCTCTAATTACCGCATCGGTAGCACTACCACCAGCCTTGAGAATGTCATAGACTTCTTCCACAACAGAATGAAGTGCTTGTCGAACTACTTCTTCTCCTTTTTCGCTCTTGAGATGCCCTCCTGCGCCACCATGAATGATTAATTTGGGCTGTACTTGATTAGCAGACATAGTTTTTAAAGGAAATTATTTAGAATGACTAGAGATTGGTTAGTTGTCTATTATTGAAGATTCGCTGCTGGCAGATTTACGACGACGACAGCGATCCGAACAGTATTTTACGTCATCCCAGCACTTTTCCCATTTTTTACGCCAGGTAAAAGGGCGATCGCACACGGGACATACTTTAGTTGGCAAGTCGGATTTTTTGCGCTGGCGAGACATATTTTAAGGGATGAGGGATGAGGAGATGAGTAAGGATGAGGAGTAAGGAGGGATTGTTTTTATTATTCCTCATAATTTGCTAGTTTATTCAAATGAGTGAAAATCTGTTGGCGAATATTAGGATTGTCTTGGTTGAACCTGCGGGCGCGTTGAATGTGGGTTCGATCGCGCGAGTGATGAAAAATATGGGATTGACCAACTTAGTATTAGTCAATCCAAGATGCGATCATCATGATGAAGAAGCCAGAATCATGTCAGTACACGCTGTAGATGTGTTGGAAAATGCAGTGGTGGTAGATAGTTTGCCCAAAGCACTAGCAGGATGTCAAAAAGCGATCGCCACAACGGTTCGTTCTCGTAGTGTACCAATAAATTTAGAAGCACCCCCCGCAGCACTTCCTTGGTTACTGACACCTAATGTGCAATCTGCATTGATGTTTGGTGCAGAAGACAGAGGTTTGAGCAATGATGAATTAAAGTACGCTCAAAAGTTTGTCTGCGTTCAGTCTAATCCTGATTATCCCTCTTTGAATTTAGCTCAAGCTGTTGCTATTTGTGCCTATGAGATTTACCAGGCTTGGTTAAAAATGAGCAACAATCCCGCCCAAAGCGTTGTGACTCAACCCCAGATAGTAGAAGAATCTATCCCTACCAATGCACCTATAGATGTCTTGGAAGGATATTATCAGCATTTGGAAGATGTATTGCTAGAAATTGGTTATTTACAGCCCCATACTGTACCAGTAAAAATGGAAAAGTTTCGTCGTTTGTATAATAAAGCCAACCTGCAACCAGAAGAAGTAGCGATGTTACGGGGTATTTTGAGACAGGTTCGTTGGGCAATTAAGAATAAGTAATCACTCCTAAGAAACAAAATAATCTGCTATGACTGGGAAAAAGTTAAGGGGTAAGGGTTAAAGGTTAATTTGTTTCTTTCTGACATTACGAATCAGAATTATTTAGACGCTGATGTGACGCACAATAATGAAAGATTGATAGGTAAAATAGTGCTTGAGCATTACACATTAAGCAACGCCAGTTATAGAATATATAGGATTAAAATTAAAACCCTATAGCCTCTCTATGAACCTCAATTCCAATCAAATTTATCCTGTTATTTGGGAAAATGGTCATGTATCCCTAATCGATCAGACTCGTTTACCAGAAGAATATAGCAGAGTGCTGATTAGTCGTAGTGATGACATGGCAAGAGCGATTAAGACGATGATCGTCAGGGGTGCGCCAGCGATTGGGGTAGCAGCAGCCTATGGGATGTATTTGGGTGCAACGGAAATAGAGACACAGGATAACACTAAATTTCTCAATCATTTAGAAAAGGTAGCCGATCTGTTACGTCAAACTCGTCCAACGGCAGTAAATTTATTCTGGGCGATCGCTAGAATGCTGAGAACAGCATATGAAGAAACTGGCACAGTTAAAGACATTAAAGAGATTCTCTTAAAAACCGCCAAGGACATTCAAACAGAAGACTTAGCAACCTGTCGGGCGATCGGCGATCGCGGTGTAGAAGTTTTACCCAGTACTCCTGAGAAACTAAGAATACTGACTCACTGTAATGCGGGGGCATTGGCTACGGCTGGCTATGGTACGGCTTTGGGGGTGATCCGATCTGCATGGCGAGAAAATCGTTTAGATAGGGTATATGCCGATGAAACTCGTCCCCGTCTTCAAGGGGCAAAATTGACTGCCTGGGAATGCGTGCAGGAAAATATTCCCGTAACGGTAATTACCGATAGTATGGCAGCCCACTGTATGCAGCAAAAGATGATTGATGTAGTGGTAGTGGGGGCAGATCGTATTGCTGCCAATGGAGATGCAGCTAATAAAATTGGCACATATTCTGTGGCGATCGCAGCCAAAGCCCACCAAATTCCCTTTTATGTTGCTGCACCTTTCTCTACGATTGATTTTGACCTTAATAATGGTAGCTTAATACCGATTGAACAAAGAGATGCTACAGAGGTATTTGAAATTAACGATATTTCTATCTGTGCAAAAGGGACGGATTTTTATACCCCTGCCTTTGATGTCACCCCAGCCGAGCTAATTACCGCGATAATCACGGAAAAAGGAGCAATAAAGCCCCAAGATTTGATTAATTACCAAAACTAAACAAAAAACCGCGATCGCAATTCATCCAGGTAGATTGATACTTTGCATTTTAACTACTACAGTTTATGTCAAGCGATCGCCTTTGCACGTTGAATGAAGTAAAAAGATCCTCAGGATTATCCTAAAATTGGACAATACTTTGATAAGCGATCGCTTCTATCATTTGAGTTTAATTAAAAATAGATCGATTAATGAGAGAATAGGAAGCTATGTAAACTGTTAGCTGTAGAGTATGAGTTTAGATTGGATTAGTCGCGCCGAGCGTTTAAGCGCATTACCTCCCTACGTATTTGCCCGTTTAGACGAACTGAAAGCCCGCGCTAGAGAGCAAGGATTGGACTTAATCGACTTGGGCATGGGCAATCCTGATGGTGCTGCACCCCAGCCTGTAATTGATGCTGCGATCGCTGCCCTTCAAGATCCTCTCAATCATGGTTATCCACCCTTTGAAGGTACGACCAGTTTTCGCGCCTCAATCACGACATGGTATAAGCGATGCTATGGCGTTGAATTAAGCCCTGACAGTGAAGCCTTGCCCCTAATTGGTTCAAAAGAAGGTTTAGGACACTTGGCAATGGCTTATGTCGATCCAGGGGACACTATTCTCGTTCCTACTCCCTCCTATCCTGCCCATTTTCGGGGACCTTTGATTGCTGGGGCGCAAATTTATCCAATACACCTATCCGCAGAACAAGATTGGTTAATTGACTTTAGCAAAATTCCCGAAGATATAGCTCAAAAAGCCAAAATACTTTATTTTAATTATCCCAATAACCCCACTACTGCTACTGCGCCAAGAGAGTTTTTTGAAGAAGCGGTTAAATTTGCCCGCCACTACGAAATATTACTCGTTCACGATCTTTGCTATGCGGAATTAGCCTTTGATGGCTATCAGCCTACATCTTTATTAGAAATACCAGGGGCAAAAGAAATTGGGGTAGAATTTCATACTCTATCTAAAACCTACAACATGGCGGGTTGGCGCGTTGGTTTTGTGGTGGGTAACTCCACGATCATTCAAGGTTTAAGGACTCTTAAAACTAATCTAGACTACGGTATTTTCTCCGCAGTACAGAAAGCAGCGGAAACAGCCTTACAGTTACCCGATGAATATATCAAAGATGTACAGCATCGCTACAGCACTAGAAGAGATTTCTTAATTAAAGGCTTGGGAGAATTGGGCTGGAATATTACCCCTTCTAAAGCAACTATGTATCTTTGGATAAAAACTCCCGTCGGACAAGGATCGACAGAATTTGCTCTTGATGTCCTACAACAGACAGGAGTTGTCATTACCCCAGGAAACGCTTTTGGAGAGGCGGGAGAAGGGTATGTCAGAATCAGTTTAATTGCAGATTGCGATCGCCTGGGAGAAGTTTTACGTCGCTTCAAGCAAGCAGATATTTGTTATAAGTGACTCTCAAGAGACAAATCAATTTATGAGGACTATTGACATCCTCCTCTTCAGTCAAGAAAGAGGATTCTGGTTATTAGTTTTTAGTTTTTCCCGCGCATGATTCCACGATTGTCAGTTTTTAGCGGGACAAAGATCGTGAATGCACAGCCACCTACTACCTACTACCGTACGGGCGAACGGCGGTTCGCACCCTACTACTACCTAATCTTCACAGATTAATTAGTGCGTAACATCAGCGTCTAAATAATTCTGATTCGTAATCTCAGAAAGAAATAAATTAACCTTTAACCCTTACCCCTTAACCTTTTTCCAGTCATAGCAGATTAATTTGTTTCTTAGAAGTTAATAATTTGATGGGCAGCTTCTAATAAATTTTCTACCGTAATTTGTGGCTGAGGATATACTTCTAAATAATTTTTCTCTAGCTGTTTTACAAAAGCGGTTTTCATACCAACACGGTTTGCTCCAGCAATATCCCAAGCGTGAGCAGCAACTAGCCAAACCTTGTCTAAGTCTTCTGTTTGAATCATCTTATAAACATCCTGATGGGGTTTGGTCACAGAGATCGCATCAACGGAATAAACTTCATTAAAGTATTTTTGTACTCCCGCACGTTCTAACAAATTGACCGTAGAGTCTTTACTGCCGTTAGTCAGAGCAATTATTTTCCAGTCTGCTTCTGCGAAGATTTTAAATGCTTCTTCTGCATATGGCTGTAACTCTAGCTCCTTAAAAGTTTTCATAGTTTGCGATATTTGAGCAGAATCTAGCTTAATGTCAAATGTTTCTAAAGTTCGAGGTAATTCTGCTTGTAAAATTTCTTTTAAAGGTCGATAACCACCTGCATGAGAAAAAGCAAAGGCATCTCTCAATGATTGGGCAAACCAAAGCTCTAAGGCGCAACTGGGCGCACCCAATTCAATTAATTGCTGTTGGGGTTTTTCTAAGGAAAAACAAGTACCGATCATATCAAAAACCACAATTTTTTCCTGTCTCATTTTTCTATAGATGTTAGGTCTACTCATACATTAATCGCTAACCACTAGAAAAAGATGCTTAATTGAATTCGGATGAGATCGAATGTAGCGATCGCTTGTCATATAACAGTAGTAAAAAAACACAAAAAACTGCGACTAATCAATTAGTCGCAGAATAAAAAAAGTAAATCTTCAGCACCTCCGCCGAAGATATAACTTAAGTTGTTAAAACCTTCAGTTCAAATTGATTTTTGCTTAACCCAAAGGGTGAAACAGTAAATCTGGGAAAAAGCGGTTGAATTCAATTAAAATCCCTGCTGTAACAGTCAGCAGAGCCATAATTAATACTGGGGCAGTAGAAAGAAACTTGGTTAAGTCTCCCATAATATTCTCCTATTAAACGATAAAAATGTAATCTAGCGGGGAGAAACGGTAATTTCCGTTTCATCTGCAAACATTTTGCCACTAGTAAATTCGCCAAAAGCAAGTAATGGCCAAGTTGCAGCAGCTAACATTTTACTGATAGCTAAAGGAACATCGATTACAACTTCCTTCATTTCAGCATTTTTGTCGTCCCTAACCGCAATTACATAAGAGCGACCAGCCCAGCCAATCCAACCTGCAATATACAAGAAGAGAATACTAGGGATTAAAAAGTCTCCCGCGTGTGACCAGCGACCATCTACAATTAAGTGAGGGTAGCCTTCTGGGCCACAGAGAGCTTCAGCATAACGCTCCGCTCTAATTTGACCAGAGTTGGGATCGTTAGTAGTGTTTCGGAAATTTTTAGCTTTTTGAATGTACGCAGGGTTTTCAGCACAAGGGGTTAAACCTGCTACCTCATCAGCACTAGCTGTGGGTGCGAAGCCGAACCAAAGCGTAAATACAAGTATTAAAGCAAACAACCTTCTCATGAATATGTTTCCTTTTGTGACAGATAATAATTGTGTTTGTGTATTAGGGTGAAAGAAATATCTCTCACACTGACTATTCTTACTTTCTGTCATAGTTTTTAATCTATCAAGAGTGTTAATAAACGCCGTGATAGCCTGGTAGCTAATCAAGAAAGCAAAGCATAGACGAACAAAATTGTTCATGTAGATCAACTTATCAAAGGATGGCAACAATTTTAGCGATCGAAACAAGTTGTGACGAAACTGCGGTAGCAATCGTAAAGAATCGTCAAGTTTTAAGTAGTATTGTTTCTTCTCAGATTGAATTACACAAAACATATGGAGGTGTTGTACCTGAATTAGCCTCTCGGCAGCATCTAGAAATTATCAATCCCTGCATCGACCAAGCGATCGCCGAAGCGGAGCTAAATTGGCAAGATATAGATGCGATCGCAGCAACCTGTACTCCAGGCTTAGTGGGAGCTTTACTAGTGGGGATGGCAGCAGCAAAGACTCTCTGCTTGATTCACAACAAGCCCTTTTTGGGAGTGCATCATTTAGAAGGTCATATATATGCTTCTTACTTAGCCCAGCCAGAATTGCAACCGCCTTTTTTATGCTTATTGGTTTCAGGAGGACACACCAGCAGTATTCATGTCAAAGACTATGGTGAATATGAATTACTCGGATCGACTAGGGACGATGCAGCAGGAGAAGCATTTGATAAAGTAGCCCGCTTACTCGATTTGGGATACCCAGGTGGACCCGTAATCGATCGCCTGGCACAAGAAGGTAATCCTAAAGCATTCCCTTTACCAGAGGGCAGAATTTCTCTTACCAGAAGGTAATGGATATCATCCCTATGACTTTAGCTTTAGTGGAATGAAAACAGCAGTCTTGAGATTAACCGAAAAATTGGCAGCAGAGGGCGAAATTCCCGTTACAGACGTGGCTGCTAGCTTTCAACATACTGTAGCGAAGGTACTCACCAAACGCAGCGTTAAATGCGCCTTAGACGCTGGTTTAGACACCATAACCATTGGTGGTGGTGTAGCAGCCAATAGCGGGTTGAGAAAATATCTAACCCTGGCAGCCTATAAGCACAATTTGAAAGTATATTTTCCTCCCCTAAAATTCTGTACCGATAATGCAGCAATGATTGGTTGTGCAGCAGCGCAACACTTTAATTTAGGTCATACTTCCTCTCTAGATTTGGAAGTGCGATCGCGCATGAGAATCGAGCGGGTAATGGAGTTGTATTAATTACTCATTATTAAAGTAATTTCTATCGTTGTGCCAACTTTGGTGTTCTACCAAGCAAACCTGTCATTAACTTGAGGGCAAATTTTTTGAGAGGTTTTAGGTAGTTCATCATCCATAGTCCTAGACGGCGTAATGCCACGATAGGCAACCAATTATTAGAAAAGATTCTGTCTAAGATATCGGTAAAGCCGAGAATGGCTAAATTCTCGATTTTTCTCCAGCCTTCGTAGCGTTTCAGCACCTTAATTGTGCCAATATCCTGTCCTTTTAGTTGAGCAGCTTGTAATACTTGAGCCAAACTAGCAGCATCTCGAATACCTAAGTTCAATCCTTGTCCACCAACGGGATGACAACAATGAGCAGCATCACCAATTAGAGCCAAACGAGGTTTAATATAGCGATCGCACTGCATTAGTTGGACGGGAAATACCATTCGTTTACTGACTAACTCCAAATCTCCCAGACTATTTCCTGTATAGGTTTGGAGTTTAGCCAAAAATTCTGCCTCGTCTACTTCTGCCAAGGCTTTTGCTTCTGCATGAGGGTTTGTCCAGACAATTTGACAGCGATTTCCTGGTAGGGGTAAGACTCCCATTGGACCACTGGGCCAAAAACGTTCAAAAGCGGTATTATTTTCTAAAGCAGTATGTTTGATAGTGAAGGCTACACAAGACTGCCAATATTTCCAACCGCGTGTTTTGATTCCTGCTAGGTTACGAATATGCGATTGCGCTCCATCTGCCCCAATTACTAACTTAGTGGTGATTAAGCGTTTTTCCCCATCCACTTCTAATTCTACAGTAGAGCTATTTTTTTCTGTGGTTACGTTTTTGACTTCCCCTGGACATATCCAGCTGATGTTATCGCAGTCAGCTAAATGCTTTTGCAATATGCCCAAAACTATATTGTGTTGCGCGACATAGCCTAAATGTTCTCCTGGTAAATCTTTAGTCTCAAACTTTACCTGTTGGGAGTAATCAGCATCAGACAAGCTTATATTGGTGTATTTGCCAATGTGGGGAAATATTTTGTTCCAGATGCCAATTCCCTCGTAAATACGGCTCGAAAGAGGAGAAAAAGCATAAGCCTGAGTTTTAGCTGCTGCGACTTCCAAAGGTCGAGCTTCAATAATAATAATATTTAAACTAGAGTCTTTTAGTGCTGCTGCTAGAGTCGCACCAACAATACCACCACCAACAATAACTAAATCACAGTCGAGATTTGAAGATTGGTCATGATTAACTTCTGGTTGCTGCTTGACTAACATTGGGAAAATTTATTTTAAAAAATAATATATGGGTATATCTACTCTATATTGTGACGCGATCGGCATTGGAGAGCAAGGGGAGAAATTAAGGGATAAGGGATACGCTTCGGCTAAGGATACCGCAGCGATAACTAAAGGGAATGCTTTAGGGCATAAGGAACGAGGGATGAGGAACGAGAGATAAGGCGTGTTGTAGGTACAATAAGATTAAGGTATGTAGCGGTTGTACCGTGTGGGAGTGAAGATTGATTTTGCCCACCACCACCACCATTTGAAGTAGGAATGGGGATTGTCGTTAGTAAAGTATTCTGGGGCTATGCGCTTAATTTTGGGCAGGTGTATCCAAGGCACGTTGGGAAAGGTATGGTGTTCGTCGTGATAGCCTGTATTAAAAAAGAGAATATTAGTCCAGCTATAGGTAGAATAAGTCTTGCCCTGCTGATAAATGTGATGTTCGGCAATAGATTGACCTTTAAAGGTAATCCCCCAATTGCTTGCCATCAAAGTCAAACTCCAGAATAAATAGAGGGTGGCTTTGGGACTGATGAAAAACCAAGCAGCAATATATAAACCAAGGCTGGTTAGGGTTAATGCAACATTTAAAGATTGAGAGATTTTAGCCGACTTTACCTGACGGCTATCTGCTTCAACCAAATAAGGTGCAATCAAATCAGTGATAATTACTCCTCCTGGTAAAAGGTGCAGCAGACTTTCGGCAATGCGCCAGTAAACATTATTGCTGGAAAATTCGACTAACTTGCGATCCCATAATTCATGGTCGTATTGATAATCGTTTAGGTGTAGATGGTGAGTTTGACCGTGAACACCAATATAGGCTAAGGATTCGCCAAAAGAAAGTGAGCCACAGACGATCAAAAATAAAGCCAGGTTTGACCCCAGCTTGCTTTTAAAAATCAAATTGTGAGCAGCTTCGTGAACAAATATTCCCAGGGAATGGAGAACAAACTGTCCGACAAAAAAAGCGATCGCGCCTATTTGCCACCAGGATAAGTCTTTCACCAGCCAAGCGATCGTCCACTGTGAAGCCACTAAAAAGGCGATCGCCACAATAGAAAGAGGATAATTACCAAAATACTGCTTGATTTCAGGATATTGGCGCAATATTGCTTTACTACGGGAACTGTGCCACTGACTATCAAGGGACATCACTACTGGCTATCTCGGTAGCCTACTAAAAAACTATTGTCCAAATTCTACTCTAGCTTGTTGAACTATTTCAGCAGTAACTTCTTCCAATTGTGCAGCACGCGCCATTTCTTCAATTCGCTGACGAGCTTGAGGACGAGCAAAGAAAGGAATCATTCTTAATTTCGCCTGTGCTTGCACTGTCCAGAACAGTTCGTCAGTCACATTAAAGTTCTTCATTTCGTAACCCCTAATGTTTGGTAGGTATATTCTAGTATTGTAGTTTCGGATATTTGATGAATTAACTACCGCTTAGATAAAATTAACGTCGTTCAAAATTTGTAGCCGACATAACAATTAGCGAATCTGAGAAGATGCAGCTTCCGAGATGACGGGTACTTCTGCATACTGTCCTTGAATTGAACGGAAAATACAGTAAAAACAAACGACGATACTACCCATGAAAATAGTATTGTTTAGAGTTTCTGTAATCAAGCCCTGCGCGCCAAATGCTGGAACTAGAATTCCCATAATTAGACTGAATAAAATCTGCAAAATGTTCATTAGAATAGCCTGCATTCCGTTGAAGCGTAGAAAATAACTCACATTTTCGTTTTTAACTACGGCAAACCACAAACCGAAGAAAATAATCAAGCTAGCAAAAGGCAAACTGTTAGTCAGCCCATAAATGGCTACCAAAGGAGAGAAAAACTGATATAGCCAAGGAAACTGAGTCAAGAGTGCGATTCCAAAAGGCAGGGAATAGATTAAGGGAAAGAGGTAGATCAAAGCTCCCAAACTTCTATCTTTGGTATCTGTTTCAGGGGTATTCATACTTTTTATAATGTTAGTTATGATCTTAATATAATTGCGGTAGATATTATTCTATCAAAGAGTTTCAAGCCACCAAGAACAAAATAATCAATACTCGATGCAATCTAACCTATCAATATCTATTTTTGTAAGCATAGATATTAGGTTATACGAACTTCAAATTACTGTAGAATGTACCTCTACTATCTATCGAATCGCCAAAAGAACGACTGCAAAATTAAATTTAGACAAGCTTATTAGTAGTCGAATTTAATTCATTTGTAGTCAATCTACAAGATGTTTTGGGGGATTGGATTAGGATGAAAGCGAACTGTATTGAGACACGACCGAAATGACTAATAGATAACTACCCCGATAAAAAAATAAGATTGATTCCAGGTAACACAGCATGACAGATATAGTAATAAGCCAGGCTTTAAAAATTGTCGATCAAACATTAGAACCAAATAGGCTTAATACAGTAGAAGAGTTAGTATTAAAAGAATGTTGGGCTGGTAAAACCTACCAGGAAATTGCCGTAGATTCAGGTTATGATTCTGACTATGTTCGTGTAGTTGGCTCTCGTCTTTGGCAAAATCTCTCTCATGCCTTTGCAGAAAAAGTAACTAAAAACAACTTCAAGTCTGTCTTGAGACAACAAGCTAGAAGAGGTGAATTTTCCTTTTCTACGTTAGAATTTCCCGATGGACAAGTACCCTTAAACTCAGATTTTTATATCGAGCGTCCTCCCCATGAAATTTCAACTTACGAAGAAATAATTCATCCAGGAGCTTTGATCCGCATTAAGTCTCCTTTAAATATGGGCAAGACTTCGTTGATGATTCGTATTTTAGCCCACGCGCGATCGCTAAATTACAAAACAGTAACAATTAACTTTCAACTAGCCGAAGCATCACTGTTGTGCGATCTAAATAAATTTTTGCGCTGGTTGATGGCAAACATAACTCTTCAGTTGGGCATGGAATCAAAGTTGGATGATTACTGGGATGAAGATCTTGGTAACAAAGTAAGCTGCACCACTTATCTCCAAAGACATATCTTAGAACAATTATCCGAACCTTTAGTCTTAGCTTTAGATGAGGTCAATCACTTATTTGAATATCCTGAAATAGCTAGAGAATTTTTGCCTTTAATTAGATTTTGGCATGAAGAAACGAATAATTCTTCTGTTTGGGGACGCTTACGTCTGATTGTAGTTCATTCGACTGATATTTATCTTCCTCTAGACATCAATCAGTCTCCCCTAAATTTAGGTTTTCCTGTGAACTTAGCTGAATTTAATTTTGAACAGATGAAAGATTTAGCTAATCGTCACCAGTTTTACCAAAAAGTAGAAAACTTAGATCGAGATATAATCCTTTTAATGGAAATGATTGGTGGCTATCCCTATTTAGCTAGGCTGGCTTTTTACGCTTTGTCAACTGAGAACCTCACATTTGAGAGGCTTTTAGCCGAAGCACCCACTTCTTCTGGCATTTATCGCAATCATTTGCAAGGGCATCTGTCTACCCTAAAGAAATATCCAGAATTGGAGAAGGCTTACAAACAGGTTATATTTGCTGATGAGCCGATTCAAATATCTGCGATCGATGCTTACAAACTAGAAAGTATTGGCTTGGTAAAATCAGTTAATAATATGGTGTTTCCTAGTTGTCAGCTTTATCGTTTCTATTTTCGCGAATGCTTAGAAAGGGAAAATATAATCTACATAAATTTACCGAACTTTATTAGATGACTGAAATAGCTCAAACATATCTGGGAAATATCGATCGCAATCCTGACTTGGGCAAATTAGTAGCAAAAGAAGCTTGTTTAGAAGTTTTTTTAAATCAAAGCGATCGCGCCAAAGGTAGAATTCATACTCACACTAATAACGATCTTGCTGTTGGGATCGTAAAAAGTCGCGATCGCCCTCTTCAGTCTGGAGACGTTTTCAAAACGGAATCGAATAAATTTCTCATCGTTTATTTACGAGAACAGGAATTATTAGTTCTGGATTTATCAGTCTTAAAAAGTGATGTTGCTTATACAAAATTAGTCCATCTCGGTCATGTTTTGGGTAATCATCACTATCCCATTAATATACAGAACCAAAAGATTTATATTCAGGTAACTACTGAAAAAGAAATCATTGAAAAGATAATTAAAGACATTCAAATTCCCGATTTGAAAATCACCTACGAAATGCAAAATTCAGATAGCAAAATAACTTTTTCAACCCATAGTCATTAGTTATGCCGTACAAAGTTAAGTTAAGACATCCAAATAAATTGGTTCGTAGGTAGTAGGTAGTAGGAGGTAGCACCAACTAGTAAGTAGTAAGTGCGATAAAGTGTCCTAACGCAAGCTCGTATTACTATATTTATTACTTATTAACTTAAAAAAATGACGCATATCGAGCCACTGTTGCAAAATTATCTCTGCTGCGTGAATCTATTGCTCCTTTGTCACGAGTCGAGAATTTTTTGCTAGCTTTGAGTCTAGTTTCAGCTTCAACAGAAGTTAGTCGCTCATCCACATATTCAATGGGTAAATTTAAAATTCTAGCAAGGCGATCGCCAAATTTCTGTATTTTTATAGCTTGAGAGCCAATACTACCATCAAGGGTATAGGGCAAACCAATAATTAGTATTTCTACTTCTCGTTCTTTAATTATCTCTTGCAGCTGCCGAATATCTTCCCTAAAAGACGTGCGATAGATAGTAGTTAAACCTGTTGCAATCAAGCCTGTGCCATCACATCCAGCAACGCCCATTCTTTTTCTGCCCACGTCTAATCCCAAAGCTGCAACTCTTTTCATGTTGATTCAATTCAAGGCAAACAGCTTATATCAAACCGCTATGAGGGGGTTTAAAAGATTCACTAGAATTGTTTTTCTTCGGAGAAACAAATTGATTGGATTTAGAAGAGAATATATTCTTTTGCCTAACAATATTCTGATATGAACTAGAAAGAGACTTGAGCCATGATATGCGAGAAGGAATCGGCGCACGGGCTGGCTTTAGCCCTTGGAATACGTCGGATAGCTGTAAACCCTCCAAAGGTTTAGCTTCTTTTATTTTGTGCCATACCGAGCGAGACATCAATAAAGTATGCTCTACAGATGTTGCACCAATCTTATTGAAGTATTCTTCTCTTTCTGGTTGATAATCAGCCGAAACTATTTCTAAAGGTTGGGCATAACCTTGGAGATCCTCTGCCAAACCAGATTGGCGATCGATAGATTTTTGAACTATCTGCGCCATTTGAGCCGTCAGTTTGGGATAAAGCCAGGTATAAGCAGGATTCACCGTTAGCTGGGCTTTATGGGGGCGAGAGCCATCTCTAGACGACTCTAGCCTAAAATAGCCAATTGCTGCTTTGCGTTGGGGTTCAAATACATAACCACTAACTACATCTGTGCCATTAAGCCACTGTCTAATTTGACCTACGGCATTTTGTACCATGTTGTTTTTAAAATCTTCTGCGTGGCGATCGAAATACCTGACGCAGTAAAGGAGGCATCGACACGCAATCTAACTGATACAGTAAGGGTGCATCAGCATTGCTAACAGGTAAGAAGTTGGGTAAATCTGGATCTTGTTGGGCTAACTGAGAAATTAACTTAGCAGGAATTTGCCAGTAAGTCATTTGAGCCAAGGGCTGAAAACCATTTTCACGATAAAGGGCTAGATGGTTTTTTTCATTGACATTGACTTCCAACATCCAGGTTCGAGCTTCCCAAATATTCTGCAAGCAATAGCGCAATAGGTTGCGAGCCAAGTTCTTTTTGAGATTTAAGCAACTCTAAGCTTGGTGAATTGCTGTTGAGTAAAACTCTTTCAACTCTCCAGGTACTACGAGTACTATTAAGAGAGGAAACTTGAATTAGACCCAACACTTCTTCTAAATGCTGGGCGACATAAACTCGCCAACCATGATAGTAAGAGCGTGGCAAAAGGCTTAGAAATCTCTTTAGTCCGTACCAAGAGCCAACTTGTTCTAGTT
The DNA here is from genome assembly GCA_963799375.1 of uncultured cyanobacterium. GTDB lineage: Bacteria > Cyanobacteriota > Cyanobacteriia > Cyanobacteriales > Xenococcaceae > Waterburya. The sequence goes on from CAWCWY010000025.1 coordinate 93,141, forward strand.
CTCTATCGATAGTTATCAGACGCTTGGAAGTTTCTCTAGCAACGTATTCGCTGACTAGAGCATTGATTGCATCCACATCACGATATTGAAGAGGACGAACTATGAGCTGTTCATTATTGGGAGGTACGGATAAAGTCATAATTTATTTTTAGTCAACCCTTTCTAATTGCCATAAAATTTGATTTCCCTCTCGTCTTACTCTGGAAACAACCCAGTTGCGCCAAGACCAATGATCGCCTCTGCTAGTAACCGCACTAGCATTAATATCCATTAGATCGGCTAATTCGGAACTGCTAATCAAATAGCCTTTGCCAGCTATTTCTTCAGCAATTCTGAGGGTATCAATCAAGTCTCGTAATTGGGTAACTCTTTCCTCGCTTGATACTCTAATTTCTTCCATTATATTGTTCGATGATTCAGTCATAGCTAGCTAGAATTTTATACCTTATGGTTAGTTCCCAAGATGCTAAGTTTAATTGTATCTTGTGGATATTAAAGTGTATCCGATAACTTGATTACCGTCATCTTAGCTAATTTGAACGAGAGTTATCTGCTATTAGGTTAGTATATCTCGAACGGGCTGGTTGAAAATCGGGTTTAATTTCCAAAGACTTTTCATAACTAGAAATCGATTCTGCCCAACTTTTTAGTTGTTCTAAAGCACAACCGCGATTATACCAAAACAGATGATTACCAGGGGTAATCTTGATGGCATTGCTCCAACTATCTGCTGCTGCTGTCCAGTTTTCGAGCTGATATAAAGCATGGGCGCGATCGTTCCAAGCTTGATAGTTATCGGGGTCTATTGTCAAAGCTTTTTGAAAGGATTCAACGGCTTCTTTATATTTGCCTAAACGACCTAACGCACTGCCTCGATTGTGCCAAGCTTCTGATAAATTGGGATTAATATTTAGAGCCTTTTCCCACGAAACGATCGCTTTATCAAATTCTCCCCCACTGACTTGTTTTAACCCCAAATTGAACCAGCCTTCAATTAGATCGATACTAGAGCTATCTAGATCGACAGACTTAGAAAAAGATGTATCTGTATTCTTAGAGATATTGAGTTTTTTTGATATTTCTTGGGCTAGTTTCTCATCCTCACGAATTAAATTCATCACCCGAGCTACTGATGTAGATCGCGTCTAAATCTGACAATTCTTTAGACTGAGGTCGATCTGCTGGTGAATCAATAGCTGAGGACAAACTGTTGGCTGATTCAACCATGCTTAGTGGTTTTTCTTGTCGATTGGAAGAAGATTGTTGTGAAACTTGAATACTTTCTGGCGGAACGGTTTGGATTAAATCTTCCGTAACTAGCTCAGATTCTTCACTATCCAACTCAAATTCAAATCGATCTTCAAAAGTGCCGATCGACTGCAACTTAGTTTGCCCTGCGGTCATATCATCTGAAGATGGTTTTTCAGCCTCATCTACCATTGATACAGCTGGCTCATCTTTTATTACTGATTCTGAAGGCAAGTTATCAACAGGGATACTTTGAGGTAGATCTTCAAGAGAATCTAGATTCTAGTAACAAGAATTCTTCTTCTGACTCTGAATCTAATCGATCGCGCGTTGCGGTTGAACTTTCTGCAATTGATTTTTCCGATGTTAGTTCAGTTGATGAGGGTTCAGCGTTTTCCTTTTCTTCAATCGCAGTCGAGCCTAATTCAGTAAAATCTTCTGGTAATCTTTCAGAGAAAGTCTCTTCTGTTTCCAATTCCATGACGGGAGTATCTAAAATTAAATCGGGTCCAACATATTCCCAAATTACATCTTCTGTATTGCCAAATAGTAATTCTCTACCAATACGATTGGATACTGTACCAATTTTGCCAATTTCAGGATTGGATTGAGTTAATTCTCCCAAACGAATCATGATTGTTCCCAACTGTCGTTTAGACTGGAGGGGTAAAGTTACGAATCTTCGAGCGCAAACGCTCTAGCCAAGCTACCCAATCTTCTTGTTTCCCGCGATCGCCTAGCTGGTCGAAAAATTTAATTATTCGGCGATCGTGCCAACCGTGAGCTACTCCTTCTAAAAGCTGATTAAATAAAAATTCATAGTCAGCATCGGACAAAAGAGAGACGTCTGAATCTGTCTTATTTTCAGGAGGAGATGAGTCCTGACTAGCCTGAGGATTTTTGATTGCTTTCTGTAATTTGTCCTATCGTGTGACTCATATGTCTTAGATCAAATATACTATTTAATAGGTCAGAAATTACCGCTACCTTTATCCAAACAGTAGGGTAAAAAGAGCTGATAGATTGGCATTAAGCCTTTCTGCTCTGACTGTTGAGGAACTCTAAAATAATTTTGCTCAAATTTCACCGTTCATAAATATGGAGCAGTGATGCCTTAAGCTAGCTAAATATTGCTCAATTGTACAGGGATAATTTTCTAGTAACTAGTGGAAAATAGAAAAATCCACCTCAAATATGGCTTACGAACCAATTCACCACAAGTATCGACCACAAACTTTTAAAGATTTAGTTGGTCAAGAAACGATCGCTTTAACTTTAAGTAATGCTTTGAAACAGGCGAAAATTGCCCCTGCGTACCTTTTTACAGGACCTAGAGGAACGGGAAAAACATCTAGTGCCAGAATTTTAGCAAAATCTTTAAATTGTTTAAATAGCAATAAACCGACTCCCGAACCCTGCGGTGAATGTGAAGCCTGTAGGGCGATCGCTAAAGGCTCGGCATTGGACGTGATGGAAATTGATGCTGCGAGCAATACGGGGGTAGATAATATCCGTGAAATTATCGAGCGATCGCGTTTTGCTCCCGTACAGTGCCGTTATAAGGTTTATGCGATCGATGAATGTCTGACAGGAGATTCCCTAATTCATACTGATGAAGGATTAATGCGAATCGATAATCTCAATCTAAAAGGAAAACAAGTTCTTAGTTACAACGAAAATACTCAAACTTGGGAATACAAAAAGGTATTACGTTGGTTGAATCAGGGCATTAAAAAAACTTTGACAATCAAAACAAGCGATCGTCAAATTCGCTGTACAGAAAATCATCTTATTCGGACAGAAACAGGATGGATAGAAGCAAAAAACGTCAGAGAAGGAATGAAGATACTATCTCCTGCGAGTGTGGATGTGGGAATCCCATCTACAAATACGGCACGGACGGGAGAATACGTCGATTTGCGACAGGACATCAGTTCAAGGGAAACAAATACGGTAGTAAGCCCTACTATCTCAACGAAATTCTCCAACAAGCCAAAGCAGTACAACCTCAGTGTAAATGTGGATGCAAAGAAAAACTTGATATTCCCAACTTTCTCCAAAAAAAGGGAAAAGGAATCAAGAGCATCCAATCTTACTGGAATAGACATCCCTACAAAAAAGGTCATGGTATCTGGGATAAACGAGGCAAAGACTTTATTGACTCTGCTCAAGAATTGCAACCAAAGCAATTGGGTCTTATCTACGGAACTTTACTTGGAGATGGGAGCATCGAATACCCTAACTCATACAGCAGATTTCCAAGATTACGCTGGACACATGGAACAAAACAGCAGAAATGGATGGAGTACAAAGCAGCTAACCTACAACAGCTACGTCCACAGATACAAAATGTTGTCAATCGAGGATATGGCGAAGAATCAACAGTTTGCCATACAGCCTGCCATCCTCAGTTACGAAGAGTTTATGAAATTGTTCAACCTCAAGGAATGGGCAAATCAGTTTCAGTGGAATGGCTTCAGCTTATCACCTCAGAGGGGCTGGCATGGTGGTACATGGATGATGGCTCTCTCCAACTTTCTCCAGCAGGCAGTCCCGCAATATTTCTACACACTGAAGGATTTTCTCAAGAAGAAAACCGAATTATTACCTGTTGGCTTACAGATTTGGGATATCCTGCCAACTCGAAATCTTACACTAAAAAATCTACTCAAAAAACATACTATTACGTCAAATTGGGAGCAAAATCTAGTCGAAAATGGTTGTCAGACTTACGGCAATATTCAATTCCCTCAATGGAATACAAATTTGGAGAAGGTCGAATCTGTCAACCCAGGTGGTCATGAAAAAGTCTATGACATTGAGGTAGAAGATAACCATAATTTTATTGCCAATGGCTTATTAGTTCACAATTGCCATATGCTCAGTACAGCAGCGTTTAACGCTCTGTTAAAGACATTAGAAGAACCACCACCACAGGTTGTCTTTATCTTAGCTACTACCGATCCGCAACGAGTTCTTTCAACCATTATTTCTCGCTGTCAACGGTTTGATTATCGGCGTATTCCTTTGCCAGAGATGGTTAGTCATTTAAAGTATATTGCTGATGAGGAAAAAATTGCGATCGCTGATGATGCTCTTACTTTAATTGCTCAAATTGCTAATGGAGGCTTGAGAGATGCAGAAAGTCTTTTAGATCAGTTGAGCTTGCTACCCGACACTATTTCTGTAGAGAAAGTTTGGGATTTGGTTGGTGCTGTACCCGAACAAGATTTGTTAAAGCTGCTTCATGTAATTAATAACAATAATTCTTTGGGAGTTTTAGAACAGTGTCGCAGTCTTTTGGATCGAGGAAGAGAGCCTATAGTTGTTCTGCAAAACTTGGCTAGCTTTTATCTCAACTTGCTAATCGCTAAAACTGCTCCCCAACGTCCTGATATGGTGGCGGTGACAGAAACTTGTTGGCAACAATTATGTCAGGAAGCAATTGGTTGGGACATGGGTATAATTTTGCGAGGTCAACAACATTTAAAAGAAGCAGAAACTCAATTAAAAAGAACTACTCAACCTCGTCTATGGCTGGAGGTAACTTTGCTTGGTTTATTACCTCAAGCACACCAGGCTATTGTTGCGAGTCAACCCGATTCGATAGTTAATGTTCCTCTTGTCGATCCTATTCAAATAAATCAAGAGAAACCACCTCAAAATAAAACTCCTCAGTCAAATACCCAAATTGTCGAGCCTAAAGTTGAGCAGATAAATCCAACACTAGAGAAGCCAAAAGAAGTAGTCCCACAAGCAAAAGCGATCCAAGAAGTACCTCCTGTAACGAGCTTCTCCGAACCAATTGACGAGCCTGTAGTTGAAGAAGTTTATGCTCCTCCAGCAAATACCAATAATATTGATGTTGACGAAATTTGGCTCAAAGTTCTTAGCTGTTTGCAGCCTCCTACAACTCAAGCATTATTAAAACAACAGTGTCATCTAATTAGCTTTGATGGTGCTAGTGCCATAGTGGGAATTAGTTCGGCAACATTACAAAAACTCAATCAGGGCAAAGTTCCTAATATTGAAAAGGCTTTTGCTCAAGTTGTACAGCACAAGGTCAAAGTACAGCTAGAAGTTGCTAGTCGTAGCGATAATTCCGCAAAAAAAAACTCCGTAGCAGTAAATAATCCTGTAAAACCTTTTCCAGAGTCAGAAAAATCTCTCGATAATACTGCTATTAATTTTAGTAACAATCATCAGAATGCTTTAGTTGAGCCTAAAACTTCTTTAAAGGCAACAGTACCTATTGTTACGGCTCAACCAGTAATGGAAGTCAAGCCTCCTAGTTTTAATGTTTCTGTTACGACTCCTCCAGCTACTCCCGTACAGTCTGTTCAGACAAATTCTATTGCGCCACTTCCTATTCCTACTGTTCAACCAGAAAGTACTACTACACCGTCTTTTCCAGAAAATATTGAGCAAGATTTAGATACAAATTATGAGGATGATGAATTGCAAGAAGCGATCGCCAATTTGACTCAGAGTTTTGAAGGGGATTTAGTTCAAATGGATAGCGATCGACATTTTGTTGTGGATACTTCTAAAGCAGATGATGTAGAAGAGTATGCAATTCAAGAACAGAGTAGACCAAGCATAGAAGAATATGACGACGATTGGTAAATTTAATTTCGTTAATTGCTAAGGAAGTGAAAGAATTAAAATTAGCAGCAAAAAAGTTCAACTTTTATACCTAAGATATACGAATCATCCAATCGACAGTTTATGCGCTCTTATTCCCTAACTGCACCAGCAAAAATTAATCTTTATTTAGAAATAATTGGCGATCGCTCTGATGGATTTCACGAACTAGTAATGGTTCTTCAGAGTGTTGAATTAGCCGATATAGTCGATATTCAATCTAGCGGTACTCAAGAAATCTATATTTACTGCGATCATCCTGAAGTACCAGCGGATGAAACTAATTTAGCCTATCGTGCTGCTGCTTTGATGTGTCAAACTTACCCCGATCCTCATGCTAATTATGGTGGAGTGGCAATTAAGATTCAAAAAAATATTCCCGTGGCTGCTGGATTAGCGGGAGGATCGGGGAATGCTGCTGCGGTGTTGGTAGGTATTAATTTAATTTGGAAACTAGGGTTGACTCAACCAGAATTACAAGACTTGGCTGCAAAACTGGGTTCGGATATTCCTTTTTGTATTTCTGGGGGAACGGCGATCGCTACAGGCAGAGGAGAAAAATTAGCGACTCTGAATAATTTGGACAATATTTGGGTGGTTTTAGCCAAATATGACAATATCAGCGTTTCTACTCCCTGGGCATATAAAACCTATCGTCAACAATATGGCGACTCTTATGTTTCCGATGCAGAAAAGGTTGAATCGCGCACCCATAAAGTACACTCTAGCCCTTTATTAAAAGCGATCGCTCATCACGACAGCGTGGAAATTGGTAAACTAATTTATAACGATTTAGAAAAGGTGGTTTTGCCAGAACATCCCCAAGTAGCAGAACTAAAATCAGCCTTCTCTAACCAAGATATACTAGGTACAATGATGTCTGGCTCTGGTCCAACAGTATTTGCTCTATGCGAATCAGAGGCTAAAGCGATCGCCGTTCAACAACAGGTAAGAAAGCAAATTACCGATTCTCATCTCAACTTTTGGGTAACAAAATTGGGCAGTAACGGTATTCAAATATTATCTTCACAATAAACCATACTTAATTAGACAGCGATTGGCTTCTATCGATAAATGTTCAATGGTAAATGTTCAATGAAATGACAGAATTATTAAAAGAACTACTCCAGGCGATCGCAGATGGCGATATTAGCCCCGAAACAGCCCTGGACAAGTTAAAAGACCTACCTTTCAAAAGCCTAGACGAATTCGCCAAAATAGACCGTCATCGCCAATTGAGAACAGGCTTTCCTGAAGTAATTTGGGGTGCAGATAAAACCCCAGAACAAATCATTAAGATTATGAATTTGATGAGACAGGATAGCTCGGTGGTAATGGCTACCCGTATTCAACCCCAGGTATACGAACAGTTACAACAGGCTATTCCCGATCTGATTTACTATTCTGCTGCCCGTATATGCGCTTTATCTGTGCCAAAAAGCCCCAGTCAAGTTGGCACAATTTCTATCCTCACTGCGGGTACTGCGGATATTCCCGTTGCGGAGGAAGCAGCAATTACAGGCGAACTCTGTGGCTTTAAAGTGATTCGTCTTTGGGATGTGGGAGTAGCAGGAATTCATCGCCTATTAAGTAATCGCCAAGTCGTCTATGATGCCGATGTCTTGATTGTTGTAGCAGGGATGGAAGGGGCATTACCCAGTGTTGTTGCAGGAATGGCAGACTGTCCCGTAATTGCCGTACCTACTAGTGTGGGATATGGCGCAAGCTTTCAAGGTGTTGCACCACTGCTGACTATGTTGAACTCTTGCGCTGCTGGTATTGGCGTAGTAAATATAGACAACGGCTTTGGTGCAGCAATCCTCGCAGGACAAATATTGCGTACTGCCAAAAAGATTACAGGTAGAGACGGCAACTGAATCATTAACTGATGTTACGCACTAATCGATCTGTCAAGACTGGGTAAGGGGTAAGGGGTAAGGGGGTAAAGGTTAAGAGGTTTACTAATCTATTTTCCTTGCTTATTTGAAACTATTGATTTTTAGCTATTCTGCGTAACATCAGCGTCCAAAAAATTTAGATTTGTAATGTCAGAAAGAAATAAATTACCCTTTATCCTTTATCCTTTATCCTTTATTCCTTATCCCTTATCCCTTATCCCTTATCCTTCATCCCTTAAAAGTTACCAAGGTAATCTGCTTCCATCCCAAGAAAAGAACTCTCCGCTATCTTTTTGCTCTAAACCTGATATTACTTTAGATAAAAGATTTACGGTATGCTCGACGGGAAATAATTTACCAGGAGGCACATTTTTTTGAAATGGTTGAGAAAGGCGAGTATCTGTAGTACCTGGATGGAGTGCTACTACAATAGTCTTGGGACATCTACGACTATATTCGATCGCCGTAGTTTTGAGAAACATATTCAATGCAGACTTAGAAGCACGATAGCCATACCAGCCACCCAAGCGATTATCGCCAATACTGCCCACCTTGGCAGAGATACTGGCGAATATGCTGCGCTGGCTTTTCTTAAATAAGGGCATCAGATGTTTAGCTAATAACACTGCACCAATACTATTTACTTGAAAAGAATAAATTAGATTCTCTGCATTAATTTGCCTTAAACTTTTTTCGGGAGTTAGATCTCCTTCATGCAACACCCCAACACAATATATAGCTAGATGCAATTCTTTGACCGATGCTTGAATCTGCTCGATACCTGCTTCTATTTGAGATTCTTGGGTAATATCAACCTGAAGACATTTTAGGCAATCGCCGTACTGTTGCTCCAAAGTAAACAATTCGCTACTTGTTTCCCTGTTGCGGAAGGTAGCAAAAACTGTTCCTATATTTTCTTGCTGTAGTAAAGCCTTGACAAAGCCTAAACCTATTCCTTGGGTTGCTCCTACGATTAAAGCATTAATGCGATCGATTTCTGCTAGCACTGATGTTGATTAACTTTGTAATGATTTATAACTTAGTCAATATAACAATCATCAACAGAGTAAGACAAAAAAGCGCACTTAGATTTGTGCTAAGTGCGCTTTCAAAATCAATTTAACTAAAATTTAAGCATCCTAGTTTAAAAATGACAGTCCATTATTTCCATCTGTAACCAGCAGAAAGAGTTGGAAAAACGGGGAATAAGAAATCATCAATAAAAAATATTGCAGGAAAAACTAACGCACGCGCTCCAACATACCAACCACTATCCCATTGATAATCTGCTCCAACGCCAGCAAAGGGCAATATAAGCAGAATAGTACCAACGTCCCAGGAAAAATTGAACTTGCCATCTTCTGTAGGCTTAAAATATTTGCGGTAGGCAATTCCTAAAGAAAGATTGAACCCCAATATGCTAGAAATTGCCCCGTTACTATCTTTTACCCAACCAAAATTTATGGTGTCGAAACCAGCACTATACTTGTATTTAGAACGAGTGCTAGTTCTTCTCTGAGCAAGTAAATCAGTATCTTGAAGTGCGACTTCTTCTTCAACGTCAATATTTGAAAAATCTAAAGTGTTTTTTACAGCTAGGGTGTTTAATTCTCCCTCTGCTTGAGGAACGCCAGAATATGAGTTTGAATAATCTTCAACTAATAGATTGTTGGTTGGTACAGATTGAGCTTCTGTAGTTCCACGAAAAGCATCTTGTGCCATGACTGGTGCGGTCATAGTAGATACTAAGCCAAGAGACACTATGCCAGCATTTAGCTGTTTGAACATGAGTTTGAGCCAGGTTTATAATGTAAATTTCCGTATTAGTATACCCTTGGTTTTTATTTTTTGCTAAAGCTTTCTTTACGTAAATTTACACAATTAAATCGAAACAAAAAAATGTTTTCTCAGTTTATTTAAATAGCTTCTTTCTTCAATATCAGCTTTTAATTATCAGGTTTATAATTTTGAAAATATATAAACTTGCCTATTTTTTGAAATGAGTAAAGTTGATGAACAGCTACTTGTTTTAAATATCTTTGATAGTTTAATAAAAAACAAATTGTACGATCATATCTTCTTTTTACTTTCTAAATAATTAAGCAAATATTTATTTTTTCGTCAGTTATGGCAACGTATATTGTTGCAACTGAATGTTTTTTCTAAGTAATTATCTTAGATAACTTAACAAGTATTGTTAAATTTTGTGAAATACACTGATAAAAGCTAGAATCCTTGAGTTTACGACCCTAGACTAAAGATCGATGCAATCTAGTATATTTGCATTAATCTTTTAATTATTTAAAGAAGTTGTCATAAAGCATGATTCCCTTGCAGCTAACCTTAAAAAACTTTTTAAGTTATCGAGATGCGACTTTAAATTTCCGTGGATTACACACAGCCTGTATTTGTGGAGCGAATGGTGCAGGAAAATCTTCTCTGCTTGAAGCAATTACCTGGGTGATATGGGGTAAGAGTCGTGTTGCTACTGAAGATGACATTATCAATGGTGGTGCGAAAAGCGTTCGGGTTGATTTTGACTTTAGCTGCAATGGTCAAACCTACCGTGTTATCAGATCCCGCACTAGGGGTAGAAGTAGCTCCTTGGAGTTTCAGGTGGAAACGAAAGCGGAGACTTTTCGCTCAATTACGGCTAAGGGTTTGCGAGCAACCCAAGAGGAGGTAATTGCTTGTTTAAAGCTCGATTATGATACTTTTACCAACTCAGCCTATTTGCGTCAGGGAAGGGCGGATGAGTTTATGTTACGCCGTCCGAGCGATCGCAAGCAAATTTTGGCGGATTTGTTGAAGTTGGATCGATATGAAAAACTATCGGTTAAGGCAAAAGATACGGCAAAGGAATATAAGGGAAAGATAGAGCAGTTAAAACAAAGCTTAGAACCGTTAGCCCTAGAATTAGAAACGCGAAGAGAAATTGCGACAGAATTAAGCCAGGTAAAACAGAAATTAGCTCAGTTACAGGAAGTTCAAGAGCAAACTCGTAGGAAATTAGAGCCGTTACGAGCAATTGATTATCAACGTCAAACTTGGGAAAAGCAACTAACTATTCAACAAGCTCAACAGCAAAATTTGACTCAAGATTGCGATCGCGCTATCAAAGATATTAGCTCTCTTCAAGAGCAATTAGTGTCTGTCAATAATTTAATCAAACAAGAAGCTGATATTGTTGATGGATACAATCAGTTCATTAGTTGGCAAACTCAAGAAAAAGAACTGTCTGGTAAATTTGCCGTTCATCAAGAAATTCAGCACAACAAACAGCAGTTAGAAAAGCAGCTAGTTCAACAGAAAAACGAGTTGAATTTACAGATTAATCAGCTTCAAACTCGTTTAGAAAGTATCGAGCAGCAAGAACAAGAAAATCTTAAAACTATTGCCAAAATAAAGGATGTAGAGCCAGCATTGGCTAGATTAAAGGCAAGCCGTGAAGAGCTATTGAAACTGGATAAGCTGCAGCAATATATATCTCCTTTAATCAAGCGCAAAAATGATTTAGAAACGCAAATTAACCGAGAAGAAGCCAAACTCTCGGCAAAATTAGAACAGCTATCTAGTTCTGTTAAAAACCTAGCAGAAAATATTGAAAAAGTTCCCGAAAAGCGTAATCAATTATTGACTGTAGATGCTCAAATTGAAGAATTGAATAAAAGACGAGTATATCAAACTAGAGTAAAAGAAAAAGGCACAGAAAGAAGGGAGTTTCAAACCAAGCTACAGGAAAATCAGCGAATCTATGAAAGACAAATACACGAGCTGCATCAAAAGATTCAAATGCTGTCTAACCCCGATGCAGCTTGTCCTTTGTGCGATCGCTCTCTTGACGAACACCATCGCTATCAGGTGATTGATAAAACAAAGCAAAAACAACAGGAGATCGAAGAACAAATTTGGGTAATTCGCGAACAATTATCAACGTGCGATCGCGAAATTCAGTTGCTAATTACAGAATATAAAGAAATATCAAAAGAGATTTCTCCTTATGATTCTCTTCAACAACAGTATGGACAATTGGAAGCTCAACTATTAGCAACGGAAGAACTTTACGATCAATTACAAGTTACTCAAGAAGAGAAAGATAGTCTAGAGTTGTCTCTTCAAAATGGCAACTATGCTGAAGGAATACAGACAGAAATCAAACGATTAGAAGAAGAATTGAAAACTCTTAAATATGATGAACAAACTCATGCTTTAGTAAGGGGAGAAGTTAATAATTTACGTTGGGCAGAAATAAAGCAGGCGAAAATTGAAGATGCCAAAAAACGTCAGGCAAAATTGGATCGACAAAAGCCTCAATTGCTCAAAGAAATGAACGATTTACAAACTACTTTAGAAAAGCTACATATTAATTCTCAATTACAGCAGCAAATAAATACTATCGATCGCCAAATTCAAGAATTAGGTTACGATCGCACTATTCATCAAAACTTATTAACTTCCCTTAGACAGTCTCAAAGTTGGCAGTTCAAATATCAGGAATTACAAAAAGCGCAACAAGACTATCCCCAGCTGAAAACTAAGTTAACTGAACTAGAAGAATTATTAAAAAATAAGCTTAAAGATAAACAAGCAAGTCAAGAACAATTACATTATCATCTCAGCCAAAAAGCAGATATTAGCGATCGCCGTCAAGAAATTGAAGCTTTAGAACAAGATCTTGCTCAACGTCGCCAACAACTAGATGAATTAATCTCTCGCAGTGGCAGATTACAGCAGTCAATTACTCAAATAGATAACCTAAAGATTCAACACCAAGATACCGAAAAACAGCTTAAAGAACATGAAAAGCAATATCGTATTTATCAAGAGCTAACCCAAGCGTTTGGCAAAAATGGTATTCAAGCTTTGACAATTGAAAATATATTACCTCAACTAGAAGCCGAAGCAAATCAAATATTAGCCAGGCTTACAGGCAACCAATTTCATATCCAGTTCCTAACTCAAAAAGCCACAAAAGGTACATCCAAGAAAAAGACCAAGTTAATAGATACTTTAGATATTGTAATTGCTGATGCTAGTGGCACTAGAGCATATGAAACCTATTCTGGTGGAGAGGCATTTCGGATTAACTTTTCAGTCAGATTAGCCTTAGCAAAACTACTAGCTCAACGTTCGGGAACATCTCTACAAATGCTAATTGTTGATGAAGGTTTTGGTACACAAGATAGCGAAGGCTGCAATAGATTAGTAGGAGCAATAAATGCGATCGCCTCAGACTTTGCCTGTATCCTGGCGGTAACTCATATGCCTCAGTTTAAAGAGGCTTTTCAAACCAGAATTGAAGTTTATAAAGGGGACAGCGGTTCTAGTTTACAAGTATCTAATTGACTCTTCTTTTGGGTTAAGAAAATTGAATAGTTTAAATCATGATCTAGTTAAGATAAACAAACTACCGTCGCCACCACGACCAATCCTCATAGTGGTGTAGTCATAAAGATGTAAGGATATAAGATAAAGGGCAGTCATGTGTTGGCATTTTGTACATTACAACAATGCTTCATTACCTCCATAGCACTACCAGATTCTTAATTCATTTTGTTCGACTGTCACTGTTCGCATTTCAATTTAAGCTAATGAATAATAATTATCTAATTCGGCAATTAACTTCTGCTCTACTGTCGGCGATATAAAAGAAGCCTGAAAAGAGTTTTTAGCTAGTTGATATAGCTCTTGTTTACTTAAATTCAAAGCTTCGTATGCTGCTTGATAATTTTGTGCCACATACCCGCCAAAATACGCAGGATCGTCGGAATTAACGGTGGCGCAAATATTTAAGTTTAAAAGTTGTTTTAAATTATGTTCTGCCATCGAATCAAAGACTTTTAGTTCAACATTGGATAAAGGACAAACTGTTAAAGGAATTTGCTGCTTCGCTAAATAATCTAGCAGTTTTGGATCTTCCATAGAGCGAACGCCATGATCGATACGAGACACATCCAACAAGTTGATTGCTTCCCAGATATATTCTGGTGGACCTTCTTCCCCTGCATGAGCGACGGTTAAAAAGCCTTCTGCTTTGGCTTTGTCAAAGACTGCTTTAAACTTGGAGGGTGGGTTGCCCTGTTCGGCAGAATCCAAACCAACTGCGACGATAGTATCCTTGTAGGGTAAAGCCTGTTCTAAAGTAGTAAATGCTTCCTCTTCACTCAGATGTCGTAAAAAAGAAAGAATTAGCTGGCTAGAAATATCCAACTTAGATTTACCATCCTGCAAAGCCTGATAAATTCCTTGATATGCCGTTTCAAAAGCAATACCGCGATCTGTATGAGATTGAGGGTCAAAAAATATCTCCGTGTGTCGTACATTATCGCTCTTAGCTTTTTGCAAATATGCCCAGGTTAGATCGTAAAAGTCCTGTTCTTGTTGTAATACTTGCGAACCTTGATAGTAGATATCGAGAAAAGACTCTAAATCTTCAAAATTATATGCTTCTTTTACTTCTGACACCGATTCGTAAGGAAGATCGATTTTATTGCGTTGAGCCAGTTCAAACATCATTTCAGGCTCTAGCGTACCTTCTATGTGTAGGTGTAATTCCGCTTTGGGTAGGTTTTGAATGAATTCTTTCATGATAGTTTATGAGTTAATTTGTGCAATAGTTGCTTTCTGTATCGAACGAAAAAAGCTCTAATTTAACAACACAAAAAGATGACATTTGATTGAGAGACTTTTGCTTATTAGTTCAAGCTAACTAAAAGAAAAATATAATTCTGAATCAATGTATACAGTATGCAAATACTCCTAACTTTAGTAGAAGGTGGCTTTGATTGAGGTAGGGCGATCGCTTTCTAAATCAACTCTCTCAACAGATGAACCATCAATGTGTGGTGCAATCTCACGTTTTAAAAAGATTGCGATCGTCAGTGAAAGCGAGGCTATCAAGCGAAGATCCTAACGAATACTTCAGTAAACTCCGCACAAATTAAATGTTTGCTATTAAAGACTATTGAGAAAATTGGAAATCTTCTAATTTAGCTTTTTGTTCTACCTTTGCTATTGTACTCAGCCATATCTTTCTTAAGTCGCTCATTAGCACTATCGACTCAAATTCTTCTTGCCAAACCAGAATCGGCAAATTCTTGTAAAAAATTTCCCATTCCTCTCTAATTCCTTCTGTTGGTAAAATGCGATCGAGCAAATTCCTCAACAATGGCAAACCCTGCTTGATTAGGTTCAATCAATAAATTTTTCAGCTCTTTTTCGCAATTATTAACTGCTTCGGTTTGGGCTTGACGTAAATTATCATAAATTTTCTTGGCTTTCTCTTTGTAGAACCAGGTTGACCAAAAAAATTACTCAGCAAATCATTCAATTGTAATTGGTTCAATCTGGGGTCAAAACATCCAAATGCTTTCTAATACGATGTTGAATCAAACCACTATCTTACTATTTTACTGTTCCAAGAGTTTCTAAATGCACTGTCTTTGTACCCGCACCTCTCAGTTGGCTACCTGGAGATTTAAATATTGTTGGATTAAGCCGTTCAAGTAAAAATCTATAGTCATAGATATATTACACCAATACCAAAAAGCATGAACAGAATTATTTCTATTAATGAAAAAGGTGCGAATCGCACTTCCTCAAGACTTGATTGAGAAATATGGTCTAGAAGTAGGAGGGCAGATAGTTGTTGAAGAGAGTGAAACGGGACTAATTCTGCGTCCTAATGTCACCTTCCCCGTAGAAATCTATTCTGATGAAAGGGTTCGAGAGTTTCAACAACAAAATGAAGAAGAATTAAAGGATTTTAAATTGTAATGAAGGTCTTTCTCGATCCCAATTTATTGTTTAGTGGTTCAGTCTCAGGTAGTAAAATCGCTAAATTGATAGAAATAGTTCAAAAGCATGGAGAGTGTGTCGCTAATACTTATGCAGTTGAAGAAGCAAAGAAAAATATAGAACGAAAAAAATATGGTTCAGCTAGGGGACTAGAATCTCTGTTAGATGATATTTTCATTAGCAATGAGTTAATACTCGATATTCCTGTTGAACTGAAAGCAAAAGATATTCCAATCTTAGGAGGTGCAATTGCTTTGCAATGTACTCATTTGTTGACTGGAGATAAAAAAGATTTTGGTTTTCTGTTTGGTCAACAGGTTCGGAATGTATTAGTTCTATCACCAAAGTTGTTAGCATAAGAAATGGCAGCAAAAGGCTGAACCGAAAAAACATGAGATGCGATCCGAAGGCTAACGGCGCATTCGCGCCATCGTCATGCTTCCCATGACTTTGAGGCGGTAGCCTCTGTGAGCGTAATCGCGCCACCCAACTCGATCTGATATTTCTCAATAAATTGGGGCAAACAGGCAGGATTAAACAAGTGTTTGAAAGTCAACTAGGTAATTTAAATCAAGCACCAATTTCTAAAGCCAGAAAGACAAACCGTAATAAAAATACCGCTGCTAAAATCCAGACGGTAACATCGGTTTCATGTGCCTTGCCTTGAACTGCTTTAAGAATAGGATAGCTAATAAAACCAACCGCCAACCCTTCGGCGATAGAGAAACTTAGGGGAATAAATAAAATAGTTAGAAAAGAAGGAATCGACTCGGCAGGATCGTCCCAGTTGATTTGGGTAATGCTGCCCACCATCAGAACTCCCACAATTAATAGTACTGGTGCAGTAGCAAAGGGAGGAATGGCTGAAAGTAAAGGCGTAAAAAAGATTGCTAGGGCAAATAAAATTGAAGTAACCACTGCTGTAAATCCACTGCGTCCACCTTCTGATACTCCCGACGCTGATTCGATAAAAGTAGCAACAGTTGATGTGCCTAAAGCTGCCCCGACTGTAGTTCCAACCGCATCTGCCATAAATGCCTGACTTGCGCGGGGTAATTCTCCTTTTTCATCGACAAAACCAGCTTTGACCCCAACTCCTGTAAGCGTTCCTACGGTATCGAAGGTATCGACGAAGAGAAAGACAAATAATACCGCCAGTAAATTCCAAACATTATTATTAAAGACTTGTCCTAACCCAACAAAAGCCTGTCCTGCAATATTAACAGGAAACGCAGGAAAGCCGATAATGCCTTCGGGCCAAGGGGCTATGCCCAAAATCCAGCCTAATAAAGCAGTGGCAAAAATACCAATAAGCAATGCACCTTTGATTCTTCGTGCCACAAAAGCAGCCGTAATTAAGATACCTGCGATCGCCATTAGGGTGTTCGGATCGCCTAGATTACCTAGAGTCGTGGTGGTGGTTTCGCTAGTAACAATAATTCCTGAATTACTAGTTAAAGCGATATAGGCAATAAATAAACCAATCCCCGCAGCAGTGGCGTGCTTGAGACAGTCGGGAATGGCAGCCACGATCCGACTCCGCATTTTTGTCAGGGACATCCCGATAAAAATTAGTCCCTCAATAAACACCGCAGCTAAAGCTACCCGCCAGTCAATCCCTAAGCCCAATACGACTGAAAAGGCAAAGTAGGCATTGATTCCCATTCCAGGGGCGAGGGCAAAAGGATATTTGGCATAAACACCCATAACAAAAGTTGCGATCGCAGCCGAAATAGCCGTAGCAAATACCAGTTCGCCAAATAAATCTCCTGTCTCCTGTAAAAATATGGCTTGAGAAAGAACATCAGGGTTTACCGCCAAGATATAAGCCATAGTCACAAAGGTTGTCACCCCCGCCAGAACTTCGGTACGGAAGTTAGTTCCAAGCCGTTCAAATTCAAAAAAACCAGCGATTCCACCTGAATTGGATGATGAATCAGAATCAGGTGGTGATTTTGTTGGAGTTGGTGATGATTTCCGACTCATGATAGATACCCCTCTTTAAATAATCATTAAATTAAAGGTATCTTTATTAAAATTTTAATTCTGAATCATTGCATACAGTATACAAAGTTTTTTCGATCAAAGATTAGTAGGTGAACACAGCTTGATTTGCTTGTTATGGATTTGTATAACGTTGAGACGTATCTGCGACCGAGATCATTACAAGAAGTACCAGATTGGCAGTCTAACTGGAATTGGTTGGCTGGTGGAACCTGGATTTTTAATGAAGTTCAGCCTCAGGTAAAAACCCTGGTGGATATGCAGCAGCTTAACTGGTCGGAAATAGAGGTGACATCCGAAGGTTTATCGATTGGTGCAACCTGTATTCAAAATGATTTACTAGACTTTGCTTTTCCCCCTGCTTGGACTGCTACAGAGGCTTTGAAGGATGCCGTAAGAGAATTAGCCTCGTTCAAGCTATCCCACGCTGCTACGGTAGGGGGTAATATTTGTTTGGCTTTGAGTGCTAGTACTTTTGCCCCGACAATGGTGGCTTTGAATGCTAGCTACGAAATTTTAAAACCTGACGGTGAAGCCTATTCTGTAGACGCAGTAGATTTTCAAACTGCACCCCAACAGACAATTTTGCAGCCTGGAGAAGTATTGCGATCGATTAAAATTCCGATTTGGAACTTAGCGCAGTGGCAAACCAGCTTTAAACGGATGGCAGTCTGTACCGCAGGATATGCGATCGCAATTGTCGTAACGGCATATCATCCTCAAACCCAACAGGTAAGATTTGGCATTGGTGGTAGCGTAAAAGCAACACGTTTAATTGAATTTGACACCGTACCAACCCCAGAACAAATTATCGGGGCGTTCGATAATACGTCCCCACAGGAATACATAGACGATGAACGAGGTAGTGCAGATTATCGCCGACATATCACGCAAGTATTAATGCAGCGCGGAATTGCAGAATTAACCACAGGTGTCGATGGGAAACGTCGTTATTAAATCGTAAGGGCGAACGGTGGTTCGCCCTTGCACAAATAGAAAAAATTATGCCAGATTTATTAAATTTCCAGGTTAACAACCAAAACCACAGTACTGATTGTAATCCAGGTACGAGTTTATTAAGCTTGCTGCGATCGCTAGGATATGTAGGAGTACATAAAGTCTGTGAGTCAGGAGACTGCGGTAGCTGTACCGTATGGCTGGATGATAAGCCAATTCATAGCTGTCTTTGTCCCGCAATGCGAGTAGATAGTCAAAAAGTAACTACCATTGAAGGAATCGAAAACGGCAGCTTGTCCCCCATGCAGCAGGCTTTTCTAGATAAGCAGGGTTTTCAGTGTGGTTACTGTACTCCTGGGATGATTATGACTGCTAGTAAGCTAGAGTGCGAATCTGAAGCAGAGTTAAAAGCAGAATTGGAAGGCAATCTTTGTCGCTGTACTGGCTATGAGTCAATTATCGATAGCGTTCTCGAATGTGGCAATAGTTCGGTTCAAACTATCACCGCTGAACAAGGACAGGTAGGACAGAACGTTCCTAAACAAGATGGTGCTAATTTAGTTACGGGAAAACCAGTATACACTGCCGACTGGTCGCCCCCAGGCTTATTACATCTTAAAGTATTGCGATCGCCTTATCCCCATGCCCGTATTCGTAATATCGACACGACAAAAGCAGAAGCATTTCCAGGAGTTGAGGCAGTTTTTACCCATAAAGATGTTGCCCGTAAAGCCTATAGTACCGCAGGACATGGCGCACCAGTACCCGATCCGTTTGACCATTACCTGTTAGATAATAAAGTACGGTTTATTGGCGATCGCGTGGCAGCAGTAGTGGCAGCAAGTGAAGCGATCGCAGCTATGGCTTGTGAGTTGATCGAGGTAGATTATGAAATTTTGCCTCATGCGATCGATCCTGTAAAAGCCATGCAGGGGGAGATAGTAATTCACGACGAACCAGAATCAAGTCAGATCCATGATGCAGCCCATAATATTGCAGCGGAAGTAAATCTGGACAAGGGTGATTTAGCAGCGGGATTTGCTCAAGCGGATTTAATTGTCGAGAATACTTATATCTTACCTGCCGTGCAGCACGTTCATTTAGAACCCCATGCCAGTATTAGCTGGTATGACGAGAATGGTATTTTAGTCGTTCGTTCAAGTACTCAAGTACCGTTTCACTGTCAAAGATTGCTGTCGGAAATATTCGATCTGCCTAAAGAAAAGATTCGGGTATATAAACCCCAGCTTGGGGGCGGTTTTGGCAATAAGCAGGAAATATTAACCGAAGACTTGTGTGTATTGGCAACATTAAAAACAGGCAAGCCCGTACAGTGGCGGTTTACTAGAGAAGAAGAATTTACCGCCACCAATAGTCGTCATGGAATGAATATCCATCTAAAAACAGGTGTAAAAAATGATGGCACAATTACGGCACAGGAAATGAAAGCAATCTCTAACACGGGGGCTTATGGGAATCATGCAGAAACCGTAGTTTTCTTAACTGGTTGTTTTCCTCTGGGCTTATATCACTGCGAGAATCAATCCTATCAAGGAACGGTGGCATATACCAACACCATGCCCGCAGGGGCGTTTCGAGGTTATGGGGCGACTCAAGGGACGTTTGCCGTAGAATCCCAACTCGATGAAATTGCTACTAAATTAAACATCGATCCGATTAAGTTACGCCAGCATAATTTAATTACCGCCGAAGATGAGATCCTCATTGGTAGAGAAGAACATTTTCATATAATTGGCAGTTACGCCATGGATGAATGTATTGAGAAAGTCACCCAGGCTTTAGATTATCAGCCAGGCAAATATACCAACGAAGGACACATTAAACGCGGTGATTGGTTTTGCTGCCACGATGCAAGCCAGTGGTTTAGCCAAGATTCATTTAGCCACTGTAAAATTATCCCTGATGCCCGACGGACTATACGAACTGCGGACGGGTTCGGTTGATGTAGGTACGGGTTCGGATACAACTTTGCGTCAAATAGCAGCCGAAGTTTTAAGCACGATAGTCGAGAAAATCAAAATAGTTACCGCCGATACTCACTATACTCCTTTTGATGCGGGTTCTTATGCCTCTGCTACTTTGTTTATTACGGGACAGGCGGTAAATTTAGCTGCTCAAAAATTGCGATCGCAAATCTTGAAAATCGCAGCCCAAACTATGGAGGTTGACCCAGAAGAATTAGAATTATCTGAAGATCGGATTAATAGTGCTTCTGATAAGTTAACTCTGCCACAGCTAGCAAAAGCAGCAACCCAACAAGGACAATCATTATCAGTAGAATTAGAACATACAAGCGATCGCGCTTCCCTAACCTTCGCCTTTTTAGGTGCAGAAGTAGAAGTAGATACCGAAACAGGCAGAATTACCGTTTTGCGCTGCGCCGAGGCGATCGATATTGGCAAGGCAATTAATCCCCGTATCTGTCACGGACAGGCTACAGGCGGACTGGTAATGGGTTTGGGCTATGCCTTAAATGAAGAACTGCGCTTTGATGAACAGGGCAAAATACTTAACCCTAGCCTACGTACCTATCGCATTCCTGCTGCTACCGATGTTCCACCAATGGAAATCATGTTAATTGAAAAAGCCGATCCCTATGGTCCTTTTGGGGCAAAGGGTATAGGTGAAATTGGCACTAACTGTACTGCCCCTGCGATCGCTAATGCAGTTGCTAACGCCACAGGGGTTAGATTACGTCAGTTACCAATGATTCCCGAAAGAGTATGGAAGGCAATGAACATTGAACATTAAGCATTAAACATTGAACAGTTGTTAATTCTGCTACTCGTTCGACGACTAACGACCAATGAACCAATCAACAATCAACAATCAACAATCAACAACTGACAGTGAACGATCGCAATTTCTATCAACAATTAAAATATAAATTAGAAATAGAACCAGTAGTATTAGCAACTATAGTCAAAGTTATTGGTTCTGCGCCAAGAGAAGTTGGGGCAAAGATGGCTGTGTGTGCTGATGGCAGCATTATCGGCACGATTGGTGGTGGCGCGGGGGAAGGAAAGGTAATTCAAAAAGCGTTAGCGGTATTAGAGACAGGGCAAAAGCAACTTATAGAAATCGATCTAACTGGTACACCAGGAAAAGATATTCAGGGTATTTGCGGTGGGAAAGTTCAGTTATGGTTAGAAAAGTGGTCGGATGAAAAAGCGATCGCTCTAGTCGAACAAATATTAAAACTCTTCAAATCTGGGCAATCTGGAAAACTAGTCACTCCCTTTTCTAAAGATACTCAACCTTATTTGATTAACAAGAAAGACTTTGCCCAAAAAACTACAAGCTTCTACACTTCTCCGCCTGCTTCCCTGCCCCCTGCTTCCCCTGCCCCCGTCCCGCCTGCTTCCCCTGCTCCCCTGCTCCCCTGCTCCCTGCTCAATTCACCCAATCAATTCAACCCCCACCCATTTTACTAATCGTAGGCGGTGGTCATGTAGCCTTAGCTTTGGCTCAAACTGCCAGCTTCGCAGGGTTTCAAATAGCCGTACAGGACGATCGCTCTGAATTTATTACTCCCGAAAGATTTCCCCAAGCGGTGCTATTATCTCAATCTATTACCAAGACTTTAGATAAACTGGCTACCCATTCCCAAATTTATATAGCTTTAGTCACCAGAGGCTACCCCCAGGATCTTGAAGCACTACAGGCAATCTTACAATGCCCCTTAGCCTATCAGTATCTTGGTGCGATCGGCAGTAGTAAACGCATACATATGATTGAGCAAGCCTTGCTACAGCAAGATATATCCCTCGAAAAAATACCAAACTTCTATGCACCTATCGGTTTAGATATTGGCGCGCTTACCCCAGAAGAAATTGCCGTAAGTATCACTGCCGAACTAATTAAGGTACGACGTGGCGGTACGGGTTTATCTCTTTGCGATCGAATACAGCAAAAATATGCTCCACAAAAAGTTCACTTGCCAACAATAACTAACAACTAACAATGAACGATCGCCCAACCAATCTAGAAAATAACGATGATCGCCATTTTGCCCTAGTTTTAGCAGCGGGTTTATCCACTCGGATGGGAATTTGCAAAACTACTTTACCCTGGCACGACAATCGAACTTTACTACGCTATCAAGCAGAACAGTTTTTATTAGCTGGTATTACGCCAATTATTGTATTAGGTTCTCACAATTCCTATCGGCGATCGGATTGTCCTCCAGGTAGCAAAGTTGTAATTAACTTCAATAGTAATCTTGGTAAAACAACCTCAATCTTAACTGGCTTAAATTCTTTACCTAAATCATTTTCTACTATTATTATTTCCGCTGTAGACCAACCTCGCTCTACATACATTTATCAAACTTTAATTCAAGCTTATCGAAAAGAAAGTTCATCTATCATAGCACCCTGTTATCAGAGTAAATTGGGTCATCCACTGTTGTTTTCTTCCCAACTTCTACCTTTGCTTAAAAATATTAACGAATCAACTTTAGGGTTACGTAAAATAATTAGTCAGCTTCATTATGACATTGAAAAAATTGAGTTTTCAACTTCAGAAGTGCTGAAAGATCTTAACAATCAAAATGAATATCAAATGCAATTACAGAAAACAAAAATTTTTATAAATAATAGCTAACAAATTAAAATTAGTCTTAAATAATTTCACAAATCACTTTGCGTATAGTTTCTTTAAGATAAACTTTATTAATGCAATTTTGTAATCTTGAATACATAATTTTTAGCTTGATTCTGTCAATCTAAACCTATCGAGTTACAGCTATCGATCGAGATAACTAAATGGAAACTATGACTGCTAAAAATCAGACTACTGCCAAGATGCCTCCAGCATTGGAAGCAGTTAATATGTCCAAGCAGTTTGGTAGTTTTGTGGCTCTCGATCGCGTCACCATAAAGATAAAGCCAGGAACTGTCCACGCTTTATTAGGGGAAAACGGTGCAGGCAAAAGCACTTTGGTTAAGTGCATTATGGGTTTTTATCAGCCTAGTGGTGGTGAAATAGTTATTGACGAGCAAGTGTGTCAAATCAACAGTCCTCGCGATGCTCATAAATACGGCATTGGCATGGTTTATCAGCACTTTACGTCTGTACCTGCTATGACCGTAGCGGAAAACTTGGTACTTTCTCGTTACGACAAGACTCAATTGATTGATTGGAAAAAAGAGTCTAAGAATTTAGCAGAGTTTATGGCATCTTCACCTTTTAAAGTGCCGTTAAACGTTCCTGTGGCTCAATTAGCTGCGGGGCAAAAGCAGAAATTAGAAATTCTCAAGCAAATTTATCTCCAGAGTCGCATTTTGATTTTAGACGAGCCTACTTCTGTATTAACTCCTCAAGAAGCAGATGAGGTATTGGGTTTGCTACGAGAAGAAGTAACTGCTGGCAATTTGAGTATTTTGCTAATTAGTCATAAATTTCGCGAGGTAATGGCTTTCTGTGATGAAGTCACCGTATTGCGTAAAGGCAAGTTAGCGGGAACTGGCTTAGTCAAAGATTTAGATATTTCTGATTTAGCAGAAATGATGATGGGGGAAAAGCGCGAGTTGGAACAGGTCGAGAAAACGGCAACTTCTGCTGGTAAAACTGTTTTAGCCATGAAAGATGTCTGCGCCAACCAAGACAATGGGCTTCAAGCAGTTAAAGGCGTAAATCTAAAAGTGAATAGCGGTGAAATTGTCGGGATTGCAGGCATATCGGGCAATGGGCAAAAGGAACTGGTGCAAGTACTATCAGGTCAGCGATCGCCAACCTCTGGGACAATTTTGGTTAATGATGAAATCTATCAGGCAACTCGGTCAGAAATGTTTCGTCACCAGGTTTTTTCCTTGCCAGAAGAACCATTACAAAATGCTTGCGTTCCCAATATGACCGTCGCTGAAAACATGGCACTAAGAACCTTTGATCGCCCTCCCCAATCTCAAGGTGGATTTTTAATCCTTAAAGCGATTCGTCAGGCTGCTAAAAGCCTAATTAAAACCTTCTCCGTGCGTACTCCCTCCCCAGAAACTCCCATCGCCAATCTTTCAGGAGGAAACGTCCAGCGCGCCGTATTAGCCAGAGAATTATCTTCCAATAAAATTGAGTTATTAATTGCAGCCAATCCCTGCTTTGGTCTTGATTTTGGCGCAGTAGATTTTATTCATCGCTCAATTGTGGAAGCTAGAAACCGAGGGGTAGCAGTACTGCTTGTCAGTGAAGACTTAGATGAACTGCTCAAGCTATGCGATCGCATTTTTGCCATTAGCGAAGGAAAACTAGTTTATGAAAGTGCGATCGCTGAGGCAGACATCAACACTATTGGTCAACGCATGGCGGGATATTAGGTTTAAGTAATAAGTAATAAGTAATAAATTAATCCATGGTCTTAATCCCAGCACAACCCTACGAATATGAATTACCCAGCCTCGATCGCGTAGCGTTACTGATTATCGATATGCAGCGAGATTTTTTAGAATCAGGGGGGTTTGGAGAAGCTTTAGGAAATGACATTAGCCAACTTCAGCAGATTGTACCAACTGTAAAGCAGATCTTAGATACATTTCGCGATCGCGCTTTACCTATTTTCCATACGGTAGAAGGTCATCAAAGCGATCTATCTGATTGTCCGCCATCAAAGTTAAAGCGAGGTAACAGCAAGCTAAAAATAGGCGATCTCGGTAAGATGGGGCGGATCTTAATCTTGGGCGAACTAGGCAACGATATTATTCCCGAATTACAACCTCTTGCCAACGAGATAGTCATTCCCAAACCAGGTAAAGGAGCGTTTTATCAAACCAATTTAGAATCTCGGCTACAGGAAAAAGGAATAACTCACTTAATTATTACTGGCGTTACTACTGAAGTTTGCGTTCAGACAACAATGCGCGAAGCTAATGACCGCGGTTATGAATGTTTGTTAGTTGAAGATGCAACCGCCAGCTATTTTCCTGAATTCAAGCAATCTACCCTAGAAATGATTCGCGCTCAAGGAGGAATTGTGGGTTGGACTACAACGAGTGAAAACATCATCCAGGCTTTGTCTATTGAGTCAAATAAGCAAATTAGAGAGGACAAAACTATAAATGTCTAAAAACTACGCTAAATCACCCAAAAATATTAGCTATCTTTCAATCCTAACTAGATTCCCGAACGTATTTACATACGATATTTGGACTTAATTTCCAAATAAATTTTTGAATATTTGTGAGCAAGATACAAGAAGAATGAGTAAAAAAATTTTAAAATTATCCCGTCGTCAGATCGTTAGAGGTATATTAGCAACCACTGCCTTTGGCTTAACCTCAAAATTTGGGACTGGATGCAGTAGTCAATCGGAAACTGGGCAGGCAGGCTCAGAAGACGAACCAATTGTTGTCGGCTTTATTTACGTTGGCTCCAAGGACGATTATGGCTATAATCAATCCCATGCTGAAGGTGCAGCAGCAGTTGCCGAACTACCTGGATTTAAAATTGTCGAACAGGCTAACGTCCCAGAAACCCAAGCCGTCCAAGAGACAATGCGGGAGATGATCGAAATAGATGGAGTAACGATGCTATTTCCTACCTCTTTTGGCTACTTCGATCCTCACATTCTGGAAATAGCCGAACAATTTCCCGAAGTACAGTTTTTCCACGCTGGGGGACTTTATGAAGAGGGAATGCCAGAAAATATCGGCAGTTACTTTGGTTATATCGACGAAGCTCAATATTTGGCTGGAATTGTCGCTGCTCACAACTCTAAAAGTGGCAAATTAGGTTTTGTCGGTGCCAAGCCAATTCCTCAAGTCTTACGCAACATTAATGGCTATACATTAGGAGCAAAAAGCGTTAACCCTGATATTGTTACCCAAGTTGTGTTTACAGGAGATTGGGCTGCCCCTGTAAAAGAAGCAGAAGCAGTTGACAGTATGGTTAACCAAGGTGCTGATGTCATTACCTGCCATGTCGATAGTCCCAAAGTAGTCATCGAAACCGCGAGTAAACGAGGTGTTTTATGTACTGGATACCATACGGATCAGTCGGCTTTAGCACCCAAAGCCTATCTAACTGGGGCAGAGTGGGACTGGAAAAGTATTTATACTCAGTATGCTAATTGGGTCAAAGAGGGCAAAACGCTGATGGGTGGAGACATTCCCCATGTTGTTCGTGGTGGTCTGGCAGAAAATTTTTGGAAACTATCTCCTTATGGACCGACAGTAAGCGAAGAGGCTAAGTCAGATGCTGAAGCAGTTAAAGCTAAATTTGCTGATGCGACTATGGTGATTTATACAGGAGAACTCAAAGACAATCAGGGAAAAATAATTCTTCCCGATGGCAAATCTTATCAACAAACTGCGATCGAGCTTGAGACAACAGATTGGCTGGTAGACGGGGTGCAGGGAAGTGTTTAAATGATTAATCATAACTGGCGAAAGAGTCTAGAAGCAATTTGTATTCCCGTGGGTGCAGTCTTAGCAGCACTAATTATCTTTGGGATTTTTTGTGCCGTAGTGGGGGCAAATCCGCTGGAGGTTTATGGCTCAATTTATAAAGCAGCCTTTGGCGGCTGGAGTGCTTGGCAAAGAACTTTTATTCAAGCTTCACCTTTGATGTTGAGTGCTTTGTGTACCGTTCTCCCAGCCCGTCTGGGATTGGTAATCATTGGCAATGAAGGCGCATTAGTCATGGGGGGATTGGGTGCAATTATCGTCGGGCTGGCTTTAGGTGAATCTCTGCCTCCCTTACTAATTCAAATTGGTATGGCAATGGGAGGAATGGTGTTTGGCGGAATTTGGATTGCGATCGCAGGAGCGTTGCGTCATTATCGAGCCGTGAACGAAACCATCAGTAGTTTGCTCTTAAACTATATTGCGATCGCCTTACTGAATCATTTAGTAGGCGGACCAATGCGCGATCCGAGTTCTCTGAATAAGCCTTCAACTTTTCCGATCGCCGAAATTAATCGCTTGGGAGATATACCTGGGACTCGCATCCACTACGGTTTACTCTATGGGCTGATTGCCTGTGTTGTGGCATATATTCTGATTCAGCGTACTACCTTTGGCTTTGCTGCCCGCACTGCGGGAGGAAATGTTCGTGCTGCACAGATAGCAGGACTTCCTGTCGGTAAATTGACTATTATCATCTGTTTTTTAGCAGGTTCTTGTGCTGGTTTAGCAGGAATGGTGGAGGTAGCAGCAGTTCATGGAGTGGCAAATGAATCTCTTAATGTCGGCTATGGCTATGGCGGTATCTTAGTGGCTTTTGTCGCTCGTCATAATCCTTTGGCAGCAGCATTAGTGGCGACTCTGCTGGGGGGTATTTTAGCTAGCGGTGGCATTCTCCAGCGATCGCACGATCTGCCCGATGCTACAGTTCTGGTTTTCCAAGGTTTAGTGTTCCTGATGGTGTTGTATGGCGATTCTCTTTATGGACGTTTTGCTTTCTTCCAAGAACGAGAAACATCATCTAAGAAGCTAACTTCTGATGACCAGTTGTCCCACGTTTAGATAAAGTGTAAATAGACACAAGACTACTAACAACTAACACATTAACACATATGGCAGCACAAGCATTAGGTTGGTGGGGAGTACCATTAGGCATTATTGCAGGAACATTCAAAGGTAGCGTTCCCTTTCTATTCGTCAGTTTGGGAGAATGCCTCACCGAAAAGAGTGGCAAAATTAACTTGGGATTAGAAGGGACTCTCTTAACTGGGGCGATGAGTTCCTATGCTATTTCCTATCTAACAGGCTCGCCTTGGCTGGGAGTATTGTGTGCGGGAATAGCAGGAATGGCTTTAGGCGTAATTCACGGCTGGCTCTCCCAACAACCGAGGGTTAATGATGTGGCAGTAGGCATTGCCATGATTATTTTTGGTAGCGGGGTGGCTTTTTTCTTGGGTAAACCTTTTATCAAACCTGCTGCTACTCAACTGCCGACGCTCGATTTTGGTAATTGGAGTAGTGTTCCTCAAATCCAAGCAGCACTAAAAATTAGTCCGTTATTTATTTTAGGCATTGCGATCGCTTTTTTAATGCAGTGGTTTTTCAAATCTACTCGCTGGGGCTTGTACATTCGTGCCGTAGGTGATAATCCCGATGCTGCCAGGGCAATGGGAATCTCTGTGTTTAAAGTCAGAATGCTGAGTGTTACTATCGGCAGTTTTTTGGCGGGAATTGGCGGTGCTGCTCTTTCACTTTACTATCCTGGCGTTTGGACGGAACAAATTTCTAGCGGTCAAGGATTAATTGCCGTGGCACTAGTAATTTTTGCTCGTTGGAATCCAATTCAGTGTCTTTATGCTTCGCTGCTGTTTGGCGGTGCGCGGTCTTTAGGACCTGCTCTGCAATCAGTAGGAATCGACTGGGGTTACTACCTCTTTAATGCAGTTCCTTACGTCTTAACTTTGGTAATTATGATTATCACCTGTTCTCCCAAACGCAGGTTAACTGGCGCACCAGGGGCATTGGGTACGGATAAATAAGTAATAAGTAATAAGTAAATTATGAGTGGACTTGGTGGTTTAAATAAATCTCCTGCTGGGGTTGTCCTCGGTATGGTGCAGCTTCAGTTACCCAACGTGGTAACACCTGAAGATTTGGCAGCGCAAACTCAAAGAATTTGCGATCTGGTAGGTAAAGCCAGACGCAATCTGCCGACGATGGATTTAGTCGTGTTTCCTGAATATGCTTTACATGGCTTATCGATGGATACCAATCCAGCCATTATGTGTCGCCTAGATGGTGCAGAAGTGTCAGCCTTTAAGGCAGCCTGTCGGGAGCATAAAATCTGGGGCTGCTTTTCAATCATGGAATACAACCCACAGGGTAATCCTTATAATAGCGGTATTATTATCGACGATCGCGGTGAATTAAAGCTTTACTATCGCAAGCTGCATCCTTGGGTGCCAGTCGAACCTTGGGAACCAGGTAATTTAGGCATTCCCGTATGTGAAGGACCAAACGGCAGCAAGCTGGCACTAATTATTTGTCACGATGGGATGTTTCCCGAAATGGCACGAGAATGTGCCTATAAAGGGGCAGAAATTATGATTCGTACCGCAGGCTATACCGCTCCTATTCGTCATTCTTGGCGCATTACCAATCAAGCCAATGCCTTTTGCAATTTGATGTACACAGCTTCGGTCTGTATGTGTGGCACAGATGGAACTTTCGACTCCATGGGAGAGGGGGCAATTATCAACTTTGACGGCACGCCTTTAGTTAAAGGTAGCGATCGCCCTAACGAAATTATTACCGCCGAAGTTCGTCCCGATTTGGTGCGCGAAGCCCGTAAACACTGGGCAGTCGAAAACAATATCTATCAGTTCGGTCATCGAGGTTATGTCGCAGTCAAAGGCGGTGCGAAAGATTGTCCCTATACCTATATGCAGGACTTGGTTAATGGTAACTATCGTTTGCCTTGGGAAGATGAGGTAGTTCACACAGACGGTACATCCTGCGGTTTTGACACACCTACCAGAGAATATCAACAACCTCCTATTTCTTCCTCAGTCGAGTCATGAGCGATATCGAGCTAGCCGTCAACGGGACTTTAATGCGGGGGCTAGAACTCAATAACAATCTTCTGACGGTAGGAGCTACTTTTGTTCGAGAAGCAACTACCGAACCGACCTATCGGCTGTTTTCTATCAATGATATTCATCCAGCGATGATGCGAGTAAAAGAAGGAGGTAAGGCGATCGCCGTTGAAGTTTGGGCAGTTCCCCCCGCAGGTTTGGCTAAAATACTGCTTCAAGAACCTCCAGGCTTATGTATCGGCAAAGTACGACTTGATAACGGGTCAGAAATTCTTGGAGTTGTCGGCGAATCTATTTGCTGCGAAAACGGTACAGAAATTACCCAATACGGCGGTTGGCGTAATTATTTAAGTAGGTTGACGTAGTTGAGGAAGCAGGGAAGCAGGGGGAGCAGGGGAGCAAGGGAGGAATAAAAAGGTTTTTATTTTGTATTAAATTTTATCCAGATACTTAAAATGACAACTAACACTATTAATACTATAGATAAAACTCTAAGCCTAGCCGTAAATGGAGGATTGATGCGGGGCTTTAAAGATAACCAAAATATGCTTAATGTTAATGCCACTTTTATCAGAGAAGCAAAAACAGAGCCAGTTTATCGCTTTTTCTCTATTAATGATGTTCATCCAGCGATGATGCGAGTTAAAGAAGGAGGTAAGGCGATCGCCGTAGAGATTTGGGCAGTTCCCTTGGCGGGTATCGGTATTGTTTTGCTCCAAGAACCACCAGGATTATGTATTGGTAAAGTACGACTTGATAACGGAGAAGAGGTGTTAGGGGTTCTTGGCGAATTAATTTGTTGCGAAAACGGTAAAGAAATCACTCAATATGGCGGTTGGCGTAATTATATCGCTGACAAAAACAAGGTAACTAACCACTAGGGCGAACAGCCGTTCACCCCTACTAACCACTAACCACTAACAACTCATGTTTATCCCAGCCACTCCCTATCCCTATCCCTACAATGGCGATTTACAACCTGAAAATACAGTATTGCTAATTATCGATATGCAGACTGATTTTTGCGGTATCGGTGGCTATGTTGATAAAATGGGCTACGATCTATCTCTAACCCGTGCGCCAATCGAACCGATCGCTAAACTCTTAAACATAATGCGAAACAAGGGTTTTCATATAATGCACACTCGCGAGGGACATCGACCCGATCTAGCGGATTTACCAGCTAATAAACGCTGGCGGAGTCGCCAAATTGGTGCGGGGATTGGCGATCCTGGACCCTGTGGCAAGATTTTAGTGCGGGGTGAATCTGGATGGGAAATTATTCCCGAACTTGCTCCTCTTGCTGGAGAAACCATTATCGATAAGCCAGGAAAAGGCTCGTTTTATGCCACAGATTTAGACCTGATTTTAAAAGGTAAAGGTATTCAAAATATTATCTTGTCGGGAATTACCACCGATGTTTGCGTTCATACTACCATGCGAGATGCTAACGATCGCGGTTATGAATGTTTGCTGCTGTCTGACTGTACGGGGGCAACGGATTACGATAATCATTTAGCAGCGTTGAAGATGGTAAAGATGCAGGGGGGGGTTTTTGGTACAGTTTCAGATTCTCAAGCATTAATTGAAGCGATCGAAACTATGTAATTCAAACAGTTTGCTTGAGATAAATAGTTAGGGCAAATTAAATATAAAACATAAACGATCTTACTTCTAGGGCGATCGCTTACTGCTTTGGTGAAAATTATCTTCTAATCAATTTAATTTAACTACTTATTTTTTCTCATATGGATAGATTTTAAGTTGAATTATTTTCTCTTTTAGTAACAATTTAAATATCAAAACTAAAGACAAAAACAGAGCCAATATTCGATATTTTTGTCAGAAAGTTTGAAAATAAAAAGTATCTTTTGCTACAGACAATAGATGAATAAGTTATTAATAATAATGAGCGGAAAGACCTGTTTTAAATAGCTGTTTGCATTATTAAAATTTTAATTGCAATAGTAATTTAAAATACAATTTATAGTTGATAATAATGATAAATTCTATTTTAATCTTTCAGGGTGTGAAATAGGAAATGTCTTCAAATAAAGCAAATAAAATATTGTATTCAAGTAATAATATAACAGAAAAAATATATAGCAATTTTATTCTAATATTCTCTTGTAGTTTTCTTTGGTTATTATTAGGAACACGAGTAACAGCTTCTGAAATAATCGAAGAAAGCAATTACGCTGGCGCGTACCCTGCGGATCGCAAAAATCAGACAGATTTAAATCGCAAGTTACAGCAGTCAAAAACTTATAGCGAACTAAATCAATTTACTGGAGTAGAGACTATTCAAAACGGAACAGCCGACAGCAATAATTATCAAAACTCCGAAACAGATAGTAATAAAGGATTAGAACAAATAACTAACGTCAATCAACTAAGAGATGTTGCACCGACAGACTGGGCTTATGAAGCTTTACGTAGCCTAGTAGATCGCTATGGCTGTATCACAGGCTTTCCCAACCAGACTTATCGGGGTAGTCAGGCTTTGACTCGTTATGAATTTGCAGCAGGTTTAAACTCTTGTTTGAATCAAATTGAACGTTTGATTGCTTCTCAAGGTCAAATAGGACAAGAAGATATAGATACTATTACTCGTCTATCTCAAGAATTTGAGGGTGAATTGGCAACTATCGGTGGTAGAGTTGACGAACTAGAAAGCCGTACTGCCGTTTTAGAAGATAATCAGTTTTCTACAACTACCAAACTAGTAGGTAATGTCTGGCTCAATATTACTGGTGCGGGTGCTGACGGCGACGTTCAGGTAGAAACTAGCGATCTAAGTCTTCCCTCCGTGATCAGACCCCCTGGTCGAGATCCCGTAACGGGCGCACCAACAGTACAGGAAGTTACTGAAAACCCCGAAATTACCTTTAGCGATCTCGTCTGGCTGACCTTTGAAAGTTCTTTTACGGGGCAAGATGTCTTAACTACTCGTCTAGCGGTGGGTAATGGTGATTCTCCCGCTAACGCTTTTGCTTCGGCTGGGGCATACAATACCTTTGGCATCCCTTTTACCGATCAAACCGCAGGTGTCCAGGGAGAAGGTAACAGCGAAGTGGTAATTCATGATTTGTCCTATAACTTTCCCGTTGGCGATAAGTTTCGCTTCGTGATTGGTCCGCAGATCAACTGGTATGCCTATTTTGACCAAAACGCCTATACCTTCTTTCTCACTGGTGCCAGCAGCTTTAACTCCATTGGCAGCACTCTATCCAATGCGGTCGATCGCGGTTCTGGCGCGGTAGTGTCATGGGATATCAACGATAAATTCAAGCTCAATATTGGCTATTTAGGAGAGTCCACCGAATTCCTTCCCAGTCCACCATTCAACACCTGCTAGCGATCCCGAAGAAGGGGTATTTGGCGGTACAAATACTAGCACTGCTGAATTAACTTTCTCGCCGATAGAAACGGTTAACACAAGGCTGATGTATAACTACACTCACCTTAGTTCCGACGTAAACATAGTTGGTGGTGTAATTGGTGGAGTAACGGGCGAACCATTACAAAATGGACTGGTGGATGCTGGTGCTGGTAGGGGACTAGATGTAGATCCTAATGATGGAGGTTTAAAAGATTCATATTCCCATACCCTTGGGTTTAATTTCGATTGGGCGATCGCATCTAAACTAGGAATATTTGCTCGCTATACTTACGCCAGCATTACTCTCGAACCCATTAACAGGACGGTAAATCTTCAGTCAATTCAGGCAGGTTTAGCTTTTCCCGATCTGATTAAAGAAGGGGCATTAGGCAGTTTTTCCTTCTTGATTCCCTTTGACGTGATTAATGGCGAGGAATTTTTAGTTTCTGGGGCGGGTGATGGCGGAACGCAGTATGAGTTCGAGGCTACTTATTACTATCCCGTCAACGACAACATTGCTTTAGTCCCTGCTTTTTATCTTGTGGCTAACCCCAATAACTTTGAAGATAATCCCAATATTTATGTGGGCAACTTGCGAATGCAATTTGGCTTCTAGTAAGGGCGTTTCGCGAAACATCCTGTACGACTAATAACCCTGTACGGGCGAATGGCCGTTCGCCCCTATCATTACTATGACTACACAAAACACAACCCCAACTCCTTTAATTATCGACGATGACGGTAGCCAAGATGGCATGACGGCGATCGCCTATATGCTGGCTAATCCTCAGTTTGATGTCCAGGCTATTACCATCTCTAACGGAATTGCCCGCCCCGAAGTATTTGATGATAACGTGCTGCGAATGCTCGATCGCTTGGGAGATTTAGATGTACCCGTTGGCGTAGGACAGTCCTCTCCTTTAGAGGGCAACAATGAATTTCCTGAGTTTATCCGCGAGGGTTCTGATACCTTTTGGTCGCCCTACTGTTCCTTTACCAGAATCAGTTCCAGATGTTGAAACCCAGGACGCAGCAGATTTAATTATTGAAACGATTAATAATTCTCCCGAACCAGTAGCAATTTTAGCAACAGGACCTTTAACTAATATTGCCGAAGCTATACGTCGCGATCCTAGCATCATTGACAATATTGAAGTAGTGCAGATTATGGGCGGGGCGGTATTTATTGAGGGAAATTTACCCGTAATTCCCGAACCACCTTTTTCGACTAATACTGCTGCCGAATTTAATATTTGGATTGACCCCGTAGCAGCACAGGAAGTATTTGACGCAGGAGAGAATGGATTAAGAATCCAGCTTACGCCACTAGATGCAACCAACCAAATTGAATTCGATCGCGAGGACTATCAAGCCTGGTTAGATACAGGAACGCCTGAAAGTATCATTGCTGCGGAATTTTTAGATTATGCCCTGGAGGTAATTCAAAGCGACAACGATCCTAATCCAGTTTGGGACTTGGTTGCAGCGATTAATCTTAGCGAACCAGACTTTTCATCTGAGACACCCTTACATATAGATGTTGATACCGAATCAGATCCAGGAGATACTCAAGGGGCAACAGTATCCGTTCCCGATGAACCGCCTAACGTTTTGGTATCTTTAGATCCTAGCTTTGACAACCTAGATTACGATGCGGATGAAGTCTTTTCCTATTTGGAAGACATTCCTGAAGCCGATACTGAAGTTGAGTCAGTTTTTGGCACTCCTGAAAATGATTTAATTGATGCTGCGGATTTAAACAGCGACTTTGACGGCAATAACGATATTTTGTTTACGGGTAGCGGTGACGATCTGATTGATGCCTCGCAAGCTTTTGGACATAATCGTATTTACGCAGGGGAGGGCGACGATCTTTTATTAGCTGGTAGCAATAATCGTTTAGTAGGTGATGCTGGGGCAGATATATTCTTTGTAGGCATGGGAGAAGGCAATAATTTGGTCACTGGAGGTTCAGATGCCGACCAGTTTTGGATTTTAACCGATGAGAGCAGATTTACCCGCAACGGCAAACATAATTACTGACTTTGATCGCGCAGAGGGTGATGTGATTGGTTTGGCAAATACCAGCCTAGACTTTAATAGCCTGAGCTTTTCTGCTGATGGTAATAATACTATCGTAAGCGGTTTAGAGACAGATTTAGCTGTACTAGTCGATCTTGAACCCACTCAAATTAGTGCATCCAGCTTTGTTTTCATTTGAGTGATATTAGTTATTTCGGCGTTGGTGAATTGAGATCTGATCTGATTTAGACTATTTTAAATCTATTATAATCTGCTGAATTAAGGCGATCGCTTTACTAACATTCCTAGCTAAGAATACTTTACCCGCAGCCAAACTATTAAAAAATTGATAGGTTAATTCAGTTTGATTTAATAAAACTACGGGCTTGTTATTCTTCAAAGCTAACGCAACCTCAGAAGCCGTACCTAAACCCATTCCACAAGCAATCACAACAGTTGAAGACAAGACATTAATATTATTCCTAGCATTACCCATATCTGTGACGATAGGAATATCAACTGCATCGGACATTCCCTGTAAATCGTTGCTAGGCAAAACACCAATAACTATCCCAGCAGCAGATTTTGCACCTTGACTAGCTGCATCCATCACTCCTGCTTTTCTACCCCCTGTCAGCAATATCCAACCATTTTCGGCAATGGACTTTCCCAGTTGATAAGCAGTATCAACATCTTCTAAAGTCGCTAATTTTCCTGCACCCATTACTCCGATGATAATTCTAGGCATATTTCAGATAAAAACTACTGTAAAATATTTGAAGTCTATATATACAAGCTAGTTTGATATGCCTGACTTACAAGAAAAACTCAGTAAAGATATTGCGGATATATCTTGGCAAGAATTATTACCCCATGCCAAAAGAGATGCTGTTATTGTCGTTAAACCAGAAATGGATTTATCTGAGGTGGCAGTTGCGATCGCTCAAGACAAGACTACCCCAGTCCAAAGTTGGATTGCAGATCGATCCATCGCTAAACCTAATATAGAACAACTAAGCCAGTGGAATGATAACCCTCAAAAACAATTCACCGCTTTGATCGTGCAGCCATTTGTCTTAGTCAAAGAAGTAAGCAAGAATTAGCAATTTTCTTTAATTCGCGTTTGGCTACACTTAAAACTTGCCCAAAGCGGTATTAAATTTGATTGCGCTGTAATCCTGATTTCACCCAGCTAATACAGTCATAGACATTGCTGAAAACCTTCGGTGCAGCGATGTTGCTCAATTTGCGAGGAGCGTAGTGATCGTAAAAGCATTTATCCCCTTCTTGGTGAAGAATAATTAGATTGTCGCGGTAAGTATAACGCTGACGGAAATAATCCGAGCCTTCTAAAACGAACTGATTATCCAGGTGTTGTTTAGCGATCTTAATTATCTTTGGTAGCTTGGAAGAATAGGATTGAGCAGGATTTTTGGCTTGATGTAGCTGACTGGTATAACCCTGCTCGGATAGCAAGGAATAAGAATAAATATCATCACCGTCAATGCAACCAGATACGAAAGGAATGATCAAACATTCTTGATAAGTTACGGATTTTTCGTAGAGAAAACGATTCATACTCTGCTGTTACTGATGTCAGTAACTATGTAGACTGTTAATAATTAATAGTTAGCGAAAAAATCAAGCTCGGTAACTGTTACAGTCATTTCAGTTAATTTCTGTGGCTATTTTGTATTGACAACAAGATTAAATAATAATATCTAGTTGCTATATACATTTAAAGTCGCTTAGTTTCTGGATGAAATGACTATAACTATCATATTAGTATAATAGGGTGAGTAATTGACTCACCCTATGCAATTTAAGAAAGCCTCAAACTTTTAATTCAAATTAAAGAGTTAAAGACTGAGCATTGGTTTCAATTAGAGTTGCCAAATCCTTAAGGAAAGCAGCAGCTTGTGCGCCATAAATGATGCGGTGATCGGAGGTAATATTAACCTTCATTTGGCGTTTGACACCCATCATGCCAGAATCATCAGCAACTAGGTTCGGCTTTGAACCACCTACAGCGAGGATAGATCCTTGTCCTTGAGGTAAAATTGCATCAAAGTTATCTACACCAAACATACCCAAGTTAGAAAGGGTAAATGTTCCCGTGCTGTATTCATCAGGCTGGAGTTGTTTCGACCTAGAGCGATTGACTAAATCTTTCCAAGTGCGAGATAGAGAATAAATATCCATTTGATCTGCATTACGCAGTACGGGAGTAATTAAACCACCATCGGGCATTGCTACGGCTACGGCTACGTTAATTTCGGAGTTATAGCTAATAGCATCTTGACTGTAGCTAGCATTGACTACAGGATGATTTTTGAGGGTAACGGCGATCGCTTTAGCTAATAAAGCCGTCATGGTTACGCCTTTAGGCTTAATCTGCTTGTAGAGTGCGTCTAAGGAGTCGGTGGTAATCGTATATGCCACATGGAAAGTAGGCACTTGCAAACTCGCCATCATGTTCTGCACGACTGCTTTTTGTAGCGTGTTTAAAGCTACTGTCTCCCCAGAAGTCACGTTGACGGGAGCAGATACAGGATCGGGCGTTACGCGAGCAGCAACTACAGCAGGTGCAGTATTAGCCGTAGCAACAGGAGCAACACCAATAGGAGTAGCAGCAGGAGCAGTTACAGCTTTGCCAGATGCTTGTTCCACATCCCCCGCAGTAATACGTCCATAAGGACCACTTCCTTGAAGAGTTTTTAAATCCACGCCAAATTTTTTGGCTAGCTTTTTCGCTCTTGGAGAAGCAACTAATCTACCAGAGCCATTGCTATTGCTGTTTGTAGAGACTGTTTTTTCCACTGTAGGAGGTGCGGTTACAGCCACAGGAGCAGCTTTTTGTGGTGCGGTTGCGCCTCCTTGATGGGATGCAGCCTGTTTTTTTGCTTCAGCAATTTCGGCTTCAGTTTCGGCTATTAAAGCGATCGCACTACCCACAGGAGCTTCTTCTCCCGCGTCAACCATAATTACCGCCAGATAGCCTGCGTTAAAAGATTCTACGTCCATGTCGGCTTTATCCGACTCTACCACTAAAACCGTCTCCCCTTTCTCTACTTTGTCCCCTGGAGATTTAGTCCACTCTACAATCTTACCTTCGGTCATGGTGGAACTGAGGGCGGGCATAAAAATATCGTGAATCATGGTGTGCGATCTTTGTTTTGTAGTTGGTTACGTATAGTTTAAATCTTAGGAAATTTTAGGGTGGCATTTCCTAATCTCAGAGCTACATTCCTGCTCTGATTACGATCTCAAATAATAACATTTATCTAGTGTGCCAGAGAAGACATCGTCCTTAAAAGCTCAAAATAGCTTGGGGATATTTAGGCTATATTAACGAATGTTGTCAGAGGATTTAGTTGTGTCTTTATCTAGACGAAAGTTTTTTTCATTGGCGGGAGTGGGTGTGGGAGGAGTAGTTTTTGCTTCTCCTCTGAAGAATTTGTATACTAATTTGGTGGAAGGGAAACAGTCTTTTGCCGATCGCATTGGTGAACTTGTTCCCGATCCCAAAGGGGTTTTAGATCTGCCAAAAGGCTTTCAATACAAAGTTCTTTCTCGTGTAGGAGAGAAGATGGACGACGGATATGTTGTGCCAAATCAGCATGATGGAATGGCTGCATTTCCAGGCAAAAACGGACAGACAATCTTAGTCAGAAATCACGAGATTCATCCTCTACAGGCGGTTAATAATCTGACAGAAGATATTCCTCAATACGATCGCAGTTGTTCGGGAGGGACAACTACTTTAATCGTAGACAGCGATCGCAATTTGGTTAAGCACCATCTCTCTTTAGCGGGAACAAACCGTAATTGCGCGGGAGGGACAACTCCTTGGGGTTCATGGATTAGCTGCGAGGAAGAAACCTCTACCCCCTATCCACCACCAGGATATACGATGGCACAGGTTGAACCAGTCTGGGGCAAGGTGAATCAAAAACACGGTTATAACTTTGAAGTACCCGCATCGAGTAAAGGAATAGTCAAACCAATTCCTCTAGTAGCAATGGGTAGATTCCGTCATGAAGCGATCGCCACAGATCCCAAAACGGGTTATATTTATCAAACTGAAGACCAATTAAATAGCTGTATATATCGTTTCATTCCTCATAAAGCCCAAGATCTTCAGGGAGGGGGAATATTAGAAGCCTTAGTCATTAAAGACGCACCAAGAGTAGATACTGCCATAAACTTTCCTGTTGGTAAATCCCACAAAGTTACCTGGGTACAGTTGGAAGATGTCGATCCAGAACATGACACCCTCCGCTATGAAGCTCAAAGCAAAGGCGCAGCCATCTTTAGAAGAGGAGAAGGAATGTGCTACGCCAACGGCGAACTATATTGGACAGCGACTAATGGTGGTGCAGCCCAAGTAGGACAAATCTTTCGCTATAACCTGGCTAAAAACACGATGGAGCTATTTGTCGAATCTCCTGGTTATGATATTCTCGACTATCCCGATAATCTAACCTTAGCTCCCTTTGGCGATTTGATTGTCTGTGAAGACGGCAAAGACGAACAGTTTTTGATTGGAATTACTCCCAAAGGTAGATATTATCCCTTGGCGCGTAATGCGTTAAACAACAGCGAGTTTGCGGGTATTTGCTTTTCTCCTGACGGTAAAACAATGTTTGTCAATATCTATAACCCAGGAATGACTTTGGCGGTTTGGGAAGATTGAGGAAGGAACAAAGAACGAGGAACAAAGAACGAGTTATAGGTTATTTCACTGCTTCGTAGATTGCTTCTACATTGGGTAGGGAATTTAACTCTACTCCTTTGGCTTTGATTAGATTCTGCCAGTCTTGTTCCAAACTCAAATTGCTAGGATGACGCTGGTATTCTTCGAGCAAGCCATCGATCGCATCATACCAAATACCATAATTACTATAGGTTACATAAGGTGGAGAAGATTCTTGTTGAAGTTCTAAATATAGTCTTGAAGTTAGGGGTACGCGCTTCACCCAACTTTGAACGTATTGAGCAGAAGCAGTATGAGATTGGCAATAAACTTTGACATACCAGCGATACCATTGACCAACCTCAAGAGGTGATTCTGTTTTTGGTAAAGAAAAGCTTTTGTATCCAATGTCTTTATCTAGTTTAAATTGCGATCGCCATATATCTTCTCTGGCTTCATTTTGTAGAATAAATTCTACATAACTAATTTGTGGGGAATTATAGGGGAAATATACCCAAAAGCGGGGATGACTAGAAACAGTTTTGCCAGCATGGGAAGTAGGGACAACTGCTTCGACTTTGCTATCGAAATTGGGACAATTACCACGACTTTCTCCCGCTGTTTGTTGTCCAGGACGACCTGTGTCAGAGAAATCCAAAGGCTTTTCTTCCTTTTTAGGTGGTTCTTTTTTTGGAGTTTTGGCATCTTCTTGGTTTGAAGAAACAGAGATTTGTTGTTCGATTGACTGTGCTAATGCAGAGTCAGTGTATAACAACAGTAAAGCAATAATTAAAGCCGTGATACTTCCCATTTATGTGCAATTTGCCTCTAAGACAGAGTTATACCCTGCCACATTAGTAAATTTAAAAATAAGTGTTATGGATTACTTTCTCAAACTAGTATAGTCCGAACGCTATGGATTTCAAATTTATTGGGGAGAGCTATTAGCTGAAGAAAGAAGATTATTTAAACTCCACTCCCTAAAACGAATAGACTAATTAAAGTTCCACTATTCCATAGACTGTGTAGCAGCATTGGAGCTAACAGGTTACGCGATCGCGTGTAAACTACTCCTAATACTATACCCAAAGTAGCTAGAGGTAATACTTCAGATAAGCTTAAGTGAGCCACGGCAAAAATAAACCCGCCGATCACAATTGCACTCTTCACCGATACATAACGAGTCAGAGATGGTAAAAGGAAACCACGGAACATTATTTCTTCAAATATTGGTGCTGCGATCGAAGACGTTACAAAGAAGATAATCAATGCCACTTTATCTTGTGCTTGCAAAGCTAAAAATAACAAAGGATTACTGCCACCTTGTCCCTGCCATATCTGTTGATTGATCAACGATACGATTAGGACTAATGGTAATGCCACTAAATATCCGCCAAATCCCCACACTATCCAGTTATCTGCCAATTTGAATTTGAACCAATCTTGAGGGAAAGGTCGAAAAGATTT
The DNA here is from genome assembly GCA_963799375.1 of uncultured cyanobacterium. Taxonomy (GTDB): domain Bacteria; phylum Cyanobacteriota; class Cyanobacteriia; order Cyanobacteriales; family Xenococcaceae; genus Waterburya. Next base: position 134,765 of record CAWCWY010000025.1, read on the forward strand.
AATCGATAAATATAATACCGAAATTCCGCCTATCGCCATCGCCATATAAGTACCCAGGACATAAAAGGCTTTGATCCTCAAAGATGAGTTGACGGGATTAATATTAAATATTCCTAGTAGTAACGGTAAAGCTATTTGAGCTACGAAGAAAAATCCGACAATCAATACCTGCCAGGTTATTTCCCAATCCCAAGGCGTTTCCCAACTAGCGTTACTGTTGATAGCAAGAATTGAATTTTCTTTCTTTAGCAAAGCCTGAACTACCAAAAATATTAATAGAATTGTGCCAAATAGTCCCCCAAATATAGGCAAGGCACTAATAAAAGCCAGTTTCAAAACAGAATTAGTGGCAGTTTGAATTTCTTGTTCTTGAAGTAATGCCAAATCATCAGTGATATTATTAACGCGATCAAATTTAGCTAAAGCTTCATAACGAAACCAACCATCCAAATTGCTGCTAATAATCGATCTGGCTTCATCAACCATTTCTGACGATTGATTTTGCCACAGTTGTTGAAGAACAATTGCTGTTTGAGCATAATTGTTTTGAGGATTATCGATTCGGCTAATTTCACTATCCCAAATAGAAATAGCTTCTTGAGGTTTACCTTGCACCGCAGTTAGAATGCCCCGTTTTAAATCCAATTCATCAATAAATTGTTCTAGTTCGGTAATCTGCTGCTCAATTTGCTTTTTTTGGGCTGCATTTTCTGCTGGTTTCTCTTCAGAACTATCGAGTTCCTCTAACTTGGTGGCAAAATTGTCGCGGGTTGTTTGTATTTCTTTCCGCGCCTTTTGATACTGCTTATTGGCAGCAGAATAAGGATCTTCCCCGACTAAAGAGCTAACCGCGCTGTTTAAATCAAATTCGTCGTTAGGATCTGACTTAAACTCTGCTACATGAAGGACTAAATTAGTTTGATATAGCTCTAAACGGCTTTGAATCTGGGGTTGAGAAAAACTATTGTTTAAAGATAAACCAATTCTGGCGATCGCAAATATAGTAAGTAAAGCTAAAATAGCTCGTTTTAGGGTCATTGGGTATGGAGATCTTATAATTATCTAAATTATCGGTTTTTATAACTATTAAGCATTATCCCTTTTACCCGAAGAGTTATCAATCCAAGATCCATCTGAAGCTACAGGTTGATAAGTGCCAAAAAGACGATCCCACCAATCTATCGCCAAACCAAAATTACAATCCCACTGATTGTGTTGATGGTGGACATAGTGGATGGGCATTATCATCCAATAGCATTTCTCTGGATGATAATGCTGTATTTGATGAGCATAAGAAGCAAAGGCTGCAAAAGCAAGCGTACCCAAAAATGCGACTATTCCAACTGATAGGGAAATAAAGAAAGCAGGCAGTACTAACAAAGCTACCAAGCTAAAATCCCTAAAATCTCCCCAAAATCCATTGGTTGTGTTGCTGCGATGATGACCATAGTGAGCTGTAATGCTATTACCAAATTGAGGCGATAGGTGCATTAAACGATGAACCCAATATTCGAGAAAACTGCCAAAAATAAAGGCTAGAATGAAACACACGATTGATTGCATAGTTTTGTAATTTGTTTTTGTTTACGCTGCCAACGGTGATTCTGAAGAAGACAGATGATTTATTCCTCTTCACCTTAGTCAACCTCTAGTAAGATTTTCGGTAATCTACAATTCTGCTGCCTGGTAAATATTCACGGCAGAGTAATTGTGTCTGATGTTTTGGCTACAATTCATCAAATTAAATTAAAGACTCGATATGTCAGAAATTAGTCTATTTGTGGATACAATAAGGTCGGTAAAATTAATTTAGAGGATTAGAAGGTTGGCTACTCGCGTAATTATCGTTCGCCACGGACAAAGCACCTATAACGCACAAAAGATAATTCAAGGTCGTTGTGATGAATCTGTCTTAACTGACAAAGGCATTACTGGCGCGCAAGAAGTAGGTCAAGCCTTAAGCAGTCTTCAGATTGATGCTTTTTACTGTAGTCCTCTACAACGAGCCAAGCAAACCGCCCAAATAATTCTTGCAGGTTTGGAAAATCCTCCCCAGTTGCAGCCCACAGATAAATTGATGGAGATCGATCTTCCCCTGTGGGAAAAACTAAAAAAAGATGAGGTTAGGAATAGGTTTGCCGATGAATATCGTCAGTGGAAAGAGAACCCCCACGAATTTAAAATGACTTTGGCTGATGGTACAGAACACTATCCTGTCGGCTCTCTTTACAAGCAAGCCCAGGGTTTTTGGCAGGACACTATCCCCAAACATCAAGACCAAACTATTCTCATAACTGCTCACAATGGCATTAACAGATGTCTGATTATGAGCGCGATTGGCATGAGTAGCGATCGCTATCATTCGATTCAACAGTCTAATTGCTGTATCAATATTCTCAATTTTACAGGGGGTTTTGGCGAACCTGTCCAACTAGAATCACTCAATCAAACCTCTCATTTGGGCATTCCTGTTCCCTCCAGTTCGTCCACCCCACAATGGACCTCGTTTATTGATGGTGCGTCACGGTGAAACTAACTGGAACAAAGAATCTCGTTTCCAGGGTATTAAAGATATTCCTCTTAATGATAACGGGCGATCGCAAGGACGCAAAGCAGGTACTTTTCTTCAGAATGTACCTATTGATTTTGCTGTTTCTAGCTCAATGATGCGCCCTAAAGAAACCGCTGAAATCATTTTGCAACATCATCCCGATGTTCCTTTATCAACTACTCCTGAGTTAATTGAAATTTGCCACGGCTTATGGGAAGGGATGCTGGAAGCTGAAATTCAAGCCGACTATCCCGATCTACTTCAGCAGTGGAAAGACAAGCCTGAAACGGTGCAAATGCCAGAAGGAGAAAATTTACAGCAGGTATGGGATCGAGGTGTGGCAGCTTGGAATAAAATCGCTGAAGAACATAGCAACACCGAAACTCCTAGAACGGTTTTAGTAGTTGCTCACGATGCTATCAATAAGGTAATCCTTTGCTATTTACTAGGACTCAAGCCCGAAAATTTCTGGAACATCAAACAAGGCAATTGCGCCGTTAGCGTCATTGACTATCCTAAAGGCGCATCAGGTAAACCTGTTTTACAAGCAATTAATATTACTACCCATTTAAGCGGTGGCAGCATTATTGATAAAACCGCAGCAGGAGCGTTGTAAGGGATGAGGGATGAAGGATGAAGGATAAGGAAAGCCCTAAAGGATACACCTGCGGATAAGGAAAGAGGAATAGGCGTATATGTCCAAATTTAGTTGAATTGGCGTTTGAATAACGAGCAATTGTTCTCCAAAGTTTGGGGGTTAGAGGACTAATATCAATTTTCCCTAACTCTACCTCAATTATTGCGATCGATAATTTCTTTTGGCATTACCATAAATCCAAGTTTAATTAAGTGTCTACTACTTTATTCAAGCTTACTAATGATGGTACAATTGTACCCTAAAAATGATTATAGATAATGTGAGTTCGGGTGAGAAGTGTATCCCTTGTGAATCAATTGATTCACAAAACTCTTTTTTCGGTTAATTTTAAGAACTTGAGAGTTGGAAAAGTCTTTTATAGGCTTATGGCTTAAAGCTTACAGCTTGCAGCTATCTCAACAAATAAATGTTCTTAACCCGAACTGATTTCAGATACTTTGCGCCAGTCTTCAAAGATGATAACTTTAACAAGTCAGATTAGTGCTGGAAAAAATGCAAGAAAATATTGCTCCCCAACCACAAAAAGTAATTAGGAAGAGAGCATATAAATATAATGTTCTTGCTCAACCATTTCTAAAATGGGCAGGCGGAAAAAGACAGCTTTTGCCAGCTATAAAAGAATTTGTTCCCAAATTTACTCAATATTATGAGCCATTTATCGGTGCGGGAGCAGTTTTATTTTCTTTGCAACCTAAAAAAAGTGTTATCAACGACACTAATACTGAATTAATCAATTGCTACCAAGTTATTAGAGATAACCCAGATGAGCTATTAGAGTTATGTCAGCAGCACAAAGAGAAAAATTCCAAAGAGCATTACTACTGGGTGCGAGAACAAGATCGCGCCTCTGGTTTTCGCGCTAAAACAACAGTAGAAAGAGCAGCAAGAATTATTTATTTAAATAAAACTTGTTTTAATGGTCTTTTTCGAGTCAACAGCAGTGGTCAATTTAATGTTCCTTACGGTAATTATGCTAATCCAACTATTGCCGATGCTGCTGTAGTTAAAGCAATTAGTGCGTATTTAAACCAAAGCAATATTCGTATTTTAAACGGAGATTTTGAACAAGCTGTTTCTACTGCTAGAAAAGGTGCATTCATTTACTTCGATCCACCATATCACCCTATATCAGACACTTCATCCTTCACTGGCTATAGCATAAATGGATTTGGAGAAAACGAGCAAAGAAGATTAAAAGAGCTTTGTGACAAGCTATCAGACAGAGGTTGCAACGTGCTGATTAGTAATTCTTCTGCAACTTTAATTAAAGAACTTTATTCTGATTCACGATATAAAATTGAAGAGGTAAACGCTTCAAGAGCAATTAACGCAGTCGGTTCAAAGCGCGGCAAAATAAAAGAGCTTTTGATCCACAACAAATATGACTGTAGAAAAGTCAAAAAATGATAAAGCTTGGGAGATTATTTTTCAAGAAGATCGAATACTTGAAACAATAGCACAGCAAGGCTTTTATAAGATATCTTCGTCAAGAATTAACCAGCAACGTGAAGCTCGCCTCATGACGAAATTCGACCATGCTGTGCAGCTTCCATTAATATTTCGTAAAAACAGATTATCAATTCAGCCTACTTCACGAGGAAGTTATATTATTGGAGCTTTTGAAAGCTATTTCAAACTTCCCAAAAAGATTTCTGCTGAAATCTTTTATCGCGAGCTTCCTCCTCATATTGAAACTATTGATTCTAGTAATCTTTATTCTGAGTCTTCTGCGATTTTGTCGGCTTTCTTATCAGGAATAATCGATGAAGTGCTTGGGGAAGAAACAAGTTTGACAGTTATGGGTAGGATGTCAACAGGAATGTTTGATTATCAAATAGAAGATCTTAACTGACTCGATCGCAATTATAACTATGGCAAGTAGATAAATATAAATAAATTCAAATACCCAAGCAATTATTGAATTATTAATTATATATATCTACTCAATTTTATTGTTATAAAATATACTTTAAGCTGCTTTTTTAGCCAAAGTATTGGCGGTCGAAGTATGACTATTTGCCTGTGCAGTAGGAATTAAATTCCATCCAGCTTTGCGGAGATGTTGATAAGTTGCCCAGCCTTTTGAACCACCTGGAACGCGATAGTCTGGGACAGAATATTTAGAAGTATTATAAGGTTTCCAAGGTTGATAAGCGTGTTCTCGTAAATGAAGTATGATAGTTTGTCGATTACGGCTGTCTAATAGCCAACACATTTGTCTATCCATAATTGAGTTTTCCTCACAAAATACTTGACAATAATATTAATTAGTATTTTTTAAATTCCTATATATCTAGGGACATAATTAATAATTGTCAATCTTCATTATGGTTTTAGCATATAAAAAAAATAATTCAAAGTTAATTTTGCTACAAATTTAATTTTAACTATTATTATTAGTAGCAATTATTACATTTTGGATATTTTTTACAATCATAATTTTTGCATATACGTTTAATAAATAAAATAAAAGTGCTTTGCTTCCACTAGTATCAAATATCACAATAAAGCTATTCAACCGCATGAAAAATAAGGATCGTTGAGGTTTGTAATTGGCTTTTGACCAAAGTAAATTCACGCTGATTGAGTATTGAATAACTGAAACAAAAAAACAAGGTACTGAAAAACCCTTTTCAATACTCTCTCTATGCTCAAGTTAAGTTTATTTTTGTGTAGGACTATATTGAAGAAACAAACAATGAAAGTAAATACGGAAACTATTACTGCCAAAGGGATTAAATTTTCTTTAGTTGAAGGCGAACGAGAAATTGCCAGAGCATATCTTTATTTAATGTACAACGATTTGCACAAAGAGCCTTTCGGATTAGTAGAAGATGTTTATGTTGCCGAAAGTCATAGAGGAAAAGGTTTGGGAACAAAATTAGTTCAGCAAGTTATCCAAGCTGCTCAAGAACAAGGGTGTTATAAACTAATAGCTACTAGTCGAACATCTCGCTCGAAAGTACATCAACTATATAGAAGATTGGGCTTTCAAGAGCGAGGTTTAGAATTTAGGATTGATTTTTAACCTCAATGGTTTGGACAAAATTTAATCTTTAACGAAAGAATAGGGGTTTGAGACTAAGATAACCAAATTATCGATTGCCTATAACTGCTCTCTCGCGCATTCCCTTGCGCCTAACGGCGCCCTAAAGGATACCGCTCCACATAACGCGGGGTCGCTCGCCTAACTGCTCTAACTGTCCTAACTGTTGTTAACCTAGAATTTTAATATAAGCCTGCACCGTCTTATAAAAGCCCATTTCCAAAGCTTCGGCGGTTAAGGCATGACCAATGGATACTTCTAAAATATTGGGAATAGTGCAGAATTTAGGCAAATTATCTAAGCTCAGGTCGTGTCCTGCATTTACCCCTAAACCTAATTCTTGAGCTTTTTTAGCAGCATTAGCAAATTGTTGCCAAGTAGATTCTAAATCTTTGTTTTCCCGATATGCGGTAGCATAAGGCTCAGTATAAAGCTCAATTCTTTCTGCACCAGTATCAGGGACAAGACTAATTTGTGACTCATCTGCATCCATAAACAGGCTGACTCGGCTACCAAGGCTTTGTAATTCTTGAATTATCGGAATCAAACGCTCTTTATCTTTAGTCAAGTCCCAACCGCTGTCAGAGGTAAATGTATCGGGTGCATCGGGGACTAAAGTACATTGAGTTGGTTTTACCTTACGGACAATTTCCATGAAAGAGATTTCTAAAGGATTTCCTTCAATATTGAATTCTACTTCCTCGACCACCTCTAACAGATCGTAAACGTCTCCTGGTCTTATGTGTCTTTGGTCGGGACGAGGATGAACGGTGATTCCTTTTGCACCTGCATCGATACAGATCCTCGCCATTTTGGTAATGCTGGGTATGCCAATATTACGAGTGTTTCTGATAAGGGCGACTTTGTTTAAATTAACACTGAGATTGGTCATGATTAACAAGAATAAAATTAATTAAATTATGGATCTGGCAAATTTATTTTATGATGAAGAACTAACCCTATAACAATTAACTATCTTTCGGCTATGATGAAACACACTATTTCTGTCTTGGTAGAAGACGAAGCAGGAGTTTTGACGCGCATTGCAGGATTATTTGCTCGTCGTGGTTTTAATATTGAGAGTCTGGCAGTTGGCTCTGCCGAACAACTAGGGGTATCCCGTATTACTATGGTTGTGCCTGGAGATGAGCAGGTGATCGAACAGCTAATTAAGCAGCTATACAAGCTAATTAGCGTCCTCAAGGTACAGGATATTACTCAGCAGCCTAGCGTGGAGAGAGAATTAATGCTGATTAAGGTCAATGCTAATGCTTCTAATCGCGCTGAGGTGGTTCAAATTATTGAAATTTTCCGCGCCCGCATTGTCGATCTTTCTGAAGAAGCTTTGACAATTCAAGTTGTGGGCGATCCTGGCAAAATTGTAGCTATTATTCAAATGTTGAATAAGTTTGGCATTCGAGAAATTGCTCGTACAGGAAAAATTGCCTTAGTTAGAGAGTCAAAAGTCAATACGGAGTATCTCAAATCTTTAGAAGCAAAGGTTACTTTTTAAAGGATGAAGGATAAGGAATAAACACAAGCTACTTGTAGGCAAGTAACTTGTCTGTCCTAATAAAATTTTCAGTTACTAAAATCTCATATAGATTAACTGAAGTTTCTAGCAAGCAAGCGTGACCACTTTGAGGTAGTACTGTTTTTCGAGCGTCGGGTAGGAGAGTTATTAATTTGTCAGCTTCTTCTACGGATGGTAGAAGACTATCCTCTGCACCAGCAATAATCAAGGTAGGAATTTTCAAACTACGTAACTGTTCGTCTGCAACTTTAAAATCTCTTAATAAGGATAAACGCCAGCTTACTACTTGAGGGGGAAGAGACTTCATGCTTTCTACTAGTTTGAGGCGATCGCAATCATTAATTCTGTTTAATTTTGCTAAAAAAGGCAATAGTCCCGCAGCAGAATAGCGGTGTAGCCAAGTAGGTAGCCAAGGCGTAATTCCTACTCCTAAACCCAAAATAGGAAATTGATTAAAAGAAGATGCGGGGTTAACTAAAATCAGCTTTTTAATCAAGAATGGTGCGGCTAATGCAGTTTTTAGAGCCAAACAGCCACCAAAAGACTCACCACATAAATATACTTCTTGGTTCGTTTTACGAGTTAATTCTGTCTTAATTAATTCGACCGTATCTTGAGCCAGAGTTTGCCAGTTGCTATAGGCATCTATTCTAATCGACACACAACGCAAATCAAAACAAGATGCTAATTTATCAGCCTGAGTTTGGAGCAGTTCACCAGTACCATCCATACCAGGAAGATAAACAAACAAAGGTGCATCTCGATTATTTTTTTTTGGTTCAATAAAATCTACACTTTTTTCAAAATTCATAGATATATGAAATAAAAATATTAAAACTTAAACTTACTTAATAACTATCATTCTCTAACATCTAGCTTTAGATAGACATTTATATACTCTTTTCTTTAGATTTATGCCATCGCTCCTTCATCCTTTATATATCCCTTCCCTTAATAACTCTGTGATTTGATCCTGACAATAATTAGTTAAGTCGGTGGCAAGTATTTTGGCGTTCTTACCCTTATATTCTTGTTTTTTAGCCTTTGTAATCAAGTAAGGATGACCGATCGCGACATTAACGCGATGATAAACCAACATCGGGTGTAACCCTTGACGTTCAAAGAAAGGTTCATTTCGGTCGAATTGCTGAAGCCAACTAATAGGAATACTAGGATAATTAGTTTCCGATAAAGATGCGATCGCAATTGGTAATACAGCTAAATTATCTACAGGAACTTTCCAAGCCAAATGAGCAAACCCTCGATGAAACTCACCAATTTCATCAGGTGAGGTGGGTTCAATCATCGGTCTAGTACCTTCAGGAAATAGTCCTACCCATTGTCTAGAAGTCAAAAGCTGGCTGGCTTGTTGAAAAAACTGTTTTTGCCTTTCCTTTGCTTCAGCCAAGGGAAAACAACCTAATGAATTAACAATTTCCCGCACCATTGGAGTTTCTCCCATGTAATGATGACAGGCAATACGCAAAGTATTAGGGATCGTTTTAATTAAAATTGGCGCATCTAAAAAACTACGATGATTGCTAACAACTATCGTAGGAATATCTTGGGGAATTCGACTAGTGTAAGAATGAGTCAACTGGAGGTTAACTGCTGATATCAAAGACTGAGCGATTAAACGTGGTGTAAAAGATAACATTAAACTAGATTATCAGCTTATTCAGGTCACAATAGTCTATATTTTGCTCGATACGGAAATAGGAGACTGATTTAAGTATGAGTCAATATTGAATAATTAACAAAACCTTTATATTTTTTCAGATTAATAAAGCTGTATTTAAGCTTAAATAAATAATTGCAATTTATTTTTTTGACCAAAGCAGACTTTGTTAACGAAATCGACAATATATTAAGTATTTTCCTTAGCGTTAATTTAAATCCCTGTGATAATTGATACTTACTTATAGGTTATCTATAATCTAGACCCAAAATTTAAGAACAGTTCTTTAATCTAGAAAAATATTTTAATTCTAGAGAACTAACAACATATACTAATGACCCTTAAGGTGTCAGCTTATATATTGCTATCAGACTTAAAAGGCTATACAACCTATATCCTATAGTTTGAGCAATTTTCCAATTTAAATGAATAACTCTGTTAATAACCATAAATTTGCTTTAACTACTCCCCTTTACTATGTTAATGATGTTCCTCACGTTGGCAGTGCCTACACTACTATCACCGCAGATGCGGTAGCGAGATTTCAGCGTTTACAGGGCAAATCTGTCTTGTTTATTACAGGTACAGACGAACACGGACAAAAGATTGAGCGTACTGCCACACAAGAAAAGGTTGAACCCCAGATTCATTGCGATCGCATTGTCGATAGCTTTAAATCTTTGTGGGATAAACTAAACATTAAATACGATCGCTTTAGCCGTACCACTGCGCCTAAACACAAGGCGATCGTTGATGAGTTTTTTGACCGTGTTTGGCAACAGGAAGATATTTATTTAGACCGCCAGCAGGGTTGGTATTGCGTATCTTGCGAAGAGTTTAAGGAAGAAAGAGAACTAATTGAAGATCATCACTGTGCCATCCACACTAATAAACCAGCAGAATGGCGCGATGAGGAAAACTATTTCTTTCGTCTGTCTAAATATCAGCAACAGCTAGAAGATCTTTATGAGTCAAACCCAGACTTTATTCAGCCAGCTAGCCGACGCAATGAAGTACTCAACTTTGTTAAACAAGGACTAAACGACTTTTCTATTTCTCGCGTTAATTTAGACTGGGGTTTTCCTATTCCTGTCGATGAGAAACACACGATTTACGTCTGGTTTGATGCCCTTTTAGGCTACGTGACGGCTTTACTCGATCCTGACGATGAGCCAACCCTGGATAATGCTTTATCTCAATGGTGGCCGATCGATTTGCATTTAATTGGTAAAGATATATTGCGTTTTCATGCGGTTTACTGGCCCGCTATGTTAGCTTCTGCTGGTTTGCCTTTACCAAAAAAAGTGTTCGGTCATGGTTTTTTGACGAAAGACGGACTAAAAATGGGGAAAACATTGGGTAATACCATCGATCCCTTTGATTTAGTCGCTCGCTATGGTGCTGATGCCGTGCGTTATTACTTTCTTAAAGAAATCGAACTAGGTAAAGACGGCGATTTTAATGAAAACCGTTTTATCGAAGTGCTTAATAACGATCTAGCCAATGTTTTGGGTAATTCGCTCAATCGTACTTTGGGAATGTTAAAAAAATATTGCCAAAGTAATGTACCGAGATTATCTAGTGCTAATTATAGTTCAGACCATCCATTAAAAAGTATCGGTATGGACTTGGGCGATCGCGTTACACAAATGAATGAAAATCTCCAATTTAGTCAAGGTTGCGAAGAAATTCTTAATTTAGTCCGTTCTTGTAATAAATATATTGATGATAGTGCGCCCTGGACTTTGTTCAAAGAAGGTAAACAAGCTGAAATAGAAAAGATTTTATATGCTGTGATTGAATCAGTGCGTTTATCTGCTTATTTACTATCTCCTGTTATCCCAGACATAAGCACTAAAATTTATCAGCAGTTGGGGTTTGATTGGGATTTTAATAGTGAAAATTCAGTTTATACAGCAGAAAATTTTTCAACCCATGCAAAATGGGGGAAATTAGCTATTAAAGAGACTTTGGGCAAAGCTAGTCCAGTTTTTTCTAAATTGGAATTATCGTCAGAAGCTTAAATAATGACTAGCAATTTACCTCAGTATATTTTTTTACTGATATAAGGTTACTAAATAGTAAAAACAAATCGCTAACAAATTCGCTTTTATCGGTTAGGCAAAATAACACAACTAAAATTTAATTAATTATATTGCTCAGACAGTCAGTAGTTAATTCTTTACTTCCGCCATCGACACTTGTATAACAGCAAGAGACGAGGACTTAAAAATTATAAATATAGCTCTGATAGTTGGTAAAAATCATAAAAGATTTGCGTAGTCTAGCTATGCCATTAGGCTAGCTGTTTATATAAAACTAGAATACTCGGTTTGATCGCTTTGGTGGTCAGTAATCATGGGGCTAATCCACCCAAAATACAATACTTTTTTGCATAAAATAATGAGGCTTAATACAATGTTGGATAACTTCGGAAGCGACCCTATCTTCACACCAGAACAAATTCTAGAGAATAGGGGACGGGTAGCTATTTTTATTGATGGCTCAAATTTATTTTATGCAGCACTACAGCTAGGTATTGAAATAGATTACAGTAAACTTTTATACCGTTTAACTGGAGGATCGAGACTGTTAAGGTCTTTTTTCTACACAGGAGTAGACCGCACCAATGAAAAGCAGCAAGGTTTTTTGCTTTGGATGCGTCGTAATGGTTATCGTGTCATTGCCAAGGATTTGGTACAGTTACCAGATGGCTCAAAAAAGGCTAATTTAGACGTGGAAATTGCTGTAGACATGATGGCTTTGGTTTCTTCTTATGACACGGCTGTATTGGTCAGTGGTGATGGGGATTTGGCTTATGCAGTAGATGCGGTTAGCTATCGCGGTGCACGAGTAGAAGTTGTCAGTCTGCGTTCTATGACTAGTGATAGTTTAATTAATGTAGCAGACCGCTATGTTGATTTGGATCAGATTAAAGAAGATATTCAAAAAACTACTAAGCACAGCGATCCCTATCGTAGTTTCTCTGGTTTTGGTATCTTAGACGAACACTAGAATAAAGTAATAAGTAATAAGTTTGGTAGTTGGTTACTCGTTGCTGGGGAACTGACGAACAACTAGTTACTCCGTAAAATATAAAAGCGATCGCCATAAGTACTAAATGATTAATTTCATCTGGTATTCAAAGCGATCGCTATTTCTAAATTTGATATTTAATTAATTTGGTCTAAGGGAGGTTCGGAAGATTTTTCTTGGACTTTCTTTCTGTGTTTATTTATTGCCACACCATTGTCCATAGCTGCCAAAATCATACATATTGGTGTCAATTCTTGACCTTTTTGAAAATTTGCTGCAACACTATCTTTGCTATCACTAATTACGCAGCCTATTAGAAATAAACCTCCGATAGCAATGCCCAGAGGCTGCCATCTTCGAGTATAAATATATGGAGCAACGAAACTAATCAGACACAGTGGAGTAGAAATCCATATTTTTCGGCGAGAAACATAAACCTCATAGGCGATTTTTACTTCATTGTCTTTTTGTTTTAAAATTTCAATCTGCCGACCGTAGATATTATCGGAAAATTCCATATAAACTAACAATATAATTTGTACCTTTGTATATTATTTTTATATTTCAATCAGCAGCACGATCTCTGTTAGCAGTTGATAGTGATTTGGATCGATTAGGACTTTGCAAGCTAAAGTAGAATCTAGACAATTCTCTTATTTCTATAAAATTTGCCGACAATTAATTTAAAAGTTAGGACACTCTTTAAGTACAATTTATTATTGCTGCTGGCGATCGCATTTTCTAGTTGCCAGACATCTTCTCCTAAGCTGCCACCTCAAGGCTTAGAAGAGACTCGTGTAAACACTCGACTGGTGTTAAACAATGCTGTTTTAGAACAGTCAAACAGGCAAGATAATACCGTATGGAAAATTAAGGCAGACAATATTGTTTACAGCGAAGATAAAAAAACTGCGGTTTTAGATCGGGTTGTGGGAAACCTTCTACAAGACGACAAGATTATTCTTAAAATTAGTGCGGATAAAGGAGAAGTTAAAGACAACGGCAACATAGTTATTTTAGAAGATCGAATAGTTGCCAGCGACCCGCGTAATGGCAGCGTAATGAAAAGCAATTTGATAGAATGGCGACCCCAAGAAAGTTTATTGTTGATCAAAGACAATTTAAACGCTATTCATCCTAATTTAGAAGTTAATGCCCAACGAGGAAAATATTTTACCAACACAGAAAGCTTAGAAATAGAAGGAGAGGTTGTTGCAGATACAATCGATCCAGCTTTGCAATTAAAAAGCGATCGCCTTGTGTGGAGTATTGCTCGAGATAAAATCATTAGTCCTGGCGCAGTAGAGATAGTTCGTTATGATGAACGGGAAAACGTTACCGATAGATTAGTAAGCGATCGCGCTGAAGTCGATCTAATTAAAAGCATTGCTACTCTAAATGACAACATCGAATTAATCTCTATTGAGCCAAAAATTCAGGTTGCTAGCCAGTCTTTAACGTGGAATTATCAACAGCGTGAAGGCAAAACAGACTTACCCATACAAATTTTAGATCGCGATCGTCAAATTACTCTTACGGGTAATAAAGGAGAGATAGACTTACAGCAACAGATAGCTAAATTAAATGATGGGGTGGAAGGAATCGATCCACAGCAAGCATCTCAATTATACGCTCGTCAATTAATCTGGATGATGGATACAGAAGAAATTGAAGCAACAGGAAATGTAATCTACGAACAGGCAGATCCTAAAGCTAGATTAACAGGAGAAAAAGCGATCGGTATTTTTGGCAGTAATAATATTACCGTAAAGAGTGATGGTAAACAGCAAGTAACATCGGTAATAAGTAATAAGTAATAAAATAATTCCAAACTTCTGAAATTACAAAACAACCGTCAATTATTGATGTTTCTCCTCTTACAAATTTAAAAATTAAACAAGAGGATGTTCGAGATATAGAAATATTAGCGACCGATTTAGAAAAGGTGGATAAATGATTACCCACCCCGTAAAACTATATTAAGCTAGCTATTGCTCACTACTAATTGTCAATTGATTTACGCGCCGACAGATTCTTTTGCTGCGTACATAACTTCTAAAGTAATTACAGCGAAACCTCTTTCACGAGCAAACTTTTCAGTGTTGCGTTTAACTTTTCCGCGCACAAAACCAGGAATTTTGCCTAATTCTCCTGTGGCTTCTTTGTCCCAACTCAAGTCAGATCCAGCAGAAATACCTTTAGTAATGACTTCTTTAGTGTCATGTCCGCCAAAGATTTCTAGTAAATGATCTTCCATTCCCAAAGTGAAGGAATTGTATACCAAATCGGCAATTTGGTTTGTACCTTCATAACCCATAAATGGCTTGTAACCAATGGGGAAGTTTTGAATATGGATAGGTGCAGCAATTACACCACAGGGAATATCTAAACGCTTCCCTACATGACGTTCCATTTGCGTACCAAAGATAGCAGAGGGTTCGTGACGAGCGATCGCATCGCCAATTTCTGCATTATCTTCACTAATCAAGAACTTCATCGCAATATTCGCTTACTTGTTCTCTAAACCAGTCTGAATCGTATTTACAGTATGTTCCTGCTAGTACAACATGGATTCCCATTTCTCTAGTGAGAATCTTAGTCATGGCAACAGCATGGGTGTTGTCACCAAATACTACGGCTTTTTTACCCGTTAGGTTTTGACAGTCAATTGAGCGAGAGAACCAGGCAGCCTGGGATACATAAAGGGTTTGGTTGTTGATATATTTCTCGTAATCAACTTCTCCACCCTGATTATTAATTACCTGCTGAATTTTACGGATACATTTTGCCGTTTCTACTACACCCATAGGGGTAATGTCCACGTAAGGCATATCAAATTCAGATTTCAAGTATTCTGCTGTCATCACTCCCAGTTCACGGTAGGGAACGAGATTAAACCAAGCGCGGGGAAGATTTTTTAGGTTGTGTACTGAAGCACCATCGGGAATTACTTCATTTACCGCAATACCCAATTCTGCCATTAAGCGTTTTAATTCAGTGCAGTCGTGTTGATTGTGGAAACCAAGAGTAGAAATACCAATAATGTTTACTGAGGGAATTTCAGTTTTGTCGGTTGGTATTTCGCCTTTTTTCTGCGCTTTATCAAGATAGAATTTAACTGTTTGATGTAAGGTGCGATCGGCTGCCTGTAGCTCGTTGTAGCGATAGTGGTTGACATCCGCTAGTAACACATCTCCCTTGGTATCCATTGAAGCACGAGTAACAAAGTTCTCTAAGTCTTCCTGCAAAATACTGGAGGTACAGGTAGGGGTGAGAACGATTAAATCGGGACTTTCTTCCTTATCTTTACGGGTAATATTATCAATTACTTTTTCTTGTGAACCCCGCGCTAAGACGTTGCGATCGACGATGCTAGCCGTAACAGGGGTAAAATCTCTTTCTCTTTCTAACATCGATCGCATGACGTTGAAGTAATCATCTCCTAATGGAGCGTGCATAATGGCGTGGACGTTCTTAAAAGAACTCGCGATGCGTAGAGTGCCAATATGTGCTGGACCAGCATACATCCAATAAGCTAACTTCATCTTATGTCTTCTCTCCTAAAGTGAATTTAAATTAACGATATCGATTCAGAATATTTTGAATAGAAAATAACGGTATGGTTTGGACAAACTCGATCGTCATTGTCCCAGAATGAGGTGAGTAATTGCGACCCTCTATTTTATTGCACAACGAAGCTTGTGTAATCCGTGGGATTCTTTTATAGAAAAGCTTAGAGAACAGTTGCCACCAGGATAAAAAGGGATTTTCAGTCAATAAATCTTAATGACAATTTGGCTAGATTTTAACTTTGTATCGTATTGATAATAAAGCTTGACTTTTGCAAGACAGCCCGTTGTCATTACCATGAGTGCTGGTTTAGCTCGTATCGAGGGTGCGATCGATAATGAATCTGACGTAATGTTTCTTTCTTAAGCAATCTTGAGGAAAATCTTAAGAAAAGGTTTATCCGTTAGGAGCATATACTCATAATCTCAGCTTGTGCTAATCTTATATATATGGTTTGGTAATCACAAAACTTAACAAACCCGCACTGTAGGGTCAAAAGTTTTGTAGAGAAAGGCAAACCGCAAAGTAACCTTTTTACATAATTAACAAATTTATTTAAAAGGTTATAGGCTTGATTGGCACCGAGCTAAGATAATAGAATAAGTAAAATTAAGATTTTCCTGAAGGAGTCGTTAATCCGATGGACTATATAGAACAACTACTAGACAGACTCAAAGATTTGGCTCAAAAGCTAATTGAAATTTTATTAGGCCCAGAAACGGAAACGGAAAGAGAGACTATCCCTATTCCTGTTGATGACCGTGCTAGTCGTCACTACCGTTAGATACCTAATTTAAGCTTCATTTATTTTAGTTAAATTTTGTCTGATAAGAATATACTAGTTTTGCATGGTCCTAACTTAAACTTGTTAGGTCTTAGAGAGCCTGAGATATATGGTTCTATAACTCTGTTGCAAATCAACGAGACATTAAAATTAGATGGTGAAAGACTGCAAGCTAAGGTTATCTGCTTGCAGTCTAATCATGAAGGGGTACTGGTAGATGCGATACATGATGCCAGAGATAAGTACCAGGGAATTATGATTAATGCTGGTGCTTATACCCATACGAGTGTTGCGATTAGAGATGCTATAGCGGGGGTGCAAATACCGACGGTAGAGGTGCATCTAAGCAATATTTATACTAGAGAGAAGTTTCGCCATCATTCTTACATTGCACCAGTGTCTATTGGTCAGATAAGCGGTTTTGGTGCAGATAGCTATCGCCTTGGCTTACAGGCTTTGATTAATTATCTTCAATAAAACTATTACCAATTCCAAAGGTTTTCCCACCAGATCATAGGTTCGGCTTCGACATAACTAGTGCGATTATGAATTTCTTCAGCATCCCATCTTGCCTTCGCTTCTTTATATGTCCAAGGAAATTCTGATACTTCTTGTTCCTAAATAGATAAATTAAAATACATCCAAGTCTTTTAGTTGACCTATTTGGGATTCGGGGTAACGCAAATGGCTTCACTTGTTTTATTCATGGTTTTTGATTGGAAGATGGGACTAGAATATTATTTAAGACATATTATTATATAAAGTCTATTAATAAAGTGATTGTGAGCTTAAATATTTATAGACTGAGCCTTGCTATACTGAGCATCATTAATAATCACAATTTTAAAATCCTAAATTTAGCTAAAATATGCAGCCTACCGACCAAAGTAAGTTTACTGAACAAGCCTGGGATGCGATCGTAAAGTCCCAAGAAGTTGCCAAATTATTTCAGAATCAAAACTTAGAGGTAGAGCATCTAATTTTGGCAGCACTAGAACAAGAAGGACTGGCCAAAACTATCTTAGAAAAAGGTAACGTAGATCTGGTTCGTTTCAAACAGCAGCTAGAAATGTTTACTAAGCGTCAGCCTAGAATTGGCTCGGCGCAACTTTATTTGGGTCCTAGTTTAGATAGAATGCTAGACCGTGCGGAAACTTGTCGCACTAGTTGGGGAGACAATTTTATTTCCATCGAGCATATCTTTATGGGGTTTGCCGAAGATGCTCGTATTGGGAAGAAAACCCTGCGGAGTTTCAACATAGATCCGCAAGATCTTGAAGAGGTGATCAAATCAGTTCGGGGTACGCAAAAGGTAACAAAGCAAAACCAGGAAGAACAGTATCAGGCTTTAGAAAAATATGGGCGAGATCTGACCGAAGAGGCTAAAGCAGGTAAGCTAGACCCTGTAATTGGTCGAGATGAAGAAATTCGCCGTACAATTCAGGTGCTTTCTAGAAGATCCAAGAATAACCCTGTCTTAATTGGTGAGCCTGGGGTGGGTAAAACCGCGATCGCAGAGGGATTAGCTCAACGTATAATTAATGGAGATGTTCCCGAATCTCTCAAGGATCGTCAGTTGATTTCTTTGGATATGGGTAGCCTGATTGCAGGGGCGAAGTATCGAGGCGAATTTGAAGAACGTTTGCGGGCGGTACTAAAAGAGGTTACTGAATCGGACGGACAGATAGTTTTATTTATTGATGAGGTTCATACCGTTGTTGGTGCGGGTTCACGCGAAGGCTCAGGCTCAATGGATGCAGGGAACTTACTCAAGCCAATGTTAGCGCGGGGAGAATTACGCTGTATTGGAGCGACTACTTTAGATGAATATCGCAAACATATTGAGAAAGATCCTGCTCTAGAAAGACGTTTTCAACAGGTATATATTAAACAGCCTTCTGTGGAAGACACTATCTCGATTCTACGGGGGCTAAAAGAACGTTATGAAGTACATCACGGGGTAACTATTACCGATTCGGCATTAGTAGCTGCTGCAACCCTATCTAATCGCTATATCACCGAGCGTTTCTTACCTGATAAAGCGATCGATTTAGTGGATGAAGCTGCTGCTAAATTAAAGATGGAGATTACTTCTAAACCCAGTGAATTAGAAGATATGGATCGCCGTATCATGCAGTTAGAGATGGAAAAAATGTCTCTGACAGGAGAAAATCAACGTCCTGGAATGCTCAGTGTAGATAAAGCAGCCAAAGAGAGATTAGGGAAAATTCAAGCGGAAATTGATAGCCTTAAGGGGAAACAAAGTGGACTTTCCGAACAGTGGCAGTCGGAAAAAGGTTTATTAGATGAGATAAATGCCCTCAAAGAGGAAGAAGAAAAAACACGGGTACTACTAGATAAGGCAGAAAGAGCTTTTGACCACGAAGAAGCCGCTCAACTAAAATATGGAAAATTAGAAACTCTCCAGCGAGACTTGGAAGCCAAAGAAACCAAACTAATGGATATTCAATCAAAAGGTACAACCCTTTTGAGAGAGCAGGTAACAGAGTCGGATATTGCGGAAATTGTGGCTAGTTCGACGGGAGTACCAATCAATCGACTGTTGGAATCAGAAAGGCAAAAACTCCTCCAATTAGAAGGACACTTGCACCAAAGAGTGATTGGACAGCAAGAACCCGTAGAAGCTGTCTCCGCAGCGATTCGGATGGCTAGGGCGGGGATGAATGACCCCAATCGTCCGATAGGTTCATTCTTGTTTATGGGTCCAACTGGGGTAGGTAAAACAGAATTAGCTAGGGCTTTAGCAGCATTTCTCTTTGATAGTGAAGATGCGATGGTGCGAATCGATATGTCCGAATATATGGAGAAACACGCCGTATCTCGTTTAGTTGGTGCGCCTCCTGGGTATGTTGGTTTTGAGGAAGGAGGACAGTTAACCGAAGCAGTGCGTCGTCGTCCTTATTGTGTGGTGTTGCTGGATGAGGTGGAAAAAGCTCACAAGGATGTGTTTAATATCTTGCTGCAAGTATTGGACGATGGCAGAATTACCGACTCTCAGGGAAGAATGGTTGATTTTCGCAATGCGATTATTGTCATGACTAGCAATATTGGTAGCGAACATATTCTTAACGTCAAAGGCGAAGATCAAGATTACGATCGCATTCAAAATCAGGTTACTCAAGCCTTAAAGAGTCATTTCCGTCCAGAGTTTATTAATCGTATTGACGACTTGATTATCTTCCACGGTTTGAAAAAGGAAGAACTAAAAGAAATTGTTACGATTCAAATCAAAGGTATTCAACGTCTCCTGGGCGAGCAAAAAATTGCGATCGAGCTGTCTCCCGCAGCCCAAGATCGCATTGTGGATATTGGTTACGATCCTGCTTTTGGCGCACGTCCATTAAAACGAGCTATTAGAAGGGAATTACAAAACCCGATCGCAACCAAGATTTTGGAGAATTCTTTTATCCCAGGAGATAAGATTATTGTCGATTGTGTTGACGATCGATTAACTTTTAAAAAAGCTGTTCCTCTTCCCCTAGAGATTGAAGCACCAAAGCCACTTGAACCAATTGAAACGGAAAAGAAAACTGAAAAAGCTGCTGCAATTAAAGAAAAGGCGGTAAAGAAGAAGGCATCTAAAACCGATGAAAAGACAGAAGTAGTTTCTTCTGATAAGTAAATAATTGTTAGTAGTTGGTGGTTAGAGAAAAGGCACGCCTTTTTTGTACGAGGGTTGTTGAATTAGGCGAAGCAGGTGCAAATGTAGAAGGAATAGAAGAAGGAGTAAATGCGATCGCAGAATCAATGGGAAAACATATTGCTACGGCGATCAAAAGTTTATTTAATAATTGAATATCTGTATAATCCCTAAATCCAAAAGTTTATAGCCTATAGCTCATGGCTTACATTTTTTCAAAAGATTGCCATCTTGACTAATAGAGCATAATCTAAATTCGGTAATGATCTGATTTTTCTAAATTTTTCTGTAAACTAGAAGACTAGATTTTATATTTATTGTTGTGGGTTATGTCTTACGAATCAAAATTAGATCATAAATCTGGTAAATTCATTAACCCAGCACAGTTATGCCTACTGGTTTCGGTTGGTTTGCATTTACTGGTTTTAAAGTTTGGTATACCAACAATAAAATTCAACGATGATTCTGGCAGAAGAGAAGTATCGATCATTGAGCTTAATCCCGAGCAACAGGCTCGTTTACCCGATTTATATCCTCAGTTAAACACTCCAGATGTTCCTGTCCCAGATATCGGCGATCTTCCTTTTGATAGTAGCGAACCCGCCGCACCATTTGCCATACCGCGAGATCTGATTCCAGGTATCGGAAATCCTGGGGATCTTCCTCCTCTAATTATTCCACCTCCACCAGATTTTAGTAATTTACCGCCCATAACAGATATTACCCTTCCACCAATTGGGGATATATCTAATCTTCCTCTACCACCAGAAATTAATGCTGAAGATTTTAAGGTCGATCCAGCTAAAGTACCGTCAGAGAATGTAGAAAAGCCCAAAACTCCCCAAGCAGAGCAGGTAAAGCCACCCGCTAAACCCGAACAAAAGCCAGTTGAAACTGAAGTTGCTAAACCCAAAATTAAACCAACACCAGAGCAAATTGCTGCCCAGAAAGTAACCGAAAGTCAACAGCGTATTCGCAAACTGAGTCAAAGCCTCAAAAAAAAGGAAGATGGAACTAGCGATGAAAACGCGAGAAAAAATTATATTGCTTGGTTAACTAAGATCGAAGATGTAGAACCAGAAAGTATAGAGGTTGCAGGTACTTATCCTAGAGATGCTTGTATCAGAAGGTTGAAAGGTACAAGTATTTATGGTGTTGTGGTAAATATTGAAGGTAATGTAGTAGCTTTAGATTTAATCAAAGGAGCAAAATATCCTCTTTTCGATCAAGCAGCAGGAGAAGAGATTATTAAAAGTGTTCTAGATAATGAAACCGAAAAGCCAAAACCTTATCAGGTAACGGTTAATTATGAGTATGACTCGGAAATTTGTCCTTCTCTGACTCTCCCTTCCATTCGCAGACGAGAAGAGGCAGAAAAGGAAAACACCGAGCCAAGACCAGAGCCTGCACCTGCATTGACTCCAAAGCCAGAGCCTGCACCTGAACCTGCACCTGCACCTGCACCTGCACCTGCACCTGCACCTGCACCTGCACCTGAACTAAAACCAAAACCAGAGCCTACACCTGCACCAGAGCCAGAACGATCATTACGCGATCGTCTTAGAGATATTCCTCTACCAGAGCGCAAACCATTAGATCTTAAAAATGTACCTCTTCCAAATCGTAAACCTGCCGATCTTAAAGATGTTCCTCTACCCAACAAACCTAATGAAAACTAAACTTGCTACAAGAAAGAATTACTAGATTAATCGACAACAATAATTTTGCTCGTCTTGACATTATGAATTAGGGTATATTCAATGCCAATTCTTTTTGCTATCCCGATTAAATATCCTTTACGGTAGTCTGAGTTTGACCACTGATAGGCAATAGGTTCAAAGTTGTTTTCTCCATCTAATTTGCCATCAGAAAAATCATTGGTAAAGTTACAGTCAACTTGTGGTGCAGAGATTCCTAGATCGCTTCTGAGGGAGAAAGAAACCTTTACTTGTTCGACGAGTTCTCTAATATTTACAATATCTATAGTTGAAATATCAAGCAGGCTCTTCAGTGAATTCATAACCAATATTCTCCATGCAAGGGTTAAATAAATAGCAAATAGCGAGTAAACATTCTTATTTCTTTCTAAAAAATGATGAGGACAAAATTAAATCGGTAAGAAAAGAATAAGCGTTTGAGACTTTTGGACCAACTGTTATTTAAAACAGCTGCTCCAATATGTTTGATAATTTTTATAGGCAGAGATTTGATCGGCTATAAATCCATAGCGATAGTCTGCGCTAAACAATTGATCTGCTTTAGGATTAAGATCATACTGTCTGTAAAGTTCGCCGTCTGAAAATCCAGTACCACGACTATAGTTGACTTCTAACTCAAACTTGATTGCTTCGGCAACTGAAATATTGAGTAAGTTTATTGATATATTCATAATAGGTAAAAAGTAAAAGTTAGTTACGAATTATTCGGGATATTTCTCAAAAACTCATCGATAAATAATTAGAATTCCATTGTAAAACTGGAGCAGAAATAAATTTTCTGTTCTAATATCTTTACGTTGACTTTTTTTTGCTTTATGATTATTTGGTTTAAGCTAGCCTCTTTTTTTTAGCGAATTAATTGTAATAAAAGGCTTTCTGAGTTTGAGCCAGCATACAACAAAAGCACGGCTAATAGACTTTAGCTTCTTTAGGCAAAGTAAGTTTACTAGTTTTTTCTTTCTGCTTTATAAATCCTTTATCTGAACTTCATAATAACTTTATAACCGCAAAAACTTTAAATGCCTAGTGAAAACACTTAAATTGCTTCTTTTTAGTTCCCGTTTTAGGAATTAAATCCCCGTAAATTCACTGATAGAAGGTATTTCAGCTTTCGCAACAATTTTAAAAATTTTTTCTTAAATTGTTGCAAATACCTATTTATCGAACTAAAGATTTAAACTTAATTGAAGATGATTAGATGCAACGGGAGACAAAATTGACTGAGACTTATTTCTATCCTCAGACCAAAATAGTGAATTTCCTGGACGCTGACGATCTATATTCAACCAATGGGCAAACACTCGATCGCGCTTATCTTCTGGCGTAAGTATTTGATACACTCTGACTCTTTTTTTGTTGATGCTTTCGTATCGCGTACATTGAATTTTGCAGCCAATTTTTTTTAATAAGCGACTAACGACAGTGATAGGACTATAGTTCTTGGCAATACTAATGTTGAGGATCGTTTTTATTTCACGACGATTGCTGTGAGCGATCGCAGCTAACGATCGCAAGTCTGCATCGGTGTTACGGAGTTCTCTTGATATGTCCTGCAACAACACGGGAATACCCATTATTTCTAGTGTTCCCACAATTGCACCTAATTGAGAATTATTAAAGTCAGGCAAGAATAAACTACCGTTTCCCTGTTCAATTAGTTTACGCGCCACCTTAGTATCTCGATCGGCTAGGTAGGGACGACCAATAGTGAGAAAGTAATGCAGTCTAATTTTTTGATACCATCCCTCATCATCCAAAGATACAACTTCAGGAGTGATGGGTAGATGATAGCGTTCTTGTAATTCATGTTTGCGGAGTTGACGGCGATCGCTAATAGATTTAATTAGCTGTTTTTTCAGGGTTTTGTATTGTTCCTCGTTGAGACTAGGAGAAAGGGCGATCGCACCACATTCTGCTTGATAATTTTGGGTGCTAATTTCGGTGATGGCTGCTACTAAACTATTATCAGTTTTAGACTCTGGCTTAATTGGAGGCTGTTTAAATTCAGCTGCATCAATAATTTCATGACCTTCAGTTTTTAATCCAGATAAGACAGAGTTACGATAGTTGATCGCCCCTGCATTAAACCGTACTGCCATTTTTGCCCAACATAGCAGAGATTCTGCTTGAAAATCTGTATCTAAATCGTCTAAGTCAGCAAAGTCAGACTGTTGCAACAAACGGATGTTTAACTGAGTAAAACGTTGATTGGAACTTAATAAAGCAGGAATGGAGGTTGAACCATTGCCGATTTTATTAAAGCTGTAGGTAGCACACCAAATATGGCGAGGAACATTTTGTCTTAAACGAGATAAAGTTTGCCTGACTGCATTCTCTGCTTGAATACCTTGAGCGATCGCCCATACAGAGGTGAAGTGGTCTTTTAAATCTATGGAAATACCTGTTTCAATCGAAGGACTAGCAACAACAACATCGTATTGCCAGAGTATTTCCTCTAACTTGGTAATACATTGATAGGCTGGATGATTGGAGTCGGCTAAAGATTCTGAATCAATCCGCAACACCTTTTTAGTGGGAAATTTTTGTTGCAGATATGCCTCTAAAGTCTGGGTACTCCATTTACTAGTCAGTTTTTGTGCTGAAAGACAGATAAATGGTTTGCCACCCTGTTGAATATGGTTGGTCAAATTATTAACTAATTTTTTGGGACTTTTTCCACCATAGCTATATACCTGCCAAGACGCATCGCGATCGCCATGCCAAATATTTTGCACGATATAAGGCTGTATTTCCATTCCTGAGAGGGAAATCAGATAGTCTAGGGCAATATTGCTCAAGTCGGCATCGGCTATATATACTTGCCCTTTATCTCCTAAAACATTCTGCATCAGTGTTTTGAAACACTTTAATATTTCTACTCGACGCTCTTTACAGGTACTAGAATTTAAAGCGTGCCACAATACCTGTTCTACTTCATCAATAATCACCAGGCTATTCAACCAATCCTGGGGATTAAATTTGGCTTGAGACTTGCCATGCAATGAATCAATACAAAGACCATAACCCAAACTAGTATTAGAGCGATCGATCTCTGTGACGTATTGCAAGCCAAACCTTTGGCACAACTCTTTTACTAGCTGTATCCGATGTCCAATTACTAGTATTTTCTGTCCACGAGCGATCGCACTAGCCACTATTTTAGATAAAGCCTGAGTCTTTCCCGTACCTTTAGGAGATTTGATGCCAATTAATTTAGCTTTAGGGGCAATATCCAACTCTGGCAAATAACGACTATTAACTTCAATATCTGTAGGATAAGTTAAATTTGTCCATGATTTTGCCTTCCAAGTTTCTAAATCGAGGGCATCTTCATAAGCTTGAGCAAAACACGATTGACCTTGATTAATAATCAGATCATCTACGCCCTTACCTAAGTCAGATTTCCAAGTAATAACTTTTACCTGACAGCCAGCCTTTTGTAATAAATAACCAGTCTTTCTAATTGCTGCACTAACCGCTTTGACTGTCTTGGGTTTAGAGTCTTGGTCAAAAACCAAATATATTAATCTCCCTGGGGTAGCAAGTTTTGCCAACTGAGGGATCAAATGAGATTTCCCAATGCGTTTGCCATCACTATCTTTGGGAGTACGATAGCCATTATTAATTCCTGGTAAAGCCACTGCACTATAACCAGCAGATAATAATGCACCAGCTTTTTTCGCCCCTTCGGTAATACAAAGAGGTATTTGGGGATGCTCGATTAACCATTTCCAAAAACCGAGATCGCTGCTTTGAGGTTCAATATCTTCTTGGGCGATCGCTATTTCCGCAGCATCAGCGATATTTTGCCACAAACTAAGAGGTACTTTGAGAGCAAATAAACCCGTAGCAGCCTTGGGAGGATGTTCGTATTTAATAACTTTATTAGAACTGTTACGGGGACGATCTGGCTTAAAACAACCCCAGATATCTTCTTCTCCACTCAAAACATCTATTCCCGAACACCACCAACCACCAGCATCAGTATGAGCATAACGCTGAAGAAATCCTTCCCTCACTCTGCCATCGTTACGCCTTGGGATAGAATTTGAATAGAGCAAATATTCGCTTGGAGAAGTCCCTTCAAGAGAAACCACGTTTAAATTGGTCAACTCTTCACTTACTCCACTCGCCTTCCATTCCCGTAAATGATCCATCGTTACTAATTCCTTGCTCTTTGAGAATCAGTATCATACCACCATATATAGCGTACAAACAGAGTAATTATGTAAAAACACGCTATATGTAAAAAATATTTTATACCAACAGGTTATCAATTTATGACTAAGGGTAGTCGTTTTAGGTATGAGTGAGTAAGAATCTGGATAACCAGAAATTTTTACCTGTACCAAAAGATTTTAGATAGACTAAAACTGTGAAACCATATCATAAAATTGCGATTAAAGATTGTGGTGAGCCTCTGATTGCAATACCCCTAGACCATTTCTCAGTAGAATTGCCCCATCCATACGTCAAATTGGGAGCAGAATATAACGACAAATCGCCTTATTGCTTGCGCCAGGGAGTAATTAAAGCTTTGCTAGAAGCACAATTATTGCTAGAAAAGCGTTATCCACAATGGAAAATTCAAATATATGATGCTTACCGTCCTGTAGGGGTACAGCAATTTATGGTCAACCATACCTATAATTCTCTATTAAAAAGTCAAAATCTTCAAGAACATCAGCTATCACCACAGCAGCGTCAAGATTTGTGGGGTCAGGTGTATCAATTATGGGCAGCACCTAGTTTAGATCGTAAAATGCCACCACCTCACAGTACGGGTGCAGCGGTGGATATAACTATTGTCAACGATCGCGGGGAAGCTTTAGATATGGGAGGAGAAATTGATGAACTTTCCGAGCGATCTCATCCTGACTATTATGTCACCGATAAAGATGATGACAATCAGCAATATCAGTTTAATCGTCAATTACTCAACCGAGTTATGACTAATGCAGGCTTTTGTAGACATCCAGGGGAATGGTGGCATTTTTCATTAGGAGATCAGATGTGGGCGTGGATGAACAATCAAAATAAATCAGAAGATAACTTTATTGCCCGCTATGGCAGAATTTAAGCAATAAATAGAATAGTCAGGGAGTGAAAATACAGCCTTTGATTATTCTGCTTTCTCAACCAATAATTGAGATTATTTAAAATAAAGGCAAAATTAATTTACTTGCTGTAGACTGTTTACAGTAGTAGAAGCTTTAGCTAATCGACATTAGTTATGAGGGCGCGTGGCTCAGTGGATAGAGCGGCAGGTTCCGGTCCTGTAGGTCGGGGGTTCAAATCCCTCCGCGCTCATCGCCTTTGTTTAAGTTGTAAATATTTTTACCCGAAAAATCAGGTTTAAAGAATTAACGTCCGAAAATAATGCTTAGCAAGTTCGGGGTATTCTTGGCGGATTAATTTGGAGCTTACAGTTTTCAAATTGGCAATTAATTTAGACAATTCAATGTCTGGCTTAAACTCTACGATTAAGTGGCAATGATTGCCGAAGTCTGAATTGAAATCAACTAGAGAACAATCCCATTTTGAAAGAGTTTGCTCAAATATTTCTCTTAACCTAATTAATCGCTCTTGGTTGATTGCTTTTTTGCGATATTTTGTAATTAGAATAAAATGGGCGGTAAGCTTATAGACTGACCTAAAGCCTCTATTAAATTGGCTTTACATAGATGGGAGTGTCAATATTTATCTGTAGGAGTCATCATGAGCAAATCCAATTTATCTATTTTAACTTTAGCTGGTTTAGGCATCATACTTGGCTCTTTCTTTACTAGTATTAAACCTGGCTATACCCAAGAACGCTTTTTCTGCGATGAAAACGGAATGTTTACCACCGTAAATACGGAAAGAGGTTCACTGCCTTTAATTCGCTGGACAGATCGCTCTTTTCCACCTCCATTCACCCCAGCTCAACGTTGTCAGATAGTATCCGAGAGGTTTCAGAAATTTGACAATAATGGAACGCTTAAATATATCAAAGCAGACACGATAAATAATCTTCCTGCACTCTGCGTGGCAGCTTATGCAGGAGGTGAATGTTTACCCGATGGACTTTTGGTTACATTTAAACCAGGCACAGATGCCAATGAGACTTTAGTTAAATTATTAGATCAGCGGGTGTGGGCAGCAAGAGAAACAATAGAATTAAGTAGCGACCCTGGAAAAGACTCAGTGGTTTCTACAATAGATGGAACTACTTACATCAATATGGAGTTATTTCTTGATTGGAACAATCAATAGTCAAAAGTTTTGGCAGTACAAGCATTTTGGATTGATAGAACAACTAAAATAATTGCTCAAGTCTCTTGTGAAGAATGAATGTAGGCTAACATTTTTGTCCTAAAAATATTTGTCAATATTTAAAATCTTATATCTATAAAATCTATGAATTTTCACCAGCGAGTTTCTATAGCGATCGCTAGCACCATGGTAGTGTTGTTGCAACCTATCAAAGCACTAGCTCTCAACGCCAGAGATATTAGTACTATTGCCAGAGATATTACAGTTAAAGTAATTCAGGCTCAGACAGGCAATAATGGTTCGGGTGTCATTATTGAACGCCGAGACGGTACATACTCTGTTTTAACTAACTATCACGTTGCTGGAGATGATGGGGTATATCGAGTTCAAACTCCTGACGGAACAAAACATCAGGTGGCTTCTAAACAAGAGATTCCTGGTTTGGATTTGATGATTCTCACTTTTGACAGCAGCGATGAATACAGCATTGCTGACCTGGGAAATTCAGATGACGTTGTTCCTCTACAAACGATTTTTGTAGCTGGTTTTCCCGCTATTCAAAACGACCTCGATTTAGTTTCAGGACAGGTTAGAAGCATTAGAGAAGATATTCTAATTAATCCAGAAGAAGCTGAAGGCTATGCTTTAGTTTATTCTAATCAAACTTTACCTGGAAGTAGTGGCGGGGCGGTAGTAGATGAAGATGGTTTGTTGGTGGCAATCAATGGTGAAACAGAAAGAGACCCCACTACAGGGAGGGATATTAGCCGAGGTATTCCCATCAACATATATTTATCTGCAATGGAAGAATTGGCTCAAGAGAAAGAAATAGTCCAAGCAGAAAAAGAGCGTATCGCCGAAGAGAAGCGTCTTGCTGCCGAAGAAGCCAGAATTAGAGCAGCAGAAATTGAAGAACAACGCCTAGCTGAAGAGGAAGCCGCACAAGAGAAAGCAGAAATAGAAGCAGAAGAACAACAAGCTGCACAACAAATTGAATTAGAATCCCAAGCAGAATCAACCGAACCTGAAGCAGAAATAGAATTTGAAGAAGAGGATGATACTCAATTAGCAGCCTTACCTCCTGATGAATTTCCAACCCAATATCTTTTAGCTAGCGATTTGGAAGGTCATGACGATTTAGTCCATAGTGTCGTCTTTAGTTCTGATAATCAGCGAGTTATCACGGGTAGTTGGGATGACACAATTAAAGTGTGGAATGCCCAAACTGGTGAGTTGGAACAAACCCTTGTGGGACATGACAATCTGGTAAATGGTGTTGCTATAAGTAGCGATGGTAATACCCTAGTTAGTGCTAGTGACGATACTACCCTTAAGGTTTGGAATCTAACCACAGGAGAATCAATCCAAACACTTACTGGTCATAATGATGTGGTAAACAGCGTAGCGATAAGTCCAGATGGCAAAACAGCCGTTAGCGCTAGTGATGATGAAAATATTCGAGTTTGGAATTTAGAAACTGGCAAGTCAGATCTTACCCTTACAGGACATGAAGACTGGATTAATAGTGTTGCCATTAGTAGCGATGGGCAAACTGTAGTGAGTGGTAGTAGTGACGAAACTGTTAGAGTTTGGGATTTAAACAGCGGTAGGCTAGAACGAACTCTCAAAGGTCACACAAACGTTGTAAATAGCGTAGCGATAAGTCCAGATGGAACGATTATTGCCAGTGCAAGTGATGATGAAACTGTCAAAATTTGGGATTGGAAAGCATGGGAACTAAAACATACCTTTAATTCTCCCGAAGGATGGGTCAATACGGTTGTTATTAGCCCAGACGGTACTAAAGTAGCTAGCGGTAGTGATGATTCTGTAATTCGAGTCTGGAGTCTGGAAGATTATAAGCCTTTGGCTTCCTTTGAAGGACATGATGACATGATTTATAGTTTGGCAGTTAATTCCAATGCTTCAACTATTGTTAGTGTGAGTGCCGACAAAACTATTAAAATCTGGCAGCTACAGAATTAGAAATTATTTTTTATTTCTCAGTTGTTAATTGCTTTGTAGGGGTAATTTTTAAAGATTTGAGCATTTCATCTTCAACAATGCCAACAAAATTGTTGTATTGATCCAATTCGGCTTTGTAGGTAACGGTATAAATGCGATCGCCTTTTAATGTCCAGATTTGTAAATACTTTTGTTCGATATTATTATCTGGGTTAGCTGCGGTATAAATAATTTTGTGACCATTTCCCGTACCAAACTTAATCGGACGGGAATCAACAATCTTTGCTTGAGGTAGTTGGGTTACTTTGTATACGGCATCTGTTGTGTGCTTCTCTAAGGGAGTATTGTTAGACTGGCTTACTTGAATTTCAACTTCAGGAACGGTCGAGTATGACTGATTTTCTTGGGGAAAGAATTTGGCGATCGCATTTTCGCTTTTTTCTGATTCATCTACTTTCCAGTTGAAGGGATATTTCATTTCAATCCCATAGTCAGCATTACGATAAAGGAAAGGAAATCGATCTTTTTCAGTCTCATAATAGCTAGCAGTATCTGCTGTTTCGTTCAAAGAGCTTTCTAATTGCCAATAGTAATATCCAGCCCCCGAAATACCCAGCAATAAAATACCCGCAGCAACTATAGTTTTGAAGTCCAACAATTTTCTACCTAATTTAAGAGTTCTTACTGTCCTTAAAGCCTCACTTGCAGATGTATAGCGTTGCTTAAAATCGGGTAAAACCATCCGATCTAAAACTTTGGCTAAGTTCTCATCTACTGGAGCTAAATTTTTCCATTGAACTACTTCTGTCTCAAGATCCAAAGGAATATCTTTAGGTTCTACCCCTGTTGCAGCATAGATGCCAATCATCCCCACTCCATAAATATCACTAGCTAGCCGAGGCTTAATACCTTTTTGTTCTGGAGCGATGTAACCTTCTGTGCCAATGGGTACGGTCAGTTCGGTCTTTCCTTCTGCATTTGCCATTTGATTGTTCAGCTTTTTAACCGAACCAAAATCAATTAGCATCAGCTTGCCATCAGATTTACGCCTAATGATATTCGAGGGCTTAATATCTTGGTGAATTACCTTTTCTTTGTGAGCTACTTCAACAATTTCTAAGATTTCTTTTAATAACTCCCCTATCTCTTCGGTTGTCCATTGTCTACCAGAGCCTAATTCTCGAGCAAGATCGGTCCCATCAATGAACTGGTGGACTAAATAAAATTTATCGCCTTCACGAAAATGCCCCAAAAGGTCAGGAATGCGATCGGACTTACCTAAGATCTTAAGAATTTTGATTTCTCTGGCAAACAAATATTTTGCTTTACGCAAACTAAGAGTATCTTTTGCTTTTGGCTCAAATTCTTTGATCGCGCAGCGAGGATCTTGTTGTGCTTGGCTGTCTTGTGCCAGGTAAGTTTGACCATATTGACCCGTTCCCAAAAGGCTAATGACAGAATAGCGTTTATTTAGAATTTCTCCAATCATTTTTGCTTCACTACATTTTCTACTCTTGTTAAGAACCCAAACCAATACGACCAGCTAAACTAGCACTCAGAGGAATTAAAGTAGCCAAAGCTAAAAACAACGATAATAAACCCCAAGCTGCTCTACTATCATCGGGTTCTGTTAGTTCGTTTTGTACGGGGCGTTCTAGATCTCGCTGTAGAAATAGGATTAAAACTGCCCAATATAACGGTATGGGATTTGCAGGATTGAATAGAGAAACAATTCCCAAAATAATTAGAGTTGCTAAAGTAGCTCGTCTACCAGTCTTGCGTCCATAGATTGCGTGAACAATTCTTCCTCCATCTAGTTTTCCTGCGGGTAATAAATTTAAAGCGGTGATGAGCAAACCCAGCCAACCTATCACTACTAAAGGATTAATATCTACTACTGCTGCTTCTAATGCAGATCCTAAGATGACTTTTGCTAAAGTTCCAACCAAAATTGAGGCGCGGAAAAACTCAGTCGGTAACTGAAACATACTCCCTGGATGGGACAAAACCATTCCTGTAACCAACAAAACCAGAGAAATGACTCCCGCAGCAGCAGGTCCTGCAAAAGCAATGTCAAATAGGGCTGTACGATTGGGTAAGAGAGATTCAAAACGAGTAATTGCCCCAAAAGAACCAATTTGCCACGTAGGTAAAAAGAAGGGGATACTCAAACGAATTTTGTACCGATTGGCAATTACGCGATGACCAATCTCATGGGCAATCAATACAGTCCATAATCCTAAGCTGATAGGAATTGCTTCTCCATAGCGTCCAAAATCGCTAAATAAATCGAAACCCTGTAATAAACTAGCTGATTCTAAACTGGTTAAGACTGTACCAATAAATAAAATTAACGCCAGATTTTTTTGTGCCAAAGTAGTAGTCTGGGGGTCATTCGTTTTGGGTAAAATGACCACTACAGGCTTTCCTTCAGGGCTTTCGACTAAAAACAAGCGATATTTGTCCCCAAAAGCTGCTTCTAGCTTCTGGCTCATTTTAGAATATGAGGCATCCGTCTCTCCTCGCAGATTGCCTTTGAAGATTGCACCATCTTGATAGGGAATGGTTTCGGTGGCGAAAAAGGTATCTATCCCAAAAATTCCTTTTAAGTCGGCTAAATCGCTTTCAGGAATAGGCGATACTTCTGGAGTAAGATCATTATTAGACTCATCCGAGTGATCGTTCAAAGACGATTGTTCTACTATTTCTTCCTGTTTAATTCTTGCTGCTGCTTTTTCTTGCAACAGAGCTTCTTGTCCCGCTGCCCTCAGTTGCTTACCCAACCAAATATATACAGCAATCGAAGTAAGTAACAAAAATAGGATACCAACTAGATTTAGATATATTCCTACCGTAAATAAGCCAAAAAATAGCAGCCAGGGACTCATCAAGGCAATGGACTGTAACCATGCTAGTATTCCTAGTCTGCCAAAACCTTTCGCTCGGTTATAGCCCCATACGAGTATGGCAACAACAGCAGCCAGAAGTACAAAAGTGGCAATAGATTCAGATCCGTTTAACATTAGTTGTTTTAATTAAATTTATTCGCACGCCAAGCGATCGCAATTATGGATTCGCTTATTTTTGTTGTTTGATGATTAAGGATTTTTTCTTATTTTATTACGCTGGACGAGTATTAATTTGGCAAAGAATTAATCGACAAGTTTGAAATGATGAAATTCAAAGCAAAAAATTGGGCTATCAGAGAAAATATCTTCTTCGATAGCCTCACAAAAATAAGTTTTAAGTTTTGTATTGGTGTTATTGTCGCTCAACTAGCGATCGCAACTCACCTTGATTCTGCTTTAATAAAGCTTCTCCTGCTGCTGCATCTACTCCTGTCCAGTGCATTAACAGAGCTAATTTGACCTTTTTATCGCTTTTTTTGAGCAAATCACTAGCTTGTTCTCGATCTAAGTCAGTCAAATCACTAATAATCCTCAAAGCGCGATCTTGCAGCTTGTCATTAGTCACCGCTACATCAATCATTCGATTACCATAAACTTTGCCATAGCCTACCATCGCCCCTGTAGAAATAATATTTAATGCCATCTTAGTTACCGTACCCGCCTTAAGTCTAGTTGAACCCGCGAGGATTTCTGCACCCACTAAAAGACGAATATCAATATCAGCATCAATAGGTACTTGTTCGGCACTAACGCAACTTATCGCTACAGTAGTCGCCCCTCTATTTTTTCCCTCTTTTAATGCGCCATGAACATAGGGAGTAGTTCCCCCTGCGGTAATACCCACCACCACATCTAATTCTGTCACATTACTATCAGCGATCGCTTTTGCTCCATCTTCAGGACGATCTTCTAAAGCCTCAGAACTTTTAACTAGTGCATCTTTTCCACCAGCCAAAATCCCCTGGACTAATTCAGGAGGGGTACAAAAAGTTGGGGGACATTCCGCTGCATCCAAAACCCCCAACCTACCGCTAGTACCTGCGCCAACATAAAATAATCTACCCCCTTGTTTCAAAGCTGATGCAACAGCATCAATAGTTTTCGCCAAAGGAACACGAGCAAGCGCGATCGCTTCAATAGTTTTATTATCTTCCTGATTAAACAGATCGACTATTTCTAAACTAGACAAACTATCTAGTTTCTGACTAAGAGGATTAATTTGCTCTGTTAACAAATGTCCCCGCGACTGCAAATTATCCATTTATTAATTTCCTTGTTCCTCATCCCTCGTTCCTTATTCCTCGTTCCTCAAAGCAGTCCCTCAAGTTGATTGCGAATGCGATTTAGCTCATCACTAGCCATCGTGCTTTCTTCTTCTGGGGCATTTATAGGTTGATTTTGCTCTGGTTCTTCCGTTTCCCAATTTAGCTCTTCCACATTTTTTTCAGGAGGAATTTCTAGCTGTCCAGGCTCTATCATTTTCCAGTCATAGTCAGCCTGACGACAAAATTGCTCTACTTCCTCCGAATCAATTGGTTCTACTTTAGCCTCAGGAAAATCTTGGGCTTCTAGTAGCCCTGCATAGCGTGTAGCATCATCTTCTTCCTTAAACATTAATATAGTATTGCGATCGCCAATTTGGATAGTATGAATACCCTCATTTTCAGTCCCCGCATTGAATAACAAAATATGTACTAGCATCCATTACTCGCGCCAATTCTCTATTAATGCCAATTACAACACAAAATCAGTTTATTGAGTCAACAAATTAAATCGTTGTAAACTTTAAAGTGTGATCGCGTTCAAAATATGGTTCTTAGCAAACAACAAAAAAGACGATTCATTTGGAAATCGCCTTTAATCATAGATATTGATTTTTATTCAATTTCTAGTTAGCCATTTTTGGGCATTAAGACGCTGAATAGTGTACATAACTAAAAGTTCTAGATTAACTCTTCTCTCATCAATCATGAAGGATTCTAGGGTGCTAGGAGCATTTCCATAGGTAGCACTAGAAAAAGCTTTTTGACCTTTAATATCTTCATCAGGAAAGTAAATATTGAATGCGCGATCGCCATTATCCCATTTGCCTACGACTTGCCAACAAACTTCGTTAGAATTTGCCCCCTTCATTGGTACGCTTTGTTGGATGAAGGTCAAATCTACATCCTCAATACCTTCTCCCGCCATCGCTTCTTTTAAAGTAGGGAGATAATGCTCTTGAATAAATTCGTTAAAAGGCTTGTCCTCTAGTTTAGGCGGTTTTGCTTTCTTCGCTTTTGCAGCAGTAGATTTTTTTTCTGCTGAGGGTTTTGCCTTGTCTTGATTGTTTTGTTCCTCTGCCATTTTTTACCAGATTTAAAGCTTTAGCTAGGATGTTTATTCGCTGTCATTCTATCACGCCCATCAATAATTCTTGCTTAAGTCATGTCTTCGCTTGGCTATAAGTGCGGAAGGGACTAAGTAACAGTATAAGTAAATATTATTTTTCCTATCGATCAAATTTAGGAAAAATAACCAATAAAAATCCCCTATCCAAAGACAGGGGATTTAATTACTTAATTACAGAGTAAATAATTGGCGTTTTCAACCAAACTTACCAGCAGTAGAAGCAATTAAGAAGGCTGCGTAGGTCAAGACGTAACCCACCGTAAAGTGAGCTAGACCCACTACACGACCTTGAACGATTGACATAGCAACAGGCTTGTCTTTCCAGCGAACTAAGTTAGCTAGAGGAGTACGTTCGTGCGCCCAAACAATAGTTTCGATCAACTCTTGCCAGTAACCACGCCAAGAGATGAGGAACATGAAACCAGTTGCCCAAACTAGGTGTCCAAAGAGGAACATCCAAGCCCAAACAGAAAGGTTATTCACGCCGTAGGGGTTATAGCCATTGATTAATTGAGCAGAGTTTGCCCAGAGATAATCACGGAACCAACCCATCAGGTAGGTAGAGTTTTCGTTGAACTGAGCAACGTTACCTTGCCATATACCGAGATGTTTCCAATGCCAGTAGAAGGTCAACCAACCCAGGGTATTAAGCATCCAGAACATAGCTAGATAGAATGAATCCCAAGCAGAGATATCACAAGTACCGCCACGACCAGGGCCATCACAAGGGAAAGCAAAACCGAAGTCTTTTTTGTCTGGCATTAGTTTAGAACCACGTGCATCTAAAGCACCTTTGACAAGAATCAAAGTAGTGGTATGTAGTCCCAGAGCGATCGCATGGTGAACCAAGAAGTCACCAGGACCAATACTGAGGAACAAAGAGTTAGTACCACTGTTGATAGCATCTAACCAACCAGGCAGCCATGCTGCACCAGTTTGAGCAATACTATCAGGATTGGACAATAAAGTATCAAAGCCATAAAGAGCTTTACCAGAAGCAGCTTGAACAAACTGAGCGAATACAGGCTCGATCAAGATTTGCTTTTCAGGAGTACCAAAAGCAACTACTACATCGTTGTGTACATACAAACTCAAGGTATGGAAACCAAGGAAGAGAGATACCCAACTTAGGTGGGAAATAATCGCTTCTTTGTGTTGTAAAACTCTTGACAATACGTTGTTTTTGTTAGCTTCAGGGTCGTAATCTCTAACTAAGAAGATCGCACCGTGAGCAAACGCACCAACCATCAAGAATCCAGCAATATATTGGTGGTGAGTGTATAAAGCTGCTTGAGTCGTATAGTCCCTAGCAATAAATGCGTAGGAAGGCAAAGAGTACATATGCTGCGCTACCAAAGAGGTAACAGTACCCAAACTAGCTAAAGCTAGAGCTAACTGGAAGTGCAAGGAATTATTGAGAGTGTCATACATTCCTTTGTGTCCTTCACCCAATCCACCTTGAGGTGGCTTATGAGTATCTAAAATCTCTTTAATGCTGTGACCAATACCAAAGTTTGTGCGGTACATATGACCAGCAATGATGAAGATAACTGCGATCGCCAAATGGTGATGAGCAATATCTGTCAACCAGAGAGCCTCAGTTTGGGGATGGAAACCACCTAAGAAAGTTAAGATAGCTGTTCCTGCTCCTTCAGAAGTACCAAATACATGACCAGCAGTATCAGGATTCTGAGCATACACGCCCCAGTTTAGGCTAAAGAAGGGCCCTAAACCAGCAGGGTGAGGAGGAGTAGAAAGGAAGTTATCCCAACCTACGTGCTGTCCGCGAGATTCGGGAATAGCAACGTGAACTAGGTGTCCAGTCCATGCCAAAGAACTTACCCCAAACAAACCAGCTAGGTGGTGGTTGAGGCGAGATTCAGCATTTTTGAACCAAGCCAAGCTAGGACGGAACTTAGGCTGCAAGTGCAACCAACCAGCGAACAAGAAGACTGAAGACAGGATCAATAGGAAAATAGATCCTTGATATAGCTCTTGATTGCTAGTCATTCCAATGGTGTAGAACCAGTGGTACACACCAGAATAGGCAATATTTACGGGGCTAGAAGCACCACCTTGAGTAAAAGCATCGATCGCACCTTTACCAAAGTGAGGATCCCAAATCGCATGGGCGATAGGGCTAGTGTTTAAAGGATCTTTTATCCACTGTTCAAAGTTACCTTGCCAAGCCACATGGAACAGAGTACCGGAAGTCCACAAAAAGATGATTGCAATATGACCAAAATGAGAGGCAAAAATCTTCTGGTAAAGATTTTCCTCAGTCATACCATCATGAAGCTCAAAGTCATGAGCCGTGGCAATTCCGTACCAGATCCGACGAGTAGTCGGGTCTTGAGCGAGATCCTGGCTAAATTTCGGGAATTTAGTTGCCATAGGTTATGGGTAGAATTCTCCTGTAGGGTGAAAAATGAGATTAATATTGCTATTATTTGCCACTCATTTCTGGCTTTTTATTACTACCTGCAATATTTGATATTGTTGAGCAGTAATTTTGTTAAAACACGGTTATTAACGTAAGTCTTTCAACTTATATTATTCTCCGTTAAGTTCTCTTTACTATTGATAATCTTGAATCAGAGTTCAAGGTTATATTTATGCTAACCAATCAAGCAAGATAGCCTCAACAAAAAGCTTTAGCCACCTTGAAAGATTGGCGATTGACAGAAGTTTACAAAGAGAGCGTCCTTGCTAAGAAGAATGCCCAAGTAGTAACAATTCCGCCTAATAGGTAGTGAGCTACACCCACTGCACGTCCTTGAGTAATGCTCAAAGCGCGAGGTTGAATAGCTGGAGCTACTTTTAGCTTGTTGTGAGCCCAAACAATTGACTCAATCAACTCTTGCCAATAGCCACGTCCGCTAAATAGGAACATGAGACTAAAAGCAAAGATAAAGTGACCTGCTAGGAACATAATTCCATAGGCAGACAAAGCAGAACCGTAGGTGTTAATAACTTGAGAAGCTTGCGCCCACAAGAAGTCACGTAACCAACCGTTAATACAAATTGCACTTTGAGCAAAGTTACCAGCAGTTATGTGAGACACCGTACCATCAGGGGCAACTGTTCCCCATACGTCAGACTGCATCTTCCAACTGAAGTGGAAAATTACAACAGAGATGGAATTATACATCCAGAACAAGCCGAGGAATACATGATCCCAACCTGACACTTGACAAGTACCACCACGACCAGGACCGTCACAAGGGAAGCGGAAACCTAGATTACCTTTATCTGGAATTAGGCGAGAACTACGAGCGTAGAGAACACCTTTTAACAGAATCAAAGCTGTTACGTGAATAGTAAATGCGTGGATATGGTGAACCATAAAGTCAGCCGTACCTAAGGCTATAGGCATCATTGCCACTTTGCCACCAACTGCTACTACACCACCACCAAAAGCATAGCTCACAGGCTCAATTGCCGTAGGAGCAGTGTTTCCAGGTGCCAAAGTATGGATGTTTTGTATCCATTGAGCAAAGATTGGCTGTAGCTGAATTGCTGTATCAGAGAACATATCTTGGGGACGACCCAATGCTCTCATAGTGTCGTTGTGGATGTATAGACCAAAGCTATGGAAGCCAAGGAAAATACATACCCAGTTAAGGTGAGAAATAATTGCGTCGCGAACACGAAGTACACGATCTACCACATTGTTGACGTTTTTGGCTGGATCGTAGTCACGCACCATATAAATAGCAGCGTGCGCTCCCGCACCAACAATCAAAAATGCACCAATCCACATATGGTGAGTAAACAACGATAGCTGAGTACCGTAGTCGATCGCCATGTAGGGATAGGGAGGCATAGCATACATATGCTGGGCAACAATAATTGTTAGAGAACCTAGCATGGCTAAGTTAACTGACAATTGAGCGTGCCAAGAAGTTGTCAAGATCTCGTATAGACCTCTGTGACCTTCTCCACCAAACAATAAAGGATCTCCTTTATGACCGTCTAAAATTTCTTTCATGCTGTGACCGATACCAAAGTTGGTACGGTACATATGACCAGCAATAATAAATAGTACGGCAAGCGCAAGGTGATGATGTGCTGTATCAGATAACCATAAACCACCAGTTACAGGGTTCAAACCACCTTTAAAGGTTAGGAAGTCAGAATATACGCCCCAGTTTAGTGTAAAGAAAGGTCTTAGACCTTCTGCAAAACTAGGATATAGTTCCGCCATCAAATCTCTGTTTAAAATGAACTCGTGGGGCAGAGGAATATCTGCTGCTGCAACTCCCGCATCTAACAATTTGTTGATTGGGTTAGCTACGTGAATTTGGTGTCCTGCCCAACTCAAGACAGCCCAAACCTAATAAACCAGATAAGATGGTGGTTCATCATTGATTCCACATTTTGGAACCATTCTAGTTTGGGTGCGCGTTTGTGGTAGTGAAACCAACCAGCAAAAATCATCAGAGCCAGCCATTACCAAACCGCCAATAGCTGTGCAGTATAGTTGAGAAGCTATTAGTAAAGCCAGAAGCTCTCCACAAGATAAAACAAACCTGAAGTGATTTGAATACCGTGGAATCCACCGCCTACATCAGCGTTTAAAATTCCTTGACCAACGATTGGCCATACAACTTGCGCACTGGGTTTAATCACCGTGGGGTCGCTCAACCAAGCTTCGTAGTTGGAAAAACGGGCTCCGTGGAAATACATTCCGCTTAACCAAACGAAAACCACTGCTAGATGACCAAAGTGTGCGCTAAATATTTTTCGCGAAATATCTTCTAAGTCACTGGTATGACTGTCAAAATCATGAGCATCAGCGTGAAGATTCCAAATCCAGGCGGTAGTCTTAGGACCTCTGGCTAAAGTTCGGTCAAAGTGACCTGGCTTGCCCCACTTCTCGAAAGAAGTTGGAACTGGATCTACATCAACTGTTACCTTGACCTTCGCCTCTTCTTTTTGAGGACTGATTGTCATGAGGATTCTCCTCTCAGGGCAATAGATTTTAGATTAGACTTTCCTATTCATTACGAATAGGTTTTTATTATGTAAAAAACAGGAGTTAAAACCACTGTTTTTTATATAACCTTAGCTAGCTTTTCTTATAATTTATAAGTTCAAGCTACAGGCATTACTGTATCTGATCTTAAGACTCTTATCTCCTCAACTGGGGGAAAGCTTAACAAAATTTTAAATGGATGAGATTATTGATCTGACAAGGTTTTTACCTTTGAGGTTTTTCGGCAAAAGTATACAAAACACAACTTATCTTTACAAATAGCAATAGAAGTCTTGGCATCAAATCATCTCTTACCTGATGTAATTTAGTAATAGTAAAGGATTGATTCAAGTTAGATTGAAAACTCTCAATCTGCTTATTACGATCGCAATTATAGATAGATGTGAATGAAAATTATTAAATTCTGCTTATTATTATTCTGTTTTACCTGTTTGGCGAGCTGCGGACAAGTCGATAGTGGAAGTTCTTTAGACAACAATTTTTCTAGAACATTCAATGCTACGGGCAGCATTCTGTCTGAGACACCACCTCCTAAAATTATTAAAGAATTAAATCAACAATTAGAACAATATAAGCCTCAAGTTAAAATTATTGCTCCACAACCAGAACAGATATTTAACCAAACCAATGTTAATGTTCGACTCGAAGCAAAAGACTTTCCCGTATTCAAAGACGAAAAACTAAAGTTGGGCAATCATTTAAATCTAATTCTTGACAATGAACCAGCGAAACAAATATATGACATTACGGATTCTGTGACACTGGAAAACCTAACTCCAGGCACACATACTATTCGAGTTTTCGCGACTCGTCCTTGGGGAGAAAGTTTTAAAAATGATGGTGCTTATGCTCAAACAACTTTTAGCGTTTTAACTGAAACTAATAATAATCATCCCGATCGCAATTTGCCTCTGTTAACTTACAACAATCCCACAGGAACATATAGTGCTGAACCTTTTTTGCTAGATTTTTATTTAACAAATGCTCCTTTGCACGCCGTAGCAAAATCTAATCCTCAGCTTCAAGATTGGCAAATTAAAGCAACGGTCAATGGAAACAGTTTTATATTAGAAAATTGGCAACCTGTATATTTGACTGGACTAAATAAAGGCGAAAACTGGATTCAGCTAGAACTAATTGATGAAGCGGGTAATGATATTGAGAACGCATATAACAATACGGTTAGGGTGATTAATTATGACCCTCAGCAAAGCGATACCTTGAGCAAACTCTTGACAGACAAAATATCTTTAGCCCAAGCGCAGCCTATAGTTGAGCAAAACTATTATATCCAGCCAGTAGGTACGCCAGAAATTATCGAGCCAACTGTTGAGGTGAAAGAACTACCTGAAACTAGCACTGATAAGCAGAAAACAATTGAATCTGTAGAAGAACCCAGTGTAGAAGATCGAACTGAGATAGAAACACCTACTGTAGAAAATAATAATGCGATCGCTAATCCTATTTCAAAAGTAGAACAAGAAAGCACTCCAAACTCAAATATCAACCCAGATATTATCGAAAAAATAGAGAGTCAAACATCAACACAACCAACAACAAGTACATTACCAGCAGCTCAAAAAATTAAAGAAGCAGACAAAACTATCCAAGAAATTCCAGCAGAAGAAATCGATAGCGCAAAATCAGCTAAATCTAAACAGAGTAATTACGATCGCAAAAGAAGATTCGGATTCGCCAAAGCCTATAGCAGCTATTGAAATTCCTCAACCAGAATCAGTAGAAATTACAGAGAATGAAATTGCGATTACTGTTCCTGAAACAGAATTAGATTCAGCACCAGAGAGCGAGAATAAAACACCTACATGGTGGAAGAAGATATTAGTTGGTTTGCGCCAGAAACTAGAGAACTTAGTTAGACTTTTACCCAATGAAGTGTAAAGCTTGGATAATCAAATGCCGTGTCAAATTCTCTACTGAGTTAAGTAGGCTTTGTATAATTGTTCTAACGCTATCCATTGCACGGTAGTTTTTCAACACTTTTACCTTAATTCAATGGATAGCTTTTTTCTCCTCCGAGCAAAAATTGTCCGAACCATTGCTATTAAAATACAAAAAAAAGACAAGGAATTAAGAGGTTGTTTTCTTTGATTCCTTATCCTTGTTATTTTTTAAAATCAAGTCTTTATAACTAAATCTAAAATAAGCTTTCTAGATTTAGTTATAAACTTTTCCGCCACCCCAAAGGATGCCACGAACTTCAGGCTGAATTAAAATATGTCCTGCAACAGCTTCTAAATCTTCGTCTGTTAAATTACGCATTAAAGGATAAAGATCGGAGCGTGTAGTATTAGGATGAAATTCATAAATATTCATTTCTCCGTCATAGGTCGTAGGGTTTTTGAGATAATCAACAATCCCTTCTATATTGTCCCTAGGAGGATAAGCGTTAGCTAAAGCAGTTAAACCCAAGTTGACATTAGGATTAGGCTTAGTCACACCGTTTTTGTGACAATAGGAACAAGTGTCAACAAACACTTTTTGACCTTGTTTGACCTGTTTGAGACTTAAGACAACTTCTTCTCCTTGTTCATTTAACGGCACAGTACGAATATTTTCGTTCATTTCTAAGGCATTAACACTACCGATATTAAATTGAATTACCAAAAATAAGGCAGCTACAGTAGCAAATAATAATCGCTTTAACATTGTTCTCCTCAAAAGTTTTAATTTGATGGCGGTGCTATCAAATAATGCACGCCTTATACATAATCTTCAGTTATTTATCTTGACAGAATACCTTGTAGTTTAAAAAAACAGTAACCAATCTTATAGCTTTGAATGAATATAGAACTAGAAAAGAGCCATAACAGTTCATTCCTAGTTAGTCCTAAGAATTGGTTTTTGTCGCCAGAATTTCCAGAATAATTGCCTTAGCATCTTCTAATGCCAGACAGGTGCGTTCGTTTTTATAGTTTATTTTAAAGCGATCGCAAAGCTCGAATACAGTTTGTTCTTCGATTTGATATTCTGCTGCAATATCAGCAATTGAAAGTTCTGCAAAGCCCATAAGCACGATCTATATCAATTTCAACAATGAAGATTGAATGATTTATAAATTGTCAGGATTTAGTAATTATGTATTATACTAGGAATTTTAAAAGCTTGAGCTGGGTAATAATACTCAGTACAACTCATGTTCCTCAGTGATTATAGATATCATCCCATTTTATAGACCTAATTTCAGCAAAAATATCTTTTAATGGTTAGTCATCATTGCTTAATGCTGGAGGAAGTAGCAAAGAGCGCAGATCGACAACTCGACCAATGACGGCGATCGCAGGTGCTTGAAACTCTGTCATTTGAACCCGATCGACTATTGTCCCTAAAGTCCCAATCAATTGAGTTTGATCTGGTCTTGTACCCCAGCGAATCATTGCGATCGGAGTATCTAGACTCATACCTCCTGCTAATAGCTGAGGGATAATTTGAGCCAGGTTGTGTACTCC
Source organism: uncultured cyanobacterium (assembly GCA_963799375.1). Taxonomy (GTDB): domain Bacteria; phylum Cyanobacteriota; class Cyanobacteriia; order Cyanobacteriales; family Xenococcaceae; genus Waterburya. Next base: position 178,987 of record CAWCWY010000025.1, read on the forward strand.
CATATAAATGACAATAGTCTCAGAGCCTTGAGCGATCGCTTGCCAATTTACTTCAGGACGATATTTTTCCGTAGATTCATGTCCTGTGACAAATGTAACCGAAGAATTATATTTACGATGGGTCACGGGTATACCAGCATAAGCAGGTGCAGCAATTCCTGAAGTTATCCCTGGAACAACTTCTACTGCCACTCCAGCTTTCACCAAATCCGCCATTTCTTCTCCCCCTCTGCCAAATACAAAAGGATCGCCCCCTTTCAAGCGGACTATGATAGCGTTGGTTTCAGCTTTTATTCTCAATAGCTCGGTGGTTTCAGCTTGAGGCAAAGAATGACGACCTTTTCTTTTACCAGCATTAATCTTCTCCGCGTGGGGACTAATGGTTGCTAATATCTCTGGACTTACCAAAGCATCATAAATAACCACGTCAGCCTGTTCGAGTAAAGTTTTACCTTTAACCGTCAACAAACCAGGATCTCCTGGTCCTGCTCCTACTAAATAGACCTTTCCGACATATTTTGTTTGGCTCATGCTCTAAATTTCCTTGGCAATTAATTCCGCTAAAGCTTCTGTTGCTCCCAAAGGCTGTCCCAAGATTAATTCAACATTGGGATACTCTGCCTGTAATTCCTTTACCTTGTTGGCGATCGCATTAGTAATTTTGCCTGGGAACAAAAAATAAGGCAAAATGGCAATTTTTCTATTTCCAGCACTCACTTGAATTTTTACCTGACTTTCTAAATTGGGACTGGTTGACCAATAGGCATTTACTGCGTCCACATTGTTTGCCAAGCTTTTGTAGTAGTCTGCCACTCCTGGTAAACGGCTTCCATGAGCTACTAAAATGCGGGTTTGAGCCTCTAAACTTTCAAATTCGTTAACTATAAGTTGTGCAATTTCCGAATAATTACCTAAAAAGGTCGATAATTTGATTATGATTTGATCGTCAACCTGTTTTATGGCTAAGGAAATTTCCCTTGGAATATCTTCTTTTACATGAACCCCAGGAGCAAGAAATAAAGGAAAAACTTTAACTTGATTAAAATCTTGTGAATAAGCTTTTTGAGTAAATTCAACCAAGCTTTGATTCAATGGAACAGTTCCTAACTCTAGAGCAGCAATTTCTATTAAAGGAGTTTGCCAGCAATCCAAAACACCGAGCTTTCCTGAAGTTGAAGATGGTAAATCGTTTTCTAGGTAGTTTGCCTGGATTTCTCTCTTATTAAACTTAATTTTTTGGACTAAAAGCTGCTGTAGTTGAGCAGCAGCAACCATAGTATCTCGGTTTCGACTACCATGAATAACGAAAAAGTAAGCAGAAGATGTTGTCAAAGAAATTTCTCAAAAATTGAATAAGTCGATTGAAAAGTCCATACTATTATCATGAAAATTATAGCAATTGAGACAGTTTATTCTGTAGTGAATGATATATCTTTAATAAAGTATTAGTATAAATGCTGACATACTATCGAAACAACTAGAAAAAATCATAATACCACCATAAAAAATCATAATTTCTTAATAGAATATGTTGAGTAATAGCTCTAACGACCGAAATACCAATAGTTCCAATTCAGCCCAAAAATCTTCAAGAGACGCATTAGATGTAAATCCGAGCGATTATCTGCTTAAACTTAAAAGACGCTGGAAACCAGCTTTAGCTATATTTTTGCTTACTTTGGGAGTAACAGGAGGTCTGAGTTTATTACAGAAAAAAACGTATCAAGGAGAAGGTAAATTAATTTTCAAACAGGCTAGTGCTGCTGCCCAAACGGGTATAGGTGAAAATGCAGGTAGACTAGATACAATTTTGCCTAACCAAACCCCCGTAAGTACTCAAATTCAAGTGTTGGAATCTGAACCTGTCATTCAACAGGTAATCGATCGCCAAAAATTGACTGATGATGAAGGCAATCCTTTAAAACCCAAAGATTTTCGGAAAAAGCTAAGTACCGAACTAGTTGGTGGTACTGATGTAGTTGAAGTCAAATACAAGCATTCAAATCCAAAAGTGGCTTCTGAGGTAGTAAACACCATAATGGATGTGTATATTCAAACTCAGATTAAAGGTAATCAATCTGAGCCAGAAGCAGCCAAAGAATTTATTAATAAAGAACTGCCATCAATAGAATCTAAAGTAGAGCGAGCAGAAGAAAGTATTTCAAATTTTAGAACTAAAAATAGCATCGTCGATCTGGTTGAAGAAAAAAAGGGATTAGTTACTAACTTAGGAACGTTGAACCAGCAAATATCAACGACTGGTTCAGAATTACAGGGTTTACAAGCTCAGACTGCTGCTTTACAAGGTCAGTTGGGTTTAGATCTAAATCAAGCTGTTGCTACCAATCAACTAGCTGCTTCTCCAGAAGTACAGAGTATTTTAGAACAATTGACCAAAACTGAGTCAAACCTAGCTCAGGAGAGACAAAGGTTTAATGATGAACACCCTACTATCATCAGTTTGGCGGAAAAGAAAAACGATCTCAACAATCAACTCAAAGGATTGATTTCTAATACAGTAGGTCAGGGGGTAAACGTATCTCAAGGATTGTTGCAAACAAACAACGGTATGAAGGAGAACCAGCTAGAGAAGTTCGTCACTTTGAAAATTGATGAGCTTAGTCTACAGAGACAGGTTGCTTCTTTGTATGAAACTCAGCAAGAATACCTCAAGCGAGCTAAAGATATACCTCGACTTGAAAAACAAGAACAAGAGTTGATTCGTAATGCAGAAGCAGCGGGTACAACCCTAGAAACACTGCTAGATAACTTACAAAAGGTAGAGATATCAGCCAGCCAAGAAAGCGGTAATGCCAAAGTTGTGGAGTATTCACCAGTACCAGACAAAGGTAGTTCGGGTAAAACAATGCTTCTTGGACTAGGAATTGTTCTAGGAATATTTCTAGCTAACTTATCTGTGATTTTGTTGGAGATGCAGGATCATTCCTTAAAAACCCTAGCAGAAATAAAAAAGAGATTTTCTTATCAAACCATTGGTATTACTCCTTTAGAACCACCCAACTATCAGGGCAGAATTATTACTAGAGAAGAACCAGATTCTTTTTCAAGCGAAGTATATCGCATGATTCAAGCCAACTTGAAATTTTTGACCAGCGACAAGCCACCCAAGGTTATTTTAGTAACAAGTTCAGTTCCAGAAGAAGGAAAATCGACCGTTACAGCAAACCTAGCAGCAGCGATCGCCCAACTAGGTCGTAATGTTCTATTAATTGACGGGGATTTGCGTCGTTCTTCTCAACACCGTTTGTGGGGAGTAAGCAATAAAAAAGGTCTAAAAGACGTTATTGTTAGCAATGTAAGTATGGGTTCAGTAATATCCCAGCCTATGCCCAACTTGAATCTTTTGACCAGCGGACTGGTAGATTCTAATCCATTGGCATTGCTAGATTCTCCTGGATTGAGCGATTTAGTTGGTCGCTCTCGTCGTGATTATGACCTAATTTTGATTGATGCTCCACCTTTACCAGTCACAGCCGATGTGTTGACTTTGAGTAAGTTGGTAGATGGTATTGTCTTTGTTACCCGACCAGGAATTGTCGAGCAAGAAAGTGCCGATTTGGCTCAAGAAACCTTGGCTACTACAGGACAGAAAGTATTAGGGATGGTGATCAATGGAGTAAAACCCGCTGATTTCGACCGCTACTCCTATCACGGTCGTTATGCCAAAAGCTATTACACTAAAAATAACTCAAGCGCCCAAGGTCAAGAAAATTGGCAAAATCGTAGTCAAAATAGCCAAGATTTATCCGATCTACCTGACCTATCTAATAACGAAAAAAATACTAACGGTAGTGTAACTCGGGCGAACTTCTAATATTGTCGGTCATTGAGCAATCATTTAATACTAATTTTAGTCAATCAATTATTCAAGATGAATGACTCAGACTTGTGTAGAATAGCTAGATGATGTTAAGCGAGTATAACGTTTGACATTATCTTTTCAGCACAGATTAACACTCTACTATGACTTTACAACTGCGCGTTTACGTCCCAGAGCATCCTTTAATTAAACATTGGTTGTCAGTGGCACGGGACGTTGATACACCGCCAGTGTTGTTTAAAAGTGCCATGAGTGAACTAGGTCGGTGGTTAGCTTATGAAGCGATCAGAAATTGGCTGCCGACAATAGATACGGTAGTACAGACTCCTATAACTGAGTGTGCTGCAACCTTTGTCAACCCTCAGATACCAATAGGGATAGTTCCTATATTGAGAGCAGGTTTAGCATTGCTAGATGAAGTGCAAAAAGTTTTGCCTACAGCAGCAGTTTATCACTTAGGTTTGGCTCGTGACGAATCTAGCCTCGAACCAGCTTGTTACCTTAATAAGTTGCCCGATCGCTTTGCTCCTCAAACTAGAATAGTTATTCTTGAGCCGATGCTAGCTACTGGAGGATCGATTACGATGGCAATGAAGGAAGTTACTAGTCGTGGAGTGTCACCCGAACTTATTAGGATAATCTCAATAGTAGCTGCTCCTCCTGCTCTGAGACAACTGAGTGAAAATTATCCTGGGTTAGAGATTTATACGGCTATCATTGATGAAGGACTTAATAGTAAAGGATATATTGTTCCAGGTTTAGGAGATGCGGGCGATCGCTCTTTTGGAACATAAATTTGAGACCCCGCGCGCGTTAAACGCGCTTGGGAACGCTCAAATCGTAAAGGTTAAGCAAGCAGTATTAAGCATTTAATTACGATGGGTCAACAAAATGGTTTCGGTAATGGGTTTATTCTTGGTTCAATAGTAGGCGGTGTAGTAGGAGGCTTGTTAGGTACAGTGCTAGCTAGCCGTAACGAAAAGCAAATCTCAGCAAGAGATTCAGAACGCTTACAAAATGGCAAAGAAATTCCTTTTAGTAGCGAAGAAAGTATAGAACTTGCTCGTCACGGTTTAGAAGACAAAATTGCTCAATTGAATTTGGCAATTGATGATGTGACACAGCAGTTAGGGTCGGTAAAAGCGAGTGAGGAATGAATAATCAGTGACGAAAGATAAGAAATAAAAATGTCGAGATGTGTTATTCTAATAAAGTTGATAATATTTTATAACGGATTTATTTTGTTGTAGGTCTTATCTAATACGGGATGTAGCGCAGCTTGGTAGCGCGCCTGCTTTGGGAGCAGGATGTCGTAGGTTCAAATCCTGTCATCCCGATTATTTTCATATAACTAAAAGGGCAAGCTTTCAAGTGCGGAATGCCACATTTGCTTAATAGAATTCCTTCTGTATAATAGGCGGAAACATTAGGTGATTTTATTTTAGTCATACCTAAGTAAGTTAGCTGTTCCTATTGATTTTCAATATTTAGACAACCATACAAAAATAACGAACTTATCTAATAATTTACAGTTTTTTATACACAATAAGCAAATAGTAGGTAGCACAATGAAGGAATTAGCCATGATGAAGTTATTAACCCGTTCAGTTGCAAGTTTGGGTATCCTGGGAACTCTATTACTCAGTTCTAGAGCAGCGATCGCTCTACCCCAGGAAGAGGTTTTGAAAAAACTAGATCCCGTCCCCGTTTTTACTATTGCCGATGAGCAAGGTGCGCCTTTAGTAGCATCAGGTGATGATGAAGCGAAAGTAGCAGGAGTATTTATTAGCCAAGAGGATGCTAATCAGTTTGTCACTCAATTAAAAGATAAAAACCCTGAATTAGCGCAAAAAGTTAAAGTTGTGCCAGTTTCGTTGGGTGAAGTATACAAATTGGCGGGAGCGGCTCAAACTGAAGAAAATGCTTTGAATTTTGCTTATGTTCCCCAAGAAGAAGCAGTAACTTCGGCTAAAACTATTGGCGAAGCTAACCAACAGCCATATCAAGGCGGAGTACCTTTATTTGTAGCTAAAGGTGGAGAAGATAAAGGGTATCTCACCATCGAAAAAGACTCTCAGCAAGTTATTCCTTTCTTTTTTGATAAACAGCAGCTTGAGGAAATGGTAGCCAAATTCAAAGAGCAAAAGCCTGATGTTGCTGGTAGCGTAGATATTGAAGTTGTTCCCTTAGAAGGAATAATTGAAACTTTAGAAACTAGCGAAGACAAAATGCTGGAAAAAATTGTCCTAGTCCCTACTGAAGAATCAATTCAATTCTTGCAAAGCGTTTCTAATCCCCCCGCAGGAGAAGCAGCACCAGCACCAGCAGCACCAGAGAATTAAAATTGATTAGCATTTCGGGGAAGGAACTATATTGTTGGTATCAACAGGCAAAAAAGCAGGCGATCGCTAACAATATTGACCCAAATGACCTTGACTGGTTACTTCAAACCATAACTGATTTAAGTAGCCTGTCACTACGAATGGGTTCGTTCCAAGATCGAGCCAAAATAAATAGCAACAAATCCTTGTCAGAGTTTGAACAGCTTTGGCAACGTCGTCTTCAAGAACGTTTTCCAGTGCAATATCTGGCAGAAACAGTTTTTTGGAGGCGTTTTCAATTAAAGGTGACTCCTTCGGTATTAATTCCTCGTCCTGAAACAGAATTAATAATTGATATTGCTCAAGATGCGGTCAAGAACAGCAATTTTTCCGCCGAAGAAGATCGAAACTGGGTCGATCTAGGTACAGGTAGTGGAGCGATCGCTTTAGGATTAGCCGATATTTTTCCTCAAGCTACTATCCATGCAGTAGATTCTAGTATAGAGGCACTCAAAATTGCCCGAGAAAATGCGATCGCTTTAAAATTAGAAGACAATATTTGCTTTTATCATGGTAGCTGGTGGGACAAATTAACCTCCCTTTCAGGCAAGATCGATGGCATGATTGCCAACCCACCCTATATTCCCACTGCCGAGGTACAACGACTACAGCCAGAAGTAGTCCGACATGAGCCTCATTTAGCCCTGGATGGTGGTGCAGATGGTTTGGATGATATTCGTTATTTGGTTGAGTCTGCACCCCAATATTTAGTTTCTGGAGGTATCTGGTTGATTGAAATGATGATTGGTCAATCAGATATGATAGTTGGGCTATTAAATCAGCAAGGAGAGTATTACGATATAGAGATATTACCCGATCTCAATGGTATCGATCGCTTTGTTTTAGCCTATCGATCTTAGTCTTTATTTTATGGTCAAAGTTTCTCAGACAGAATTAATTGCAGGTGCGATCGCCCGAAAGCCAGTAAGTTTCCCTACGGATACTGTACCAGCATTGGCTATCAAACCCGATCGAGGCGATCGCCTTTATCAACTAAAGCAACGCCCTAGCAACAAGCCGTTGATTCTGATGGGGGCATCTATTACTGACTTGCTTCCCTACGTAGCCTATTCTGCCGAAGAACTAACTGCTTGGCAAAAGTTGATGACAAAGTATCTTCCTGGCGCGCTAACCCTAGTATTACCAGCCTCAAACAAAGTTCCTGAAGTGATTAATCCTACTCAATCTAATACAATTGGTATTAGAGTTCCAGATAGCTCTATTGCCTGTCAAATATTACAACAAACAGGAGTTCTCGCAACGACTAGTGCTAATATCTCAGGTACAGACGCGTTAACTTCAATGACAGCAATTTCTGAAACTTTTTGTGATGTTTTGGTGTTAGAGGATGAAAACTTGTCAGAAGCAGATAAAGTTGGTAGTGGACTTCCTTCAACAGTAATATGTTGGCAAGATCGACAGTGGAAAACCCTTCGTCAAGGAAGCGTGGACATTAATTTGGATTCAAGGGATCTGAACAAGTTGTGTTAAATTATCAACACCTTGGACAATTAACTATCAATAGTCGAGTCTTTTAAGTTATGAATGAAATTGATGAGCTAAAAGAAGAACTCAAACAAGCACAATTGGCTTATCAAATGGCTGCACAAATGAGTCAGTTCAAGGCAGGCTTTTTAGCTCGAACTTCTCATGAGTTGCGATCGCCTTTAAGCAGTATGATTGGTTTACATCAACTAATTTTGTCCGATCTTTGTGAAAGTCCTGAAGAACAAAAAGAATTTATTGCTCAAGCTTATCAGTCAGCACTAAAACTTTTAAAATTAATTGACGAAATCGTAGCTGTTTCTAAAACGGAGTATGGCAGCAACCGTTTAAATTTGGAATCACTCCAGTTGGCAGAAATATTTACCGAAATTGGTCGATTAACTCATCTACAGGCAGCCAATCGCAACCTGACTTTAGAAATAGTTGCTCCCAATCCTCAAGTTTTGGTATATGCAGATCGTTCTCGCTTGATTCAACTAATTTTCAATTTGGTTGATAGTGGTATTTCTTTGATGAAAACAGGAACTATTCAACTATCAACTAGTAAAAATAATTTAGATAATGTTGTCTTTCAAATAGATCTCAATTGTCCAATTGCTTCATGGCAAGAACAAGAAGCTACTGAGATAAATTTTGAGGGAAAAGGCTTGACAGAAATACGTCAATTTTTACAAGATATTAGTCTGTCGGCAAACATGAAGTTGCTATTATCTAAAACTTTATTAGAAACGATGGGAGGAAGTTTGAAAATTATCGACTGCACTGATCCAGATAATCAACTACCTCTAACTCGTATAGTTTTGACCTGCAAAAAAGAATTGCCTCAATCATGATGATGGTGTAAAAGAAAGCGTCTATAAACATTAAAAAAAGGAGTAATATTGTTGATTAGTCGAAACTGTTTTAATCCAGCGTTCTCTAACAACTATTCTCCTTTTTTCTAATTCGATCTGGTGTCAGATTTATTTCAATAACAAAGTATTTAATATATATTAAAAATGTTTAATATTGATGTTTGCTTTGCTGAGAATATTCTTGGTTCCAACATTTTCTAAATAGGGTAATTTGATACAAGTACCAAAAATGTCTAAAATTCCAAACAGAATATTGATTAAAAATCTGCTGATTAAAGTACTGCCAAACAAGATTTGTTGTTAATTTTACTTTTCTATTCATCGACCAAGAGTCCTTTATTTATAAATTTAAATTAGATTAAAATTTGAAGGGATCGGATTATCTGAATCTCTTAAAGCGACTTAAATAATTGCCTTCTTTTATTAACTTGCCCAATTTAATATCATTCTCTTTGGTCGTAAATGCCTAAAAATCAAGCATAATTGAGATAAGATTAAGTGGTATTACGAATTGCCAAACAATCAAAAATCTGCATAATTAGGTAGAGCTTCTAGTTATGTCCAAAGTTATTCTGCCTCCAAAATCGGGAATTGGTGCTGCGGGTTTGGATAGCTTGACTCGAACTTGACTAACTTTTTCGATGGTGAGAACTTTATCTGCGATCGCACTAATCAACGTTTCAACTAAATTGAATTTAGCAGATACAATCAATTCTTTCACCAAAGCGATCGCTTCTCGATAGTCTACCGTATCTTCAATATTGTCAGTTTTTCCTGCGGTATCTAAATCTACCCATAAAGTTAGATCGACTTCAAACCATTGTCCCAATACTCGCTCTTCAGCCAAATAACCTACATAGCCGTAAGCGCGAATACCATTTACTTGAATTGAATCCATTTTTATTAATTATCAGTAATCAACATGAGTAAAAGCCTTGGCATTTGCACCTGTGTAGGTTGCAGCAATATGACCATCGCCAGTTACTTTATATTTGTAGGTAACTAAACCTTCTAAACCCACTGGACCACGAGGAGGCATTTGTTGGGTACTAATACCAACTTCTGCACCAAAACCATAGCGGAAGCCATCGGCAAAGCGAGTCGAGCAATTATGATATACCCCCGCAGCATCTACTAAGTTTTGAAATTTATCTGCGGTTTGTTGGTCTTCTGTGACAATCGCGTCAGTGTGTTTTGAACCATACTGATTTATATGAGCGATCGCTTCGTCTACAGATTCTACTATCTTAATGGCTAAAATCAGATCGCTATATTCCGTTGTCCAATCATGATTATTAGCAGCTTTAACATCAATTATTTTTTGTGTTGCTTCGTCTCCCCGTAACTGCACTCCTTCTTTTTCTAACACTGCACCTATTTGGGGCAAAAATTCTCGTGAAATATCCTGATGTATAAGTAATGTCTCGATCGCATTACAGGCTGCGGGATAGTGAGTTTTGGCATCTACGGTAATTTTAATTGCTTTTCCTATCTCTGCTGCTTTATCTAAATACAGATGACAAATACCGTCAGCATGACCTAATACGGGAATACGAGTGTTATCCTGCACATAACGAACGAAAGAATTAGAACCCCTGGGAATAATCAGATCTACATATTTATCTAAGTCTAATAGCTGCTTAATTTCTTCTCTGGTGGTTAATAACTGCACCGCAGCAGGATTGACTTTGGTAGACTCCAATGCCTGACAAATTACTTTAGTTAATACCTGACAAGAATTGATTGCTTCGCTACCACCTTTAAGAATCACTCCATTACCAGACTTAATCGCCAAACTAGTAATTTGAATCAAGGCTTCTGGACGTGCCTCAAAAATGATTCCTAGCACTCCTAGAGGACAAGTTACTCTTCTCAGAATCAACCCTTCATCCAATTCGCGATGAATTTGACTAACGCCAATGGGGTCATCTAATTTTGCTACATCTCGTACACCTGCGATCGCTGCAAGCAGTTTAGACTCTCCTAGTTTTAGTCTGGCATACAGTGCAGGAGCAATATTATTTTCTTCTGCTATTTTTAAATCTGTTTGATTAGCAGCCAATATTTCTGGAGTAGCAGTTTCCAACGCCTGTGCTACAACTTCTAGTGCAGCATTTCGATCTTCTGTAGATAATATTGCCAGGTTTCCTGCTGCTATACGAGTTTGTTTGGCAATTTCAATTAATGAGGGTGATGCTATCTGCGAGATAACCATACTTGTTACTGATATTTGAAGTATCAATAATTTTAACGGATTAAGTAGGTTACTATTGCAAATTTCGATTAAATTCTACATAACTATGACTATGACTTATGACTATAGTCATAGCAATTGCGCTTTTAGAATAAAGATCGAACTTCAATTTTTATTAGGATTTAGATACTATTCTGCTATTTAAAGCCTGTACTGGTCTAGCATTTGTACCGATGACTTCTAGAAAGCGAGATATTTGTAGCTTTGATATTTCTACTGGTTGCTTCAAAACTAGCCAAGTGACAATTTCTGAGCATGGAGGGGTAGTTAGCGAACCTTTATAACAATAGTATTGGCTAATATTTTCTGGAAGCAAATTTGAGGCATTGATAATTAAATCTGATGCTTCTTCTTCATTGTCACCAAAGGGAATCTTATCCCACACTCGATCTAAAGCTTGATTTATTGCACCTTGAGACATTAAGACAGCTAAGACTACTAAATCTCCTGTGACCTGATTTTTATGGACAAAATGCGCCTCCATGTCCAAAGCTTTGCCTGAGATTAAATGTTCGCTTGGTTGATGAAAGTGAAACTGCAATAGTTCATATTCTTGACCATCTAAAGTTAGATTACTTCCTGGCTGATAATCTACTCTAATAGTGCGACCATTATTGATAATTTTTAAAGGAGTATCTTGGTAATTTAATTCCAGATTGCCAGGATTAGAATCAACGGACGATTCTAAATTAATTGGTGACTGTGCTTGTCCCAAATTACAAGCCTGAAATTCTGGATCTAATTCTCCCCAGAAATCCGAACCTGTTTCTCCTCCATAACTCCATTTGCTAGCCTGAGCTTTTTTAATCGGAATAATGCTCAAAGCAATTATTTCTAGCAGGGATTTTAATAAATCTCTTCGCTTCAATTATCTATTCTCTATCTTAAATATGAGCTTGAATATTTGTGGTGGATATCAATCAACCTGATATTTCTACGGCTTCTGCTACAGTTTTAAGGCTATCCTTGCTCAAGCCTGTAATTTGACACTTGCGATCGCTATTTTTTTCTCGCTCATTAACTTACTGACCATTTTTTATATAAACAAGACAATATGGTTGTGTTCAAACTGAACTTATAACCGACAAAATTAAAGGCGATCGCTTTTTTTTCAATTCGACACAATACTAATATAAGGAATCTGGCAATTTACGATTAAGTCATTCACCGATTTATTGTCAGAAGCTTCTAGTTTTTCTCCCAATCGTTTTTGCTGTAGCTGTTGAAAAAACTCGGCAGTATGTTCTGGTGGTAGCTGTTGTAGAGCCTGGAGCAATTCACTAGCTTGCTCTAACAATAGTTCGACATTAACCCCTTCATAATCTGGTTGATAGTCACACAACCGCCTTACTGCTTCTCCCAAAAGAATAATCGCTCCCCGCAAATTGTCATTGCTCAAATGGTAGCAACCCACCGCCACCTGCAAAATTCCCTGATAGAACCTTTTATCGGCTTCTTCTGCATCTACCCATATCGCCTCTAAGGTGTCGTGACAGGCGTAAAACTGCTGTTGATTAAATTCTTTAATTCCTTGCTCAAATTCTGGTGATGCTACCATTCCATTCAATCTTTAGGACTATCCCTTTTTTACTGCATTTTCTCACACAGTTCATCGATCTGTTCTGTAGTGATTGATTGAGTATTTCCAGCAAAAGCATTGTCGGGAGTCAGAAATAGCATACAGTGACATTTTTTTTCTTCTCGCATAGGCACACAAGGACAATTCCAATAGGCTTTTTTCACTTCCGCCTCCTTATCTTCATAGTGACGACAGGGACATAAAGGCGAACCTAATTCTTGCTTATGTTCTGCTAATCCTTTAATTACCGCAGCAGTTACCGATAAATTACTACAAAAATAAGTCTCAGTACGGCTGGCATACTTTTCAGCAAACTTTCTCATCGACTCTAAGGTTTTATCTTTATTTTGACCTGTAGATGTTGATTTTGGTGTAGTCATAATTATTGAGATTGAGAATTAAAAAATTGTTTGTATATTTATGTACCAAAGCAAAGATACGCTATCCTTGGTTTTCTAGGATTACACAATATTTAGATAAAGTTTGAAGATGTTTAGAAAAAATTATTAATCCTACATTAAGGGATTTCCATATGTCAGAAATGTAAAATGTTAGTTATAAAGGACTAGTCATATCAAATAGTTGAGTTATTTTGGTGTATTTAATTAGAGATGGTACATAAATTCATTAAAAAGCGTAAGGCATCTTATATCTTCCAAAAAATTAGTATTAGTAAAGCTAGTTGAAGTTTAAGATCGTAGTGCTTATAGACACTTTGTTCAACCTAATTAATATCTAACGTATTGTTTCTTTTAGAAGCTCTCTCACAACCCCAATATTTAAACAAGTTACTAATTAACTTTCATTATGAACTCATACAGCAATAGTAACAGCCAAAATTCCAATCTTGCTGAAGATACGATTAAGGTTTTAATCGTAGACGATCAGAAGATGATTAGAGAAGGATTAAAGGCTCTAATAAAAACTGAAGAAGATATTGAAATTGTTGGTGTCGCTGAAAACGGCGAACACGCTGTTAAACAAGTAGAGTCCCTCCAGCCGAATGTTGTCTTAATGGACATGGAAATGCCTGGGATGAATGGAATGGAGGCTACTAAATTAATTTGCCAACGTTTTCCTGATGTCAAAATACTGGTTCTTAGTACTTTTGATACCCAAGAATATGTATCTCGCTCTTTAAGCGCAGGAGCAATGGGTTATTTGCTCAAAGGAACACCCGCCAAAGAGCTAACAGACGCAATCAGATCGGTTCATCGTGGCTATGCTCAAATTGGACCAGGAATCTATCGTAACATAGCTTTACCTCAGCTAGAAGAAGCAGAAAAGCTGCCAATTATGTCTTCTTTAGGGGTAGCTGCACCCTTAGAAGAAACTCGCCCAGAACGTTCTTATCCCAAAGGAGAACTGATGACCACTCGTTCTGCTCAAGAAGCGGATGCTTTGGTCAAACGCAACTCTGGTGGGGCTAACAATCGTAAGTTTGAGCAAACAGTAATTTTACGTCGTTCTCCCAAGTGGTCTAGATATACCATGATGGGCATTATGGGAGTGACTTTATTTGCACTTGGTTGGTCTTATTTTGCCAAAATTGAACAGGTTATCCCCGCTCAAGGACAAATACAACCTTCTGGAAAAGTTCAAGAAATACAAGTACCCACTAATGGGGTCGTGCAGGAAGTAAGGGTAGAAGAAGGAGACAGGGTAGAAAAAGGCGACGTTATATTGCTCTTAGACGCGACTACTTCTCAAGCGCAAGTAGATTCTCTCAATCAAGTACGTAAATCTTTGATGCAAGAAAACAAATTCTATCGGGCTTTGTTGGCAGGGGAGATTGATTCTAATAATATAGATAGTGCGATCGCTTCATTGGAAGTTCCTAGAGAGATTGCTTACTTGACTCGCAACAGAGCAGAATTAAGAGACGAAAACCAACTGTTTCAGAGTCTTCTGGGAAACTCCAGTCGAGCCATGAGTGCAGAGCAGCAGGCTAGACTAGAAACTTCTAGAGCAGATTTGTCAGAAAGAACTGCTTCTGCGAGATTGGAAGTCGAACAGCTCGAAAGGCAGCTAGAACAAAATAATATTCAAATAGAAGACACCAAAGCGCAGCTAGCCACAGGAAAACAAAACCTCAAAGAAATAAAAGAGCGCAATACTGAGGCAATGACTCAAGCAAAAGAGAGCTTGGCAATTGAGGAAGAAACCCTTAAATCAATCCTTCCTGTATACGAGCAGGGTGGACTTTCTAAGATTCAAGTCGATCAACAACAGCAAAAAGTCAACGATCGCAGAGCTTCAATTAATGATGCTCTCAAAGAGGGTAACTTAGAGCGCGATCGCCAACAACAGCAGGTAACAACTTTACAAGCAGAAATTCAACGTCTATTGCAGGAACAACAAAGATTAACTCTTGATATCTCCCAAGCTAGACAACAGTTAAACAATACTACTACCCTCTCTAAAAAAGATTTATTAGATCAGACGGCTGCTAACCGCAAACGACTTTCAGAAATCGACAGTCAACTAAACAAAAGCATTGTTGAAAACGATAAACAAATTTCAGAAATTGGTAGTCAAATTGCTGGTGCTAGTGAAAATCTAAAATATCAAACAATTAAAGCACCTGTAACTGGTGATGTTTTTGACCTTAGAGCCTATCCTGGCTATGTTCCTCCTGCTGGTCAAAATGCACCACCAGTCTTAAAAATTGTTCCTACAGAAAACTTAGTAGCAGAGATATTTATTAGTCCTAAAGACATCGGTTTTGTCAGAAAAGGAATGGATACTGACGTACGTATCAGTGCCTTTAACTATAGTGACTATGGTGATATTGACGGTAAAATTAAGTTTATTAGTGCTAGTGCATTAGAACCAGAACCACCCTATGACTTTTTCCGTTATGTGGCAAAAGTAGACTTAGATCAAGACTATTTAATGGTTAACGGCGAGAAAAAATATATTCAGCCAGGTATGGAAGTTCAAGCCAATGTGAGAATCAACGAAAATCGTACTGTTCTGCAACTATTCACTAGTAAGTACAAGGGTGGACTGGATAAATTCAAGGAAGTCGAATAATCAAAATCAATTGTTTTAAAATATTATTTATAGACGTTCATATATTTTGAGCGTCTTTTTTATTTTTACTATTCAAAATTTGCCCCATAAAATAGCAGCCATCACACAATGATTTTAAAAATCAGAGATGAAGACTGCCATTGCTTTCATATAATCTGGCTTGCGATCGCACCCTCTGCGAGAAAGGTATCCTTTAGGACAATTAGGACAACGTACTGTCTCGCCATATAAAATACTAAGCCTTAATTTAAAACTTATTAAGATTAATTCCAGCTTCTTTTGCCATCGCACCAATACCTTTTCTCTCCAGGGTTTTAATCGCTTTAGTCGAGATACGCAATCTAACCCAACGATTACCTTCTGCCCACCAAACTTTTTTCCACTGCAAATTCACGCCCTGCAATTTTTTAGTACGACGGTGAGAGTGAGATACCGCCATTGCATTGTTAGCTTTTTTACCTGTTATTTGACACCTGCGAGCCATGATTAGCCTCCGATTATATTCCACGATCCATTATTATAGCCAAACATAGGTTAAGACCATAATTTTGTTTTTAATTATCTCTGCCAATATGCCAATTTATCAAAACTTTTGGGCAGGAAAGGGATTGGCATTCATCACTACTGAAACTCTAGGATCGGGCTTGCGTAAAACCAAAAAGTCTTGTACCCCAGGAATGTAATCAACTATTTGAAAATGGGAGCCGAAAACTCTAATTACCTCAGCGCGAGTT
Source organism: uncultured cyanobacterium (assembly GCA_963799375.1). Taxonomy (GTDB): domain Bacteria; phylum Cyanobacteriota; class Cyanobacteriia; order Cyanobacteriales; family Xenococcaceae; genus Waterburya. The sequence goes on from CAWCWY010000025.1 coordinate 195,172, forward strand.
TGAAATACATCCCAAGCCGAACCACCAACGCGAGTTGAATATGTCGCTTGAGAATCATCAGAGGTTAAGGTAAAGTTGCCCTGCTTTTGTAAATTAGCGATTTCTTGGGCGACTCAACAACACAGATGCGTGAAATTGACCTAAAACAGAGCAGATAAATATACCTCCAGGGCGCAAAATTCTGTGCATTTCCGACAACCATAGCTCTTGAGTTTCCAAAGGGATATGAGTAAAAACAGAGGAAGCTAGCATCAAGTCAAATGAATTGTCTGGCGCAAAAGTAAGTGGTGGAACAAGGTCGTTATGATAAAATTCCATTCCTGTTAGGTTTGCCTGACACCATTCGATCATTTCGGGGTTAACATCCGAACCGACTAACCTTGCACCATCGATACAGCGAAAATGTCTGAGTAACCTGGCAGTACCGCAGCCTAGTTCGTAGACCGAACCGATAGTTCTCAGGGTTAATACCAAAGTGAGACAAAATTTTGAATATTCGCAACACTTCAAAATAGCCAGTTTCTAAGTAAACATCGCCATTACACTGTCTTTCTAATTCTTCTTCATCCAAAGCAGCAGTTTGGGCAATTAATTCTTTTGGTGGGATAGAACTCGAATCAACCTGACGATAATTAAGATCGAGTTTTTCTAAAGCATAGGCTTTAAAGCGATTTTCCTCCAACTGGCGTTTAAGGCGATAAGTAGTCGATTTAGGTAAAAGAGTTTTAGCAGTTTTACGAATAATTTTTATCATTAGAAATATAGAATTAGTAAATTTTATAGAAATTAAGCTTCTCAAATTAAAATAGAAATTTTTGTTTAAATAATCAAGCACCCTAAATGAAGCTAATAGAAAATTTATTTACGTAATATGTGCTTAATATATGAATCTCTTCCCCATCTCCTAACTTCCACTACAATTATTAAAAGTTAACAAGTATAGTAAAAATATACACAGTCCACGTTAGGAGTGAGAAAAAATTGTTTGTTCTCAACGGTTATGAATATTTTCTAGGCTTCTTACTAATCTGTAGTGCAGTTCCAGTACTGGCTCTGACTGCTTCTAAATTATTAAGACCTGGTGACGGCGGACCAGAACGTCAAACAACTTATGAATCTGGAATGGAGCCCTTGGGTGGAGCTTGGATTCAATTTAATATCCGCTATTATATGTTTGCTTTGGTTTTCGTTGTCTTTGATGTAGAAACAGTATTTTTATATCCTTGGGCAGTAGCTTTCAGTCGCTTAGGATTGCTAGCATTTGTAGAAGCCTTAATTTTTATTGCCATTTTGGTAATCGCTTTGGTATATGCGTGGAGGAAAGGAGCTTTAGAATGGTCATGAATTCCCCAATATTTGAACAAAATCAACAAGAAAAAATTCTTAATCCGATTAACCCCACAAAGGTGACTCAGGATTTATCAGAAAACGTTATCTTAACTACGGTAGATGACCTATATAACTGGGCAAAGCTATCAAGTTTGTGGCCGATGCTGTATGGTACGGCTTGCTGCTTTATTGAATTTGCAGCCTTAATTGGCTCTAGATTTGATTTTGATCGTTATGGTTTAGTACCCCGTTCGAGTCCTCGACAAGCAGATTTAATTATTACCGCAGGTACAGTCACTATGAAAATGGCTCCTGCACTGGTTCGTCTTTACGAAGAAATGCCCGAACCTAAATATGTAATCGCTATGGGTGCTTGTACCATCACTGGTGGAATGTTTAGTAGTGACTCCACAACTGCCGTTAGAGGTGTGGATAAACTAATTCCTGTAGATGTTTATATCCCTGGCTGTCCTCCTCGCCCTGAAGCTATTTTTGATGCGATTATTAAACTACGCAAAAAAATTTCTAACGAATCGATTCAAGAGCGTGCGACTGTTTTAGAGCAGACTCATCGTTATTACAGCACCACTCATAATATGAAGATGGTTGAGCCAATTTTGACTGGTAAATATATTCAGTCAGAAACTCGCCAAGCACCACCAAGAGAATTGGCAGAGGCGATGGGAATGCCTTTACCTGCGATCGAGTCGGCAGAAACAGAGGAGGCAAAACGTGGCTGAAGACAAGGAAAATCAAACTCCTGAAGAAGAAGCAAATATAGTTGTTGCGGGTCAAACTTCTACTTGGTTGACTGATAATGGCTTTGATAATGAAGCTCTTGCCCCTGATGTTTCTAACATAGAAATGATTAAGGTAGATGGGGAGTTACTATTGCCGATCGCAACTGCTTTGTATGCTTATGGTTACAACTATCTCCAGTGTCAGGGTGCTTATGATTTGGGACCAGGAAAAGAGTTAGTCAGTTTCTATCATTTGGCAAAAGTTGCTGATGATGTAGAGGAAATTGAGGAAGTTCGTTTAAAAGTGTTTCTTCCCAGAGAAAATCCTTCCGTACCTTCTGTCTATTGGATTTGGAAAGCAGCCGATTGGCAAGAGAGGGAAAGTTACGATATGTTCGGCATCGTTTACGAAGGACACCCTAATCTTAAACGGATTTTGATGAACGAAGATTGGATTGGTTGGCCTTTAAGGAAAGACTATGTATCCCCCGACTTTTATGAACTACAGGATGCTTATTAATCAATTTCTCAAATAGGGATTGTTATCAACTATTTTAGATGTAGAGATTTTTCATAATGTCTCTACATTTTTTTGTTTAATTACAAAGAAAATTATATTTATTATCTTTAAAGATACTCAATGGCAAAGCCTTCTAATGTATCGGTCAAACAATTAACAACTACCCAACATGAAGCTTTAGAACAACTAAAATTATTCGTTGAAGGCGATCGCAGTTTCTTTCGTTTAGATGGATATGCTGGATCGGGGAAAAGCTTTTTAGTCTGTCATTTAATGGAATGGTTGCATCGTAGTGAATTGGCATTTGTCGCAGCAGCACCCACCAACAAGGCAGCGAAGAATTTACAGCAGGTTGCTATTTCCACAGGAATTACTATCGATGTCAAAACCGTAGCCCAACTTCTTGGTCAACAGCCAGAAATTAATGAAGAGACAGGATTAGAAGAATTTACGACTAACAATGATGCTCAATTTGATGACTACGACGTAATTATCATTGACGAGTTTTCGATGATTAATCGTGCTAACTTTGATGCCATAGTGGATGCTGTTAATCTGACTATTGATACTAAGGTGATCTTTGTCGGAGATTCGGCGCAACTACCGCCAGTTAAAGAAGATAATCCGATAGTTGCGGTATCTGAATCTATTGACAGTATGGCTACCTTGGATGAAATTGTGCGCTATGAGGGAGAAATCGCTGTAGTTGCGGAAGAAATAAGAACCCAAGACAAATACAACAAAACTGTTTATCCTTTTAAAACTAGCGATGACCAAACAATCGTCTGTCAGCCAAGAAAAGAATGGCTAGAAACTGTCACCGAATATTTTAAGTCCGATCTCTATAAAGTTAATCCTGACTATGCCAGATTATTGGTATGGAAAAACAAAACTGCTGCTTCTGCTAATAAATTCGTGCGATCGCGTTTGTGGGGAAAAGAAGCTCCTGCTTATGTGCCTGGAGATAGATTAATTGCCAAAAAACCTTTATTTCGTCGTCGCCCTGGGAAGAAAGGAAAAAATAAGTGGGGAGTTCTAATTAATAATTCTGAAGAGTGTACCGTGGTTGAACCGCCATCGGTTAAACAACTTACCTTTGATAAAGAGAAATATACTTGTTTATCTTTACCAGTTATGACAGATGGGGGGACTCCTTTCAATCTGTCTATTTTGACTGAAGAAAGCGAACAGTTTAGAAGGGAAAGAATTAAATATTACGTTGAAAAGAAGCAGTGGAATCGCTATTTTGACTTATCAAGGATGTTTGATGATGTTACCTATAGCTATGGTTTGACCGTTCATAAAGCTCAAGGTTCTAGCATCGACTATGTTTTTTTGGATACGGAAGATATGAAATATTGCCCCGATCTTCAAAAAATGCTCTACACTGCCCTAACTAGGACTAAGATCAGAGTTTTTATTCCTATTTAAAAATACGCCACATCACGAATAAGGTAATGCCCAGATAGCCAAATACTGCTAACCAGTCTAATTCACTGCTGGTAATCATCATTCCTTTCTATAATTTCGTCCAACTAACACTCATTACAGCGGTTTGCATTTTAATTTAAGACCAAATAACGTCCCTAAAGGACTAGCTTTATGCGTAGCGGTATCCTTTAGGGCGCGTCGGTAAACGCAGATAAACGCAGATAAATTAATCTGCTATTTTTGAAATTGAATTGTCCGAATGTATTAGTTAGTCATGCAAACGGCTGTAAATACCACCACACAGCAAGATCGATGGTGAAAATTGTTTGACCTTGTTGACTTTCCAAATCAATTTTTCCTCCCAAAAGCTCGATCAGATTTTTGGCTAAAGCTAGACCAATTCCAGTCCCCCCAAATTTCCAAGGATCGTGATTGGGAATGCGATAAAATTTATCGAAGACTCTCTCTTGTTCCACAGGAGAAATTTCAATGCCAGTATTAATTATCTTGAATTGGATGCCATTATCAGTCGATTGAGCTGAAAAAGTAATTTTTTCTGCTTCTGGCGTATATTTACAGGCATTATTAATTAATTCTGATAAAACACGCTTGATTACTGAGATATCGGTTTTGAATTGGGGTAAGTCTGGCTCAATATCTACAGTCAAAGTTTGATTTTGAGCTTCAATACGTTCTTGAAATGGTTCAATAATTTGTGGTAGCCATACTGTCAGGTCAATCCACTGAATCTTGATTATTTCTTTTTTGGCATCTATGTAGCAAAGGGTAAGCAAATCATCCACTAATTGATTCTGTTTTTGACAAGCAGAACGAAAAATATTAAGTACCCTGGTAAAAATGGCTGATTTATTTGAACCGATTTGTTGTTCTAAGATAGTTTCTAGAGTTTCTGAAGCCAGTTGAATACTACTCATGGGAGTACGCAATTCATGGGAAATAGTCCGCAGAAAATCGTCTTTAAGTAGATTGAGACGAGCTAATTCTTCAAGCTGAGTTTGGGACTGTTTATATAGTCTTGCTTGCCTAATAGCGATCGCACATTGGCTAGCAACCTGTTCTACCAAACCTATTTCATCTTGTTGAAAGAACTCTTCTTTTGGACGTAATAGCCAAAGATTGCCTAAAATTCCGCCATCGTCAAAAATAGGACAGGCTAGTCTAGTGGCTTGGGTGTCAATGGGGCTTAATTCGGGAACTTTTTCGACAAATTGCAAAGACTGTTTTTCTAGAAGCTGATGATAAAGTTCGGGAAAATCGCCAACATTTCTCTTTATTCCCTGACAATTTGGCGGTTCAACTGTATATTCATACGCCACTGTAGCTTTAGTGCGATCGCGATCGTATAATTCAATTTTGCATCGTTCTATATTCAAGACTCGTCCAATCTCTTGAGTAACAGTGTGAAGTATTTGAGTTTCATTTAAACTGTCTCGTACTTTTTCCGTTATTTTGCGAATTAGAGATTCAGACCTGACAGCAGTTTCTAGCTTGGCAGTACGTTGTTTAACTTTTTGTTCGAGATAATGATTGAAACTTTGAACCTGTTGATAAAGTTCAGCCTGTTGTACTGCTATACCGACTTGAATTACTAGCTGTTTGAGTAATCCAACTTCTTGAGCTAACCACTGACGAGAAGATTGGCAGTGATGAGCTATCAACAGTCCCCATACTTCTCCATTAGCTACGATCGGTAAAACTAAATTTGCTTTAACACCAAAAGAGCTTAATACTTCCTTATAACAAGGGGCTAAATTAGCTGAGGGGACATCATTAAGGATATGAACTTTTCCCTCTTTGTACCTTTCAATATGTTGAGAAGTAAAACAAGGATCTTTTATTTTAAATCCAAAAACAGTATCGGCATGATGATTTACTGATTCAACTACAATCACACCACTCAAATCGGGTTCAAATCGATAAATAAGTACCCGATCTGTCTGAAGAAACTGTCTAACTTCGGCAACGGTTTGATTGAGAATTACTTCCAAATCTGGAGACTGGCGAATACGTAAAGCGATGCCTTCGGCTAGCTTCGCATTCGCAGCTACTATGTTTTCTTCTTGATTTGAAGAGGTTATGGAATGATGTTTCGAGTTAGATTCAAGCAAAAATATTTTACCTAGCGAATTTTGCTTTTAGCTTCTATATCTTAATATTTTTTAAAGGTCATCAAACCATTATTAAGTAATTGTTAAAATAATCGGCTATTGTGCCTCTTCAAAATCTTAATTCATCATTAATCTGAGTATTTAAGCTTATAAAATCTGATAGCTTTGTAAATAAATGTAAACTATATATTCCTAACTGGATCAGTCAGTTTGATTGAAAAAGCATGAATGAAGAAGAACTTCTGAGGCAATATCGAGCAGGAAAAAGAAATTTTCAACAAGCCGATCTTTCTCAAGTAATTCTTGTCAATACCCACTTGTCTCACATAAACCTGACTCAAGCAATATTAACTGAAGCTGATTTAACAGAAGCAAATTTTGAAGGAGCAATTTTTTATCAGGCTAATTTAAATTTGAGTAATTTAAGTCAAGCCAAATTAACTCAAGCTGATTTAAGACTGGCTTCTGTCGAGTCAGCGTTGCTATACAAAGTGAATTTGGGCAAGGCTCAACTAGAAAAAGCAAACATTAGCTATGCTATTTTACATAGAGCATTTTTACGGGAAGCAAATCTTCAGAAGGCTATCTTGAAAAATGCCAATTTAGAACAAGCAAATCTAATTGATGCCAATTTGGAACAAGCAAATTTACAACAGGCAAATCTCAGTAATGCTTTTTTGCAGGGAGCAAATTTATTTCGAGCTTGTATTGATGGGGCAAATTTTGACCGAGCAATTTTAACGGGGGCAATTATGCCTGATGGCAAAGTGTTTGAGTAAAATTAGTAATCAGTAATTATCGGTGAATTAAAATTTGATATAGTCGGTTGCTATCGGCAACAGTTATGGTAAAGCCTAAGCTGCCGTATATGAGCTTTTCTCCCTGTTTTGGTATTTTTTGCCATTGCTCTAACAAAAAGCCGCCTAAAGTGTTGTAATTATTGGCTAATGGCAAGTCTAGCTCTAGCTGTTCGTTAACTTCCTCTAGATTCATCTGTGCTGAGACGAGAAAAGTATTCTCATCTAATCTCTGTACAGTCTCAATTCCCGAATCTAGATCGTTTCCTCCATCTCCGACAATTTCTGCGATTAAGTCATGTAAAGTTATTAAACCTGAAGTACCACCAAATTCGTCAATTACTACGACCATTTTTTGATGAGACTGCTGCATTGATGGTAAAAGCTCATTCAAATATGTAGATTCAGGGATAAAGCTGACAGGTTCAATCCAAGATTCAATAGTAGAATCTCTGTCTACTTCTCCTTTTGCTAAAGGTTGAGCTAATTTTTTGTAGTGAATAATTCCCCTAATATCGTCTAAGGAATCGCCAATAACAGGATATCCAGAGTAGCCAGCTTCGCAAATCACATTTAATAGTTCGCCAAAAGTGGTAGTCAATGACAAAAACTTGATATCAGTGCGGGGAATCATTATTTGCTCGGCAGTATCGTCGCGGAAGTCAAAAACGTTTTTTAACAGTCGTCTTTCATCTGCTTCCAAACCAATAGATTCTCTTTCTGTGGCAATAATTAACTGTAATTCTTCTGAGGTTACTTGTTCGTACCATCCTTGACTGTTATATTCAACTCCTACTAGCTTGAGAAGCAAACGAGTAGATAGGTTCAAAACCGCCAAAAAAGGTCGAAAAATGTTAGCAATAACTAAGCTTGGGGGTCCAAAAAAACGTGCTATTTTTTCAGGATACATTAATGCTACTGATTTAGGACAAAGCTCTCCCAAGACGATTTGTAAATATGCCAAAATAACAAATGACAAAGGCAAAGCAAAAGAATTAGCGATCGCTTCTGATAAATAAGTAGGTAAAGATAATTGTCTGACAAGAGCAATAATAGACGCTGCCATTGTTCTTTCTCCTATCCATCCCAAAGCCAAACTAGAAAGGGTGATGCCCATTTGAGTGGTGGAGAGGAGACGATCTATACTTCTTTGAAGGGACTGTACTGTCTGAGCTTGAAGATCTCCATCTTCAACTAATTGACTTATGCGAGAGCGACGTACTGCAACAATCGAAAATTCTGCCGTCACAAAAAAAGCATTGATCGCAATTAGTACCAAAACACCAAAGAAAGTTAACAATAAGTTTTGCTCTGCCATTAACTAACGATGAATAAAAATTTTGGATACCATTGCCTGACTGATTGAGCCATTATTTTTCAACGTAAATTTTGTTATACATTTGTTTTAAAATATCTTGCTCTTGAATGATTCTTAACCCCTTATGTTCTCCACCCAAAGGTTTTTGGTTTTTGGCTATATCGTCAGAATTAATGTCGGGTTGCGTGACTACCTTGAGAGCTTCTCTACCCATAAAATAGCCGATATATGAGCTAGCCACACCTCCAGACAGCATCATAATAAAGAGAAGAACAGTTAGCCATAAATTTACTCTTATTTTCATATATTCTTAATTCTGAATTATTTTTTAAGATAAATCTTGTCAAAGATACTAGACTTACTAATATAATGGTCTAAATCACGAAAAATATAACCAGGGTTGGCCGAGCGGTTTAGGCAACAAACTCATAATTTGTGCAAGGCAGGTTCAACTCCTGCACCCTGGACTAAACTTACACCAGTTGGTTTGATTAGATTTGTATCTAAAAAACTATTGAGTCATGCCCAATCCATAGGATAAATTATAAACTTGCTGTTCCTCTCGTCAAGTTTTCTTTTTGCTTGGTGATATAGACCATCAAAGATCGGCAAATTTAATTTCAAAGGCGATCGCTGGTTTTTATTATGAACAATACTTAAGCTATTATCTTTGTCGGTTTACAGGCTTCTGGGAAATCTTCTTTTTATCGACAAAAGTTTGTTGACAGTCTTAACAGCTTACTCGGCAAATTTTTTATCACTCTATCAAAAGGCTCACTATCGTCTAGAATTCTAACCAAAATTAATGCTCCTTGAATTTCGATCATGGCATTTTGCGATCGCTTTCTGGCAATTTCTGCTTCAATACCAGCATCGATTAATACCTGAGCTAACTTGTTTATTATTTCCTGAAGCCTTGTTTTGACGCGATCGTGAAACAGATTGTCTGCCTCGCCAAAAGACATGATGGCTAGGAAACAAGAATTTCTACCATTGTTATAAAATTCTTGCAGACTTTTTCCCATTCTTTGTATTTTTAATTCTGGAGTAGCTTCTCCTTCTAGGGTTTTGAGTACCTGTTGGTAAAAGAGACTGCCAACATAATCTAAGGCAGCACGAGCCATTTCTGATTTACCACCAGGGAAATAATGATAAAGACTGGCTTTACCCAAACCACTGGCTTTAGAGAGCAAAGATAAAGTCGTTCCCTCGTAGCCATATTGCCTAAAAGCGGGAATTAATTTGACGATCGCTTCCTCTTTGGACATAATTAATATTTTTTGTTTGCTTTGACATTGTACCGATTGTTCGGTACGGTAATTTTATACAGAACGTTCGGTACAAATATGCGTATTATTGATTACGAGCATGTAGGTATTCGTGTAAGCGATCGCCATGAGGCTCTAAAATTTTACGAAAAATTAGGATTTATTGAAGAAACCTATTTTCCCGAACACCATGCTAGCGAGCTGGTTTCAGCCGATGGTGTATACATTAATTTGATTTTCAATGGAGTTAAGCGCAAAAATAACATCCTCATGGATGAGCCAATTAAGTACCCAGGAATGACTCACCCTGCCTTTATAGTCGAAGATTTAGATTCAGTAGTTCAAAAACTAGGGCAAGAACAAATTCCTATTACCGAAGGACCACTATTTTTAGGAGAGCGTCGTCAAGTCTGTTTTATTCGCGATCCTGATGGCAATGTATTGGAATTCGATCAAATTTATCCCACTGCCACTCAACAAAGTAAACGAGAATTAACCATGAAGTTATACGACCTAGACGTTTCAGGAAATTGCTATAAAGTACGTTTGCTTTTATCCCTTTTAGAAGTGGAATATGAACTAATAAGCGTTGACTTTATGAACGGGCAGCATAAGTCACCAGAATTTCTGCAGTTAAATCCCTTCGGAGAAATTCCTATACTAGAAGATAACGATTTAATTTTGAGAGATTCCCAAGCAATACTAATTTATCTCGCCAAAAAACATGGTGGGGAGGCTTGGCTACCAAGTGATGCTAGAGGAATGGCAGAGGTAAGCCAATGGTTATCAACAGCAGCTAACGAAATTGCCCGTGGTCCTAATGATGCTAGGCTTAATCAAAAGTTTGGTATCGAGCTTAATTTGACATCTGCTCAACAAAAAGCTGAATTAATTTTGGCTTTAATCGAACAGCATTTAACCAATCACCAATGGCTAGCCCTAAAACGTCCTACAATTGCTGACATTGCTTGTTTTCCTTACATTGCTTTAGCTCCAGAGGGAGGGGTGATGTTGGATAAATATCCTGCTATTAATCAGTGGTGCGATCGCATTATGCAACTGACTAATTTTGTTACTATGCCAGGTATTAGTTAGCAAAAGCTGGAATTAGCTACAAAAATTCGGTAGTTATTTTGTCCACAATAACTTTGATTCTCTCTCTCGTTTCTTCAAAAAGAACAGTTTTGCTCCCAAAACCACTCGATAATTAAAACTTTAGAAATTTTTTTTTCCCCATACCTGCTATCTTTGGCGATAAATCCTTGTCAATTAACGTTTTAGCTACATTTGCCCTACAAATCTTAAAGGTTACAATCTACTATGTAAGACAAAGGTTATTTTGTATCTTTATTCATAGTAGTTATTTAGCTCTTTAGAAAGATGCGAGGTTCTTACTAGACGAGTTACAAGTAATGCTAGATTGTAGAGTATAAATGCTTAGTTAAACTATCCAGGAAAATTATCTTTCCAGAGCTAGACAGTATGAGTAATTACCAAAGCTAGATAGATGTACATGGCATAATATAACGTGAATTAAAATAAGAGGACTAATATGAGCGATATACAAGAACAAATACAAAAAGAAAGAGAATCTGCTAGAGCAGTTTGCAGTACTGAAGGCGATGCTTCTGGAGAATGTGCAGCAGCTTGGGATACAGTTGAAGAACTTTCGGCAGAAGCAGCACACCAAAAGCAAAAAGCTCCTGAGAAAAGTTCTTTAGAAAAATACTGTGACGATAATCCCGATGCTCTAGAGTGTCGAGTTTACGAAGATTAAGATAATTTTATTAAGGGCTAAACGTCTTTAAAGCAAATGTTATCCCGCGCCTAATTCTACGGATAGGGGCGGGTTTTTTATAATTATCGCCAATCAATGAAAAAGTTGGAACTAAAGTTGGGATATTGAACGATGAAACAAAAATTTTATTCTTTATGGTTAAAATTATGGAGACTTAAGTAAGAAGCCGTTTATTCAATTGTGTCGATGGATAACAATCTCGTAGGACAAACTATTCAGGGACGTTATTACGTCGTCAAGCAACTAGGAAGAGGTGGCGTAGGTGTGACATTTGTGGCTCAAGACCAGCAGTGTTTTGATAGCCAGTGTGTTGTAAAACAGCTAAAACCCAAGTCGTCTAATGATAAAACTTTAGAGATAGCTAGGAGATTATTCAATCGAGAAGCAGAGATTATGAATCGCTTGGGACATTGCGATCGCATTCCTCGATTGTTGGCTTATTTTGAACATCAAAACGACTTCTTTCTAGTCCAAGAATTAGTTGAGGGACACGACCTTAGTCATGAAATAATTGCTGGACAGCCTTGGTCAGAAGAAAAAACGATTACTTTATTAAAAGATATTCTCGAAGTTTTACTAATTGTTCAGCAATATAGCGTAATACACCGAGATCTCAAGCCTTCTAATTTAATGCGCCGTGACAAAGATCGAAAAGTGGTTTTGATCGATTTTGGCTCAGTCAAACAGGTAAGTACTCAAATAATTGACGCAGCAGGAGAGGTAAAACAGACGGTAGCGGTTGGTACTAAGTCTTATATGCCAATGGAACAGATGATGGGTCGTCCTGGGTTTTGTAGTGACATTTATGCGGTGGGTATAATTGCCATTCAAGCCCTAACAGGTGTAGCACCCAAAAACTATACCGTTGACCAAAATGGAGAATTGATTTGGCGCAATTTGTTAGATCCTAAAGTTAACTATCAACCCAAATTGCTCGATCTGTTAGATAAGATGATCCGCTATCGTCATCAAGAAAGATACAATTCTGCGGGGGTTGTTTTATCTGACTTAGAGCAATTGGACGCAGAGAAAAACGATAGTAAAGAAACTGTTTTAATTAGGCATCTAAACCCTGTTAACAACTCTGTTTCAACCTCAAATCAATCCGAAACCAAAACTCAATCTACTACGGAAGCGGATCGAGAAACCAGAATTCTCAATGAGATACCACAGCCATCTGACGACCAAAGAAATAAGGCTGTCTCTAGCGTTACCAGGAGTGAATCCAAAAAGTCTCAGCCAAAGTTATATATAGCGATCGCAGCAGCTTTGACTTTAGTTTTAGGGGGAGTAGGCTCATGGATGTTTTTTCAACCAGAAGATTCTGAGCCAGAAATTAATTTGTCTCTCTATGAAAGTACAGATCATGGTTTTAAAGTTGGCTATCCTGAATTATGGTCTAAACAAAACCGAGATGATTTTTTTGCTACAGGAGTTACCTTTTTCTCTCCTTTGGAAGATGATTTAGATCGTTTCAAAGAACGAGTTAGCATCTTGGTAGAAGATTTACCAAGGGATGTTTCTTTAGATCGATATACTGAGGAATCGATCGCCGAAGTTAAAAAGCTTTCCGATCCTAATGTGGGGGAAGCTGAGATTGTTAATCTCGGTACATCCGAAGGAAGACAGATAACATATGTAGGAGAAGTAGACGGTAATACTGTACAAAGAATGCAAACGTGGTCTGTCAAGGATAATCGGGCATATATTGTTACCTATACAGCTCGACCTGATAGCTATAGTAGTTATTTGCCAACAGTAGAAAAAATGATTGGATCATTTGACACGACTAAATAAAACCTCTCTTAAAAAGGCTCATAGCTATCTCAACAAATAAACATTTTCGCTCTAAAGAGGGGTTAATTAGGAATAGTGACTTTTTCTTTTCCACCTAACTCAAAAGCAGCATGAACTGCTTGCAAAGCCTGCACACCTTGAGACTGATCGATTACACAACTGATTTTAATTTCTGAAGTAGTAATCATTTGAATATTTATTTTTTCCTTAGCTAGAGCTGTAAAAAACTTTGCTGCTACTCCAGGATGCCCGATCATTCCCGCACCAACTACACTTAATTTGGCGATCGCCGTATCTCCTGAAGCCTCTCCACAACCAATTTTTTGACTTAATCCATTAATTATCTGACAAGCCAAATCAGCATCGCTTTGTTCGACAGTAAAGGCAATATCACGAGTGGCAACACCATTAATGATATGGCAACGCTGAGATTGAATAATAGCATCAACGCTAATGTTTTTCTGTGCTAATAAGGAGAAAATTTGAGCAGCCATTCCTGGGGTATCTGGTACATGACGAATCGCAATTCTCGCCTGGTCATTATCTAAAGCCACGCCCCTAACGGGAGGATGTTCTCCTTCATATTCATTAGCAGCAATTTCTTTTTGCTCACCCAGATCGACATCAAAAGCTTGAGATAGTAAATGTAAAGCGCGATCGCCTTCCGACTCATCTATGACACAGCTTACTTTGACTTCAGAAGTTGAGATCATCTGAATATTAATCTTGGCATCAGCAAGTACTTTAAACATCTTGGCTGCTATACCAGGACGACCAATCATCCCCGCACCAGAGATGTCTACCTTGGCAATTTTGCGGTCAATCATCACCTCGGCTTCGTCTAAAGCATCGGGACTATTGCGGAGAGAAGGAGCGATCGCAACTGCCACCGCTTCTGCTTGTTTTAAAACCCTGTTAACTACAGTAAAGGCAATATCATTACTATTTCCTTCGTGAATAGATTGAATAATCAAATCTACATCAATGCTTTGTCGGGAAATCTCCCCAAACAAATTGGCAGCTACTCCAGGAAAATCTGGTACGCGCAATAATGCCACTTTTGCCTGATTGCGATCTACTTCTACTCCATCGACTGCTTTGGCGATTTCCATCCCCTGTAACGAACGAGGTTGGGGTAAACGAGATACAACTTTAGTACCAGGGCGATCGCTCCAGCTCGATAATACTACTAAAGGCATTCCATAATTACGGGCAATTTCTACCGCGCGAGGATGTAGTACTTTTGCCCCCAAACTAGCTAACTCCAGCATTTCATCGGCAGTAATCTCTGACATCAATTGAGCAGAGGGTACAAGACGAGGATCGGTAGTTAAAATACCAGGAACATCCGTATAGATCTCACAGCGATCGGCTTTTAATGAAGCTGCTAAAGCCACAGCTGAAGTATCTGAACCCCCTCTACCTAAAGTAGTAATTTCTAAATCTTCAATACTGCTAACTCCTTGAAACCCAGCAACTACAACAACTTCACCTTTGTCCAAGTGTCTTTTCAGGCGATCGGTACATACCTGTAAAATTCTGGCTCGACTATGCTCTGCTTCGGTGACAATTCCCACCTGCGCTCCTGTTAAAGAAATCGCTGGCTGTCCCAATTCCTGTAACGCCATACTCAACAAAGCGATCGTCACCTGTTCCCCTGTGGACAACAACATATCCATCTCACGACGACAAGGGGTACTCGATATTTCGTTTGCTAACTTAACCAAAGTGTCAGTAGTCTTGCCCATTGCCGAGACGACTACTACTAAACTATTTCCTTGCTGTACGGTCTTTTTGATTCTATTAGCAACAGCCTGGATACGTTCTACCGAACCAACAGATGTGCCACCATATTTTTGAACCACCAACGCCATAATATTATTCTCTTAATCCCAGGAGGCATCGCTTATATTATCAGTTATTAGCTACAACCCGCCACCTAATTTAATGTCAATTTGGATTGAGACAATTGAACAGTTGGAGTTGTCTTAAGTCCTAAGACTTTCAAAGGTTGAAGTTTTGTCAAGAAAAAGAACAATGAAATATCAAACGTTTTGTAATTGTCCCTTAAAGGTATCTGCTTCGGGTAGAGATGAACCTTCTTCTATTGATGAATCAACCATTAGTTGCAAAACTTCCTTGGCATTTTTTAATGCTTCTTCGTAGGTGTCTCCATAAGTCTGACAAAGCTCGCCCCATTCAGGTAAAGTAACTACAAAACAGAGATCTTTTTTAGACCACTGAATTATCATACTGTAATTCAACATTTAGATTCTACCCCGTAATATTCAAGAGTGAAGTTTAACTACATCAATCAGAATAATTTACTCAAAAAAAATTGATAATGTTTGTCTATTCAATATTAAATAAATATCTTCATAACGTCATCTCTACTAATTGATAACAGTGATTAAGGCAATAATTTTCGATCTTGATGGCTTGCTTATAGATTCAGAACCCCTATGGCAAGAAGCAGAAATGATTATTTTTCGAGAAGTTGATGTTATCTTGACTCGTCAACTATGCTTACGAACAAAAGGATTGAGAATAGATGAAGTTGTGGACTATTGGTATAAAAAATATCCTTGGACTAATCTGTCTAAACAAAAAGTTGAAGAATTAATTGTAGCTAAAGTAATTGAGCTTATTTCTCTTAAAGGTGAACCACTACCAGGAATAAATCGCGCTATTGCCTTTGTGCAAGAAAAACAGGTGAAAATTGCGATCGCTTCTTCTTCTTCACTATCAATTATTCAGGCTGCACTAAAAAGGCTTAATTTAGCCGATGTATTTACCGAAATGTATTCAGCAGAATCAGAAAAGCTAGGTAAACCCTATCCTGGGGTGTACTTAACCACTGCTGATAAACTAAATGTAGCCCCCCAAGAATGTTTGGCAATAGAAGATTCACTAAACGGAGTATTGGCAGCAAAAGCAGCGCAGATGAAATGTATTGCTATACCCGAAGCAGCACAATATACTAATCCTCAATTTGCGATCGCAGATAAAATCCTTCATTCTTTAGAAGAATTAGATCGAGATGTTTGGAATAGTTTAAATTAGCTAACCTGTTGTTTTAACTCCTGCAACACCTTTTCTACATGAGCTTTTACTCTGACTTTGTCCCAAACTTGAGCAATTTTACTATCGGGAGAAATTAAAAAAGTCGATCGCACTACTCCCATATATTCTTTGCCCATAAACTTTTTCAACCGCCATGCACCATAGGCTTCAATTATTTCATGTTCTGGATCGCTTAAGAGCTGAATTGATAATTCATGCTTATCAATAAACTTACAGTGAGACTTTACTGAGTCTGGACTAACACCAATAATCTCCGCACCCAATTCTTTAAATTCTTCTGCATAATCAGTAAAGTCTTTAGCCTCGGTAGTACAACCAGGAGTATTATCTTTTGGGTAAAAATACAATACTAACCAGCTACCTTTTTTATCTTCTAGACTGACGGTATTTTTATTCTGATCTTGTGCTGTAAAGCTGGGTGCAGCTTGTCCGACTTCGGCAATATTGCTCATAAATTATCAACGAGGTAAGGAATAGCTCAAACTAACTTGCTTGCTGTTTCAATTCTGCTAAAACTTCTTCTACGTGATTTTTGACCTTTACTTGTTCCCAAACTTGGGCAATTTTACCGTCGGGAGAAATCAAAAAAGTAGAACGTGCTACCCCCATAAATTCTTTGTCCTTGAATTGCTGTAACTTCCACAAACCATAATCTTCAATCACTTTACGATCTTCATCACTTAATAGCTGAATTGACAGATCGTGTTCATCGATAAACTTATTATGAGACTCAGCCGAATCTGGACTTACACCAATAATATCAGCTCCTAGTTTTTGAAATTCGTCGGCATACTTACTAAATTCAACAGCTTCAATAGTGCAGCCTGGAGTATTATCTTTGGGGTAAAAATACAGTACTAACCAGCGATCGCTTTTATCTTTTAAGCTAACAGTATTACCTTTTTGGTCTTTTGATGTGAAATCTGGTGCAGCTTGTCCGACTTGAGGAATATTATTCATTATGCTAATGTTGCGTCCTGTAATATAGATAGATATATTATGTATTTAGGTTTTTTGCAGTTCAGCTATAGCGGTTCTCAGAGTCATGGAGTACAGAATTTTCCCCTTTTCCCTTTCTCTGGCAGGTTCACGCCTTTTGCACAGCCAAGCTGCATAATGACCAACTAGGTAAGATCTTACCTATTTTCCAGCTATATAATCAAATTTATAAGATTAATCCTTGGTATAATCCCCACCAGATCCATATTTCCAAGCATCTAACAGGCGATCGCAATAGTATTGTTGAGCAGGCGATAAATTGTTAGCTATTGGTTGAATGAGTTTTCCTACACGGTATAAAACACCATAAAGTGCCAAATTAAAATAGTGGACACTCCAGCCGATTAATGAGCCTATTCCAATCTGAGGCAACAAAGGAAAAACTAGCTTGGGATTTACTAAGGGTAAGGTTTTTGCTAAGGGAATAAATTGGATTACATCCTGTAGAAATGGCTTGAGAACAGAATCTCCCAAACGTTCCATAACCTTAAAAACCCCTCCCATCAGGTTGTTGATTTGTTGAGGATTAACTTGTTTTCCTACTTCCACACTCATGGTTTGCTGAAATAACCAGGTGACAGAAATGTTAGGCTGATATGGTTGCAATAAGGCTAAATTTTTTCTATTCAAAGTTTTGGCATTTAAAGCCTGGTCAATACCCTTAGTTAAACGTTGTAAATGACGTACCATCGCGCCAAAACCACCAAAGCTGACGGGAGATTGTCCCCCCGCACTATCTCCTACGGGTAAAATGCGATCAAAAGGCAGCTTAATAGGACTATTTTTATAAGCAGGAAAAAAGCCAAATAAAAATCGTTGAAATTCTAGCTGTTCTAGCTCTACCTTTTGATACTCAGGCAATAATTTTAAATACTCTTCCATAAAATATTCTAAGCTTGGTCTTTTGGGGTTCGCATCAAGATAGCTAAACATATAGGTAGTGCGTCCATCTTTGGCGGGGAAAGCCTCCCAAAAATACTGACAGTTATTGATTATCGGCGTGAAAGAATAAATTAAATCTCCTGTATCGTTTTGAGGATAACCTTGAGCGCAGCTACCAACTACCACGCATACTGCTTCGGGTTTTGTCCCTTTTCTGACTTGTTTGATTATGGGGGAGAAATGACCCATTGCATCAATCAATAAAGAAGTTGCGATCGTTTTCTCTCCTGTTTCCACCACTACTCCATCAGGATGCACCGTAGCAGATTGGAAAGCTGTATTTTCTAGCAATTGTCCCCCTGCTTGCAGAAACTTTTCCTTGAGTCTGTCCAGCAAATAAACAGGATCGACACCAATATTTAAGACATCCGTTACCCAAATATCCTTATCCTCACCAAAACCTACTCTAGCAGGATTATATTCGGTGGCGATCGCTTGTTCTAATTCTTCTGGAGTCAATAAATTCAACTCGACAAAAGCTGCTAATTCATCGCGAGAAATATTCCACTCTTGTTCCCTTCCTTTTAAGACACCCCTTTCCATCAAACTGACTTGCCAGCCAAGCTGTTGTAGTGCAGCACCCAGCAATATGCCTAGTGTACCGCCACAGATAACTACATCTGTATCTAATTGCCCTATATTTTCCGAACTCTCATCTATAACTTGGGGTGCATCTATTTTCCCCTCCTTTAAAGCCGACCAAAATCGATCTGCACGACGTAGATTAGTCAATGCATTGTCTGCACGCTTCCCTAATATTTTTTCGGTTAAATTCATTTTTAAAAACTGGAAATGGTATTCAAAATATTGCCTTGTTCGTAAAGCTTTGTTGCATTCTCCTCATAAAAAGAGACTATCAACAGACTTCTTTTTTATTCTGGTAACGAGGCATACTGTATATTGCAATAATTATATGTTCGCGCCCTTTAAAAAATATTTAGAAGAAGAACTTTTTAAACGCTTCGACCTTAGTAGTCGTTCTATTCCAGCAGGATTAGAATCTAACGTCAGTGCTAGAGGTAAAAACCCCGCCACGATTCAAAGCTGGTGCTATCAATCCGATCGATTAAGAAAGATACGTTACAGCTACATCGATGCAGGAGAAACGGCTCAAGTATTCAATAGTGTTATTTATCCCGATCATCATTATGATATCCCCTTACTAGGTGTAGATTTTCTCTCTTTCGGGAAAAAGAAAATTTTAGTAGTAATGGATTTTCAACCATTGTTTCGCGATCGCCCTTACATTGATAAGTATATTGAACCGATGAAAGATATTCGGGATAAATATAACGAACTGGCGCAGGATCTAGAAATGAAATTCTATGACGCTAATCAATATTTCTCTAAATATTTGCTGTTTGCCAAACTTGATTCGGAAACTGTGGTCAATAGTTTGTTCCCCGCTTTCCAAGAATACCTCGAACTGTATTGGCAAATGCTAGCAGATGCCGAACGTCTTACCGATCCGTCCGATATTCAACGTATTATCGAAGCACAAAAAGAATACGATCAGTATAGTGCCGAACGCGATCCAGCTCATGGCTTATTCAGCAGCTATTTCGGGGCAGAATGGTCAGAAAGATTCTTATATGAATTCTTGTTTGAAGATGCCTCTCCCTTAGCCGTATCTTCCGTTAGTAAATAGTAAACTTTAGGGCTAATAGCTAATAGCTGGCAGCTAAAAAAATGACCTTATACAAACCATTTTTAGACCATGCGATCGCAACTCTACAGGCTAAATTAGATTTAGAACCATATCCTATTCCTGAAGGCTTTGAACGCAAAGAAGGAGTAATGGGAAAAGGTAAAAGAGAAGAGGCTGTACTAACCACTAGCTATGGTTTCAAATCTAAGAAACTAAGACAAATTAGAGCAGCTCATGTTGAGGGAGGAAACTCTCTTCAGGTCTTAAATTTCGTAATTTTTCCCGAGCTTAATTACGATATACCTTTCTTTGGTGCAGACTTGGTAACTTTACCAGGGGGACATTTAATTGCGATCGATATGCAACCTTTGTTTAGCCAAAATAAATCTTATCAGGCTAAATATAGCGAGCCAATCATGCCCATGTTTCATGAGTATCAAAGAGATTTACCTTGGGGTGGCGACTTTCCTGAAGAAGCACAGCAATATTTTTCTCCTGCTTTTTTGTGGACTCGTCCCTCGGAAATCGAAGTTGTGAAAACAAAAGTATTTGCAGCCTTTTGTGATTATCTAGATGCTTATCTCAATTTCGTTCAGCAGGCAGAGCCAATCAACGATTCACAGCAACTTTCTGCCATTCTTAAAGCTCAAAAAAGCTATGCTGACTATCGAGCAGAAAAAGACCCCGCCAGGGGGATGTTGACTCGTCTATACGGCGCAGAATGGACAGAAGAATATATTCATGGTTTCCTGTTCGATTTAGATCGCCAATTATCTTTAGCTAGTTAATATCCGATAGCCATCAATCATTTAATTGTTGATAAAAGTAACAGTGAATTGATTTTGGTTACGGAAAAATAAGATAATAAGACATAAGAAAATTTTTTCCTTAAGTTTTCATATCAAACCATGTTGATAAAACTAAATGTTTGTCAAACCATGTTGATAAAACCAGGAAAAATTAACAAGATGTAACAAATAAAGGTTCAATGCCGTTGTATAAAAGTTACCTGAGGGGTAAATGTTGATAAGCGTAAGCTCAAAGCGATCGCGAGAAAAGACATCTCTTCAAGGTATTTTATTAAGAGTGTAAAGTTTTATTGGGTGGCTTAAGAAATTTTTACTAAGCTCATGGAGAATAGTAACTTAGCACCTTCGGCGATTAACTAAGCGCATTACTTTACGTTGATATTAAACGTAAGGTAGCCCAACTATCCTACAACCAGCTTATGCTAATGGTTCAAGATAGTTTGAAGTTAAGATTCCTTTTTGAAGTTCAACTAAACCAAATTTAAATCAAGTAGGAGATTATTTATAATGTTCGACGCATTTACTAGAGTAGTGTCTCAAGCTGATGCTCGTGGTGAATTCTTATCCACTGGTCAACTAGACGCTCTAAGTGCAATGGTTGCTGCTAGCAACAAACGTATGGATTCTGTTAACCGTATTACTGGTAGCGCTTCCGCTATTGTCACTAACGCTGCTCGTGCTTTATTTGCCGAGCAACCCCAGCTAATCGCTCCTGGTGGAAATGCTTATACAAGTCGTCGTAACGCAGCTTGCCTACGGGACATGGAAATCATTTTGCGCTACATCACATACGCTATCTTCACTGGTGATGCTAGTGTTCTTGAAGATCGTTGCTTAAACGGACTTCGTGAGACTTATTTAGCTCTTGGTACTCCTGGTGCTTCTGTGGCTGTTGGCGTTCAAAAAATGAAAGACGCAGCTTTGGCAATTATTAACGACAATAGCAACATCACTCCTGGTGACTGTAGTGCAATTACATCTGAAATTGCTGGTTACTTTGACCGTGCTGCTGCTTCTGTAGCTTAATCCAGGCAGAATAACTATCCTTTGGATAACATCAACCAAAACTTTGGTTGTCTTAGAAAAAATTAGTAAAACAAGAGAAAAATCACAATCATGAAAACTCCTCTAACTGAAGCGGTATCTTCTGCTGATTCCCAGGGTCGTTTTTTAAGCAGCACTGAAATTCAAACTGCTTTCGGTCGTTTTAATCAGGCTAATGCTTCTTTAGAAGCTGCAAAAGCTTTGACTAGCAACTCTCAAAGTTTAATCGACGGTGCAGCTAATGCAGTGTACGCAAAATTCCCCTACACCACTAGCACTCAAGGTCCTAACTATGCTTCTACTCCTACAGGTAAAGCAAAATGTTCTCGTGACATTGGCTACTACCTACGTATGGTAACTTATTGCCTAGTTTCTGGTGGTACAGGCCCTATGGATGAATATCTAGTAGCTGGTCTTGATGAAATCAACCGTGCTTACGAGCTATCTCCTAGCTGGTACATCGAAGCTTTAAAATACATCAAATCTAACCATGGTTTAAGTGGCGATCCTGCTACTGAAGCAAACAGCTACCTAGACTACGCAATCAACGCACTTAGCTAGAATTGTTGTATTTAAATTACAGCTAATAGATGATGAGGCTATCTGGCAAAAGGTAGTCACTATATGAAAATCAAGATACTTGATTAATTAAGCATTACTCAGAAGGGTATGCGGATGCCGTGCCGAAAGGCTAGTATTTGTTTACTTTTCTGAGTATTGTCGTGTTTGAAGGAACGAGGAATGAGGAACGAGGAACAAAAAGAAGCCGAACAGTTAACAGAAGAGAAAGCGATCGCTAATCTGAAACAGAAAGAAGATTTGGGTGCGAAATATTATGCTGCTTGGTGGTTGGGAAAGTTTAGAATTAAAACCCCAGAAGCAGTGAGCAGCCTATTAATCGCGTTAGAAGATGAACAGGATCGCGCTCCTGATGGTGGTTATCCTCTCAGACGCAATGCAGCTAGAGCCTTGGGTAAATTAGGCGATAAAAGTGCCGTAGAGCCATTGACACGCTGTTTAGAATTTCCTGATTATTATGTGAGAGAAGCTGCTGCACAAGCATTAGAGATGCTAGGCGATCGCCGATGTGTTTCGGCATTAGTAAAACTATTAGATGGAGGAGTAGAATCCGCTACCAGAGTACCAGGAAAGCCTCACTTAGTTCAGCCTTATGAAGCCGTGATTGAAGCTTTGGGTACATTGAACGCAACGGACGCAATTGAGCAAATACAGCCGTTTACTAAGCACCCTACAGAAAAAGTAAAGTATGCTGCTGCCAGAGCAATGTATCAGTTGACTCGCGAAGATAAATATGGTGAGATTTTGATCCAAGCTTTAGAGGGTGACGATTTACAATTACGACGCTCGGCTTTAATGGATTTGGGAGCAGTAGGCTACGTCAAAGCCGATAAAGCGATCGCCGAAACTTTAGCCGAAAATAGCATGAAGTTGATTGCACTTAAGGGATTATTAGAAACTGATTTGGCAGACACAAATCAAGCAATATCAGCTCAGAGCATCAATATTATGAATTTAATGGATTCTCTTTTGTAATTACTAATCTTACTGCCCAATCAGCATAAAAGCAGCCCATTCATAAGGAGTAGGATATTCTTGCATGGTGTTTAACATCGCCTGACGCAACGCTCTGGGTTTATTTGGATCTACTTGCAGTTGGCGATAAAAATCTGTCATCAGTGCAGACGTAGCTACATCGGGTACATACCACAGAGACACTATCGTATTTTGCGCTCCTGCCAGTAAAAAAGAACGAGATAGCCCGATAACTCCATCTCCTGTAATTGTTCCTCGTCCAGTATTACAAGCACTAAGCACAACTAATTCTGCATTAAGATTGAGATCGAGTATTTCTTCCGCAGTCAAAAAACCTTTGTTATTATCGCTGGTAGAAAGTGCCAGGGAGCTTTGTAAGCCCTGATGTTCGTCGAATAAACCATGGGTAGCCAAGTGAATTAACTTAGCCTGTTGCATTCGATTGATGATGTTGGTTTCTGTAGCTGCTTTTCCGATTACGGGAGTTGTTTGGAGAATATCGGCGATCGCCTGAGCTTCTTTTTCTGCTCCTGGTAAACTAGATAGGGATTCTGGCATTGGAGAAGGATTCCCTACAATTAAGGCTGAGGAGTTATCTGGATCGGATTTAGCTGATTTTGATTTTACTGCTAAAGTTTGGATCGAAGGGGCAATTTGAATAGTATGCTGTTCGATCAAAAATTCGCCCTGACTATTTTGTAAGGCGGGAAAGGGAACAAGAAATAACGATTCTTGGGGAATAAATACCACTAATTCTTCTGGATCTTCGGGTAATAAATCTTTAATAGGTTCAATAAGCAATCGATAGGCATCTCTAGGAAAACTAAGCTTACGTCTATTTTCTAGAGTTTCTGTGTTATCTCCACGATATGAAACTACATAGTCTTGTAGGCGAGGTTTTCTTAAATCTAATCCTCCTGACGCTGCGTCACGGGAATCATTCGATACACTAGCAATTGAAGTACGAAATTGTTTTTTGATAGTTGCCAAATCTAATGCTCGAAAATTAATTTTTCCTTGGGGATTGACTACCCAAATATAAAATTCTGACTCCTCACCATTTTTATCTTTGATGATGGAATAGCTAACAATAGTTGCTTGACGGTTTTTAGCGACTGCTTTAATTTCTCGAACACCAGGAGGAGTAATATCGACTTCGGTTTTCGAGTTGCTGTATGTTCGTTGAGCTAGCAATTCAATAAAGGCTCTGGCTCGACTACGCTCGGCTATAGTTAAAGCTTTATCTGTTTGACTTATTGCTACATAAGCCTGTTGCAATAAATCATAGGTATATCTTTGACTTTTTATCAAGGAGATTTTATGCTCATCTCGCAAACCTGGGCGTAAAGATTCAAATATTTCGATACTAGATTCTAAAGTCTCGATCGCACTTTTATAATCTTTCTGCTTCATCTCGATCGCCCCCAACTCGCTGAGAGCTTTGGCTTCACCAACGCGATCGCCAACTCCCTGATATATTCTTAAAGCATTTTGCAGTTTTGGTTTTGCTGCAAATAAGCTACCTAAAGCAATTGTGTCTCTTGCTGCTTGATAATCGCGATCTGCTATCTGTTTATTTGCTAGTTGAGCTTGAACAGCTTTGATATTTATTCTTACATCAATCGCTACGCTAGGAATTACTAGACATAAAAATAATAAATACCGACAGACAAGGGATTGCGATCGCATAGATAGCTATTTTTCACTCCGAGCAATAACTATACTTTCTTAGCCTCGATCTAATAATTTTGAAACAGTAAGCCTACTTAAATTTGTTTGCTTCAAAAATAATTAATTGAGAGGATTGATTTTTTTATGTATTTCAAAATATATAGTCCTAAAGTTGTTAATTTCAATAAAAAAGAGAGAGAAACAATACAACTTATGACAGAACCACCAGAGATAAAATTCACGTAATATATTTGGTAAGTTACGAAAACAAATATTGCACTGGATGGGGGTTGTACCGTTGTGACCCATAGTTAGGAATCGAAGGAGAGCGATCGTCAGATTCTTAGACAGTGTTAGAGTAAGCAAATCGGTGTGGAGTTTTTATCGCTTCCTCCACTTAATTGTTACCGAGGGAAGGCGCAATCCTTCACCAAAACGGTCTTAGGTAACAGACGCAGCAAATTGCTCGATTATTATTCATTTAAGAATTTATTACAATTCAGTTCCCAGCCCCTATTTACATTAGTGAGGTTGGGTTTTTTTTGTCAGTAGAGAAAAGGAGTGCTTTTTCTCTACTGGTGACAATTACCAAGGTAAAACTTCCCCATTGGCGTGCCAAAATGTTCCTGTATTTTCCATATTTAATCCTTCAATACGCCCAAGTAAACCTTTGACCGAAGTTTCAGTAGTAATGCCAGCTTGATTAAAATTGGTCATGCGAGTTTGGACTAATCCAGGATGCAAAATAGCTACGGCAATTTCCTTTGATTTAAGATCCTCGGAAAGAGACTTTCCAGCCATAGATAAAGCCACCTTAGACATCCGATAGCCATAAGAGCCTCCAGAAGTATTGTCATCAATTGAACCCATCCTACTGGTCATTAAAATGACTTTAGAACCACGATCCAAATTTGGTAATAATGCTTGAGTAAATCTCAGAGGAGCGATCGCATTTACTTCAAACTGACGACGAATACTATCCAAATCTAAATTATCGAGACTGACTCTTTCAACAATTCCTGCATTATTAATTAGGACATCAATCTTTTTACCGTCTAATCTTTTGACTAGGTCTTGTACGGCTTCCTCAGAAGTAAGGTCGATCCCAGCTTCTATACGTATTCCCAAAGATTCCAACTCCTCAGAAGGCGATCGACATACGGCAATTACTTCTCCTTGCTCTTTCAGCTGGCGACAATACTCTAGACCTATGCCCCTGTTTGTCCCTGTAATTAAATAAGTTTTATCTATCTCTTTAACCTCTTCATCCCTTAAACCTTCTATATAAAATCTTAGAATAGAATCCGAAAAAAAAGACACAGAAGCAGCATCATTATGTTCAACTACTGTCTGTATCTTCTTGATGAAACAACCTTTGATAAAGTTGTTGCAACTTATTTTTTAATCAAACTAGGAAATGTATCTGTTTTGCGTTCAATAGCATAGGTTGGAGAAAACTTAGCTAAAAGATCGCGGAATTCATTGCCTTCAATTGTTTCTCTTTCGATTAAAAGATCTACAATGCGATCTACTGCCAAACGATTATCGTTAATAATAGTTTTGGCTTTGTTATAGCAATCTAAAGCAATGTTGCGGATACGAACATCAATTTGTGATGCAACTTCTTCAGAATATTCATTTCTATTGCCTGAATCACCACCTAAAAATACAGGCTGATCTTGACCCTCTAAAGCCAAAGGTCCCAAATCGGACATCCCAAATTTAGTTACCATTTTACGAGCCATGGAAGTGAGCATTTGAATATCTTGACCAGCGCCCTGAGTCACTTCGTCTCGACCAAAGACAATCTCCTCTGCTGCTCTACCACCCAATGCGGTGGTGATTTGAGCTAAGATTTTTGCTTTACTTTCTAGTCCCATTTCTTCCCCTGGAGTAAACCAAGTCAATCCCCCTGCACCACCTCTAGGGATAATCGTGACTTTTTCAACAGGATCGTGACCAGAAACCATAGTAGCGACGATCGCATGACCGATTTCATGATAGGCAATTAGCCTTTTGTATTTGCTGTCTATCAAAGGAATTCCTTCCATTCCCGCTACAATACGATCTACCGCGTCATTAACTTCTAACATAGTCACGGCTTCTTTATGCCGTCTTGCAGTAAGAATAGCTGCTTCATTAAGTAGGTTAGCCAAATCTGCACCCGAGAAGCCAGGAGTTCGGCGAGCGATCGCATCTAATGAAACTTCAGAAGAAATTTTCTTACCACGAGCATGAACTTCTAAAATACCCAACCTTCCCTGCATATCGGGATAATCTACCGATACCTGGCGATCGAAACGACCAGGACGCAGCAAGGCATTGTCTAATACATCAGGACGGTTAGTTGCAGCAATCACAATGATGCCACTGTTTCCTTCAAAACCATCCATTTCGGTCAAAAGTTGATTGAGAGTTTGCTCTCGTTCATCATTTCCACCACCAATACCCGCACCCCGCTGACGACCTACGGCATCAATCTCATCGATAAAAATAATACAGGGAGCATTTTCCTTCGCTTTTTTAAATAGATCGCGAACGCGAGATGCACCTACACCCACAAACATTTCGACAAACTCCGAACCAGAAATACTAAAAAATGGTACTCCCGCTTCCCCTGCGATCGCTTTTGCTAACAAGGTTTTTCCCGTTCCAGGAGGTCCAACTAATAATACTCCACGGGGAATTTTTGCTCCAATAGCAGTAAATTTTTCTGGCTCTTTAAGGAAAGTAACGACTTCTTGTAGCTCTTCTTTTGCCTCTTCAATACCTGCTACATCATCAAACTGGATTCCTGTTTTTGCCTCCATCTGGAATTTAGCCTTGGAGCGACCAAAACTCATTGCTTGACCAGAAGCATTTGCCGAGCGACGCACGATCATAATCAACCCCGAAATTAAAACGAAGAAGATTAATAAATTTAATAAAACTCCTACAGTTGTAGAGCGGTCTATAGATGCCTTTATACTAAAGTCAACATCTTTGGCTCGGATTTTGGGAATTAAATCTTGATTCTGGTCAAACAGAACTACCTCTTTAGGTGGTTCATCCGCAGCTTGTCCTTTAAGAGTTACGCTGGCTCGGTTAGTAGTTTCATCAAGTTCTACCTTAGTAATGCGATCGCTTTCTAGCTCTTGTAAAAATTTGCTATAGCTAAGGTCGTTTTTTGACTTCTGCTGTGCCAGTACAGGAGTTGCTAAAAACAAGGTTTGTAAAATCATCAATCCCGCAGCCAATCGACCCATCGTACCATTCGTTTTGCTTGGCTTGCGATTTAGTTTATAGGCAGGAGTAGTATTCAGGTCTGTTTTCCCTCTATTCTGACAACTTTTTTTCATAGTAGTTTATAGCTATTACGTTTATTAGGCAAACATATAAAATTAAAGAATAACTCCAGCCTAACTAAAAAAAAAGAGTTTTTGCTACATTTTATTAAACTGCGTCTAATCTAAAACCAGAAAAATAATCTTACTCAAAAGAATGCAAAAAAATTACGGCGTTCAATGACTCTAGAATTTCTTTCGAGTTATTGCCACCGCTTTTAATACTTAAGATTTACAACAACATTTAGTTGTTGGCAGAAGCCAGCATTTCTTTTAATTTTGCCAGCTCATCAGCCCAACGAGGATCGGGTTGAATACTACCCTGTTGTTTTTGAACGCTAGCACCTGGTTTTTTGCCACGTTGTTTGTTACCGTTACCGTTACTAGGTTTGCGTTTTGGAGCATCTCCGCCTTCTGCTGATGCACCATCTTCTGCTTTAGAGCGCGGTAAGGCTTTCTCTATTTTCAAAGGACTTTCCATAAAAGGCTGACCATTGTATTTTTCAATAAATTGATCTGCCACTTCATCAGTAGGTACTGTAACAAAAGCAAAACCGCGACATTTTCCTGTTTTGCGGTCTTTAATTACTTTGGTAGTGACTTGTTCTCCTTCATCAGCAAACATGGCTGCCAAAGCATCACGGTCAATTTCTTCTTTAGGTAGATTACCTACGTATAAGCGAATAGACATGAATATATATCTCCCAAGCTAGGTTAATTCTAAAATAGTGTGCAGAGCGAACGCTTTTTTAACGACAATTAAGCCAATATAT
Source organism: uncultured cyanobacterium (assembly GCA_963799375.1). Lineage (GTDB taxonomy): Bacteria > Cyanobacteriota > Cyanobacteriia > Cyanobacteriales > Xenococcaceae > Waterburya. Next base: position 224,146 of record CAWCWY010000025.1, read on the forward strand.
AATAAATTTTCCAAAAGCTTTTATCTATGAATCTTTTGGTAGACTACTTTAACTTTACACAACTATGGGCATCTCAAGACACATAACTACTCTTTAAATTAATCGGATAATAAAGAGCAAGGCTGCATCCTGAAATAAACCAGATTATTAAATATGACTTTTTTCTAACGATCGTCACAGTTGGTAATTGAAAAACATCTGTTAACTAAATAAACGATTGGATAACTAAATTTGAAAAATCGAACTTTATTTTAAATTCCGCACTATCTCTAATTATTACAGAATCTTTACACTATTAACCAATTTATTTATTTATTTTGACACCTTTCTCCTTTCTCGCTACGCACAAAGGGCTTGCACGCATCTAAAACATCGCCATTCTTTTTTGGTCAAGATTCTAATCGTACCAACTGACCAATCAACAACATTATATAGTAATGATTTGTTTGAAACGCATTTTCTAGCTAATATTGTCAAATAATTGTTACATTGCCTTACAATGCAAATAATTATGATTTTGTAGCCAACCAAAAATGGAAATATGCTCCTATGTCCAATCCAATGGAATTATCATTAGAACAAAAATTTAATATTCGCTCTTTTGAAACTCAAGTCAAGTCGATGAGTCACGAACAGGCTCAAGATTTTTTGATTAAACTCTATGAGCAGATGTTAATGAGAGACAATATGTATCAAGACTTTATCCGCCATCAGTGGGGTATTGAATCTCCTCCACAATTTTAAAAAGTGGTTGTAAGCAGTTGAGTTAATCTCCTTCTCTTGCTCGTTTCAGTCGAAAAAAGCTGGGGATGTTGGGGTTAATTACAAAGCAGAACTATAAAATAGGTAAAAGATATAAAAGTCAAGATTATGACGACGGTCGATCCTTTTTTTGCTAATGTAAGAAAAAAGAGATTCGCCTCTAGCCTGTATGTTTAAAAGTTGCTTGATCTGTACTGATTTCACAGATGGTTTGTACCGTTTCATCGATTGTGTCCCTGATTTAGCTCAATCTGGTTTAAACAAGATTGTCTTTTTTCATAGTGTTCCTTTGTGGGAAGAAGGGGAAGTACCCAGAATTGATGAGGAGAAAGTAGAAAAGGCAAAACAGCGTTTGCAAAAAGCTGTAGAAAATGTTCCCGACAGTGTGGAAGTAGAAATAGAAGTCATTTCAGGTAAGCCCCTAGACACTGTACCTAGAGTATTGAAGACTCATCCTGTCGATGTGATTATGACGGGTACTTCGATTAGAAGTTTGGCTCAAGAAAAGTTTTTTGGTAGCACCAGTGCAGGATTAGCAAAACTTACTTCCCAACCTCTCAACATTATTCGTCCAGAACTTATTACAACTTATACCCGTGAAGAGTTAGCTTTGCGCTGTCAGCACTTATGGCGTTATCTGTTGATTCCTTATAACGATAGCGATACAGCTCGTTATTTAATCGAAGAGATTAAAAAGTATGCTAAAGATCGTCCTGAAAACTCTTTGAAACAGTGTATGTTGATGTCGGTGATTGATGACAGTGGTAGAAAGTCAGTGTTAGCCGAACAACGCACTAAAGAAGCAGAGGCTAGCTTACAGTCTGTTAAGGCAGAACTAGAAGAATTAGGAATTGAAGTAAATACTCTAGTTAAAATAGGAAGTCCTTTAGAGGAAATTACCATGGCTGCATTAGATTTTGATATTAGCGCGATCGCGATCGCTACAGATTATCGTAACAGTCTTCTTGCAGTGGACAGTTCGTAGTTTTGCTAACGATGTCATGCGTAGTAGCTGGTTTCCAGTGTTGTTGTTCTCTCCTAAGAAATAAAAAAGAAATCAGTTATTCAACATTTGGGATAGTTTGAAGATACCTCGATCTATTTCGCCTTCTTCTAATTGACCATAGCCAAAAATAAATTCTCCTTGATTTTCAGGTTGCAGATAGTAATCTCTAGCACTAATCAAGCCAATTCCTGCTGCTGCTGCTTTTTGAATTGCTATTTCATCTGATAAATTTGTTTGGATTTTCGCCATCAAATGAATACCTGCATTTTCGCCTAAAATAGTTACGCGATCGCCAAGATACTTTTCAAACGCTGCAATTAAAGCCTGACGACGTAGGTTGTAAAGCTGGCGCATACGTCGTATGTGTCTTTCAAAATGTCCTAACCTAATCCAATCAGTAAGGGCATACTGTTCTAAAATGGGACAAAAGCGATCGCATAACCATTTAGCCTTGCTAACAATAGGTATTAAATTGGAGGGAACAACCAGATAACCAATTCGCAATGATGGAAAAAGTATTTTAGAAAAAGTACCAATATAAATTACCGAACCAGAGCGATCCATTCCTTGTAAAGCGGGAATTGGCTGAGATTCATAACGGTACTCGCTATCATAATCATCTTCAATAATTAAGGTGTTGGTTTTTTCCGCCCATTGCAGCAGTGCTATTCTCTGTGACAAAGACATAGTTACCCCCGTGGGAAATTGATGTGAAGGAGTGACATACACCAACTTAAAATCTTGTTCGCAATTATTCAAAGCTTCAACATCCAATCCTGCATCATTTACAGCTATAGGCTGTATTTTGGCAAACTGACTTTGAAAACAGCAGCGTGCGCCGAGATATCCAGGTTCTTCCACTGCGATCCAATCTCCTGGATTTATTATCAGTCGAGCGATCAAATCTAATGCTTGCTGAGAACCGTTGATTATAATTACCTGTTCTGGGGTACAACGTACCGCGCGAGAACGCCCCAGATAATTAGCAATTTCTTGTCTTAAAGAAAAATATCCCCCAGCATCAGGGAAATAATTCAATAATTCTGATGAATTTTGGCAATGACGAGCAATTAACTTGCGCCATTCTTGTATGGGAAAATATTTAATTGCAGGGTTGCCATAACGAAAGCTAATTTCATAATCTGGTTCATCAACTGACAGGCGATCGATAGAAGCTAAATTTTGAGCAAATTCAGATAAGGTATAGCTTTTAGCAGCTTTTTTGTTTTTGAGCTTTACAGACTCAGTTTTTAGCCATTCATCGGGTATTTTACTACAGATATAAGTACCCGAACCCTGTCTAGTTTCTAAATAACCTTCACTTTCAAGCTGTTCGTAGCTTTGAGTCACCGTAGAGCGAGAAATAGTTAGAGACTTCGCCAAACTCCGCGAGGAAGGCAACTTTTGATTAGGTTTAAGTCTTCCTTCCAATACTGCTGTGCGAATTTCTTCTGTTAGCTGTTGATATAGAGAAATTGTGGAAGTGCGATCCAAATAAATTGCTAAATCCATACTTCCTTATCCGAAGGTGTACCGCAAGGGCATCAAATATCCTTTAGGACATTCCTTACTTCTTATTAATTGGACTGGTATAAAAAGTCAAAATTGGCTCTTGAATCATACCAATATTCTATTTATTTTGGTATCAGCAAAGTAAGTAGGAAATAAATCAATGTCCGACAACAAAGAACTTCAAGTCACCCAACGGAGTAAACTAAAACGCTTACCAAAACAAGGTATTCAAAAAAGAGAATTAATTTATAGCATTTTAGATGAAGCATTAATCGCCCATGTTGGGTTTGTAACTGACAATCAGCCTTTTGTAATTCCGATGGCTTATGGCAGAGAAGGCGATCGCCTGTACCTCCACGGATCTTCTGTAAGTCGTTTGTTGAAAACTCTTCAACAGGGTGTAGATGTGTGTATCAACATAACTTTACTAGATGGACTAGTAATTGCTCGATCCTTGTTTCATCACTCGATGAATTACCGATCTGTCGTTTTGTTTGGTAAAGCCGAAATAATTAAGGATGAAAAGGAAAAAATGTCAGCATTAAAAGCTATAACAGAGCAAATGATTCCAGGGCGTTGGGAACAGGCTCGTATTCCCAATAGTAAAGAATTAAGAGCTACTAGTGTTCTTTCTTTTGAGATTGCAGAAGGTTCGGCAAAAGTTCGTACTGGCGCACCTTCTGATGATGAGGAAGATTATTCTCTACCCTATTGGGCGGGAGAATTACCCTTAAGATTAACTCCCAGGTATTCCTATTCGGGATCCTAAATTATCTGCTGGAATTACTATTCCTGAAAATATAGCTAATTACAATCGTGGAGTTTGAGAACTTTCTCCAGATTATAAATCAAGCTAAAGATATCCCTAATGCAAATTAAATTGATTGCTGCTTGCCATCCGCGAAGCGATATCCATAACAGACTTGCTATTTATTTATCATGCAGCAGAAGAAAGATTGTAACTAGCACTCAACACTCCGCGATAATAACCTTGCAATTGACGAGTTGCAGCAGCCCATCCCCACTGTTCTGCTTCAGTTCGGGCATTAATGCGTAATTCTTCTCTTATTTCTTTGGCTTCTAATAAAGATTTCGTCGCAGTAATTGCACCGTCAGGATCGTCTGGTTCAAATAAATAGCCATTGACACCATCAGTCACGATATCGGGAATACCACCAGATCTTGCTGCTACAACGGGACAACCAGCAGCCATTGCTTCTAATAATACTAAGCCTAAAGTTTCGGTACGGGAGGGGAAGACAAAAGCATCAGCAGAGGCAAATGCAGAGGCTAATTCTAGTCCTTCAAGATAACCGACAAAATTAGTCTTTGTTCCTGCAAAATGAGCTTCTAAAGCTTCTCTATTGGGTCCATCACCAACAATTGCTAAACGGGCATTGGGTATGGCTTCTAGTACTGGTTTTATTTGGTCGATTTGTTTTTCTGCCGAGACTCGACCAACATAAAGCAATAAAGGATCTTCAGGATTTTCTTGGGATAAACGCGATCGCATTTGTGCTGAAGCTAAGTGAGGCTGAAACATTTCTGTGTCTACGCCTCTCTGCCACAAATCTACTCTTTCAATACCATGATTTTCCAATTCTTTAACCATTACGCTAGAGGTGCAGAGATTGAGTTTAGCTTTGTTATGAGCAGCTTTTAATAATTCCCACAACAAGCCTTCTAATGCTCCTAAACCATAATGCTGAAGATATTGGGGCAAATGGGTATGATAAGAAGCCACTAAGGGAATTTTCATGGTTTTAGCATAATAGATGCCTCCTACCCCCAGGAAAGCAGGATTAACAACATGAATCAAGTCTGGCTTAAACTCCTCGATCGCATTTTTTGTACCGATGGGAGGCAATGCTAACTTTAATTCAGGATATAACGGCAAAGGCATTCCAGGTACACCATATACTTTTGCTCCCTTATACGACCTCAAACCACCTTCAGGGGCTACTACCAAAACGCGATCGCCATTTCTTTCTAGATGTTCGATAGTATGGCGCAGACGAGTCACAATGCCATCAACTTTAGGCAGAAAAGTTTCAGTAAAAATAGCAATACGCATAATGGATTTTAGATTATTAGTTTAATTTTTATTAGTAAAAGTAGCTATTAGCTATTAGCTATTAGCTTTAAATTTCAATACAAATAAGATTTTACTGTTATTTTAAGTAAAATTATCTCATAATCATCTCTTAAATTGGTTTTAACTTTAATTGTTTCCACTTATTACTTATTACTATTCTTATTACTTATTACTTATTACTCCATGCTCAGTGCTGCGATCGCTAAACAAATCCAGCCTGTAATAAACCCTACTCCGCCCAATGGAGTAACTGCGCCTAATATCTTGATTCCGCTCAAACTAAGGGCGTATAAACTACCAGAAAAGAGAACTGTTCCTGCAATAAATGAATATCCAGCAATAATTAAAGGTGTTGAATCAGTAGATAAACGATTCAAAAGCAATGCCACTAAAATTAGGGCTAAGGCATGATACATCTGGTACTTTGTTCCAGTTTCCCAGATTTCCAAAGCGCGATCGCTCAATTTGTCCTTCAAGGCATGACTAGCAAAAGCTCCTAAAATTACTGAAATGCCACCAAGCGCAGCAGCGATCGCCAAAAATATTCGACTCACAATTTTGTTTTAATTTAGTTATTCACAAATAATAATACAGCGAGCCTTTTTAGAAAATTCTAAAATAACAGTCAAAAAGCTGGTCAATTCGGTTTTTTTGACATAATACAGTAATGAACCTTAGATAAAGACAAATAATATATATGTTGCGGTACTTGTGGGCAAAAACAACGGCTGTTTCACTTTTTAGTTTTGGTTTATTAATCTTGCCTAGCCCTAGTGCGGTGGCAGAAACAGTTTTAGAAAAGGTAGCCCGCACGGGAAAACTCACCGCTGGTACTAGCAAAGATGCTCTGCCTTTTGCCTATCGCAACGAATCAGGGAAGTTAGTTGGTTATTCAATTGATATTTTGAACTTAATTACCGAGCAGTTGGAAACAGAATTAGAGCAAGAGATCGATTTGGAATTAGTAGCATTACAGCCTAAAGAGCGTATTCCTGAATTGATGGATGGTGATGTTGATATTGTCTGTGATGCCAGTAGCTTTACCTGGGAACGCGATCGCCAAGTTGATTTCTCTTTTAGCTATAGCTCTACAGGAACAAGATTGCTCGCCAGAAAAGGTAATGATTTTTGGGATGCTGCATCTTTAAAAGGAAAACGAATCGGTGCGATCGCAAAAACTACTAATGAAAAAAGTATTAGACTCGCACAACCTTTGGCAGAAATGGTTATATTTAAAGACCGAGCTGCGGGATACGAAGCACTTGAGCAGGGAAAAATTGATGCTTTTGCTTCTGACGGTATTCTGCTAGAAAGCTGGCTAAACAGTCATCCTAATCCAGGAGAGTTTCTAATTATGGGAGACTATTCTCGTGAAGGTATTGCCTGTATGGTGGCAGAGAACAATTCTCAATTGTTGAATGTAGTTAATTACAGCTTGATTGAATTTATGCAGGGGTTTCTTAATGAAAAACCCGAATATGTGAGTATTTTTGAGCGATGGTTTGGCGCACAGGGAGTATTACCCCTGACCAAAGATCTAGAAAATATTATGATCGATAATATGCAGCTATTGATTGATTTTAAAGATCAGATAAACGAGGAATAAGGAGTGAGAAAGTAGCCCACCTCAGATACTAGTTAATAACAAAATAAAAATATTTATTATTTATGAAAATCAATTTAAAGATTTGGCGACAAGCTGATGCCCAGAGTAAAGGAAAATTAGAAGAATATACAGTGACGGATGCTAATCCTAGTATGTCGTTTATTGAATTGTTAGATGTTCTCAACGAGCAGCTAATTATAGATAATATTGAACCTGTGGCATTTGATAGTGACTGTGGGGAAGGAATTTGTGGCTCTTGTGGCTTGATGATTGATGGAGTAGCCCATGGAGAACAAAAACAAACTGCGGTGTGTCAGCTACACTTAAGGAGTTTTCAAGATGGAGATACTATTACCGTCGAACCTTGGCGCGCGAAGGCTTTCCCCCTAGTAAAAGACTTAGTAGTCGATCGCTCTGCACTAGACCGCATTATCGCTGCTGGGGGCTATGTCTCAGTTAATACTGGGGCTGCACCTGATGCTAATTCTTTGCCTATTTCTAAAGACAATAGCGATCGCGCTTTTGATTATGCAGCCTGTATTGGTTGTGGTGCTTGTGTTGCAGCTTGTCCTAATGCCTCTGCTTCTTTGTTTACCGCAGCAAAAGTTTCCCATCTTGCTTTGCTTCCTCAAGGAGATCCCGAACGCAAACAGCGAGTGTTAAACATGACAGCTCAAATGGCGACGGAAGGTTTTGGAGACTGCTCTAATCATGGAGAATGTACAGCAGTATGTCCCAAAGGTATTTCTTTGGATACAATTTCTACCATGCGTCGCGAATATATCAAAGCAATGTTCTAATTGCTAATTATAAGTTTACGTAATTGGTAATTACGTTATCTAATACATCTTTGCTATCAAGAGGATAGGCAAACAAATAACCTTGCCCGTATTCACAACCCAAGCCACTTAATATTTGTTTTTGTGCTTCTGTTTCGATTCCTTCTGCAACCACATCTAAACCCAAACTGTGAGCCAAATTAATGATTGCTTTAATAATATCGTAGTTAGTATTGTTAATTTCTGGTGCAATAAAAGAGCGATCTATTTTAACAGTATCAACTGGTAAATAACGTAGATAGCTTAGAGAAGAATATCCCGTACCAAAATCATCTAAACATAGTTTTATATCGCGCTCTTTCAATTTTTCTAAAATCTTAGTTACTGCGGTAGTATTTTCCATTAGAGTACTTTCAGTAATTTCCAGTTTAAGATTCTTTCCTGATAAATTTAGGCTTTCTAAAAGACAATCTATTTGAGGAATTAATTCTGGGTGATACACTTGAATTCGGGATAAATTAATGCTAATAGTAAAGGGAATTTCACCAGCAAAAGACTTTTGCCATTTAATCAATTGACCACAGGCTTCTGACAATACCCATTGACCAAGAGCAATAATTTGACCAGTTTCTTCGGAGATAGGAATAAATTTGTCTGGGGAAATAGTACCTAAAGAGTTGTGCTGCCACCTAACTAAAGCTTCCAAACAGTTTATTTTCCCAGTTTTTAAAGATATTATCGGCTGGTATTTTAAAAATAGTTCTTTACCGTTTATTGCCTGCTGTAAATCATTCTCTAGCTGTAGCTTTTCTACCGCATTGCTTCGCATCTTCTCGTTGAATAATACCGAAGTTTTAACAAAGTTAACTTTGGCATACTGCATTGCAGTATCTGCCGACTGCAAAAGTCTTTCTGGTATTGATTCGTTATTCTTGTTTAAAGCAATACCGATACTGACAGTAGAACAAACTGTAGCACTACTAATTTTAAAGGGTTGAATTAACTGGCGATAAATATTTTCTGCACGATTTAGGATGTCTTTAGAATCTTTAACTTTGTGAATCAACAAAGCAAATTCATCTTCACTAACTCTAGCGACGATATCAGAATTTTTTGGTTGTACACACTGTTCTAAACGGCGAGCCACTCCACTTAACAGTTCTTCGCTTGTTTGATATCCTAAACTTTGCTTAATAGTACGAAAGCGGTCAATACTTAACAATAAAACGGCGAATAAGTTAGACTTATTTTTCTTCCTTAAGCTGGTATCTTTGTTAAGATTCAATTCTTGAGCTAGTGCAATTTCTCGGCTCAAATGTTCAACGAACAGAGTACGGTTGGGTAAATTGGTTAGTTTGTCATAGAAGGCTAAATATCTCAACCTTTGTTGAGCAGCACGATATTCTTCTCTCAGGACGGCTTCTCTTAATTCTCTCTCAACCGCTGGAATAAGACGAGCCAACTTGCCTTTAACCAAGTAATCATGCGCTCCTGCTTTCATCGCAGATACAGCAGTGTCTTCGCCTATTTTGCCTGAAACAATTACAAAGGGTAAATCTAGCTCACATTCCTTGAGCAAATTTAGAGCAGCGATCGCACTAAATTGGGGCATAGAATAATCAGCCAGCACGATATCCCAGGCAGCAGACTTTTTTAGGGCAGACTCCATATCTCTCTTTGTGTCTACTCTCTGGTGAATCACTTTGTAACCGCCACGTTCTAATTCAATGGCTAATAACTCGGCATCGTCTTCTGAATCTTCGACAATTAAGACTCGCAGAAGTTTACTCATTTGGGACTCCAAAAACAGGTGGCAACTGATTAACAGTCAACCAATACGTACTTATCTCTTTAACAAATTTTTGCAGCTGAGTAAAGTGAATTGGTTTGCGAATATAACTATTGCAACCATTAATATAACTGTCAATGAGGTCTTGTGGCTCATTTGAAGAGCTAATTATTACTACAGGTAATAATCTTGTTTTAGGATGGGCGCGTATTCGGCGTAAAACCTCAATTCCGTTGATTTTAGGTAAGTTAAGATCCAGCATAATCAAAGCTGGCATAGAAGTCAGACTAAGATTGTCTGAGTCGTTGCTAGAATCATCTTCAACATCTTCCTGTCCTATTAGATAATTTAAAGCCTCAAGACCATCAGAAACAATAATTAAGTTATGAGAAATCTTTTGTTGAGCGAAGGCTAGCTTCATTAACTCACGATCGTCAGGATTATCTTCTATTAATAATATATTTTTAGCTGACATATAATGTTACATATATTGATTTGAGCCAATTGCTTGCTACTGAATTAGCTCATTAACAATGAATTTTAATAATAATCACTAGCTTTCAATTGATTTTATATTTTTGAACATACCCCCGATTAAGCTGAGCCTATTTTTTTAGCGTACCCATTCTTATTTTTCCGTATCCCATAATACATCGAAACACAATCATAATTTTTGTCTAATATGATTCATTTTGATGAAGATATTAAGTTCAGAGTAAGACATGAATAAAGTGTTTTCTATTAGTAGTATCTATCTTTAGCCCAATAGCCAATTGGCTTTTATATATAGCCTGTATACTTTTTGTCTATATATAAAAGCTTGAACTAAGATTGGTTGATCTTACTGTAAATGATTACAGACAAAGTATTTAAAAACGAAAAATAAAGTTTGCTAAAATCATTTAAAATAAAAGCTTAAAATGAACGACTTTCCCGATTTAAACCGATATGGATATCAGATTAATACGCAATTGGGGTGCAATCGTGAAGGAGGGCGCATTACCTGGAAAGGCGAAAATTTAATTAGTAAAGAAATTGTCGTTATTAAACAATTTTGTTTTGCGATCTCTGATTCTAGTTGGTCAGGATATAAAGCTTACGAACAAGAAATTAACATACTTCAACAACTAAATCATCCTGGAATACCTAAATATTTAGATGGTATTGAAACAGAAAATGGATTTTGTTTGGTTCAGGAATATATACCCGCTTCTTGTCTGAGTAATTATCATTCATTGACAATAGCTGAAGTCAAACAAATTATATTGCAACTTTTAGAAATTTTAATTTATTTGCAACAGCAAAATCCTCCTATCTTGCATCGCGATCTTAAGCCAGATAATATACTATTAGACGATAAACTAAAGGTATATTTAATTGATTTTGGATTTGCCAGCTTAGGTAGCAAGGAAGTGTCTGGAAGTAGTGTTTTCAAAGGGACACCAGGATTTATTGCTCCCGAACAAATTGTTCAACCTACTCTCTCCTCAGATTTATATAGTTTAGGAGTGACTATTGTCTGTTTATTATCAAACCAAGATATTGCTAAAATTCGGGATTCAGCATCAAGAGATAACCCCTATCAGCTCAATTTAAAACCCCTCTTGCCCCAGCTAGATCGGCATTTTCTGCGTTGGTTAGAGAAAATGACTCATGCCAAAGCAAGCAAGCGTTTTGAGAATGCGTCAGTGGCAAAAGATGCTTTTGAATATATTAATTCTACAGGCTTAGATAATAGTAAAATAGTAATAAAAAATGATTTAAAAATCAATAACATAGCCAACATCAAAACCATAGCAGGAACATCGGCAATTGTAGGGCTAAGTAGCACGGCAATTTGGAGCATGAACTTTGTCGATCGCAATATAAATTCTACAGGAGTAAACATTGCGATCGCTATTTTAGCAGGGACAGTAATTGGCATTACCGAATTGGGTGCGATCGAAATTGCCAAGATAGACGCTCAAGCACGACTACAGGGAACTATTTTAGGGATAGGCGTTCCCATTTTGCTGGTGGCAGCCAGTGGTTTTATTTGGGGAATAGAAGAAGCAGTGGATATTGCTGCGACAGTCGTTATCGCTCAAGTTTTCATCTTGTCCTATTTTTGGTGGCAAATTCCTGTTTTAGAACAAAGAACAAAATTACGACTTGGCTTTTTATTTGTTGCTATCCTTACAGGAATTAGTCTCGGTTTGCGGTTAATCTGATCGAAAATAAATATAAAAATTTACAGGAAATGGATTGAATTTCAAAGTCTTCGCTATAATCCGAGATGAGAAGATTGCCGAGCGATGAAATATTATTAAAAAGGCATTGTGAAGGAGGCAGAATTGGATGAATTAAGGGCTGGATTAGCTTTAGCAAACGAAGAAGAGCTACAACAAATTACACAAATATTGTTTCGTCGTCGTTTTAACCCATTAGATTATTGGCAAACGCCCGAACCACTGCACATTCAGAGCCAAGATTGGGATGTCTGGCTAGATGATTTAGAAAAAAGAGTCCGTTACCTAGCAGCAGACGGTATTACCGTATTACGAGGACGCACTCACGAAGTATCCTATAGAGAAATAGTAGTTAAAGTTTGCCACTATCTTAAAATTCCCTATTCTGGCAGAATGAACACCACTGATATTGAAGCAGAAATATTTTTGCATTTAGTAACAAAAGCCTGGGATAAATTACCGCCTCAAGAGCAATATTCTTTACAAGCGCAAATTGGCACAGCTTTAGCTACCGCAAATCCTCCCGAACCCCTGCCTATTGGTTTTCAACATAATCCCTGGCAAATTCTCTTGAAAGGTAGTGGCATTGTAGCAGTAAGCAGCGTCTTAAAATCTTGGTTACTCAAACATATTGCCAAACAGTTTGCCATCCATTTTGCCACCTATCAAGCAGCAAAAACAGCTTTAATCAAAGGTGGAACAACAGCGGTAGCTGGTTTAGGCAACCAATTAGCACTCCAGGCAGCTAAAAAAGGTATGGCAGCTAATGCAGCCCGCTATGGAGCAACTAGGGGAGTATTTAGCCTTTTAGGACCAATTGTGTGGAGTTATTTTGTGGCTGACTTGGGCTGGAAAGCGATCGCCACTAATTACGCCAGAGTAATTCCCATTGTATTTACCCTGGCGCAAATTCGCCTAATTCGTGGAGACTATTTAGCACTAACTTGATTAAGCTAATAGTCACCATTGGTTGCATTTTGGCTGGTTACTTTGGGTAAAGCGATAGTTTCGTTTCCTGGGGGTAGATTAGCAGGAGAGATGGAAGAATTATTTCCTATCTGCTGCATTAGACTAGCCATTTCTAAGGCATTTAAAGCATAATTCCAGCCCAAATTACTTTTTATGCCAGCTCTTTCTAGGGCTTGCTGCATGGTGTCTACTGTTAGTACGCCGAAAATAACTGGGACTCCCGTTTGAAAACTGGCTGCTGCAACCCCCTTTGCTGCCTCGGATGAAACATAATCAAAGTGGGGCGTTTGTCCGCGAATTACCGCACCCAGGCAAATGATAGCGTCATAACCGCCAGTCATAGCTAATTGTCTAGCTACCATCGCAATCTCATAACTACCAGGAACCCAAACATAGTCTACTTGACCATTATTAGGCTCAATATTGATTCCATGACGCTTGAGGCAATCTTGACAACCAGAAATAAGTTTGTCTGTAACTAAATCGTTAAAACGACCAATCACGATCGCCATCCGAAAACCTGATACGTCGCCAGCAAAAGTACCTTCAAAAACAGCCATAAGTCAATATATTTATATTTAAGACAATAATTATACTTGTTAGATTAAAAGGCGATCGCCATAACTAACTAAAAGCGATCGCTCAGAAATGCAGTCGCTCTAAGCAGGAAACCTCCAACGCAAGCGTGGAATAAGCTGCTTGCAAAGCAGCATTTCCGCTTGCCAAGACCGCGCTGCATCGCTTCTCTATTTTGTTTAGTCGAGCAGTTTAGATCACAAAGAAATTTAAAACTGCTACTGCTACAACTAAAACAGTCCAAATTCCCGAACCAACATAAATCAAGGATTTAGATTGTTCCCAGTTTTGGGGGGAAGCGTAGGCAACTGGAACTCCAATTACCATGACAAATGAAAATAGAACTAGAGCTACTAGTGCTAATTGAAATAAAATAGTCATTGTTTAATTCTCCTAATTTTAAGATAGCTAATGGGTCAGAGTTTTACATCCTTCCTCAGTCAAACCTTTAAATAAAGTTTTAATTTGCGAGACACCCTCAGCAGTCGCTCATAGGGGAAACCCCCAAGACCGCGCTGCTTCGCAAAACCGTTGCGGGTTTGTGACCCGCTAAGGTTATTGTCGAGGTTTATTATTTTTTCTCCGATCTTTATACGCTACCAAAAAGTGACCCCATCTGAGAAGATATCTTTTATGCCATAGTAGATAACTTTATCCAAACTTTTGTAAAATAGCCTGAAACCAAAGTCTACAAAAAGCTATGGTTTCACCAAAGGTTACTTATACCTCCTGCCTTTATAAAGCAGAGAAGTCGTGACTAAGACATCCACACAAAAATCACCAAAATTTATTGATAATCAATGTTAGATTGTAGAGCTAGCGGTATTTTGCTTCATCCTACTTCTCTGCCTAGTCGTTTTGGCATTGGAGACTTGGGAGATAGAGCTTACAAATTTGTTGATTTTTTGGCAAACAGCGACCAACAAATATGGCAAATATTACCAATTGGACCAACAGGCTTTGGTAACTCTCCTTACTTATCTTATTCTGCTTTGGCAGGAAACCCTCTACTAATTAGTCCCGAAGTTCTTCATGGACAAGGATTGTTGACGACAGAAGAATTAAATTCTACACCAGAGTTTTCTTTAGATGCAGTAGACTTTGACCGCGTAATTGCCAGTAAAATGCCCTTACTGCGAACAGCAAGCGATCGCTTTAAAAATCAAGGTTCGGAAACTGTTGATGGTGAATTTAAACGTTTTTGCGATCGCCAAAATGATTGGTTGAGTGACTATGCGTTGTTTATGTCTCTCAAGCAAGCCCACAACGGTAGTAGCTGGCATCAGTGGGATTCAGATATTGCTTACCGTAAGCCAGAAGCAATGGCAAGCTGGGCAACAAAATTAACTGATGAAATCTTTTTCCATAAATTTGTGCAGTATCAGTTTTTCTGTCAGTGGAAAAACCTCAAGCAGTATGCTAACCAGAAAGGCGTTAAAATCTTTGGCGATATCCCTATCTATGTGGCACACGATAGCGTGGATGTATGGGCGCACAAAGATATATTTTGCCTAGACAAAAATACAGGAGAAGCATCCCTGATGGCTGGTGTTCCACCAGACTATTTTAGTTCCACAGGACAACTTTGGGGCAATCCTGTATACAATTGGGCAGAATTGGAAAAAACTGATTTTAAATGGTGGATTAGAAGGGTTGAAGGCATCTTAGAATATGTTGATATCATTCGCATCGATCACTTTAGAGGATTCCAAGCATATTGGGCAGTACCTCAAGGGGAAAAAACTGCCATGAATGGGACATGGCTTGAAGCCCCAGGGGATGAATTTTTCCAACTGTTAGAAAAGCAATTAGGTAAACTGCCGATTGTAGCAGAAGATTTGGGGGTAATTACTCCCGAAGTGGAAGCATTAAGAGATAAATTTGATTTCCCTGGAATGAAAATTCTGCAATTTGCCTTTGATGACGATCGCGCTAATGGTTTTCTTCCTTTTAACTATGACAACCGTAACTGCCTAGTTTATACAGGTACTCATGATAACAACACTACTGTTGGTTGGTTTTACGAGCGATCGCCTGAAGCTCAAGCTAAAGTAGTAGATTACTTGGGTTGCCTTTGTGATGATGGCATTCACTGGGCATTGATTCGTCTGGCATTGGGTTCAGTAGGTAATACAGTCATTGTACCTTTCCAAGATGTTTTGGGATTAGGCACAGATGCTAAAATGAATACTCCCTCTCAGCCAACAGGTAACTGGTCATGGCGTTGTCGAGAAGAAGCATTTAACGATGAATTGAGTTCTCGCTTAAGATATCTTACTTATCTTTATGGAAGAACACCGACTAATGAACAATGAACAATCAATCTAAATAGTTTGGTGTTTAATGCGATCGCATTCAAGAATTAATAATTATCGTTCAATGTGATCGTATTTCTTCAAAGACTATTGATTATCTGGCAAATCTCTTTCTGTTTTTAGCCATCTGCTTTGGGGTTTGACTAAGAACTTGAGATAAATTGGAATTTTGCCCAAGATGTAAAAAGGAATTGCTATCAAATTTCTGAAAGATAAATCGGAACGTCCAAAGCGACTCCAGGCAAGTAGTACACCAGCCATTAAAAATCCTCCTGCAATGCTAATTAAAATTGCAGGAGTTATTGATACTCCACCAAAAATTACCCCCAACCAAATAATAGTTGCACTCACGATCCAGGTCATTACCAACAAAGATAAGGGAGGAATAAAAATATCCAAAGCTAATCCCAAGGCTGCAAAATTGCCTGTTGTGATAAAAGCCTTGAGGAGTCGGGGAACTTCGACCATAATCATTTCTAAGTGTCCGTGTTCCCAACGCGATCTCTGGCTTTGGGCTGCTTTATCTTTCATCAAACGACCAACCACAAAAGCATTTTCGCAAAATATGGGAGTTGAACCAGCAAGGGCTAAGTCTACCGTTAGCTGCATATCATCGGTAGTTTTACTTCCTGCTAAAGACACCCGATTGATTAACGACCAAGGAAAAGCCATTCCCGAACCTGTCAACAAACAGTGCCAGCCTAAACGATTTAAACCTAACAACCGTACTAAATTTTTGACCTTAATTGAAAACATGGAAACATTGTCTTTGAGACTAGGATTTTCAGGCTGTTCCATCAGGTAGGTAGACTGTACTGGTCTACCAGTGGCGATCGCTTTACAGGTAATGTTTTTAATTGTGTTGGGTTCAATAATGCAGTCTCCATCCAAGATAACCAATACTTCAGGAGGATTATCTTTAATCTGCTGCATGGCATAGTCTAGGGCATATCCCTTACCGCGATCGTTCAGATTCTCTCTTTCTAGGACGGTTACTCCCTTCGATTTAGCCAATTCTGCGGTATTGTCATGGCAATTATCAGCAATGACGATAATTTCATCTTGTTCTGTTACTTGCTGTTGCAATACTTCTAGCACTTCGACGATCTGTTCTGCTTCATTGTGGGCAGGAATCAAAACAGTAGTTTTTGGTCTGTCTACATCAGTTAATTCCACATTGGATTTACGAGAAACAAAAGCTGCAAAACATTCAACAAAAAAAACAAAGCAAGGGACGATTAGAATTCCTCCCACCAACAACAAAATAATATTAACAATACTTAAAAAGTCCATTTTAATTAACAATGTATTTACAACCTGACAGTTTATGCTGACTAAATTAGCGGTTGCCATCCCCTCACTCAACAACCGTTACAATTGTAGACTCCTATTAGGAAAAAAGTTCTTAGATTAAATTTTGGTTCGCTTTTTTTCTTTTAACTATTTTCTCTCGAAGTTTGAGCCAAAACAGTTGAAAGGAAAATTATTATTTGGCAAGCAAACCAACTTGGGGTAGGTGCTTGGAAAAAATCGTGTTAGATTTAGTGGCGTATATAATTTAGATTCAGTAATTTACTGCATTTAATCAAAGTTAGTCTCTATTTACTAATAGTGCAATCAGAATTATTGGTCATTTATATTGATCGATATGTTTTAAAAAAATTGCTTTGATAATTCAAAAATTCAACTAGTATGCTAATTTCTATTTGTGTCATTACTTTTAAACGCCCAGAAGGCTTGAAACGTTTGTTAGAAGCTATTAATCAATTAACTTTTGAATCAATACGACCTGAAATAGAAGTTATTGTAGTAGATAATGATACTTGTGGAGTAGCAATCAGAGTTTGTGAAGAGGTCAAACCAAGTTTTCAATGGTCATTGAAAACCGACGTTCAACCACAAAGAGGAATTACTTATGCTCGTAACAAATCAGTTAGTTTAGCTAGTCAAGAAGCTGACTTTGTAGTGATTGTTGATGATGACGAAGTTCCAGAAGCATCATGGTTAGAAGAATTACTACTAGCACAGAAGAAGTATAGTGCAGACGTAGTTACAGGACCAGTAATTCCTTATTTTCAAGCAAAAGATGTTCCCGATTGGATTATCAAAGGAAAATTTTTTGATACTCCCAGATTCGCTACAGGAGAACAACGTCACGTAGCATTTACCAATAACGTGATGATTAAAGGAGAAATTGTCCGTAAATACGATCGCCTGTTTGACGATCGCTTTGCTATTACTGGAGGAGAAGATTCCCACCTTTTCCTTCGTTTAGATAAGGAGGGCTATAAAATTATCTGGGCGGATGAAGCGGTTGTTTACGATTGGATTCCCCCTTCTCGAACTAATCTTAAGTGGATTTTAGCCCGTGGATATCGTGCTTGGGGTACTCATAGTTTAGTAGAAAGAGAGCTTTATCCTTCTTTTCCCGTACAGCTAGTCAGAATGCTTAAAGGTATAGCTTTAATTTTGATTGGCATTATTAGATTGATTCCTGCGTCTGTGATGGGAAAAACTGCGATCGCAGGTGCTTTGCTATATATTTACCGTGGTGCTGGCACTTTTGCTGGTTTATTAGGCATAGATTATCAAGAATATAAAGACGTTCATACTGATTTGGGAATCAGCGAACAATGATTTTTAATCAAATATAAAATTTCTTGGAAAATAAACAACAAAAATCAAAGAAAAAGTTAAGCATCTATCATAAGGAGAGATGAAACTTTATGATGATGATTAGTATTAGTACTCAAATTAATTAGCTTGACTTATGAAACAAGGTTTCCTGAGTCAGTTTAAACAGAATTTATGTCCGATCCTGGTTTAGAAAAATTATTTCGTCGTTTATCTAAAAATCTTAGTGAAGATAAACTGGTTCAAAATGTAGCCGACGATGTTAGAAATAAAATCGGCGTTGACCGTGTGGTTTTATATTACTTTTATCGTCGATGGGAAGGAAGAGTAACTTTTGAATCTCTAAGCTATGAGAACTATTCTATATTGGGTTCTACAGGGCCAGATGAGTGTTTTAATGGAGAATATGCCCAGCTATATCTTGATGGAAGAATTAGGGCGATTTCAAATACTGCTACTGCATCCATTGCCGAATGTCATCGAGATTTTTGGAAAGAGATCGATGTTAAAGCTAATTTAGTTGTTCCAATTCTAACCTCAAAAGGATTATGGGGCTTATTAGTGGCACATCATTGCCAAAGCACTTTTGATTGGTCAGAAGATAATATTAAAGCGATGAAAGCAGGTGCAAAAAAACTATCCCAAGCCAAAACCATTCAGAATATTTAGACAAAAAAGCGATCGCTTTATTTAAAAGGCGATCGCTTTTTGTTAAATGTTAAATGATTGATGTTAATTGTTAGAAACCGACACCATTAGCATCAATACCAATCAACTGGTCTAGATCGCTCTCGCTTAGAGGATCGCCACCTAGATTGTCATACTGCTGAATCAAAGCCGAAGCAAACGGCGCATTATAACTCGTACCAACCTCATTAGTCACCCAGTCATTACGACGATCGTTATGAGCGTAATCATTAGGTGAATCAGGACCACCGACTACCGCACCATAAAGAATATTATCGTTAATGCGATCGCTACCGTCATTGGGAGCATTACCCGCCGAACCACGGTGATGAGGGCGTTGGGAATAATTATCACCAAATCCCACCATATAACTAAAGTTACGAGGATTATCACCCAAGATATAGTCCACTTGATTATTAGCAAAATCACTATAGCGACTATCTGACTTTACCGTATCGTTATAAAGTTGAGCTAGATAAGCAGCAGAACTAGTTACAGGCACAGAACCCCAAGCTGCACGGTGAGCAAAACCACCACTGGTGTATTTGATATTGCTATTACCATTAATCCACTTGTCTAACCAGCCTTCTACTTGACCTTTAAAGAAAGAATCGTCACTTTCTTGAGCTAAGATTACCGCAGCACCATAACTATGGTCATCTACCGCCCATGACCAATCTCCTAGTCCACCTACTTTAGTCTTGAAGTGATTTTCGGCTTTGGTTAGGTATGACTGTTCTCCTGTGGCTTTGGCTAACCAGGCTGCACCCGAGGCTAACTCATCACCATAACCACTCCAAGATGTATAGAAAGGACTTGCTTGAGTTACGGAGTCGGAATACTTACCTTGATGAGTTTCGGCAAAATCATAAAGCTGCTTGGCATTCTTTAGTAGTTCATCAGCATAGGCATTGTCTACTCCACGGAATAGCATCGATGCTGCTGCTAAGGCACTAGAGGTACTCGCTGCTACGTCACTACCTGGGTTGTTGGCATCAATGGCAAAAGCTCTACGAGTAGTGTTAGCTTCAACGGACTCGGGAGAACCCCAGTAACCGTGGTCATTAGCCGAGCCACCTTCTGCTACCTGTACCCATAGTTTTGATGTTTTTCCGCCACTGGTTTCGTGGGCTTTGAGGAAGTAGTCTGTTCCCCATTTGACTGATTCGAGTAGTTCGTCGAATTGTCCTGCTTGTTTGTAAGCCTGGGTGTATTCTACTCCACCCCAAGCCAGCATATTAACGCTAGCTGCCATTGGTTGACCGAATTTGACGTGGTCTCCTGCATCGAAGTAACCGCCTTCTAGGTCGCGTCCGACAGTGCTACCATCTTTGGTGGTGGAGTCACTGCGCCATTGGATACGGTTAGAGGGTCCTAAGTCTCCCGAACGGTTGGCTTCGAGGAAGAGGAAGTTTTTCTGTAGGGCTTCACCATAAGCGAATTTTCCTTGTTGTCCGACGTTTTTTCCGTTGTTGTCGGGGATTTTTATGTTATCGGAGTTATTGTCTTCGATTACTGGTTGGACAATTGGTTTTGATACAGTTACAGAGCCATCAAAAGTTGGAGCGATCGCATTTTGTCCATTATCTTGAACAATAAAGACAGGTTTAATTGACTGTCCTTTCTTTAAATCGGCTTGGTCGTTTTGACCACTGATGGTGTAGCTTCCATTGCCGTTGTCTACTAGGTCTACTCCATAAGCTTCGCTGATTTGATAGGGTAGTTTAAAGTCAAGTGTCCAATCGTTACTTCTAGCTTCTGCACTGATGTCTAATTCTAGTTTGTATCCTCCATCCCAATCTTCAATTATTGTGGGAGAGGCAGTTAATTTGTTTTCTGGTTCTTTAATTATTTTTGGTTCTGTTGCCACTTCTGAACCCATAGAAAGAAATTCAGGAGCGATCGCATTTTGTCCGTTGTCTTGGACGATGAAGACAGGTTTGATTGACTGTCCTTTCTTTAAGTCCTCTTGGTCGTTTTGACCGCTAATAGTGTAGTTTCCGTTGCCGTTATCTACTAAATCTACGCCGTAAACTTCACTGATTTCGTAGGGAAGATTGAAGTTTAGTGTCCAGTTGTTAGCTCTCGATTCGGCAGTGATATCTACTTCTATTTTATATCCTCCATCCCAATCTTCAATTATTGAACTATTGGTGTCTAATTTAGAGTCTACAGAAGTGGAAGGCGTTGAATCAGCAAAGAGGAATGTAGGTTCGATGGGATTCTGAATTGCGACTATTGCCTTCATTAACTATTAAAACAATCTCTGTTTTACCACCCTGATTTAAAGATTGATTCCAGTTTGCCCCTGAAAGATAAGTTTTGCCATTTTCTTTGATTATTTCGCCACCGTAAATTTCTTTAACATCGTAATCACTAGGAAGAGATATTTCCATTTTCCAATCTTTAACTGACGACAATGCTTCTAGATTGATAGATACTCGATGACTACCACCCCAGTCATCTGTAATTGTAGATTTAAGATTAAAAGTGTTTTGATTAACTAGCATATTATTTATTTAAAACCGTATATTTATGAGAATTTAAACATTTGAACTGGATTTTTTAAAGAAAACTAAATTTGTAATTTCTTTATCAGCCCTTTATTTACCAATAAACTAACTTTATCTTCTCTTGATAATAAGTATCAGTGAGATGATGTGGGAAATAAATGTGATGTTCATCACAATTTATAAATAAGCTGTCAATCATTTAATTAATTTGCTTGAGACTGAGGAAAAAACAAGTCGAAAAGGAAACGATTTCACAGTTTCCTTTTCGACTTAACAATATGTAGTTTGAATTCACAGCAGCTAAGGAGAGTGCCGTAAAGGAGGCTCAAAGCCGACTGTCTGACATGAGTAATGAGAAGCTTGTGATTTGTCCGACTTTAAAATTGCAAAAGTTAATTTTGAGTTATTAGTAAGTTAATTCTCTACAACAGAAACTTTACTAATTGATAAATAATATTTTCTTATTAAGTTTTCTCTGGTTATTCCAACCTACAACGAAAGAAACAATATTCAACAGCTTATTATTCTCTTGGTTGAATTTTTGGATAAAATTATTTCTCAAGAATATAAATTGATTGTGGTTAACGACAATAGTCTCGACCGAACTTGGAGACTCGCTTTAGAGTTAATGCAGATGTATTCTCAATTAAAAGTAATTAATGAGTAAGTATCAATCAGATTATTTCATAACCGATGAATTTCAACATATGGATTTGCCCATTGTTCATTCTGAGGGGATACATATCCTTTATAAACAATCAAGTAATTAGTATTGACAAACATCTTCCATGATTTCAATTTGAGAAGCTGTTTCAGGCTGCTCTTCAATACACAATTCTTCTAACTCTTCACTCAACTCTGACAATTCTTCGCTCAATTCTGCGACTTCTTTATTAACTTCTTTAACCAAGTTACTATCCAACTCTTCTGTAATGTCATTCAATCCTTCGTGGGAAATATCCAAGCACTTACCCTCAACTCTGACATAAGTTTCAAAGGGACAACCATTTTCAATTGTTGCCGAATAGTTGGCAAATAACGGCATACACAAAGCGATTAAGGGCAGGGTAGTAATTGTGATATTCTTTTTCTTTTCTTTAGTAACCATATCATCAACCTTTGCTGAACGCTTTCTTGTGTCGTTGTCTACTCTTACAACTTTGATTGACGATCGGACTTTTCGGTTTAATTTCGATCGCAACCACTGGTGATCGAAGCTGTAACTCGTCGCAACTATTGCCGATTACATGAATTACAAATAAAAAAAGATGTCCTCGAAAGAACACCTTTTACGGTTAATTAATTTCAATTGCTATAGTAGCTATTCTTGACTATAGGCTTCGATATCGATTTTAACGGGTTTAACATCCCAGATTTGACTGCAATACTCTTTAATAGTGCGATCGCTGGAGAATTTACCCATACGTGCAGAGTTAAGAATAGACATTTTTGTCCATTTGTCCTGGTCTTTATAGGTTTGAGAAACTCGATCCTGGCAGTCAATATAATCTTGGTAGTCAGCCAACAGCATATAAGGATCGTCATAAAGCAAAGAATCAACAATAGGCTTAAAGAGCTTGGTATCTCCATGACTAAAGTAGCCTTTAGCAACGCGATCGATTACTGCTTTTAACTCTTCGTTGCTATTGTAATAAGACATAGGATCGTAACCTTCTGCCTTCATTGCATAGACTTCTTCGGCGGTTAAACCAAACAAGAAGAAGTTTTCTGCACCAGCTTCTTCGCGAATTTCGATGTTTGCACCATCTAATGTACCAATGGTCAAAGCACCATTCATGGCAAACTTCATGTTCCCAGTACCAGAAGCTTCTTTACCTGCGGTAGAAATTTGTTCTGACAAGTCCGCAGCAGGATAGATTTTTTGTCCCAAAGAAACATTAAAGTTAGGCAAGAAGACTACTTTTAAACGTCCTCTAACATCGGGATCTTTATTAACGACTTCCCCGACTGCGTTAGCAAATTTGATAATCAACTTCGCCATAAAGTAGCCAGGTGCAGCTTTTCCGCCGAAGATGAAAGTGCGAGGCACGATATCAATATTAGGATTGGCTTTGATGCGGTTGTAAAGAGTAATGATATGTAGCACCATCAAATGTTGGCGTTTGTATTCATGAATCCTTTTAACCAGCACGTCAAAGATAGAATCAACATTGACTTCAACGTTTTTTAGCTTCTTGATTTGCGCTGCTAAAGTTACTTTATTTTTACGCTTGATATCACGCCACTCTTTACAGAATTCGGCATCGTCAACAAATTTCTCTAAGACTCGCATTTCATCGAGATTTTTTAACCAGCTATCGCTTTGAGTTTTTTCAGTAACCAGTTTGGCTAGTCGGGGATTACTGAGTAGTATCCAACGACGAGGGGTTACTCCATTAGTTTTATTGAAGAATTTTTCAGGCCAAAGTTTGGCAAAACCCTGAAGTGTATATTTCTGTAGCAATTCAGTGTGTAATGCAGCCACACCATTGATTGCATGAGACCCAACACAGGCTAGGTTTGCCATACGAACTTTTTTGTCTGCACCTTCTTCAATAATGGAAAGTTCAGAAGCTAATTCGTCATCATCAGGAAACCAAGTACGAATATCTTCTAAGAAACGGTGGTTGATTTCATAGATGATTTCAATGTGTCGCGGAAGCATCCGACCAAACAAGGTTACTGACCATCTCTCTAATGCTTCAGGAAGAAGAGTGTGGTTAGTATATGCCAGGGTTTTTTGGGTAATATCCCAAGCCTGATCCCAATCCATATCATGTTCGTCAACCAGCAATCTCATTAACTCGGCTACTGCTACTGCGGGGTGAGTGTCATTTAGCTGAATCGCTGCTCGATCGTGGAAGTTGCTGAGGTTAGGATGAATATGAAGGTGGATGCGAATTAAGTCTTGTAGAGAAGCAGATACAAAGAAATACTGCTGTGCTAGACGTAGTTCTTTACCTTGGGGAGTATTATCGTTGGGATAAAGTACTTTAGAGATCGTTTCCGAACTCATTTTTTCCCCTACCGCACGGTCATAGTTACCTGCGTTGAATGCCTCGAAGTTAAATTCTTCACTGGCTTCGGCTTTCCATAGTCGTAGAGAGTTGACAGTGTTGGTGCGATATCCTGGTACGGGTGTATCGTAGGGAACTGCTTTTACCTTGCGATCGCAAATCCAAGAAACGCGATTGTTTCCTTTTTCGTCGCGATAGGCTTCGGTATGTCCCCCTAGTTTGATTTCTACAGCATCTTCAGGACGAGCAATTTCCCAAGGATTTTTAAACATCAGCCAGTTGTCAGGGATTTCTGCTTGCCAACCATCTCGTAACGCTTGGTGAAAAATTCCAAATTCATAGCGAATGCCGTAACCAATAGCGGGCATTTCTAAGTTAGCTAAGGAGTCGAGGAAACAGGCTGCAAGTCTGCCTAAACCACCGTTACCTAAGCCTGGATCTGGTTCTTCTTCGATGAGGTCTTCAATTTCTAAACCCGACTCGTTAACTACCTGACGCATTTTCTCATAGATGCCTAGAGAAATTAGGTTATTTTCTAAGTGGCGACCCATCAAAAACTCTGCCGAGAGGTAGGAGACTACTTTAACGTCTCCTTCATAGTAGGTGCGTCCTGTTTTAATAAAGCGATGTAATAAGCGATCGCGTACTGTATAGGCTAGTGCCTGATAGTAATCATGAAGAGTCGCATTAGACCGATCTTTCCCCTGGACATAAAACAGGTTATCGGAAAACGCTCGTTTGAGGGTTTCCACACTCATTCCCGTGCGATCGTCTTCTATTTGAATATTTTGTGCCAAATTACTATTACTAAGAGTTTGACTAAGTTGTTGAGAAGTTTTAGTGTCCATGTATCCTTCTAAAAATTATCGTGGTTATATGGATAATTGCGTGGGTTATAAATACGGCAGTTTTTTGAGCGAAAATAGCAATCAATAAACACCGTTGTAAGTTGATTTTGCCTAACTCGTTTCTATCTTGCCACGTTTTAATTTAAGCTGACTGTTTATAGGTTACTCTCGATTTATTATTAAAGGCTTGAGATTTCCCAAGCCTTAATCTTTGGTTTATAAATCGAAGGATCTAACAATTAACTTTTGGGACCCAAACCAATCGTTCCTGCATAGACAGCGCGATCGCCTAATTCTTCTTCGATTCTCAATAGGCGGTTGTATTTTGCCACTCTTTCACTACGACAGAGAGAACCAGTTTTAATTTGTCCTGCGCGGGTAGCCACAGCTAAATCCGCAATAGTAGTGTCTTCCGTTTCTCCCGAACGATGGCTAATTACCGAACGATAACCGCTGCGAGTAGCCAATTCAATAGTTTCTAGGGTTTCAGTTAGAGTACCAATCTGATTTAGTTTAATCAAAATTGAATTACCTACGCCAAGGTCGATTCCTTTTTGCAATCTGGTTTTATTAGTTACAAAGAGGTCATCTCCTACAAGCTGAATTTTCGATCCCAACTTGTCGGTCAAAGTTTTCCAGCTATCCCAATCATCTTCGTGTAAAGCGTCTTCAATCGAAATAATAGGATATTTCTCGACTAATTCTGCTAGATAGGTAATAAATTCTTCTGGGGAATGGGCTTCGCCATCATAAGTGTACTTACCATCGGCATAAAATTCGCTAGCAGCCACGTCCATTGCCAAAGCAACTTCTTCTCCAGGCTTGTATCCAGCTTTTTCAATTGCCACAATCAGCAAGTCCAAGGCTTCTTGATTTGAACCCAAGTTAGGTGCATATCCACCTTCATCACCTACCCCAGAAAGTAGACCTTTTTCACCCAAAACCTTGCTAAGAGTAGCAAAGACTTCTGCACCCCAACGCAAAGCCTCTTTAAAAGAATCTGCCCCGACTGGCATAATCATAAATTCTTGGAAATCAACGTTGTTATCCGCGTGAGATCCACCATTGATTACGTTCATCATCGGTACGGGAAGAACATTTGATAAAGGTCCTCCTAAATAGCGATATAGGGGTAACTCTACCTCTTCGGCTGCTGCTTTTGCTGTTGCTAAAGATACTGCTAAGATAGCGTTTGCACCCAAATTCTTTTTATTAGGTGAGCCATCGCGGTCGATCATAATGCGATCGATCCTTATTTGATCTAGAGCATCCTCGTTTAGTAAAGCAGGAGTAATTTTTTCCTTAACGTTACGAACTGCGTTTAATACACCTTTACCGCCGTAACGATTTTTGTCACCGTCTCTCAATTCATGAGCTTCAAAGCTGCCTGTAGATGCACCGCTAGGCACTTGAGCTAGTCCTACCGTACCAGTTTCCAAACGTACTTCTGCTTCAATTGTGGGACGACCACGAGAGTCTAATATCTCTCTTGCCACGATCGCTTCAATTACCGCTTCTGATTGGTTTAGCATCTATTCTCCTTTTTAACTACGTCTATTTTGTAAAGATACAGGCGAAAATAAATATATCTTTTTTTGGGACAATAAAGTGTATCTATTTACTTTTTCAGAAGATATTACTGTTTTTTGCTGTTAGCTTTTGTTTTTTCTAATGATAAGCACACATTAGCCAAAAATAATGTATGTTTTCAAACAAAGGGAGAAAAATCAATTGTCAATTAAATTTTCCTCCTTTTTACTTATCTTTTATCCCCTATTCTTCAGGCAGTAACTAACATTTCAGTTTCCTTTTCTGCCATCGCCAAAATTAGGTCGATCGCACGATTGGAATAACCCCATTCGTTGTCATACCAAGCGATAACCTTGAAGAAGTTGCTATTCAACTCCATTCCTGCCCCAGCATCAAAGATACTAGAGTGGGAATCGCCAGTAAAGTCAGTTGATACTACGGGGTCGTTAGTATAGCCAAGAACTCCTTTCATTTCTCCTCTGGAGGCTTCCGCCATGGCATGACAGATATCCTCATAAGTAGTAGCCTGTTCGGTACGGAAGGTAAGATCGACGACGGATACGTCAGGAGTAGGTACACGCATTGCCATTCCTGTGAGCTTTCCTGCCAATTCTGGTAATACCAAGGTTACTGCTTTAGCTGCTCCTGTAGAAGCAGGAATAATGTTTTGGGCTGCACTGCGCCCAGAGCGCAAATCTTTTTTATTAAATCCATCCACCGTAGGCTGAGTGGCAGTCATGGCATGAATGGTGGTCATCAAACCTTCTGCTAGCCCAAAGTTATCATTAATTACTTTGGCAATTGGTGCAAGGCAGTTGGTAGTGCAACTAGCATTAGAAACGATCGCATCTTGGGCGGGATCGAAACTATTGTGGTTTACTCCGACAAGCAAAGTTTTAACTCGGTCGGGATCTTTTGTGGGTGCAGAAATAACTACCCTTCTCGCTCCTGCGGTAAGGTGTTTTGACGCTCCCTCGTAAGTTGTAAATAAGCCAGTACATTCGACCACATAGTCTACGTTATATTCGCCCCAGGGTAATTCTTCAGGATTTTTGACCGAAACACAGGGAATAAGCTTGTCATTTACTACAATGCCCTTCTCAGTTGCTTCTACACTGCCCTGAAAGCGTCCATGAGTTGAATCATACTTGAGAAGATAAGCGATCGCCTCTGCTGGGACAAGGTCGTTGATGCAAACGAATTCTATGTCAGGATTGTTAATTCCAGCGCGGAATACTAGTCTACCAATGCGCCCAAAACCGTTAATCGCTACTTTGACAGTTGCCATTAAGATTACTCCTTTAATACTTGAAATGTATTTAATGAATGCTGTTTATACTCCAGTGTTACTCAATCGTTATTTTATAGAACTGGATCTGTACCTCTATTAAATCGATAAAACTGATGTTTTCAACCTCAAAATAATTAAAAAAAAATTAATTAATTAAAATTGCCTAAATATATATTCAAATTTATTAGTTCGCGAGCAGTTTTTGGTTATTGTTTTATGTTAAATAAACAAAATTTTCCATGATTGTATTTATTGTTACCAAACCGTAGGAAAGCGATATTGCTTTATTAACTATTTAGAAATAGCCAAAAAAATACCCCCTAAAATTGCTTGAATTAGAGAGGGATTGATTTTTAATAAGCATAATAATTAATGCTTATTTTCTAAATAATTAACCTTTCGTTGATTAATTTCTACTATTGATTTTCTGGCGAAGGCTTCTTGTCTGTGTTGGCAGCATCTTTATTTTGAGCTGCGGGAGCTTTTATTGCATTAGCAGGGTTGTTAGGAGGAGATTTCTTCTTACCAGCTTTTTTGGCTGGAGGACTTACTTCCTTTACTTCTACTTCTGCAAAGTTATTTGTATTTACGCCAGCATAGTTAACTTTGTCAAAACGCACAACTACAGGGTAGCGAATACCACTTGTATCTACAGTTGCGACTGAGCCAACTTCGTTATACCAATAGGATTCTGGACGAAGAATTCTGACTTTAGAACCTCGTTGAACCATAATTGATTAGTCTCCTGAAAATAAATTTTATTTTGGGTTAAGAAAAACACCGTTAGGTATTTCTCTCATGTTGTTGGTTTTTAGTTATAAAAACTATTAACCATTAAACTTCATAGTCAAGTTTATCAAACCTACATAGGGATAAATTCTTACGAAACATAACAATTTGTGGGACTCATCTAGTTCTCTCGTACTTAAGTAAGACATTTTGCGTTTAGTTAGGGAGTATGTTTAAGATGGTGGCTAGCTCAGTACCATATATTAAATAAGTATTTAAGAACATAATGTCAGGTTCGGCAAAAAAAACTATTTATGCAGCAATGGCTGCAAATTTCGCGATCGCCATTACTAAATTTTTCGCAGCATCAGTCACGGGTAGTTCGGCAATGCTCTCAGAGGGTATACATTCTGTGGTAGACACGGGTAATGAATTATTACTTTTACTGGGTATTAAATTAAGTAAAAGACCCCCTGACGACAGTCATCCCTTTGGTTATGGACAAGAGCTTTATTTTTGGACACTGATAGTTTCGCTGTTTATTTTTGCCATCGGAGGAGGAATGTCAATTTATGAGGGGATCAATCATGTCAGATATCCCGAACCTTTAACCGATCCTTTCTGGAGTTATGCAGTGCTAGGATTCGCGGTAGTTTTTGAAGGTTATTCTTGGAATGTGGCTTTACAAGAATTTTTAGCTACCAAACAAGAAGATAGCTTTTGGGACGCTATCCGCGCTAGTAAAGATCCCACCATTTTCACCATCCTGTTTGAAGATACCGCAGCCTTAATTGGTTTGTTTGTGGCATTTATTGGTGTATTTAGCGGACACTTTCTAGGTAATGTCTATTTGGATGGAGTCGCATCAATTGTTATTGGGATTATTTTGTGTGGAGTGGCATTACTATTAGCAATAGAAAGCAAAGGATTACTGATTGGAGAAGGTGCTAGTGCTGAAACCGTGGCTAATATTCGGAAAATTACTAATAACGATCCTGCGGTAGACGAGGTGCTAAAAGTTCTGACTTTGCATTTTGGTCCTCAAGAGATATTACTCAATCTAGAAATTAAATTTGTCAAAGATTTAGCAACAGAAGAACTTGCGATCGCCGTCGAGCGTTTGGAAAAGTCAATTAACAATCAACATTCAGAAGTCAAAAACATTTTTATCGAAGCTAAATCCATATCTGCAAGTCGTAAAATATTGGATGTTTAAACTTTAATGTTTAATTGAGCTATAGATTCGTTTTGTTTTTCTCTTTCATTTTGATTTCGGAATATTCTATATAGGCAACCGCTTCTTGGAGAGCAAACATTCTTTCATCGAAACAATGATCTGGGGGTAATAGCCTTAATAGCTTCATTTTTTGCAACCTAAGCTTAACCTTTCCTGTTGCACCGACCAAAAATACCTGATGATTATTAGCGTAAGCATCTTTAACCATATTCTCGATCGCCAAGGAAGCAGTTACTCCCAATAAAGGTACATCGGTCAGATCTAAAATCAAGACTTCGTACTTTCGCACCATCCCCATTCTTTGGGAAATGGTTTTTGCTGCGCCAAAGCTCATTGGACCACTAAGATTGAAGAGTAGAATCCTACCTCTTGCTTGTTTGAGCAGATGCTTTTCTCCCATACTCAAGGCTGCATCATCATCATCATCGTCAGGATTGCTAATTGTCCTGACATGATTGCTTTGGATGTCACTCAAGCTTTTAATTGTTAGCAGATTAGCAAAAAATACTCCTGCTGCCACTGCGGTAATTAAATCGACAAACACGGTTAAGAATAAGACCATGTACATCAAGCCTGTAGCTTTGAGGGATATCTTGTGCGCTCTTTTCAGAAAGCTCCAGTCGATAATATCAATTCCGACCTTGATTAAAATTCCTGCCAAAACTGCCTGAGGAATATTAGAAGTCAATTCTCCTGCCTTGAGGACAATAATCAATAAAACCAAAGCATGAACCATACCCGAAATGGGAGTCTTTCCTCCACTCTTGACATTAATCACCGTCCGCATAGTTGCACCAGCCCCAGGTAGCCCACCACACAAACCTGCAAGCAAATTACCAATGCCTTGACCAATCAATTCACGGTCTGAATCATGTTGGGTTTGGGTAATATTATCTGCTACTAAAGATGTTAATAAAGAGTCAATTGAGCCTAAAACTGCCAACATCAAGCCATAACCAAAAATATCTCTGACACGAGTGATATCAAACGAGGGCAAATGCAAGCTGGGTAAGCCACTGGGAATATCACCGATCAATCGCAAATCTCGCTCGGGCAGGAAGTAAACTGCTACAAATGTCCCTACAATCAATGCCAGTAAAGGTGAAGGAATCAATCGAGTAATCTTAGCAGGGGTTAAAAAAACGATCGCCAAGGTCAAAATTCCTAAACCCACTGCACCAGGATTGGCGTTACTCAAAAAATAGGGCAGCTTACTCACCGACTCCACCACGTTAGCCGAAGCTGAATGTCCGAAAAAAGGTCCAAACTGGAGCAAGATTATAATTACCCCAATCCCCGACATAAAGCCCGAAATCACGGTATAGGGCATAAGGGTAATATATTTCCCCAAACGCATGATGCCAAAGAGGATCTGAAATATACCCGATAAAATAATCACGGTAAAAGCGATCGCTGCACCGCTTTCAGGATCTCTGGCAATTTCAGTCGAAAACACCGTGGCAATCACCACTGTCATCGGTCCTGTTGGTCCTGAAATCTGGGATGGTGTCCCTCCAAATAGGGCTGCAAAAAAGCCGACTATAATTGCGCCATATAAACCTGCGATCGCTCCAGCACCAGAAGATACGCCAAAAGCTAGAGCTAAAGGCAGCGCAACCACGGCAGCAGTTATCCCGCCAAACAAATCGCCCCTTACGTTTTTGGAATGTAAACCGTTGACCAGTTGCATAAAAAAATTAGATAAATGCTTGAGTGATGTTATTTAGGGTAAATTGGTGTCGCTATATTTAGCTAACAGTACAATTTTGTATGTATCACTGCGAATCTAACACTGATAACCGAACACAAACCTAATATTATTTTTAATGTTTTTAGATCCAAATGCGATTGATGATTGCAAGGTAGATGGGAATACCGATGATAATATTAAAAGAAAAAGTAATAGCCAAAGCCATTGCCAACAATGATTGCAGGGGATTCCATTAAAGCAAGTGCTGCCACCATATGTCCCCCATATGCAATTGGTGGGACTTGTTGTTCGAGAAATGAACTGGCTGTGACAAAAGTCACCGCGCTAATTGAGCCAGGAACACCATGAGCATATTCGGGGCTGGAAATTAAAATTACGTCGCTTGATTTAATTTGTTGACGAAGAGACTTGATAATTTTGGGTAAAGGTTCTCGATCTAGATCTGGGTTGAAGTGGGGAAGTTGAGCTAATTCAGAGTATAGTTGAATGTTTGTTCATACGGGAGCTAGGATTTTTGCAGCTTGTAGAACAGCAGTATTTGATGAAGTGCTTCTCAAACTTCCTGATCTAGCTAAAATCCGCATACTTTTATCTCTACAGTTAAACGAAAAGCGATCGCTCTAAATCGTTTATTTTGTACTTTGCTTTTATTTTTAATTGATTGAGGTTAAGCAGTAAAAAAGGATTGAATATTCTCAAAAACGCAGGAAGAATAGTTGAGGTGGAATTGTGTCGCGATCGAATAAGTGATGTTCTTAATCGTAATCTAGTCAAATGAGGAAACACACATTTGCGATCGAGAATATTTCACCAAGATAAATACGTTCATAAGCTACGAACTAAAATTTCATAGCTATGAACAGATATTTCAGTTTGACCCCTCAAATCATAAACCTCACACTGGTTTTTTTTATTCTAGAATTCAGCAGCATTATGTGTAGTCGATTAATTCAACCATCCTTTTAAACGACGAGCGACTTGAGGGCGACGTAGTTTGCGCATCGCTTTGCTTTGGATTTGACGTACTCTTTCACGGGAAAGACTAAACATACCGCCAACTTCTTCTAAAGTATACGGTTGACTGGTTGATAAGCCATAGCGCAAGCAAATCACGTCTTTCTCTCTCTGAGTCAATACATCATCGAGAACATCAGTAATTTCCTGACGCATCATGGTTTCATTCATTCGATCTTCGGGCAGCTGGAGATCGCTATCTTCCAACAAGTCTACCAACTCAGTATCTTCTGCTTTACCTACACGATGATTGAGAGATAAAGATTGACGGCGTAATTCTAACAACTGACGCAGTTGTGAATTGGAAATTTTTAATTCTTGGGCTAACTCCGTTTCACTGGGGTTGCGCTGCAACTTCTGCTTCAGGTTACGTTGGGCTTTTTTAAGCTTATTTAGCTTCTCGACAATATGAATGGGTAATCTAATTGTTCGAGCATCATTAGCGATTGTACGGGTGATTGCTTGGCGAATCCACCAGTAAGCATAGGTAGAAAATTTGTAACCTTTATTGGGATCGAATTTTTCCGTAGCCCTATTTAAACCGATCGCACCTTCTTGAATCAAGTCTAGAAAGGGTACACCACGATTAAGATAGCGTTTAGCGATAGAAACTACTAAACGCAAATTAGAACGAATCATTTTACGCTTGGCTACTTTTCCTCTGTATAGCAACAAATCTAATTGACGTTCTGATTCTAATTCCATTGCTGCAACTAATTCAGCTTTGGTAGGCTTTTGTTCCTTCTCTTTTGTTAATTTCTGTCTCTTCTTTTCTACCTCCAGCATCATTTTGACATCGTTAGCCAAGATGATTTCTTCTTCTGCTGTTAAGAGAGGATAACGAGCCATCTCTTTGAAAAATGCACCAATATTGTCTTCTAAAGGAATTTTACGACGACTGCCAGACTTTGGATCGTTGAGATCTCCTGTTGAATATTCTGCTTCGACAAGTTTTAAATCCTCGTCTATTTCGGCAGAATTGTCATCAAGAGAAAGATCTACATCGTAAACATTTTTTTCTGTCAGTTCTGCTGTACTCATTTGTTTTATTCCTAAGTTTTGCTAAAGAAGTATCTGAATATTTATCGAGAAATTTATTGTCAAACTTCATTGATAAAGTAAATTTATATTTGCTTTGCTTATGTCTATTTCGGTAATTTAAAAGTTTTCTTGAAGCTTTAGGAAAATAGATTAGTAATGTGCAATTTATCTTTTGTTTTTAGGGTTTATTTTGTTGCTTTACTAAATCATTTGATATTAAAATCTCATACTTAGGATTTATGATAGCAAAATTACATTGTTTCTTAACGTTTTTTTGGGCAATGATTAAGTTAAATAAATCAACATAGCACCACTTACACCCATTAATTGATAAATTTAAGCTGTGTCTCCCGTCTCAGATCTATTTTCTTAACTTTGCTATAAAGTTTTTTTACTTCAGGGTAAAATTTCCTAGCATCCTATGTATACTTTCATTAAAGACAAAATAAAACTGTATTATTTTTTACTAGTAACCATATTTTGTGATGAATTGACAACTTGAGTCTCAGACAATTTCAAAAGTTTTTGAAATTGCTATAATTATTAGCTTTAGGTTATAAAAAAATCTTATTAATTCCATTAGTCAAATTAGGCTGCTAGTAACCCTAAAACAAATATCGTCTTGAATAGTTTTCTTTGTCATAAGAAAGAACCCTGAATCGCAGCGCAAAAAGGTAAGATGGTATTTTTGGATGAAAAGTTGTAAAAGATGTCAACCGACACTTCTGGATAGACGTTGATGATTTAATGGATACTATACAAAGTGTTTGTAATCCTAGCTCTCAGCTTTAAGCTTCTGCGCTAAAGGATTAGTTGCGGCTTGTGCGCTTACTTTTAGTCTCGAAGCGTTATGCTATAGGACTTGGCTTTTCAAAATTCAAAGAAATATGGAAACTTCAACAAACCACCCCACTGAACTTCACCAATATTCTAAAAATTTATTTCAAGCTAGTTACGGCAACCTATCTGAATCTATAATAGATAAAGGTTTTAGAATAGCTGAATCTCACAATAGCTATGGTATTCAGGATCGACAGTGGGTAGAAGTTTTGGTCGATTTCCCTGGAATACAGGGCTTGTATACCTACAGTCTTCCAGTAGATTTGTCAGTTCATTCGGGTGATATTGTCAGCGTACCTTTTGGGATGCAGATAACAGGGGGAATTGCTATTCGCATTCTGGCACAACCTCCCGCTGACTTAGATAGTAGTAAAATTCGCCCTGTAGAAGACGTAATTACTTCGGGATTTTTTCCTGAAAGATATTGGCAATTGTTAGGAAAAATTGCCGACTATTATTGTACGGATTTAATGAGTGCAATTCGTGTTGCTTTACCCCCAGGATTATTGGGGCGATCGCAACGTAGAATTAGATTAAATCCAGAAGCTATTCCTCCTGGTGCGGAAAATTTTTGTAGTGTTGTTGCCAGAAAAGTTTTAATCTTGCTGCAAAGCCAAAAAGATGGCGACTATAGTGTTAACTATCTAAGAAATCAGGTCAAAGGAGCAAGTCGGGGTATTAGGGAGTTAAGCAAACGGGGTTGGATCGAGAATTATTTAGAAGCACCAAAACGAGCCAAGCCAAAGCTAAAAACCGCTGTTACTTTAGTATCGAGTAGTTGGTTAAATGATGTAACAGCTAGGCAAAGAGAAATCTTACAGATTCTTAAAAATGAAGGTGGAGAGGCGTGGTTAACAGAGTTTCTGCTGCTATGCAAAACTACTAGTCCTACCATTAAAAAACTAGCAGACAAAGGCTATGTCATCTTAGACGATCGCGAAGTACTTCGCAAAGAACAGGGAGTAGCCCAAAATGCAGATATACCGAAACAATTAAGTCAAGATCAAAGCAGTGCTTTAAAAGTAATTAATGCTCAAACAGGTTATGCCAAGATACTTCTACATGGTGTGACAGGTTCGGGCAAAACTGAAGTATACTTACAGGCGATCGCGCCGATTTTAGCCCAAAACAAGTCCGCATTAGTATTAGTACCTGAGATTGGCTTGACTCCCCAACTGACAGATAGATTTCGCGCTCGATTTGGTACACAAGTCTGCGTTTATCATAGTAAACTTTCAGCGGGAGAACGTTATGATACTTGGCGACAAACCATCCAAGGAGAACCCCAGGTAGTAATTGGAACGCGATCGGCAATCTTTGCTCCTCTGCCAAATTTGGGCTTAATCGTCCTTGATGAAGAACATGATTCCAGTTTCAAGCAAAATCGTCCTGCTCCTACTTATCACGCTTTAAAGGTAGCAGACTGGCGAGCAGAATTAGATGACTGTCCCTTGATTCTTGGTTCGGCTACTCCTTCATTGGAGAGTTTGGTAGCAACGAACAATGAACAATTAGCAACTAATAAATTCTATTTATCCTTACCTAAAAGAATCGCATCTCGCCCTTTACCCCAGGTAACAATCATCGATCTGCGTCAGGAATTAAGTCGCGGAAATCGATCTATATTTAGCTTATCCTTACAAAATGCGATCGCCGATATGCAGGAGCAAGGACAACAGGGTATATTGTTTATTCCTCGACGGGGACACAGTACTTTTGTCTCTTGTCGTAGCTGTGGCTATGTGATGGAATGTCCCGACTGTGATGTATCTCTTTCTTATCACTACACCCATGAGGGAGCAGCCAAGCTTTTGCGCTGTCACTACTGTAACCATACTCGCATCCAGCCAGATAGTTGCCCTGAATGTAGTTCTCCCTATCTTAAATTTTTTGGCAGCGGGACGCAAAAGGTAACTCAGGAATTAACTAAACTGTTCCCCGAATTGCGCACTATCCGATTTGATAGCGACACTACTAGAAATAAAGGAGCGCACCGCCAATTGATAGATCGCTTTACCAATAAAGAAGCAGACATCTTAATTGGAACACAAATGCTAACCAAAGGATTAGACATTGCAGGAGTTACGGTAGTGGGTATTATTGCAGCGGATGGTTTGCTGCATCGTAGTGATTATCGCGCAGCCGAAAGAGCTTTTCAAACTATGACTCAGGTAGCAGGGAGAGCAGGAAGGGGAGACACCCCAGGAAAAGTTATCGTGCAAACCTATTCCCCCGAACATCCCGTAATTCAGGCGGTTAAAACCCATGACTACCATAGTTTTAGCAGTGCAGAATTGAAAGACAGGGAAGAGTTAAGCTATCCTCCCTATGGAAAACTAATCTTAATCAAACTCAGCAGTATTGATGAGAGAGAAGTTCGACAAGCAGCAGAAACATTAGCTGATGTTCTTATTGATACCCTAAGTTCAGAATACGATATATTAGGACCTGCCCCTGCTAGTGTGATGCGGGTAGCTCGTCGTTATCGTTGGCAAATTTTACTCAAGTTTCCTTTAGATGAAACTGATTTACCAGATTTAAATATATTACGATCGCATTTACCTAAATCTGTTAGCATGACTATTGATGTCGATCCTATTAATATGGACTGACTTTAAGGGATGTCCTAAAGGAAGATGCGGGGAGTACCCCTTTCTCGCTTCGCATATGCTTTAGTGCATAAAGGATGAGGGATGAGGAATAAGGATGGAGGAGAAAGGAACAAGAATTATAAATTCAACTATATTTTAATAGGCGATCGCCATAAACCTGTTATCTTGTTTTTACATGGCTTTATGGGTAGTTGGCAAGATTTTCAAGACGTTGCTAATTTACTTCAAGATGATTTTTGTTGTTTGTTAATCGATCTTCCTGGACATGGAAAGACTGAAGTTAGTTGCGATCTAGATTATCAAATGTCCGAAGTTGCGATCGCTCTTATTAACTTATTAAAACAGTTAGCGATAAAGAAATGCTTTTTGGTTGGCTATTCGATGGGAGGAAGGCTTGCTTTGTATTTAGCTATTCACTTTCCTCAGTATTTTATCAAAGTTGTTCTAGAATCTGCTTCCCCAGGTTTAGAAAATAAGATAGAGCGAGAAAATAGGATCGAGCAGGATTTAAAAGTAGCAAATAAGCTAAAGTCTCAGAAATTAAGCTTATTTTTGCAGCAATGGTATAGCAATCCTTTGTTTTGCTCTTTTGTTAAACATCCAGATTATTTAAAAGCGATCGCCAGAAGACTAAATAACGATCCCAATAAATTAGCTAAATCGTTGGCTTATATGGGTTTGGGAGTACAACCATCCCTATGGAACTGTCTTAAACATATTCAGCTTCCTATTCTATTAATAGTTGGCGAATTTGATTCAAAATTTATCACCATCAATCAAAGAATTAACTTGTTATATTCTCAATTTCAAATTGAAATAGTTGAAAATACCGATCACAACGTTCATTTTGAACGTTCATCAAAATTTGCTCGACTTTTGAGCGATTTTCTAAAACTTAAAGCCGATAAATAGCTATTTCTAAGCATTTGAGAATATGTTGTTTGCTTGACACGGAAGAATTAATTGCTCAAATAGGTTAGAATTCTCAGTAATTATACATAAAACTTACTGTAATAATTTGAAAAGGCAATCAAAATCTGCCTTTGCATAATATTAGTTTTTTTACCTTTACATCAATTAATATAAAAATTCTCAAATATATGACTATTCAGCCATCCCGTTCACTGTCAGAATTTGCCACAAATGGTTCAAAATATAATATTTTACCCACTGACATTTTCAAAAAACTTAGTGGCTTAACTACAGAAGAAGCAATTCTGCAAGCAGGAGTAGAAATTGCCTACCAAAACCTAAAATGCGATCGCGTTGTTGTATATAGTATGCAGGCTGAATCCATGTGTAAAATTACAGCTGAAGCTGTTACTGCTGGATATGCTCAGATATTAGGAACAACAATTAAAGATCACTGTTTTGAAGAAGGCTATATTAGCAAATATCAAAGGGGTAGAGTTAGAGCAATAAACAATGTTCGTAAATCAGGAATGAGTCTGTGCCATATTGAAAATCTGGAAAATATTGATGTCAAGGCTAATTTAGTAGTACCCTTAACCTCGGTGGACAATTCCCTATATGGATTGTTGGTAATGCACCAATGTTCTAGAACTCGTGAATGGCAGCAAACAGAAATTGAATTCTCCTTAAGTGTTGCTAGTTGGATGATGGAACGAGCCGATCGACAACAAGCTAATCATCGTCTTCAGCAGAAAATAGCCGATAACGAGCAAATGCAGCAGTTGCTTACTGATATTACCCAAGAAATTTACGGCGCAGTAACTTCAGAAGAAGTATTGCAGGTAGCAGTAGAAAGAGCCAAAGAAGTTTTAAACTGCGATCGCGTGGTAGTCTATGGTTTACAAAGTGACAGCATGGGAGAGATTGTCGCCGAAGCTAGTCTTCCTGCTCTAGCTTCTATTTTGGCTAATGTGATTAAAGATCCTTGTTTTGAATATCGTTATATAGATCGGTATCAGCAAGGAAGAGTCCGTGCCATATCCAATATATACGAAGCAGGAATGAGTCCTTGTTATGTAGACAACCTAGCCAAAATAGGAGTCAAGGCTAATTTAGTCGCACCAATAAATCGGGATAACGGCAAAATATACGGCTTGTTGGTTGCTCATCACTGTTTTGATTTTAAAGAATGGCAAAAAAGTGAAATTGAATCTTTTAAACAAATTGCTTTCCATACAGGTTTGTCCCTATCTAAAGCTAAGTTAAGAGAACAATCAGTATTAGTCGAGCATGGTTTGACCGAATTAAATAATATTAGAGACACGATCAATCTTGCACAAGCTCAAATACAAGAGATAGAGGCACCAATTCAAAGTACCAGTAGAATTTTAGTTGAGGTGAACAATCTCAATAAATTATTAGAAAGAGAAATCAATGTAATCAATCAAAACGGCTCTCTCCAAACGAGAAAGAACACTAAATTGATTCAGATTATTATTCGTAAATTAGCAGTCGTCAGT
The DNA here is from genome assembly GCA_963799375.1 of uncultured cyanobacterium. Lineage (GTDB taxonomy): Bacteria > Cyanobacteriota > Cyanobacteriia > Cyanobacteriales > Xenococcaceae > Waterburya. The sequence continues at coordinate 263,919 of CAWCWY010000025.1, forward strand.
TCAAAATTACAAGAATCTCTAGGCAGAGTTAGCTACAGCAAAGATGAAGCTAGGAATATCTTGAATCAGGCAATAGAAAGTCTTCATAATAGGTAACAGTGATTGAATGAAACGTTATTCACGATATGCTTGTACATACAAGGCATATCTTTTTTTTGTTTACTAACTATCCAATTGAGCATTATCTGTTTCTTTAGTTATTTACTATATGATCTTGTGAGTTTTATGAAGATAAGATTTATCTTATAGGCATTTTTGGCTGTAGTATATCAAGTGTTTGTGTTTTTGTACTATTAACACTCTTGTGGATGCTAATTTGGTTAAAGAAATTTTAATTGGTAATGTAGATTTATTGGAATAAAGTGCTTATTTTTTAAATCTGCAACCTATGTAATAAATATTGAACTGAATATTAATTAACTATGAAGCCTGAAGTATCTATAATAATTCCTACTTACAACAGCGAAGCTTACATAGCCCAAGCATTAGAGTCTGTGTTGCATCAGACATACAGTAATTTTGAAATAATATTGGTGGATGATGCTTCTACCGATTCTACTGTAGAGATTGCTAATAGTTTTGGCGATCGACGACTAAAAATAATCAGCAATAAACAAAACCGTGGTGTAAGCTATGGACGCAACTGCGGTATCAAAGCAGCCAAAGGAAACTGGATTGCACTTTTAGATTCTGATGATTGGTATGCACCACAAAGATTAGAAAAACTTCTTTTGATTGCTCGTCAAGAAAACGCCGATTTAGTAGCAGATGATTTGAATTTAATTCGCGATCGCGAATCCCAACCTTGGAGTACTCTGCTTCAGGAAAATGAGCAAAAGCCATCTTCAGTAAGATTAATTGATGCAGTTGAATTTGTGGTTAGCGATCGCCCTAATCCCATTAATGCCAAAAGAAATTGGAGTTTTGGTTACACCAAACCAATGATGAGACGAGAGTTTTTAATCCAGCATGGTATTGAATATGATGAAACTATTCATGTTGGAGAAGATTATGTTCTATATCTAGAATGTCTAAGACACCAGGCTCGTTTTGCTCTCGTTCCTCAAGCATATTATTATTATCGTACTCGCATAACTTCTCTTTCTACACGAAAACCTACAGAATATTTATCTGACTCTTGCGGTATTACCAACATCTTTATTAATCGAGAGATTAATGACTGCAAAAAATCTAAATTGCTAAAAGCCTTGTTTGAGAATTTAGTAATTTATCAAAAGAGATTAGCTTACTATCAAGTTTTGGAAGCAATTAAACAAAAAAACATCTTTAAAACTATTAAGTTAATCTTAGATAATCCTCATACTTTAGGAGATCTGCTGAGTAAGTTTGCTGGCATATTATACAAGAGATTGAAGTCAAACGTGGAGTCAAAAGAATCCAATGAAATTAGCTTTAATGTGGCATCTGTCAAGGAATAAATAATGATTTGAATGACCAACAAAATAGAAGTGTCCATTCCTATCTCGCTAAAGAATAGACAAGATATTGCTTCTGCTCTATTAAATCGGTATGGTACAGATTATTTATTTATCGGGAGGATATTTGAAGAAACAGCTACCCATGAAAGCTGTCAAATTAGGATCACTTCTACTTTAAACAATAATTCAAATCTGACTAAAGCGATCGAGCTTGAGGGACATAATAAAATCTCTCATACAACCCTAAGAAAAATTGGTCACAGTCAACAAATAGTTTATTTGACTTCAGCTGATGTAGGATATCAAGCCTGTCTTAAAATCGCTAAATTTGCTCGAGTTTTTCTTCATATTGGCGGGCTTGCAGTCAAAATAGAATCTGCTGAAATTGCTCACGAAGCAGATAAGTGGCTTTCTTGCTACAGCTCAGAAGATGTATTTGATATCTACTCTTTATATGTAGGATTAGTTGAAGGAGAAAATAACTATTATTCATGTGGAATGCACAATTTCGGCAAAGCTGATGTCTCCATAGATCTTACCGAAGACATAGGTTTAGCAATCTATGTTATGAATGTATTTAATTACTATCGCCTCACAGAAACACCGATATTGCAAGACGGACACACTTTTCAACCAGATATTGAATCTCCTCGCTATCAGCTTAAACTAGTTGAAGATGAAGAATACGAAATAGATACCTTGCAGCATAATTATCTAGGTAGATGGCATCTATCTCGCAATTGATTTAATGTTCGTTCCTTCATCCTTCATTTCTTAAGCGTAGTCATTTACATCTTCTTGCAACCAAGCTTCTACAGGTTGACCATCCTTGCGACGTAGTTCAATCTCCTGCATTACAACCAATCCCGATCCTGGGGGTGCAGGTTTTTCGTGAAACAAAATATCGTAATCATCAGGATTTTCATTTCTCTCTTTTAGCCAATCTTGCACCTTAATCGCACAGAAAAAAGATTGTCCTTGCTCAAACATACGACTGATTTGCATTGATAGGCTATAAATGTTTAAACGAGGCATAATTTAGTCACCAATTATTATTTAAATACGGATAAGGCGCGATCGCGAAACTGAAGGGAGTTTATTTTTTTCTTTCTTGAATAATCTGAATTAAGAGATCGGTGAAAATAGGATCGTCAATTCTTTTTGCAGCTTCAATTAAAATATCTGATTCTGGGTTAGAATCTTCTGTTGTTTTGCGTGGTACAGCAACCAAAAGCGAAAGATGACTAATCAGACGATCTAGCTCATCAATAACTCGCGATCGCTTTGCATATAATAATCTTACTGTACGGCGTATGGAACGTTCTCGCTCAAGTTCTGCTAGTAGGATATCTCTATTCGGTGCTTCGTCCATCTCTTTGTTTCTAAAGTAAGTTTTGCTTTTAGCAACAGAATCTTCTTTTTGCCTGAAAAATAGCTAAGGTAACAAAAAGACTCACTATTGGCATTAAACCGAATTTTCAGCAGAATGCAAACCTATGTATAAGTTAAAAGATAGTAACTTAATAGTTCTATATTTTTCTTTGGATATTGCAATTAAATATTGCAGTTGATTTTACGATTATGTTTGTCGCAACGATATATCAGCATTGACTTTCCAATTACGCTACAATTTTTAGGAAAACTTGAATATTTGTCTCAACATAAATTCTTTGTCTCTAAATTCTAAATTATGTTTCTAAGTGAATTAGCCCCCGCACTACAAAAATTACTCCAGCAACCTATAGCATTTACAGGAGGTTTCGTCTCTGGAATCTTACAGCTAAAGCTAAACGAAGAGCCTTTATCTCAATGGCTAGAAAAGCAAGGATATAATTCTGTCAGCACAAGTACTACGGTGGCTTCCAACAGTAGCAAACCTCAATCTATCAATATTGATTAACAGCATAGCAAAGTAGCCAGCGTTCAAAAGAGGGGTAAAAAGTTTAATTTGAACAGAAACTTTTATCCTTCTTTTACATAATGATTTCTCTCAGCTTATTTTAATGAATTTCTGTGTCAAAAAAGCTCAAAATCATCAATAACCTGAAGCTATTGTTAAGCTTCGGGGTAGGACTTAGAATCCCTTCCTAAGATAAATAAGTAAAGTGTAGCTAATCTTAAGTAAGACTCTCTAATATATCTTGTAGCCTACGACAGTTGTGCGATTGTAAAGATGCTAAGTCTTTCAATGCGACTACATTTTAGAAGCCTCAAAATAATTAGAATATTAGTTTCAAACAGATTTTCTCTACACCGACATTTCAATATGTGCAAGCAACATTTTTGACTAGACAATAGCAAAACTAAATCTAGCAAACTTGAATTGCGATCGCAATATGTTGTAATTATGTTTAGCTCTTGTCCTCAACTACAATCTGTGACTTTAGATCGGACAGAAGGCAGGAGATGCAGGATTCACCTATATTAATTTCATGGAAAATTTAGACTACGCTGTAATTCCAGAATATAGCTTGGATAGAGATTGTCAAACTCTTTCGAGGCACGTATTACAGCAATTTTCAGATTTCAGTACTCAAGCGCAAGATGTTAGCGCAATTATGAATCGCATCGCCCTAGCTGCTAAGTTAGTTAGTCGCCGTTTGAGTAGAGCAGGTTTGATGGCGGGAGCATTGGGTTTTACTGGAGAAACTAATGTTCAAGGAGAATCTGTTAAAAAGGCGGACATTTATGCCAACGATGTGTTTATTTCTGTTTTCAAGCAAAGTGGTTTAGTTTGTCGCTTGGCATCAGAAGAAATGGAAAAACCTTATTATATTCCTGAAAACTGCCCCATAGGACGCTATACCCTGCTATACGACCCCATTGATGGTTCTTCTAATGTTGATATTAATCTCAATGTAGGTTCAATTTTTTCCTTGCGTCAACAAGAAGGCGAAGATTTGGATGGAGAAGCTAGGGATTTATTTACGAATGGCGATCGCCAAATAGGGGCTGGCTATATTCTATATGGTCCTTCTACAGTGCTGGTATATACTTTAGGCAAAGGAGTACATTCTTTTATCCTTGACCCTAGCCTGGGGGAATTTATCTTAGCGGACGAAAACATTACCATTCCCAAACATGGCTCTGTATATAGCGTTAACGAAGGGAACTATTGGCAGTGGGACGAATCAATTCGAGAATATATTCGCTACGTCCATCGTCATGAAGGCTACACCTCCCGCTACAGTGGTGCTCTAGTAGGTGACTTCCACAGAATATTGCTCCAGGGCGGTGTCTTTTTATATCCAGGAACAGAGAAAAATCCCGAAGGTAAGCTGAGATTATTGTATGAATCTGCCCCTTTAGCGTTCTTAGCCGAACAAGCAGGAGCAAAGGCTAGCACTGGTGTTGAAAGACTTTTAAATATAGTGCCAGATAAACTGCATTATCGTACTCCCTTGGTTATCGGTAGTACAGAAGATGTAGAGCTAGTGGAATCTTTTATTAAAGATCAAGTCCGTCGCGAAACGGAAGAGCAGGCTTTAGTTTAGCTACAAATTTTTAGTTGCATATTCTGAGGAGAATTTTAAGTTATGTCTAACCCCATTGTAGAAATAGGTAATCAGTACGGTCAAAGCATTTGGATGGATAATCTAAGTCGTGATCTTATTGAATCTGGAGAATTAAAACAGTCTATCAGCGATAAAGGAATTAGAGGAATTACTTCTAATCCTGCTATCTTTGAAAAAGCGATCGCAGGTAATAAAATTTACGATAGTGCGATCGAAAGCGGAATCAAATCAAGTAAGTCAGTTCAAGAGATTTACGAAGACTTAATATTTACTGATATTCGCAATGCCTGTGATATCTTTATGCCCGTATATGAAGAAACTGATGGTTTGGATGGCTACGTCAGTATCGAAGTACCACCAAACTTGGCTAAAGATACCGAAAGCACCATCGCTGAAGCCCGTCGCTATTATAAAACTATCGATCGCCCTAATCTAATGATCAAAATCCCTGGAACACCAGAAGGATTACCCGCAGTAGAACAGGCAATCTCTGAAGGCATGAGCGTTAACGTTACTTTGTTATTCTCTGTCAAAAGCTATATTGATACTGCTTGGGCATATATTAAAGGCTTAGAAAAACGTGCAGCAGCAGGAGAAGACATTAGTAAAGTATCTTCTGTAGCTAGTTTCTTCCTCAGCCGTATTGATAGCAATATTGACGATCGCATTGACAGCAAACTTAGCTCTGCCGATGGCGAAGCTAAAGCCAAACTAGAAGCAATCAAAGGTAAAGTTGCGATCGCTAACGCTAAAATTGCCTATCAAAAATACAAAGAAATCTTTAGTGGCGACAGATGGGAAGCCCTTGCAGCAAAAGGTGCAAAGGTACAGCGTCTACTGTGGGCAAGCACTAGTACTAAAAATCCTGAATACAGTGATGTAATGTATGTCGATGAATTAGTCGGGATAGATACAGTCAATACTTTGCCTCCCAACACTATTGAAGCCTGTGTCGATCATTGCGATCCCGCCAATCGAATTGAAACAGATTTAGACAGCGCGCACAAAATTATTGATGGCTTAAAAGATGATGCCGTTGATATCGATCTTGATGCAGTAATGGACGAATTGCTAGAAGAAGGAATTGATAAATTCATCAAACCCTTTGAATCACTAATGTCTTCCCTAGAATCAAAAGTCGAGCAACTGGCAACAGTTTAATTTAAGGAACGAGGAACGAGGAAGGAGGAAGGAGGAACTAATATAATATTTTTCCCTTTTCCCCTTTTTCCTTTAACCTTTCCAATACAAATAATTTTTAAATCAAACCAATAAATTAAATATGGTTGCAATACTAGAAAATCCGTTACGAGTAGGCTTGCAACAGGAACGCACCGCCGATCCTGCAATTATCGTTATCTTTGGCGCATCGGGAGATTTAACAGTACGAAAACTGATTCCTGCAATCTACCAAATTAGAAGAGAGCGTCGTTTGCCCTCCGAAATGACCATTGTTGGGGTAGCCAGAAGAGATTGGACTCATGACTATTTTCGCCAACATCTAAAAGAAGGTGTCGAAGAATTTGGTAATGGAGTTGGCAACGAAGAATTATGGAAAGACTTTGCTAACGGTATCTTCTACTGTTCGGGAAACATGGACGAAGAGGCAAGCTATGAAAAATTAAAAAATTTCTTAGCAGATTTAGATGGAAAAAGAGGGACGAGAGGCAACCGTATTTTCTATCTAGCAGTATCTCCTAAGTTCTTTAAACCTGCTCTAAAACAGCTTGGAAAAGCGGGAATGCTTGATGATTCTGTTAAAAATCGTATTGTAATTGAAAAGCCTTTTGGAAAAGATCTCAGTTCGGCAAAGTCTCTCAATCGCGCAGTGCAGAAAGTCTGTAAAGAAGAACAGGTATATCGCATCGATCACTATCTGGGGAAAGAAACTGTTCAGAACATTTTAGTATTCCGTTTTGGTAATGCGATTTTTGAACCATTATGGAATCGTCAATTTGTCGATCACGTACAGATTACCGTTGCCGAAACTGTAGGAGTAGAAGATCGCGCTGGATACTATGAAACCTCTGGCGCATTACGGGATATGCTGCAAAATCACCTCATGCAGCTATTTGCTATTACTGCAATGGAACCGCCCAACTCGTTGGATGCAGACAGTATTCGTAACGAAAAAACTAAGGTACTCCAAGCAACTCATGTTGCTAACTCTAACAATTTGGAACAGTCGGCAATTCGAGCGCAGTATTCTGATGGGTGGATGAAAGGAAAGCCTGTTCAAGGTTATCGCCAAGAAGAAGGAGTAAATCCCGAATCCCTTACTCCCACCTTTGTTGCGTTGAAATTAGAAATCGATAACTGGCGATGGAAGGGAGTGCCGTTTTATCTCCGTACAGGAAAACGGATGCCTAAAAAAGTGACAGAGATTTCGATTCATTTCCGCGAAGTGCCTTTATTGATTTTCCAGTCAGCAGCTCAACAAACAAGTCCTAATGTTTTAACTATGCGGATTCAGCCTAATGAAGGTATATCCCTAAAGTTTGAAGCCAAAACTCCAGGACCCGATCTGCGGACAAGAACGGTAAACATGGACTTCAGCTATGGTTCTTCTTTTGGTATGGCAACTGCCGATGCCTATCATCGTCTGTTACTAGACTGTATGTTGGGAGATCAAACTCTGTTTACCCGTGCTGATGAAGTCGAAGCAGCATGGAATATTGTAATGCCTTTGATCAACGCTTGGGAATCCCCTAGCGATCCTAGCAAAATGCCTCAATATGAAGCAGGAACATGGCAGCCTACAGAAGCGGAAATGATGCTCAATCGAGATCGCCGTAGCTGGAGAAGACTTTAAAAGGATAAAGGATAAAGGAATAAAGGATGAGGAAATAAAGACGAGTATTTTCTCGTTCTGATAAATGTTAAATAATAAATGTTAAATGATTATGGTTTCACCAATAGTATCTCTACAAGCACCCAAAGACGTATCCATCGATGAGATTGAAGCAGAATTGCGATCGCTTTGGCAAACTCAAGGTTCAGACGAGGATGCAGCAGCGGTTACTAGGGCTGCAACCTTTAGTCTAATTATTTATGAGCCAGATGGTACACAGCAGGTATTGGCATCTTTGGGCTTCTATACAGGTCCTATCGACGGTATTGCTGGACCAAGAACTAAAGCAGCTATCAAAGCAGCTCAAAAAGATTATGGTATGGAGGCTACGGGCAAGTCTGACGATAAATTAATTGAAAAGCTACAGGCAGAGTTTGTTAAAGCCAAGACTAGAAGACAAATTAACTTCAGAAAACAAAACCGCAGCCATCAATTATAGTCCCGATTCTGAAGGTGTTACTGCTGACGCGATCGCGGCTTCCAATCCCTGCCGAATTATTACTCTTTGTCCCATTTTAGGGGAAGATACAGGCGTAAAAGCGCAAGTTTCCGCATATTGTCCGATCAATAAGAAGACAAAAAATACTCTAGTTTGCTGTGAATACATTACCCTCAGTGGTACAGCCGAAGCCTTAGAAAGAATAGGCGGTATTATAGCAGAACTTGGCGATCGCCGACTTACCTAAGTTTGTCTGGTGGAAAGCTACTCCCGCAACAGAACACCCTTTATTCAAACGCTTGGTATCCTCTAGCGATACGGTGATTTTTGACTCTAGTAGTTTTGTTCAGCCAGAAGAAGATTTAAAAACTCTAGCAGCATTAGCTAAAGCAAGATACTGCATTAGCGGATATCAACTGGCGTAGACTTGCTCCCTGGCAAGAATTGGCTGCTGCTGCATTCGATCCCCCAGAAAGGCGATCGGAAATATATGAAGTAGATAAAGTGACCATTGATTACGAACTAGGCAATCAATCTCAGGCTTTAATGTATTTGGGCTGGCTAGCTAGTCGCCTCCAATGGACACCTGTAGAATACCAACATGAAGGTGGTGACTACGATATTCGTAAAGTCAAATTTACCGACGAAAAACAGCGTCATATTGAAGCAGAACTAGCGGGTATTCCTACTGCTGACTGGGGTGACATACCAGGAGATTTAGTTAGTTTAAAGCTAAATTCGACTAACTTGGACGCAGACTGCTGTACAGTTCTTTGTTCTAGCACTACAGGCTGTATGCGGATGGAAGCTGGAGGAGGGGCGCAATCTTGTTACATCGAACAGGTAACACCAGTACTAGACCAAAAAACTGAAGAATTACTCGGTCAACAACTCCAAAGATGGGGGCGGGAAATGCTATATGAAGAAAGCATGGCGATCGCCTCTAAAATTTTACAGTTAGCAAAGTAATTCAGTCAAGGCGTACTATGATACGTCTCTGTTAACCACCGCTGATTTTAGCCTTGTAACCTAATCTAGTCACAACTTCTAACAACTTTTGTTTGTGATCTCCTTGAATTTCCAAGCTATTATCCTTAACTGTACCGCCAGTACCACACTGGCTTTTTAACTTTTTAAGTAGGTTACTCAAAGTTTCAGGTTTATGTTGAAATCCTGTGACAATAGTAACTGTTTTACCTTTGCGTCCCGATCGCGTTGCCTGTATCCTAAGATCCTGTTGGTTGGGTGGCAAATCGGGGACTGCTCTTTCTAACGCTTGAGAATTATCTGGACTACCAAACTCTTGATAAGCAATGCGTTTACCCTTTGATTTTCCTTTACCAGCCATATTTCTAATTTAGATCGACAGTGCCAAGATATGATGTTTGTGCAATCAATGCCATAACAATAAAACTATCATGTCTGTAGGAAACGAACCAGCAGAAATTCTCGAACAAAAGCTTGCGTACAAAGGTCGCAAATTTGATTATGAAGTGATTAAACTTCGTTTACCTAACGGCGTAGAAGGAGAATGGGAATGTATTCGTCATCCAGGTGGTGCTTTAGCTGTGCCTGTAACTGCTGATGGTAAATTTGTTTTGGTTAAACAGTATCGCTTTACCGTTGCAGGTAGGTTGTTGGAGTTCCCTGCGGGGACTGTAGAGAAAGATGAATCTCCTTTTGCCACGATTAAGCGGGAAATAGAAGAAGAAACGGGTTACAGGGCGAATAAGTGGCAGGATATGGGTAAATTTATTCTTGCCCCTGGATATTCTGATGAATATATTTATGCGTTTTTGGCGCAGGATTTGGAAAAGCTAGAAACACCACCCCAACAAGATGAAGATGAGGATATTGAAGTGGTGTTGATGAGTGAAGAAGAATTAGAGCAGGCAATCATTGCAGGCGAACCCATTGATGGTAAAACAATTGCTTGCTTTTACATGGCGCGGAATTATCTTAAAAATAAGTAAATAATTACTATTTATTTTATTGTTCTTCAATATTTTGAATCATCTCTACTACTTCTAAATATTCTTGGCTTTTCATTTGTTGCTTAAGTAATTCTGATGCTGTTTGGAGATCGCGGATCGCTCTTTGGTATCTTTCTAGGTTTTCATAAACAAGAGCGCGATTTAAATAAGCCTTAACAAAGCTGGGATTTAGCTTAATGGCTCGATCTAGGTCGTTAATTGCGTTGGCATACTCTTGGATGCTGCTGTAGACAGATCCTCTATTGTTGTATGTTTTAGCATTTTCAGGATTAAGACTGATTGCTTTGGAGTAATCGGCGATCGCTAAATCGGAATTTTCCAAACTTTCATAAAGCCAAGCACGATTGTTATAAGCTTTACCATCTTGGGGATTGAGATTAATTACTTGGGTATAATCTTCGATCGCTTTATCAGACTTGCCTAGTTTGTTATAAAGTAATGCCCGTTTTTGGTATGCCACTAAATCATCAGGATTTGCATCTATTGCTTCTGAATAAGCCTCAATTTTCTCTTTTAAGTAATCTTTAGCAAATCGTCCTAAGATTTCAAATATTCGTCTTGATTCTGAGATTTCTCCTCTTTCAAAAAATAAATTGGCAGCGGTTTCTAAATCTTGAATTGCTTTTGGCTCTCGATCTGCGGTTAAATAAGCTATTGCTCTTGCTTCGAGAACAGGAAGCTTCTTCTCAGGGGCAATATTTATGGCTTTGGTATAGTCGGCAATTGCTTTTTCGTTTTTGCCAATCTCATGATATGTCAATCCTCGATCGTAATAAGCATCAAAACTATTGGGATCTAATTCAATTGCTTCTGTCAGATCTACTAAAGCATTTTGATAATCTTCTCGATCGCGATAAACGCTCGATCTGCTTATATAAGCACTTTCATCGTCAGGATTTAACTCAATTGCCTCGCCAAAATCAGAGATCGCCCGATCGGTTCTACCTAATTCGGCATAAGCATAAGCACGATAGAAATAGGCTTGAGCATCTTGAGAGTTTAATTCTAGAACGCGATCGAAATCTTTAACAACGCGATTAAAGTCTCCCAATCTAAAATTAGCTTCTCCTCTACCATAGTAAGCATCAAGGTTATTCGGATTATTATTTAAAGCGCGATCGAAGGTAGAAACTGCGTCTTCATATTTTATTTGTCTAATTTGCTTTTTACCAACACTTACTAAGCTATCAAACGTACTAGTATTAGCTGCAATATTAGCTGAATTTGGCTCAGTATTTGGTTTTCCTGCGGTATTGCTTACCGAATTATTAGATACTTCTACTTTGCGATCGCTTTCATCAGCAGACACTTCACTATTGCTTTGGTTTACTACTGTCAAATCTGCTTCGCGATCTAGATATATTTCTAGGGGAATTGCTAACCCATAGGCAGTATTAGTGTTGCCATCAAAAGTCATTGCACCATTTATACCAACCAAATTAGCATCATTATCCAAAATTGCTCCTCCAGAACTTCCTGGAGCAAGAGGAGTACTATGAATCAATTTATAACCGTTGTCTGGTGTTGAAAGCTGACTAATTATATTTGCAACAGCAAATCTATAGGTTCGTTCGGGGATACCAGGGATAGGATCGGGATAGCCAACCACAAAAGTTCCCGATCCTTCTACAAGAATTTCTGATTCACCCAATTGCGCCGTAGGGTAATCATTTTCACTACTAAATTCAACTACAGCTAAGTCAATATTTTCTAAATTTTTGACCCGCTTTACTCGATGTTTAACGCCATCTTCTGTCGTAATTTCATAATTCCCTGGGGTATCAACAACGTGCCAACAGGTGAGGGCAGTATAGGTATTGCCATTTTGCTCGATAATTGTCCCCGATCCTGTTTCCGCTCCATCTATTTGCACCGTGAAGGTTTTTGCTCTAGCAGAGATTTCCGCAGGTTCTAGAGCGAGTACGGATTTGGGGGAGATAACAGCTAAGGTAGTCAGTATTCCTAACCAGGAAAACAGAGAACAATGCTTCATGGCAAAAAGCGGTAGTTAAAACGTTAGTATGTATTTACTGGTGTCAAGTCTTGTTGAATTAGATGAGAAGAACCGTCTTCTTTATTCAAAATAATTTCTTCCAAGACATTTAGATTGTAATAAATATTGCCATCGACATAGCTTTCTAGTTTTTCTGAGCCACCGTTAACGCTAATCACCGTGCCACTAATCACGTTTCTGGTATCCATCAATGTTCTAGCTTCATCTACTGGGTTACTGCCTGGGGCTAGGGTTACTAAAACATTTTCTTCATTACAATTTTCACCAATTTTAGCTACTGCACACAAAACGGGATAATTATTTACTTTTCCCGAACCAACGTATTTCAGTGTTTTGGCATCATAAAATTTTTGAAATCTTTTGGATGTCTCGACACAACGTTTTTGAGTCGTCCATTCTTCAGATATATCCCGTACAAAGTTGATGATTTTCATATTTCCCCGTTCGGTATGAACAAATGTCCGAAAAGTTCCATCCAACTCCCCACAGAAATATTTGTTTCTGCCAGCATTGGCATTGGGGGAAATACTGATGGTTGTGACGAGTAAAGTGATACCAGTCAAGATAAAGCCAAACGATCGCGATTTCATAAATCCAGGTCAACTCGTAAAAAAATTTGATTTATTGAGTGTAATTGTAATCTTTTATTGAGCGGTAAATTATTAATTTAAGCTATCGCTTTTCTTTCTCTTAAAAAAAAGTAGAAAATTCGAGCATCTATCTAAAGAATTATTTGTCATAAGGGAAAAAATTGTTAAGATTTGTAGATGGCAAATTCAAGGCTAAAAAAACTCGGCAGCTATCTTCGTCCCCACTGGCGAATAGTTTTAATCGGTATCATCGCCCTCATCATTGTTAACGGGTTGAAAGTTTATATTCCTCTGTTGATTCGAGATAGCATCGATCGACTGCAAGGGGAGTTTAGTTTCGACCAATTATCTCGCTCTGCATTATGGCTGCTATTGCTTTCAGCAGTAATGTGGGGATTTCGGATGTTGTCGCGGGTGCTTATTTTTGGCGCGGGAAGAGAAGTCGAATTTAGTCTCAAGCAACGTATTTTCCAACACCTATTGACTATTGAGCCGAGTTATTTTTCGGAAAATAGCTCGGGGGATTTAATCAATCGTGCTACTAGTGATGTGGATAATATTCGTCGCTTAGTTGGTTTTGCCGTGTTGAGCTTCGTCAACATCATTTTTGCCTACGGCTTTACTGTTCCTGCAATGTTGGATATTAACGTCAGGCTGAGTTTGTTGGCACTGGCTGTATATCCGTTGATGTTGATTACGGTACAGTTGTTTAGTGGAAAGCTACGAGAATATCAGCAAGAAATTCAGGTCAAGTTATCAGACTTGAGCGAGCTGATTCAAGAGGATATGAGTGGCATGGCTCTAATCAGAATCTATGCTCAGGAAAATCAAGAGAGAGAAGCATTTAGAGAGAAAAACCAGGAATTATTAGCATCAAACTTAAAATTAGCTAGAACGAGAAATTTACTCTTTCCCATCATTGAAGGGATTTCTTATATTAGTTTGTTGATTTTGTTGTGGCTGGGAACAGGCGCAGTCGCTAGTGGCACAATTACAGTAGGGGATTTTATTGCTTTATTTTTATTTGTGGAAGGGTTAGTCTTTCCTACCGCTTTGTTAGGCTTCACCATCACCGCATATCAGCAAGGGGAAGTCAGTATAGATCGAGTAGAAGCTATTACCAAAGCCGAACCCAAAATCAAAAATAATCCCCAGGCAATTGTTTTGCCTTCAGAGGAGATTACAGGAGAGATTAGCGCACGTAACCTGACTTACACCTATCCCAATGCCAATAACCCCGCACTGTATAACTTGAACTTTACGATCGAGCCAGGGGAAACTGTGGCGATAGTAGGTTCGATCGGTTCGGGTAAATCCACCTTAGCTAATGCTCTTCCGCGTTTACTTAACGTTGAAGCAGGAGAGCTATTTTTGGATAACCATGACATTACCAAATTAGATATCCATACTTTGAGAAAAGCGATCGCTTATGTACCCCAAGATAGCTTTTTATTTAGTACCACTATTAAAAATAACATTCGTTATGGCGAACCATTAGCTGAAACCGACGAAGTAATTCAGTCAGCACAGCAGGCTCAAATTCATCCAGAAATTCTCACTTTTCCTCAAGAATACGAAACAATAGTAGGAGAACGAGGCATCACTTTATCTGGTGGACAAAGGCAACGCACGTCTTTAGCTAGAGCCTTATTAACCGATGCCAAAGTATTGATTCTCGACGATGCTCTTTCTAGCGTAGACAATGAAACTGCTACCAAGATTCTTAATAGCCTGTCTCCCACTAGAGCTAAGAAAACCGTACTATTTATATCCCATCAACTATCCGCAGCAGCGATGTGCGATCGCATTTTAGTTATGGATGAAGGCAAGATTGTCCAGAATGGTACTCATGAAACTTTAGTCCAAGAAACAGGATTATATCAATCTCTCTGGCAACAGCATCAATTAAAAGAAGTACTCAATTAACCCAAGCTTATAGCTATCCTAACTGCCCACTACTGATGCTGATTTCACGATGCGGTTTCGTCCTAGTTCTTTTGCGTCGTATAAAGCTTTATCTGTGGCTAAGATTAGAGCATCGTGACTTGTTTCGCCATTGGGAATACAGCTTGCTACCCCAAAAGAAAGCGTAGCGTAAAGATCTATAGGAGAATTGATATGAGGGATCTTGAGTGATGCAATTTGCAAACGTACTTGCTGGGCTAAATATTTTGCACCATCAATATCAGTATTTGGCAATACAATAACAAATTCTTCGCCTCCATAACGAGCTACTAAATCTGCGGGGCGTTTGATAACTTTGCTGATTGCTTGGGCTATACTTTTTAAACAAAGATCCCCCCTCTGATGACCATAAGTGTCATTGTAAAGTTTGAAGTAGTCTACATCGCAGATTATTAAAGATAAAGGTTTCTTTTCTCTAGTCAATCTTTTCCATTCTGCTACTAAATACCGATCTAACTTTCGACGATTGGCAATTTTAGTTAAACCATCAATAACAGATAGTTTTTCTAGCTCTTGATATAGTTCTGACTGTTTGATCGCAATTCCCAATTGAATTGCCACTCGCTCCAAAAGTTTTATTTCATCTAATTCCCAAGGACGAAGAGGAAAAGCTTGGTCTACACAAATTAAACCCCATAATTTTTCATTGTTAATAATTGGTACTAGTAAAAAAGAATAGGATTCAATTGGTAATTCTAAATAACCCAGCTTTATTATTTCGGTGATAGAAATATTATTAGAAGCAATAATTTCTCCTTTAGAGAGCCGAGCAAAATTATCAGCCAGCTTTTTGTTTGGTAACTGACTAGACACATTCATGTCGCAGCGTTTTGCAGACATGGCTGTCTCTTGTTCAAATAGTAAAGTCAATTGATTATTGTTGACAATTTTAGCGATTAGAATTTTATCAGCTAAAAGATATTCATTAATCTGTTCTGTCGCTGTTTGTAAAATAATATCAAGGTCTAAAGAGCTATGAATTTTTTGAGTTATATCTGCTAATATACGGTCTGTGTGAGCTTGTCTAATTATTTGTTGTTCTGCCTTTTTACGCTGAGTAACATCCAAGCACGAACACAATAATCCTGCAAATTTTCCATAAGAATTTAGTCTACGTACAGCGGTATTGAGAATTGCGCGATAAGAATTATCAAAACGTCTTAGACGATATTCTATTTGAAATTCTTGACATCGATCGAGGACAGATTTGTACGTTTCATTGCATTTGGCTAAATCATCAGGATGAATACGATCGCGCCAATGTTCTTTTAAACCGACCTTCAAACTTTGTCCAGTGAAGCTCAACCAAGACTGATTTAAAAAAGTATAGTTTTCGTTGACATCAATCATCCAGATTAAGGTCGAGGTTGAATCAACAATAGTTTTAAATAACTCTTGAGTTTTTTTCAGTTTAGACTCCAGCAGCAGATTTGCCTGTTCAATCTGCTGCAATTTATCAGCCATTTTGGCTTGGCTTAAATTCATAGAACTAAAGTTATTGTAGCTATTTTAAGTAGTAGAATTGAAATTTTGGAAGCAAAAGTTTGCACTGTATTGTTCCTTATTAAAATTTAAAATACTAATTAGTAGTTAAAAGCTATTATACCCAATTTTTATATTTTTCAAACCCCTGTAGGTTATTGTGCTTTTATAGTTTTAGGATAGGTATAAATTCATATGAAAACCATCATTTTTATTCGATCCCCTATTGCATACAATACGATCTAGTATAAAGTAATTCTTTTTTCGATGTAAATATAGCAAAAAAAATATAAATATAATAAAAATAAATTGAAAAATATTAGTGAAATATATTATTTTATATAATTACAAAATCTTCAATAAGATCGAAAAATGATAATTGAACAGTCAGTAGTTAACAATTAAAACGCTTTGTCTTTCAAGCTACAAATCAAACAAAGATCACAGCTTTACTTTGAATCAATTTTTATAACTAAGTCACGGGTATAATTTTAAACCTGCGTAGTATATAAATAATTGAATTAAATTCAAGGTGTTATGAATAATCATATAAATGATGATCTGCCAAAGCGATCGCCTGAAAATAATATTAAACTTTTAGCTAAAGGTATTGGCGGAAACCTAGCATTTGCATCTGCGGTAACACTATCCCTCATTGGAGGAATGGTATTAGTTTTAGTATTAGCTACCGTATTTATTTTAGACAGCGAAAATCCTGGTACTGGTTTAGCAGTATCAGTAATAATTACTCTATTGTTCAATATTGCTGCTTTCTTTATTTCCCCCTGGCTAATGGATTTGAGTCAGAAATGGCTTTACAAAACCCGCTGGGTGTCCTTAGGAGACATCGCCGATCGAAGCCCAGAAACAGCTAAACTAATTAGAAAAGTTTGCGCCGATAAAAAGATCAAAACACCCCGTTTAGGAATCATCGATGACCAAAACCCCACTGCTTTTACCTATGGTTCATTACCTAACAGTGCGCGTTTAGTAGTAAGTAAAGGTTTATTTACCTATTTAGATGACGAAGAAATTGCTACGGTGTATGCCCATGAACTAGGACATATTGTTCATTGGGATTTTGCTGTAATGACAGTAGCATCAACACTAATTCAAATTTGCTATTTAATCTCTGTCTTTGCCCGTCGTATGGGTACAAGAGGTAGCAGTAAATCAAAAGATGCTTTCCAAACTGCTGCACTAGTAGCCTATATTTTCTATCTGATTGGTTCATATCTATTACTCTATTTATCCAGAGTCAGAGAGTATTTTGCCGATCGCTTTGCAGCCGAAACTACTGGTAATCCTAATGCTCTATCCCGTGCATTAGTTAAAATCGCCTATGGTATTGTTGAAGAAACCAGCCAAGCGGAAGAACCAAGCCGTTTATTAGAAGGGACTCGCACTTTGGGTATTTATGATGCCAAAGCTGCCACTGCAACGGGAACAGCCTATCGTGTTGCTTCTGAACCCGAAAAAATCGGTCGAGTATTTTTATGGGATATGTTCAACCCTTGGGGATGGTGGATGGAACTAAATTCAACCCATCCTCTAACGGGTAAAAGAGTCCGTGCATTGAGTACCTATGCCGAACAGTTAGGATTAGCAATTGAATTTGATATGGGCAAGGTAATGGCAGAAGGTAAACACCTTAATAAAAAACGTCTCTATGGCAGTTTTGCAGGGGATGTTTTCCTCTTTTGTTCTGAGTTTATCGGCTTGGTTATAGGTTTAATTATTGGAGTTGTTTTAATTGAGACGTCTCCAATTCCCAATCCAATGCTGGCGATTGCATTTCCTATAATTGGCTTAGGTATTGGAGTGATTTTCAAAGGATGTGTAATGTATCCAAAATACCGCAAAGCCCCTGAGACTAATATTTTAGAATTAATGTCAGATCCCTACGCTAGTCCCTTGAGAGGCAAACCAGCCAAGCTAGAAGGGGAATTGATTGGTCGTGGTCAAGCAGGTTATAAATTTGGTTCTGACCTCAAAGTACAGGATAAAACAGGTATGCTTTATCTACGTTATAATTCTCGCTTTGGACCTATTGGGAACTTCTTGTTTGGCATGAAACGAGTCCAAAATTTAATTGGATCTTCTGTCACTTCCGAAGGTTGGTTTCGTCGAGGCAATATGCCCTGGATGGACTTGGTTCAAATCACAACCTCAGAAGGTACGGTAGTTAACAGCTATCATCGCTTTTGGTCTTTTGTCTTTGGCTTTGGTGCATTGCTGTTGGGTTTAATTTTAATTTTCTTCTAGCATTCAATTCTTCTTAAATAATAAACAGAGCGATCGCCTAATAAAATGCGATCGCTCTGTTTATTCTAATTCTTACTATTCTTCATCTAAATGTTCTGCTACTGATTGGTATAGCTCTAGTACATGACGATCTAATAAACTATAAAAAACTTTTCTACCACGCTTTTGGTAACTTACTAGTCGAAGCGATCGCAATGTCCGTAATTGGTGAGAAACTGCTGATTCGCTCATATCTAGCAGGGTAGCTAAATCGCACACACATAAGTCTTCCTTGGCTAAAAGAGATAAAATTCGCAGACGGTTAGGATCTCCCAGCAAACGAAAAAACTCTGCCATTCGTTGTGCTTTACCTAATGTAAGTGCTTCACCGTTAATATTGCTTGTTTCAATGTCAGTTGAATGATCTATCGAACAAGTAGGAACGTTCTGAGACTTAGCTGCGGACATAAAATAATAAATATTGTTGAAGTGACTTCTCCCAACACTGACCGTTTGGACGGAGAGCGTGTGGGCTTCAACCATCGCTGATTGAATTTTCTGCGTTGCACTTACCTAGATATTGCTATCCCTGGCAGTACGCATTCAGCAGACGGCTTCCTTTCCCGACAGTCCATCGGTACTATTGATTCAAGACCCCGATTTAAAATTACTCGACCGCTTGCATGATCGCGAGAAGTTTTGTAATTACACTCTGGGCAGTGGTAATCTCTTTCTTTAAGCTCTTTTTTACCCGTATGAGCATTGCATTCTGGGCAGATCTGCGAAGTGTATTTGTGGTCTACTTGATCAAAGTATTTGCCTCGCTTCCAACATACCCAGGACAGTAAATCTCGGAATTGCCCAAAACCACCATCAAGCATATGCTTTCCGAGAAACCCTCTAGCAGTCATTTTAAAGTTGATATCCTCAACAAATATCATGTCTGCTTGATCGCATAAGAGATGACTCGTTTGAAAATGAAAATTCTTACGAGCATTACCTATTTGATGATGTAATTTTGCTACCCTTAACTGTGCTTTCTCCCAATTTTTAGATCGCTTATCTTTTCTAGATGCCCTGCGTTGCAGCACTTTAAGCCTACTTTGCAAGTCTCGAAAAAATTTAGCTGGCTTTACTCGGAAATTGTCACTCGTCACTAGGTATGATTCAAGCCCGATATCGACCCCGATTCCACGACCAAAGGGGAATGGGTCAGGTACTTTGACATCACACTGAATAGTTACTACTGCATACCACACAGTTCCTCTTACTCTTGATACAATCCTGACCCCTTTGACCTTGAATCCATCTGGAATTGGTCTATGTTGGTTTATTTCAACTTCTTTGACTATGGGCAGCTTTATGAATCCATTTTTAATTGGATTGTCTTTAAACTGCGGAAATAAGAAAGATTGATATCTACCAAACTTCTTGTATCTGGGGAAGCCAAACTTTTTAGATTTGAACCGTTCCCATGTATTATGCAGACGTTTGACGCAATCCTGAGTTACTTGTGAATGAACAGCCTTATACCAAGGATTAGTTTTTTTCCATTGGGTAAGCTGTTTTTTCTGTTCTATGTAACTTGGGAAAGGAATGTCGGGAGACATTATGTATTCCCGATTCAAAGAGCAAGAGTATAAATCACATTTTCTCGAATTAAGCCAATCTTTTAAATCACGTAAACACCTGTTATACAAGCGTCTACACGTCTCCATCCAGCCAAGGAATATCTCTTGCTGTTCGGGGGTTGGATTAATTCGGTACGTGTAATTCATAGTTAACATGAGATAATTTTACCACAGATTGTATCTCGCGATAAAACTTTTATTGCAGAGTGCTATCCCGTAATTCATCCCACACTGATTACTCCATCCTTCGCAATACAGATGTGGGGCTTTTTACTCAGAAAGCTAAAAGCAAAGGTACGCGAGGGTTTCACGTACCATAAATTCCTGTTGAAAATTTGAAGGCTTAACCGCAATCGCACTCAGACATCTTACAGCTTTGATCGTTTACGTGACCGTTAGCACAGGCTTCACAACAATAGTATTTATCATTTTTTTTAATCGCGTCTTCGAGGGAAACATCGCAAGAACAGCGATCGCAAGCGCATTTAACTAAACTAGCATTTGTCATCGAGATTATCCTCAATTTATTTACTTATATATATTATATATGAACATACATTCAGATAACACAAACAGAAAAATTATTAGACAAAAACACACCGTCCAGAAATCAAGCTTGTAAAACTTTTTTTGGACGATGCGATCGGTTTAAACTAATATTTGGCAATACTTATGTTGATTAGAATCAAATTTCAGGCGCAGGTTCAACGTAAAAGGCAATACCGTCAGCACCACCTTCAGGTTGATAATCAGGAGATGTAATAAAAGCATCCCTTTCTTCAGCAGAAGGAGTATAAAAGTGAGCATTTAATCCTTCGTTATAAAAACGATAAAGGGGGACTGTCCCTTCAATTTGAGTATCGTAGCCATAGTAAGGAGTACCTTCAAAGACAAAGTTGTCTAAGTTTTCTTCTACAAAGACTTTTTCATTTTCATCAGCAGTATAGAAATGTACCCCTGTGGTGCTGTTAAAAAAGCGATAGACAGGACTCGTACCAGTAATATCATCTTCTTCTATATCTGCACCAATAAAAGAAATTCCTTCTAGTTCGTAATTAGGTAGATTCTCGACAACAGAATCTCGCTCAACTTCATTAGTAGTATAAAACTGAGTTTGAGTATCAGTCCTTAAAAATCGATAAACAGGGATTCCATCTTCCTCATTATCAGGAGTCTCAAAATTTGACTCATCGTTATCCAATTGCCAAACGACACCACTAGTATTGCTTACCCAAATATCTCCTGTATCTTCATCAAGTCCAATTCCGCTAAGATCGCTAATGCCGTCAGGGAGAACTAGATCTTGAACAATTTCCCCTTCAGGACTTAATTCTCGTATGGATGTTCGATCGCTGGTGACAACAAACAAATTGCCTGTGGTGGAATCAACTTCAAGATCGCCAGAGAAAACATCGTAGTCTTCCCCTGGACTAAAAGTGTTGAGTATTTCACCTTCAATTGGATCGATTTCGGCAATTAAGGTTTGGGTCAAATAATTTTGAACCAGAAAAAAAGTATCTCTTTGGGGATGGTAACTGCCACCAACAATATTACCAGCACCGAATTCAGTAAAAAGAGTGGCGATAGTAGTATTGTTTTCTATATCTACAGCATAAATATCTGCTGTGCCAGATTCTCCATTAATAACTAATAGTGTACCTTCTGGAACTGTAACATCTGCAAGAATCAAAGGTTCTGAAACAAAGGAAAGGTCGTAATCGTCAGCACTTTCACTAGGGTTTGTAATTGAAGAAATTAGATTGCCAGACAGGTCATAATTATTGATTTCTCCCCCATTTCCTCCATAAACAGAAAAACTATTAGTTGAGGAGTCAAAACCAAGACCTATGCCTGCATTTGCTTCAAGCTGGAAACTATTAATAATAGATAACATACTATTTTGAACGACTAAAAATAACTGATAGATAACAGAGAGTATACTCGATCGAGAATTTTACTTACTTCTATAGACTGATTTTTAGCTGGATATAAATGTTAAGTTAATAACTGCCTTTTCTCTACATCCAAATCGATTCAATCAAATTTCTGCCACGATGAGTAAATATGGTTTTGCGATTGTTTATCATCCCGATTATGTTGCACCTTTGCCTAATGCTCATCGGTTTCCCATGCCAAAGTTTAAAATACTGCGGGATTTGCTACTCAAGGACGGGGTAATAGTACCAGAACAAATTTATCAGCCAGATTTGCCCGATCTAGAACTAATTCAATTGGTTCACACTCCTGAATATGTGAAAGCATATTGCAACGGAACTTTAGAATATAAAGCCCAGCGTCGTATTGGTCTACCCTGGAGTAAAGCTTTAGCTCATCGTACTCGAATTGCAATCGGGGGAACTATCTTAGCTGCTAAATTAGCTTTAGAATATGGTTGTGCTTGCAACACCGCAGGGGGAACGCATCACGCTTTTCCTAGTTATGGATCGGGGTTCTGCATTTTCAACGATCTGGCGATCGCATCTCGTGTATTGCAGCATCAAGGACTTGTGAACAATATTTTAATCGTCGATTGTGATGTACACCAAGGAGACGGTACAGCCTGGATTTTTAGGGAAGATGATAGCGTGTTTACCTTTTCGATGCACTGCGAGGCAAATTTTCCAGGGAAGAAGCAAAAAAGCAATCTTGATGTACCTTTACCAATTGGTTTAGACGATGAAGGTTATTTGCAAATATTAGCCAGTCATTTATCAGATTTACTCAGTCAACTAAAACCAGATTTAGTACTATTTGATGCAGGGGTTGATACCCACGTTAGCGATCGCTTAGGCAAGTTATCTTTAACCGATCGAGGTATTTATCGGCGAGAAAGAATGGTGTTGAGTACCTGTAAAGCTGGAGGATATCCCGTTGCTAGCGTAATTGGTGGAGGCTATGGCAAAGATATGTCAGCTTTAGTTTATCGTCATTCTTTATTACATCGTGCAGCCCAAGAAGTTTATTGTTAAGGATTAACTATTGTTGAGTTTTTTCCCTTAACTCGAATTCTTAGATTCGGAAGTTCTATAGTGGCAATATAGTCAATAACCAGCCCAAGATGTAGATCTAAAAATAAAGCGATCGAAATCATATATAGTACTTAAGATTTAGGTAATCATTTAAAAATACAACTACACAGATAGTAAAGCAAAGTTTAGTTTGTTTTAACTTCTTCAAGTATTTATCAACGGTATTTTATTATGTTCTTGCTAAAATTATTTCAACCATTGACTGTAGAGACTGCTCACAATCCTCAACTAACAAAAGCTCGTAAAAGACATAATAATTTACCCAAAACAGAACACGATAAATTTTTCAAGCTAGCCAACGAAAATTATAAGGAAGCTCGTACTATTGCCCAAGAAAGATATACTGAGCTAGCGCAAATGTTGCGTGCGGTAATTAAAGAACATTACACTTCAGCAGAAGAAAACAAAATCAATAGTATTGTCATCTGTCTTATTGATATTTTGGCTAGTAAAGCTAATATCTTTCCTGATATGGAATACGAAAATGTTTGGTATACCGATCACTACGACATGATTGAATTAGCTAGAAATATGGGTATTGGTGACGAAACTCTGCCTCATTGGGAAGAAGAATCTAATTTATCTCATCGTTATTTAGAAATCTCCATTTCTGATTTGGTACAAATGTTGTTAGATATTTCCGAAGAAGCTTTAATCGATCCTTACCAAGCTGGTGCAGATATTAATAAATGGTTTAGATATGTCGTCAGAGAAACTTTAAAATCTCGCCGACGTTTATCTCGTTATCGTCAGAAACAGCATGAATCTCTTTGGATATCTCCTCAAGCTTTGGGAATTGAAGATTGGGGACATCAATAATGCCCTAAAGGATACCGCTTCGTGAGCAAAGGGAATCAAGTGATATCGCTTTGCATACTGCTTTAGTGCATAAGTAATAAGTAATTACCAAACTTGAATTTCAATCAGAATTAACAGAAAGATCGTAGTGTCCCTCCATAATCAATTTAGGCTTGACATAGAGATTTTCTAGTAATACCCCCATCCCAGCAATCCATGGTGGAACAATCAATGCACCGATGATTCCTAATACCTGTGCGCCACCTAAAACAGCTAATAACTGATATAAAGGGGAAACTTTGACCGAGTTACCTACCAACAAAGGATCTAAAAGATAGGTTTCCAAATTCTGCACAATTACAAATAGCAACAATACCCAAACAACAGTCAATCCATCTTGGGAAACAGCTACGATCAATGCAGGAATTGCCCCCAAAACGGGTCCAAAAAAGGGAATGAGATTGGTAAATCCTGCAATCACTCCCAAACCTAAAGCAAGTTCGGATAAACCTAAAAATTTGAGACTAACGGTAATAACTACCCCTAATATACTTGAAACTACTATTCTTCCTTGAATATAGCCTCCCATTCTTTTGCCTACTGGTTGAATTTGAGCTGCTAAACGTTGATTCCAGGGTGCAGGAAAAAGGTTGATAATATCTTCTAGTAGCTGTTTAGAGTTAGACAACATATATGCCGAAAGCAGCAAGGATAATAATGCACCCAAGACGCTGCCAATAATCCCCCTAGTAACGCTATAGGAACGAACTACTAGTTGTTGACTAGAACGAATTGCCCAGGATATTAACCCTTGCACATCTAATAGCTGGTTGATTAGATCTGGTGCAGCAGTATCATCCATGCCAAAACGTAGAATTAAATCGGATAAAAGCGATCGCAATGCTTCTAAATAAACAGGTAATTTTCCAATTAGGCGTTGTATTTGTTCTGCTACTGTCGGACCAATAATTACGCCAAAAAGACTTAAAGTGCCGATCAAACCAGCATAAACTATTAAAACTGCTAAAAATCTTGGTATGCCTACTTTCTGAGTCGTATTTACTATGGGAGAAAGGGTTGCAGCAAGTACTACGGCAATCATCAGCACCACAATCAAACTTCTCAACTGCCAGAGCAAAATCAGCAGTAAAGGAAGCAAAATTAATAAGAAAATATTGGTAACAGAAAGAGAAATTCGATTGTTTTTCATCTAGGATGCATCATCAATTTTAGAAATGGGACTTAAACTCTTAAACTAAAGATAATTCAATAGTCTCTCCAGATTGAGGATCGACGGCTTTAGTGGAGAGATTATTCTGTTTTAAAAGTTCGCTAAATTCCTCTACAGTACCATCTGCTTTGAGAATTGATATTAACAAGCCTTGGAAATCAATATCACCTCCTGCTGCGGTAGACAAAATCACTTGAGGATTTAACCATTTGCAGACTTGTAGTGCATTTTTTTGACCTTTGATTACTGCTCCTAATAAGGGTAATTTGAGGTTAGTAATGGGAGTGATAACTACATCGATAGGCGCGGATTCTTTAAGAGAATCATCATGGTAGCCATGAGGTTCATAATAAATACTTTTATTTGATTCTAGACCCTTAATGATGTAACCGTTTTCTGTCAGGGTAGGACCTATGGGCGAACCTGGTACAGCCTTAATGGAAACCTTTTCTCCTAGTTTGAAACTTTCTTCGTGTTTTAGAGTAGTTATGTTAGTGTAGCCAAACTCTTTGACTACCTTAGTTGCGTTAGGTGATGCAACAACAGGGATTTGCTTGTCCAATTTTTTTAATGTAGGAGGATGGGCATGATCTTCCAGTCCTTGAGACAAAAGAATCAAATCGATATTTTCAGGAATCGGTTGGGGATTATTTTTCTTACCGCGAAACAACCAATCTGTATTGCTAAAAGTTAACTCTCCCACAAGCCAAGGATCGAGCAGAATCCGTTGACCATCAATTTCTATTAACCAAGAATTACTGTCTAAATAAGTAAGATTCATAAATAACCTTTTGATATACCTTACTTACTATTGTAAATATTTGTAAAACTATTAGGGATCTAAAAAATTAATTATCATTATTTTTAACGTAATTTCTGAGCAATCTTAGCAATTCGGACACCATAAATTTTCGCAGTTAGGCGATCGCCTGAATCAATGTCAGCAGGTTTGTCGCTCATATCTAATGGAGACTGTCCCATCACTCCCATGAATGCTCCTAATCGGTTGACACCATCGTCTTTACCAAAATAGTGACTAGGCATTTCTCCTGCATTGATCCAGATCATGGACATTTGTGCTGCAAACACAGCCAGGTAAATCAAAGTACCCTGCTTGTCTCCACTAAAGGAACTAGAATGAGTAAAGCCACCAGCTAGCTTGTTTTTCCATTTTTGTTCAAACCAAGCATCGGTGTTATCTAAAAATGCTTTGAATTGGGCAGCGACTCCTCCCATATAAGTAGGAGAGCCAAAAACTATCGCATCCGCATCATTTAAGCTGCTCAAGATCGTATCATCTTGCCAGCGACCATCCTTAATCTGTTCTCCAGTAATTCGCAATAGTTCCACTTTGGTACCTGAAACTTGGTTTGCACCTTCGGCGATCGCTTGCGCCATTAAATGAGTATGATTTTGACCAGAAAAGTAGACAATAGCGATAGTAGACATAGGTAAATATAGATTTTAGATTGAAGTTCCCACAAACTACCCACAGGATAGCCCTATCCATAAGATAATATGATTTGTAATTGTCTTGGTTTGACGTAGTATATTTCTAGGTATCTTTAAGCACCACAACTGCAAATAAGCAGTATACACCAGTGACTTTTAAGATTTAATTTAAAAAATCATCAAATACTTCTTTACCAAAAGTTAAGATGGTCATAACTCTTCCCAATTAGGATTGAGTTTATCAAGAATTTGAAAATAGACCAGTATATTAATTTAAATATAGCGAGCAAGTAGGTTTTATGATTTACGACCAACAGATTGTTAACCAGACAGAAACGGTGCTACAGGCAGAAAATGTCAATGTGTATTATGGTGATTTTCTGGCAGTAAAGGGTATTTATTTAAATATACCCAAGAACAAAGTTACGGCATTTATTGGCCCTTCTGGCTGTGGAAAAAGTACTCTGTTGCGTTGTTATAATCGCCTCAATGATCTAATTCCTATTTTCCGCTTGGAGGGACTAGTAACTTACCGCGATCAAAATCTATACGGTAAGAATATTGACCCAGTACAGGTAAGACGCAAAATTGGCATGGTTTTTCAACGACCAAATCCTTTCCCCAAATCTATTTATGACAATATTGCTTTTGGCGCGAAAATCAATGGCTACAAAGGCAATATGGATGAGCTGGTAGAGCGATCGCTTCGTGATGCAGCACTTTGGGATGAGGTAAAAGACAAACTAAAACAAAGTGGTCTTGCCCTTAGTGGTGGACAGCAACAGCGACTATGTATTGCTAGAACTATTGCTTTGCAGCCTGAAGTAGTTTTAATGGACGAACCTTGTTCGGCACTCGATCCTATTTCTACTCTAAAAGTTGAAGAGTTAATTCATCAGCTTAAAGAAGACTACACCATAGTAATTGTGACTCATAATATGCAGCAAGCATCACGAGTAGCAGATTATACTGGGTTTTTCAATGTTACTGAGGTAGAAGGAGGAAACCGTCAAGGCTATTTGGCTGAGCACGCACCAACTGAACAAATCTTCCAAAATCCTCAAGAAGAAGCTACACAACAATATGTTAGCGGTCGTTTTGGATAAGAATCATACAGAGGATAGCTTAAAAGCGAGTAAGACAATTAGTTGGCTGTATTTAGCTTTGAGTTTTAACTATTAGAGCAAAAATAAGTTAACTGTTTTCCTCTGCCAATTTCTTGGTAGGATGGTTTAAATCTGGGATCTTTAACAAAAAATTTATGTTTACAAAAAAATACTTATCTCGCATACTAGCTTTAGTTCTAGTAGTTGCTATTGGTTTAGTGGGTTGTGGTTCTAATCCTTCTGGATTGTCTGGAAATTTTAACCAAGATACTGTAGCAGTATTAGAAAATTTAAGAACAGCAATTGATTTACCCGATGATGCTAGCAATAAAAAAGAAGTCATTACTCTAGCACGGAGTCAAATCAGTGACTATGCTTCTCGCTATCGTCGTAACACCAAAACTTCTGGTTTGCGCTCTTTTACTACTATGCAAACCGCATTAAACGCTCTGGCTGGCTACTATAGCTCTTATGGTAATCGTCCTTTACCTGAAAAGCTCAAAAAACGTTTGTCTCAAGAATTTAGACAAGTGGAAATCTCTTTAAAAAGAGGCGTATAAATTCGCTAAAACAAATAATAGTTTTATTTCTAATATATTAATTAATCCTCCTTAGTTGGTTCTTGGGGGGATTTTGTTTTATTGTTGAATATTTTCTAGCAATACGTGCTTTTCTAGACAAACTCTAAGATTTATCGAGCAAACTGTTGCAGCAGATAACTGTAAAACAGGTCTTTATTTATCTCGGTCATTACTTTAACCCTTTTTCCACCTGATTTGAAAATAGTTCTACCCTGACTTACACCAGTGGTAACAATATCCGTCTCTCGTTCAACTGTCTGATATAGTTCTGGACGTGCTAAATATGCAGTAGCCAAAATATCCCAACAATAATAATCTTGCGGAATGGCTAAGGAATAGCACAAGCCAACTAAATCTGATAAGGGATATCTGCGCTGTTTGGCTAAGGTGCGAATAAATTTTGCAGTTACAGGAACGCTGTTAGTTATGTCTAGAGGACATAGGGTTAGGGGAATATCGGTATCCCAAATTTGTTTGGCGGCGATCGCATCCCAAAATACATTCCATTCTGCTGTACCATCATGCTCTAGAGCATAGGCTTTCTGAACGTTTCCCCCCACAGTTAATGCTCCTCCCATCCAAACAATTTCGGCAATTTTTTCGACGATTGTCGGTTTAGTTGCGATCGCCTCTGCGATCGTAGTTAGAGGTCCTGTTACCATCAAAGTTACGGATTCTGGCGCATTCTGTAGCTGCTGAATAATAAATTTTTGCCCTGTTATTGACCCTAAGGGTGTTGTGATTTTTGACTCGTTAAGAATGGGAAAGTTGTCGATAATAGTGCAGTCGCGACGAAAATCAGCAGGAAAGGGATTGATACCTCTAACTGTACTTTTAGCAACGGAAATATCGCTACGCTGCATTAAATTTAATATTTTACGGCTGACACTTACCGCAGCTTCTATATAACAGTCGGCGGGGGTAACAACTATCCCGATGGGTTTTACTTCGCTCATTGTCATGAGCAAGATCAGCGATAAGAAATCATCGATCGCACCGTCATGATCCATTAATACTAGTTTTTGAGGCATAGTTATAGTTATATTTTAGTTTTTGGCTAAGAAGTTTTGTTTGTTCTTTTTAGCCATCAGCTAACGGTTATCAGCCTTAAGTAAACAATATATATGAAGGTATTTGTACAAGGCGATCGCATTTTTATATCGAGTAGACTATAGGTTTAACGGCGATCGCGCGTTATAAAATTGATACAATATCCAGTGGATATCCACATTTTTCAAAAAGTACAGCTTAAATATGTATGACTATTTTTGATTTAAAAAGTAATTTTGATGATTAAAAACTTTTTAGATTGCCATATCAGCAATAGTTCGGACATTTTTTTGTCCGAGCTTATAAAGCCTAATTTTAAGTTGCTTAAGTTCAAAACAAGACTCAAATCTCTATTATTTCGTTAACCATTAAATTTTGTCCGAATCATTGCTCAAGTAAACATAAACAAAATAGCTATTATTGATATTTCCAACTTGTTTATTGGAGAGCATTACGAGCAAATAATTTTATTGGACATAGAAAAATTGGTAGCATTAATCAAAGAGAAGGAATTGAATAACTTTCAAATAAATGTAAAAATATTTCTCCAATTCCTATTAGATTGTATTTATCAACGCTTTGTCTGAAAATATCATCTCATAAACATTAAATATCTAACAATCGACAATTATCAAATTAAACAGTTAAATATCGATGCACTAAAGTATCCGTCAATTCTGGCGT
Organism: uncultured cyanobacterium; assembly: GCA_963799375.1. GTDB lineage: Bacteria > Cyanobacteriota > Cyanobacteriia > Cyanobacteriales > Xenococcaceae > Waterburya. The sequence continues at coordinate 294,014 of CAWCWY010000025.1, forward strand.
TGTTCCTCTAGCAACGATCGTGCCTTTATCCATAATAAAAAACTTTTTTGCCAGCTGGCGAATAAAGTCAATTTTCTGTTCGACAACAATTACCGTAATGCCTTTTTCGCGGTTGATTCTCCTCAAAGTATCTTCAATTTCTTGAACGATAGACGGTTGAATTCCTTCTGTGGGTTCATCCAGCAACATAATCTTAGGATTGCACATTAAACCACGAGCAATGGCTAATTGTTGTTGTTGTCCTCCACTCAATAATCCTCCCTGACGGGGTAAATGTTCTTTTAACATGGGGAAGAATTCAAAGATTTCTGAAGGGATACGTTTGCTACTTTTTCCACTAGCACTAAAGCCTAGCTTTAGGTTATCTAAGACAGAAAGATAAGGAATAATTTCTCTGCCTTGGGGAATGTATGCAATTCCATAACGCGATCGCTTATAGGTAGGGGCTTTAGTAATGTCTTTATCATTAAAAGACAGGCTTCCTTTAGTTAATTTATTTAAGCCAATAATACTCCGCAACAAAGTAGTTTTGCCAACTCCATTGCGTCCCAAAAGACCAACCATATCCCCCTTGTTTATGGTCATGTCAACATTAAATAAAACGGGAGTTTGTCCGTATCCAGCGGTAAGATTATTTAGTTCAAGCAGCGACATCGATTTTTTCCCTTCCCAAATAAACTTCAATAACTTTAGAGTTGTTTTGTATTTCTTGTACCGAACCTTCTGCTAGCTTTGCACCCTGGTGTAGCACGACAATTCTTTCGGCAATTTGCTTCACAAACTCCATATCATGTTCAATTGCTACTACAGTATGGTCTTTTGTCAGGGTTTTAATAATTTCTCCTGTGGCGTAAGTTTCTTCGGGAGTCATTCCTGCGGTGGGTTCATCTAGCAGTACTATAGTAGGATCTTGAGCGATTACCATACCAATTTCTACCCACTGTTTTTGACCATGAGACAAAGATGATACGATTCTAGCAGCATCATCCAGTAAGCTGATGCGGTCTAAAACATCAATGATTTTATCTTTCTTAGTTTTGGTTAATTTGGCAGTAATGGAACTGAGGATTCCTTGTTTTCCCTTTAAGGCCAGCAAAATATTCTCGAAAACAGTTAATTCGTTATATACGTTAGGATTTTGAAACTTGCGACCAATGCCCATACGTGCAATATTGTAAGGGCTTTTATTAGTAATATCTTGCCCCTGAAAATAAACATTTCCTGCTGCCACGGGTGATTTACCGACGATCGCATCTAAAAGAGTACTTTTGCCCGCACCATTAGGGCCAATAATCGTCACAATTTCGCGATCGCCTACTTCTAAATCTACGCCTTTTAAGGCTTTAAAACCAGAAAAGACTACCTGTAAGTTTTTGATTGATAATATAGGTTCCATAATTGCTTGATTATTGACGGTAGACTCGTTTAAGATTAAATTGATAAACTAATGACTATTTACGTTATACTCCCTTTTTGCTGAACAATTTTGTAGCAGAGCCTACCAATCCATCAGGAATAAATAACACCACAATTAATAGCAGTATGCCCACAAATAATTGCCAGTCTTGAGTAACTTGTTCGGCAGAGTTTTGAATTTGACCTAACAAGATTGCCGCGATCAAAGGACCGACTAAAGTACCTCTCCCACCAATAGCTACCCAGATAACTACCTGAGTTCCAAAAGCCACTGCTAGATACACGGGAGAGATAAACCGATTGAGAGGCACAAATAACCCTCCCGCAATGCCAGCAACGCCTGCTGAGAGCGTCCAGATAAAGATCTTGAAACTGGCAACGTCATAACCTAAATAGGAAATTCGATTCTCGTTTTCTTTAATTGAGCGCAAGATTAAACCAAAGTTAGACTGAGTCAACCACCAGCTACCAACTAAAACAAAGGTGGTAAACAGCAAAATCATCCAGTAAATACCGTTTGGAGGAATATCTGTGCCAAAAATGCTCAGTTTGGATACATCGGTAATGCCGTTTGTTCCCCCTGTATATGCCTGTTGACTGATAAAAAAGGTGGTCAAAGCCGAGGATATAGCTAGGGTAATAATTGTAATATAGACCCCGCTTACCTTAGAGCGAAAGATAAACCAGCCGATTAGATAGGCAAATGCCGCAGGCACTAAGACCATGGCAAGGGCCGCTATAGGAAAATACTTTAAAGGTGCGATAAACCAAGGTAGTTCTTTTAAGCCATTCCAAACCATAAAATCTGGTAAACTTCCCCCGTAGGTATTATTGGCTGCTGATAAATTTAGCTTGAGGTAGTAGGCCATGGCATAACCCCCCAGGGTAAAAAATACCCCGTGGGCAAAGCTGAGAATTCCCGTAAATCCCCAGACTAAATCTAGGGAGATAGCTAATGCACCATATAACAAAAGTTTGGATAATAAAGATATCTGAAATTGACCTACCACCAAGGGTAAGATTGCCATCACCAAAAAGCTAATCGCCGTGATGATAGCTAACCTAGTGGGAGTTCGCGATCGCGTTGCAATACCAATTGTTGACTCTGCCATACTTTTAAAAGGATGAAGGATAAAGGATAAAGGATGAGAAAAACGGTTTCAATTGTTCATTGATTTATCCGCGTTTTTGAATCGTAAATAAACCTTCTGGCTTGTAGCGGATCAAAATAATTACCGCCGCCAAAACGATTACTCTGGCAGTAGGATCGTTGAGGAGATAGGCAATACCCGAACTAGATTCTCCAATTAAGAAAGCACCAGCCAGAATACCAAATAATTTATCTACTCCTCCCGTTACCACCGTCATCCAGGCATCGATTAAGTAATCTTGCCCCATTGGAGGAGAAACACTTTTAAGGGAAGAAATTACTGTTCCAGCTATACCCGCCAGACCACAACCATAGGCAAATGTCACCATATCTACCAGGCTAGTATTTACCCCCAGACACTTTGACATCTCTCGGTTTTGGGTAACTGCCCGTACCTGACGACCAAAATCGGTTTTATTGAGTAAATAGCCTGTTAGAACCAATAGGGCGATCGCTACAGCCACAATAAACAGACGATAATAGGAAATAGCGATCGCAGGAGATCCCTGGGCATCTTTTAATAGAGTCAAATTACCTGATATATAAGGCGGGGATTTTACATACTTTAGCTGTGCCGTAAAGATGAGCTTAATTACCCCTTGCAAAACAATACTCAACCCCCAGGTAGCTAGCAGTGTCTCTAAGGGACGACCATATAATCGCCTAATAATAGTAAGCTCTACCAATGCCCCAATTGCCCCTGTAATTAGAAAAGAAAAAGGAATAGTCAGCAACAAATCCATGCCAAAGGCATCCTGCATCATGAAGGTGACATAAGCCCCCAACATAATAAATTCGCCGTGGGCTAGGTTAATGATCCGCATCACCCCGAAGGTAATTGCCAAACCCAACCCAGTTAGCAAAAGAATTCCTACAATGCCAATCCCATTAACTAGCTGATTGCCTAAAGCAACTAAGCTAAAACCTTCAGTTGATTCTTGGGTTGCGGCTTCTTGCGCCAAATAATAAAGCGGAACTAAATATGCGTGCATTGCTGATTATTTATTACTTATTACTTATTACTTATTACTTTACGCACCAAATCACTGGCAATTTAAACCATAAAACCATCAGCAATCTTATGTTTTCTCCAAATATTGAACTTCTAAATCCTTGCCTGTCTCTTTTACAGAATTACTGCGATCATCAGGAGTTGGATGAACGCACTCGCGACCTTTATAAAGAACTTGACTCCAAGGAATAGGCTTGACCGCTGCGGGGGTAGAAAAGACAATATCAGCTTGTCCTTCAGGATTCCATTTGCCTATGCGCGAATATAAGTAAGCGTGATAGTTATCAGGATCTAATTTTACCTCTCCTTGAGGTGCACTAAAGGTCTGCCCGCGAGAAGCCTCTCGAATAGTTCCAGTATTTAGTTCTTCCCCTTTTTGCAAAGCGTCGCGCATGGCTTGTGCCATGAAGAAGGTCTGAATATATGCCGCTTCCATTACCCCGTTGGTAACGCGGCTATCACCAAATTTTGCTTTAAACTGCTCCACGAAAGAAGCGTTTTCGGGAGTATCTACAGACTGGAAATAGTTAAAGCTAGTGTAGTGTCCCGCGGCATACTCTGAACCCATCGCCTGAATTTCTTCTTCGGTGGTGGGATATGCCATAATTGGCACTTGATCGGAAGTAAGTCCTGCATCTTTATACTGACGATAAAAAGCTGGAATACTATCCCCTACTAGGTTACTTAGTACAAAATCTGGTTTAGCCTGCTTAATTTTATTAATAATCGTAATAAATTCTGTAGTACCGAGGGGAGAATATTCATCACCAACAACTTGTCCACCAGCTTTTTCTAACTCGGCTTTGGCAATACGATTACTCTCTTTAGGATAAATATAGTCTGAACCAATAAAGAACCCTTTTGGTCCGAAGTTCTCTTTACAATAAGGAATTGAATCGGTGATTTGTTGATTAGGCGCAGCCCCTGTATAAAAGACGTTTGAGCTACATTCGTTGCCTTCATAATAAACTGGATAATAAAGAAGTGAATCCTTTTCTTCAAAAACGGGAAGTACTGACTTGCGGCTAGCAGAAGTATAGCAACCTAATACACAGACTACCTTATCTTCGTCGATTAGGCGTTTCGACATTTGATTGTATAAATCCCAGTCGGAGTTGGGGTTAACCACAACTTTTTGGATCTTTCTGCCTTCAATACCGACACCGTTACCCTGCCAAGGACCAGTATCAGTATTGATTTGTTCTAAAGCTAGGAAGGTAGCATCCTGTAGCGATTTTTCTACAATGGCGATCGACCCTGTGGTGGAGTACATTACGCCAACCTTAATCGGGTTTTCACCTAAGTCTTCGTCTCCCGTACTGGAAGTCCCGCCACCTGTACAGGCAGCCAAGATACCCGAACCTACAGCCAGAGAACTGTATTGAATAAATTTACGGCGACTTAGACCCCCAAAAGTGGGACGTTGATACTTTTTGCTCATTATGTTTGTCTTTTCTACTGAATGAAATTGAAAATAGCTGCAATAAATTAAATTTATTTAATTCATTTAATTGCTGAAGCAAATGAATAATAGCTGCTTTTTTAGCTCATATTTAGCTTATAAATATTGGACACTAAAGAATAGGGGCTTTGGCGATTTTTAATTTTTGCTTTACTGAAGAATAAACTTGTCCCTCCATTTGATTTGTAAATTAGGATACAAAACAACTGTTTTTCTGTGGTCGCTCTAATTTTTGTAAGTAGCTGACTTATAAAAATGCTGATTTTGGTAATTTTCTAGAAAGCTCTTCGGAAAATTTAATAATATGACTGAGTATTCTAGATTTTTATTGATTTAAAACAATTTTATTTTTACTTTTAAACGGGCTTGACCCAAAAGATTGCAAATTTTACAGCAATGTAGATTCTCGGCAATGTTATGCTAAAAACTTTTATCTTTTTACCTATATTTGAATACCAGAATCACCGAGCAATTTTAAATCGATAATGTATATTAAATAGTTTTCTTAGACTATTTTTTGCTTATTAATATTATTTTGTTTGATTTTTGAAGTGTAGAGAAAACTAATTTTGTAGCTATTGTTACTTTTAATAATCTGTAAATAGTAGAATATGCGTAAATAAGTTCGTTTTAAACATTAAATGATTTCTCTTTTCCACGAAATTATTTAACAAGAACTATTACAAGATTGTCAAAAAGTACTACAGTTGTCGATCGCAATCTTCTCCATAAAGAAAATCACATTTGTCCGATTTCCTCCCCTATACACTTATTAGTAAAGAGCAGAATAAAATGCCTGAAACTCTTTTCAAAATCGATCTGACCAAACCAATGGCAAAGCAGGATGTTCCTGGTCATAATCGTTGGCATCCTGATATCCCTGCGGTAGTTTCCGTCAAACCTGGTGATGTCTTTCGCATTGAGTGTAAAGACTGGACAGACGGGCAAATCAGCAATAATGATGACCCCAGTGATATTGAAAAGGTCGATCTAAGAAAAGTTCATATGTTAAGCGGTCCTATTCGAGTAGAAGGGGCAGAACCAGGGGATATTCTAGTTGTAGACCTATTAGATATTGGAACTTTGCCTGGAGATGAATGGGGCTTTACAGGAATTTTTTCCAGGGACAATGGTGGTGGCTTTTTAACCGACCATTACCCTAAAGCTGCTAAAGCCTGTTGGGACATCCAAGGTATTTACACTAGTTCCCGCCATATTCCTGGAGTGCGCTTTGCAGGTATTACTCATCCTGGTTTGATTGGCTGCGCCCCATCGATGGAATTATTGCAAACATGGAATAAAAGAGAGAGGGCTTTAGTAGAAAAAGGGGGTCCACCTTGGAAACCAGCCATCCCAGATTTAGCAGCCTTGCCAAATCCAGAAGAGGCTGTTTTAGGTACTCTGTCAGGTTCAGAATTCGATCGCGTGGCAGCAGAAGCAGCCCGAACCGTACCACCAAGAGAACATGGGGGAAACTGCGATATTAAGAATTTATCCAAGGGTTCAAAAATATATTTCCCTGTATATGTCGAAGGGGCAAACCTATCGATGGGTGATATTCACTTTTCCCAGGGTGATGGAGAGATTTCTTTTTGCGGTGCGATCGAAATGTCGGGCTATATTGACCTCCACGTCGATATTATTAAAGGCGGTGTAGAGAAGTATGCTATGGTTAACCCCATTTTTAAACCAGGTCCTGTTGAACCTCATTATTCGGAATATTTGATCTTTGAAGGGATTTCCGTTGATGAATTTACTGGCGAACAATATTACCTCGATGCCCACGTTTCCTATCGTAATGCTTGTCTGAATGCGATTAACTATCTTAAGACATTTGGCTTTACAGGAGAACAGGCTTATCTTTTGCTGAGTTGCGCCCCTGTTGAGGGCAGAATTAGCGGTATTGTTGATGTGCCAAATGCTTGCTGTACATTGGCTTTGCCTACCGCAATTTTTGATAAGAATATTGTGCCAACCTAAACGCAATCTGTAGGGGCGAATAGTATTCGCCCCTACAGATTAACGATTTTGAATTAATTATTAATTGTCCATTATCAATTGAAACAATGCCCTTATACGAATATCGCTGCAAACCTTGTGGAGAATTTGAAGCGTGGCGCAGTATGGCGGAATATAACGCACCGATAAATTGTCCTGAGTGCAATCAAACAGCAACTAAAATATTTTCTGCACCCAATATCAATCTTAATTCAGGCAGTTTTAAAGCGATTGCAAAATCGCAGTCTGCCGAACCGAGGTTAGTCAAACAGGAACAAAGAGAACCCACTAAACCAAGATATCAAAGTTCCACTACTAATAGACCTTGGATGGTTTCCCACGCACCAGCAAGATTTTAGCCAAATCTATCCCATTAAGTTTTTATGTGGAGATGTTGCAACAATGTCTCTACTTTTTAGCGATCGCATTTTTATCAAGAATCTTCTAATCTTACTCTGGTTGTAATTTAATACCTTTGTAAAATGTTATTTTTGCCTAACACCTATACAATAAGGTGTCTTTTTCGATTTTAAAGACATTCTTTTTTGGCAGAAGTGCCATTACAGTGAGAAAACTAACTTCTAGAAGAATAAAATTAAATATGTTCAATAAAGATACCTTTTTCTTAGTTTTGTTAGTCTTCATTCCCGTTTCCGTTGCTGCACATTTTTTGGAATGGGGAGAAACTATCGTCTTTGTTACCGCTGCTTTGGGTATTATCCCCCTGGCATCCTATATGGGTACGGCTACCGAAGAAATTGCCGTAGTTACAGGACCTAATATTGGTGGACTACTTAATGCCACTTTTGGGAATGCTACAGAATTAATTTTGGCTTTTATTGCTTTGAAAGCTGGTTTAGTTGGTGTGGTTAAAGCTACCATTACAGGCTCAATTGTGAGTAACCTGCTGTTAGTAATGGGCTTTTCGATGCTGCTGGGGGGTTTGAAGTTCAAAGAACAAAAATTTCAACCTACTGTGGCACGTCTTAATGCTTCTTCGATGAATTTGGCAGTAATTGCTCTATTAATCCCAACTGCGGTGGAATATACTTCGACTGGTGTGGAAGAAACTATTTTACAGAATATATCCCTAGCTGTGGCAGCAATTCTTATTTTGGTTTATGTTCTGACACTATTGTTTTCGATGAAAACCCATGCTTATCTATGTGAAGTGGGAGAAGCAGATTTAGAGGATGGAGAAGAGGAAAAAGAAGTCAATCTAACTTTTTGGATTTTTATTCTGCTGGTGGTAACTTTAGTCGTAGCAGTAGAATCTGAACTATTGGTAGACTCTTTGGAAGTGGCTACAACGGATCTTGGCTTAAGTGCCTTGTTTACAGGTGTTATCCTATTGCCTATTATCGGTAACGCAGCAGAACACGCTACTGCGGTAACTGTAGCTATGAAAGATAAGATGGACCTTTCTGTATCCGTAGCGATGGGTTCGAGTATGCAGATTGCTCTTTTTGTCGCACCTGTATTAGTAATTGCAGGTAAAATTATTGGTCAACCAATGGATCTTAACTTCAATCCTTTTGAACTGGTTGCAGTTATAGTTGCAGTTACGGTGGCAAACTCTGTGAGTTCTGATGGTGAATCTAACTGGTTGGAAGGAAGTTTATTAATAGCTACCTATGCGGTACTAGCGATCGCTTTCTTCTTCCACCCCGTTGTCGAAGGTATGATTTAAATTGGATATAAAGTAGAGATAAGCTATGCCTTGTCTCTACGAGTTATTTATTGTTTATCCTTTGTTGTGAATTATTATCTGGGAATTGATTTTGGTACTTCTGGGGCAAGAGCGATCGCTATTGATGAGGATAAAAACATCGTCGCTACTGCTCAATCTAGCTTTGCCCAGATCGCCCCAGATAAATTAACGCAGACATGGGAAAATACTCTAAACGAATTAATCTTAGAGATACCCCAAGCAATTAGAACTAAGCTTCAGGCGATCGCCATTGATGGAACTTCTTCTACGGTATTATTATGCGACGCAGGGGGAAAGCCCCTTACCGAACCTTTGCTTTATAATGACTCTCGCGAAGAAGTATTGGATCTAGTTAAAGCGATCGCTCCTGAAAATCATGTTGTAGTTAGCGCAACTTCTAGTCTGGCAAAGCTACTGTGGTGGCAACAGCAACCCTATTTTGAACAAGCTCATTATTTACTCCATCAGGCTGACTGGTTAGGCTGGTTATTGCATGGCAAGCTGGGCATCAGTGACTATCACAATGCTCTTAAACTGGGATATGATGTAGAACGCTTTTGTTACCCCAACTGGTTAGGTAACAAGCCCTATAGTCATTTATACCCTCAAGTATTGACTCCTGGCGCAATAGTGGGAAAAGTAACGCCCAAAAATTGCGATCGCTTTAACTTACCCGCCAACTGTATAGTAAGAGCAGGAACTACCGATAGTATTGCTGCATTTTTAGCCAGTGGTGCGAGTCAACCAGGAGAAGGCGTTACCTCTTTAGGTTCTACTTTAGTTTTAAAGTTAATTAGTCAAACTAGAATTACCTCTTCTGACTACGGCATCTATAGTCATCGGCTTGGCAAACTATGGCTGGCTGGTGGTGCATCTAATACAGGTGGTGCAGTATTACGACACTTCTTTGATCGTGAACAATTAGAAAACCTTTCTAATCAAATTAATCCCGATCTAAAAAGCCCTTTAGAATATTATCCCCTATTAAAGCCAGGCGATCGCTTTCCCGTTAACGATCCTAATTTAGCCCCTCAACTGTCACCTCGCCCCACAAATTCCGTCGAGTTTTTACATGGCTTACTAGAAGGGATGTCCCGTATTGAAGCATTAGGCTATCAAAGACTAGAGGATTTGGGGGCAGACAAACTTGTTCGGGTACATACCGCAGGGGGTGGTGCAAAGAACCAGATCTGGCAAAAGATTCGCCAGCGTCATCTTCAGGTATCAGTAAGTAAGGCGGTAAATACAGACGCAGCTTATGGTACGGCTTTATTAGCTGCTCAATAAAGTAATAAGCATTATAAATTTAGCTATATCCTAGTTCAGCCATAGTCTTTTCAAAGACTGGAGTTATCTCAGGAGGTAAAGAAAAAGGTTGATAATTTTGCCTAGTGCTTAAAGTGCTTTCGGCATAAGCAAACATTTTTTCATCAGGAGGTAGTTCGCAAAAATCTAATAAATTTTGCAGGCTATTTTTTGGCTGGCTAGCCAAATCTTCGTATTTTAATAAATAAATATTATCTCCAAAGCGATCGACTAGCTTTAAACCTTCCTGCATAGTTACAATCCATTCTACTGCTGCCATATTTGTATGGTCGCTATAGTTTTTAATTGTTGCCAAGTGAGGCTGTAAATCTGGATTAGTAGCTACTATTTGGTCTACCATTAAATGCCATTTACGATTGTTAACTCCCCACCAATCATGGGTATCATCTTTGACATCTGTTCCCAGACGCTTTGACCAATTATCAATTGATTGACAGGTATCCCAGCCATTACGAACTAAAAAGATAAATTTGGCATCAGGAAATATTTTTTGCACAAAAGGAACGCGAAATACAAGTTCGGGATATTTATCGACTAGTCTAGATGAGGCGACTGCCGTTAAATAAGCACCAAAAAGACGATTTGCCGTATTAACAGTAGATTGGGTCACATCATCTGCATCTAAGCGATAGTTAGCTTTATCTTGGCTGTAGCTGCCGATTAAGTCCTCATGGTCATAAATTGTGTGCCAGATTGCCTTGGGTTCATTAAGGAAGCCGACTTGCTCGTGCATCGATAAAACTACTCCTAAGACAGTAGTTCCGCTTCTTCCTGTCCCAATTACAAAAATAGGTTTTTGAACTTTTTTAAGCTGAGGTAATTTTTGAGCGATCGCAAACATTTTGAAGATCAAAGGATTAATCCACTGCCCTTTAGTGGTTAATGGTCTACCTTCAAAAAGACCATAGCTAATCAGACGAGATAGGGTTTTGGAAAAACTGGTTTTTATATATAGATTGTCGAGTTGGGCAACCATACTAAGGAGGTTTAAAAAATTTTAGTGGACTACAATTACTATTTTTTATTATTAGACATTTTGGTTACAGAATAAGCAGGAAGTATAATTTTTTGTTTGGCATTATCTGTTTTTTGGTTTAAGATACCTGGTCTAACTACCAAATCTCTTGGAGAACCAGAGATACTTTCATAATTTGTTCCTTGAGGAAATAAAGAGCTAATATTTACTTCAATTGGACGAGAAGATAAATTAACTACCAAAGACTTTTTGCCTTTTTTATTATTAGTAAATACCCAACCATATAAGGATGAATAGGTTGATTTATTTTTCCCAGCTACAGGATTATTATTGAATTTAATTTTTTGTGCCTGGTTCATACCTTCAGTAGCATCAGCAAATAGTTTAAGGCTAGAACCAGTTGCCGATAAACTCAAAGGACGGGATTTTATACTTTTATCATTAGGTTTAATAAAGCTGTTTTTATGAGCCAGAATGCTGGAAAATTGAGAACTACCAATCAACATATGATTACAGGCAAGATCGATCCGAGAATCTTCTAAAAAAAGTAATCCCATCAGTACTGCATACATTCCATGAAGCCAACTTCCCGCTACTCTTTGCTGTTTTTCTCCTTCTGTAGCGTGAATATCTTCTAATAAATTGTATTCTGTAACCCAAATCTTTTTATTATCTGGAAAACTATCAATAACTTGACTGACGTTTTCCCAGTTTTGAAAAAGTCCACTGAAAACATAGGGAATATCTTCTTGTTCAAAGTAAGGATATTCATCAGTAGAAATATCTCGATTTACCAAATTATTTCTAGGATAGGTATGAATAGTTATGGCATCTGCTTGAGGTAAGCTAGTTTTGATTACTTCCTTATTCCACCTATATACTCTACCGATTACGTAGTTTCCTGGTTTTGCTACTCCCATAACAGCAATTTTTGCCTGGGGAAATTCTTTTTTAATAGCAGATATCCAGCGATTTGCTTCTGCGGTATAGTCTTCAATTTCAGGAAATACGGACAGATAATTCTCCGTGGGAAAATAAAATTCGTTACCCAATTCAATATATTTAACATTCATACCCAAATCTCTTGCTTTTTTAAGCATTTCTAATTGAGATTCAAGGCTGTCCGAAAGCATATTCAAAACAAACAGAGGAGTTTGCTTATCTTGTAATCCTGCTTGCCAATCTGCTAATTTACTCGAATCATATAGACGATCTTTGCTACTGCTAAGAAATGAGGGCAATCCTTCTGGTAATTTACTAAGGTCTTTGATTGTTCCCCCTTTTCGCCAATCCCAATAGTTTGATTCATCTCCCCCAGGAATGCGAATCATGGCTGGATTTAGTTTGTCTACAGCTTGATTATATCTGCGATCGCGCCACGACTCGACTCTAATTGAGTTGACATTGGAACAGACAAAATTAGCAGAAAGGGGACGAACTAAGGGAGATAATTCTGCTTTAGTCCTAGATAAGTTTGCATTTGCAGTTGTTGCACGAGGGCTAATATTATTGATTGCTAAAGCAGTTCCTACTATTAATATAGTACTTAAAAGAGCAATATTGATTAATCGATTAGATGAGTTAAAAATACGATTCATCACACAATATTTGATAAAGTTTTCCCTTCTATTTTGATTGCTTATCTGCAAGATTAAATCGGGTTTTTTGATTAATAGATTGCCAACTCATGTATTTTTGATTTCGCCTATACATATAGATTGAGTTAATCGTTAATCCTGCAACTAGCCAGAAATAAAAACTACAGGCTCTCAATCTAATTATTCGTTCCACAAAGGCATATAAAAAAAACAAAACTGTAATATTAGAAAAAGCCAAGCCGAGAGATTTATAACTAATAAAATCTACAGAATTAGTCAGAAATTGAGAAGATTTATAAAAACGCAAAAATATTAGCCAATATATAATTAAACCAACTAAACCAAAATAACCCAAGATGGCAAACCAGTAGGGGTCATCTAGTACGAAAAAGCTCCACCCTATTTGCTCTAAATCGTTGCTAGAAAGAGCCAAACTGCTTTTAATACCCTGCTCGACTGCATCTGAAGTAGGTCCAAAACCAAACAAACTAGAGGACTTTATCAAAGCACTACAGACATTGATAATTATAAAGCCCCTCGACGCATTAGCAGTATGCTCCCAATAATCAGGGGTTACAATTTCTGTGAAGTAAGGCAGTAAACCAAGTTCTTCTGCTACATTCCAATCTAGAAAATAGGTAGATGTTATGCCAAACAGTATTAAAGAAATGGCAGAAAACCAAATAAATTTTCCTACTTTGTTTGTTCCTCTTGCTCGGCTTAATATTACGAGATGTATAATCAAGGCAATAAGCAAAGCTGCTCTTTTTTTAGTTGCAAAAATTCCGAATAAAAAAGTCAGCATAATGGCTAGATTTTTCTTGTCAGGAATTAAATTGATTTCTTTATTGATTAAATAGGTATTACTGAGAAAAATAGTATCAGTGACTAGTAGGAAAGAGGATAAGTTTGTGGGGTCGAATAAAGTTCCAAAACTAGCATTTTGCTTTAATTCTCCTAAAGCAGCTTTTGTACCAAGACGAGCAAACAATAGTTGGTCAATAGAATCTGGTAAGAAAAACTGAATTGAAGCAATAATTGCCTGAATTAATCCCATCAAAATAATTATTTTAAGTATTTTTGATATTTGCCGAGATGAAATATCAATATTAACTAAAATATAGTAAATAGAAAGATAACGAAAATTAGTGCGTAAGTTGGCTATACTTTCACCCCAATGAGCCTGATTAACTACGATAGATACGATCGCAGACAGGAAGAAGGCAATAATTATAAAATCAATCGGAGTTTTTCTCAGGGGTTTTCCTAAATTTATTCTGTTAACAATAACGCATACTAACAAAACATATAGAAAAAATTCAGGTATCAAACGAACTATTGTAATAATATTTTCAGGAGCAGGGATAAATTTGATAACAAAATCTTCTAAAGGAAAATAGACAGTAATTGCTAAAACTATTTTGAAAATATTTTCAATTAACAACCAATATATTTTTTTCATTTGATAAATAGTAAATATTTAATTTAATTTTAATGATATAGATAGAATAAATTAATAATAAACGATGGTTATTTTACCCCTATTGTGTACTGTTCCAACTATTATTTTAATGAGCTTTTAAAACTTTGCGGTCTAGATAAATTAGATTTACAACTGTAATTAGATTAGAAACAACGACAGCGATCGCCAGACCAATCAAGCCAATTAAATTAGATAAAATATATGCCAAAGCAACATTAGCAATAGTCGAAATTACCATGTTGTTAAAGACCAATTCATAACGTTTGTTGGCATATAATACCGATTGAAGAATAGGAATAATACAGTCAATGCTCAATCCCAAACTCAACCAGAAAAATACCTGTGCCGTTTGTTCTACTGCATTAGCATCAAAAACTCCCCGTCCATAAACCAATGCCACTAAAGGCTTGTGGAAAAACAAGACAGCGATCGTAATTGGCACAGTCGCGATCGCAATTTTGGTTATTTTTGTTCGCAGAAAGCCAACTAACCTGTATCTTTGACCAGCAAGGATATATTCTGTGATCGTCGGTAATCCTGTAGTGGCAATGCTAGAGCCAATCAGAGTTTGAATAGCTGAAAATATTCTCAAGGCGAAATAGTAACTAGCAACTCCCCCAACCGCAGCAATAGAAGCTAAAGAGCGTTCGATTAGTCGTAAACTCTGCCTCAAAACAAACCCCAAGGTAGGCAAGGAAACAGACTGATATACCAGCTTCAAATTATCTTGGGAAATCAGTTTAAACCACTGATGTCGATATCCAGTTTTACGTATTTCAACAAATAAAATAACAAAGAAGATTGCAAACCCAACTAAGTAGCCGATCGCCATCCAAGAAGTTATGTTCTCTTGTTTCCAGGCTAGCAAGGTAAACAAAACTACCGTCGCAGGAGCGATCGTGTTTCTTAAAGCCACCATGCTAAAACGCTTTTGGCTGTTTAACACCACGCTCATTACAGTAATGCAAGGAGTAAATAAGATTAAGGGAGCGCATAGTCTCAAAACGGATAAGGCTTCGGCTTTTCCCGTAGCAGACAGTCCTGGAGCGATCGCCATTACAATGAAAGGAGCTAGTATTTCGATCGCCACTGTCAAAAAAATACCAACACCTATCGCCAAATTAAACAAGCTGCTAGCGAAGTCTTGAAATTCTTCTGGCTGGAGGTTTGCTTTTTGCTCTACTAATAGAGGTGTCATGCTAGACTGAGTACCCTCACGAGTGACAGTATCGATTAAAATTGGCAAGCTAATGGCAACGATATAAGCATCTGTAGCTTCATTAACTCCCAATCTAGCTGCTAGCAATAAGTCCATTAAAAAGCCAAACAACATCCCAAAGCAGGTAAGGATCATTACCCTTTTGGTTGAAGATTGCCATATTTTAAAAACACGATGTTTGAGGAGCATTAGGTATTTTGTTTAAATATTTTAGTCAATACCCACAATTAAAGACTAATATGGACATTTACAAGAGTTCTTGATATATTTTCATTATTTTTTGATAATGATTGGCTGCATTAAACTGAGTTTCTACCTTTTTTCTACCCGCCATGCCCATTTTTAGCGATTGGTCAATATTTTGTGACATCCAGAGCATTTTGGCTCTCAGTTCGGCTGCATTTCCTGGCTGTATCTGAAATCCATCCACTCCATCGCTGACAATTTCTGTCATTCCCCCAATACGACTGGCAATCACGGGTTTTCCATGGGCAAAAGATTCGATCAGAGTCAAACCAAAGGTTTCGTACCACTCAGAAGGAGTTATAGTACAAATGCTCCCTTTAATAAGCTGTTGTAATTCTTGTTTCTGTTTGAATCCTAGCAGTTTTATATGGTTAAGGTTTTGCTGCTCAATCGTGGATTCAACTTCGGCTCGATCTGTACCATCTCCGACAATCAATAGAGGAGTGTCTGTCAAGGTAGAGGCTGCTTCGATTAGAGTAAAAATCCCTTTATATCTTTCTAGCCTGCCAAAATACAAAAAATATTCTCCAGGCTGCTGGCTGACTTTGATATTTGAGGAATCAATAAAATTGTGAACGGTGGTAATTTTATGCTCGGGAATTCCTAATTCAATTAGTTTTACTCTTTGAAAATCACTAACGGCGATAAAGCGATCTACTTTACTTACTGCACCCATAAAATGAGAAGCATAGGATTCTACTGTACTCAAAAGCGATCGCGCTACTGAACCTTTATTACAACGCTTTACCGTTGCTTTCCAAAAAGCCGAACCGTTACAAGCCTGGCATATTTCATTTCCCGATCTTAAAGAATAAACTGGACAAACTATTTTGTATTCGTGCAAAGTTTGAACAATGGGAATTCCTGCTTGCTTGAGGGGGGTGAGAATTGAACTTGTTAATTGACCATAATATATATTCAGGTGAGCCAGATCTATGGTGTGTTCTTTACACAGTTGCTTAATAGCGTTGGCTGCTTTTTGAGAATAAATAAATCTAATCAAATCTTGAATTTTGGGATTGTCAAAATTTACCCCCTCTGGAAAGTATTTTGACCACTCAGTAGGTCTATTTTTGCTGTCAATACTAGCAAAAGGAATAACTTGATGACCATGGTGATGTAACAATTCACTTAAAGCAAATTGATATTGTTCTGAACCTCCTCTAATATAGTAGTTTTGTCCAGCATTTAAAATTTTTAATGTCACTTGTTAAAACTCGCACAAACATAAATCTTGAAAAAGTTCTGATTGATATTCATTTTTTAAATGTAATTTAAAACTTTAGTTGTTTAATTTTTTTCTCATACTGCACTAGAGAATTCTTTTTTTTCCAAGGTCTAGTTTGATATAAAGCGATAGAGTAAATTTTTATTTTTTTAACAAAATTATTTAAGGATAAATATTTAGCAATCAAATCTTCATTGGCTGAATCTTGATATCCAGTTTTTAAAGCTAGACTTAAATATATGCCCAAACCTCTGGCAAATATTCTATCAGTAATCCTGTAAAATTCTGGTAACTGCAATCTCATGAAATAAGCGACTGTAAGTGCTTTGTAAGCTCTCCGTTTGGCGTACTTTTCTCCTTCTTGAAGAGTATTTCCGTTGTTTTGATGTATCCCTTGAATAGTAAGGGGTTTATCCAGATAAAAACCTTTGCTTAATGCTGGTGCGATCGCAACTAAATAACGATCTGCACCACGTTTTAAAGTTTCTGTCATCGGCAATATTTGCTTCATAAGCGATCGCCTAAAGCATAAACCAGAGGTAGGAGGGGCAAGAAATGATAATCGTCCCTGCTTCATCCCTTGTCTAAAGTCGCATTCGCGAGTTCCCCTTTCTTCACTGACTCCCAGGAACTTACCAGTACGTTTATCGACTAAAGTTACCGCATGAAAACACCAGTCAATATCGGGACGATCTTCAAATAGCTGCACGATTTCTGTTATTTTTTCAGGAACAAAAACGTCATCCGAATCCAATAGACAGATGATATCCCCTTTACTTACTGCAAAACCAGCATTAAAAGTAGAAGCCTGTCCACCATTTTCTTTCAAAACAGGAATCAGGCGATCGCCGTATTGAGCAATAATTTGTCTTGATTCATCTGTCGAACCATCATCTACTAATACTACTTCAATACTTTCATAATCTTGTTTCAACGCACTTTCGACCGCTTCAGAAAGAAAGCTAGCGTAATTAAAGTTATTAATGATGATGCTTACTAAAGGTCGATCTTTCATCGAAATTTCTTTGGGTACAAAAATACTAAAAGTTGGATTATTTTGGTTTGACTCAATGCTTTACTTTACGTTAAACTCCTGATAACCTCGAATTAAACCTTTGATAACGTTATTTTATAATAAAGCTGTGATTATTTTTGTATTTTATTCATAATATTTTTGATTTTTAGTGGTTTAAGTTAATTTAAAAAATAAAATATAAATATCAAAACTGATACATAATCCATTTTTTTAGCCATTTTAAATAAGCCGTGTCTTGTATTTTTTAATAGCGATCTTAACTTGAAATAAGAAATAAAATTCAAAGCAGCTAGTCGCAAATAATTATATTTATCTTAAACAAACTATGCTATAGCGATATATTTTATCGATCAATTTATTAGCAAAATAAGCAAAATTTTCGAATATATTGTTTATTTGCATATATACAGAAATCTTGGCAATCAAATCTATGCACGTGATATTTTTGCGAGAAAAAATAAACTTTTCTGTATTGTTTGCTACACTAATTCAACTATTTCGTTTGGGTGTAGCATACAAAATATTAGCTATAATTTGCAAATTACATGGTTTTAAGCACTGATATTTTCATAACAGCTTGGCTTTACAATGCAGTCATTTTGAGGTTGAAAAAAGCTTTTTTGAGTAATATTGGATATCGCAGCTTGCTTTTACTGGTATTAATAAACGATATTTAACTAATAGAAAATATAGTTTATAGTTTAGTCGGCTAAAAATTCGACAACCAAATGAAATATAATTCCGTCAGCTAAAAAGTTCAACTAAATTGGAAACTGGTTTGATGTCCATCTTTGTCTCTTCTATTTTTGTTCTAAATTTCTCTTTAACAGCTTTTACCAGTCAAAAATTATACCTTTTAGCCAAGTTTAATAATTATGCTGAAGTTCATTCGGTATAATTACCTAAAATGTTCTTGACTTAAATTGCTTTTTCTAGGCATAATAACTTACATTGACAATAAAGATTGCTTAATAACCATTTAATAAATATTTAATTAAATAAAGTTTCCCACACAAGATACCCGAATGAAAAAACACAAGCTTTTGATACTTGGCACCCGTGGAATTCCTGGAAGCCACGGCGGATTTGAGACTTTTGCCGAGCGTCTTGCCGTTTATTTGTCTAAGAGAGGATGGAGAGTTACGGTTTATTGTCAAAGTGATGAGGAAAAGCTTTCTTACAGCGTTTGGCAGGGGATTCACTTAGTTCATATTCCTGTACCTAAAGATAATTCTTTTTGGTCTATTCTTTTTGATTTCAAGGCTGCGTTTCATGCAATGCAGCAAGAAGGCTTAATTCTTACTTTGGGTTATAACACTGCCGTATTTTCTCTACTATACCGCTTAAGAAAACGGGTCAACATGACAAATATGGACGGTATGGAGTGGTGGAGGAAAAAGTGGAATGCTCTAGAAAAATCCTGGTTATATCTCAATGAGCGTTGTGCTGTGTTGTTTAGTAACTATTTAATCGCGGATCATCCCCAAATTAAGCATTACCTCCGTACCGAAGTAAAAACTGCCAAACCTATCGCCGTTATTCCCTATAGCACCAAGGCAGTAGCTGAAGCAGATAAAACTTTGTTAGCAAACTACAATCTTGAACCGAAAAAGTATGGTTTAGTAATTGCCAGACCCGAACCAGAAAATTCAATTTTAGAGATAGTATCAGCGTTTTCCCAGAAAAAGAGAAATATTTCTTTGGTAGTTTTAGGCAAATATTTGCCCCAAGAAAACGATTATCACAAGCAGGTTTTAGAATCGGCCAGTGATGAAGTGATGTTTGTTGGGGGCATTTATGACCAGGAAGTAGTCAAAGCTCTTAGATATTATACCTCCCTATATTTTCATGGACATCAAGTAGGAGGAACGAATCCATCTTTAATCGAAGCGATGTCTGCTGGAAGTCCAGTACTAGCTCATAATAATCCATTTAATTCTTGGGTAG
Source organism: uncultured cyanobacterium (assembly GCA_963799375.1). Lineage (GTDB taxonomy): Bacteria > Cyanobacteriota > Cyanobacteriia > Cyanobacteriales > Xenococcaceae > Waterburya. The sequence continues at coordinate 313,822 of CAWCWY010000025.1, forward strand.
CAGGAGAAGGTGCTGTTTACTTTAAAGGAGTAGCAGACTGCGACCAAAAATTAACTCAGTTATTAGACAATCAGTTAAAACTACAGTCGATGAGCAACAGTAGTTTAGAGCGATACTATGCAGAATTTGCCGATGATAAAGATCTAAAAGTTCATGAGGAATTGTTCCTGAATCTAATCGATTCAAAAAAACAGCCATTAGTCAAAAACAATCAATCTGTTGAAAGACAATCGGCTGCTTAGGATCGCTATCTAATGTTAGATATAAATGAACGTAGCAGGGCAATTAGAGCAGTTTAGTATATAAAATATTGGTTCGTCCTCTATTGCCGCATTCAGGTTTCTGCGTGGTTTTTCTCCTTATAGTGACTAACAGGTAGTAGTTAGGAAAAAAAATAGCGGTTAACCATAAACAATAGAGTTGTTTGGGTTAATTGGCGTTCGGTTAATATCAGGGTCAAGTTTAAAAAGCGAATGAATAAAACACAATGGTTTAATCTAATCTATTCTTATCAGCTAACCTGGATTTTAAGGGTATTGTCTTTGCTATTGGGAGGTAAATTTAGTGCCACACTAGACAAACCTCTTCCTCAATTTCAGAGAATTATTGAAGTTGGTGCAGCTAAGATTAGGTTTTCTAGTTTTTGTAGCAATCTCAAAGGAGACAATTATCTTGGATTGCTAGCAAAAGGGCAAAAGCTGGAAACACAATGTAAGGGAAATGTTTTAGAAGCAGACGACTATTTCAGTATAAAAAGAAACAATGCAGATGTTTTGATTCTTTCTCAAAGGGAAGATTTGGAACGTATGTGGTTTTTTGATGAATATAAACATACTCAATATATTGGCTATGGGCCGACCGACTTCCAGGCTTTGTTTGTTGGTCTTCCTGGATTGCTTAAGAATAAAGTTTTCCGCCGAATAAAAATATTGGGAGTATTAAATATAAAAGACAATTCGGGAATTGAACAGCCAGTATTGCTGATTAAAATCCTCAAAAGAGTTACTCCCAACGCCAGACGTTTTGTTTCTCCTATGCTTGGTGTTACTGGTTTTTTTTCCAGTCTGAACCAGAAGCAGGTAAGCTATGCAATTCTGCGCTGGTTTGAAGACTTACCCGCAATTATGCCAGGAGAAGATATTGATATGCTGGTGGCAGATGAAGACATTGACACCATTGAATCTTTACTGCAACAACAGCCTGGGATTATTCCCTGCGATATATATACTGTTTCTGGTTTGCCTGGTACAGCATATAAAAATATGGCTTACTACCCGCCTTTATTAGCCGAGCAAATTTTAAGCAAGGCGATCGCTTTTAAATCAACTTTTGCTGTCCCCAATCCAGAGATTTATTTTTATAGTCTTGCCTACCACGCAATTTATCATAAAGGTCATAAATCTGGTATTCCTCGGTCATTAACGGAGGAACAAGGAATTAAATCAGATCCAGAACATGAATATCGCGATATTTTGCAAAATTTAGCCAATTCTTTGGGTATAGAAGTTGAGATCACCTTAGAAGGCTTAGATCGTTTTCTAGCTAGTATCAATTGGCGACCCTCACAAGATACTTTAGCTCGTTTAGATAGCAGTCAAATATGGCTAGAGGCAGAAACTCAAAATAGCAACAGAGAACCAAGCACAGATATTAGCGGACTGGCGGTATTTTTTATCCGTCAAAAAGCCTTGGATTTGAACTTAGAATCTGAGATTATAGAGCTTCTTGAAAGAGAAGGTTTTAACCTCATTGAAAAGAAAATCTTGGATCGGAAAAAAGCCAGAAGGGTCAAGTCTCAAATTCGTGGGGGAAACTGGGGGAAAGGACCTTGGTCTGAATCGGGAGGAGATCCTGCAATGGTGCTGGTGGCAGTAGATTTAATGCCCATTGCACCTACAAAAGAAGCATTGACCAAACAGCCTCACTTGTCTAATGGTCGCATCGGAGTAAAAAATAAAATTAGAGATGCAGTCAATCGCCATTTGCCGATTGAAAAGCAATGCAACACCGTTCATTCTAGCGACAATGAAAGAGAAGCCTGGAATTATTTGGAAATAACATTTCCTGACAAACTACAAGAATTTGAACAAAAAATAGACCGTCTACGGAATAACTTTGCCACAAATTACGTTGTGCAGCAAATTTTAACTAGATTCGGTAGAAGAGCAAAAGTAGAAGTCATTGAATATAACAACCAGCTAGCAGTTAAAAAGACATTCAGACCAGGTTGCGAAAAGTTCTTTGAGCGAGAAGCATTCGTCGGACAGTTTTTTTCTCAAAAGTCTTTGGCAATTCCTGAATTACTAGATTGTGGTGACAATTATCTAGTTTATCCCTACTACAACGATATTTTAAAATTTAGCAATAGACAAAGTAAGCTGATTCCCTTGGCGATCGCCAAACAAGCTATAGAAACCTTAAAATTTTTCTACGATCGAGATTATGCCCTAATTGATTTTCAACCAGCAAATATTATTGTCGATCGCACTTCTGGCTTGAAAGTGATTGATTTTGAATTTCTCTATCAATATCAAAACAAACCACAGTCTTTTGAACAGTGTTACGAGTTAGCTGGTATCCCTGAAGATTTTGTAGGCGACAAACCAAATTTTCAACTACCAATGTCTTACGAAGCTAGGTGGAAACCTTATGTCGGCTTGAGTTTAAATAGTTTGCTTTACGATCCGATTTGGCTACAGCACATCAAACGTATCGCTTTTGCTATGACCCACTTGCCCATAAGGCTGATTGGCAATCAACTCAAAAATGTCGTGTCGAGCAAAAATCAGAAGTTGAATTCTTTCTTGACCTTGATTAAGCAGTAATTAAATACAAGCATTAGGTTTTTTATCTAAAGACTTAAATGAATTAGAGGTAACTATACAAAAAATGATAAGTGATGTTTTTGCCATTATTGACTGGAGTAAAAGTCGAACATTGCCAGCCTCGATTGAAAATTTGAGTCGAGATAGTGTTTTTGTTGATGGTTATGATGCCAACATTGCGATCGATAAACCCGAAATTTGCTTGGGTACAGTGAGCAAGACGGATGGCAAACACTCTAGCTGGCATTATGAGTCACGAGATATTATTCTACACGGCAATATTTGTCGGGGACTCAAAATAGATTCTAGTTGGGAAAATGCCGAATTTAGTCAGTTGAGCAGTTACCTTTTTGATGGTGTTTATAATCTATTGGTGTGGTGCGATCGCACTAAATCTTTACTAGTTATTTCTGACTATCTGAGTACCAAGTCTTTATACTATTGGCAACAAGATGAAATTATCGTCATTTCTAGTAATCTCAAGGCATTTCGTTTACTACCATTTATTCCCCAGAAACTAAATCCCCAAGTTTTAGCTAGTACTCTTGCTCTTTCTCATCCTTTGAGTGATGATACTTTGATTGAAGGAGTCAAAACTCTACCTATTAATTGCGCCACGGTATTTCGTCAGTCGAAAATAGAATTTATTCCTCGATCTGCTTCTGGTGCAGTAAATTCTGGTAGTACCGAAGCTGAATCAATCGAGTGCCTAAATGGCTTAATGGAAAAGTCTTTAGAAACTTGGCTAGGAGATAGTCCCCATTCTCTAATTGCTTTATCTGGTGGATTAGACTCTAGACTTTTGTTAGGTTACTTAAAGCGATCGCGAAAAAACATCACTGCTGCTACCTGGGGTGAACCCGAAAGCGATGACTTCAAGCTGGGAGTATCACTAGCACAGGCGACTAATACCGAGTATCTTACCTATACTTTTTCAGGGAAAAGCGCGATCGCCGAATCAGATTTAAAATTTCCTGGTTGGCGGACAGAATCTTTTAGCGTCAATAACGTCCCTTTTTATTGGAAAGGCTGGATTGAGCTGCTGCAAACCCAAAACTTACCAGTGATTCACGGTTTTCTAGGTGGTCCACTAGGGGGAGGACGCTTGCCTAAGTGGGGAATATCTTCCAACTATTTTGAACAGGAAATTAGTGATGCAGTGATAACTCAATTAAATACCTGGGGAATGAATGCCACATCAGACATTTTGCTGGAGTTTGCCACGCCTGAATTTAAATATTACCTTACCAAAGGTGTTGCTCAAGACTTAACTAATGCTTTTATAAAAATTGACCAGCCATATGTTTATCAACGGTTAATGTGTCTGGATTTTTATTATCGTCAAAGACGTTATTTAGGAAATGCAATTTCAAAAATTCTCGGCATATTTTTACCAACTATGCTGCCTTTTTATACCAAAGATAATCTAGATTTTGTCTTACAATTACCGCTAGAATTAATTTTAGACAGGAGGATATTTAGAAAACTACTTTTAAAACAGTTCCCCGATCTAGCTAGCTTTCAAGAAGCTGATAAAGGTAAATTGCCAATTTACTCTAATCCTATTAAAAAATCTATTGATCGCCTAATTGAAAATAAATATGTCTGGTATTTGTTTCCCAAAGACAAACCGCGCAATTCAGCATTAGTTTTTAGCCTATTACTGGAAAAACATTTATCTGTTTTTATTAATACAATCGAAGATTCTGGTAATATTTTAAACAATTATATAAACATAGAAAAAGCGCTCGACAAGCTTAAATCAGGAAAAATTAGTCCTCAAGAGCGAGGAGAAATCATGAGAATATTTAATATTTGTGCTTTTCTCAACTGCTATTTTAATTAATTATATTTACTTTTTTGATACTATTGCTTGAGTTGAATAGATGCAGCTAATCTTGAGCGCAGAAACAACTATAAAAACTGCTTTAAATAGTCGTAAGGAACATTTTCATTAATAAATCTTTGTTTTGGACTTGGCGAAAAAACAACTTATTAATAAGCATCAATACCATCAAATAAATTCCACTAAGATATTAGGTTTTAAAATGATTAAGATTCTGATTGTAGACGATCAAAAAGTAATTAGAGAAAAATTACGCTACATGATACAACAAGCTCCAGACATGAAGGTCGTGGGCACTGCCACTGAAGGAAACTCCGCTTTAGAACAAATAGAAGTATTAGAGCCTGATATAGTGCTAATAGACATTGAGATGCCTAACATGGACGGTATTGCTGCTACCAAAATTATCAGCAGCAAATTTTCTAAAACTAAAGTCTTGATGCTTAGTAGTTTTGACAGTCAAGAATATGTAGCTAAATCTTTAGCAGCAGGAGCAAAAGGTTATTTATTAAAAAGTCTTTCTACACAAGAACTTCATAACTCGATTAAATTTATTTACCAAGGCTATTCTCAACTTCTTGCTCCAGGATTAGAACGAGAAATGGCTACGGCTGCTGTTAAAGTAGCCGATGACAATTCAGCTAATTTGAGCAATGGCAATGTTGTTGGCAGAAATTCTTACAGCGATTTTGAGTTAGAGTCTATCGAATTTGACTCAAATAATAAAGCAGCGTTGACTAATTTGAACAAGAAACCAAGTCAAGAATCTTTAGCCAAGTCGAGGTTTCGCTGGAAATTGTGGGTTTTGGCCTGGGCTTCATTAAACATAGCTGCTTGGACTATGGCACTGTTGAATATTAAACTTAAACCCCCTACTTATGTTAGTGAATGGTCTTTGGTTTTGCCTGGAGAAGAAAAAGTTGATTTCAAGATTCCCAATGTTGGTGAAGCTTTGACTAAAAATGATAGTGCTGTAGAAGATATAGATCCGCGAAACAACATTCTATATCTAGGCAGCAGTAAATCAGTCATTTTGAAAGCAGCAGACATGATGGATATGTCTTCTGGTGAATTTGGCGAACCAGAAATTCAATTGGTAGATGGTTCGGCAATTATTTCTTTTGAGATTTTGGGAAATAGTCCCGAACAAGCCCAAGCAAAAGCTCAGGCTATACATAGTTCAATTGTGCAAACGATTAAATCTTTTAAAGTCGATAAATCAAAGCAACGAACAGAATCTGCTGGGGAAACAGTTGAAGTAGACCGCACTAGATTGGCAGATCTACAAAGTAAACTAAATCAATATACCGTTAGTTCTGATTTAATTTCTCCTGAACAAATACAAGTATTGGTTGGTCGCATCGAAAGTTTGCGAGATCAAAAAAAGAGTATCGATCGAGATCTAGATGGGTTCGAGCAGCAAATTGCTTCTCTTTCTGGCAGCTTAGGTCTTTCCGTTCAGCAAGCACAAAATCTATTAGCTTTGCAAAGTGACTCAATTTTCCAACAGTACTTACAGCAATACAATCAGATCACGGGAAATCTCACGGAACTAGAATCTCGCTTTACTGGTAATGCACCTCAAATATTAGATGAGAAACTTAAAAAACAGGAGGTAGAAACTGCTCTATTAGATCGGGGTCAGTGGGTAATTGACAGACCAGTCGATTTACAAATGCTGAAAAAACTCAGTTTGAAAAATAATACTGGAGAAAAAGATGTCGATACGATGCTAAAAAACCTCATATCTGCATCTAGCAGTCAAGAAATTTTGGCTAAGAAAAACCAAGCCTTGGAACGACAAATTCAAGAGCTTGATGCTCGCATTAAAAAACTAAATCAGGAAAAAATTCCTTTTCAAAATCTGCAAAGAGAAATTCAATTTGCTGAAGCACTTTTAACCTCTAAAGCTGCCAAATTAGGCGTTGCAGCCGATTCCTCTTCTGCTTTTCCCGATATTCAGATGCTATCTTCCCCTAGCTTACCTGACAAAAGAAATCCAGATGATTTACGAAAACCACTAATTGGTGCATTAGCACTAACTTTTCTTTCGACAACTGGCTTGATGTTATTTGCTTGGGATAAAAAGGATGCTTTTAAACTTTAAATAGAGGATATTTGATAATATTGCGATCGCTTTTATGGATAAATTTGTTTCTGTAATTATTCCCGTACTAAATAATATTGCAGGATTGCGTCAAACCCTCTCGGCTTTGGACGATCAAATCTATCCTGCTCGACTATATGAGGTAATAGTTGTTGATAATGGTTCAAAAGAAGATTTAGCTACTGTTGTCAGCCAGTATCGTCAAGCAAAACTTACCTATGAAAAAAAACCAGGGTCTTACATTGCTCGCAACCAAGGGATCGGCATTGCTCAAGGAGAAATTCTCGCTTTTACCGACTCGGATTGCATCCCCGAAGCCAACTGGTTGGCTAATGGTGTCAAACAGCTAACGTCGGGTGACAACTGCGGTTTAGTCGCTGGAAAAATTAGCTTTTTTTATCAAAATCCTACCCAACCTACTGCTGTAGAACTTTATGACAGTGCGACTTTTCTCGACCAAAAAAGATATATAGAAGACCATCAATATGGTGCAACTGCCAATATGTTCACCTGGAAACAGGTCATGAATACAGTGGGTAATTTTAATCCCAATCTTAAGTCTGGGGGAGATAAAGAATGGGGCAAAAGAGTTGCACGACAAGGATATAATTTGATTTATGGTGCAGATACTTGCATTGCTCATCCCGCTAGATATTCTCTAAAGGAAATTTCTCAGAAAATAGCTAGAACCAGAACGGGAGGATATGAAGTAGATCGATTATCCACTGATGACAAGCTATCTTTTTATAGAAATAAGTTAGTTACTATTCTTTGGCGTTTAAAACCTCCTACCAGGACTGCTGCTCAAAAATTTGATGCTCTTAACTATCCCCTCAATAGGCTACAAAAAATCAAGCTCTTGTTGGTAATTATGCTAATTCACTATCAAGGAGCCTGGATCGATCTCAAAACATATTTTAAAAATCTTAAATATATATTTTAATTAATGGCAAATTTGCTTTCATTCCTACCTAAAAAGCTAAAAAACAGCCTTTTTAAAAGCTTTGCTGGAGTAATGGGTTTAAAGGTAGGAGCGTCGGGTTTAGGTTTTGTCCTCAACGTCTTGCTGGCTCGTTTTCTGGGAGTGGCGAGCTTTGGAGTCTATACCTATGCTCTAGCATGGCACGACCTTTTAATTATTCCTGCACTTTTAGGGTTAGATACTCTGATCGTGCGAGAAGTTGCAGTCTACAAAACCACATCTGAGTGGGGACTATTACGCGGACTTCTACGTTGGTCTAATCTGGTAGTGTTAACAAGTTCAGTCATAATTTCTGGTACAGCGATCGCCTTGATCTGGAATCTAGACTTTTCAGACCAACCAGAGATGCTCCTCGCCTTCTCCTTGGCAATGTCTCTTTTGCCCATCTCTGCGTTGAGAAATGTTCGTTTAGCAGCGATGAAAGGCTTGAAGTTAGTCTTTATGGGACTCTTCCCAGAGATGATTATTGTACCTATCTTGGTGATCGGTTTATCAGGGGTTTGGTATTTATTAGGCGATCGCATGACTGCCAGCGTGGTTTTGGGTTCGAGGTTGATCGCCACCGTCATCACTTTGGGAGTTGGAATCTATCTATTACAAAAAAATCTACCCCAACAAGTCAAGCAAGCCCATCATGAATATCAGACTAAAGCTTGGCTTAGTAAACTATTACCATTTATGCTCTTAGGAGGAATGTATGTCATCACCTCTCGTAGCGACACCCTAATGTTGGGTTCTATTATCGGCGCAGAAGCATCAGGTCTTTATAGTCCAGTAGTTCGTGGGGTACAGCTACTCGCATTTGTTTTGACTGCGGTGAACAACGTTTTAAGTCCTAACATAGCTGGTTTATATGTCGAAAACAACAAGCAGGAAATGCAAAGGGTAGTTACCCAAAGTTCGCGGATTATGCTGCTAGTATCGTTACCGATGGCGGCTTTTTTTATCTTTGGTGGTAATTGGTATCTATCTCTGTTTGGGAGTGAATTTGTTCGAGCCAGACCTGCTCTTACTATATTATGTCTAGGACAGCTATTTAGCATTGCATCAGGCTCTGTTGGTATTTTGTTGACTATGACAGGAAACGAAAAGTCTAATCTCATTGCCAGTATCATTAACGTCTTGTTAAATATTGTCTTGAACTGGTTTTGGATTCCTTTGTGGGGAATTAGTGGTGCTGCTGCTGCAACTTCAATTAGTACTGTTGCAGTTAACATTTTCAAAGTATTATCTGTTCGCCGAAGAATAGGTATAGACCCCACTGCATTAGGAAAACTTTGACTGCAGTTTACTATTGGCTAAATTATTACAAGTGATTATCAAGGCGTAATTTTAGATCGATTATAGTAATCGACTAATCTAGCTTGTTTTATTGCTTATAAAATGAAAGAGTAAATTCATAAAACCGTCTAAAAAGGAGAATTAACAATATGCGAATGTTACACACAATGTTGCGAGTCGGCGATCTAGATAAATCGATCGCTTTTTACTGCGATGTTTTAGGTATGAATCTATTACGTCGTAAAGACTACCCAGGTGGAGAGTTTACCTTGGCATTTGTGGGTTACGGGGAGGAAAAGGACAATACCGTAATTGAGCTTACTTATAACTGGGGGGTAGAAGAATACGATTTGGGTAAAGGTTACGGACACATTGCTTTAGGAGTCGATGACATTTATAGCACTTGCGATCGCATTAAAGCTCAGGGTGGTAAAGTTAGTCGAGAACCTGGTGCTATGAAACACGGTAGCACTGTAATCGCCTTTGTCGAAGATCCAGATGGCTACAAAATTGAGTTGATCCAGTTGGGTACACAAGGATCGGCGAAAAAAGAAGCAACCGCGACGGCATAATTGTCAAACATCCATTGCGTAAAAGCTGAGGGTTGTATTTCCATAGGTTTTGGTGCGGTATATTTCTAATCCTGGCACTTGTTTAGCCTGCCATAGTTTAGGATTATGTTCCACGGCGATCGCTCCTTCTGGAGTGACTAATTTGAGGGAGGCGATCGCTTTAAGAACAGGCAGATACACATAACTATCGTAAGGCGGATCGAAATAAATCCAGTCAAACTGCTGTCCTTCTAGTCCTTTAATTTTAATTAGGACGTCTCCTTTAATCACTTGAAATGATTGTCCCGATCGACCTACCTGCTGCCAGTTTTGTTCAATCACTGTACAGGCTTTGGAATATTGTTCTATACCTACTACTCTACTCGCTCCACGACATAAAGCTTCTGCACCCATTGAGCCATTTCCCGCACACAAGTCTAGCCAACGACAGCCTGTGATGCGATCGCGCCAAATATTGAATAGTGCCTCTCTTACCCTAGCAGAAGTAGGACGGGTTCTTTGTCCTGGTACAGTTTTTAGCTGGCGATTTCCATATATCTTCATGTTTTATAGTGTATGTCTGATTTCGATCATGATTTTGCTTAGGTTATTCAATAGCAACTGGTATTATCTGATAGAAAATTTCCAGAAAAGAAGGGGTAGCAATCAAAGACTGAAGCAAGCTAAAAACTATTTTTGACAGGGTTCATTATCCCCATAGATTGATTTAGGGGATAAAAACTTTATTTGTAGTAACTCAAAACAAAAATCATAAGTCGATCGAGGCTAATTTTTTCTTCCTCATCTGCCATTCCTTATTCTTTTACTACAGCGTTTTTGCTACTTTTATCATCGCTACCAAAGTATGGTGGGCATCCGCTGCATCTTCTAAAGTATGATCGAACTCTACTCTAATAGGTATAGTCTGCCCTGAAATTTGCGCTGAAATATTCATTCCTTGAGGATCGATAGAATCCATAGTAGCAGTTTCGGTTTCGGGTTTATTACCAAAAGCTTTCGCGTATAATGCGATCGCATCACCATGATCTTTATTCATGTGTTGACAAATGCGATCGCTAATAGCTGGTGTAATTGCTTCAGACATAGTGGTTTTATCAGAATAATATAATTGCAGGTGTTCTTATTATAAAAGCTCTGTGTTGCGGACTTTGCGGATTGTTTGAGGCAGAACTCCCACTAGCAAAGCAAAAGCCTCATCAGGTAATTTTGCCACGGTTTCCGTATCAAACCAATGTTCAAATTGATTTAGGATAACCTGCGCCCTTTCTGTAGATTTAGGGTTGTCAATAATTTGCTTAGTTAGCCTCACCCATTGTCTCCGCATCTTATAAGCTTGTCTGCGTTCAGTTGAGTTTTGAGGAGAGACAAAAGAAAGATTACCGACAAAAATAATATTTACTGCATCTATGTCAAATTTGCCACCTACAATTGCTCCTGGTCCAATAAATTCTGCATGATACTTTTTGTACAGTATCAAACCATTTTTACGACGCGGATTAACTATCAATAATTCTTGCGTTTTTAATCTTGATAGAAGTTGGTTAATTTCAGGTTGGTTGTCTTTGTTTTGCTCTTTCACCCTTTGCGTACCATCGCCCAAGCTTAAAAACCTAGCAGATCATCTTAAACTTAGCATCATAATTACAAAACGAACACTAAGATTGATAAATTGTTTGATTGCTTACTATGAATAGACTTCAATTGGTGTTAATTGATTTTCTTAATAGTAAGCGAGAAGAATAATCAAACCACAAATTGCCCCAATTTGTCTCTATTTGTGAAATATGATAACCATTGTGACAATAAAGTTGTTTAGCAGAATCATTTTTATCTAAAACATGAAGGCGAGTTTCTTCATATCCCCAATCCAAAGCGATTTCTTCACATTTAGTCAAAAGCTGGCTTGCGATACCCAAACGACGATAACTCTGCTTGACAGCCAAATTAGAAATATAGGGATATTGAAGTTCATTTGACCAAAACGAAGCTGAACGCAAAGCGATTTCTGCTGTTCCAACAATGATATTTTCTGAAGAAAGAGAGTTTTCACGGCGTTGGCATTCTCTAGAGTCTCTCCGTTCTGAATTAGCTATCTTTGCCACCAGACAAGCATAGACTGGTGAACGAGAACGCAAACGATAACGTAAATCTTCATTAATGGTAAATTGCAAAAAAGGATGAACCCAGCCAATAAAGTCAGGAAAGTCATAGAAACTTTGGGCGAGGATTGAGCTAATGGTTCGAGTATCTTCTATAGAAGCTGGGGAAACAGTTAAGCACAAATTGTTGCTGACATTAGATTTTAAAACCATTCAAAAAGAAGTAATTTAGTTTTTAAATTTTTTTGGAGATTGCGGGCGATCGATAAATCCCAAAGTTAATTGAGATAGTTTGTTTTTGGTAGCTTGTTTGGGAACAATATCATTATGCCTACAAGTATTGGGCAATAAGACTAAATTGATATAAGACAAAATCACTTTTTATTTTTTATCACTATACATTTAGTTATTCAACATTACTTGCTACTGTATATTTTCTAAAAAAATGAGCATTTGTCAAAAGATATTTTTGCTTTTTTTGTTATTTATGCGATGCAAATTGTTCTGGTGTATTATTCAATCATAAACATAAGATAAAATTCATGCTGAAATATGAATCTGGTCAACTATTAAATGATTTATCTTGTGAATTAGTAGGTCAAACTGTCGTCAACACGGTTGTTCAACTACCCAATATAGACATAGTTATTTTGTATATTAATCAGCTAGATTCCAAGACAAAAAAATACTATTTTGGAATAAAAAACTTAGATACTCCTTTGATTAATAAAGAGCTACTTAAGTTAACTGTATTAGATTGTGCAGGATTACAACCTAATGATAATTTAATTGTTCGCAATTATGATAAAAGTTTATCTTCTTTTAAATCTATTAGCCATATAGCTTGTTTAGAAGCCAAAATTTGCTCTAGCATATATACTTCTCTATTTTCTCAAGCTAATTTGAGTGCTTCTTTATGCCTACATCGTCTGCAAAAGCTTGATGACTGGCAACAGCAAGAGATTGATGCTGTCAAAGTTATGACAAGTCAAGGGAAGTTGCTGATTGCTCAAATGTTAGCAGGAGAAAAATTAAAAGAACTAGCCCAAAGAGAAACTACCGTTAATCGGATTACAGCCACTATTCGTTCTAGTTTAGAGCCACCAGTGATGTTTGCTGCCATTGCCAAAGAATTGGGTTCGGCTTTAAAAGTAGATGGCTGTACCCTTTCTCTGTGGACAAAAAACGATCGCTTTGTTAAATGTGTTGGTTTGTATAATCCTCACGAACCCCAAAAGATTATTCAAGACTCCCCCAATTGGCAACAGGCTACTACTTCTAGCGTTCCCATCTCAGAAAATCCCATTCTCCAAGCTCTTTTATATACCCGAAAGCCTGTATCTTCTGCCGACTTGGAAAAGCAAAAAAATGTAGCCCGCTATGAACTTCCTTGGCACTCCAAAGCCAGAGCTTTATTAATCGTGCCCTTAATTGTCGAAGAAGAAATTATTGGTAGTATTACCCTGCGACAGAATCAAGCTTCTCGTAACTGGAGAAAAGCCGACATAGAATTAGCCGAAGCGGTGGCTGCTCAAGCTGCGATCGCCATTGAACAGGTTTTAACTCACCAACAGGTAAAAGAACTAGCCCAAAGAGAAACCACCGTTAATCGGATTACAGCCACTATTCGTTCTAGTTTAGAGCCACCAGTGATGTTTGCTGCCATTGCCAAAGAATTGGGTTCGGCTTTAAAAGTAGATGGCTGTACCCTTTCTCTGTGGACAAAAAGCGATCGCTTTGTTAAATGTGTTGGTTTGTATAATCCTCACGAACCCCAAAAGATTATTCAAGACTCTCCCAATTGGCAACAGGCTACTACTTCTAACGTTCCCATCTCAGAAAATCCCATTCTCCAAGCTCTTTTATATACCCGAAAGCCTGTATCTTCTGCCGACTTGGAAAAGCAAAAAAATGTAGCCCGCTATGAACTTCCTTGGCACTCCAAAGCCAGAGCTTTATTAATCGTGCCCTTAATTGTCGAAGAAGAAATTATTGGTAGTATTACCCTGCGACAGAATCAAGCTTCTCGTAACTGGAGAAAAGCCGACATAGAATTAGCCGAAGCGGTGGCTGCTCAAGCTGCGATCGCCATTGAACAGGTTTTAACTCACCAACAGGTAAAAGAACTAGCCCAAAGAGAAACCACCGTTAATCGGATTACAGCCACTATTCGTTCTAGTTTAGAGCCACCAGTGATGTTTGCTGCCATTGCCAAAGAATTGGGTTCGGCTTTAAAAGTAGATGGCTGTACCCTTTCTCTGTGGACAAAAAGCGATCGCTTTGTTAAATGTGTTGGTTTGTATAATCCTCACGAACCCCAAAAGATTATTCAAGACTCCCCCAATTGGCAACAGGCTACTACTTCTAGCGTTCCCATCTCAGAAAATCCCATTCTCCAAGCTCTTTTATATACCCGAAAGCCTGTATCTTCTGCCGACTTGGAAAAGCAAAAAAATGTAGCCCGCTATGAACTTCCTTGGCACTCCAAAGCCAGAGCTTTATTAATCGTACCCTTAATTGTCGAAGAAGAAATTATTGGTAGTATTACCCTGCGACAGAATCGAGCTTCTCGTAACTGGAGAAAAGCCGACATAGAATTAGCCGAAGCGGTGGCTGCTCAAGCTGCGATCGCCGTGCAACAGGCAAAATTATATCAAAAAGTCACAGAACTGAATAATTATCTCACCGAATCAGTCCTCAAGCGATTTTTACCCGCACCAATTGTCAATAAAGCTGCTACGGGAGAACTATCCCTCGATCTTACTCCCGAACCTCGTCGCGTAACTATTTTGTTTTGCGATCTAGTTGGGTTTACCAATTTATCCAGTCAGTTGGAAGTTGTGACCTTAGCCGAAATACTCAACGAATATTTGGAGGCTATGACTAAAGCAGTGTTTGATCGCGGTGGTACGGTAGATAAGTTTCTCGGGGATGGAGTCATGGCAATGTTCGGCGCACCAGAACCTTTGTCTTGTCCCGAACAAGCTAAAAGAGCAATCGCTACGGCTAAAACCATGTACTATTATTTGGAAAAATTAAATGAGCGATGGCAAGCTAAGAACTCTTTTAGTAGTTGTGTCCTACCCTTACAAATGCGCTGTGGTATTCACCAGGGAAAAGCTGTTGTCGGAATGTTTGGCGGTGGACAAAGAAAGGACTATACTGCCGTAGGCAAAGTGGTTAATATTGCTTCTCGTTTACAAAGCGTTGCCATTCCCGACACCATTGTTATATCAGAGACGGTAGCAAATTGTTTTAGCAATATTGATTGGGGACAAAGTGAAGGTTTTAAACTTAAGGGGATTAGTCAAGATTTTCGAGCTTTTACCATTGGCAAAAACAACCCAACTTACTATCAAAAAACACATTAACTAAACACTGTGTTTTTATCGATCGATTGCGACCCAATTGACTGTTTTCTTAATAAAACAACCTTAAAATTGCTTTATTAAAATTAATGATTAATTTAATATTTTAAGATGCAGTAACTGGTGATTTTATGGATTCAGGAATTAGCTGTATCTTACTCTGACTGTTAACTACTTTCTTTTGCTCAATATTGGGCATTTCGATTCGACAGCTACCACAGTACCAGTAGCTATGACGATTACTGAGATGACGTAGCATTGTGCGAGAGCAGCAGGGGCAAGGATTGCTAGTATTCATGATTTTTACTTATTGTAATTTAATGAAAAATATTAAAAAGTTGGTTATCTTTGCGTATTATATATATCTCTAATATAAATAAGATTTTAGAGATATGAGGAAAATGTGAAGATACGCAACATATTTCTATTGGTAAATTAAAATACTTGTCATTTCCTCATGACAAATGTGAAAAAAATCTAACTATTTCTAAAGCTTAAAATGCTCTATACTTATCATCATTCAAATTAGAAGAAATATCTGTAGTTTCGATCACTTTTAGCAAGCAAAATTATGAATTAAAGTTACGGAAAATTATTACGGTTGTATTGACCTGTTTGGCGATCGCTTCAGGAATATTGCCTTTAACTACATTTTGTAGTAATCCTTCGTTGCTTGCACCCAAAATAACTAAGCCATATTTCTTATTTTTAACCAATTTAATAATTGTTTCTGATACCGAATAAGCAGAAATTCGCAACGGTACAATAGGACAATTGAGATGTTCTTGAAGAAGGTTAGCAGCGTGTTGAAAATCTGGCTGAGAAAGATGAGATTGCTCTGGAAAATGAACCTGACATAGCTGTATTTTGGGCGGAATACAATCCAAGTGGCTTAAAGCAGTTAATACAGGCAACAATTTATCAATGCGATCGCCTCCAGTGGTGGGAATTAACCACTTGTGTCGTAAGTCTAGCTGTTTAGGAAAAGAATATGCTGACTTACCTAGCTTGACCAACATCAAATCACAAGGGGCTTCTTTAATTAAAAAATCAACAACATTACTAAAAATCGATTCGATACCTGAATTACCCTTCCAGCCCATTAACAGTAGATTAATATGCTCTTTATTGATCGACTCTAAAATTGCTTCTCCCACATCTGTTGCTACACGGACTTGAGTGTGGACGGGAATAGCCATTTTTTGCCCCCACTTCTCTAACTTTTCCATTGACTGACGAACTTTCGTCGTGTCTACCTGAGCTTGAGCTGGATAAATATGAGGAGAAACGCGGGTAACACGCAAAAACTCAATTTCATACTCATGATAACGAGCGATCGCGCTAGCTATTTCTAACAGTGATGCAAGATTATCGGGATTTCCTAAAGGTAACAGTATGCGTCCTCTTCCTGTAGAGGCAGAACGAGTTTGATACACTACGTAGGAAGGTCGGAAGATGGCTTTATGTTGCAGATCGCAATTTAGCTGTTGGGCTTCGGCTTTAATAATATCGCTGCGAGTAATAATACCCAAAAGCTTAGAACCTTCAGTAACGGGAAGACGAGATAGCTGATAGCGATTGAGTAAATATAGAACATCCGCCAAAGAAGTATCAGGACAGACGGAAATTGGCTGAGAAGTCATGATATCCCTAAGCAAAGCATTACTAGTTTGCTTGCTATCTTTAGGAATATCCGACTGGGTAATGATGCCCACAAGCTTGCCATCTTTTACCACAGGAAAACCGCGATGATGCGATCTTGACATAGCTTGAATTACTTTGGGCAAGGTAAGATCGCTCTCAAGAGTTTCGACTTTAGGCTCCATCACATCATTGGCAGTCAATTCTGACATAAAGTCATTTTGGGGATGTTCGTCAGTGATTTCAATTCCGCTAGCTTCGAGTAAATGCTCGTATAAAGAACCTTGAGAAACACTTTCCGCCACCAAATAGGCGATCGCAGACGTAATCATTAAGGGTAAGACTAAATTAAAATCAGCAGTCATCTCAAAGATAATGACGATGGCAGTTACAGGGACTCTTACCACTGCGGTAAAGAATGCTGCCATTCCTGCAAAGGCAAAAGTGTAGGGGGATTCAGAATGAATCATCGCTACTTCGGCAATACCAACCAAATATCCTAAAGCCGAACCTAATACTAAAGCAGGAGCAAATAAACCCCCTGGCGCACCTGCACTATAAGCCAAAATAGTCAGGCAGAACTGAGCTATAAATACTAATGCCGTAGTTTGCCAAGTAAATTGTCCTGCAATTAATAATTCTTGCAAGCCAGCATTATCCTGAAAAAAGGGTGGTAGCCAAGCCACAATTGAGCCAGATATTAAGCCAGCAAAACCGATTCGCAAGGGGATAGGTAAAGGTAAACTCCGACCAAACTTCATCCCCTTAATAATTGCCTGATTAAAAACTCCTCCCAAAATTCCTGCCAAGATCCCCAACGCGACATAAAAAGGAATTTCAGGAATAGCAAAGCTTCCCCGACGGGCAGAATCAATCACTGCCAAGGGTACATTAATATCTGTAGCGCCTAAAATACGCGATACTACCGCCCCTGTAAAAGAGGCTGCGATCGCCGTTTCCAAGGTTAAGCCAGAAATATCTCGCATTAACTCTTCCACCACAAATAATACCCCAGCGATCGGCGTGTTGAACCCCGCTGCTAACCCCGCTGCTGCTCCCGCAGCAATCATCTGGCGACGATTGGTAGGAGAATTGGGAATCCAACGACTTACCTGCGCTCCTAATGCTGCTCCGATATGTACCGTAGGACCTCGACGACCGAGAGTAAAACCCGCACCGATAATAAATATCGTGGCAACAGTTTTAACTAAAGCTGTCCTCAAATTTAAAACAACTGGATATTTAGCCAAAGCAGCCTTAACTTGAGGAATACCACCTCCCGCAGCCGAAGGAGATAAAACCTCAATAATGCCACCAGCTAGAGTTCCAAAAATCAACCCCACCAAAGGCAGTACAATCTTTGCCCCTGCAATGTTGATAGTTCTTATGCGCCATCCCCCCAACCAGCCAATTCCCTGCTTGAGTAGTACCGCAGCTAATGCGGAAAATAAACCAATTAAACAAGCTTCAATCAAAGCGTAGCGAGTATCTAAAGAACTATTTGCCAACCATGAAGAGGAGCGTAATTTAGCAAGCAGTTTTTTCATGATTTATGATTGGCATTCTGGTCAGGCTGACTTCATCTGTATGTATCTCTACATCGTAAACTGCTCGTTGCTAGTTAATAACCCAAATTTTACGGTTATTTTAGATAGAATAATTGAATGTAAATTAATAGACAACATGACAATGCTCTACATCCGCAAAAGCATTTTTATGCAAAAGAATTTGACGCTGCCGAATTTAGTCAGTAATTGCTTGTATTTTCAATGTATCTAATTCTGTAGATCAATAAACAATATGATTTCTAACTAACTGGATATATCTAAAATCACTCTCCTTGGGGAAAGCGTTGCCATAGATCTGTTCCTTGTCTCAAACTTTGATGATCTCCATTACCTAAAATTAAATGATCTAATAACGGAATATCTAAATATCGCGAACCTTGTAGTAATTGTTCGGTCAAATAAATATCTTCAGGAGAAGGTTCAAGATTACCAGATGGGTGATTGTGGGCAATAATCAATTTGGTTGCCCCTTGACGTACCGTTTCACGAAATATTTCACGGGGATGGATTAAGGTTTCTGTCGCTGTACCTATCGTTAAAATTTTAGTCGCTAGCAAACGATTTTTAACATCCAGCATTAATACGGCAAAACGTTCTTGACTCTGCCACATCAAATCATTGCTTAGCACAGCTGCTGCAGAGGTGGGACTGTCTACTGCAACTTTTTCATTCGGTCTAAACTTAAAGGTACGCTTGCCCAATTCTACTGCTGCAATAATCGTAGCTGCTTTGGCTGGACCAATTCCAGGAATTTTCATCAATTCACGGGGATTAACTTCTCGCAATACATCTAAAGGGGCGCGTCTATATGTGCCTAATTCCTGTAGTATGTGTTGGGCTAATCCCAGTGCCGATAAATTACCTCTGCTTTGACCTGTACTAATTAAGATAGCCAGTAATTCAGCCTCAGAAAGATTTTTTGCTCCCACCGCCATCAATCTCTCACGAGGGCGTTCACTAGGAGGCAAATCGGCAATTCTCAGGCTATAAGTCATGGCAGTAACTTAAACAAATAGTTGTGTAACACAAATATAGCCTATGAAGATACCCGATCAAAGATCTTTAGTCCAAATCTTTAACTAACTCTACGGCATCTTTACCATCAATTTCGTTGAAATATACCTTCACGTTTTCTTCTGAAGCGGTGGGTAGTTTCTTGCCAGTATAATCTGGATGAATGGGTAATTCGCGGTGTCCTCGATCTACCAACACCGCCAACCTAATTACCTGGGGTCTACCATATTCAGTCACAGCATTGAGTGCAGCGCGTATAGTACGACCTTTGTAGATCACATCATCTATTAGAACAACTGTCTTACCTGTCAAATCCAGGGGAATTTTAGTTTTAGCAGGAATACGAGTGCGAATTTGATCGAGATCATCACGATAAAAAGTAACATCGATCGCGCCAACCGCAACAGGAGTACTTTCTAGGATTTCTATTTGCTTTGCTAATAGATGAGCGAGGGGAACACCTCTAGTATGGATACCTAACAAAACTATGTTGGATAAATCTCCCGATTTTTCAACAATTTGAGAAGCCAGACGATTTATAGTACGGCGAATCTCTTCAGCAGATAATATAGTAACTACTTGGGCTGGCATTTTTTACTGTAATCAAAGACCTTTCTTAAATTCTAGCTATTGCTTGGATAATCTAGGTCAACTTAATCTAAATTTATAGGGGTAGTCTACTCTATACTTTATATATTCCTGATTAAACATGGTTGATTCAGTTAAGCAAGTAGTTATTAATTCTCCTTTAGATATGCACCTCCACTTCCGCGAGGGTGCAATGGCGCAGACGGTAATTCCTTTAAGCTCTTATTCTTTCGCGGGAGGAGTTGTGATGCCTAATTTAGTTCCTGCGGTGAATAACTTTGAACGTTTGACGGGATATCTAGAGGAAATTAAATCTATTGTGGGAGATGATGGTTTTGAACCGTATATGACCGTTTTCTTTAAACAATATAGCTATGAAGAATTAGAGCAGTTTAAACCTCATATTTTAGGCATAAAGCTATATCCTGCGGGAGTGACTACCAATAGTGAAGATGGGGTGGCAGCAATTAACCAAGCAGAAACCACCATGAAGTATATGGAAGAATTGGGAATTCCTTTGTTGGTACATGGAGAAACCCACGGCTTTGTTTTAGATCGAGAAAAATTATTTCTGCCTATTTTTGAACATCTAGCGCAAAAATTTCCTCGATTGAAAATCATCATGGAACATATTACTACGGCTGATGCAGTGGCTTTACTGGACAAGTATGAAAATCTTTATGCTACGGTGACATTGCATCATCTCATCATTACCTTAGACGATCTGGCTGGGGGATTACTTAGACCTCATTTATTTTGCAAACCAATCGCTAAACGTCCTGAAGATAGAGAAGCCTTATTGAACGCTGCTATTCAAGCTCATTCCAAATTAATGTTTGGTAGTGATTCTGCACCCCACCCAATTGATAAAAAAGAAGCCTGTGGTTGTGCTGCGGGAATATTTACTGCACCCATTGCACTCCAAGCTTTAGCAGATTTGTTTGAACAACATAATGCTTTGGCATAATTTACAGGCATTTGTTTCTGATAATGCTCAAAAAATATACGGTATTACTCCACCGCAAAAATCG
This sequence comes from uncultured cyanobacterium, assembly GCA_963799375.1. Lineage (GTDB taxonomy): Bacteria > Cyanobacteriota > Cyanobacteriia > Cyanobacteriales > Xenococcaceae > Waterburya. Next base: position 334,744 of record CAWCWY010000025.1, read on the forward strand.
ATAACGCTAGAACCCTATCCTATAAAGTGCCTGAAATGTATGGTGATGTAGTTCCTATGTTTGCAGGTAAAGAACTTCCCTGGTCTATTGTCGCAGTAAATTAATCGATATTCGCGCCTTATTTAGAAATAACTGCAACTTTTTTCATAGTCATACATATGGAAGGGTAATCAATAATTTATCCAATTATCAATTACCCAGAAAAGGCTATGAAACTAACTTACCGAGGCATAAACTACAAGGCTCAAAAGCAAGAAGTACAAGCTGACTTACCTGAAAATAGGATTGTACTTGAGCAACACTTGATCGATAGCACTGAAGAGAATAAGGTAATTCAAATTAAACCAATTCACTACTATACCTATCGTGGTGTCAGCTACACTAAAAATCTATTTTTTGACGGTGATACGAAGGCTTTGCTTAATATTGACCGAAAATAAATATGTGACTTATCGATTATATTTATTTCTAATTTTCAACCAGCCAAACCAGCTGAAAGTAAATAAAATACCCAAAGCTGGAGAAAACTCAAATGGGACATTGACATATATTGCATCTCGATCAACGTCCCAACCGATATCTGACAGTCCGCCATAATCTAAATTTGTCAAAACTTTACGTTGTCCATTAAAGATGCTTGGATCTAAGGCTGCTTCTTGAACAATTCCTTGTAAAGTCAAACCATTAGTACCATCCGACCAATGGGATAAACTACGCACTAGCGTCTAGAGGAACAGCAGTAACAGAAGTTTCATTAGCTTTATTGTAAGCGTCTATGGAATACGTTCCAGTAAAGTTTGTTCCTGAAACCTGCGCGTCCCAAGAGTCTTTGCCAAATCCTAAAGTGTGACCTATTTCATGAATAGCAATAGATAAAAAATCATATTCACTGGAGTCTAATTCTGAAGTGCTTATTTTATTGTGCCAACTGTAGCCTGAGTTGAGATTGTTATCAAAAGCTATAGAGCCACCCCATAAACTAAAATCGGTAGCTGGATTTGTCAATGCTCCTGTTTGTCCCCTGCCTTTGATTAAATCAATAAAATCTTGATTTAGAACATTACCATTTCCATCGCCATATATTGGATAACCCAAACCACCAGCTCCGCCTGTTCCTAGAGAGCTTAGATCTCTCCCTCCAACATAGATAGTAATTTCATCTTTGGCAAAAGTGGGACTGTCAATCGTAGTTTGAATTCCCGTAGCTGGATGAGGAAAAGATATTGTCCAGGTGTTTTTCCTCTGAGGACTTCCCCATTCATATCCTATGCCAACAGTAGAGCTAGTATCTTCGACAATTGCTGATAGATTATCGTTGATATAATTTTCATAGTATTGCCCTGCTTGCTCTAAAGTAGCGCGTCTTGCTGTTCCTTCTGGTGTTGTGTCGTCAAAAAAATTGTTATCGTCGTAGTCGATAGTCAAAATTAATCTTAAATGCAGCAGCAGATGTTGCATTTGATAAAGCGATAGCAGCTCCCAAAAAGAAACTAAAGCTTGGGTTAATTCTTTTTTTTATATTTGAAAATAAATTCATTCTGAGTAAATCGTTTAATCTATTGCTAGATTTATAATTTTTTATCGACAATCTTTTTTAAGATTACATTTGCAAAAAGCTGTTGTAAATTAGAAATAAACACCGATCTCGACTTTAATTACTGTTTGTTCTTGCCAACGTTTGCGGTTTTTTTTTGGTTAGTTAAATGAAATTTAATTATTACTTACTGCTCAAAGCTTTTAGCTTAGTAAGCAAGTTTTCGCTAAACCCAATCTATTTTGAACGTATTTTTTGAGATAGCTGATAGTATGTGAAAAAGATTAATATTAGAAATTTTCAATAGATGGACGCATATTCTATTTTGAGTCAAACCCAGCGTGAGTGTGTAGGTAACGGAAGGTTTGAAACTATTTTCGAGAATGAAGCAAAGAAGACTTTAGTTTTACTATGGTCACAGTTGGGAGATTTTGACAATTTGGAGTATGCTTGGTGGCTTAAAAGAGAATCAGCCAGGCTTGAAGCGAAAGGAATTATAGTTAAAGCAATTGGTATTGGCGATCGCAATTCTGGCATCAAGTTTTGCGAATATACAGGCTTTCCTCTAGACTCTTTGTACGTCGATCCCACAGCAGAAATTCATCGACAATTAGGTCTTTATCAGGGTTTAACTGTTAAATTTCCCTTTTTATCAGCTCAAAACAGTGCCTTTCTTAATTTAATGCTGATGTGTGCGGGTATAGGCAGTCCTGGGACATTATCGGAGGTTTTTCGGGGTTATAAAGGCGATCGCAATGCACCCCAGTTGATTCCTAACGATGAAGTAGTTAAAGATACTCCTCTACCCGATCTTAAAGGTTCTTTTTTCAAACTGGCTGGAGGAGAAAATTTTCAGCGTCCATTTGAACTGGCTACCCTCAGACTGCGTAATATGACGGAGGTGTTGAGTAACTGGAATACTTATGTCCCCGATGCAAGTTATCTAACTCAACGGGGAGGAACTTTTTTATTTAGTGCAGAAGGAGAATTACTCTACGAACACCGCGATCGCAATGTTTTAGGTTTTGCTGCTAATATGGGTCATCCTTTGTCATTTATTTATAACCTATAGCCTATAACCTATAACCTATAACGAATTATATGTTATAGGTTATAGGCTATTTCAATTCCAATTGTCTAAAAAAGATCCTTGGCTAATACCGATTAAACGACGATACTGCACTACTGCTTCTGTCTCGCTTAATCCTGCAATAATATCTACTGCCATTCTGATTTTTTCTGGATTCATCTCGGTTTTGCTACCAGAATTTTCTTCAATTTCGAGGAATTCCTTAACGAAACGAGCAGGAATAAAGCTAAGATCGCGATCGCGAATAGCTTCTAAATAGATTTCAAATAGGGTTTTGATAATTCTTTTTTGTCCGTATCTTTGGGTGGCTAAACGAGGATCGGAAATGACATATGACCAAACAATACGCTGTAGAAATTTTAATTCTTCTTCCCGATTACGATTATATTTTAAATAACCGCGATCGCCATATTCGGTACTCAATTCTACGGATTGAATGTAAGTTTGAATTAACTGGGAGCTAATACGTTTGATCTGTGCTTTTTGTTCAAAAGAGCCTGGACGGTATTGTCCTTTTAGGTTGTATGTAGCGTCGAGAAAATTTTGAAAGCGGTGAGGATTGGCTTTAACTATTTTCGCCACACGGTTATTAGGAGACTCTTGCAACCATGCAGTGATAAAGCGATCGAATTCATCCCAATCTGTAGCTAACAATTCTAGAGGAATTAAACCAGCTAAATAAAAATCTTCTAAGTCATGGACGCTGTAGGTAATATCATCAGCAAAGTCCATGATGCTTGCTTCAACCGATTGAGTTTCCTTGCCTTTTGGTCTAACAAATTCTAATGCCTGAAGGTCTAAACTGTAAATAGAATACTTGCGATGTCTTTTGCTATTTAAATCAGGCGATCGCAACCAGGGATATTTCAAGACAGCATTAAGTGTAGCCCTAGTTAAATTTAGACCATAATAGTCAATGCGATGTATTGCCAATCGCGTCAGAATACGAAACGACTGAGCATTGCCTTCAAAACCGTCCGATAACCCAGCCTTAACCGCGCAATCATCTAGTTGTTCCTCCGCAGTGTGACCAAAGGGAGGATGCCCCAAATCGTGAGCCAAAGCAGCCGACTCCACGACATCAGGATCGACACCACCAATTGCCTCTGCTACTTCAGGTTGTTCTGCCACCAGTCTTTCTGCTAATCTACGGGCTACTTGGGCTACCTTAAGAGAATGAGTAAGACGATTGTGAAAGACATGACCTTCTTGAGCAGTTACTACCTGAGTAATTTGGGCTAACCGTCGAAATGCCGAAGAATATAAAACGCGATCGCGATCGACTTGAAAAGACTTTCGACTGTCTCCTGGTTTATCGCCCTTATTACCAAAAGGAGTATGCTGTCTTTGGTGTCTTTCCCACATAAGCAATCAACAATTAAAAAAGACGTACTTTCTCCTCGATAGTACGCCTTAACAAAACTTTTAGCCCTAATTTGACAAAAGATTACAAAATTTCTAAATCCCAGGTAGAATTAAATTTGGCTTTGCCTTCTTCAACCAATCCCCAGGCAGCTTCTTTTAAAGTTCGATGAGACAATTTGGCTTCAACTCCTAAATTTAATCCTAATTCCTGTAGGCTCATAGGTGTTTGATGTTCTTTCAATTCAGCCAAAACTAAATCTCTAGTCTGTTCTACTTGTTCAACAGCAGATGGTTTCATGTACTTATACTAATTAGAATTCAAATATGTAGGTCATATACTATATGTAGCGTTCAATGAGATATATCCTGCATTTTTGACTCTGCATATAGTGCCGTCTCTAATTATGCAGCAAAATTGTCAAATTGGAAAAAAACTTTACGTGGTTTTTTAATTGTTGCCTTACTTTCAACAAAAGCGCGATCGTCATTTCGATAACATTCCTTGTTAAATCATCCCACAGAGATGCAACGCCAAAATTTAATTACAATTGATAAAAAATGGGGCTATTTTTGGCTCATTGCCAGCTTATCTTTTATCTGTATCGCAACTTTATCGCCTTTTAATTTTGCTATTATAGGAAATTTCTCTTGGCAGTTTGTTATAGATAGTTTCAGATATGGTAGTAATCTTAAAGATTATTGGCAGAATATCTTACTATTTATTCCTTTTGGATTTAGCCTATCAATTGTTATTACGCCTTTAAAAAATAAAGCCTGGATTATTGTAATAATTGGTTTGCTTATTAGTGAAATTTTATCGACTAGCATAGAATTAATACAGCTACTATTACCTAGTCGCGTTTCTAACTTAACTGATATTATTTATAACAGTCTTGGGGGAACTATAGGAAGCATTTTATTTAGCCTGAAAAATAGTATTGCTTATTTCTTTCTTGCTATTTTTACTGGAAATATCAAAAGGCTCAATTACAAGTCAATCTTACTATCAATACTTGCTTATTGCTCCACAGTTAGTATTGCAGTTCTAGTACTGTCGCATAGCGTTAATCTAAGTAATTGGAATGATGACTACTATCTATCAATTGGTAATGAAGTTACTGGAGTTCGACCTTGGGACGGTTATATAAAAAGCTTATATATTAGCGATCGCAATTTAAATTCTTCAGAAGTAATTAAATTATTTGAACAACCTGAGTATTTCTTTAATCAAACATCTGATTTAGTTACGGCGGTTGTTTTCGATCGATATCGACAAGCATATCAAGATAGCAGTCAACAGTTGCCTAATTTGCTGTGGCAAACTAAAGAGAATTACAGTTCTATTGACAGAATGATTAGTAATATTGAATTTAATAATTCTATAGCGATAAATTCACAACAATGGTTAAAAACTAAATCTCCTGCTGTCTCTTTAAGTAATAGTTTAAAAGATAGAGGTGAGTTTACTATTAGTTTGATGATTGCTTCTAATAATCTGGAGCAAAATGGCCCTGCTAGAATTATCTCTTTATCTCAAGGCGTATATGCTCAAAATATTATCATAGGTCAGGAGAAAGCAGACTTACATTTTCGTCTCAGGACTCCCATTACGGGACGAAATGCCACTAATCCAGAATTTGTAATTCCGAATGTTTTTAAGAGTAAAGATTTCCATCAAATAATAATTACTTTTTACGATAGTGAATTATCTTTTTATATCGATAAAGTAGAAAACAAACATTATTTTGTCTTTAGTCCCTTTACTAGTTTTTTAGTGTTTATACCTTGGGATAGCCAAGGATGGCTTGTAAATTTAGATAATTTTTCTTTATTAAAGTATAAAATAGCTTTTTATATAATAGCGATCGTTCCCTTCTTGTTTTTTATTGCTATTCTTTTACGGAAATTTGCAATAGCAAATAAAAACTGTTAACATTTTGCCAAAATATTAATTACAAACATACAGCGGTTTGCGTCTTGATCTGGGACAATATAAGTCCCCTAAAGGATATGGTAGTATGCTTTAGACTAGCTCCGCGTCGCACAGATAAACGCAGATAAACACAGATGGTTTATTGGCTCGACCGAGAATCAAAAGACATGGATGTACTTGTTTGTTATGCAAGGCGCTGTATCTTAGTTGTTAATACATAAATGATAAAAAATAGTCATAGATCCTGGAGTTATTTATTATTAATAGTAAGCTCTGTACTCATTGTTACGGCAACAATATCTCCTTTTAATTTTGTAACTATAGATGACTTATCTATAGGTTTAATTATCGATCGCTTTCGTGGCTCGACTAATATTAAAGACTATGTGCGGAATATTTTACTATTTCTAAGCTTTGGTTTTGCTTGGGGTAAAATTTTAAGCTATAAAAAGTACCAGCGTTGGCAAGTATTAATCTTAAGTTTTTTATTTAGTGCTATCTTTTCAAGCAGCATAGAACTAATTCAAATTTTACTACCGAGTCGTACTTCTAGCTTTTCAGATATTATTTGTAATGCTTTAGGGGGACTATTGGGAGCAAGTATATATTGTTGGCATAAATACTTTTTTAGATTAATCAATGGAATTATTACTCGCAATTATCAACAAATAAATTTAGGGTTTCTAGCCACTATTATATTTAGTTACTGTGCCACAATTTCGTGTGGATGGATTTTATTAATTAATAGTATTAATCTTAATAACTGGAATAATAATGCTCATCTAGCGATCGCTAGTGAAGTAACAGGACAAACTTTCTGGCGGGGATATATTACTAGCCTATATATTTGCGATCGCGCGATCGCTCCGTCCGAAACTCCTGAAGCATTTAAGGATACCCATAGCTTTTTTTCTCAGTCACCCAATCTAGTTACTTCTTTTCTCTTTTCAGATTATCAATCATCTTATTCAGATAATAATCAACAAATACCTAGCTTATATTGGCAGAAAGAATTATCACCTAAGAAAACAAATTCTTTATTAGATAATTCTGTTGATAATTCAACTATTAATTATCAAATACATCACAATAAAACAGTACTATTTGATAATAAAAACAGCCTGATTTCTGCTTCTCCTGCAACCCAACTAAATAAAAAAATAAAAGCTGCTCAAGAATTTACTTTAAATATAATTCTGGCTACTGATAAATTAAAACAAGTTGGACCATCAAGAATTATATCTTTGGGAGAAAATATATACAGTCGCAATCTAATGCTAGGGCAAGAAGGAGCAGATTTAGTTTTTCGTTTACGTACTCCCACAACAGGAAAAAATGCAACTCAACCAGGCTTTTATATTCCTAATTTTTTCAAAGACACGGATCTCCATCAAATACTGATTACCTATGCTCAAAACAAGCTCACTTTTTATCTAGATAATTCTAGCAATCCATATACCTTTTATTTCCAGCCATCTACTCATCTAAAACTTTTTACTCCGTGGATATTTGAGCAGTGGAATGTAAATTTAAAAGATTATAATTTAGTCCAAGCTAGAATATTTTTCTATAGCTTAGTTTTCTTTCCCTTGATGGTATTAAACTATGTTTTTCTAATGAAAGTATTCAACCCTGACAAGAAGAAATAAAAGCAACATAGTTAATAACAATTACTGACTCGACGACTATCCCAATCAACAATAATATTCTTCAACTGTTTTTCTAAACTCCAGTCTTTCGGCTGTTGCTTTTTGTTTAACCAAGGCGCACCTTCACTAATCCAATATTTTCGATAAATAGAAGTGTCATCATAACCATATTCGCATCCACAACAATTGCAGATACCAAAAGAACAATGAACTTCTGTTTCATCTATAGATTCTGACCAAGGTAAACCACAAACTGGACAATGGGATATTTGCATAGTTTTTTACTCCATAAAATGCTTTTAAATTGTTTTATTGGTTAAATTTCTAACTAAACTCGCACAGGTATTTAATATTTACCTGCTCAATACTATAAACAATACTTTCTTGGTTAATCGTACTCGCTGCACCAGGAGCAATATAAGTACTGTCATAGCCTCTAACGGGGAAATTACGACTATAGGATTGAGGACGATATTCTTTACCCATTGCAAAATCGCACAATAACATAAATACTCGATCTTCATCATCTCCTGAAGGATTCCAATAATTAGTCGCATAATTAAGAGCTTTGGTAGATTGCTCTGAGCCATATATACCGTTCCCAAACATCCTCCCCGTACATTGAGCAGCATTTGCAGAAGGAATGATTAAGCCTTGTTTGAGAATGCTTAAAAGATTACTGGCTTTTGTACCATGCCAATATAGCTTAACATTACCAATTTCTTGCTCCTGAATAGCAAATGCTTTTCGCATTGAAGGAATATCCAATTGATATACCCGTCTTAGTTTATATTTAGCTGCAACATGGTTTTGGTTACTGGTAGATTTATATAAATTGTTAATCCAACGAAAGGTTTTCTTCCCTTCTGCGGTACTTCCTGGTACTCTATCGATCGCACATTCAAATACTGCATTTTGATTGTAATCATGAGTTACCGCAGCATCAAGAGCATTTAGAATTTCATACTGACGCTGTATTTCTTGAGGCGAAGTGAATTGCGACTCGTCTAATTTGTATCCCAAATTTTGAGGAATCAAGCGCAGATATTTGCTAAGTAGCTGACGCAATTTATACTTATTACCTTGACGAGTAGCAACAATTTGAACTAAGTATTGTCTGGCATGAGCGATCGCACTTGGAGTTACTGCGCCCAAAGGTGTCTTAAATCCTCCTGTGGCTGCATTGTAGCTGATGTCTGTCTGGGAGGTAATTTGATGTATATTACTCTTAACCAGATATCTAATTAATTCCTTTGATCGCGGATCTCTACCGTGTTTAATTTGTTTTGAGGCGATCGCTTCTAACTCATCTGGTTGAATAACACTAGTCTTTTTAATGTCCCCATTGACAAGCTGTGCTTGGGTGTATCCTTTTCTAATCTTCTGACGTTTAGTGCGTTCAAGCTTACTCTGCGCCAAAGCAACCGAACCCATGCAGTGATGTTTCGACTGTAGAGTATTACCTACCCTGCCCCACTCTGCTAAAAAAGTGCCATCATTTAATAAGCTTCCACGCCAAACTTTATTAGAATTTTCCCCCACTTCTACATATATAAGGGTGCAGCTATCCAGTACGCTAGACACAGTTGTTGTTGCGTTCATAATAGTTAATTTGTATTTAATATAAAAAAAGAATAAAAAGGGGAATCTTCATTGAATAAACAATGCCCTAATTCCCCAACTAAAGTCGTTTGAAGGAACTGTTGCTAAATGCAGTCAGAAGAATTGCGAGATGCCAACTCTCGTAAAGCTCTAACCCAACTCTATTAGTAATATAGTATTGGTTGATTTAAAAGTCAATAAAATAGTATCTTTGACTATTAACCAAACTAGATGCTATTTTAATTCAAGACCAATCGGTCTTTACGAACAATGTCCAAAGCCCAAGAAACCAAAGCTCGTATAGTTCACCAAGCAGCAGAACTGTTTAACACCAAAGGTTATGCAGGTTCTTCTATCTCGGATGTTATGGAAGCGACAGGATTAAAGAAAGGAGGTATCTATAACCATTTTGCCAGCAAGGATGAATTAGCTTTAGCAGCGTTTGATTATGGAGTCAGCCTTTTAAGCGAGCGAGTTTGGAGTGTGGTGAAAACAAAACGGAACGCAGTCGATCGCCTGGATATTTTAGTATCTAGCTATCTAACCTACATTGACGATCCGCCAATAGTGGGAGGTTGTCCGATTTTAAATACGGCGATCGAAACTGACGATACTAGATTCCCCTTTGCGCGATCGCGCCTTAGCAGCCATCAATTCCTGGCGAGGCTTAATTGTTCGTATTATCAATAAAGGAATTAAAAAAGGAGAAATACCTGTCACTGTTGAACCCGATACAGTTGCAACGATTATTATCTGTAATATAGAAGGGGCGATGATGATGAGTAAGTTAGAAAAAAATCCCGTTCATTTAAGAAGAGCGATCGCACATTTACAGAGTTATATCCAAAACAATCTTAAACTCAATCTCACAACGTAAATAGACCGATTACCAATTGTATCTGCGTTTATCTGTGTTTATCTGCGGACAATATTCAAACTAGCCTTGTATAAAGTGTAATTTTTTTACAATCAAAAAGACCGATCGGTCTTAAAACTATATTTAATTAAAAATATGAGGAGGTAAATAGATGCTGAAAAATGATAATAAATCAATAGCGATGCCTACGGCTAGCTTCCCTAAAGGACTCGCTCCACATCGCGCAATCGCCTGTGCGTCGGGTGGTTTTAAGGCAGTCTTTGTACAGGGGGTATTAAGTGCCTTTGAAGAGGCAGATATTAAGGCTGATGCTTATGCGGCTGCTTCTGCTTCCGTATTTGCTGCTGCTTGGGCAGCTATTGGCAAAGCGAGAGAATCAGGAATTAATTATTGGCTAGAAGGTTGGAAAATCTATCAGCAAACTAAGAGTATGAGTCAAGTAAGTCTGGGCGGAATCTCTTTCTTTCTGGCTAATAGTGACAAAAGTTTTTGGTCATCAAATAAATCTAAATTTTATATCGCTGCTAGTGCGGTAACTAACCCTGAAGCTGCCGAACATACTCAGGGAAAACGGGCAAACAGATTGGGGAAAAAGATTTTAATCTCTGCTGCTAAAGGCGATCGCACTTGGGTAAATCAAAACTTGAGATTAGATTTATTTGGTGATGATAATCTAGCCCTCAACCGAGACAATTTTGCTGAAGTTACCTACGCTTCAACTAGGATGCTGCACTCTTATGATATACCCGCCTGGATTGATAACCAGCCTTATATAGATGCCTCCTATACCTGTATCTGCCCTGTAATCGAAATGGTTGAACGAGATTATCAAACAGTAATAGCGATCGCAACCGAACCTGGTGAACTTTATCGGGATTTGTTTGGACTAGAAGTTATTCCCGATCAATACAAACAAACACAGATATACGCGATCAAGCCAGATATTAATCTTAAAGAATTAGGCGTAGATGTTTTCCAAGCCACGCCAGAAGGAATAGCTGCCGTTTATCAACATGGCTTAGATAAAGGTAGAAAATTTATAGATTTAGGTAATTACGAATAAACAAAAACCTTGTTTAATTGCGATCGACACCCGCAGAGAAATTAGCAATGCGTTTGTACGAAAGACATAGATATCAATCAATAATCATTTAATCATGCTCAAATTTTATTACCATCCCTTATCACCCTTAGCCCGCCGCGTTTGGATTGCTTTGCTAGAGAAAGAAATTCCTTTCGAGTCAGTAATAATTAATCTCAAAGATGGCGAACAGTTTAAACCAGACTTTCTTAAAATTAATCCTTTTCATCATGTACCCGTAATCATTGATGATGGCTTGCGAGTCTTAGAGTCTATGGCGATTTTAGATTATCTAGAATGCAAATATTCCAGTCATCCTTTACTCCCTCAAAATGCCTCGCAGTTAGCCAAAGTGCGGATGGCGCAGATGGTAGCAAATAATGAATTATCCTCTTTAGTAATTCCTTTGATAGCAGAAGCAGAAGATTCGCCAAAGCTTTAAGCAAGCCAAACGCAAAGTTAAACGAATACTCAAATTTCTTAGCTCAGAGTTATTAGCAGACAATGCTTATTTGGCGGAGATAGTCTTTCTTTAGGAGATATTGTTGCGGGAAACAATATTCTTTTGGTGGGTAAATTAGGTTTCGATCTTAATCAGAATCAACACATTAAAAGCTGGTGCGATCGCCTTATGCAAAGAAAAGCCTGGCAGCAAACTCAACCTAGTGACGAACAGGTAGCTATATTTAAGCAAACTGTACAGAAATTAATCGAATCTCAAGGAAAAGCCCAGGTTGTTCATCAGGTTAAGCAGTCATAAACAAAACAAAGCGATCGCAATTTAATTATCTGCTATCTAATTTCTTCCTGCGGTTACTCCTCCATCAACAGGTAAAACGACTCCTGTAATCCAGCCAGATTTATCGCTATCGGCTAAAAACAACACTGCTTCAGTAATATCTTGAGCTTGTCCATTACGCCCTAGAGGATGAAAACTATTGAATGAGGCTAATTGTTCGGGGGTTAATAAAGAATCAAATAAAGGAGTTTCTACAAAAGCAGGAGCGATCGCATTTACTCTAATCTTGTCGGGGGCAAACTCAATTGCCAAATTTCTAGTTAAAGCGTGGACTGCACCTTTAGCAGTAGAAGAAGCACTACAGGGAGTTGCTGCGATCGCGTGTAATGACCACATCGAACCAATATTAATAATTGCGCCTCCGCCTTTTTTTTGCATTTGAAGTATGGCAGCTTGGGAAAGAAAAAAGTAGCCCCTCAATAGGTTAAGATAACTTTCCAAATCATCTTCTGTATGGTCGAGAAACGGCTTTGGTTCAAAAATTCCAGCACTATTGAATAATATATCTACTCCTCCAAAGCGATCGCAGGCGCTACTAATAATACGCTGTCTGGTTTTTGCATTGCCAATATCTCCTGCAACCCAATCAACATTTTTTCCAGTTGGATCTATTTGTTCTGCGGCGTTTTTTAGTATATCTAAACGACGACCATTTATAACCACTTTTGCCCCTGCTGCGACAAAAGCGCGGGCTGTATTCGCACCGATACCACTACCACCACCTGTAATCAACACAACTTTATTTTGTAGACTCATCATCTTTTCTCGATTGGTTTGTAACTGCGATCGTAATTGGCGGTATATTATGCTTACAACCAGTCACAACTTTGTGAGGTAGGGTACTTTTATGAAAGAATTGCCGTCTCGTCAAGAGAAAAGCAATCTGCAAAGAAATGTAAACGTAGCTGCTGCTATAGAGGCTGTTTTTGGCTGTAAATGGTCATTAGGTATTCTGGGGTTGATTCGTCATGGCATATGTCGTCCAGGTGCGATCGAAAAAGAATTAGAGGGTTTGACTCCCCGCGTCAAAAATTACTATTTTCGTCGCCTGATGGAATTAGGAGTATTAGAAAAGACTATTTATCCTGAAGTACCTCCTCATGTGGAATATCGACTTACAGATTTTGGGCAGCGTTTCCTACCAATTATTGACTCTATCGAACAGCTACAGCAGGAATTAGAAAGAGAGAAATAGTTTTAATGGCAGATTGACCCAAAAAAACCAAAGTACGTAAAAATATAGCAAAATGAGCAATTTACGCTTAAATTTAGGATGCGGAACAAAACGCCTCGAAGGGTACATTAATGTAGACAAATTTGGCGATCCCGATCTTTGCTTCGATCTAGAAACTTTTCCCTATCCTTGGCAAGACAATAGTGTGGCTGAAATTGAGATGCACCATGTTCTAGAACATCTGGGACAACAAACTCAAATTTATCTAAAAATAATTCAAGAGCTTTATCGAATTTGTCAGCCAAGTGCAAAAATACATATTACTGTTCCCCATCACCGCAGCGATCGCTTCTTTCACGACCCTACTCATGTTCGTCCCATCACGCCTGTAGGATTGAGTATGTTCTCAAAACAAAACAATTTAGAATGGCAAGCCAAAGGGAAAAGCATTTACTTTACTTGCGTTGTATTTAGAACGTTGACTTTGAATTAACTCAGGTAAAATATACTCCTAGTGAAATTTGGTTCGAGCGATATCCAGACAGTGCATCCGATAAAAATCTTTTGCTTAAAGAAAGTGAAATATATTGCAACCTAATCAAAGATGTAGAGATGATTTTGACGGTAATAAAATAGTTAAGTTAGCAGAAAACAATAACGAGGTTATATGACTTTAACTACATACAAGTGGTCAATTGAAGAATGGCATGAACTAGTTGACTTTGGTTTGCTGGAAGGAAAACCAGTTGAATTTTTAGAAGGAGAAATTATAGAAGTGAGTCCAGAGGGAATCGAGCATAGTTACACTAACACCAGTGTTGTTAAATACCTACGTAATGTCTTGGCAGATTTAGCAGATGTCATAGAGTCTCATCCTATTACTTTAGATAATAGCGAACCCGAACCAGATATAGCGATAGTTCGCTTACCATCGACTATTTATCGCAATCATCATCCCTATCCTCAAGACATTCATTGGTTGATCGAAGTATCTAATAGAACATTACAGAAGGATCTAAACCAGAAAATTATTACCTATGCTCGTAACGCTATACCTGAATATTGGGTAATCGATTTAGTCAATAAAAAGCTAATTGTTCATACTCAATTAAGCAATAACAATTATGCTCAAATTGTTGAATACAAAACAGGTATAGTTACACCTTTAGCATTTCCTGATGTAAAAATAGCTATTAATGAATTATTACTTTATTAAACAATAATTATTTAGACAATTGTTCAAAACTCCCGATCTGTGAGAATTTCATAACCATCTTTAGTCACTAATACAGTATGCTCAAACTGGGCAGACAAATTATTATCTACTGTAACTACTGTCCAGCGATCGCGCAATACTCTAGTATGTTTAGAACCTGCGTTTAATATAGGTTCGATCGCCAGAGTCATTCCTGCCTTCAACTTAACATTAGGCATCCATTTAGTACGGTGGTTGAATACTGACGGTGCTTCATGCAAGTTTTTACCTACACCATGTCCAGTATAATTTTCTACCACACTATAACCGTGAGCCTTTATATGGTCTTCGATCGCTCCTGCAATGTCTAGTAGATGATTACCTGCTTTAACCTGTTCTATTCCCTTATATAAAGATTCTTCCGCTGCTTTAATTAACTTTGCTGCATCTTTCGATACCTTCCCTACAGCAATAGTTATACAGGAATCACCATGAAATCCATCGCAAAAAGCACCAGTGTCTACTTTTAAAACATCTCCGCGACGAATTACTTTTTTGTTATTGGGAATACCGTGTACCACTTCATTATTAACGCTGGCGCAGATAGAAGCAGGAAAACCATAGTAACCTTTAAAACTTGGTGTTGCCCCCATTTCTCGGATACGCTGTTCGGCATATTCGTCTAGATCGGCGGTTGTCATCCCTGGTTTTGTTATTGATTGAATTTCCTTGAGTACTGTGGCAACAATTCTCGCCGAACGTCGCATTTTATCAATTTCAGGCGCAGATTTAATATGGATACCACGAGGATTTTTGTCTAATACAGGAAGTCTATTGGATGTTTGAGGATCGGCTTGATTTTTTGATTTGGGGAAAAGTAGATCGGTAATAATATTCATTTAATATCGCAATATGTTTAATAGTTAAAATTGATGGTTTTTTAACTTGGAAGTAGCGGGTTTTTATATCTATAAAAAGTATAAACTTTAAAGCAGGCGATAGATTTGCAATTATTTAATTTAATTGATGTATAAAGCGCATTGAAAATAAACTTCTGTTGAGTTTTGGTAAGTTTGGCTACAAAAATTCCCTTCTACTGATGGCATCTTGGAAGTAATCCAACCAAAAAGGCATCAATGAACAACTTGGCATCATTCATACTTCCTTCAATCTTAGGTTTGTTAGCAGGAATTGGACACGGTATCTCATCTCATCATCAACAACTTCCTTTTTCTTTAGCAGATCAGGTGGTTGAATCAGTCCAAGGCGATCGCACTTTTAACTAAAAACTGTCTTTTTTCTCTTCAACATAAATCAGTTAAACCTAGTCATCCCAAATAGCAGTATGGTTAAAAAGCACTGTCATTTATTTTGATTGTGCTTTAATATTGCTAATAACTTTTTGAAGAAAATATGGAAACCTCTAATCAACCACCTACTACTTCTGGACAATGGTGCTTGGTAACGGTACGTCAATGGAAAAGAGACGCTTTTTTAAAATACTTAGAAAATGATATTGAGAGCAAAAAGCTGCAAGAGGTTTTTTGGGAAATTGTTGAACCAGAAGATGCAGTATATGAAAATATGGTTTTGATTCGTATCAGTAGCTATCCTGAAGCTAGAAGCCATTTGAAACAGGTAGAGAATTTTCAAGATATTCAAAGATTAAAGCCCGACGAAGCAAACCGAATGCTCAATAAATAGACTTCTTATGCAGTATAGATCTTCTTGAGACGGAGAAATAAATCTCATGAGTAAGTGTGTTATTGGCGTTGATATTGGTACAACAAGCACTAAGTCAATATTGTTCGATCTGGCGGGAAATGCGATCGAGCAATATACCGTAGGATACCCTTTAAATACCCCAATAAAAGGTGCAGCGGTACAAGATCCCGACGAGATTTTTCAAGCTGTAGTTGAGACAGTTAAACAGGTAGTCAATCGCAGTCAGGTTAAACAGTCAGATCTTCTCTGCTTATCTTTTAGTGCAGCAATGCACAGTTTAATTGTAGTGGACGATCGCGGGAAACCTTTAACCCCTAGTTTAACTTGGGCAGATAATCGCAGTGCTAAATATGCTGACAAGCTAAAGCAAGAGTATAGCGGGCATCAGATATATGCTCGTACTGGTACGCCAATTCATCCCATGTCACCGTTAGTTAAGTTAATGTGGTTGCGTGAAGAGAATGCTGAATTGTGGCAACAGGCAGCAAAATTTATTTCCATTAAAGAGTATGTTTTTTGGCAGCTATTTCAAGAATATGTAGTAGATTATTCGATTGCTTCGGCGACGGGGTTGTTTAACTTCTATGAGTTGGATTGGGATAAAGAAGCTTTATCTATTTTAGGAATTAAATCTTCCCAGCTATCTCAACTTGTACCGACAACCCATATTTTGCGATCAATGCAGCCTGAATATGCCAAGGAAATGGGTATTGCAGTAGATACCCCCGTAGTGATTGGCGCAAATGATGGAGTTTTATCAAATCTTGGCTTAGGAGCGATCGCCCCTGGTACGGTAGCAATTACGATGGGTACTAGTGGGGCTGTACGCACTACCCTGAGAAAGCCTCAAATAGATTCTCAAGGGCTATTGTTTTGTTATGCCTTAACGGAAGACTATTGGGTAGTTGGAGGGGCGGTTAACAACGGTGGTATTGTTTTGCGCTGGTTAAAAGAGCGATTAGCTGATGTTGAAGTTAATACGGCTAAATTGCTACAGCAAGACCCTTATGATATCTTAACCGCGATCGCCAATACCATTCCAGCAGGTTCAGAAGGATTAATTTTCCATCCCTATTTAACAGGAGAGCGATCGCCTTTGTGGGATGCTAATGCTAGGGGTAGTTTCTTTGGTTTGGGTTTGCACCACAATAAAGCCCATTTAATTCGAGCGGTACTAGAAGGGGTGGTTTATAATCTCTACTCAGTGTTTCAGGCGGTAGAAGGAATTGCAGGGAACGTAAAAACTATTAGTGCTGCGGGTGGTTTTGCACGTTCATCTTTATGGTGTCAAATGCTAGCGGATGTTTGCGATCGCGAAATTAGTATTCCCGAAAGTTATGAAAGCTCTTGTTTGGGTGCAGCAATTTTAGGACAATATGCTTTGGGTGAGATTAGCGATTTAAGCCAGCTTAGACTTACTAATAACTCAAGTCATCAATACAAGCCTATCCCCACTAATGTAGCTAAATATCAACAGATATTGCCGATTTACTCTCGTTTATTAGATAGCTTTAAGAATGAGTATCAAGCGATCGCAAAATTTCAACAGGAGTCATAGGAGCGCATTCCGTCTAAGATGCTAAGTTGATATTTTGAATGAAAATTGATTGTTCCCCCAATGTTGGGGGTTAGGGGGCTGAGATAAATTTACACTACCCAACAAATTTATATTTAAACGCTTTTAACTCCTTTTTGATAAAGCTTTTGAATTTTGCCAATCAACTTATCGAAGGTAGAATTACTTGTTGAATTTTGAGGATCGAGACTTTGGATTTGAGTCAATAATGAAGCTTCTTCCGTGGCAATATCATTATCACTGTAAATTAAGGTGCTGACTGCTGACAGCAAATTGTTATAGTCTTCGGAATTAGGATTAGAACCCAAATATTGTCTCAATAAGTCATAGCACTCGTCACTTGAAGTAGCTTGATGATTCGTTAATAAATCTTCTGAAAATTCTATATTTTGTTCTGCTGCTATCTTGGTTAAGAATTCCTTTTCCTCGGATTGAATTTCGCCATCGATCCAAGCTACTGCTACTAAAATTTCAAATAAGCCTTGACTATTATTTTTAGTTAATTGAGACATAATTTATCTTATCTATTTGATTTAGTTTATTTATCCCTAACTAAATCTTAGAAAACAAAAAAAAAATTAAAACATGAATATCTTAGTTTCTTATAAAAAGTAAAAACAAATTAAAGAAAATATTTTTTTCTTAATTGTTAAATGCTGGCTGCGATGCGAAAACCAAAAGCATCAGATTTGTTTTTAGGATCTGATTTTATGCGTTGTGCTGAACGACAAGATCCTGGCAAATGTAACCAAGATCCTCCTCTAAGAACACGAATATCTTTAGGATTATTATTAGTCCAGGCACTACCATCGGTAGGAGCATTATTATAGTCATCATGCCAATTATCTGCACACCATTCTGCAATATTGCCATGAAGATCGTAAAGACCAAACAAATTGGGGGGAAAACTATCAACATCTGTAGTTTCGCAGCGATTTTCTCCTTCAAAACCAGATCCATAGACATCTTCGCCATTATAGTTAGCTAATCCAGTGCTAATTGTTGTTCCATAGTGAAAAGGAGTTATAGTTCTACCCCTGCAAGCATATTCCCATTCTGCTTCAGTTGGTAATCTAAATTCTCTACCAACCATTTGCGATAGTTTTTCACAAAATAGAACACAATCAAACCAAGATATTCGCTCTACGGGTTTTTTGCTTTCAGATACGTTGAAATCAGCAAATCTAGCTGGATTACTACCCATTATGGCTTGCCATTGAGCTTGAGTAACTGGATATTTTCCTAGTAAAAAGGGACGAATAGAAACTTGATGTTGAGGACTTTCTTCTTTTTCTCTTTCTAATTCTTCATTTGGAGAACCCATCAAAAATTTTCCTCCAGGAATACCAATCAAATCTAAAGTAATATTTTTGGCTAAATTTAAAGTAATATATTTTGCTTTTCCATGATGACTGCGAGTAGGCAAGATAGATTTTTTACCCATAATTAGACAAGCATCATTAGAAATAGTCTTATAGTCATATTCGACGATTTTCAATTCTAATTTTTGAACTCGCTTCTTGACTTTTGTTGATGCAACTTTATGCCTTCTTGATGAATCATGTTTTTGTCGATGTTCAACAAATTTAGACGTAGAAATATCTGATAAATTAGGATTCGTATTGCCACCTAAAACCTCTAATACTTCATTTACAGATTGAAAACGTTTTTTTGTTGCTCCTTCTACCAATTTATCTAGAACGCGACTCAATTTATAGTCAATTTCATTGTCTTGAAGATAGTTGCGCCACATCCATTCCCCCTCTGCCACATCAAATAGTTCAGTTGGCTCAATGTCTGTTAATAAGTGGAGGCAAGTTGCACCAAGACTATAAAGATCGCTGGCAAATTTTGCTTTTCCTACAGCCTGTTCTGGGGCAATATATGCAGCAGAACCAATAATTGTACCGACAGCAGAAGTATTTTCTCCTATTGATTCTTTTGCTGCACCAAAATCAACTAATACTAGTTTATTATCTTGCTTTCTTCTAATAATATTTTCTGGCTTAATATCACGATGAATTACATTATTATCATGAACAAAATCCAACACTGATAATAAATCTCTCAGCAACTCTTCAATTTGATTTTGATTGAAAACACCATTTTTATCTAACTCTTTTGCTAGATCGTCACCGTCAATAAATTCTTGAATTAGATACTTTCTTTCTTCTTGATTAAAAAATGCTAATAGTTCAGGAATCTGCTGATGTTTACCCAATTCATCGAGACGTGCAGCTTCCCTTTCAAATAATTCTGTCGCCTTTTTGATAGCCTTTTTCCCTTTTACCTCTGGCAAAAACTGTTTTACCACACAGCGAGGTTTAGATGGTTTTAATTCATCGATCGCTAAGAAAGTCCTACCAAATCCACCTTGACCTAATAGACTGACGGCACGATATCTATCCATTAAAAGCAATGTCGAACTGCACTTTTCACATAGCTTTGTATCCGTAAGATTAATATGAAGACAGTTAGGATTGAGGCACTGAGTAATCATGTTACCGACCGACAGAATATTCGCTTCCGATTATAAACAGCAAAATAGCAATTAAGCCTCAGTTAATATTCAGTATTTATCAAAACAATTTTAGTTTATAGCTTGTTTTATAGGTAATTTTCCGCAGGTAATATAAATGCTTCAGTTGCCTAACTATTTGTCATAAGCAGCCTTCCCTAAAAAAAGTAGGCTAAATATAGCTACTAAAAATGTATTTTTTCATCGTTACTAGATATTATTTACTCGCAGGACAGTCGTTAATTAAATTTAAATACGACCTAGTTTCTTGACCCCAATTAGGAGAAGTGTACCAATGTTCGATCCAAATTTTTGCCTCATTAATGTTTTCGGCATCAGCAGGTATTTTACAAATATTTCTAATAGCTTCAATAACTCTATTTTCTTTACCTAGTTGTGGTGCTGCTAGTACTCTCAACTTATTCAACTTTGTTTCACAATTATCAGGAAAACCTTCTAAAGTATTTGGAAAAGACCTCAATATCAGTTCTTTGTTTGTTTCTATCTGAGAGATTGATTCTAAAGCAGATGAAGGATCGACTAAACTAATTTCGCTGCAAAACTGCTTGAGTTTACTAGCTTGAGATATATCTTTCAAGCTCAATCTCATTTCGCTTAATGAAGAATAATAATTATTAAGTGCTAAAGCCAAAGGAATTAACAAGATTATTGCAGCCAAAGCAAATAATGAACTGAATTCAGGTGTAATTTTGGTTAATCCAACTCTGGTTTTATCAATCTTTAAAACTTCAGCACTGTTTTGGTTTACATCAGTCTGGACAATTGAACTATTTTGAATATCAAACATTGCGTTTTTCTCGGACAATTCGGGATGTTCAGCCGACTTTTGTTTTATTTTAGCTTCTAATGTTTTTCGCGTTTTAGCTATCCAATTTTGATCGAATACTTGCTGAAAAATTAAATTAGTTACTCTTAGCTGGTCTTTATTTTTAACTATTATTCCCAAATTTAGCAGCTCTTCCTGTTCTTTTAGGAGTGCATACTGTCTGTTATTTGATAGCAAAATATCTTGATACTCTGCCAATAATGAAATTGGTTCGCATCTTTGGTTATCTACCAATCTCTCTCTAATAGATCTAATATAAGTTCCAATTTTACTAGTCCGCCAATTTTTAATTATTGAAGATTCAATCAAGCGATCGACAGCATTAATCTCCTTCCCAGCGGGAATATTCCAGTCAGAATCACCAAAAACATTACAAATGGCTTTTGTTAGGTTATGGTCTCCTCCCGTCCAAGCTAATACGCGACTTAAAATTAAAGAAGAATTAGTATACTTTTTCTCCAAATGTGAAAACTGCCGATCGTATTCCTCTAAATCAATTAAGGACATCATACTCGGAGATTTCCTAGTTAGGCTATTTAAAAAAAAGTCAATTGTTTCCTGATTTAGCCAACCTTTTTGTACTACCAAATCCCCGAACTTTAATTTGGTGTTTTGCTGTTCGGCAAGAATAATTAGAATTTGCTCGTCACTAAGTAAATAAGCCTCTTTCAGATAATTGCCAAGAGGAAACTGTTGCCCTTGTTTTTTTATCTCTTGCCATTTATTAACAAAGAAATTAACGGTTTGAACTTCAACGGCTTCCTGTAAAGCTAAAATTTCTCCTAACTTCATTTTCGTGTGCTGAGACTGAACTCCTAAAGCTATTTCTAATTGCTCATCAGAAATCAAACCAGCATTTTGCAGAAGCTTACCAAGGGGTAAAGTATCATTTTTATCAGACATTATTAACAGTTAATTTATTTAAAAATAGAAAGCTAAAAAATTACTTAATAGCAATTCCTTGATACATATAGCCAATCACTTTAGGTAACTTGGGAGCATAAAACTGTTCGATTTTTACACTGCCAAATTTTTGCTCGATAATATTTTTAATATCACGATTGAGATGACAGCCATCGGCAATGACTTTTTGTAATGGGGTCAAGCGATTTTGCCAGAATTGAATCCGACTGTCTTTACTTAAGCCGTGTTCGATAAAGAAAAATTTTCCTTTAGGCTTCAACAATCTATATACCTCGGCGATCGCTTTATCTGCTTGAGGAATACTACACAAAGTCCAGGTACACACCACCGAGTCAAAACTACCGTCTTTCATCGGCAAACTTTCCCCATTTAATACCTGATAGTCCACGGTAATATTAGAAGCAGCAATACGCGATCGTGCCAGCCTTTCCATCCCAGGATTAGGATCGATGGTCGTTATTTTTTCTGTACCCTCTGGATAGTGCGGTAAATTCAAGCCTGTGCCAAATCCAATCTCCAATATATCTCCCGACACATCCTGTAAAAGTTGCTGACGGTATTGCTGTAGAGTCTCACCCGACATAGCGATATCAATACAGTAAGGAATAACTAAATTAGAATAAAAACCCATTTTTTAAGCTTTTCCGTAGAACATTAATAGTGTTTAATTTATGACCTAAAATAAGTGCGGTCTAAGTTAAATTCAATCTCTTTGATATCCATGCAGTTTCAAGAAATCGTTACCACACTAGGTAAAGCAGCTAAAAATAATAGTCTCAATCAAGATCGAAATTTAAATCCAGACATCATCGGCGTGTCGGCTATAGATAAGGCTACTGCTGGTACTTTGAGCTACATAGAAGGAGAAAAGTTTGCTGCTGAGATTGCCACAACTCAAGCTGATGCACTAATTTTGCCTATGGATGAAACATTGCATTCTCAGGCAACATCCCAGAATATTGCTTGGATTGCTACCCCCCAACCAAGATTATTATTTGCTAAGGCGATCGCCTTATACTATCAACCCTTTAAACCCTCTCCAGAGATTCATTCTACCGCAGTTATAGATCCTAATACCAAAATAGGACAAGATGTATATATTGGTGCAAATGTCGTCATTCAGCAAGGGGTAACTATTGGCGATCGCGTTACCGTTCATCCTAACGTCGTAATTTATCCCGATGTGGCGATCGGTAGTGATACCATTCTCCATGCTAACTGTACTATTCACGAACGGACGCAAATTGGCTCTGAATGTGTGATCCATAGCGGTGCAGCGATTGGCTCAGAAGGCTTTGGTTTTGTGCCAACAGCAACAGGCTGGTACAAAATGGAACAGTCTGGCTATACTGTCCTCGAAGATGGGGTAGAAGTCGGCTGTAATAGTGCAGTAGATCGCCCTGCGGTGGGAGAAACAAGAATTGGTCGAAATACAAAACTAGATAATCTAGTTCAGATCGGTCATGGCTGTCAGATTGGACGCAACTGTGCGATGGCTTCCCAAGTAGGACTAGCGGGGGGAGCAATTATTGGTAATGGAGTAATGTTGGGGGGACAGGTAGGAGTAGCCAATCAAGTTACTGTAGGCGATCGCGTAATAGCCACAGGACAAACTGGTATCACAGGAAATGTCTCTTCAGGGGAAATGGTTTCAGGAATGCCTCACATACCTAGTAAGCTCTACCGCAGACTATTTGTGATGTATAAAAGACTACCTGAAATGTATCAAATGTATAAAGAATTAAAAAGAGTAGAAGACAAAAGAATTGATTAATATTTACTCAAAAAGTTATCTATTATTCCTTGTTTTTGAAGGGTAAGTTACTTTTGTACAGTACCTAGAGTGGTGCTGTATCTTCAGGTAAAGTAATAAACTCGGTTTCTCCTGGTACTGACTCAAATTTACCTGTTTGCCAATCTTGTTTAGCTTGTTCGATTTTTTCTTTACTGCTAGAAACAAAGTTCCACCACTTGTAACGTTTACCAACAGGCTCGCCAGCAATTACCATACAGCGCGCTTGAATCTGGGACGATATTTCGATACTGGACTTTGGAGATAGTATGGCTAGACGATGCTGTGGCAATTCTTCTCCATCGACGCTAATTCCTTTTGTAACAGTGTAGATAGCCCTTTCGCTGTAGTCCAAATTAAGGACAAAATTACTTCCTGGTTCAAAAGATAAATCGCCATAAAAAGTAGGAGATAAAGTTTTCACTGGAGATTTTTTATTTCCTAATTCCCCTACAATCAAAGCGATCTTTACACCGTTGTCCGTCCAGGTAGGAATATCTTCAGGTGGGTAATGTTCAAAACTAGGTTCGACTTCTTCTGCTGCTTCGGGTAAAGCAACCCAAATTTGAATTGCATGAAGAGTACTTTCAATACTGCGATCGCTTTCGGGACTCCTTTCAGAATGAACAATTCCTTTTCCAGCGGTCATCCAATTTACTGCACCTGGACGAATTTCTCGAACACAGCCTAAACTATCTTGATGTAACAATGCCCCTTCAAACAAATAAGTCACCGTGGCTAAGTTAATGTGGGGATGGGGTCGAACATCAACTCCTTTTCCTGGTGGAAAAGTTGCAGGACCAAGATGGTCGAAAAAAATGAACGAGCCAACCATAGAATGTTCATCATGGGGCAAACTACGACGAGCATTAAATCCTCCCAAATCTTGAATATGGGGAGCAAGCAATTTAGTAATATTGGACATGAGAACTTATAATTTTCTGCCGTAAACGAGTGTCACACCTTACATTAGCAAATGTCTAATAAATGAGAGATTTATATCCCCCCATCGAACCCTATAATCAAGGCAAACTAAAAGTTTCAGAACTTCACACAATTCACTACGAAGAATCGGGAAACCCTCAAGGAAAGCCAGTAATATTTCTGCATGGAGGACCTGGAGGTGGCATCGCGCCCATGTATCGTCAATATTTCAATCCCCAGCAGTGGCGTATTATAATTTTTGCCCAACGAGGTTGTGGACAAAGTACTCCTTATGCTGAATTAAAGGAAAATACTACCTGGGATCTAGTCAACGATATTGAAAAACTACGAAAACATTTAAATATTGAACAATGGGTAGTCTTTGGCGGTAGTTGGGGCAGCACCCTTGCTCTTGCCTACAGTCAAGCCCATCCCGATCCCTGTAAGGGTCTAATTTTGCGAGGCATCTTTATGCTACGTGCCTCTGAAATTAGCTGGTTTTATCAAGAAGGGGCAAGTTATATCTATCCCGACGCTTGGGAAGAATATCTTAAGCCTATTCCCCCAGAAGAAAGAGACGATTTATTGTCTGCCTTCTATAAAAGATTGACCAGCGAAGATCAGCAGATTCGTTTAGCAGCAGCAAAGGCTTGGTCTGTTTGGGAAGCCAGCACTAGTAAATTGATTCCTTCAACAGCTAGCAAACAGCGTTTTGGCATGGCAGAATTTGCTGAAGCCTTTGCTCGCATCGAATGTCATTATTTTGTCAATCAAGGCTTTTTTGAACGAGAAAATCTATTATTAGAAAACATAGACCTCATTCGCCATATACCAGGGGTTATTGTTCAGGGTAGGTACGATGTCGTTTGCCCGATGAAGAGTGCCTGGGAGCTACATAAAGCTTGGTCTGAAGCCGAGTTTGTTGTTATTCCCGATGCTGGGCATTCTGTATCCGAACCTGGAATAAAAGATGCTTTAATTAAAGCGACCGATCGCTTTGCTGCGTTATAACTTATAACAGAAAATAGACTGGTCTTTTTGAAATCTAAATGTTTGCTCTAACTAAAAATACTTCTCGCCAGAGAGAAATTGCTGAAGTAGTCTTTCGTAACGGTTGGGATTATGCGCGAGGTTTGTTGGCTGGAGATAAATCGAACGAACCCCGTTTGCCATCTCCAGAAGTTTTACGCAACATTCTGATTGAATTAGGACCAGTATACGTCAAGCTCGGGCAGCTACTTTCAACTCGTCCCGATCTTTTACCAGGACGCTATGTAGACACATTGACGGATCTACAGACTAATGTCCCTCCTGTACCCTGGTCAGAAGTAGAGATTCTAATTAGACAAGAGTTATCTCAGCCATTAGAGTCTGTTTTTAGTGATATCGACCGCAATGCGATCGCAGCAGGTTCGATAGGTCAAGTGTACCGTGCCGTTTTGAGCAATGGACAGCAGGTTGCTTTGAAAGTGCAGCGTCCTGGGATTGATGTGATAGTCGCTCAAGATATTTCTCTAATAAAAAGCTTGGCAGAATTAGTCTCTCGCACCGAGTTTGGCAAGAATTTTGACATCATCGGCTTGGCAGAAGAGTTTAGTAAAGCCCTGCAAGCAGAACTGGACTTTACTAGCGAGGCAGAATATACCGAACAGTTACGCACTAACCTTATAGACAGTGAGTGGTTTGATTCTTCAAAACTCGTAATTCCCCAAGTTTATAACAGCCTAACCACGACCAGACTGTTAACTATTGAGTGGCTGGACGGAGTTCCTATTTTAAATGCCAACTTACCTCAAATTAGAGATGGCAAGGACGAAGCAACTCAGCGTTACGAAATTACAACTCTCCTATTTAAAGCCTTTTTTAAACAGGTATATATCGACGGTTTCTTTCATGCCGACCCCCACCCAGGAAATATTTTTTATCTTCAAGATGGTCGCCTAGCAATTCTGGACTGTGGAATGGTCGGTCGTTTAGATCCTCGTACTCAACAGATTTTAACAGAAATGTTGTTGGCAATTGTCGATCTCGATGGTCGTCGATGTAGCCAACTGACATTGGAATTAGCCGAAGGTGGTCAGCAGGTAGATATCAACAAATTGACTAACGACTACGACCGTATGCTGCGAAAATACTATAATCGCAGCATTTCACAAATTAACTTTAGCGAAGTTATCTATGAAGTTTTACAGGTATCTCGCAACAATAAAATTAGACTCCCCAGCAATATGGGTCTGTATGCCAAAACCCTAGCTAATTTGGAAGGGGTAGCCAGAGGTTTTTATCCTCAAATCAATTTATTAGATCAAATTCGACCCCTGGTCGCAGATGTTTTTCGCCGTCAACTTTTGGGAGAAAGACCAGCAGAAACTTTGTTACGCATCGGTTTGGATCTTAAAAGCCTTTCTTTGCGATCGCCTCGTTTGGTAGAGTTATTGCTAGACCGTATCACTTCAGAAACTCTCAAATGGAATATCGAAATTGCCAGAATAGATGTTTTGGCTATGAGTTTGGAAGATTCAGCCAATCGTCTCTCTTTTAGTATTTTGGTTGGTTCTTTAATTATGGGTGCAGCAGTTATATCGGCAAGTTCGGCTACCGCTCAGGTATCTATTGTCAGTAATATTCTGTTTGCTGTAGCCAGTCTTTTAGGAATCTGGTTAATACTTAGCATTTTGCGATCGGGAAAGCTAAAGTAATTTGCATATACTAAAAGTGCGAAAAAAAACGTAAAATTGCGATGAAATTATCGTCGTTTTTAATAAAGTTTTGATAAAGTTTTGATTAAATTACGATGAAATTATTCGACCTTAAATATAGTTTAAAAAAATACAGAAAATTTATATTTACGCTCTGTATGCTAGTTTCAAGCTCGTAATACTACATTAGTCGAACAGCAAATCCCTTCAATATAGGCTTTATAGTGACTATAGTAACTATACACAATCATTATATAACTTGCTCTTATTGCTAAAAAATCTCAATAGCAATGTAAAGGTGATGAAATCACATCTACAAAAGCACTTTAGAGATTATGATTGATAGAACGATAAGTTACATTCTATTGAAATAATAGAAGTGTTTTATAATTCAAGGCAGAAAAACATATTGCTATTGACGAAAAAATGCTTAAAAACAAAGTAAAGTAGAACCGATCGAAGTTACGAGGCGTTATTCGACAATCTGACTTGAGCCTTTTGTTTTTTATATAACTAACAAATCATTGTTAGTGACTAATCAATATTTTAAATACACATTGAAAAACAATAAATAAAATTTAAAAGGGATGAAATAATGAGATTTAAAACAATAAATAAACAGCTTAAAGGTTTGGATAAAAAGTTACTAGGATTAAACAATCGTCATTTTTTCCTTTTGGATGCTCTTGTTTTTTCCTTGACACCTCTAATCGGTATTGTTCTGAGATTAGACGATCTGTCTGCATTAGACAAATATCGTAGTGGTTTGATTGCGGCTACTATTATCTTTTCTTTTGTGAAGATAGTAATTTTTACCTTTGGTGGATTCTACAAGCGATATTGGAAATATGCCAGTATTGATGAACTAACTCAAATTGCGGCATTGACAACTGGTGCAGTAATCGTCAACACCATGGTGTTGAGCATTTTGGAATATATCACCGAGTTAGAAAGATTTTTAGTACCTCGTTCACTAACTCTATTGGACGGTATTCTTACTTTTGTTTTGATTGGTGGTATTCGCTTTAGTATCAGAGCCGCTGAAAGAAAAAATCAGCAAAGTAAAAACTTTTATCGACGCGATCGCGTTTTGATTGTGGGTGCGGGAGATGCGGGAGTATCCATTCTCCAGGAAATGCGCCGTAACCCCAAACTAGGCTTTAATCCTGTTGCGTTTATTGATGATAATTCTCAAAAGAAAGGATTGAACATTCAAGGTCTTCCCGTAGTAGGAAACCGTTATCAAATTCCTGAAATAGTAGCTGCTCAAAACATTCGTCAGGTAGTAATTGCTATGCCTACCACTTCAGGTAAGGTGATTCGAGAAATTGTTGATGTGTGCCAGGCGATCGGTGTTACCGTCAATACTTTACCCGCTACTAACGAAATTCTGGACAACAATAATAAAGTCAATACCCTCAGAGAAGTCAAGATTGAAGACTTGTTACGCCGTGAACCAATTCAAACCGATGCTCAAAGTGTATTCAAACTACTTGAAGGCAAAAAGGTTTTAATTACTGGTGCAGGTGGATCGATTGGTAGTGAACTATGTCGCCAAATCTTTCGTTGCCGTCCTTCTCAAATAATTTTATTAGGACATGGCGAAAACTCCATATTTAACATCAAACAAGAATTAGACCAAGTATTACAGATACTCAAGCAGGAAGAACAGCCAGACAAAGAACTGACTGAGTTGATTCCATTTATTGCCGACCTCAGAATTAAGCCCAGATTAGAAGAAGCTTTTCGTACTTACAAGCCAGATATTGTATTCCATGCAGCAGCTCACAAGCACGTGCCTTTGATGGAGCTTAATCCCCCAGAAGCAATTACCAACAACGTAATGGGGACAAGAAATCTTTTAGATTTAGCGATCAAATATAATGTCAGTAACTTTGTCATGATTTCGACTGACAAGGCAGTTAATCCCACTAATGTAATGGGAGCAAGTAAACGTACTGCGGAAATGCTTGTACTAAAAGCTGCTCAAGCTAGTGGTAGACCTTATGCTGTAGTCCGCTTCGGTAATGTTCTTGGTAGTCGGGGTAGCGTAGTACCTACTTTTAGGAAACAAATTGCTAAAGGTGGTCCTGTGACTATCACTCATCCCGAAATTACTCGCTACTTTATGACTATTCCAGAAGCAGTGCAATTAGTGCTACAGGCTTCGGTTTTGACCGTCAAAAATAGTCAAGGTCAAATATTTATGCTTAACATGGGTCAGCCAGTTAAAATTGTTGACCTAGCAAAAGACTTGATTCATCTTTCTGGATATGAAGCAGGTAAGGATATTGAAATTGTCTTTACTGGACTAAGACCAGGAGAAAAACTATATGAAGAGCTATTGGTTGAGGGAGAAGAATATGACAGCACGGCTCATGAGAAGGTTTTGGTAGTCAAAAACGCCAGCCGAATTGTGCCTCAGAATTTCGACCTATCTATAGACATCCTTTGTGAAGCAGCACAAAAGAGTGACACTAATCTAATTATATTTTTACTCGACCAGTTGGTAGTCGGATATAAAACCAAATATCAACAGATCAATGTAGAGTACGCTCAAGATAGTTTAGAAAAAATTATTACTCAAGCTTGTGATTTAAATCCGATCACAGCAAGTTCACAAAGAAAGTTGGCTCCCGCGTTGAGTTTATCGGATACTTCCACTGCTTCCCATAAACTAACGTCAAAAGAGCTTGACCATGGATTGAGACAAGCTTTAGAAAATCAAGAATTTAGCTTGTACTATCAACCAGTAATGAATCTACAAACTGGAAAAATAAAAGAGTTTGAAGCTTTACTACGCTGGAATCATCCTCAACTCGGCTTGATTATGCCCCAGAAATTTATGGGTGCAGCAGAAAAATCAGGACTACTAGTGCCGATAGAACGTTGGATTATAGAATCTGTATGTATGCAGCTAAAATCCTGGCAAGAAAATTCAACTTTCGCTTCAGATGTTGGTATCAGTATCAATATTCCCAGCCAGGCTATATTACAAAATAGCTTAGTTAAACATCTAAGCTATAGCATGGACAGATATGAAATCGATCCTAAACTGATTTCTTTAGAAATATCAGAATATCTATTGGGGGAAAATCCTCAAGTAGCAATGAACATTCTGCCTGAGTTGAAGAGATTGGGAATCCAGTTGCAGATTGATAATTTTGGTAGAGTTGCATCTTTGTATGGTCACATTCAACCAAATCTACTTTACAGAGAGTTTGACCGTGTCAAAATTGACCGTCACTTGATGTCACATATTGAAAAAGAGGACATTGCCTGGGAAGTTCTTCAAGACATTGTGATTGGTATTGAAAACTATGGTCTAGAAATTACTGCCACGGGAATTGAAAACATACCCCAGCTAAATAAAGTCAAAGGTATTCTTTGTGAGTATGGTCAAGGTTATTATTTGAACCAGCCTCTAAACAGTAGTGATGTTCTCAAACTCATGGCTGGTAAAAGCCAAGCAATATTCAATCAAAGCAACTAAAAATGTTATTTGCTTTAGTAAACTATTGAAAACGCAATTTCAAAATTAGATTTTAATAGGAAAATTATAGATGTCAAGAAAGCCCAAGTTTTGCATATAATAACTAATCAGAGGAATGGCTCTACCTGGTTGACTAGACTGTTGGATAATGACCCACAAATTAGAATGTTAAAAGGAGATCCTGTATACGTACATTCTGGTTATTATGACGATAATTTATCTCGTTATTGTGGTCGTAGAAAAACTACCAATTTTTCTCGCCCTTGGGCTTTATTTAATTATTTGAATACTCTAGAGATATATGAAAGCGAACTTCAAGTGCGATCGCTGATTTTCTTAAAGTAGATAATAATTCTACACTTTTTGAAAGTGAGTTGAAGGAGGTTAATGTTGGTTCTTATGAAGACAAAATACTAAACTATCCTAAAGTCGAAAAGACTATCAAAAATTCTGAGTATGCTCATTTGATAGCGAGTTAGTTTTATTCTTTAATTACTATTTTTTTGCCTTTTTAAAAATTTTTACAGTTAAACTTCAAATTTAGATCTTTGTTGGCAAAGAGATGGTGAGATAAGTATTTTGGTGGTGGTGTTTTGTTTTATCGAAGATAATGGACAATGTGAAAACAAAAATCAAGATTGACAATATAAAGTATGTTGTTCATTTATAAAAAATAATGCTTAAAAATCGTCGAAGCTTATCCGAGTAAAAAATAACTTTACTCGAAAGATTAAAGTTATGCATTTATTTTCCACTGCCTATCATCTAATTTTAAACTCATTCGATCTATCAATGTTAAAAGCAATTGCCAACAAACTTAAACCTATTTGGGCATCTGAAGGGCAAAAGAATAGTCTCCAAAGCAAACTAATAAAAGGTGCTGCTGGCTCGTTTGGCTTGAAAATTTCGTCTAGTGCATTAGCTTTTGTGATGAGCGTTATTTTCGCTCGCGTTTTAGGAACTTCAGGACTAGGGACTTATTCTTACGCCACTACCTGGGCAAATTTATTAAGTATTCCCGCAGCATTGGGACTCGATCAGTTGATGATTCGAGAAGTTGCTATTTATCGTAGTAAAGCTGAATATGGTTTGATGGGGGGAATGCTTCGCTGGGCTAATTTAGTAGTACTTAGTTCTAGTATTACTATGGCATTGGTGGCGGTAGTAGCAGCATGGAATTTAAATAAAGACTCCGATTATACCGTAGTTTTGGCGATCGCTTTGGCAATGATAACAGTCCCTATTATATCTCTGAGAAATCTTAGATTAGGGGCAATGAAGGGTTTACAAAAGATTGTTTTGGGGCAAATGCCCGACTCTTTGTTCTCACCTATCATTATTATTTCTCTGACTACGGCAGCCTATTTTTTATTTAAAGACAGCTTTGATGTTTTTTGGGTGCTGGGAATCAAGATTATCGCCTCTGTTGTTACTTTTATTATTGGTACTAGATGGTTGATTAAGTCTCTTCCCAAGGAAGCAAATCAAGTCACGCCAGAATACAAAACCAAACAATGGATAATTGATGCTTTACCTTTTGTATTTTTGGGAACATCACAGCTACTCAACTCCCGTATCGATATTTTGATGTTGGGGTCTGTTAAAGGTGTAGAAGCAGTGGGTATCTATACAGTAATTTTGGGCATTACTCAAGTGACAGTTTTTGTTCATCAGGCATCCAACAGTGTTTTAGGTCCAGCAATTGCTACCCTCTATTCAGAAGGAAAAATAAGAAAACTAGAAAGAATGGTACGCAAAAGTATGTTGAGCGTATTTGTAATTTCTTTGGTCATGGGGGGAATACTAATGTTATTGGGAAACCAGGTACTATTGATTTTTGGAGAAGAGTTTCTGCCTGGTCGTACTGCCATGAATATCTTAGTGATTGGTTCAATTTTTACCTCTTTCACAGGGGCAGTCGGTCTGCTACTTAACATGACAGGACATCAAAATGATACTGCGATCGCGGTCGGTTTGAGTGCCATTCTCAATATAATTCTTAATTCAATACTAATTCCTAAATGGGGAATAAATGGTGCAGCAACCGCCACTACTACTAGTTTAATTTTAATTAATGTTATGAAAGCTATTTCTGTAAAGAAAAAGCTGGGTATTTCTCTTTACTCTTTCGGTAGTAAAAAATCTTGAGCTAAATTTTAAAATTAAAGCTAAAAACTATGAAATTACCGAATTTGATTATCGCGGGCGCACCAAAAGCAGGAAGTAGTTCTTTGTTTCATTGGCTTGCTGCTCATCCAGAAGTTTATGGTGCGCCCTGTAAAGAAACTTTTTATTTTATTGACCGCGACAGCTCTTTATTACGCCCAGAAGCTAATTATCATCTTCATGGTATTGAAGGATATCAATCTTTTTTCCCTGATTGTCCTGAAGATATTAAAGTAGTTCTAGAAGCGACTCCGCACTATATATATCAACAAACTGCTCTAGATTTTTTCGCTGAATGTGAAACTCAACCTCATGTTGTTTTTCTACTGCGTAAACCTGCTAAAAGAGTATTTTCTTCTTTTAGCTTCGTGCAGAATAATTTAGCTCGTTTAGATGGCAACTTAACTTTTGAGCAAGTCACTGACTTGATGCTAGATGAAACTGGAGAATTAGCACAAAAACTAGACTATCCCCAGGATAGTTTTTTCTATGAGTGGTTGAACACTCAGCTACCTAATAATTGCTACTACAATTTTATTAAGCCTTGGGCAGAACGTTTCCCTAAAGAAAAAATACATATTATTTTATTTGAAGAGATGGTGGCAAATCCTCAAGCTACTTTGATTAACTTGGCTCAAAGTGTAGGTATTGATGCTGATTTTTATCAAGACTTTTATTTTGAAAAAAGAACTCAAACCGTAGCTATCAAAAATAGATTTACGCACCAGCTATTAATGAAAATAGCTCCCCTGCTAGGTACAAGCCAAATAAGAGGAATGTTAAAGTCACTTTACTTCAAGTTTAATACTACTCCTCCTAAACCTGCTGGAGCAGATTCTTTAGAACGCTTGGAAGAATATTTTAGACCCCATAATCAAAAGCTGGCAGAATCCTTTGACCTGAATATAGAGGCGTGGAAATAAAAAGATAGCTGAGAACTGAATAGTATCTATTGAATTATTAAATAGCAGTAGTTCCATAAAATATTCGAAAATATGGTAATAAATTAAGATAATATATTTTCACTTATTACTAATTCATCAAAACCTCATCTTAATAAGATGTTTATTTATCAAAAAAACATCTTATCGATAGCATGTTTGACCACATAAAGGTAATTCATACAATATAATTTTGAATAAGCTAGATCGAAACAAAATTGCAAATTTCTTAAGATGAATCAGCCTAACTTTATATTAATAGGTGCAGCGAAATCAGGAACTACTTCTTTTTACAACTATGTAAAACAACATCCATCGGTATATGTTAGTCCAGTAGCTAAAACTAACTTTTTTGTTAGCAATTTTGTTGATGGTCAAGCAAAAGTTGAGGATTTGGATTTCACTCCAGAACAAATTAGAAAATTAAATTTTTCCGTTACTACTCCAGAGGCATATCAACAGCTATTTGTCAATGTACCTCCAGAAAAAACAGCCTTGGGAGAAATTTCTCCTATGTATCTCAATAGTTTTGTTGCTGCAAATAAACTGAAAGCTAGTAATCCAGATGTCAAGCTAATTGCCATGCTGCGAAATCCAGTAGATAGGGCTTATTCTGGTTATCAAATGCAGTTGCGTCAAGCAAAAGAAAAACGAGAATTTGGCTCTAATTTAGACCCAGAAGAGATTTATATTCGAGGAGGATTTTATTACGATCAATTAAAACGCTTTTATGATGTTTTTGATCGCAGCCAAATAAAAATATTCTTGTTTGAAGATTTTAAACAAAATCCTCGCAAAGTCATTCAAGAAATGTTTAATTTCATTGGCGTAGATGAAAGTTTTAGTCCCGATCTTGAAACCAAATTTAATCAGGGAGGTATTCCTAAAAATAAAGGCTTATATAGTTTACTGTTTAATAGTCCATTAACGGCGATCGCCAAATCTAGTATTACTCCACTTTTGCCTAAAAAATTACGTATTAAATTGGAGTCTAATATTAAAGGCAATCTGCTATCCAAACCTAAATCAATGACCCCAGAAACCCGCAAAACTCTTCAACAAATGTATCGGGAAGATATTTTGAAACTGGAGCAGCTAATTGGAAAAGATTTACAGCAATGGTTGAGTTAATTTAGTTTTCAACTACAGGGTATAAATCATACCCGAACTTTTAATTCCTACGTTGAATTTAGATAAGCGATCTTATTAAGTTGCTAAGTTTTTTATATATTTAAGTATCGTAGATTTTTTTGGATCGGCTACAGATTGAACTAGGCTCTAGATAATTTTGCTTTCTACCAAGAAACATCAAATGTTTACCGTTTAACCATAACTATCATCGATAATTATCATGACAAAAAAAAATAAGTTTTGTGTGATTACAACCCCAAGGAGTGGATCAACTTGGTTAGCAACCTTACTAGACAGTCATCCTCAAATAAAATCGTTTGAAGAACCTTTTATCTGGAGAGAAGATAGACCCAATTGGACTGATACAGGTTTTCCTACCTACTATAACTACAAAACTAGTGCCAATCAAAAATCTTTCCTAACTTTATTTAGATACCTAGACATTTTAAACAGCTACAAATCTGAAACTGACTTTGACATTATTGGCTTCAAAATAATGTATAACCAAATTCAAGAAAATCCTGAAGTAATGGTCAAATTGCTCTTGGATAATTATCGAATAATTCATTTGATCCGTCAAAACTACTTGGATGTGATTATCTCTAGAGCAGCAAAAAAACAACACCGCATAGCCCATTCCAGCCAAGTTCAGTCTAAGACTAAGCAAGTTACGATAGATACCTCTTGTCTAATAGAAGATTTGGATAGATGTACCAGAAACAATAGGCTATTTCGTTTGTTGCTAAAAATTATGCCCTTCAGTGTATTAGAAATAACCTATGAATCTATGCAGCAAGATTACAATCAGGTCTTATGTTCTGTAGCTAATTTTCTAGATGTCAGCAGCGATTCTATAGTCTTCAAAAGCGAATTAAAGCGCATCAATCAAGGGGAATACTCAGATAAAATAGCCAATTACGATCGAGTATTAGAAACCTTATCGGGTTCTAGTTACATGAAGTTTTTAAAGAGTTAAACTTGAGCAATAAAAAATGTATTTGAGCAATTATTAGGCACATAAATAAAATAAATCAATATCTAATTACCGAGAGCATTAAAATTATGAATGAACCAAATTTTTTTATTGTTGGTGCGCCTAAATGTGGCACGACCGCCTTGAGCGAATATTTAAGAGACCATCCTAATATTTATATTAGCGAACCCAAAGAACCCCATTACTTTACTTTTGACTTTGAACAATACCGTGTAACCAAAACTTGGGAAGAATATATCAATCTTTTTGCTCAAAGCACCAGGGAACATACAGCAGTTGGTGAAGGTTCGGTTTTCTATCTTTTTTCGACCGTAGCATTAAATAAAATTCGCGAATATGACCCAGAAGCCAAGATAATTGTCATGCTACGTAACCCTGTAGACATGATTTAT
Organism: uncultured cyanobacterium; assembly: GCA_963799375.1. Lineage (GTDB taxonomy): Bacteria > Cyanobacteriota > Cyanobacteriia > Cyanobacteriales > Xenococcaceae > Waterburya. The sequence continues at coordinate 371,165 of CAWCWY010000025.1, forward strand.
TCCTTTCACTCTCAACTAGTCTTTACTGCTGATGAAAGTGAGAAAAGTTTTGAGAAAGCCTGGAGATTACAAGAAACTCGTCAGCAAGGAAAACAAATTCCTACTCAATGTCGAGAAGCAGCATTTCTTCAATATGCCCAGATGGGTAAACTTGGAGAACAAGTCGAAAGACTACAGGCTGTTTTTCCTGCCGAACAAGTAAAAATAATTTTGTTTGAAGACTTTGTAAAATCAACTAAAGACGTTTATGATGATGTTCTAAAATTTTTAAATGTAACCAATGAGCAACGTACAGAATTTGTCAGAATAAACGAAAATAAAAGTCATAAAATGGGCGCAGTTGGTAACTTTACTGCCAAACCTCCTGCACTATTAACTAATGTAGCTCTCAAAGCTAGAGATATATTAGGCATTAAAGAGCTTGGTATTCTCGATACAATTCGTTCTTTCAATACCAAAGTTGCAGCTCGCGAACCTCTATCTGATGAATTACGGGCAGAGATGATCGAAGAATTCACCCCAGACGTTCAAAAACTTGCTCAATTGCTAGATCGAGACTTGAGCCATTGGCTGACAGCAAAATCTTTAAATAAATAAGCAAAATAAAAAAGATGAAAATTACTTTAGTAACTCCATCTCTATTTTGTGGAGGAGCAGAAAGAGTTGTTGTCTCTCTCGCAGAAGGATTTCAACTACACGGACATCAGGTTACAGTCATTACTGGGACAGAAAAGGATACGGATTTTTATCAACTGCCCCCTGGCGTAAAGCGGATACCCTTGGGAATTATGGGAATATCTAAAAATCCTTTGGATGCGATTAAGAGCAATCTCAATCGAGTTTTTGCCTTGAGAAAAGCGATCGAGTTGAGTGAGCCAGATATTGTCATGGCGCACTTAACTGAAACCAATATTTTGACAGTATTAGCTACCCTGAAGACTAAGTATCCAGTGTTAATCACAGAACATTGTGACCCCAATTTGATCTCTTACGGTAGATTTTGGGAAACCTTAAGACGTTTTGTCTATCCTTTTGCCACCAAGCTAGTCAGCGTATCTCAAGGAGTAGAAGACTACTTTAGCTGGCTACCTAAAAGCAAAAAAGAGGTGATCTACAATCCTTTTTTTGTTTCTAAGAATGCTAGTTCGGAGATCGAAATTCCCCCAGGAGTTGATTCAGAACGCAAATGGATTATGAGCATGGGCCGTTTAACCAATCAGAAAGGTTTTGATATTTTGCTCAAGGCTTTTGCCAAGGTTGCATCTAAATATCCAGATTGGCAGTTAATTATATTGGGAGACGGGGAACTGCGCGAAGAACTAGAGCAATTAAAAGCGCAACTCAATTTAGGGGAACAGGTTGTATTGCCTGGGCGAGTCAAAAATCCCTTTTTATTAATGGAACGCGCCCAATTTTTTGTAATGTCCTCTCGTTTTGAAGGGTTTCCTATGGCTCATGGAGAGGCGATGTTGTGTGGTTTGCCTGTGATTGCCACTGATTGCCCCAGTGGTCCTAGAGAGCTAGTTAGAGATGGAATTGATGGCATTTTAATACCGAATCAGGATGAAGTAGCATTAACTATAGCCATAGAGCGTCTAATCTCTAACCCTGAAGAAAGAGAGCATTTTGCTAAGTCTGCACCAGAAGTAGGGACTAGATTTAGTTTAGAAAAAATTATTAAAGATTGGACTAATTTGAGCGATCGCGCAATCCAATCAAAACAGGGTATGGAGGGGAAATAAAATCGTGTCTCAGCAAAGAATTGCCTTTTTTCTACCCAATTTATATGGCGGTGGTGCAGAGAGAGTATCAGTAAATCTTCTTAAAGGAATGGTTGACCGAGAAAATCTTGTTTTGGATTTAGTTTTAGGTATTGCCGAAGGCTCGTTTATGGAACAAGTGCCAGCAGGAGTCAACATTGTCAATCTCAAATCTCCACGAGTTGCTACTGCCATCTTGCCATTGGTTAAATATTTAAAAACTGTGCAGCCAGATGCTTTGCTTTCTCATTTGGGTCATGCTAATGTTATTGCCTTATTTGCCAATAAATTAGCAGGTTCAAAGACTAAATTAGCTGTAGTGGAACACAACACTCTCTCTGTGGCTGATGCGACTTCGATTCGAGCAAAGATAACCCCCTGGTTTATGAAACAGTTCTATCCCAGTGCCAATGCGATTATTGGCGTTTCCAATGGGGTTAGCCAAGATTTAGAAAGTCAACTGGGTTTTACTCCAGGAACAGTTAAAACAATTTACAATCCTGTAATTGATCAAGAATTACTCGAAAAGGCTAATACCTCCGTAGATCATCCTTGGTTACAGTCTAAACTTCCCGTCTTTTTAGCTGTAGGTAGATTAACGGCACAAAAAGATTTTGCCAATTTGATTCAAGCTTTTGCCCTGGTTAGGAAACAAAAAGCAGCTCGTTTGATAATTTTAGGAGAAGGGGAATTGAGAGCAGAATTAGAAGAATTAGCTTTGAAATTAGGAGTAAAAGAAGATATTGATTTGCCAGGTTTCGCTGATAATCCCTATGGATATATGAAACAAGCAACGGCATTTGTATTGTCTTCTCGTTACGAAGGCTTACCCACTGCTGTAATTGAGGCAATGGCTTGTGGTTGTTCGGTTGTATCTACAGATTGTCCTAGTGGCCCTCAAGAAATATTAGCAGGAGGAGAATACGGTGTATTAGTTCCCATTCAAGATAGCCAATCTTTAGCTGATGGAATGTTAAACGTCTTGAATAAGCCTTACTCCCAAGATATCTTACAACAACGGGCTAAAATATTTGCTACAGAGCATATTGTTCCTCAATATCTCGAAACCTTATTAAGTTGTAAAAACTAAATTTCAAACAAGTATTAATAATTAATTAACGATAATGAGTAGTCTAACTCGGCAAACTAATAAACAAAAAACTACTTTTTTAGTCAACTATCAATGTTTTCTGGCAGTAGCAGCAGTACTAGTTTTTTTTAGCGATCTTAGCGGTATTTTTACTGCCTATGGAATAGGGGTGCCGCTGTTCTGGATGATTGGTTTTATGTTTTTGGCTATGCCTTTGTATCCATTAATTTTTAGAAAATTACAGTGTCTACCTAAATCTATTTTTGTTTGGTTTGGTGTTTATCTAGCAATGACATCAGTTGTTGTGCTAGCTATGCCTAGTTCTTCTGCTCCTCTTCAGCAGATTATGGAAGATCAAATTAGATCGATAATTTTTATCTGTTTGATTATGCTGATTTTTTCAGAGCATCGAATAGTCCAGCAATATACAAAGATTGCCATCTTATTAGTGTCGATATTTAATGTCTTCCTTTTTGTTGCTCAATTTCTCAAGCCGACAATTTTGCAAGAAGTTCAAGATGCACCAGGAAGATCGGGGGGGTTTTATATCGATCCTAACATGGCAAGTTGTGGGTTAAATATGGGCTTGATTTTTTCTATTGGTTTAATCAAGCCTAAATATCGTTTATTTTATGCCCTATTTATTTTAATGGGTAATGCGGTAACTTTTTCTCGTGGTGGTATGGCTTGTTGGTTATTAATTGTTTTAATGTTTATGGCATTGAAAATTATGCCTGTCAATCAACTACCCCTATTAATTGGATCTATTTTAGTAACTGCCACGATTGTATCCTCACAAATTGATAACTTAGCTTTTTTAACAACTCCTGATGGTGACGCACTATTTAAAGAAGGCACAATTGAAAGGGTAAGGTTTTTAGCTAATCCTTTTGCAGAAGGGGAAGGAATAGTAGAAGAGGAAGAAGATTCTCGCGTTTTACTCGTACAGTTGGGTTGGGAAAAATTCTCTAATAGTCCTTGGTTTGGGAATGGTTTAGGTAGTGGACGACATGAAGGAGTTAAGGCAGATTTGGATAGCGCACCGAGATCCCATAATATCTACCTTGATCGCATGATTGAATACGGATTTTTAGGAGTTTTAATTTATCCTTTACTAATTTTTGCTTCTGTATGGAAAGCTCAAGGAGAGCATCGGAAATATGCCTTGGTATTTGCTGTTAATGCCCTGATTTGGGGTTTGATGAGCCATACTGTGTTTACCAACTTTTTTATTTTAACTTCGATCTCTTTGATGGCAATAATGACCAAACAAAGTCGAATCGAACACTCTGTAGAGCAAGAGATGGCATCCAGATATTAAACATATTCACCTAGATTTAGCATTATTAGAAATCATGAAAATAGTTTATCTAACAACTGGTCTAAACATGGGTGGAGCAGAAGTTATGCTCTATAACCTCTTGTCTAATATAGATCGCGATCGCTTTGAACCAACAGTTATTTCTTTGATGGACAAAGGTGTTTTTGGCGAACAAATAGAAGAGTTGGGTATACCTGTTCACAGTGCGGGAATGTTAGTCGGCAAACCCAGTTTATCTTCAGCAAAAAAGGTTATAGATTTAATTAAACAAGCTCAACCAGATTTGATTCAAGGTTGGATGTATCACGGAAATCTGGCTGCACAATTTTTCAACTTTGTCAGTGGTAAAAAAACTCCTGTATTATGGAGTATCCATCATTCCCTTCACGATTTGCCTTCAGAAAAACCTTTGACTCAAGCCATTATTCGCTTTGGTAGTTGGTCTTCTAGATATATTAGTAAGGTGGCTTATGTATCAGAGAAAAGTAAAGGTCAACATCAAAAACTGGGATATTCCCATAATAATGGCTGTATTGTACCGAATGGCTTTGACATCTCTAAATTTCAGCCTTCTACTGAAGTCAGACAAAAGTTTCGTCAAGAACTAGGAATTGCCGATGATACCTTTTTGATTGGCTCTCTAGCTCGATATCATCCCATGAAGGATCATGCTAATCTACTACGAGCAGCCAAGATACTGTTAAACCAATCTCCCGATACTAAATTTGTCTTGATTGGTACTAACGTAGACAATGAAAACTCAGCTTTGACTGACTTGATTGCAGAGTTAGGGATCGAGGACAGTATTTACCTTTTGGGACAACGCAGAGATATCCCCGAAATTACTCCTGCTCTGGATATTTTGACTTCCTCATCTGCTTTCGGCGAAGCCTTTCCGTTAGTAATTGGAGAAGCAATGGCTTGTGGAATTCCCTGTGTGGTTACAGATATTGGTGATTCTGCTTGGATCGTGGGGGACACAGGCAAAGCCGTCCCCCCTAAAAACCCTGCTGCTTTGGCTCAAGCTTGGCAAGAAATGATCGATCTAGATCCAAACGCTAGAGCCGAAAAAAGTGCAGCAGCGCGAAACAGAATAGTAGAAAAGTTTGCCTTAGACTCGATAGTCGATCGGTATGAGAATATTTATCAAAGTGTAGTAAGTTAATTTAATCAATTATGAACAAGTAGCCTTACCAACTAAAATAAACTTTCTTTTTTGATAAGAAGTTTGAAGAGGGTTTAGATTGGTACTACTCACACTTTACTAGTATTGAGGCTCATAAAAAAGTAGGTGGAATAGCTCCAAAATAGTTTATTCAGGAGTTCAATTTTTACATAGTACGGGGCTACATAAAATAGTGGACTATGGCAAAAAGCTAGAAATCAGACAGCTTTTGAATAATAAGCAAAAAAAATCAGCTAAGTTCAGATGAATTTAGTGATGCGCTTGATATATGTAAAGAAGATGTTTTGATGTTGGAAACCGAATTAAATCTTGACCTTTCTCCTTGGAAGAAAATCTGGTCGAATCGAGGAATCACAGTTGATTAATCTTCTGTAATTATTTACTCAAAGTAGTTAAAAATCGATGAAGAAACAGAATTAAGAGATTAAACTAGAGCTAGATATTGTCAAACAACATTTAATAACTAATAAAATCTAACTAAGATCATGAGTAGATTAATTAAAAATATTATCGATCGCTTGGCCGCTGCGACAGCTTTACTCCTATTTTCTCCCTTAATTTTAATCCTGGCTGTCTTAATCCGAGTGAACTTGGGTAGTCCAATCTTTTTCACCCAACTTCGTCCAGGGAAAAAGGGTAAGATTTTTACCTTTTATAAGTTCCGCACTATGACCGACGCTAAAGATAAATCAGGTGATTTCTTACCAGATAGCGATCGCATGACTCCCTTTGGTTCGATGATTCGCAAAACTAGTTTGGATGAATTACCCCAGTTGCTAAACGTACTCAAGGGGGACATGAGTCTCGTAGGTCCTCGTCCTTTGTTGCCAAAATATTTAGACTTATACACTCCAGAGCAAATGCGTCGTCATGATGTGTTACCAGGTATAACTGGTTTATCTCAAACAAATGGACGCAACACTCTGGGGTGGGATGAGCGATTTAAAATGGATGTTGCTTATGTTGATAACTGGAGTTTGTGGTTAGATCTCAAAATATTATTTGCTACCGTGGAAAAAGTAATTAAAAAAGACGGTATCAGCAAAGAAGGTCACGTTACCTGTACGGAGTTCACTGGCTCGAATGCAGATTTAGGTGATGAAGCAAAAGCTAACCCCATAGAGGCATAACTTCCCTCTACTCCGTTGACAACTCCTCATCAGTTAGGTAGTAGTACTCATTAGCTGTTTGGGGAGTTCAAACTAATTCATACTTTTTTCTATGGGAGAAGAAAGTTTGAGTAATGACTATCATTAGATCTTCTAATTAACCTTGTCGATTTTCAAAAAAAGACGCGCCAAAAGAGGCTAAAGTCACTAAAATGACTGCAACTAAAGCGCGATCGCTGATTTGTTCTTGTAAGATAATTAAGCCCAATACTGTGGCGATTGCAGGTTCTAAACTCATCAACACCCCGAAAACGCGAACGGGCAATTTCTTGAGTGCTTCTAATTCGACAGTGTAGGGAATTGCCGAAGAAAGAATTGCTATCCCCAAACCTGCTGCTAAAAATCTCGGTTTAAGTTTGGTCATCCCCCCAGATAAAATACTTAAAGGTAATAGTGCTAATGCGCCTACAAAAAGTGCTGCCGTCATTAAGCCGATGCCATTTATTCGAGCAAAAACCTTACCTACTTTAGCAGAAAGCAAAATATACGCACCCCAAAAAAATGCAGCTAACAAAGCTAAGGCTACTCCCAAAGGATCGAGGGAAGATCCATTTACTGGAGCGAGCAAAAAGATACCGACTCCTGCCAAAAATATCCAAAATAGATCGAGAAGCTGACGAGAATTAGCACAGGCTACCCCCAAAGGACCTACAAATTCTAAAGTTACTGCAATACCCAAAGGAATGCGATCAATCGCAGCATAAAAACTCAGGTTCATCGCTGCCATGTCTAAGCCAAATAAAATTAAAAGCAAGTAGTCGTTACGGGAATAACCTTCTAATTTGGGTCTTTGCAATAAGAGTAAAGCGATCGCACCTAAGCCGACACGCATTAGTACAGTGGTTGTCGAACCTAGTTCTTGAATGATCGATTTAGCTAGTGCCGAACCCAGTTGAGTTGAAAATATGGATATCAATACCAAAACCGTAGCAGGTGGCAGAGTCAAATTTGTTTGAGGCTTAGACATAATAAATGTTGCTAATTCGATCTATGAAGCCGTTGGCAATAGGCTTGTATGTTCAAGTTATAAGCTATCTAGCCACAGCCCAAAGAGCAGAAGATTGTCATGCAACAGTTGGATTTATTTAGTCTTAACTGCTGTAGAGACGATTTATCTGAACTATTAATTTTGAAATTCAAAAGTTATTAGAGCGAATCTACAGTCATAGTCGTCATCATCAAGTAGGTCATGAATGGCGAGAAAGAAACATAGAAATTTTTGTCTTGCCCAGCTATTCACCTTATGCCGAGCGGTATCCTTTAGGACAGTTAAATTTGATTGAAATCCTGTGGGGGTTTATGAAGTACGAATGGATGGAAATAAATTCTTATAAAAACTGGCGAAGCCTCCTTAATTCTGTCGAAACCATGCTGTGAGAATTTGGCAAATAATATGTAATTAATTTTGTCTAACTACTTACTCAAGATTTCCTCAGACAAAAACCAATACCAAATACTGCATTGTTTTAGATCGAGTAACTATAAATAAAAAGCTAGACAAATACTGCAATCTATCCCATTAAAATGACGTTATCAATTACATGAATGATCCCATTATCGGCTTCAATATCTGCTGCGATGACAGTAGCGTTTTTTACTTCAAAATTGTCAGAACTGTTAATAGGAATTGGCGAACCTTCAACTGAATCTACAGAACTTATCTTACTTAAATCGGCTTTGGTCAATTTACCTGAAACTACATGATAAGTAAGTATTCTAGCCAGCTGAGGAGGATTTTGGACTAAGGTTTGAACTGTGCCTGGAGGCAGTTTGGCAAATGCCGCATCATTGGGAGCAAATACAGTGAAAGGTCCTGGGGTTTTTAAAGTCTCTACCAAATTAGCTGCCTTAACCGCAGCAACCAATGTACTAAAACCTTCTGTATTGATTGCTATATCTACAATATTTGCCATGTTTTTGATTAAAATGTAATTAAAAATTCAAATTAATTATAATACTTTGACTCTATTAACTTGTTATGAATAAATTAAAAAAATCGGTAGTCCTGTAGGCGCAATGATTTAGAATGAGACCTGATATTTAAGAATTTTTTCTAATGTCGATTTGCCCAAGATGTTCTCCGACAAAAATTGTAAAAAACCGACATATTCACAATGGAAAACAGAGACTAAGATGCAATGAGTGCCATCGTCAATTCGTTGAAAACCATCAAAAAATTATAATTAGTTAACAAAAGCGTGAGCTGATTGACAAACTGTTGTTATAACGGATTTCTCTGGCTGAAATTGCGAGACACTGCCTTGGGAACGCGCCTGATAAAATAGCAAATCCAAAATCTTGTTAACGAATAGAAGATTAGGACTGCATTTACCTTTACAATAATTTACTGCGCTGACTTAAAATTGCTTTGCAATAAACTATAAGCTTTTAAACTTCTTGGGCAGGCTATTTATTAGCACGATGCTTGTTTTGCACCGCCTATAGAAAATCATAACGGACTTATAGAAAAAACTAAGCTTACAGATTAAAAAAATAAGATTTAAGGGAATTAGACTACAATTCATGACTATGGCAAAAGTTCTCGTCTCCGATCCTATCGATCAAGCTGGAATCGATATCATTTCTCAAGTAGCCGAAGTAGATGTTAAAACAAAATTACCATTAGAGGAATTAATCAACATAATTCCCGAATATGATGCTTTAATGTTGCGATCGGGTACTAAAGTTACAGCAGAAGTTATTGAAGCTGGTAAAAACCTTAAAATCATTGGGCGTGCAGGAGTAGGGGTAGACAATATCGATGTAAAAGCAGCTACTCGTCATGGCATTGTTGTGGTTAACTCTCCAGAAGGTAATACCATAGCTGCTGCCGAACACGCTTTAGCAATGATGCTTGCGCTGTCTCGTCAAATTCCTGACGCAAATCAGTCTGTTAAAAGTGGCAAATGGGAACGTAAGAAATTTGTTGGTAACGAAGTTTATAAAAAAACCCTTGGTGTAGTTGGGCTAGGCAAAATTGGCGCCCACGTAGCTAAAGTAGCTAGAGCAATGGACATGAAATTGCTGGCTTACGATCCATTTGTTTCAGCAGAAAGAGCAGAAAGATTGGGTTGTACCTTAGTAGACCTAGATTTGTTGTTTAAAGAATCTGACTATATCACGCTACATATTCCTAAAACTCCTGAAACAGCAAACTTAATTAATGCTGAGGCATTGGCAAAAATGAAGCCAAATGTCAGAATTATTAACTGTGCCCGTGGCGGCATAATTGATGAAGCGGCGATCGCTGAAGTATTGCAAGCAGGCAAAATTGGCGGGGCTGCTTTGGACGTATACAACAATGAACCTTTAGGGGAATCACCCCTAACGAGCGTTGGCTCTAATTTAGTTTTAACGCCCCATTTAGGAGCATCTACCGCTGAAGCCCAAGTAAACGTTGCGATCGATGTTGCTGAGCAAATTAGGGATGTTTTGTTGGGCTTACCTGCCCGCTCGGCAGTAAATATTCCTGGTTTAAATCCAGACGTGATGGCAAAGCTACGTCCTTACTTAAGATTGGCAGAAACATTGGGAACAATGGCTGGTCAATTAGCTGGAGGCAGAATTGATGAACTCAATATTCGTTTGCAGGGAGAATTGGCAAATAATGATAGCCAACCCATAATTGTTGCTGCCCTCAAAGGTTTGTTATCAGAAGCCTTGAGAGAAAGAGTCAACTATGTTAATGCTGCGATTGAAGCCCAAGAAAGAGGTATTAGAGTAATTGAAACCAAAGACAGCTCTACTCGCGACTACTCTGGCGGGTCTCTGCACGTAGAAGCTCAGGGGGCTAATGGAAAGCACTCTGTTACAGGAGCATTACTTAGTGAAGGGGAAATCCGAATTACTAATCTAGATGAATTTCCCATAAATGTTCCGCCAAACGATAATATGCTGTTCACTCTACACAGAGATATGCCAGGAATCATTGGTAAAATTGGCTCTTTGTTAGGTAGCTACAACGTTAATATCGCTAGTATGCAGGTGGGGCGTAAAATTGTCAGAGGTGAAGCCGTAATGGTTCTGAGTCTAGACGATCCTTTACCTGAAGGAATTTTACAAGAAATCATCAAAGTAGATGGTATTAGAGATGCTTACACGGTAAAACTATCTGTTTAGAAGCATTTACAATGTTGGCCTAACTTTGGCAATACCAAATAAACAATGGAGTTGGTGATAACATTCGCTAACTCTATTGTTTTGAACTGATATGTACTTTGAATAAATCTAAGGTAATTTACTTGAAACGTAAATTATCGATCGATATTGGGAAATATAATACAGAACCAAATAAAAAAGTGGATGAAGCCGAAATCTTGACATAGAGTAGTGGAAAGTCAGAGATTATCAAACAAGATTAACAATCGATCGCACTAAGCAGAAATAGTTTTAAAACCACTATGGTTCAACTTAGAGAATCCCTATATAAATTAATAACTCAAGGAAATTCATGTCTAATCGTTGGTGGGAAATCGTCGTAAAATGCGAGCCAATTCTGGAAGAGTCAGTTTTTTGGCGACTCGAAAAGTTTGGTTGCTCAGGAACAGCTACCGAAATTAAAGTTTTGGACGATGACAAAGACTTTGAATTAGAATCCTTGAATGAGCAGATTTTAATTCGGACTTATATTCCTGAAATCAACACTCAGCTATTAGATTTGGCTGCTTTATCTTTGTGGCTAGAGCAAGACGCTAAGTTGCTGGAAGTATCAGTACCAGAAGCTAAGTGGCATCTGATTGACGAAGAAGATTGGGCAACTAATTGGAAACAGCATTGGCAGCCGACTGAAATTGGCGATCGCTTTTTGATTTATCCTGCTTGGGAAACTCCTCCAGAAGATTCTGACAAAATTATTTTGAGACTAGATCCTGGTGCTGCTTTTGGTACAGGGACTCATCCCACAACTCAATTATGTTTGGAGTCTTTGGAAATGCGTCTGTACAAGGATGCTCAAGATCAAACCATCGCCGATCTTGGATGCTGGTTCGGGTATTTTATCTTTGGGTGCAATCTTATTGGGAGCAAAAAAAGTTTACGCAGTAGATACCGATGCTCTAGCAACCAAAACTTGCCGTAGCAACTGTCAATTGAATAATGTCAATCGAGAAAGTTTGATTGTTTCTGACGGTAGTATCGAAAAGCTAATTGAAACTGGTGAAATTTTTGATGGTATTGTCTGTAATATCCTAGCCGATGTCATTGTGGATCTCTTTCCCAGATTTAATCAAATCACCCATGAAAAAAGCTGGGCAATTCTCAGTGGGATTTTATTAACCCAAGCAGATCGAATTGCCGATGTTGTTGAAGAGCAGGGATGGACTGTTGCTGCATTGTGGAAGAGAAAAGACTGGTGCTGTTTTAATATTCGTCGTTCGGAATATTAAAGCAATAAAAATAGCCTTTCATTTACTTGAAAGGCTATTTTTGTATTCTGTAGGAAAATTATCACAATCCTAAGCAGTTCACTGACTGCGATAATTACCCTTCATCTGAACTAATAATTTTGGGTACGCGGAAGAAATCGCCCTGTTGTTCGGGAGCAGCTTTTAATAGTTCTTCTTTGTTGGGAAAAGGAGTCAGCTTGTCAGCACGAGTAATGTTGCTAGTTTCGATCGCTCTGGTGGTTGGGGCAACATCCGTTGTATCCAATTCACTTAGCTGATCGAAATACTCAAGAATACTATTGAGCTGGGTAGTAAATGCTTCTTCCTCTGCTTCGGTAATATTAAGGCGAGCTAGATTAGCAACTTTCTTCACTTCTTCGCGATCGATCATATTTTGATTATTAGTTAATGATTACTTTTGGTGGGCAATAAAAGTTTATTCCAAATCACTGATAAGTTTATCTTGATTACCCACCCTACATTATTAAAAGTCAATAGCCAACAGCCAATGGCTGAAAGCTTTTAAAAGAATACATCCATTTCCGATCGCCCTGTTATCTTGAGCCAGTTTTGGGCTTCCATGTAGTTGTTGGGAGCAATTCTGATTGCCTGCTTCCAATATTCAGCAGCTTTACTATAATGAGATTCTGCTTTCTCTACATCTCCTGCTTCTTTGGCTTTTTCCCCTTCATAGTGATAAATGACGGCGATGTTATTTAAAGCCTGGGGCATTCTGGGGTTAAGATCGATGGATTCAGTATAAAGCTCCATCGCCTTTTCTATATTTCCATTACTGGCATAAATTAAACCCATGTTATAAAGAATATAACTGCGATCGTTAGAATCTTCTTCCAAGGTCAGTGCCTCTTCATAGTTTTCTAGTGCTTCAGCGTATTCTCCATCACCCTGAGCAGACATTCCATCACGGTAATAAGCAAAAGCTTCTTTGGCTTTTTTATTGGTAGGCAGAGCTTTTAAAATAATGTCTGCCATAACAGTAAAAGTTTTATCGACAAAGTTGTCGTTTCTTTGGGTGCGGGGCATAACTAGTTCTCTAAATCAATTACATATAGTTAACTTAAATATTAACGTTAAAATTCAATCGAAAACTATAAGTTATGTCTAGTATCTGCCCCATCAAAGCTTAATTTTTTTTAACCAAGATTAAATAGTAATTTCGCAGCTGAGATCCCCTGACTTTTGAGAAAAACGTAAATTTTCTTTATAGTCTACGGGGCAATCTATTATAGAAGGAACATCATCCGCAAGGGCTTTTTGCAAAGTAGGAATCAAGTCTGCTGCTGATTCTACACGATAACCTTTTAGTCCCATACTTTCGGCAAATTTAACAAAGTCAGGATTGGTAAAATCAATGTATGTAGAGTGTCCAAATTGATTAATTTGTTTCCACTCAATCAGACCATAACCATTATCGTTAAAAATCAAAGTCACAAAAGGAGTCTTGACTCGCAAAGCAGTTTCTAATTCTTGACAATTCATCATAAAGCCACCGTCACCTGTAACTGCCACAACTTTACGCTCTGGATGAACTAGTTTTGCTGCCACTGCTCCTGGTATAGCTATACCCATTGCAGCAAATCCATTGGAAATGATGCAGGTATTGGGACAATCAGAGTGATAGTGACGCGCCATCCACATTTTATGCGCTCCCACGTCAGAAATGACAATATCTTCAGGATCCATTACCTGACGCAGATCGTAGATGATTTTTTGAGGTTTGACGGGGAAACCATCATCATTAGCATATTGTTCGTAGTCCTCTTTTATTTGATGTCTCAAACTAACGGCAGAAGGAACTTCTTTACCACTGCGATCGCAACGTTTGACGATATCATTCAAAGAATCAGAAATATCGCCAAATACTTCTACTATAGGAATATAGCTACTATCAATTTCCGATCTGCTTTCATCAATATGAATAATTTTTATATCTCCTGTTGGATTCCATTTCTTCGGAGAATATTCAATCAAGTCATAACCGATGGCAATCACTAGATCGGCTTCATCAAAAGCACAGCTAATTAAATCTCGCTGCTGTAGCCCCACTGTCCATAAAGACATCGGATGAGTATAAGGAATTGCTCCTTTACCCATAAAGGTATTAGCTACAGGAATGTTCAATTTAGTCGCAAATTCTGTCAAAGCTTCGCTAGCACAGCCACGAATCACGCCATTTCCCGCAAGAATCAGAGGATTTTTGGCTTTTGAAATATCGGCAGCAGCAGCATTGAGACTACGAGTTGAAGCGTAGGTTTTTTCTCGATCGTCTCTACGTAAAGGCTTACCATTTAAAGGCATAGCTGCAATATTTTCGGGCAAGTCAATATGTACTGCACCAGGCTTCTCTGATTGAGCAACTTTAAAAGCTCGGCGAACAACTTCTGTTGTATTGTCTGGACGAACAATTTGGGCATTCCATTTAGTAATGGGGGCGAACAATGCTACTAAATCGAGATACTGATGAGATTCAATGTGCATCCGATCTGTACCCACCTGTCCAGTAATTGCCACTAGAGGCGCACCGTCTAAATTAGCATCCGCTACTCCTGTCATTAGGTTAGTAGCACCAGGACCAAGAGTAGACAAACAGACTCCCGCTTTGCCTGTTAAACGACCATATACATCTGCCATGAAAGCAGCCCCTTGCTCATGGCGGGTAGTAATAAATTGAATCGAGGAGTCTTTTAAGGCTTCTAATATATGGAGATTTTCTTCTCCTGGTAAACCAAATACATATTCTACTCCTTCATTTTCCAGACATTGAACTAAAACTTCAGCTACGTTTAACTCGCCCATTGTGCCTTTCCTTAGCTTATCGGTTATATAGGTTTACTATTATTATCGGAATTTAGCGACTTTGGTGAAAAAAAAGTAGCTATTAATACAAAATTGTTGCTAGATCTAAATCATGTGTAATGGATTGGCTACTACTGGTTTAAGATTTAATCAGCACGCTCTTATTGAGGTTAACTTAATCAGGAGATGATGACCAAACAATAGTCACTTTTCGTTTGTGAACCATTGATACACGGTATCCCAAACGAACCTAACATTGATCAGATCGAAAACTTCGACTTTGATTGAGTTTAATTGATTTATTAGGAATTAACTACTTGTATCGCACTAAGTTAACTCGATAGCGTTGCTTTTTGGTAACAGAAACTTCTCCTACTTCCAATCTTCCTTTGCCACGCATCGCGATTAGATCTCCTGACTTAACATTATGGCTGGACTGGGTTATTTCCTTCCAATTTACCCGCACATCTTTACTGGAAATAGCACTAGCCATTTTGCTACGAGACATCCCAAAACCCGCAGAGGCGATCGCATCTAAACGTAGAGAAGCTTCTACGGTAGTTATTTCCTTCTTTTGAGGAGGACGAATTTTTAGCTCACTAAAGTCTATTTGCTGAGTTTTGACCGCTACAGAGCGCACTTGAGTTAAGGATGCGGTTAAAAATTCTGCCATCTCTGGGACAACAATAGCTTGCGCCCCTCTTTCTCCCAAAACAATAATGTCTCCTACCTTTTCTCTAACAATTCCTGTCCCTAACATCGAACCCAAAAAATCTCGATGGGTAGCAGGATCGAACAGAAAGTTACCTGCAATGTCTAATACAGCTAATTCAACTTGTGATTCATCTAAGGGTATATCAGGGCGTGACAACCCAACTCGCTGTCTTTCTGCTTGAGGATAGCCACCCCAAGGACAAGCTTGGATTTCTGTAAAGTTTTGAAAAATTGCCTGTACTTCGGCTAACACTGGAGGAGATAGAAAATCTGTAACGACTACCTCCCAAGTTTTAATTGCTTGTTCGGCTTTATCGATCACGCGAGCAATTTCTTCTTTATTTTCTACGCGCTTTAATAAATCTTCTCTTGGCAGCATTTAGTCTATAAGTTCATTTTTATCTACATGATAGTTGATTCGGGTCAACACTATGAGGAGGCGTTGTTTTTTTAGCAAGTGATTTTTGGAAATAACTTTGAATCTTTTAACCTATATCCATTGAGGTTTTGTAAACCGCTAAGTAATTTAATTTACTAAGCTAGTTACGTATTTATGACCAAGGATATATTGCCAAATTGATATAACGACTTTAATATGTGGAAACTATTAAGTCTTAAATTTATATTCTAATTTTTAATCTAACCCGATTCTATAGGGAGCAATAATTTATCAGTGTCATGATAGAAAAATCAAACACACCCTTCACAATTATCTCTACTATCACTGTAATTGGCATAACTAATATAGCCGTTCATTCTATAGCTGCTAACAAGGCGATCGCTTCATCTGATGCAGATTATAATTTTACCATCGCTTCTGATTGGCATGATTGTCAGCAAATTGACCCAAGCTCCCAAGCAGTCTATGCCTTTGAAACTACCAGCTTTTACGTTAACATTTGCCAAAAGGATAATTCCTATTATTATTTAGGAGAAGCCAAAGAAAGCGATCGCAGCTCAGTTTTTATTCCCGCTCATCCTACTGAAAATGGCAGTGGATTTAAAGCAGAAAACGGCAATGTATCTTATGTAGTAGTATTACCTTTTGGCAAGCAAAACAACCTCAGAACTTCTAATCGCGATCGATCCGAAGCAATTCTAACTATCAAGCGTAACAATAAATTAGTTTCTGTTGAATCGTCTCTCAATAAGTATTGCCATCAATCTGGAACTGCGATTGTTTGGGATACTATTGAGCTACAGCCTTACAATTCTAACCAAGTAGCCGCCATCCCCCAGCACAAGGATACTGGCTCGGAATTTACTTTAATCAATCAAGGAGATCGCCTTTTACCTTCAGAAACTTTTAATTCTGATTCTCGATTTGATTTTTATCGTATTGGTGGAGAATTACACCGTTTGACTACCTGCGATTGATTTCAACTACTTCTGTAAATAAGTCGATCAGCGATCGCTGCTATAAACTGTTTTTACTACTTATTCCAAATTTCAAACTAGTATTTTTGTACGAACTTTTATTATAATACTTTTGTAATAAAAACAGGAGTGATATTTATGCTAGAAGATCTTGATGCTATTCCTTATCGAAGAAAGGGAGCAATCAGAGTATTAGCTTCTATGCCAATGATCGCAGAATTATCTGTACCAAGATTAGAAACGCGACTAGCAAGAGAAACCACCGATAATATGCGAGGAAGCATTGTATTTGCTTTGGGCGAAATTGGTGCATCGACTCCACTACAAAAAGTATTAGCCGAATCAAAATTTTCCGCAACCAAATGTATGGCTGTCTCTCCAGATTGGTATTTGGCTGATTTGTTAAAAGAGCATGATTTTTAACACAAAAAAAGACAGGTTATAAAAACCCGCCTTGATAAATTGTTTAATTTAAATTCAAGCCAAACAAATTAGAAATTCATTTCTGCTGCTTGAACTCTTTCTACTTGCTTCTTCTTGATTACAAGCAGAATTTGGCAAATCATAATACCGCCAACAAAAGCCATCAAACCACCGATACGAGCAGGACTTTGTAGAACCACTTCAGTGTCTTTTTGACCAAAACCACCAACGTTAGGGTTGTTAGTTAAAGGCTCACCTACAGCAATTGATTGACCTTCTGCAACAATAAGTTCTGGCCCTGCTGGAATAGTGTCTGTAACAGTACCGTCTGCACCATTGATAGTTACTTCATAACCACCAGCTTCTTGAGGAGCGATCGCTGCAATTGTACCAGCAGCAGAAGCTTTGATTTGATTGTTGTTGCTAGGTTGTCCAGTAGGATAGATTTGTCCGCGTCCTCGGTTAGCTCCTAAATGAACTGGATATTTACCAAAGTTGATGTTTTTATCAGTTTTGGGATTAGGAGAAAGTACGGGAAAAGTGATTTCTTGATATTGATCTCCAGGTAGAGGTCCAACAAGAACTACGTTATCATCACCTTCTTTATATTCTTGGAAGTAGACACCGTCAATTTCTTCCTTCATAGATTCGGGAATACGGTCTTCAGGAGCAATTTTGAACCCTTCAGGTAGCATCAAGACTGCACCTACGTTTAGACCGCCTTTAGAACCGTCTCCAAGCACCTGCTGACTGTCTAGGTCATAAGGAATTTTAACTACAGCTTCAAATACGGTGTCAGGTAGTACAGATTGAGGAATTTCAACTTCTGCTGCTTTTTCTGCTAGGTGACAGTTAGCACAGACAATTCTTCCTGTAGCTTCTCTAGGAGTTTCGGGAGCAGTTTGTTGCGCCCAAAAAGGATAAGCAGCAGCAGACTGTGATACCGCTAGATCGCTGGCGAAGAAAATAGCTACAGTTGCGATCGCAACTACAGTTGATTTAGTAATTATGTCCTTGGCAAATTTCAATAGTGCCAATGGTTTCAATGTTCTCATTTGTTCGATTTAAAATCTCAAAAAATTAATACAGATGAATAATAATTGATATTGATAAAGAGACTTGATGAATAAATTTTGAGGATTGGCTATCCTTCATTTTTCATCCTTCATTCTTCATCCTTTCTTATGTCCAATAAGGCTTGTTACCAGTACGGAAGTCGGTTTCTGTCCACTGACTAAAGACTAGTTTGTCGTCTTTTTCCTCAGCATTTACCAGTGCCAAAGACAAAGGCGCAGGACCTCTTACTACTTTACCTGTTTCGTCATACTGAGAGCCATGACAAGGACACATAAACTTATTTTCGCTGGCATTCCAAGGAACAACACAACCTAAGTGAGTACACACGGCATTGATACCATAGTTACGTAAAGTTGAATCTCCTTCTACCACGATATAGGTAGGATCTCCTTTTAAACCTTGAGCCAAAGTGCGATCGCCTGGTTGATGGGAAGCAAGAAATTCGCTGACGACAACATCATTGCCCAAAGCATCTTTTGCTGTTACGCCACTAGCACCACCACCGCCAGTGTTAGGGATGAAATATTTTACTACTGGATACAAAGCTCCCAAGGCTACTCCTGTGATTGAGCCAAAGGTGAGCAAATTCATAAATTGTCTACGTCCAATATCTGGGACATCATTGCCCTCTGTATTAGGAACATTACCAGAAACTTGAGCCATAATTACAGATTAATTGTATTTTTTTTGTAAACTAGGATAATGACTGGGAGATATCTAAAAATCTTTGATTTATAAAGAGTTTAGGGAATTCTCCGTCTTTAAAAGATAACAGTTGCGAGTCTTATAAATGAAGTTTACTAAAGAATTGTTACCAATAGTTAGGTTGGCAAAATTTCTTTCAACTTTACTTTGAACGCAATATGAACAACATTCAAGCAGCGCCCGAATTATTTTGGGCGACCTTGAGCCAATGTATTAAATTATTACAGAGATTGAGTATCCATTCCACTGACAGATAGTTTCTTTTTTAATAAAAATATGATTACAGGCAAGCAATTACACCAGATTTTATTAGAAAAGTGGGGCTATTCCTACGATGTACAGCTAAGAAAAGTCAAAGGCAAAGTTTTTGTCCAAGTAATGTGGAAATATTTAGAACAAGCTTCTTTTCCCCTGTCTCCTCAAGAGTATGCTGAAAACCTGAATGCGATCGCTAATTATCTCAATGCTTGGAATGGTGTAGACCAGTTACAGTCTTTTATTGAGAAAACTCGCGAACGCCCTAGATTAGGTAAAGCTGTTAGCATTCAACTCGACTTAGGAGAGCGTAGTTCAGAATGGATTTTGGACGATGCCTGAGTAATATTAAGAAATGTTACCTTAAGATAAAATTGCGGTTTAAATCCAAAAAGTTTAAATAATGATAACGAGATTAAATATAAATAATTCTTTAATCAATTTATCTGTGCGAGAAAATCATCTAGTAGCACCACAGAACTCTTTACTATTACTAAAATTCGTTCTTGTGCTACTGATGGCTTTTACGAAGGTAGTTTAGTTCTTGTTTTTATTTACCAAACTACCTATTGTTCTTTACTGTGGTCTTATAGTTCAATGGCTTGCTTATATCTCCGCGCCAGAATTAGGCTCTGCACCAGCATTGACTACTGCATCTCTTAAGAAAGTAATTTGCTGCTCAAATTCCATTAGCTCAATCTGAGATAATAATTCAGTTACGCCCCCTGTAGGCTCATAATTATCGGGGACTGGAATAATTGTTTTAGCTTCCATTCCCTGTGCCAAACGATACCAGAAATATAGTTTAGTATTTTCACTCAAAGAACCATATTCACGAGAAATAAGGCTATCTTTTTGTTCGATAATGTTGCGCTGTACTTCCATTTGCTCGTCAAAAGACAATTCTTTTACTTGATTGAATAATCCTCCTGCAATTTCATCTGCTGCTGCGCCTGGTGCTGCGGGAGTAACAGAAGTACCCATTTTGGTGTAAACATACCAAAGTAGAGCTAGTTTTTCATCTGTAGATAAGTTGCTGTAGCTTCCTAATGCTCTACTGACATTTTGATCTGCTGCTTTTGTATTCATGCTTTATATATCCTAATTGAATGTTTTGATGTCAAAATCTATTGACATTAATCTAGAATTTTTTCCTTGATTAAATAACCATATAAAGATAGATAAGCAGCGTAAACGGGCTATAACTATGGACAGAGATTATGGTGTATTTGCTAGAAAGCATGATTAATTAGGTTGAACAACGGATGCAAAAAGATAAATAGAGCCTAAGAAGTTGGCTGAGGTCTTATCATAACCATTTGCGCTCTCTCTTTTTAATCGATCGCACCCCCTTGTAAACTTGTTATTGATTGAATCACAGAGCAAAAAAGAACATGAAAAGCAAACGAGTTGGGGTAATTGGTGGCGGTCAATTGGCTTGGATGATGGGGGCAGAAGCATCAAATCTAGATATTAAGCTAATAATACAGACTCCTCGTCAAGACGACCCAGCCGTAGAGAGATCGCACGAAGTAGTCTATGGCGATGCTGATGATGCTGAGGCTACGGCGGAGTTAGCTCGGATGTGCGATGTCCTAACTTTTGAAAATGAGTTTATCAATCTAGAAGCATTACAAAAACTAGAACAGCAAGGAATCTGTTTTCGACCTAGTTTGAAAGCTCTTGCCCCTCTGTTGGATAAATACGATCAGCGTAACTATCTTCAAAAGATTAATATTCCTGTTCCCAATTTCAGCCTTTATTCTTCACCAGAAAGGATCATTTCTGATTATGGCTTTCCTGTCGTTTTAAAAGCTCGTCGTCATGGTTATGATGGTCAAGGAACTTTTATTGTCAAAGATATTCAAGGTTTAGAAACTCTATCCAAAAAAGTACCTGTTGCAGAATTACTAGTTGAAGAGTTTATTCCCTTTAAAAAAGAATTAGGCATCATTGCAGCACGAAACGAGGTTGGCGATATCGCCATTTATCCAGTTACAGAAACCTATCAAAAAAACCAGGTGTGTCATTGGACAATTACCCCTGCTGATGTTATCGAAAAAGTGGCTGAAGAAGTAAAAGCGATCGCCCGTAATATTTTAGAAAAATTAAATGTCATCGGCGTGTTTGGCATTGAATTCTTTTTAACTGCCGATAACAGAGTCTTAGTTAACGAAATTGCCCCTCGTACTCACAATTCGGGACATTACACTCTTGATGGCTGCCATACTTCTCAATTTGCCATGCAGCTACAGGCAGTTACAGGATATGTCTTTAGGTTCGACAGAATTAAAATCTGCTGGTGCTTTGATGGTTAATTTGTTGGGTTTTGAAGAATCTGATTCGGATTATAAACAGAAACGCGATTGCGAAGCTAGCCGAAGGCATCGCATTTTACAAATTCCTAATTCCTTTGTTCATTGGTACGGTAAAACTTCTCACCCTGGCAGAAAACTAGGTCACGTTACAGTAGTTGCTCGATGAAGAAGAATTAACTCAGGCTAAATCTATTATTGAGCAAATAGAATCTATTTGGTATGAAAAATAGTATCTTTGCAATTAAAACTGATGAAAGAGGACAAAATATCTACACCCCTCAGCCAATCATATTGCCTTTGGCATTGTGCAAGCAAACAAATCGACGATCGACAATTAACTAGCAATAGTTGCCAAATGTAACGAAATGCAAAGTATAATAATCAAACTAAGTCATGAAGACTTTGTATAAAACCATTATTTGAGATTAGTATATTAAATGCGAGTTGCGATCGCCGGAGCAGGATTAGCAGGATTAGCCTGTGCAAAGTATTTAGTCGATGCGGGACACGAACCCATCGTCTTAGAACGTAGAGATGTTTTGGGTGGTTTAGTCGCTGCCTGGAAAGATGAGGATGGGGACTGGTACGAAACTGGTCTGCACGTCTTCTTTGGGGCATATCCCAATATGATTCAGCTATTTAAAGAATTAGGTATTGAAGATAGGTTGCAGTGGAAAGAACACACTCTAATCTTTAATCAGCCAGAAAAGCCAGGGACATATTCTCGTTTTGATGTTCCTAACATTCCCGCGCCTTTCAATGTAATTGTTTCTATTATTCGTAACAACGATATGTTGACTTGGACGCAAAAGTTTAAGTTTGCTATTGGTTTATTACCTGCTATTGTTCGCGGACAAAAGTATGTAGAGAATATGGATCGGTACGATTTGCTTGCTTGGTTAGAGCAGCAGGGAATCGATGAGCGAGTCAATAGCGATATTTTTATTGCAGCTTCTAAGGCTCTAACTTTTATTAATCCTGAAGATGTTTCAGCAACTATTCCCTTAACTGCGATTAATCGCTTTCTCAAAGAGCGTTATGGTTCAAAAGTAGCTTTCCTAGATGGCTCGCCTACAGAAAGATTGTGTGAGCCGATGGTTGACTACATCACTGAAAGGGGTGGGGAAGTAAGATTAAATGCTCCTCTCAAAAAAATCATGACCGACGAGAATGGCGAAATCAATGGCTTTTTACTTAGGGGTTTAAACGGTGCAGAAGACGAAGTGTTAAAAGCTGATGCTTACGTTTCGGCTATGTCTGTAGATGCCTTAAAGCTAATGTTGCCCGATCCTTGGAGAGAAAAGCCATTCTTTAAAGAAATGTCCAAACTTGAAGGGGTAGAAGTAATCAACCTCCATCTCTGGTTTGATCGCAAGATTACAGAAATCGATCATCTACTCTTTTCGCGATCGCCTTTGCTGAGTGTGTATGCAGATATGAGCAACACCTGTAAAGAATACGCCGATCCTGATAAATCAATGCTAGAACTAGTTCTAGCTCCTGCAAAAGACTGGATTGCTAAATCTGACGAAGAGATTATCGAAGCCACAATGTTGGAATTAAAAAGGCTATTTCCCCAACATTTTGAAGGAGATGACCAAGCAACCTTGCTTAAATCAAAAGTAGTTAAGACTCCTCGCTCTGTTTATCGTGCTGTGGCAGGTACTCAGTCAGTTAAACCTACGCAAAAAACACCTGTTGATAATTTCTACCTCGCAGGCAGTTACACTAAGCAAGAATACTTAGGAAGTATGGAAGGCGCAGTACTTTCTGGTAAACTAGCAGCCAATGTAATTGCTCAAGATTATCCAGCTAGCAATAAAGCTGACAAAGAAATGACCGCCGTTGGTGTTTAATATTATTTTGTCTGTTGTTTGTCACCAGTAGTCAATTGGATGAGACAATGCTAATTAGCTTGGGCAACCACAGGCATAATAATTACCTTATTATCTGCCCTAAATCAAGACAGTACCCCCCGTTTGCTTCTGAATGTTGCAATTACCAAAATCAAAAACGAAAAAGAATTTAGTCTCGGTAGACGAGGCATACGAACTCTGTCGTCAAATTACGGCAGAATACGCTAAGACTTTTTATCTTGGCACTTTGTTGATGCCAAAAGAAAAAAGCAAGGCAATTTGGGCAATCTACGCCTGGTGTCGTCTTACTGATGAGCTAGTAGATGGTGCAAAAGCCAAATACACTACTAAAGAAACTCTGGGTGAATGGGAACAACAGTTAGAGTCTATTTTTGCAGGGTATCCTATCGATGATACTGATGTGGCACTAGTAGATACTATCCAAAGTTATCCTATGGGTATCCAACCATTTAGAGATATGATCGCTGGGCAGCAAATGGATTTGGTACAAAATCGCTATCAAACCTTTGAAGACCTAGAGCTTTATTGTTACCGCGTAGCTGGTACAGTGGGGCTAATGTCTAATGCTGTATTAGGTATAGGAGCAGATCCTAACGGTGTTCCTTGGGAAAAGGATAAACCAATCTATGTGCCTACCAAAGAGGCGATCGCTTTAGGCTTGGCAATGCAGCTTACCAATATTTTGCGGGATGTAGGCGAAGATATTCAGCGCGATCGCATTTATCTTCCTCTAGATGATTTGCACGCCTTTAATTATACTGAGGCTGACTTGATTGCTGGAGTTGTTGACGATCGCTGGAAGGCGATGATGAAATTTCAAATCAAGCGTGCTAGAGGATATTATAAGCAAGCAGAAGATGGCATTCGCTATTTAATTCGCGACTCTAGACTGCCAGTGTGGGCTTCTTTAATGCTTTACCAGGGCATTCTTAGTGAAATTGAGGCTAATAATTATGACGTATTTAAGAAAAGAGCTTTTGTAGCCAAATACAAAAAAACTTTATCTCTTCCTGTGGCTTGGTTAAGAGCGCAGGTGCTATAGCGACATCTGCTGTTAGAGAAAGGGCTTTTTGACAGAATAACTATCCGTCGGGAGATACAACTTTCGTCAGATAAGCACTTCCTGTTAAGGTGGAATAATAGATTTACTATTAAACACAAACTTTTTCTATATGAAAAAACTTCAATCGCTAGTCGTAATAATATTTGCCAGTTTGATATGGCTAAGTGGTTTGAGTATAAGCTCAACGGCTGAAGCAATGACTTCTATCAAGCTATCTAACCTTTCCTATGAGCCTTGCGCGGGGAATGATGCCAAAGGAAGTGTCGGTAGCGGGGATTTGAGAGCAGCAAACTGTTTTACAATCAAAGGGAAAGCCAAGAATATTTCGGGTAAAACTGTAGTCGATGCCGATGTGTTTGGGCGTATCTATGATGCTAACGATAACGATACCTTTGAAAATAGAGGGCGTATTGGTACGATTGAAGAGATTCCCCCTGGAACAAGCGACTTTTCGATTCAGGTTAGTGTTCCTGCAAATCAACCTACTCCGCTAAAACTTAAGAATTTTAAAGCATCTGGATTCGCAGGAAAAGTTCGTCCTTACTATTATGACGATTTTGAATACGACAATTGAGTTTAAAACCCCATTGCATAGGAACTATTACTAAGAGCAAAAGCTAATTGACTTACGCTACTTTGAATAAACTGTAATAAAAATAGTGCCACAATCGCTGATAGATCGATTCCGCCTAAAGGTGGAATGATTGAGCGAAAGATGTTTAGGTAAGGATCGGTAACTGGGCTTAAGTAAGAGATAACTGTGCCTGCCCATTCAGCAGTCTGAAACCAAGACAGCAAAATCCTAACAATTAGCAATACCCAATAAATTTGTAAAAAGCTTTCCAAGCTTTTAGCAATTAAAGCCATAAATTTAATAAACTCCGAAATTAATCAATAAATCAGAAAAACTATACTTATCATATCTTTACCTATTCTAAACTGAGATTCCCTATAAAAGAAATACATATTTTTAGAAGTTAATGAAAGGTGCAGATTTGCCTTTGACTCGATTGACTCAAAAAAGATAGATAATTCACATTGCCACCCAAAATATCATAAGGTAATTAATGCCTGTCCTTTGAAGTTATAGCAATAGTATGAGTCGTTTAGCCCTTTTAAGCGTTTCCGATAAAACTGGTATCGTTGAATTAGCCCGCCAGTTGGTAGAAAATCAGTTTGAGATTATTAGTAGTGGTGGTACAGCCAAAACTCTACAGGATGCTGGCATCACCGTGACAAAAGTCAGTGACTATACAGGCTCTCCTGAAATATTAGGAGGGCGAGTGAAGACTTTACATCCTCGTATTCATGGAGGAATTTTAGCCCGCCAAGATTTGCCTGAAGATGTGGCAGATTTGGAAGCTAATAATATTCGTCCAGTAAATTTAGTAGTGGTCAATCTTTATCCGTTTGAACAGACTATTGCCCAGGCTGATGTCACTGTATCAGAAGCAATTGAAAAAATTGATATTGGTGGTCCAACTTTAATTCGTGCAGCAGCGAAGAACTTTAAATATTTGACTGTTTTATGTAGCCCCAGTCAGTATGATGATTATCTGGCAGAATACGCAAAGTCTAACGGTGAAGTATCTTTAGAATTCCGTCAACAAATGGCTGGCTCGGCTTTTGCTCACACCAACAGTTACGATCGCGCTATTTCCGCTTATTTTGCTAGTCTCGAACGAGTCAGAATTGGGCGATAACTATAGTATTGCAGGGAGCAAAGTTCAATCTCTACGTTATGGAGAAAACCCCCATCAGCCCGCAGCTTGGTATCAAACGGGTACAGTACCTTCAGGATGGGCATCTGCCACTAAACTACAGGGAAAAGAATTAAGTTATAACAACTTAGTCGATCTCGAAGCAGCAAGACGAATTATTACTGAATTCGATCCTGGCGAACCCGCAGCAGCAGTATTGAAACATACTAACCCCTGTGGGGCAGCAGTCGGAAAAACTTTGGCAGAAGCTTATGAAAAGGCTTTTAATGCGGATAATGTTTCGGCATTTGGCGGTATTGTGGCATTGAATCAGTCTATTGATGCTCAAACAGCCCAAGCCCTAACCAAAACCTTTTTAGAGTGCGTGGTAGCCCCTGGTTGTGATGATGCAGCGCAAGAAATCTTAAAGACTAAGTCTAAACTAAGAATATTGGTTCTGCCAGACTTAGCAACGGGACAGCCTGAAACCGTTAAAGCGATCGCTGGAGGTTTTTTAATCCAGAAAAGCGATGACAAAATTGAAAATCCCGATGATTGGCAAATCGTTACAGAGAAGAAGCCTACCCCAGAACAAATAGCCGAAATGTTGTTTGCTCAAAAATTAGTCAAGCACGTTAAGTCTAACGCTATTTTGGTAAGTCGCGATCGCATAACATTAGGCATTGGTGCGGGACAAATGAACCGTGTAGGTTCTGTTAAAATTGCCCTAGAACAAGCAGGGGAAAAGGCTAAAGGGGGAATACTTGCTAGTGATGGCTTCTTTCCCTTTGATGACTCTGTTCGTACTGCTGCTGCTGCTGGTATTACTGCCATTATTCAACCAGGAGGCTCAATTAGAGATAAAGACTCTATTGCTGCTGCTGATGAATTAGGTTTAGTTATGGTGTTAAGTGGCACTCGTCATTTCTTGCACTAACAGTCCAGTAAAGCTAAAATCTTATATTCGATCTAATATATGGGTTTGGTTGTTTGCTGTGGGGTTATAATAAAAAGCTCGACAGCAATAAGCTGATAAACAGTAAACATAATGTTAATAACTGTTGTAATTTAAGCAAGGAGGATGATTTTTAATGACCCAAGTGGTTGTTGGACAAAACGAAAACATAGAATCTGCACTTCGTCGATTTAAACGTCAAGTATCAAAAGCAGGTATCTTCGCCGATATAAAGCGTCGTCGTCACTACGAGACACCAATTGAAAAGCGCAAACGCAAAGCAATTGCTCGTCGCAAAAAACGTTACCGTTAAAAACGGTTATTAGCTATTTATCTTTGGCTTTAATTATCTAAATGATGTCAATAGTTATATACATAAAATAAGGGGCGATCGCAATTTAGAATGTTTTTACCTATTGCGATCGCTTTTTATTTTCATGCTTTTGCTTTAAGCTTAAAATAAGCTATTAAATTTGCTTGATTTAGAAGGCATTTATTTTGTTCGGAGTATCTAAACCAATGTGCAAATAAAGCTATTAACAATTAAATCGTGGATTTAGTGCCAGTTATTAATAATCAAGAATACGTAGTATTTGACAAAGATTTTACAGTTATTCAATTTTCCCGTGATATTCATCAATATGCCCAACAAGCTATTGAGGTGGATAAAGATATTCGGCTAGGATTTCCTGAAATTGTGGGATTAGAATCTATATGTCAAGAAATACTTTCAGGACAAGAACAAAACTTTACCTTGGAAAGTATTTCTCGCGATTGTTCCCAGGCGGAGGTTTTATACTTCGATCTGTATATTAAGTCCATTGAAGAATATCTAGTTGTTTTACTTGAAGATACGACAGAATTAGTGTCTCTGCGACAATCGTCGATGCAAAAACTAAACGAAGCAGAGATAACTCTCAATAGGCTACAGAGATTTGAGTATTGTACCAATAAAATCATAGCGTCGATGAGAGACGTTTTATTGATTACTACCCCTGCAGGAATAATTGAAAGGGTTAATAAATCAGCTACGGACTTATTTGGGCAAAAGAAATCAGAATTGCTCGATCGATCGATTGATCGACTAGTTAAAGATTCGACATTTACTCATCAGCAGGTGTACGATTATTTACTGTCTTCCAAGGATTCTGTTAAAAAAATCGAAGTAAGTTTTGTAAGGGAACAAAATGAAGAAATAAGAATAGAGTTTGACTGTTTTGTTGCACCTACAGAAATAAAAGACTTTTTTAACTGTGTATATATTGGTAGAGATATTACTGCGAGAAAAAAAGCAGAAACAGAAATTCGTAATGCGTTAGCTAGAGAGAAAGAGTTAAGGCAACTAAAATCAGGGTTTATTTCTATGGCTTCTCATGAATTTCGTAATCCTTTGAGCAGTATTTTATTGTCTGTACAAAACCTAGAAGGGGATAATCAACTAAGCAGTTCGGAACGAAATTTCTATCTTAAGTCCATTCATGATGCAGCATTAAATATGAACTCTTTACTAGAAGATGTCTTAGTTATCAGTAGAGCAGAATCAGGTACACAACAGTTAAAACTAATAAGTCTGGAATTAGAGCAGTTTTGCCTAAAAATAATTGAAGAACTGACTTCGATTTATGCTGAAAATCCGATAAATTTTGAGTATTTAGTAGAAGTTAATCCAGTCATTTTGGATCGCACGACCATAAGATATATCTTAAATAACTTGTTGTCTAATGCTCTAAAATATTCACCAAAAGGTGCAGCCGTAGACTTAAAAATACTTGAGGATAACTCCAATAATATACCAAAGATTATTATTGAAGTATGCGATCGCGGAATAGGAATTCCAGAAGATTCTCAAAAACACTTGTTTGAATCTTTTTATCGCGCTAATAACGTAGGTAGTACTCCTGGCACTGGTTTAGGGCTATCCATTGTTAATAAGGCGGTAGAACTATATCAGGGTTCGATAATTATTGATAGTAAGTTGAATCAAGGCACTAAAATTATAGTTGAACTTCCTCTCGAACAACAGAGCGAAAAATTATAAGGTTGCGTTTTCAATATATTATAAATAACATAATCAATAGTTATATTAGTTAGAACAATTAATAGCCTTGTATTACTTTTGTAATTTTATAGTGAGCTGAATATGAGCGAAATAACAAAAACTGAAATGCGAGAAAAATTAGGTAACGTCAAGCAATTACAGGAGCTTTTGTTTGGGGAACAAATTAAAGAATATAATCAAAAGTTTGATTCATATTATGACAGAATAAATTATATTGAGAGTAATTATAAAAACTCCCAGGTAGTTTTAGGTGAGCGTTTAAAAGAATTAGAAAAAAGATTAACAGCTCAGATAGATTTAGCCATCAACTCATTAGAAAAGAAGATTCAGTACCTAAATCTTACTAGCAAAGAAGAAGGACAACAAATTAAACAAAATTTAGATCTTATTTCTCAACAAACCCGCAACAGTATTGACTATCTTCAAGATAGTATAAAAAACCAAAACAACAATTTAAAATCAGAAATAGCTCAGACAAAGACTGCTTTAGATGGAGAAATAGGTTTACTAAAACAACAAATAACGGATAAGCTGAACTCTAGTTTGTCTGAGCTATCGACAGGTAAAGTATCTCGTAGCGATTTAGCAGAAGTTTTGTTTGAGTTATGTTTAAAGTTAAAAGATCCAGACATTAGTTTTGAAACACCAGAAAAAGAAGAGGCTAATCATCAAATCAATATGATATTACCTGAAGAAAATCATCAGTAATAGAGCAAATACATAAACCGAGCTAACTACGATATTAAAGGTATCTTGCCAAGATTTCTTTCGTAGCCGTGCCTGTTTTATCCCAACTAAATCTTTGTGCTTGTTTTAAACTTAGCTGACTCAATTGCGATCGCATTTTTGTATCTTGCCCTAAATCATTCATTGCTGAAGTAATAGAAGCAGTATTATAAGGGTTGATTAAAATTGCTGCATCACCAGTTATTTCGGGCAAAGAAGCTAAGTTAGAAGTAATTACGGGAGTTCCACAAGCCATTGCTTCTAAGACAGGAAGTCCAAATCCTTCCCAGAAAGTTGGAAAAACAAAGGCGATCGCATTACTAATAACTATGGGTAATTCTTGATAGCTAAGATAGTCCAAAAAAACAACTTTTTCCTCAATTCCCAACTCTTTTGCTTGTTGTTTTAACTCAGGGGTAAAACGAGGATCTTGAGAACCTGCGATCGCCAAAAAATACTCTTTATTTTTAATGCCTGCGAAAGCATTAATTAAACCTGACAAATTTTTATAAGCATCTTGACGACCAAGATATAAAAAATAGGGTGCTTTGACTAAAGAATGTGGTGTCTTTCTCGGATAAAAATTGTCTGCGTCATATCCCAACAAAACTGGCGTAATCTTATTAGAATTAATACCATAAAAATCTACAATATCTTTGGCGGTAGCCTCCGAGTTACAAACAATATGTTCTGCCTGTTTTAACACCAGAGGAACAACATGACGAAAATAATTAGTCAAAGGAGAAGTTGCACGGGGAAAGCGCAAGGGAATCAAATCGTGACACATCACTACGTAACGACAGTGATTATATAAAGGTGCTTCTGGTATAGGAGAGTAAATCAGGTTAGCATCTAATTCTTTATATACGCGAGGAAGTTCAAACTGAGTCCACAGCAGTCTTTTAAAATGTCCTTTGCTCCCCTGTTTGGGAGTCATGTCGTCAGGGACAAAATAATGCTCGAATTCACCTACTTTAGATGCAGATAACAGAGTTGGATTTAGGCTAAATAAACTTTTGATAACATTTTGAGCATAAGTAGCAATACCTGTCGGCTTATCAAATAAAACAGTTAAATTAATTAATAACGAATTAGACAAAATTTTGAGGATTATCCTGTAATAAAAATTAGTATTTGGTGATTGATAACGACTGACCTTGTCTAAACATTATTAGTGATTTTAATAAAAGTTAATATTGCTGAACTACTGATTAGGCGGAGCGACAAAATAAAATTAGTATTTACAAACAGCAAAGTATTACTCTGTCTTACCAAAATCAATGTAAAAGAATATTGCGATCGCTTTGTTCAAAGCCATCATCTTAGTACATAGTTCTTAATAAAGACCCCTCCACAGCACGAAACGTTTTAATCTAAAAGCTGAACTATAAGTAAAAATCTAATAAATTTAACATGAGTGTAACGGCAAGTGGTGGCAGTTCATTAGCCCGTCCTCAACTTTATCAGACAGTAGCGGTGTCTACAATCTTGCAAGCAGAGCAGCAAGACCGCTTCTTAGAAGGAGGTGAACTTAAAGAATTAACAGCATATTATAAATCTGGTTTTCAACGTCTAAACATAGCTCAAACCATTACCAACAATGCGGACATTATTGTCTCAAGGGCAGCTAACCGCATTTTCACAGGTGGTTCTCCAATGTCATATTTGGAAAAACCAGCTGAAGTAGAAGAAATGGCAATGGCTACTTCTAGCGGGAATACAAATGTTCCTGGGGAGCTAATTGTCGAGAAAAAACCCGAAAAGAATAGCAGTGATGGTAGTAGTAGGGATCTTCTTAAAGCCTTTAGAGGTTTATTTTCTGGAGGTTCTGGAGCCGTTCCTGCTAATTTTAGACCAATTAATGTATCCCAATATGGTCCTGCAAATATGCAGAAGTCTTTACGGGATATGGCTTGGTTCTTGCGCTACATTAGCTATGGAATTGTAGCTGGCGACCCTAATATTTTGGTGGTCAACATTCGCGGTTTGCGAGAAATTATCGAAAGAGCTTGTTCATCTGCAGCCACAATCGTGGCTTTGCAAGAGATGCGTGCTGCAACTAGAGACTATTTCCGCAAGGATCAGGCTTCAGTCGACATCATCACTCAATATTTTGATGTGGCTATCTCTGAATTTAAAGCTCCTACTCCTTCAAATAAATTACGTCAGAGTCAAGCTTCTGACAAACAAGGTTTGCAGCTTCCTCAAAGCTATTCCAACGCTGCGGAAAATCGTCCTAAATTTGTAATGAAGACTGGTTTATCCACTTTGGAAAAACAGTCTGTGATTAAAGCAGCCTATAGACAGATCTTTGAACGCGACATTACTCGTGCCTATGGTCAATCTATTTCTTATTTGGAATCTCAGGTCAAAAATGGCGACATTTCTATGAAGGAATTTGTCCGCCGTATCTGTAAATCTGAGCTTTACCGCAAACAGTTTTTTGAACCTTTTATCAATAGCCGTGCTTTAGAATTAGCTTTCCGTCATATCTTAGGTCGTGGTCCTTCTTCTCGCGAAGAGGTTCAAGATTATTTCTCCGTTGTTTCGGAAAAAGGATTAGCAGGACTTGTCGATGCTTTAGTAGATTCGAGGGAGTATGCAGACTACTTCGGCGAAGAAACAGTACCTTACCTGCGAGGTTTGGGTCAAGAGGCACAAGAATGTCGCAACTGGGGAATGCAGCAAGATCTGTTGAACTACAGCGCACCTTTCCGCAAAGTACCTCAGTTTGTCACTACTTTTGCCCGTTATAATCGTCCTTTACCAGATCAGCACGTATATGGTTCTGGCAACGATCCTCTAGAAATTCAGTTTGGAGCGATTTTCCCTAAAGCAACTCGCAATCCTAGCACTAGCCCTGCACCCTTCAATAAAGACACCAAACGTCTATTGATTCACCGTGGTGCGGGTATTAATAACCAGAACAGTAACCCTTCTGCTAGAGGAGAGTTTCCTGGTACTTTGGGTGCTAAGGTGTTCCGTCTTAACAATCAGCTTCCTGGTGCGGACAATAAAGCTAGCATTAATTACGCCGAGAATTCTACTCAAACCGTAATTCGGGCTTGTTATCGTCAAGTATTTGGTCGCGATGTCTACCAAGGTCAAGAAATAAAGCAAGCAGAAATTAAGCTAGAAAACGGCGATATTCCTTTGCGTGAGTTTGTCAGAATTTTAGCGAAGTCTGATACTTTCCGTAATCTGTACTGGACATCTTTGTACGTAACCAAAGCAGTAGAATATATCCACCGTCGTTTGCTTGGTCGTCCTACCTATGGTCGTCAAGAAATCAACAAATACTTCGATATTTGCTCCAGAAAAGGTTTTTATGCCTTAGTTGATTCCATTATCGACAGTGATGAATATTCTGAGGCTTTTGGAGAAGATACTGTTCCTTACGAACGTTATCTAACCCCTGGTGGCGTACAGCTACGCAAAGCTCGTCCTGGTGCTATCGAAGAAGGCATTGGTGCAAAAGTAGAAAGTAAAGAAACGCCACGTTTTGTTGAATTGGGACAGGTTAGCACTTTCCGCACAACTCCTGAAGTCAAGCAAAAAGTGGCTCAAGGTGTGAGCGCACAGAGACAACAAAGCAAGGTCTTCAAACTTATAAGTACAGTTGATAAAGTAGCGGTTAAAAACTTAATTAATGCTGCTTATCGTCAGGTGTTTGAACGTGACATCAACCCTTACGTAGTACAGACGCAATTTTCTGTTTTAGAAAGCCGTTTGGGTAACGAAGAAATCAACGTAAAAGAGTTTATTGAAGGCTTAGGTTGTTCTGAGCTATATCTTAAGGAATTCTATACCCCCTATCCCAATACTAAAGCGATCGAGTTGGGTACAAAACACTTCTTGGGACGCGCACCATTAAATCAGAGGGAAATTCAGAAATACAACAAAATACTGGCTTCTCAGGGATTGAAAGCGTTCATTGGCGCAATGGTCAATAGCATGGAATATATCCAAGTATTTGGCGAAGATACTGTGCCATTCCGTCGCTTCCCCACTCTACCTGCTGCTAACTTCCCCAACACAGAGAAGCTTTATAATCAGCTAACTAAGCAGAATGACGATATAGTTATTCCTAGCTTTGAGCCTACCAAGTTGAACGTATAGGTCAGATTGCTCGATTAAAATTTCAATAATTTAGTTTGGTCTGTAGGTAGTCTACTGCCAAGCTAGATTGTTGACTAATTTGTATTGTTTGTAAATCCGAGCCGAAATGTAAACTTCAACATTAAATTCTGTTAAGTCACAGCAATCAACTGCAACAAAGTATTAGATGATAATCAAAGTTGGGATATTTACTTCCAATAAAAAAATTATTTCCTAAGAGTAAGCGTAACTGTTTGCTGTTGGTTATTTTAAAAACAAAAGTTAGCGTAAGGGATTACTTATTATTAAGTATTAACTTTATGTAAAAGTTTGTTAAGGCGGTAGCTACTTTTACGCATAAGCTTAAGCAAGCTGCGATACTTATTTGTAGCTGAAAGTTGAAAACTGGGTATCAAAACAGAGTAATCTATATACCCAAAAGAGTTTTACAAGCAGCAGCAAAACGCAGATTTTAAGATTTAAAATCTAGTTGAGTTGAATAGCCTCGATCGCCCTAGCTCATGTAAATCGCTTTAGCGTTAGAGCTAACGGATATTAGGTTGCTGTAAATCTTGTTCGAGTAAAACTATCGATTTTTTTGATAGTTTGTTTATTTATTTGATTTCATAATCATTGGGAGGAATCCATCGATGAGTATTGTCACGAAATCCATCGTGAATGCTGACGCAGAGGCTCGCTACTTGAGTCCTGGTGAATTAGACAGAATTAAATCCTTTGTTACCACTGGAGAAAGCCGTCTACGCATTGCTCAAACTTTAACCGAGTCTCGCGAGCGTATTGTTAAGCAAGCTGGCGACCAATTGTTCCAAAAACGTCCTGATGTTGTCTCTCCTGGCGGAAACGCTTATGGTGAAGAGATGACTGCAACTTGTCTTCGTGACATGGACTACTACCTACGCCTAATCACTTATGGTGTAGTAGCTGGTGACGTTACTCCAATCGAAGAAATTGGTTTAGTTGGTGCAAAAGAGATGTACAAGTCTCTTGGTACTGATGTTGGTGCTATGTCTCAAAGCATCCGCGAAATGAAGAACGTTGCTACTTCCATGATGTCTTCTGAAGACACTACTGAAGCTGCTTCCTACTTCGACTATGTTATCGGAGCTATGCAGTAATATCTTTACGATATTCCACTGTTCGTATATCAGTAACAAACTTTTTCTAAAAATACACTAACTTATCAGTGTTAAACATTTAAGACTAGGTAAGATAAGGAAACAAAACTATGCAAGACGCAATTACCTCTGTAATTAATTCAGCTGACGTTCAAGGCAGATACCTCGATGGTGCTGCTATGGACAAGCTAAAAAACTATTTTCAAACTGGTCAACTAAGAGTTCGTGCAGCAAGCGTAATTAGTGCCAACGCAGCTAGCATCGTTAAAGAAGCAGTAGCAAAATCCTTGCTATATTCTGATGTTACTCGTCCTGGCGGTAATATGTATACTACTCGTCGCTATGCAGCTTGTATTCGTGACCTAGATTACTATCTTCGTTATTCTACTTATGCAATGCTAGCTGGAGATCCTTCCATTCTAGACGAGCGCGTACTTAACGGTTTGAAAGAAACTTATAACTCTTTAGGAGTTCCTGTTGCTTCTACTGTTCAAGCTATTCAAGCTATGAAAGAAGTAACTGCTAGCTTGGTTGGTGCTGATGCTGGTAAAGAAATGGGTGTTTACTTCGACTATATCTGCTCTGGATTAAGCTAAACTTTTAGCATCCTGAGTTTATCTAGAAGTGGTAAACCTACAAATTCGGGAAGTCTAGAGTGAGTGCTAGTTCTAACAAAGCTTAATTTTTCGAGCGCGAAAGAAAGATAAGTTTAGACGATCTAGTATTGACTCCTGACTCCCGAATTTTCGCGTTTTAAGACTGACAGTGTAGTTTATAAGACATTACGATTTAAAATAGCAACATGATTTTTGCTAATCGAACCTCTTCAAGAACCTGAGTAACAGGCTCTTTTACAATTTACTACAGGAAAATTAAACTTTTTTTTATTAAATAAGGAGAATTATCTCATGCGTATGTTCAAGGTGACTGCTTGTGTCCCTAGTCAAACTAGAATTCGTACTCAAAGAGAATTACAAAATACTTTCTTTACTAAGCTTGTTCCTTACGACAATTGGTTTCGCGAGCAACAGCGCATCATGAAGATGGGTGGCAAAATTATCAAAGTGGAGTTGGCTACAGGAAAGCAAGGAATGAATACTGGCTTGTCCTAAGTTTTCTGGTGGTGCAATACTTGAGTATAAGAAGAGGTCTAGTTGACCTCTTTTTTGTTATTTGTTTTTGATTGTGGGTTGTTTATTTCTCGTTATTTGTTACCTTTGAAAAACAAAAATATAAAAACAATCAATAACAGTATTTGTGAAAGGAAAAATTTTTAAGCGGTTTTTGAGCTATTTGATTCCTTTTGTCGCTCCAAAAATCAAGATCTTGGACGTGGGAAGCTCGCTTATTAAATTGGCTGACTTGTGTCTGGCTAATTATTGGTCTAGGAACTTTAGTCTCGGCATCCTATCCCGAAAGTATAGTCAATACTGGTGATGGACTATATATTTTCAAACGGCAGTTAATTGGGGTTAGCGCAGGTATAGTTGGGTTTAATGTAATGGCTCGCCAGCCTTTACATAAGACTCTCAAATATTCTCCTGTAATAGTCCTGTTTTTGCTATTGCTGATCTTTGCCACCCTAATTCCAGGTTTGGGCAAAACAACGATGGGAGCTAGTCGCTGGATTGCAATTGGACCATTTTCCCTCCAGCCATCAGAACTAATCAAACCTTTTTTAGTATTGCAGGCTGCATATATATTTTCTCGCTGGAATGAGCTACAAAATAAAGTGCGTATAGTGTGGCTGGTTGTTTTTGCATTAGTATTAGCAGGTATCCTTAAGCAACCTAATTTGAGTACCACAGGACTTTGCGGTATGAGTCTGTGGTTAATAGCATTAGCAGCAGAATTACCCTGGAATCAGCTATTAACCGTTTCTATTGGTGGAGTTAGCGTTGCTAGCTTAAGTGTGGCGATCAATCCTTATCAGTTGGATCGAATTACATCTTTTGTAAATCCTTGGAAAGACTACCATAACAAAGGATATCAGCTGATTCAAAGCTTACTTGCGATCGCATCAGGTAGTCTCAACGGTTCTGGATTTGGACTGTCGCAACAAAAATTATCATACTTACCAATTCGTTCTACAGACTTTATTTTTGCCGTATATGCCGAAGAATTCGGTTTTATTGGTTCTCTACTTTTATTATCCTTAATTATTGGCTATGGTACTTTGGCTTTGAGGGTAGCAATCAAGTGTCATCAGACCATTCCTCGATTGGTAGCAGTAGGGTCAATGGTATTTATAGTTGGACAATCCTTAATCAATATTGGTGTGGCAACGGGGTCTTTACCCACCACTGGTTTACCTTTGCCCTTTTTTAGCTATGGAATCAATTCAATTATTGCTTCTTTGTTACTGGCTGGTTTGTTAGTACGAGTAGCCAGGGAAAGCAACACTAGTGAAGTGATTCCCCTCAAGCAGATGACCACTGGTAGACGGACTTTAACCAGGAATTGAAAAACGATTGTACAATAGGGCATCTATTATTAAGGTATGAACAACATTTGAATTCTTGATAAGAATAACTGTTCTATTTTGCACCAAGATTAATCATGTCTATCCCTCAGAGGAACTTATCAAATTCTGTTGCTAAAATCATCACGTCTGAAAAAATAATGCACGTTCCTGGCTCAATTGTTGGTAATCGCTATCAGATTATTCAAAAGTTAGGTAGAGAAGAAACGAGTAAGACCTACCTGGTAAAAGATTTACAGGCTACGGGGGATGCTAGGTGCGCTCTTGAACAGTTAAGTCCTAACTATGACAATGAACTAAACTGGCAGCTTATTAAACAGCATCTGCTCAATGAAGTAGGGGTATTGGAAAGGCTAGGGGATCATCCGCAAATTCCTCAATTTTATAACTATTTTATTGAAAATCAACAATTTTATTTGGTTAGAGAATATATCGATGGAGATAATCTCGAAACCATAGTAGAACGTAAGCTGTTTGGTGAAGTAGATGTTATTTATTTTATTCAAGATGCCCTAAGAATTTTAGACTTCATACACAAGACGAATGTTATTCATCGTGATGTTCAACCTACTCATCTAATTAGACGTAAAAAAGATCATAGTTTTGTTTTAATCAACTTTGGTGCGATTAGAGAGATTGAATCGACAGAAATTAATCTCAAAGGAGAAATAACCTCAGGAAAACCTTTGGGTAACTGGTCGTATATTGCCCCAGAGCAAAAAATAGGACAGTCACAATTCAAAAGTGACATTTATGCCTTAGCTAAATCTGCTGTTTATGCTTTAACAGGGCGATCGCCACAAGAACTAGAGCAGACTAAGGTAAACTGGCGCGAACGCTGTCAGATAAGCTCCAAGCTACAAAACATCATCGAAAAAATGATGTTCGACGATCCAAACCAACGATATAGCTCTGCCCTAGAAGTTTTGCAGGATTTACGACCTTTATTAAAAATAGGTCAGACATTAGGAGGACGTTATTCTATTACCCGTTATTTGGGCGGAAATGCAGGAGTAGAAACTTATTTAGCCGATAATTTACATCGTCAGTATCAATCTCCCTGTTTGATTAAGCAAATTGAACTGCCCAATGTTCATGGTGTTGGTAAGGTAAAAATAGAACGCAGGTATGCTGAGGAGCTTTCTATTTTAGAAAGACTGGGATATCACGAACAGATCCCTCAACTATGGGATCATTTTGAAGAGAATGATGAGTTTTGTTTGGTTCAAGAATATATTAAGGGAGAAAACTTAGCCGAAAAAATAGAACAGCAAAGTCTCTCTACTCTAGAATTAACCAAAATATTAGCTAGTACCCTTTCTGCTCTTAATTTTATTCATCAAAATAGAATTATCCATCGTAATATCAAACCGTCCAATTTGATGATTCGCCATGAAAATCAGCAGGTTGTGATTACTGACTTTGGAATTTTGATGGATATCAAAACTCCACCCAATGTAACCGTAGACTCTAGTCGACAAAAGGATAAAGAGAACTATTGGTCTCCAGAACAAATTGCTGGTAGACCGATGATTAGTAGCGATCTTTATGCCTTGGGAATGAGTGCTGTGGAGGCTTTAACTCAAGTAAAGCCAAGCGATATAGCTCGCAACAAACAGACAGGAAAGCTATTGTGGCAAGAAAATATTAAAAGCACCAATGTAAATCGTCGTCTGATTAAGATAATCGACAAGATGATCGATCTGGACTTAGGACAGCGTTACTCATCAGCCGAAAAAGCTCTCGAAGATCTACAAAAAGTTGGTGTTTCCCCCAAGTCAAACCGACAATCTCGAAAATCATTCCAAAGAATTCAAGATCGTCCCCGAATTTCTAATAAGCCAAAGCTCAAAGGATTTATTGCTATTGGACTGTTAGGAATTACTTGTTTACTTGGAAGTATAGAATTTGCTTTTCCTACAGTTCGACCGATGTATTACTGGTATCGAGGAAATAAAGCATTACCAGAAGAACCCCTCGCAGCACTTGATATCTTTACTAAAGCGATCGACCTCAAGCCTCAAAGTGCGATCGCTTGGTCGGGTAGAGGAGATGCTTTATATCGCCTCGAACGCTATCCTTTGGCTTTAGAAGCCTATGCAGAAGTTACACAGCTAGATCGAGATAATTGGCAATATTGGAAAAGGCAAGGAGATATTCTATATAAATTAGAACGATTTAAAGAAGCGATCGCTCTATATGACCGTGCTTTAGAATTGGAAAAAAATGATGGAGAATTATACAACCGTCGCGGCAGAGCTTTATATCAGTTACAAGATTATGAATCTGCGTTGAATATGCAGGAAAAAGCCTTAGAAATCGACCGTCTTGATGCAGTTTTTTTAAGTGACCGAGCTAAAAATTTGATCGAATTAGGCAAATATTATGACGCTCTTGGCGTACTTAATCGAGTCCAGGTTAGCAAACCTTACCAAATGGAACTTTGGCAAGATAAAGCTTTAGTATTAAAGGCTTTAGACCGTCCTCAAGAAGAAGCAAGAGTCAATCAAGAAATAGCCCAAAACTACGCCAAAATATTAAAAGAACAGCCCAGAAACGAACAAGCTTGGTTAGCTCAGGGGGATTTCTTTGTTGGGCGTGAAATGTATTTCAAAGCAGTTCAGTCTTATCAACAAGCAGTGAAAATTAAACCTGATTTTTACCAAGGTTGGTTAAAACTAGGAGAAACTTTAACCGAAACCGACCGAGATCGATTAGCTTTGGAGGCGTTAGACCAAGCACTAAAAATTCGACCTAAGTCTTATTTGGCTTGGCAAGGAAAGGGTCTAGTTTATCAAAGTAGTGGCAACATAGATCAAGCCATTGCTAGCTATGACCGTGGTATTGCTATCAATAGTGAGTATGCTCCTTTATGGCGCGAGCGCGGATTAGCTCTCAATCAACAGGGCAACTATTCCCAAGCGATCGAGTCTTTGTCTAAAGCTAGCGAACTTGTTTCTCGAGATGCCGACACTTGGACTGCTTTAGCGACAGCTTGGAATAATACAGGACAAAATAAAAAAGCCTTAATTGCTTTAGACAAAGCGATCGAGATTAAACCTCAAGATCCAGCCGTTTGGGATCAAAAAGGTCAATTTTATACTAGAAATGCTCAATACAACGAGGCTTGCGAAACTTATCGTCAGTCTCTGCCAATTATTACGGACTCCTCGATAATTATGAGTTCTATGAGAAATCTGGGATGTCGAATGAATTAGGATAAATTAAGATGAAATAACAATGTATTTTTATAAGTCATCTTAATTTATGAAAACTTCTAAAGTTTCTCTAACCTTTTGGCAGCAATTGATTTTGCTGAGTGTTGGAGGGATTAACTTAATTGCTTTACTAATTATTTTTAGTATCTGGCAAACAGGCGATCGCGCTTTAAATTTTATTAGCAGTTTATTGAAACCTCAGCCAGTCGAACTAAAAATAGCCAACTCAACTCTCATTGTCGATCGCCTGCGAGACTTGCAAGAGTTGACGACTACAGTGCAGACAATGGAAAAAATTGTGCCAACTTCTGCCGATAGAAAATTAGGCGACATTCCCATTGCCACCACCCGTTTGCTTTTTATCGTCAGAGGAGAAGTAAGAGCAGGAGTCGATTTAAGCAAGTTAAAAAATGGGGATATTCAAATCGAAAATCAGAGTATTGAGATCGATTTACCCAGTGCTAAGATTTTAGACAGTAAAATTGATGTCAATAATTTTCGTGTTTATGATTACGACCGAGGATTCCTCAACTTAGGACCAGATGTTGCACCACAATTACAAACTCTAGCTCAAAAAAACACTTTATCGGAAATTGTTGATACTGCCTGTCAGGGAAATATTTTAGATAGTGCCAATCTTAGAGCGAAAGAAAGCATTTCTCAACTATTAACTAATCTTGGTTATTCGGAAGTAAAAGTAAATACTTCACTGCCTGATTCTTGTGGACTTAGTAATATTTAAATTTAAGACATTGACTACTTACCATAGGTTTTGATTGGCTCTTTAATAAAGCGAATATAGAAATTTTTGAAAGTCGATCGCAATACTCTGGGAAGCCCAAAATCAATTGGCACTAAAGCATCTGGTAATTTCCAGTCTGATACCTGTAAATCTGCTGGTTTACAGTAGGGAAAATTAATTTCTGTGAGTTCACTACAAAAACCCTGTTTAAACTGTGCCGCTAAAGTGGGTACAATCATAGGATCGACATTTAGAATATCAATCACTGCCCGATCGAGGGCAAAAACATCAGTAGACGCGCCTAATACTCCCAAATTTCTGGGTTCTCCACCACTAGGACCATTTCCTTCATGACCGATAATGCCGTCAATAATGGTTAAGTCGGGGGATATAGCATTAGCTGTTTCTACAATCATCTCGCCAAAGCGATCGGCATCTTTGCCAGCCTCCATATGCCACCAAGCTTTCATCTTACCTGGTACACAGCCAAAAAGATTTTTGACTCCTAGTGTCATAGTCAACTGCACATGAGACTTGACTTTGGGCAAGTTAATCACTACATCTGCATCCATTGCTTCTTTTGAAAGACGTAAATGAGCAAAATTAGGGTTGTCTGTTGAGTAACGTTGACCCTTAAACTCAATAATTGGCAAGCTTAGTTTTTCACACAACGGCAAATAACCATTAGCTTTAGCTACTCCCTTCGCACTGCCAAAAGCAGGACTATCTCCTAGAAACGGCTTTCCCCCTGCTTCTTGAACTAATTGAGCAACACAGTAAACAATCTCAGGGCGAGTAATACACTCTTTTGTAGGACGACTGCCAGTAAGTAAATTGGGCTTAAGTAAAACGCGATCGCCTTGCTTAACAATCCTATTTATTCCACCCAAAGGTTTGAGTAAATGCTCAATACTTGACTTTAATTCTTTTAGTTCGTAAGACTTAGCCTTAATTAGACTAACTGTATACATTTCTTGACCTTGTCCCCAAATATTAAACAGAAAGTCATCGATAAGATAGTACTTACCTTTTACCTTTTAAGTTAGAACAATCTCATCATGTCTATATAGTTTATTAATAACTCATTATTACTCAAGTATTGGTTTTCTGACTGGGGATTCCACAGTAGATCGAACTTAATTAAGTCATCTTGGCGCATTTTGCCTAACTCAGATAATTCTTCAAGCAGCTGTTTTTTAGTTCCAATTTCTGTAAATAAGGGTTCTGTATGGGATGTGCATAAAGCTAGAGTAACGACTATGTAACCAGTTAAATCTTTGGTGCTGGGACTACTGGATTTTGATTCTTGATCGTCTTCACCAACCACCGCGAGCTTTTCGCTCATCGATTTATTTTTTTCCCTGGTGCAAATTGCCTCAAACTCTGTCTTAATTTGGTTAACAGAGAAAGACCGTGAACTATTACACACATGAGTTAATTCATCTTCATTGATGAGAAGAGAAATAGTTTTTCTCATCAATTCTGCAATACCTCGATCCGTTCTAGAGTCAACACTTGAGCATAGTTGCTCTAATTTATGTTTTAGACTGTCGTCTTTAACTGCAAAAGCCATCTGCAATTTAGACACTACTGCCTGAATATTATTAATTGACTCCTCAAGCTTAAGACTTTCAGATTCAAAAGATTTTAGGGAAAGTTTTGAATCAACGCGATCGGCTAATACAGTCGAGTCTTCAGTTGAATTGTCGCGATCGCAATCGGTATTTAAAAGTTTTCTATAAAACAAAAAGAAAGGATAAAAAATACCGAAGGGGACAAAAAGCAAGAAAAAAAGGTACAAAGAAATTGTTCTTATTGTTTTAGCTTTGGAACTTTCCGTGTTGCTGCTGAATCCTTCCTGGCTAACTAAATCAAAATTATATTCTTCTTTAGAGTTATCAGATACTAAAAGTAAATTTGTACTTTCATAACCAGCGTTATTTTTTAATAATTGCTCTTCTCTTTGGAGATTTTTTAACAAATATGAATTATTTGTACGGCTAACTTTGGCATCTATAGCTATTGTTTTTGTATCTGAACGACCAAGGCGATCTAGTTCGTGAATATAAGCAGATACATTATTCTTATCAGTTGTCTTGGCTAGCCTTGCTGATGCTTCACTTGTATTGTGAAATTCAACAGTAGTAAACAACATTAGACTGAGCAGCTTCAAGTTAATCTTTTTATAATTAGACACTGTATATTGTTTGCATTGATGAAATTTTTATATCTATCTACTGTAATAATTTGGCATTCATTTATATCTGCCAAAGCATTTTTAGTATCTTTTAAAATAACCTAATTTAACACTTGCGAATCTACTTATAAATCTTTATGGTAGACTTCAATAGTTATATTCAGTATATTACTACAAAATTATGGCTTATATACTACTGTTTTTCATAGTAGCAATCAATAAATTTTGACTGATATATTTTCTGATTAAAACATTCAAAATAGATTATTTAACAGCTATTGATTTTTGAATTATACATCGTCTATTACTATACATATTCAAGTTAAAACGAAGTTTTAATATTATTAAAAATAACTGTGTCTTTAAAGTTACTTCTGTAGAAAA
This sequence comes from uncultured cyanobacterium, assembly GCA_963799375.1. Classification (GTDB taxonomy): domain Bacteria; phylum Cyanobacteriota; class Cyanobacteriia; order Cyanobacteriales; family Xenococcaceae; genus Waterburya. The sequence continues at coordinate 415,398 of CAWCWY010000025.1, forward strand.
ACTAGGGTCAGAAGTAATTATGTAATGTTTTCCTACGACTGCTGGATTGAATTTTAAAGCTGATAGCTGCCAACTGACTAATTTCCAACGCAGCTTTTTGTCGAGCATTACAGATGGCTGAGGGGTTAATCTTTTACCTATAGTCGATCGTGTAAGTCAATCTTTAGAATGTCATATTGTTGTTTAAACTATGTCTTGATTATTTTGATTGACTGCTGGTGAGATCCAAACGTCCAACTTCTGTCAAAGCACGATCGCGAATACGGCAAGAATCACACAAGCCACAGGGATTTTCTTCACCCTGATAACAAGACCAAGTATCGGCAATAGGGACGTTTAGTTCAAGAGCGCGACGAACAATATCTGCTTTAGAATCTTTAACTAGAGGAGCAATCAATTGAGGTGCGTGACCTTCAATTCCCGCTTTTGAGGAGAGACTAGCTAATTTTTGATAAGCTTGAAGATATTCAGGACGACAATCAGGATAGCCAGAATAATCTACTGCATTAATTCCCAGATATATGGCTTGAGCATTTTTGAGCTTCGGCTAGGGATAGAGCGATCGCCAATAAATACCGTATTTCTGCCTGGTACGTAGGTTGAAGGAATTATATCTGTCTGTCAAACCTGCTTGGGGAATTTCCATTGATTCATCGGTCAAAGATGACCCCCCCCACTGGGATAGATTGACATCAATCACAAAATGCTCGTGAATTTTCAGTGTTTTGGCAATTTTTTTTGCTGCTTCAAGTTCTTTATGATGACGTTGACCATAGCGAAAAGAAAGAGCGATCGCCTGATATCCCTCTGCAATGGCAATAGCAGCGGTAGTAGCAGAATCTAGTCCCCCTGAAAGTAATACTACTGCTTTTTTCATAACTAATTTTATTCCCGTCCCTAATCAAATTTACATCTTAAATGAATATTCAGTGGCATTTCAAATCAATCTTTTAGACCCTTTCCCTTTAAGCTTTAAATAAGGTAATCAATAATTTTTGTCCAACCAATGTCTTTAATTCAAGGAGAAACCATTGTCGCGATCGCGACAGCTATTGTGCCAAGTCAAGGCAGCGTTGGTATTGTACGTCTATCAGGAGTTACAGCGATAAAAATTGCCCAAGCCTTATTTGATTCTGGTAAACAAGATTGGTCAACCCATCGCATTCTCTACGGTCATATTCGTCATCCTGATACTAAACAAATGGTAGATGAAGCGTTGTTACTATTAATGTTGCAACCCCGATCCTATACCCGTGAAGATGTAGTCGAATTTCATTGTCATGGCGGTATTATCGCCGTACAAGAAGTATTGCAACTGTGTGTTGCTCAAGGAGCAAGATTAGCACAACCAGGAGAATTCACCCTCAGAGCTTTTCTCAATGGCAGAATTGACTTAACCCAAGCTGAAAGTGTGGCGGAATTAGTTGATGCTCAGTCCAAAGCTGCTTCTCAAGTAGCTTTAACTGGATTACAAGGCAAACTGAGTAGTCCAATTCGCGCTTTAAGAGGGATTTGTTTGGATATATTAGCTGAAGTGGAAGCTCGAATTGATTTTGAAGACGACTTACCTCCCCTCAATGAACTAGAAATTAAACAACAGCTAGAAGATGTATTAAAACAAGTCACCAATATTCTCGCCACCGCCGAACAAGGAGAACTATTGAGGAGTGGTTTGAAAGTGGCAATCGTTGGCTGTCCTAATGTGGGCAAATCCAGCTTACTCAATGCCTGGAGCAAAAGCGATCGCGCTATTGTCACCGAGCTTCCTGGCACTACTCGCGATGTGATTGAATCAACTTTGGTAGTCGGGGGAATTCCGATTAAAGTCCTCGATACCGCAGGAATTAGAGAAACAATCGATACCGTAGAAAAAATTGGCGTAGAGCGATCGCGTCAGGCTGCCAATGCAGCAGATTTGGTTTTATTGACCATTGACGCTGTAGTTGGTTGGACGGTTGCCGAACAGGAAATATACCAACAGGTAAAACATCGACCTCTAATTTTAATAATCAACAAGACAGATTTGGCTTCTGCCGAAGAGATAGACTTTCCCCCCGAAATCAAAACGATAGTCCATACCAGTGCTGCTAAAAATGAAGGAATAGATCGCCTAGAAACCACAATTCTTAGTTTAGTATCTCAAAAATGTATTGATGCTGCCGACTCTGAGATAGCAGATCAATCAAAGACAAGCCTCGGCTTTAACCAGATGTAAAGTTGCTCTGGAGCAAGTCAATCAGACAATCTTTGACCAACTGCCTTTAGACTTTTGGACAATTGACCTTAGAGACGCAATCAAGGCTTTAGGAGAGATTACAGGAGAAGAAGTTACTGAATCAGTCTTAGAGCGCATTTTTAGCCGTTTTTGTATCGGTAAATAGCTTTAAATTGCTACTTTACAATATCGATTTATCTTCCTTTCCCTAAAACCACTACTCTCAAAGTTTTTAAAGCGATCGCTAAATCTAACCAAAGAGAATAGTTTTTAATGTAGAACAGGTCATAGGACACCTTTTGATAGGCATCTTCAACCGAAGCACCATAGGGATAACATACCTGCGCCCAGCCAGTAATACCAGGCTTTACTAAATAGCGAAAATCGTAATAAGGAATCTCTTCTCTCAATTGAATATCAAATTCAGGACGTTCTGGACGAGGTCCAACTAAGCTCATCTCTCCTTTAAAAACATTCCATAGTTGAGGCAGTTCATCGATCCTAGTCATACGAATAAAAGAGCCTACTGTTGTGATTCGAGGATCTTTTTTCTTTGCCCACTGTATTCCCTTTGCTTCAGCATTTTGGTACATAGAGCGAAATTTATGAACCTTAAATTTCTTGCCGTTTAGCCCTGTTCTTACCTGAGAATAAAATATTGGTCCTTCGCTAGTTAGTTTAATAGCGATCGCTGTAAGAATAGTTATAGGAATAGTAGCAATTAATAATACTATAGCCACTACAAAATCAACGGCTTGTTTTAATTTAGCTTTGATTCGATTATGTAAAATATTAAATCCAGAAGTAAAGGCAAACCAATCATCTTGAATATATGCGGGAGGAATTTTTTGCCAGAACTGTTCGCAAAAGTCCGCTAAGCTATAGATATAAACTCCTTTGAGTCTCATATCCATCAGCTCTCGAATCATTTCTTTAGAAAGATTGCCTTCGGCACTATCAATTAAAATTCCCGACCAATGTTGTTGCTTCCAAGCACTGTTCAGGATAGCAATATTATTCAAAACGAGAGAATTGCCACCATTTACTCGTGCCAATTCTGGTTGGGAGTCCAATCTGCCAAAACGTTCATAGAAAGAAACAAATTCAGTAGCACCATTTAGCTGACGATGTTTTTTACTAAAAGCGGAAACTTTCTTTTTTTTTCCTAAAACCAAGAATCGGCTAATTTGCTGATTAGCTTTTAGCCAGCGATCGACTATTGTTCTGCTAGAAACTGCCCATACAGAAAAAATTGCATCGCTGATTAATAAAATGCCTCTACCTACCATCGGTTCGCTGCCCCACAATCCCGTGATATATATCCCACAGGTAATTATAGTAATCGTTAATAAAATTCCCAGAATAGCTCTTTCTGAAAGTCTAACCCCAGAAACCTGTCGATTAAGTTTGTATGTATCGGTCAAATACAGCCCGAATAAATATACCCCTACTAGAGCATATAAAATAGGATTTCCCCAATCTAAAGACTCAGACAAACGTATTTGAAGTGCTAGATGTATGGAACTAAACAAGCCAACAATGTCGCCTATAATCAACAACCATACAATAAACATGCGAGAACTACGACTATATATTAGGAGGTTAGACAGAGATTTCGAGGAACGCTTACCATGCAACATTAGTTGATCAAAATATGTGATTCGTAAGTTTTTCTAATTTAAAAGCAATTTTACATGACTATCAGTATTTTCACTTGACAAACGGTAGTCACCTACTGAACTTAGAACTATTTTCCTAGCTACAATCTATTGCGTTATTTTGCTTAACAGTATACGTAAAAATGCCGAGCTAAAACATTCGCAATGAGTATATTATTTACAAATACCCAATGCTATTTGGTTTTACACAAGATAAATAGCTTGGATTAAACTTAATTGATTCATTTATGTGTTTTTCATATACGGGTTCGTCTTATGATAAGAGCTTATTACAACTTAATATCAATAGATGATAGTGTAAATTGAATTGACTTGCGTAGATTTATCATCAGCTTTGACTTCATTATGTGTCCTACAGTCATATATTGATTTTTTATGACTCTATAACTTGTTGACCCAGATAGTAAAAATCCGACAAAGATCTACTTGAATTGTTTAAATGAAATCAATCGCAACAACCATAATTTTTTAATTAAAGATAAATTAAGTAAATTAACCAGCAAGATAAACATTAGTGCTATAAAACTGACCCACAATATGCCAAAATAAAGGCCGATTTATTGTAGATTGCTAGACCATGATTCGTCGATTGCTACTGACTTTAATTTGGCTCACAATAGGTGGTTGCAATTCTAGCCTGCTAGTCCAACCTGAAATAATACCTGGCGGTATTAACAGTAACTCGGCAGAAGAACATCCTGCCTATAGTTCTGATGGTCGTTACCTAGCATTTGCTTCAGATCGTCGTGGTCATAGAAACATATTTCTTTATGATTTGCAAGATAAAAAATTGGTGTCTTTACCCAATTTAAATCGTCGCGATTCTAGTCAAGACCAACCAGCATTAAGTGCCGACGCACAATACATAGCTTATGTTTCGACAGAAAGAGGTAAAACGGATATCTTTGTTTACGATCGCCTTTCTCAAGAGTCAGAGTTATTAACTGCCAATATTAAAGGATCTTCTGCCAATCCGACAATTAATGGCGATGGCAGCAAAGTGGCATTCCAAGCCAGTCAGCTAGGACAGTGGAAGATTTCCATAGTCTCTCGTAACATAAACTAATGCCAATTCTCGGTAGGCTATCGTTAGCGTAGGGTAAAGCACTAACGATAGCCCAACTTCAGGAATTGCAAGGGGTTAATAGCTTGTAATCAACCAAAAATATTTTTTGTAGCTTTTTTTGGAATTGTTGTCACCCAGCGAGCGATCGCGATGTAGCTGAAAAACTAAAATCTAAATATAGTCCGCAAAGTTCCCACATAGATAGTTTCGTTATCAGAATCACCGTTGGGATTAAATAGAGCATAGCCTCCAGGGGTTAGCTGAATAAAATCGTTTAAGGCATATTGATATTCTACATTTAGCAAGTAGGGCGTATCTGGATCGTCAGCTACAGCATCACCTGTAGAGTCAATCAGGGTAGGTGGTTGACCAAATGCCACAATAAAGGTTGAGCCTTCTTTTAAGAGATCGGTATAGGTGAGGTAAGCACTCCAGTTGAGAATATCAGCATCCGCATTATCATCAATTGTTGAGGCGGTAGTATAGCCTCCATAGCCTCCTATAGACAGCTTTTCTAAGACTTGAAAACTAGTAGCCAAACCATAGTTATTAGTAGAATTGGCTCGATCTTCAAAGGGATCTGTTGCTCCATCAGTTCCCACAAAGCCAGCTAAGTCGTAGCCACTTCCTGCACCTTGATAAGCCCGTAAATAAGCGAAAGCAAAGTTCAAACGTTCATCCAAAAGGGAAATATTTAAGTTTGCTCCAGTAGCATAGTTGCCGTTAAACAAACCATTGCCAGGAGTAGGATCGGCGGGATTGGTTGCCCAATAACCTATGGCTAAATTTATCGAGTCAGAAAAATCGTAATCTAAGCCAACCGCAGCACCCCCACCATTGCCATTGTCGTAAATCAAATTGTTGTAGGCAGTAAAGAGAGAAAGAGTATCGTAGGCGACGCCCATTGTGGGGACGACATCAAAGAAATCATCAACGTCAACGCCATTAGCACCAACTAAAGCTGAAATTTTTTCCGTAACAGGAAAAGTATAGTAAAGATCGCTGATCTCTACATTGTTACCATTGTCTCCCTCAAAATTAAGAGCTAGAGAATTCGTACCACCAGAAGAAGCAGGGCTAGTAACATTTCTCGCCTGTAAACGCACTCTCAAACGATCTTCTCCCGTAAAGCTGCTGTCGAAATTGAGCCTAACTCGACTGCTAAAGGTAATTTCATCATCAATATCACTACCATCTGGCTTGGCATCACCAAATGTCCCCAGCAGGTAGTTAACAATCTCTGCATTTAATTTGGTAGTGGTAGAAAAAGAACTATCTTCGATCGCAGCAGTGCGACTTTCAATCTCATCGACTCTTCCTCCCAAAGTTGCCAACTCTGCCTCAAACTCTTGGCTTAATCGCTGTATACTTTCAAGATCTGTATCTGACACTGATTCTGAGCTAGCAATTAAACGTTCGATCTGATTGAGACAGCTATTTAATCCTGCTGCAAATTCATAACGAGACAAGGGTTGACTACCTCTATAGGTTTGATTGGGAAATCCAGATATACAGCCATAGCGATCAACTAAGCTCCGTAAGGCTTCGTAAGCCCAGTCTGTCGGGGCGACATCCCTTAACTGATTTACATTTGTTACCTGCCCCAAATCGTCTGAATAGTTACTTGTCGGTAGGGCAAAAATGCGATCGCATTTGAACAAAACGGCACTACAAGCTATTGCACCCATAGGAAGCAATTTGATTAAAATATTAAACACTATCCTCTCACCTAAAATTTTTGATTTTACAATTCTGAAATGGCTGAACAGTAAAGACAAGGTACTGCCCTGTCTCTATTGTTAGCTTGCTACTTGTTCTGGAGTCACGGGAACTTTTGCCGACTCTTTTTTATTGGCACGACCTACAGGGTTAAGACGTTTTTCCAACCAGCTAAACACTCTAGAAGCAATAAAGGTTAGGAATAAATAAATCAACGCCACCGCTGCATAAATTTCAAATGCTCGATAGGTTGTAGCTACCATTAGCTGTCCTTCGCGGAATAATTCTTCAAAACCAATAATTGCCACTAAACTAGTGTCCTTAATCATGGTGATAAATTCGTTACCCAAGGGCGGTAGCATCCGACGAAAAGCCTGGGGGAAGATAACATGGCGCATAGTTTGCATCCAGCCCATCCCCATTGACTGAGAGGCTTCCCACTGTCCTTGGTCGATTGATTGAATACCACCGCGAATAATTTCGGCTAAATATGCTGCGGAGTTAAGACTAAGGGCTGTAACCGCAGCAGCAAAACGATTAAAGCTAAAATCTATCCCTATCCCCTGCAATAAAGACGGTAAGCCGAAATAGATCATAAAGATCTGTACCAACAACGGTGTACCACGGAAGAAGTCGATATAGATGCGGGTCAACCAACCCAAAGGTTTAAAATCTGAAATTGAGGCAGTAGCAAGCAAAGTTCCCCCAATCGTACCAAAGAAGACAGAAAAAGCAGTTAGCAAGATAGTAACTCCTGCTCCCTTCAACAATATAGGCAACATTGCCACGATGCTAAAGTTACTAGCTTCACCCTCCAAAGCAGGGGCGACTAAAGGTAATTTTGGAGGCTCTCCTGCAAACCATTTCTGATAAATTTCACGGTACTTATCGGTTTTAAGTAGCTCATCTAACGCATCATTAATTTTTTCCACATTAGGCGACCCTTTGGGTAAAGCTATGCCGTAGTATTCTTCGGTTAATAATTCACCTACCACTTCAAGATTGTTTAAATTGCCAATCTTAATCGCATAGAGAGTTACAGGGGCATCATTGACCACCGCATCTACCTTACCGTTGCTCAACTCTTGGAGAGCCAACGCAGAATTATCAAAGGTAGATAATTCCACTCCTGGGATTTTTGCAGCCTCCTGCGCTCCAGTTGTACCAATCGCTACCGCCACTTTTTTATTTTCTAAATCATCAAAGCTTTTAATCTCTTCTTTACTTTCTTTTCTAACGGCGATCGCCAAACCAGACTGGAAGTAAGGACGGGCAAAATCTACCGTCTGTCCTCTTTCAGCAGTAATGGTCATCCCGCTAATTGCTGCATCAATATTTTGGGACTGTAGAGCAGGAATTAACCCATCAAAGGGCATACTTTGAAACTGAATCTCTAAACCCGCTTCTGTTCCAATTGCTTTGAATAGATCGATATCAAATCCTTCAAAGCCTTCGCCGTTTGATGCCTGCATCTCAAAAGGAGGAAAGGCTGGCTCAGTTCCTACTTTTAAAACATTCTGAGCATTGCTCGAAGAAACAAAATAAGAGTTTAAACCAGTTACTAAAAGTAATCCCATTAAACATAAACCCAGCCTGCGTAACCAAAAAAGTATTTGTTTATTATTCATAATAATCAATGCTTGGGATTAACTAAAATTAATATCAAAAAAAATTGACAATAAATATATTATTTAAAGTACCGACAATTGCAGATTTACTCCATAAATCCATGGCTATAAATCTTTTAAGATAATTTTATATTTGCTCGAACGTACGAAGCTGCGTGGGACGAATATCAAGCTTTGTGAATCCTCTATGTAAGGATATATATTTAGATAAGTAGATAATACATATCAATCAAGAGTGAGTTCTATGTAGAGAAGATTATCACTATAATCAAAACGAATAATGTGTTCAATCTAACAGTTATCGAAAAAATATTGGAGTATTTTACTTTTAAATCAGATTTACAAATATAGATAATATTATGATTATGTCTACTGCTACTCCTGTTATCTCCTTTGATAATTTAAGAAAAAGCTATGGTTCACTAGAGGTCTTGAAAGGAATCACTGCCTCACTTTATAAAGGTGATGTCGCTTCTATAATTGGGACTTCTGGTTGTGGAAAAAGCACTTTGTTGCGCTGTTGTAATCGCTTAGAAACTATTAACGGTGGCAAGCTAAAGGTAATGGATATCGATCTTTCTCAACCAAAGATTAGCTCCCAAAAGTTAAAACAACTACGAACTAAAGTAGGAATGGTTTTTCAGCAGTTCAACCTGTTTCCCCACCTGAGCGTGCTGCAAAACCTAATGTTAGCTCCTGCTGAAGTATTAAAAGAATCGAAACTAGAGTGTCGGGATCGCGCCCTACATTATCTGGAAAAAGTGGGTTTGAGTAGTAAAGCTAAATCTTATCCAGAACAACTATCTGGGGGGCAAAAACAGCGAGTAGCGATCGCCCGCAGTCTCTGTATGAAGCCTGAGATACTTCTGTTTGACGAACCTACCAGCGCATTAGATCCCGAACTAGTGGGGGAAGTGTTAACAGTAATGAAGCAGCTAGCTCAAGAAGGGATGACTATGGTTGTAGTTACCCACGAAATGCAGTTTGCTCGCGAAGTGGCAAATAAGGTTATATTTCTCAATCAAGGAATGGTGGAAGAAGAAGGGGATGCCAAGGAAGTATTAAATAATCCTCAAAGCGATCGCTTAAAAGGTTTTCTAAGTCGGACGAATAGTTAAGACTAATACTTTTAAAAGCATCTTGAACCTGAAGAAGAAAAACTATGGTTTTCAAAATAGATGGGGTTTATCTTAACGATACTCAGAATTTTGAATATCTCCTAAGCGAGCTTCATCCCTCAAAAAACGATTCATTTGTGCCGTAAAGAATTCTCGATTCTTGACTAAATGTTCCGAATTAGGATCGTCCAAAGGATAGAGTAACGCCTGACGCAAAGCCTGAATGACTGCGGAAGTAACATTGTACATTGATCGCTGGAAAGTAATTCCTAATTGAACTAAGATATCGTCTTCTCCTCGACAGTGTTGTTGGTAGTATTCCTTTAGATAATCTGGCAGAAAATGCCACATATCATCCATTAGAAGGGTGGGAGGAATTCCCGCCATCCCTACAGGCAAGACATCAGCATAGAGAATGCCATAGTGAAAGTCTTTTTGCTCGTCGGGGACTTGTTTGGCTTGGGCGTTATAGGATTTTGTACCACGGAAAGGAGAAGTACGATAAAAAACCGCCTCTACATAGGGTAATGCTGCCTCATATAGCCAGGTAAAACCTTGAGATTTAGGAATAATTTCATAGCATTCGTCCCTAATATATACATGATGGTAAATTGGTCTACCCGCCACCGCAAAGATGCCGTTAACTAAAAACTCCATTGCCTCTTTAACAGTGGTCATTTTACCCTCGTCGTAGAGATCCGACATTTCTAAAAATACAGGACACATCACTTCCCAAAATAGCCCTAAATTAGAGTAGTAAGACAGCTGTTTTACCTGTTCTAAAAACATATCGGGAAATAGCTTATACATTCCCAACATGACAGGATTACCTTTAAAGTAAGCTTTGATTGCCCGATCTGCATTGGCTTTATACTCATCGCTATCTAAATAGGCGTTGAACTTAGGATTAATATCCTCGTGCCAAAACATTGCCCGCATACAGGCTTCAGCAAACTCCATGTTGATGCGATCGTGATTTAGGTGATGGAGTAGCTTAGGCATTTTTCCCGTTTCACCCTTAGCAATAAACTCTAAAAGTTCGGGGTGTGCGGAGGCTTCACCGCGCCACACCTGTAGATCTGCATCCTTTCCCGCATATTTATTGGGCAAGTCTAAATATTTTTGCGGTAAAAAGTATTTAAAGAAGGGTAGAGGATTTAAAAAAACTCGCTCGGCAATATAAAGTAAATCTCGCCAGTAAAAGTCCATCGGGATAGCGTAAGCTTTATAAATCCCAATAATCTGCATCAAGTTTTCAGGAGTATCAGGAAGCATCGAACCCCCCGCCTCCAAACGATGGATGACATCAGCAAAGGGATGATTGAGAGGTGGTAGTTTGGTTTCGGTTTTAGTCATGTTCACTGTTAAGAAAAAGATAAGGCTAGAGACGTACCATGGTACGTCCGTACAACAATCAAAAATTATTTTCAGCCACAATTGTTGTATTAGTTGGGTGGCTGGCGATGATGCTAAATTCGGTAAAGTTAGTCAGCCAAACTGGTTGTATGCCCAAGATGACGATTATAAAAGCTAAGACAAATGCAGGGATGCGTTCGGCTAGTTTTACTTTGGGGTAGACAACTGGGGTTTGGCGACAGTCAATTTTGCCAAAAAATGCTTTATTGAGCAGGATGACGAAGTAAACCGAAGTTAAACCAGTGGCAACAAGACACAATATGGTTAAAATCGGAAATACGGTGAAGCTTCCTTGAAAAGAAATATATTCGCCAACGAAACCTACCATTCCAGGTATACCCGCACTCGCCATTACTGCCAGAATCATCTGTCCGCCAATTACGGGTAAACCCCGTTGAGGATTCATTAAACCTTTGAGAACATTGAGATCGCGACTGCCAGTTTTGTCTTCGACAACTCCGACTAAATAAAACAATAACGCCACGATTAAGCCGTGGGCAAACATTTGGCAAATTGCCCCAGAAATAGCGATCGATGTCCCTGCTGCGGTTGCTAATACGACAAAGGCGATGTGGGCAATAGAGCTATATGCCACCATTTTTTTGATGTCGGTTTGAGAAATAGCTACAAACGAGGCATACAAAGCACTCAATGTTGCGATCGCCGCTAACCATAAGGCTACATCATTCCAGATTTGGGGAAATAATCCTAAGCCAAAGCGAATCAAGCCATAAGTTCCTAATTTACTTAGTATTCCTCCTAAAATCATCGATACTGGTGTAGAGGATTCGGTATAGGCATCGGGCAGCCAAGTATGGAGGGGAACAAGGGGAGTTTTGATGGCAAAACCGATAATTAAAGTGACTAAGAGAATTAGCTGTTTACTATAGGGCAATATTTGGGTTTGAATTGTTCCGTAATCAAAACTGCCATTGGTGAGAAATGCCATTCCTAAAAAAGAAGCGAGAACAAAGATACCAGAAAAGGCAGTATAGAGCAGATATTTTGTACCCGCATATCCACGATTTTTGCCACCCCAAATATTAATCAAGAGGTAGGTAGGAATCAGCTTGATTTCATAGAAAATAAAGAACAGCAAGCAGGTTTTGCGATAGCAATGCCCCATTAATACAGCCTGCCAAAATTAAAATTAGACCGTAGAATAGTCTTGGTCGAGCAGATTTATTTTGATCTTTGGTAGCAAAGTCGCCACTATAAATAGCCAGACAAATTAATAAATTACTGAGAATTATCAAAGGTAAAGATAAGCCATCAATGCCTAAATTGTAATTTATGCCCAATACCTCAATCCAAGGCAAGAATTCAGTTAACTGTAAACCCTGAAGCTGTAAATCGTAGCGAGTAATTGTCAACAAAGAAACCAAAAGACTGGCAAGACTAAAAGTAAATGCCACCAGTCTAATTTTGGTGTTGTCAATTTTTGCAGGTATTAAAAAGGTAATGACCGCTGCTATTAAAGGCAGCCAAACAAGAATACTTAACATGATTTATTAAAATTAACAGTCTTAAATAAAAAGTCAAACCTAGTATTAAACCGAGAAGAATTGTTCCTAAGACAATGGAGAGAAAATAAAATTGAGACTGACCTGAATTGCTGTATCTCAATGCCTGTCCGCTAAATAGAGTACCAACGCCCACTAAGTTTACTGCCCCATCGACAATATAGCGATCGCACCAGGCAAAAACTTTAGAAGTTACGCCAATCAAACTGACAATTGTTAAACGATAGATATCTTGAATATAGAGATCGTTGGCTAGTAGCTTCTGTAGAGGTGATGGCACTAATTCTACAGGTTTGTTTTCTCCTTCCCTTAGATATAGCCATGCTGCCAAACTAAGACCAGTAAGACTAGATCCAATTAAAAGCAACGCTACATTTTTATCTAAATTAGCCCAGGTAGGTAATAGATTGAACTGTTGCAAAATGAAAGGGAAGTGTAGAGTAACTCCAGCTAAGATAGTCATGGGCAAAATCATCGTCCACAATACTTCGGGAGAGCGTTTGGTCATGGCTTGCGCCTTACCGCCAAACACCAGACTAAATATCCGCATCAGGCTAAATGCCGTCAAACCATCTACTAATACTAATACTCCCAATAAGATCGGCTGTGCATCTAGCAAATAGTCTCCCAGTTCCAATAATGCCCAAAAACCACCCAAAGGCGGAATGGCAATTAAGCTTGCTGCACCAACTAAAAAGGTCATACCACTAACAGGGCGACGACCAAATATACCACCTAGCTGCGTAATATCTTGGGTAATGTTGCTGATAATAATCGAGCCAGCACTCATATATAACAGAGTCATTGCCACTGCATAAACCAAGATCAACAGTAACGCCGAATGATTTGCCCCCACCGCTACAGCAATAAAGACCAAGCCCATATAGGCACTAACGGAATAAGATAAAGTTCGTTTAATATCTACTTGGGCGATCGCAATTAAAGACGTGCTGACGGCAGTAAAAGAACCTATGGCAATCATCACTAAATTAGAAATGGCTGACTGTGCCAATACTGGCTGTAGCTGAATCAGTACATATGCTCCTGTTGCTACCACAATTGAATTACGCAACATCGAAGCTGGTATTGGTCCTTCCATCGCTTCATCTAACCATAGCTGTAACGGAAACTGAGCGCATTTAGCCAAAGGACCAGAAATTAAAGCCAAACAAAGTAGGTTCGCCGTAACAGGACGTAAATTAGCTACTTCTGCCCACTCTGCCAAATCACCGTAATTCCAAGTCCCCGTAAAAGACCATAGGGCAATAATCCCAATCAGCAGTAATAAATCTCCGACCCGCTTTGTCCAAAAGGCATCTCTCGCCCCTGTAACTACCAATGGTTGAGCAAACCAAAAGCCCACAATTAGATATGTAGCTAAAGTAAGCAGTTCTAAAAATACATAGCTAAAAAAGAGAGAATTACATAAAGCCAGTCCGCATAAACCCGCTTCAAAAAAGCCCATTAAGGCGTAAAAACGCCCCCAACCCCAGTCCATTTCCATGTAACCAAAGGCATATAGCTGTGCCAGGATGTTCAAACCTGTGATTAAAGCCAATGCACCGACGGTGACGGCAGAAATTTTAATATCGAAAGAGATATACAAACCTGCTGCGGTTAGCCAGGGAAATCTCATTTCTTGAACTGGCTGCTGCCAAACTTCTTGTAATGCCAAGATGCTATGAATGAATGCGACACAGGTCATGAATAAATTAATATATCCTGCTGGTCTAGAGCCAGTTTTTTTGATTATTCCTGGCGACCAAGTTAATGCTACTGTCGCTCCGACTAGTGCGTAGCAAGGAACTAGCCAGATACTTTCACTGAATATCTGCACAATAATAAATGATAAATGAGTATTAAATGTTGGTAGTTAACTAATTATTTTAGTTGAACTTAGGTAAGTATTTTAGTTGAACTTGAATTTTAGTATAGATTAAAATCAATGTTATATTTAATAGGATTTATTTATTTCTATGATAATTTATTCAAAAACTTAATTATTTTCAAGATTTGATATAGATTTTTAACTATATAAATCTGCAAAATTAATGGACAAGGAACAATTAACAATAGACAATTAACAAAGAGAATATTTTGGCTAAATCTAGATATCTCCTGCCATAGAATTACTTTGGCGACTTCGTTTAAGCTAGTAGCTACTTAATGAATGAAAAAAATCTTTGTCATTGATACTAATGTAATACTCCACGATCCTACCGCCATTTTTCGGTTTGAAGACAATGAAATAGTACTACCGATCGCCGTAATCGAAGAGCTAGACCGCTTCAAAAAACAGCCAGAAATGACTGGTCGTAATGCCAGACAAGTCTCTCGCACTCTAGACGACTTGCGTCAATCGGGTCATCTAACTACTGGAGTCAGTCTAAGCAACGGGGGAACATTACGAGTAGCTCTAGGCGATCGCCAAACCCTTAAAGAGTTGCCCCCAGAATTGAGTGGTGATGTGGCAGATAATGCTATTTTGGCAGTGGGAATGCAGTGTAAACATAAGTGCCAATGTCCTGTAATCGTGGTTAGCAAAGATACTAATCTTCGAATTAAAGCTGATGCTTTGGGGCTGAATGCTGAAGACTATGAAACTGATAAAGTTGATGTGGATGAGCTTTATACTGGCACAACAGAAATATTAGTTGACGCCGATAAAATTAGTGAATTTTTTAAATCTGGTTCAGTTACCCTTGAAGAAAAACTTTTACCTAATCAAGATATCACCCTAGTAGATCGAGTAAATCCTTCCCACACCGCACTAGGAATGGTTGAAGGAGAAAGCCAGACAATTATTCCCTTGATGACGTTACCCAAACTAGGGGTGTCTAGAATTCAACCCCGTAACCGAGAACAAAGATTTGCTCTCAACTTACTGCTACAGGACTCAATTAAGTTAGTTACTCTGGTGGGAAAAGCGGGGACAGGAAAAACTTTACTGGCGATCGCAGCAGGATTACAAAAGGTAGCAGATGAGAAACTTTACAGCCGTCTTTTGATATCTCGTCCAGTAGTACCAATGGGAAAAGATATTGGTTTTCTCCCTGGAGATATCAATGAAAAGCTTACTCCTTGGATGCAACCTCTCTATGATAATTTTGATTTGATTTTTGGAGGTACGCAAGATAAGAATGAAAAACCTGGACACTGGCGTAGAGGACATGAAGAATTGATTGAAATGGGACTATTACAAATCGAACCCTTAACTTATATTCGCGGTCGAACTATTCCGCAACAGTTTCTAATTATTGATGAGGCTCAAAACCTCACTCCTCATGAGGTAAAAACTATTATCACCCGTGCGGGAGAAGGGACAAAAGTAGTTTTAACAGGAGATCCCGATCAGATTGATAATCCTTATATTGACGCTGCAAGTAATGGGCTAACCTACGTAGTAGAAAGATTCAAAAACGAACCTCTGGCTGGTCATATTACCCTATCAAAAGGAGAGCGATCGAGTTTGGCGGAAAGAGCAACGGCGTTACTATAAAAAAAGAAGATTAATATCTTACTAATTCTGATTGAGTCTGTACATTAAATCATCAACAATCAAAAAAACTATGGGCAGAAAAGCAAAACTCAAAAAAATACGTCAGCAAGAAAAAGCCGAACATAAATCGGCTAAAAATTATGATTCCACTCAGTTTGTCAGGCAATTTCAAAAGATGGGTTATCAAGCTAAAATCGACCCTAAGCTACAGTCCAAAATCAATCGAGGTAATATATCTCCAGAAATTCCTCAAGATAGGATTGAACCTCAATTGTAAAATCTAAGTTAATCTAGGGGTCAGCTACTTTACCACCAACTCATCAATAATTTGCTTGATTTCCTCAATAGTGTTGTGGGGATTTCTCTCATGATAAACAGCCATCAATTGATTCATCTCCTGAACCTGATTTTCAATTAAATCTAGAGTATCTTGTAAAGGCTGTAATTGCTTTTCATAAAAATCAATTTGAGACTGAATTTTAATGACATTCAGATTCATTTGATTCCAGTCATCTTGTTTTTGGATAATATCTGCCTCTAGCTGGCTCTTTTGAGCTTTTTGCTGTTCTAATTCAGCAATTCGCTTTTGAATACTTTCTTCTATGCGAGCTACATCTTGGTTTAATTCCTCTTGTTGCTGCTGAAGTTTTTGATGCTGTTCTTCTAGTCCTTTTTTAATTGAGCTTAAATCAATATCTTGAATCTCAGAATCAAAATCAAAGTCAATTATTCCTTGTCGGCGTTTTAAAATTCTAGAATGCTGTAATAAAATCTGGTGTCTTTCTTTAAGAGAACGACGTTGACCGACCAATGTTTGATCGAGCATTTTTTTAGCTTCTCGCTCATCAGCCAATTCTTCCTCTAAGGTAAAACGCTCAAATTCTCCAAGTCCAGCGATTTTAGCTTCAAGCTCTTCTACTGCTTTACATTGCCAGCCCAATTCTTCTTCTTGGTCATTAACAAATCTAGCTACTTTTTCCAAATCTTTTTTAAGATTTTCAACCACAGTCTCCAAATTTGGTAATGGCATATTTTCCAATTCCTGGAGATCTACTTTTGGTACACCTGCAAAATCAGACTGAGAGCCTGCTAGCAATTCCAGCATACTTTTTTGCTCTGTTGATTGCAGCTCAAGAAAACTATATAGTTCTTGTTTTACTTCCAAAGACTTTCGATCGACTCCCAACTCTTGCCTTGTTTGAGCGATCGCCTCTGTCAAAGACTGTATTTGTTCTTTTTTATGAGACAACTCTGCTGTTTTCTGCTCTAATTGTTGACGTTGAATTTGAATACTTTCCAAATGATGATTCAAATCTTGCCAGTGAGGCTGAAGAAGTTCTTGCTGATTATTCAGAGTAGTAGCTGTCAAATTTAATTTGTCTTGTAGTGAGTTACCCGAATCAGCAACCCTAGCTAAAACCGTTAATTTCTCTTGAATATCGTTAGCTTGAGGCTCATCTAAAACTCTAGATTCCTTTAGTTGTTCTTCTAGGTTTTGTTGTTGCCCCCTTAACTGTTCCCAAGCTCCTTGTAGTTCAGTACTTTTTGATTCAAATTCAGCTTTGATGTTTTCCGCTTCTGCTTTTGCTAACGCAATTTCTTCTCTCTGTTGTTCAAATTGCTTGAATTCTTCTTCCATCTGTTCAACCTGCTCAAAGCGAGTTTCCATCTCAATTTTTTGACGACTTAACTCTTCACTTTGAATGGTTAAAGATTCTTTCCACTGATCGATTTCTTGTTCTTGGTTTTTTGTTTTTTCCAACAGACGTGAGAAATTTTTCAAAATACTAACGATTTTTTGGGAGGCGGATTCTACGTTGCCCTGAATTTGACGATTTACACCCAACTCAAGGACAACTAAAGCCCCCTCACCAAAAATATCAGCTTGATCGGTAGTAACGGATTCATTACTAACAAGACTCCAACTTTGATCGTTCCGTTGACAGGCAATGAGCTTGAGTTTTGTTTCTACTCCGCCCATAAACCCTTTACTTTGTTTTTGTATTTCTGCCAGGTATAGCACTATGCCTCGTCCTCTTGATTTTTTCTGTGTTGAAACTCAGAAAAATTAAGTTTTCCTAGTTTACTGTCGATTTATTAAAATATCTAGACTAAACGAAATTTAGATTTACGACATCGCTAATTATATTGAATTATTTAATAATCCCAGGATAACCAGCATTAAAATTGGTTGCCAAGGTTTTGGATCGAGAAAGTGTATTAATATAGATCGAATTTCGATCAATATCATAACCTCATCAATTAACAATTCCCACAAATAAATCAACTAAACTTGACTCTAGAAATATTATTGCTAGGGTTGAGGTAATTAAGAACGGGAATCCATACTAAGTAAGTAAAATTATTTAATATCCAAATTTAATTGAAAACAAAATCAAACAGTCGTTTATGTTGATTATGACGTGGCGACTGGTCAAAAAGTAGAGTATATTCTGAAGCGGAGAGGTGACTAATCAACTGTATTTGAGAATTGTTTTTCAATAATTATGGAAATATCATAGGTTGAACTTTAATTAAAAAATTATTTCTGCCTATTAGTCTTCTCATCTATATAGGTAAATACCGAAATTTTGTTCGAGATTGGCTAATTCTCTGATTGTTAATAACATATAGCTGTTAGACGATTAGTAACAAAGGTTTTCTAAACAATTTCTGTAAAAAAATAACTGTAAGTTAGTCAGTTAAATAGGAGGTTTAATCTTTCTAGCAAAATTTAAAGATAAATAAACTGCCAAGTAGACTTAAATTTAAAGTGTGACTTTTCATAGATAGCGTGTTATGAGCAAAGTTCTAATCGTAGAAGATAGTTTGGCACAAAGACAAATGATTTCTGACCTCCTCAAAGGCAGTGGTCTTAAAGTGACTGTTGCTTGTGATGGTGTAGAAGCTTTAGAGCATCTAGAATCATTCAACCCCGACATAGTGGTAATGGATATCGTTATGCCCAGAATGAACGGATATGAATTGTGCCGTCGTTTGAAATCAGATCCCAAAACTCAAAATGTTCCAGTGGTTATGTGTTCTTCTAAAGGAGAAGAATTTGACCGCTATTGGGGAATGAAACAAGGTGCAGATGCGTACATTGCCAAACCATTTCAACCAGTAGAGTTGATTGGTACAGTTAAACAATTACTAAGAGCTTAAACTATATGTCAAGTATAGATTTGACTTAGATCCTTAGTAATCAGTGAATAATATAAACAAAGTAATGTCCTATGGTTAGTAATCCAGAACTATACACCGAGAGTAGTCTCGATTTATCTCTAGACATACAGCCATTAGAAAACCCCGAAGGAGAATTGCATCTTCGTTTCTATCTAGCGTCAGGAGAAGCTTGTGCTTTTCCCGCCACAGGTATTGCCGAAGTAATGCAGCAAACCCCCGATCAAATTGCACCAATTCCGAATGCGTCCCCTTTATTATTAGGGACAATAAACTTACGAGGAAAGGTGATTTGGGTGGCTGATTTAGGTCAATTTTTGGGAGATAGTGGGGTTCTCAAAACAGACCGTCCTACCATTTCTGTGATTGCAATTGAAGAACAAGAGCAAATCTTGGGTTTGGCAATCAGCAGTATTGGAGAGATGGATTGGTTAGACGTAGATCGATTGAGTATTTCTTATCCTCCTTCAGATACTATGGCTCCTTTTGTTCAGGCACAATGGCAGCCTGAACCAGAAAGCGACTTGATTGTAAACTTGCTAGACCCTGCGAAAATTTTACGTTCTGCACGATGGGCGACCTAGCAAAACTCAAGGTTGTGAACAGTTACTTATATATAAGTTTAAACTTATTAATTATTGAGCAATATTAAGGAAAATATCGTTTTTTTGCTTTAATTTTCTTAATTTCTTATACAAATTTACAGCCATTTTTCCAGTCAAAATTTTAGAGTAGCTACCACTCTCAACTCGCAAGCAACAAAAACTTAGATTAATTTGGCAAAAAGCACATGGCATCAGGAACTAATTATTCACAGGAATACGGACAAGCAGAAAAAGCTTATTTAGAAAGTGACTTTGCTCAGGCAGCAGAAATAATCGATCATTTAGCTGAAGAATTTCCCAACGATCCAAATGTTTTGTTGCTGCGGGGTCATATTTATTGTTATGGATTTCAAAACTATGAACTAGCAAGGCAACAATACGAAAATGTTCTCGAACTAAGCCAAGAGCAAGATTTAGTTGATTTTGCTCGCAGTGGTATTGAGCAATTAGAACAACTAGAGCAACAGTCACAAAGCCCAGACAGGGTTTTTGATGAGGGAAATTTTGAACTAACACAGGTGTTTGGTGACGGTGCCAACATTGAAGAAGTAGAAGATTCGATTGACATTGATTTTCCAGATGATGAGTTAGCAGCAGAATTTGACAATGATGATTTTGATATAAATCAAAATTATGCTTCTGAATCAGATGATGCGCTGCCTTTATCCGAAGGTGTCCCGCAAGGGGATACCGCTTCGCATATATCCTTTAGGGCGGCTAACTCCGTAATCGCCGATCTGAACAATCCTTTTGCTGAAGAAGTTGCTTCTGACCTGGAAGATATGGCTTCAATGGACGAAGATACCGATTCTATCGATCCCTTTGCTAATTTTGAAGAAGAGTCATCTTCCGATGTTGAAGAAGCATCTTCCGACGAGAGAATTAAGGTTCATAGCAGTTCTACCTTTATGGTAGATTCTGAAGATGACGAGCTACCTGACTACACGGAAGACGATTTTGCAGTTAGCCAGAATGACTATACCAATGATTATGATGATAGTTCCGAACTAGAAATTGATACTGTTCTAACTGAACCCTTTTCTATGGCAGGAGGCGAAGATTATGGAACAGAAATGGACGATGTTCCAGAAAGCGAAGGTTTGGACTATCAAGATGAACTGGAATTTGATGAAATTGACAGCAGTTTCTTTGACCTCGAAGAATTAGAACAAGGATTACCAGATACAGGTTTATTCAACGTTGCAGAAGAACCAAGCAGTGCTAGTCTGAGCATATCCGACGATATTGAGGCTGATTCAGGTCTTATTAATCCAGATGAAATCGCTATTAGCGAAGCAAGTTCTAGTGCTACAAAATCTTTTGATTCATCAAAAGAAGCACCTCAAGTAGAGGTTGGTCACGGAGTATTAGCTGGCTTTATCAATGCCTCCATGCCGAAGAAGCAGTTTATTACTGCGGGAGTTACGGGTTTAGTTTCAGCGATCGCAGTTTTGGGAATTGGCGTTATTGGATCTACGGTAATTCTAGAAAAGACTGACCAGGAATTACAAGAAAGTCTACTTGGCACTCTGGCTGTCTCTTTGGTAGCAGGGGTAACTAGTTTTGGTACAGCAGCAGCATTAGGAAGCATTACTGCCAAGCACGTAGCTAAATCCAGTCAAGATCTCCAAACTCAGTTTGATGATGTCTACCAGGGCAACCTAAATGCCAAGGCGACTGTCTATGCCCAAGATGAGTTTGGACAGCTATCTACGGGCTTTAACCGCATGACTAGGGTTATTTTGACTACTACCCAAGAAGCTCAACGTAGAGCCGAAGAGACAGAACAGGCAAAAGAAGATTTACAACGTCAGGTAATTCGTCTTCTAGATGACGTAGAAGGTGCAGCTAGAGGGGATTTAACCGTCCAAGCGACTGTTACCGCCGACGTATTGGGAGCAGTGGCAGATGCCTTCAACTTGACTATTCAAAGTCTACGAGAAATTGTACGCCAGGTAAAAGAAGCTGCCGAGCAGGTAAACAAGGGTTCGACGGATAGTGAACTGTTTGCTCGAAATCAGTCTAGCGAAGCATTAAGGATGGCAGAAGAACTAGCCGTCACCCTAAATTCAGTACAAATGATGACTGAATCGATTGAAAGGGTAGCAGACAATGCTCGTGAGGCTGAAGAAGTTGCTCGTTCTTCTTCTGTAACTGCCCTCAAAGGTGGTAAAGCGGTAGAACGGACAGTATCGGGAATCTTCCAAATTAGAGAAACGGTATCAGAAACAGCTCGTAAGGTAAAACGTCTTGCCGAAGCATCCCAGGAAATTTCCAAAATTGTTCTATTAATCTCGCAAATTGCCGAAAGAACCAATCAACTAGCCCTCAATGCTTCAATTCAAGCAGCTAAAGCGGGTGAAGCTGGTCGTGGTTTTGCCGTGGTTGCGGATGAAGTCAGACAGTTGGCAGATAGATCGGGTAAATCTTTGAAAGAGATCGAACAAATCGTACTTCAAATTCAAAGTGAAACTGGGTCGGTAATGACCGCAATGGAAGAAGGTATTCAGGAGGTAATTGACGTTACCGAAAGAGCAGAACAAGCGAAAACTGCCCTAGAGGATATCATTCAGGTATCTAATCGAATTGATACTTTAGTACGTTCGATTACAGCCGATACCGTCGAACAAAGAGAAAACTCTCGCGCTGTGGCACAGGTAATGCAATCGGTAGAATTGACTGCTCAGGCTACATCACAAGAATCTCAGCGGGTTGGTGGTGCGCTGCAAAACCTAGTGGGAATTGCTCGTGGTCTACTATCCTCTGTAGAAAGATTCCGTATTGACAAAGGAGCAGAATAAATAAAGCGATTATGGTAATAAGAAGTTGGCTAATCTATTTCGACTACTTATTGCTTATTCCTTTTGCTATATCTCTTTCGTCTGCTTTATTTTTATGATTCAATAGAGATTTGCGTCTTTATTCAAGAACTGCTATATGTGTGCTGAAAGAACCTTACCAAAATTTGATACTGCTTCTGTCAAAATTACCAAAGAAGAAGGGCTAATTCTTTACGAAGATATGGTTTTAGGACGCTTATTTGAAGATAAGTGTGCCGAAATGTATTATCGAGGCAAGATGTTCGGTTTCGTCCACCTTTACAATGGTCAGGAAGCTGTTTCTTCTGGTATCGTTAAAGCTCTACGTACTAAGGGTGACTATGTCTGTAGCACCTATCGCGACCATGTCCACGCTCTTAGTGCTGGTGTCCCAGCCAAAGAAGTAATGGCAGAATTATTTGGGAAGGAAACTGGCTGTAGTAAAGGACGTGGCGGTTCGATGCATATGTTTTCTGCCGAGCATGGTTTGCTGGGTGGTTATGCTTTTGTAGCCGAAGGAATTCCCGTAGCAACAGGTGCAGCTTTTCAAAGTAAATATCGTCGAGAAGCCATGGGGGATGAAAGCTCTGATAGTGTATCAGTTTGCTTTTTTGGCGATGGCGCAAGTAATAACGGACAGTTTTTTGAGTGTTTGAATATGGCTGCTCTTTGGAAACTACCAATTATCTATGTGGTAGAGAACAACAAATGGGCAATCGGGATGGCTCATAACAGAGCAACTTCTCAACCTGAAATCTATAAAAAAGCCAGTGTTTTTAACATGGCTGGGTATGAAGTTGACGGAATGGATGTATTAGCCGTTAATACTCTAGCAAAAGAAGCTGTAGCTCGCGCTCGTGCAGGAGAAGGTCCTACTTTAATCGAAGCTTTGACGTATCGTTTTCGCGGTCATTCTTTAGCCGATCCTGATGAACTAAGAGATCCCGCTGAGAAAGAATTCTGGGGAAAAAGGGATCCGATTAAAAAGTTTGCGGCATATATGACTGAGAAAAATTTGGCTAGTGCAGCAGAATTAGAAGAAATCGACCGCAAAATCACAGCTTTAATAAATGAAGCTGTAAAATTTGCGGAAAGCAGTCCTGAGCCAAGCCCCAGCGATTTACACCGTTATATTTTTGCTGAAGACTAATTCTTGTTTAGCAATTTAGCAATATAGAAACTAGGAGATAGTATAAAAACTAAAAATCACAGTAAGTTTTTCTTTCTTACTGTGTATTACGTATCGTCTCCTAGTTTTTTTGCTAGCTAATAACTAAAGATAATATGGAATGTTTAGTCTAGATATTCTAGTAGAGTCGCAGTGTCATCTGATTCATTTGATGCGACGGGACGGTTGCCCATGTATGACTCTGTAATTTTAAGAGTACTAGCTGCAATAGGACGATTGCCAGAAATAACAAGCGAGCTACTAAAGTCAATAGTACCTCTGGTAACTGGGCGATTTGAACCAACCGAAGAGTAAGTGTTAACTATATCTAAATGGCTAGGCTCGATTGGTCTATTTTGAGGCAGCATCATTCTTGGCTGCACAGACAAAGCCAATGACTTGTCATCCTTGGCAGTTGTAGCTTTAGCTTTTGTATCTTCTTGAGCTTTTGTACTAGCAGCTTTGGCTTTAGTGTCTTTTGGGGGGGTGGTATTGGTGGTATTTCCTTCAGCCATTAGGATTTTCTCCTGAATTTATATTTTATAAATTTGTAGATTAAGTTATTAGTTACTTATTAGTTTTATTTTTTTTTAATAACTCTCCTTATTTTTACATCCTATGGATTTGCCGACAAGAGCGAGTCAATTAGAATAAGTTTTGACTATGTCTATAACTAATTATGATTATGTGATGTCATCTAGACTCAAGGCTTCTGAACCGCCTTCTTTTAGCTGCATAAAGACATCGTTAATTTGATCCCAAACGAGTCCCGCAGTAAAGGTAGCAATTAAAAGAGCGACACCATAGGAGGGAATTGCGCCAAAACCAAACGCCTGTAAGCCACCACCTAAAAATATCCAAACTCCTAAACAAGTTCCCCAATAGCTTACGGCTAAGGCAGGATCTACGATGCGATCTAGCTTGAAAGATGCTTTATTTTGAGGATCTTGATATGAGTCGCGTAATTTTTGCTCCATCATGTTCCAGAATGCCGATCCGCAAGTGATAGCGACAAAGAATCCTGCGATCGCAGCAAGAAATGGAGGTTGAGGCAAGTAATACATGAAATTTATAAATTTTAATTAAGAGTAATGCTTTATTACTCTATCTCGAACTGGCAGCAGAGGGAATAATGGCAGCTACGCTATCGGCAGATATTTGACGAATTGTGCTAAAAGCTAAGTCGAATATTTTCTGAGGCTTGATATCATCTTGAACCAGACTCCATAATCTTTGCACTTCATCGGTATGCAAGCGATCGCCTTCTGTTAGGGCTATGAGTAATTGTTGGCGTAGATATTTACCTTCTTCAGAGAGAATATACTGCATTCCTAACTGTGCGGTAGGCAGTATATCAAAATTATCATCTGAACTGGCAATTTGAATCATATTTTCTAACCTCTTCCACTGGAATTTGCCATCTTGAATTAGGATATCGAGTAAACGTCTTCTCAATTCTGGCGATTCTCCTCTTAGCAGTCTTTGGGATACATAAGGATAGGATACTTCGACAATTTTGAAGTTTGGATTGAGGCTTAATGCTAGTCCTTCTTGAGTAATTAGGGAACGAATAATTAAGGCAAATTTCGCAGGTAAACGGAAGGGATATTCATACATCAGTCCTGAAAACTCATCGGTGATAGTTTTGAAATTAAAGTCACCAACGCTTTCTCCTACTGCTTTACCCAAAACGATTTCTAGAGCAGGAACAATGGGAGTAATATCAGTATCGGGAGTTAAAAAGCCTAAGTTAACAAAATCTTGAGCTAAACCTTGATAATCTTTATTAATTAGTTCTACTACCGCACTGGCGATCGTTTCCTTCATCGATTCACCAAGCTGGTCCATCATACCAAAGTCAATATATGCCATACGACCATCTAAAGTCGCAAAGAGATTACCTGGGTGGGGATCGGCATGGAAAAAGCCATATTCTAGCAATTGGCGCAAACCTGAAGTAACACCTATTCTGATTAAATTATCTGCATCTAAACCTGCTGCTGCTAATTTATCTAGGTCAGTTAACTTAATGCCGTCAATCCACTCTAAAGTAAGAATGCGACTGCTGCTGTATTCGTTGTAAATAACAGGGACTTTTACTTCAGGATCTCCTGCAAAGTTTTCGGCAAACTTAGCTGCATTTTTAGATTCATTAAAATAGTCAATTTCTTCAAACAGCTTGATGCCAAATTCATCCACAATTAAAGTTAAATCGTGACCCAAGTTTAGAGGAAGCCAGGGTTCAACCCAGCCAGCAATACGCCTCATTAAGTAAAGATCCAAGCTTAATTTAGGTCGCAGATTGGGACGCTGAACTTTGACTGCAACTTCTTCGCCAGTGTGTAATTTTGCTTTATATACCTGACCGAGACTGGCTGCTGCGATGGGGTTAGCAGAAAATTCTTGATATACTTCGTCGATAGAACGTCCCAAATCTGATTCAATTATATTGAAAGCAACACGATTATCAAAAGCTGGTAGTTGATCTTGCAATTTGATTAACTCTTCGAGAAAATCTTTACGAATTAGATCGGGTCTGGTAGAAAGAGCCTGTCCTACTTTGATATAAGTAGGACCAAGGGTGGTTAATATCTTTCTTAATTCCCTAGCTCTTTTGGGTTGATTGATTATCTCTCGGTTTGTCCACTTATCTAACAAGATATGAACCACAAAATTGCCAAATAACCAGATAACGGCGAGCGCACGCCAGATTACCTGCCAGGGTCGCCAACGATATCGTGATGCGATCGCATCTGCATCGTAGCGTAGGGAATAACCAGGTTCTAGCTGAGAATAATTCATTGTTGCTTGTTGAACGCAATTAAGGCGTACAGATTAATTTCTTTTCTTTCTTCTAATCTATCGGTAGGAGTTGAGAAAACGGTACTTTTCGCTATGTAAACGAATTTAAACCGTTATTAATTATATTAGTATACAAAAATACACTTTGCTTAATCTCTCATTATGTTTTACTTTACGTCTCTTAGCAAGGGCATGAGAAATTGATTAGTTAATAGTATGATTCCCAGGGATCGACATTATCAATCATGATGCGACTGCTACGGTCAACATTTCTTCTGGGGTGAGAGAGGAATGTACTATTTGACCGTCTTTGAACCAGACAATCCTTTGGGTCAATTTAGCTACTTCTGGTTCGTGAGTCACCATTACGACAGTAATTCCACTATCGTTGAGTTCGCCAAATATGGATAAGACTTCTTTAGTGGTGTGAGAGTCTAATGCACCTGTAGGTTCATCTGCTAATAGCAATAATGGCTCATTAACAATAGCTCTAGCGATCGCAACTCGTTGCTGTTGTCCTCCAGAAAGTTGGTTGGGGCGATTGTTGATTCTATTACCTAGTCCTACCTTATTTAAAGCCTCTGTCGCGCGATCGCGTCTTTCATTTTTTGCCACGCCTCCATACACCATTGGTAGCATGACATTTTCTAAGGCGCTAACTTGGGGCAATAAGTGAAATTGTTGGAACACAAATCCGATTTTACGGTTGCGAATTTCTGCTAGCTGTTCGTCTGCTAATTCTGCCACTGCCACATTATCTAAATAATATTGTCCTGCGGTTGGTCGATCCAAACAGCCCACTATATTCATGGCAGTGGATTTTCCCGATCCAGATGCCCCCATAATCGAGCAGTATTCGCCCCGATGGACAATTAAATCTACTTTGTCTAATGCCCTAACTTCGGTGTTGCCACTACCATATATTTTTTCTACTGCCTCTAAACGAATAATTGTTGGTTTGGTAGCAGTAGATGAGTGAGATAATTTCATTTATAAATGCGATCGCCCTTAATAGTTAGTCTTATTTACTATTGTGGCAACTAACAATCGCTTTTGTGTTTTAAAACTGGCGAAAATCAACTTAGTGATTTCATCAAATACTACAGAGATCGAACATGGATAAAACTAACAAGCTAACTATTGTTTCAGCTTCAACCACAGAAGATTCTCTTATTGCACAGCATTTTTATCAGTTATGGCTGGATAATAATATCAATCCCGATCTGATTGATGATGACTGGTTACAAACAACTTTAGAATTTATAGCCCAAGCTCGCCAAGAATTATCATTCCAAGCCTTTATCGGCAAAATAGACAACAATATAGTAGGTTCTGTCAGTTGCCAAATGTTTACTGGTTTATACCCTTTTCCTTTCAAACCTAGTTTTCGTAAATATGGCTATATCTGGAATGTTTTTGTGGAATCAGCCTATCGTCGTCAAGGAATAGGAAGTCAACTGACGAATCAAGCGATCGATTACTTGCGATCGCTTAACTGTACCCATGCAATTCTCCATGCTTCGCCTTATGGCAAACCAGTTTACGAAAAGCTAGGCTTTACCACTAAAAACGAGATGATTTTAGAGCTTAAATAGCCAATTAAAAGTTGAGCTAACCTCACCCTAACTACGGTAATGTTTTGACTTAAAAATGGCGGGAGGCGGATTTGAACCACCGACCTTCGGGTTATGAGCCCGACGAGCTACCAGACTGCTCTATCCCGCGACGACTTAATTAGAGTAACACGGTTTACCGAATAAAAGCAACGATTTAATTAAATTTGCTTTAAATTGCAGACAATAAAGCTTTTCCACCAAATCGCACCACATCACTACAGGGTAATCCAGTTAATTCTGCGGTGGATTGAATTGTTTTATTTGCTGTATCCATATCCATCCCAAAAGTATTAAGAGCGATCGCTTTTACTTTTATGTCGCCAAAAGTACCGCCAGCACTGGCAACGGTTTCATAAAGCTTTATCACTTCTGGTAAGGGTGGGATAGCAATTTCAGGTAAATCGCGGATGTATTTTGCTCCTGCACGATGAACTAAAATCAATCCTGTTGGCTGGCTTCCTCGTATTAAAGGTAGGGTAGCTGTCGAACCTGGATGTAATAGAGAGCCTTGCCCTTCAATAATAATTAGCTCATTGTCTTGAGCTAAATCCAAAACAGTCTTTTCTACTGCGCCTGCTGCAAAATCAACTCTGACTGCATCTAAAGCAATTCCTTGACCCGCGATCGCAATTCCTGCTTGTCCTGTAGCCACAAACTGAGCCTCGATCCCTGCATCCAATGCTGCGCGGTGTATTTCTAGGCTGGTAGACATTTTACCAATAGCCATATCTGTCCCTACGGTTAAAATTCTTTTTGCCGAAAGCGATCGCGCTTTGGCTGTACCAATACTCAAACCAGGAGGCTCTTGGCGAATATCCCAAATCCATTGATTAGGCTGTAAATTTGGATACTGTGGCTGAAGTTGGGTATGTAAACCGTTGATGATAGATAAACCAGCATATACGGCAATTTTAACTTCTTTGGCCAGATCGGCAGGTAGTTTTCCCCCTGATGGTGCAATTCCAATGAGCAACACATCGGGCTTATATACTAAAGCTGCACTCATGTCGCCAACAATCGGTGCATCTGTAGCAATCTGGGTCAACTCAGCTAAAGATTCTCCCGCACAAGAGCGATCGATTACCGCCACAATATCTGTATGGCTGTAGCGTAAGAAAGCAAGCCCCGTTTTACCGTGCTTACCTTTGATACCATCTTCCAATAATATTGCTACGCGAGTTTTAGCCGTAAGCATTGTGCTTTACTCCTAATCCTGGTTGGTTGTTGGGTAACAAACGTCCTGCTTTTATTGTCGCTCCTTTAAAGGGATCGTTGATTAGATTTAAATGACTATCTAAGTCTAAATAATCAGCGTAGGGTGCAAGATGAGCCATTGCTGTATTAGCCAAAATACTATCGGAGTAACAGCCAAACATAACTTTTAAATTACAAGCTCTAGCAATTTGAATTGCCTGTATAGCTTCTGTTAATCCTCCTGTCTTCATTATTTTAAAATTGACTCCCGCTACCGAATTTGCCAGTCGAGGAATATCTGCACTATTGAAGCAACTTTCATCTACAAATATAGGTAAAGGAGACTGTTGGGATAAAGCTTTTAGTTTATCGTCGTCAGCCACCGCTAAGGGTTGCTCAATATATTCCACACCTCGTTTAGCTAACCACTCGGACATAAATACGGCATTATCAAAATTCCAACCACCATTGGCATCCACCATCAGATTAGTTTTAGGCGCTACATCCCGAATTGCAGCAACCATAGCTTTGTCTGCTTCTATTCCTTCGGGACTACCCAATTTGAGCTTTATCCTGTGGACATCAAGACTATTTTGCCAATCTCTCAGTCTTTCGACCGCATCTTCTGGACTACTAATACCAATAGTTACTGAAATAGGGACAATGCGATCTAGGTTTAATCCCCATATTTGCCACAGAGGTAAATCGGCTTTTTTTCCCAGCCAGTCATAAAGAGCCATATCTATTGCTGCTTGTGCTGCGGTTGATAGATTGCTTTTCAATAGTTCTGCTCTAATTTCCTGTCTTTGCAAAGGATGATAAGACTCTAATTGAGGAATCATTGTTTGTAATTCCTCCAATAGCCTGGAGGTATCCTCAACTTGAGTTTTATCAACAGAAAAAGGAGATGCTTCTCCCCACCCTTCAATATTATCTTGCTCCAAACGCAACCAAACATTAGTATTTTGCGACGTTGTACCGCGACTAATTGTTAGGGCAAATTTTTTACGAACAGTAAAAGTCTCGACTGTTATTTTCATCTATTGCTACTTTTGAGTCAGAATCGATCGCTATATTATAGTAAGTATCAAAAATCAATCATCTGTGTTTAGCGGTATGATACCGCATGTATCCTTTAGGGAACTCAATCGAGTACTTTAAGTTGGGTTGTGGGGGACATTATAAAAGCTATTAACCCAATCTAGCTTTCAAAAGCTTGCTGTCTCCTATTCCTTATACCGTTACTTCTTTTACCTCA
Source organism: uncultured cyanobacterium (assembly GCA_963799375.1). Taxonomy (GTDB): domain Bacteria; phylum Cyanobacteriota; class Cyanobacteriia; order Cyanobacteriales; family Xenococcaceae; genus Waterburya. Next base: position 445,906 of record CAWCWY010000025.1, read on the forward strand.
GAGCGATCGCTTAATTGCGGACGCACGCACCAGTAAACTAAGCTACCAAATAAGGGGATTAATGCAGCTATCAAAAAAAGCTTGCTGTCTTCAATTCCACGACGCTTCATATCATCTTTTAAAATAGCAGCAGGTAACAAGAAACACAACAGACAAAAGTCGATGCTCATCACGTGGATAAATTGGCTGTTATGCCATTGAGTAACAAAATCTGACCAATCGCCATTTATTGCACCCCAGATAATAAAAGCCAAAATTGAGACAGACGAAACAACTGCCGTTACACGAGAATCAAGAATTTTCAATAATAAGCCTTTTTCTTTTTGCCATATTGTATCGGGCTGACGTAGAGCAAAATAAGGCAGCAAAGCAAATGCACCCAAGCCAAAGGAAGTGACAAAAAAAGGATAGGGTGAAACTTGTTGCTTATCGCTATCAAATAAGATGAATGCGCCATAAACCAAGGGAAATATTCCCATGATGAAAAAAATCGCGATTACAATTGGATTTATGCCATCCCACTCGATGATAGACATATTGATAATTAAATCCAAATCTTGCTGAAAAGCTTCAGGAGAAGAAGATTTAACTTGGCTGACGGTAAAAATTACACTGTAGATTACTAGGGAAAGCCAAACTAAGGCAAAAGTAATTTTGCGAACGGTCATTGTAGTTATTTACGGTTGATGTTTCTTCACTTAATTCAATAGTACCAACTAGCTAGGTCGCTCCACCAAATTCAACCTGAAATAGTTAAAGCATTTACTCTTTACCCTTTGACCTTTTCCATTTACCCTTTAAGCAACTTTAAACAATCGCTTTTTTGTAGATGGGTTTATTATGTATCGTCTGACATGGGTATTTTTGCTGTGTTTAACTTTAATTGCTGGATGCCACAAGCCATCTGATAAGCCATTTAATTTATCCCAAGATGAGTTTATTCAAGCTTATTTTAATCATCGAGAAACTGGGAAAAAGACTTACACCGATCTTTACCGTAAAGTAGAGCGTGCAGGGGACGACTTAGAAGCGGTAATTATTGAAGAAATAGCAGCAGCAGAATCTACTATCGAGCTAGCAGTACAGGAACTAAATTTACCTTTGATAGCCCAAGCTTTAGTTAAAAGCCATCGTTCTGGAGTTAAGGTTAGAGTTATTTTAGACAACAATTATAGTCGTCCTTTGAGCGAACTCAATCGGCAAGAAATTGAGCAGCTAAATCAGAGAGATCGCCTTAAATATGATGAGTATACTAAATTAGTAGATCGAAATGATGACGATCGCCTTAGTATTTCAGAAATATCTAGAGGTGATGCTTTAGTTATTTTACGCAATGCTGGAATACCTGTAATTGATGACACTGCTGATGGTTCAAAAGGTAGTGGTTTAATGCACCATAAGTTTATAGTAATTGATGGCAAAACCATCGTTACTGGCTCTTGCAACTTTACTCTTAGTGGTATTCATGGCGATTTTAATAATTTAGAAACCAGAGGTAATGTTAATCATTTACTACGAATTAATAATTCAGAATTAGCCAATTTATTTACCCAAGAATTTAACTATATGTGGGGGGACAATAAAGCTGGTGGAATTAATAGTAAATTTGGTTTAGCAAAACCATCGCGATCGCCTAAATCTATTATTTGGAATAATACTAAGGTTACGGTGCAGTTTTCCCCTACTTCTAGCACCAAGAATTGGTATTTAAGTAGTAATGGTTTAATTGACAAAGCAATTAATAATGCTAATAATTCTGTCGATTTGGCTTTGTTTGTTTTTAGCGACCAGTTAATTGCTAATACTTTGCAACAAAAACAAAGTCAAAAAGTAAAGATCAGTGGTGTTTTTGATGCTGGGTTTGCCTTTCGTTACTACAGTGAAGTGCTGGATTTATTGGGGGTTAGCTTATATTATCAGTGCAAACCAGAAGCTAATAATAACCCCTGGACAAAACCTCTCGATACTGTCGGTGTAGCTAATACCGCAAGAGGAGATAAGCTTCATCACAAATTTGGGCTCATAGATCGACAAACCATAATTACAGGGTCGCATAATTGGTCGCAAGCAGCCAATAATATCAATGATGAAACGTTGTTGGTAATTCGCAATCTAACTTTAGCCCAACATTTCGACCGTGAGTTTCAACGTCTGTCTCAGTCAGCTTTTTGGAACTTGCCACCAAGAGTTGAAACTAAAATAAAGCAACAATACCAAGACTGTAACTAGCAATAGTGACTTAGATTACTTACTTGCAGTGTGGCTTAGACGAATATTTAAAAATAAGCACAAATATTTATTGACAATAATTATCGATTAATGTTTATAATCATCAAAGATAATTAATTGATTTTTATTCTCAATAACCAATTTTGTGATTTTGCTTTGAGGTAGATCAGAAGAAATTAAAAACATGAATAATAGCGATCGCACACAGCCAGAAAATCAAACTGAATCGTCCCAGTCCATACCTAATAGTATCTTGGAAGTTAAATGGTCTTGTCGATGGGAAGTATTTCGTCGTCTTCAAACACTTGACATTAAATGTCAATGTTCTACCAACGAGCCTTTACTAGTATATTTGCACAGTCCAACTACTGTTATTCAGATTTGGAGCGTATTGAGACAGTGTGGTGCATCTAAGAGCGATCTAGTTGATTGGTTGAACAACTGTTGGCAAGTGAAAAGCGATGCGATCCCACGTTGACGTAATTATGCCGATGGATAAAGTAAGAAATGAAGAAAGTAATTGTTTATCGTTATTTGAAAATTAATTTTTAGCAGGATACAATTGATTTTTGACTTATACAGAAGAAATAATGAATAAGAAATTACTTACTACCCTGGGATGTTCTGGTTCAATAGTATTGTCAATCTTAGGGGCTGATGCAGTCAATGCGAAAGAGTATGTTTTTACTGCTCCCGAATTAGATAGTTCGGTTGCTGAAATTCCTCAAAGTGACAAAGACTATCCTTTTGTTGGCTGTAGCTGTAGCTCGTATGATGCTGAAACCGCAGCAGAATTAGATCGACAAGGAGATAAAGCGATCGAGCTTTATGGTTGTGATTGTGCTGGTCATAGAAATATGGTAAGTAATCTTGATTCGGAGATGCCAGCAGGAAGTTAATTAATGTTGGGAAACAGTAAAGTATATTTGTTTCTCGATTTTGACCTTTTTCCCATAGTCCAGTTCTAAAATAGTTGAGCAAAGAACTTCATGTTTATGCTCGATAGAAAAAATTAATCGAGCTTTAGAAGAAAATCGTTTTTGCCTTTACGCACAGAAAATTGTTTCAGTAACCCAAAGTCAAGAATTTCACTATGAAGTTCTATTACGTTTGATCGACGAGTCGGGGACATTAATTGCGCCTGGGGCTTTTCTTCCTGCTGCGGAAAGATACGGTTTGATGCCAGCCATAGATCGTTCGGTAGTTGCTACTTTTTTGGCTGGCTATGAGGTTTTTTTACGATCGCGCGATCGCAAAAAAAGGCTAGCATCCCTTGGCAATCTTTATACAATCAATCTTTCTGGTGCAAGCATCAACAATTGAGAATTTGCTGGCTTTCTGCAAAAGCAATTCGATCGCTATGATATTCCCCCTGAGACAATTTGCTTTGAGATTACTGAAACCGTTGCTATTACCAATATCGAACAAGCGATAAATTTTATCGAACAATTAAAGCAACTAGGCTGTTCGATCGCCTTAGATGATTTTGGTAGTGGCATGAGTTCTTTTAACTATCTCAAACATTTACCCGTAGACTATTTAAACAAAAGAAGGGCTTCAAACAATTACTTTCTCTCAAATGACTCAATTATTGGATTTTTAGACGTTAGTAATCGATCCAACTCTTTTACGGCTGTTGCTTTGTGGCAAACATGAGCATCAATAAATAAGCCAATAGTTTCACTAATTAAATTCTGTAATTGTTCTGCTGGTTGAGTAGGTTGAAAGTCAGAAAATACGTTGGTAGTCGAGTCAAAAGGATGAGTAATAGAAAAATGATTAGCACCTTCAATAAGCAATAGATAGCTATCATTTCTGCCACCCACAATTGCCTCATCGAAAGTTCGCCTGACTGGGGTTGTCGCTTTTGCCCAAGTCACTCCGTAGATACTACCATTGTTAGCAATAACTCCATCACAAGTCCCGCCAATCAAAAGTAATGGCATTGAGTCGGGTAAAGGTAAAATCGTATTAGGTTGATAACCCGACTGTATCGCAGCAGCGGTATGCGCCCCATAGGCAAAGGCAGCTACAACTTGCGGAAAGAACTGCGATCGCGCACTTTCAATGGCGACTCTACCACCAGCAGAATGTCCGCCCAAAATAACTCGTTCTAAATCGAGCATTCCTGCCAAAACTCCTTTTGCTTGTAAACGTTCCAAGGCTGCCAAAATAGTAGGCAAAGCTGAAGCTGTAGGGGCAGTACCATAAGTATCGGGTGTTAGGGCGGAAAGATCTACGCCAGGAGTTATGCTTACCAAGCCTGGTATGTTTTCTGCCACCCAGGAAAATGTAACTACAACCAAACCCTGTCGTGCTAGTTTGACAGCCAGCCATTGATATAGATGAGCATCACAGTTGAAACCGCTAAAGAAAACAACAACTTTGAAGGGAGAATATTGAGGATCGGCAGCAACAGCACTTAAATTTTTTTTCTGACTGTTGTCAGCTATTTGAGTAGGGTAAAAAACCTTGAGATGAATGGTGTCATAAGGGGCAGAAGTATTTTCGACTCTAGCAGATTCAAAAAATGCTCTAACGCTCACGGCTTATAACCCTACTTAATAAATTTCAAGTCAATATTATCACTAAAGACTGCATTTCCCATTCGCCAATATCACTTGCCCAAAGTTAATTCTTCGCTCTTACCTAAGATACCTTGAGGTCGCCATACCATTAGTATCATTAAAATTAAACCAATTACCATGACGCGAAATGCGCCCTCTTCAGAACTACTAAACCAGCCCAATTTGGGTAGATAAAAGCGAGTCAAGGCATCATAAGCCCAAAAGATAATTGCCCCCAAAATAGCCCCAGGATTTTTACCTGCACCGCCCAACACAACCATTGTCCAGACGTTGAAGGTAATTAAAGTCTCGAAATTACTCGGATAGATAGTAGTCAATTGCCAAGCATAAAACGATCCCGCAAAACCCGCGATCGCACCACCTAGCATAAACGCCTGTAGCTTATACCAGAAAACGTTTTTACCCAATGCTGTAGCTATTTCTTCATCTTCTCGGATAGCTTTGAGGACTCGACCCCAGGGAGACTTTACCAGTAGTTCTAGACCCCAATAAACTACTGCCAGAGCAATCAATACGAGCAACATTAATCCTGCTTTGTAGTTGTAGTCTAACAGGGCAGCACAACCATTAATATAGACGGTTAAAATAACACCCATCCCGATAATTCCCCAAATAACAAGGCTTATTATTTTCGTAGGTTGATAGCTTTTACCTTGAATCTCTTTTCCTTCGCGCCACTGCGATCGCAATCCTCGCCATAGTTGCCAAGCAGCAAATATTGCTAACAAGGTTAAGACACCAATTAAAAGATATTCCTGAATAAGATTAGGCTCAAAGCGATCCAAAGGAAGGGGGAAACGATTAATACCAAACGAGCCTTTAGTTAACCATTCCTCATTTAGTGCAATCAAGCGCAGCAATTCGGAAACACCAATAGTGACGATCGCTAAATAGTCTTCTCGCAAACGTAGAGTAGACATCCCGATTAACAAGCCTAACAGTGCTGCGATCGCAATACCACCAATTACAGCTAGAATAAGAGGGACACCTTTTGCACTCAACAAAACCGTCGTATAAGCCCCAACAGTCATGAATGCCACATGACCAAAATTGATTAAACCTGCGTAGCCCCACTGTAGATTTAATCCCAAGGCAAAGAGGGAATACAATCCTACGTATATCGTTAGAAAAACTAAATATCCAACCATTGATGTTTCACGCCACTAAATCCACTTTTGAGAGCGATTGTAACTTAGTTAGACATTTTAGAGCTAATAAGTAGAGTTGTTTTGTACAATACGAACCCTTGAGGGGGTAAGGCTTTCTCGTTCACAATCCAATAACTATCATTCCAATAGTAGAGACTTTGAGAAACATTTACCTTTGTTTCTCGTCAAAACTACTGAAGCATCAACTTAGCTCTAAAATAATTTTATAGATCGCACTTGCCCTCATAATATTTTTTATTGCTCGTCTTGTAAAATTTCAGGAACTAAAAACAGTGTTATTTCAACCAATGACTTTAAACAATTACTTAAAATTTTTAATTTCTTTTGCAGGCTTGTCTGGAGTAGCAGTTGCTACCATCGCTGACGTTAGTAGCGTGCAAGCTCTATCTGTAGACAATTTAGATCTAGAACATTTGAGACAGGTTGTTACTCAAAACAGTCAACCACCAGAAGTAATCATTAATTCTCCTGGTACGGCTGGTTCTGTTCCTCCTCCACCATCTACTACTGCTCAAAATGCGGACACTAGATTTCGATGCGAATTAGTCAATGGAGAGTATACGGTAATGTATTCTCCTGAAAGCCAACCAAACCAATCATATCCTTGGGCAATTCCTAGCGAATTAGGGGGTGGTTGGACTCCTCAAAGACGTTGTGATGCAATTACCCAGCGTTTTGAAGAATACCGTGGAGAAGGACTACTAGAGCTAGCCACGGGAACTGAAAATGGTTACGATACGATCTGCGTCACCACTCAGTTAGACCCTTCTGATTGCAAATTAATCTTGACTGTCCCCCCTGGACAAGATCCTCAGCTAACTCGTGACCTGATTTTTGATAATTTGCTAGTTGCTGATGATGGGCAACAAACTCAAGGAGTGTATACTTTTGGTGACGGTGGATCTGATGACGATATTTTGGGTCAAGTGGAAGACATAGTTGGTGGTGGTAAAAAGAAAACTGGTAGAACTTCTTCAGGGAATATCAATCTTAGACCCTTCCTCGATCCTGCTGATGGAGGTACTGGACAACAGTTAACCAATGGTAATTCTGCTGCCCCTACTACTCCTAGCAATTCAGAACGTAAGCCAGCATTGTTTAAATAGATTAATAGCAATCCTATCTATGCCAGAGTATTCAATCGGCATTGGATCGACGAACAATTAGCCAGACTTCGTCCCTATAGTAAAGCGATCGCTAACTGGTTAAAAAGCGATATAACAATCGCGCCTGCTTGTTACAGGGACAAGAATTAGAGAATGGTAAAGTGATGGAATAAAGTTACTGGTGGTTGAAAAGACCTAATGATAATTGCCCATGGTGGAAGCAAACAAAATGGCAAAACATATTTCTGATTGTGGTTGGGGAACGTTGGTCAACTTCAACTTGGTCATTGAATATATACTATTTTATCCCTGCCTCAATTTGCTGCAACACTGCCAATCTTGAACCATAACCGAAAAGACTTGTGTGTACGCGGTAGCTTAAGGAAAGGGGGACTTTCATTTACTCAAAGCCTGTTTCATGTATTTACCCCAAAGGGTTGCTGCTTGATAGCTACTACCCCTAGTAGGGGAGTTATCATCATTGCCTAGCCATACTCCAGTCACGTAGTCATAGTCTTCTATGGGAGCATAACCAATAAACCAGAGATCGACATTATTGTCTGTAGTGCCAGTTTTACCCGCTTCCCTTTCATCAATATATGCCGCTTTCCCCGTACCTTCTTCTACTGCTTCTTTGAGCATTTCGGTGAGTTCGTCGGTAACGTCTGGGGAGATAACATCGCGATAAGTCTGTTTATCGTCATCAAAAACATAGATTTCGCGACAGGAATTGCGATCGCCTGATTTTTTGCAGTCGCTTCCATCTAAAATACGATTGATGGCGTGGGGTTTGTTCCAAATGCCGTCATTGGCAATGGTGGCATAAGCACCAGTCATTTCCAATACAGTGGCTTCGCTTTGTCCAATTACTAAGCCAGGAGCTTCGGTTAGGGGTGATTTTACCCCCAGACGTTGAGCGACATCAATGACTTTTTTTAAGCCTACTTCTTGGGCTACTCGAAGGGCTATCACGTTTTCTGATTGAGCTAGTCCTTGATACATATTAATATCACCGCTACTACGCTCACATCCTCGATATTGTTGTCCTCTCCAAGAAAAGGGGGCGCAGGAGTATTCTGTGTCTGGATCGATACCTTCTTCTAATGCTGCTGCATAGGCAAATACTTTAAAAGTCGAGCCTGGCTGTCTTTTTGCCTGAACTACCCGATTAAACTGACTTTGATTAAAGTTTACTCCTCCAGCTAGAGCAATAACATTACCGTTACGACTGTCGAGGGTAACGACTGCACCCTGGGAATAGCCAAAGCGATCGCCATCATTACTAATTGAATTGTCTAAAGCTACTTCCGCCTCTCGTTGCAATTGCGGATTTAACCCAGTCTCGACGATAAAGTTACCTTCTTTGGCTACATCCCCCCCTAATAATGTCTCTAGCTCATTTAAAACATAGCTATAAAAATAGGGTGCAACAGCATTAGAAAAGGTTTGGCGGGCTTTGGGGCTAACTTCTATTCGCGATCGCCTGGCTCGATCTGCTTCTTCTTCTTTAGCCATACCCAAAACTACCATGCGATCAATAATTCGGTTACGTAACCCTACCGCCGTATCATAGTCTTTGACAGGGTTATATAAGTTAGGCGCGGGTAAAATAGCTACCAAAGTAGCAGCTTCAGAAAGATCGAGATCGGCTGCGGATTTTTCAAAGTAGAATTGGGCTGCATCTTCAAAGCCATAGCTGCCAATACCTAAATAAACCCGATTTAGATAAGTTTTGAGAATAAAATCCTTACTATAAAAAGTCTCTAACTTGAAGGCTACCATCATCTCGCGAATCTTTCGCCCTGCGGTGTTTTGCCTTCCCACTTCAGGGAATAGGCTGCGGGCTAGTTGTTGAGTGAGAGTACTTGCACCCTGGCGTAATTCTGAAGAAGTAAGATTAATAGCGATCGCTCTGGTGATTCCAATCGGATCTACCCCAAAATGCCAGTAAAAACGGCTATCCTCTGAAGCAATTACTGCATCGGGAAGATAATCAGAGAAATCTGAAAGTTTTTTCAATTCTAGATGGGTATTACTACGAGCAGTAGGGTTAATCGTAGTTTCATCATCTCCTGCATATACCACCACGGGCAAAGTTGATTCTTTGGGAATAGGATATACGGGAACTTTGAGCCACTCAATGCTCAATAGTAAAAATAATAAAGCTAGTATTCCCACCATGCCATAGAGAGCGTAGCGAATCAAATACAGCCAGAATGGAGGAGGATTATAATAACTTACCCTAACACCCGCAGCGAGTTCGGGAGAGCCAATGGTAAAGCTTTCATCATGAAATAGAGAGAAAGTTTTGAAACGACGTTTCCCGCGATAAATTCCGTTAGTAGATTCTTCATCTTGAACGATAAACGAGCGAGGCTTTTTGCGATTTCTTTTGAGAATTAAATGAGTTTGACTAACTACAGGGTTGCGAATGCTAATATCACAACGGGAGCTACGTCCTATAGTATAGCGATCGCCCGCTAAAGGATAGACTTGCTCTTTGCCGTTGGCTTCTTTGATGCGTAATTCGGGGGTTTGTTTTCCCGATCTAAAATTGCTGGAATTAAAATTTACCTTTGCCTGCATTTTCTGTACGGCTTGGGTAACGGCTTTACTAATGGATTTAGAGTTTTTACCATTAGAAGGAGGTTTGCTAGTCATTAAGTCATCTCGCAAAAAAAACGCCAACAAGTTTTAAAATTTCTAATATATTGATTTTGTACTATTGTAAGAAATCCCTGCACAAATTGATTTTGACACTAAACCTTCTATTTGTCTGCTCTAAAAATAAATAACGCAGTCCCACAGCAGAAACTATATACCGTAATCATTCTAGAATAAATGTAAGATCGGCTGGCACTAGCTTTAGTGCGAGAAAGAAGGTATCTAAACAGGATTTAAACTGGGCTAATTTAATTCTGGTGATGGAAAGCAAACATAAAACTATAATTCTCAGTCAATATAGATATTTAGATTTATCCAATTCCAAATGAAAAAAAGAACGCAACAGATCGCTAGTAGGGTGGGCAATGCCCACTCTACCAATGGCAAATATGCTTACTTTTAAATGATATGGTTAAGACTAAATTAATTTTTAATTAACTTGAATAAAAATAGTTCATTAACCTCCGTTCGTGAGATAAATGAAGTTACCAATATAAGTAACCAGTCAAAACTAATTACAGATGCTAAGTATTTAGGTATTTTAGCGATCGCCGTAATTGCCCTAGCTTTTTCTCCTATATTTACTAAACTCAGCGAAATAGAAATTAGCCCAACTGCAACTATCTTCAATCGTTTGTGGATTGCAACTATTATTATGGCTGGTTGGCAATTAGTCCAAGCACCAAAAGATTTTACTCAAATTCAATTAAAACAAGTTAATTTTGATTATAAACAGCAGGGTTTATTAATTCTGGCTAGCATTAGTGCAACAGCGTCATCTGTGTTGTGGGCAATTTCTTTTACCCAAACTAGTGTGGCTAGCTCTACTGTTTTGCGTAGTCTGACACCTTTATTTATTAGCATTGGTGCATGGTTGATTTTAAAACAGCGATTTAGTAATCAATTTTTGCTGGGAATGGCTTTAGCAATCATTGGCGGAATGGTTATTGGCTGGGACGATCTACAGCTGGGTACAGAGCATTTGATCGGTGATAGTATGGCACTGCTTTCTGCTGCCTTACATGGAATAAACATTCTAACGGTAGGCTATTTACGCGATCGCAATTGCACCACAGCTAGAGTTTTGTTTTGGCGGTGTGGTTTTGGTGCATTAATTGTTTTACCCTTTGCTTGGCTGACGGATATCCAATTATTTCCTGTTTCTTTTCAAGGTTGGCTCGTCGTCATTGCTTTAGCTGTTGTGTGTCAGACTTTTGGACAGGGGTTGCTGGTGTATAGTCTCAAGCAATTTTCTTCTAGTTTTGTTGGCATTTTTGCTCTCCTCAAACCAATCTTTACTGCTATTTTAGGATGGCTAATCCTTTCGGAAAATATTAGTTTGACTAGTGGCGTGGCACTGATCTTAATTTTGGCTGGTATCTATTTGGCAAAATCGGGCAGCAACAGTAAAATCAGCTAATCAATTTGAGAATGTTTTCTCGGTCGTATTTTTGAACCATACATTCGACTGTAAACCTGAGTAAATTCTGCTCCAAAAAGAACAATTTGTGCTGAATAATATACCCAAGCCAACAACACGATTAAAGATCCAGCAGCACCATATGCCGAGCCTAAACTACCTTGACTGATATATACTCCAAGCAGAAATTTGCCAAAGATAAATAGTAAAGCGGTAATTACTGAGCCAACCAAAACGTCTTTCCAGGCAATTTTTACATCTGGCACATATTTAAACATCAAACCAAATAAAAAGGTCATCAAACCCAGGGAAACAATAAAGTCTAGATTTTCCCAGAGGATTTGTGAGCCTGGCAAAAAGTCAGTGCGATATTTGCTCACCATAGTAACTACCGTACTCAATACCAAAGACAAAATTAATAAAAATCCGATCGCCAATACCATCAAAAATGAAGATAATCGCTTTCGAAGAAATGGTAATATTCCTTGTCCTGGCTGAGGTTTGACTTTCCAAACTGTATTTAAAGCGTCTTGTAGTTGAGCAAAAATTCCCGAAGCCCCCAGTATCAACACTGCAATACTAATCAAAGAAGCTAGTCCTCGAATCTTGGGCTGACTAATGTTGTCTAGAGCCAACAAAATAGGCTTAATTCCATCTTCTCCTACCAATCCAGTCAGCTGATCGCTAATTTGTTCTTGAGCCGTGTCTTGTCCAAAAAATGCTCCCGCAATGGCGATCGCAATTACCAGCAGGGGAGAAATCGAAAAAACGGTGTAATAAGCTAGGGCTGCTGCAATACGCGATGCTTTATCTTCTTGCCACTCTTTGAATGTTTCCTTGAGTAATTTTCCTATTTTACGTAAATTCATTGAGAAGACTAGAGTTTTGATGGGTGCATTAACTGACAATTTTATTTCTTGTTGATGTTTATGTATAGCAAATGTTTCTTTAAATATTAGTTTTTGACAAGATTTTGCTTATTTATTTATTGTGAAAGATGATCGGTGGAAGTACGTAGTAATATACCCGTATATAAATAATTTTTAGTTTGAACAAGTGAACTATATTAAATTGAAATTAGCTACTTTTACTACTGGCATTCTATTGTGTATGTCATCAGCCCAAAATATTGCTTTTGGAGAGCCGATTAACCACCAGAAAACCAACTATCTCAAACCATCAAAAGTCGATCGCAATATTGTTTATTCTCAAGATATAACCCATATATTAATTGGCGCAAGAATAATTACTCAGTTTTCTCCTAGAGATAGCCAAGGAAAAAAAATAGAGCTTAATCAACTAGCATTCGATCTTGGTTACGATCATTTTAATTGGGTAAGTTATGTTGAAAAAGATCCCCACGGGATTTTGGATAGATCGGGAGAAAGAATGTTTACTCCTTACAACGATCCTCCTGTCGGTGGTTATCAATACGATCGAGCCGATCGATTTCCTTTTTACTGGGATGTAGTAGAATGCGATCGCTGTAATGAACGTCATCATTTTCAAAACCACAACAATTTACAGCAATTTAATTTAGTGTTTGAAGATGCTCCAGCAGATTATCGTCTTCAGCCAGGAGAAGCAGTTGAATTTATGACTAGTTTAGTTGGGGTCAAAGATATCGATTCACAACAAAGTCGAACAGAATGGGAGATTCTCCATACTTTTCGTTGGAAACTAACGAATCCTCGTCCTGATTATAGTCAAGTTTCGTTGGTGGATACTAACGTCAATCTTGATCGACTATCTCCATCGTTAGTAAATATAATGCATTTAGACGGAGCAACACTGCCAAATTCTACTAAAACATCTAATTCTAATTAAGCCTTAAGCCTTTGTTACTCATTACTTATTACTTATTGCTTAATATTATGATGCGATCGCAATGGGTTTTCCCGTAACATAACCTTGAGCATAGTCAATGCTGATTTCACTCAGACATTTTAATATTTGGTCGTTTTCGACAAATTCAGCAATAGTTTTAATCCCCATTAGGTGAGCAACTTCGTTGATGGAATTAACGATTGCGCGGTCATAGTCTTCGTTGACAATCGCTTTAACTAAGCTACCATCAATTTTGAGATAATCTACAGGGAGGCTTTTAAGATAACCAAAGGAAGAAACCCCACTACCAAAATCATCCAGAGCAAATTTGACTCCTAAATTCTTCATGGTAGTAATAAATTTCTGAGCATGACTAATTTGAGAAATAGCAGCGGTTTCCGTAATTTCAAAACAGAGACACTCACCAGATACCTGAGATTTCTGAATTAAATCGATCGCAAAATTAGTAAATCTTTCATCATTAATACTTGCACCAGATAAATTAATGGAAACCAAAGCCTGTTGATCGGCAAAACATCTAGCATAGGAATCTAGAGTAGCTTTTAATACCCAGCGATCGACAATCGTAATTACACCATAACGCTCTGCCACAGGAATAAACTCTCCAGGAGCGATCGAATTTCCCTCACGATCTTTGAGTCGCAATAGTAATTCGTAATGCTGACGCTGCTTCCCATCATCAACTATCGGCTTAATCAACTGCTTGACCAAATAAAAGCGGTTTTCTTTAATCGCTTGGGATACATTGGCAATGTGTCCCATCTGGGCTTGCTGAAGATCTAACTCTTGATTATTGTTTTCCGCGATATAAACTCGACCTCTACCCAAATTTTTTGCTTGATAGCAGGCTAGATCGGCACGACTTAGAAGTTCATCTGCATCAGTAGAATTTTCAGAGATACCGACCATGCCTATACTAACTCCAACGTCAAATTCAACGTTTTCCCACTTGAGACGATAGTTGTTGACGGTACTAATCAACTGTTCGGATACCAGCTCTGCTTCGCCAATGGAACATCCTTCTAGCAGCAGTCCAAACTCATCTCCCCCCAGTCTGCCCAAAGTATCTTCTTTACGAATCATATTTTGAAGGAGTTGAGCTAATTCTGATAACAGGCGATCGCCTACTAAATGACCTGCCGTATCGTTGACTATTTTGAAGCGGTCTAAGTCCAAATAACAAAGAACCGATTCTGTGGCATATTTCCGCGCTTTTAGTACAGAATTTTTCAATTTTTCGTTAAATTCTCGACGATTCAATAATCCAGTCAAATCATCATAAGTAGCTTGATAGGCGATTTTTTTATACAGGTTTTGTTCGGCAGTAATCTCTTGTTTGACTCCACGATATCCTTTAAATTTGTTGTTTTTATCATATAAAGGATTACCATTTACTTTGAAAATCCTAACTCCATTATTTTTGTCTAGCAGGCTGAAGGTAAAGTTTTTGAATGGCTGTTGAGTTCGAGTTATCTGATGAAAAAGTTCCCAATCAACATCTAATCTAGAACTATTACGATGTAGATCGGGAGGATAAAAACCCACAATGTCAGATGGTTTTAGACCGCACAGGTCTTTTACATCACCTGATACATATGAGTATTTTAGTTTATCGTCTAGCTCCCAAAAAACATTTGCTCCCGCCTTGGCTAAATCTCTGTATCGTTGTTCATTCTCTTCTAAAGCTTTATTTTTGATTGCCCGCCTTCTCATTTTTTCTATTAACAAAACAATTGCTAAAAAACAACAAAGAAGAATAAGGGCGGCGGTTAGAACAACAGTCTTATACTTCACATAAAAAGGTGGCTCAACATAAAGTAATTCACTGTCTTTGGGTAACAAATCCAGCTTAATGTTGTATCGGAGTAGCTGCCGATAGTCAAAAACCCAACGATTTTTTCCCGCTATAATTGGTCCAATCTCGTCTGGTCTTGCTCCGTCTAATATTTCTTGAGCAAGTTCGACAGCTTGTCTAGCGTGATACTGACGGTCGAAGATTTTCCCTCCTACTACACCCTGTCCCAAACGTATTTCATCTTCAACATAAATTGGATTGGGTATGCGATCCTGCAAAATTTCAGTGTCTTCTAAAGGATCGACCAGGGTTTTTTGAGGATCGCTTCGGTGGAGTTGACCCAGAAGTAAAATTGGTATGTGGTCTGGATAGTTACCTAAACGATTACTAATATCGCTGACTGCTAAATCATTAACTTGCTCGATTTTAAGCGGTTTTTGTTGTATCTGTTTTATTTCTTCAATCTGGTCTAAATTTGCTTCACCTGTTTTTGTTGAATCATTAATCACAATGATGGTATTAGTCCACATTTGCCTAGTGGCTTCGATCGCGGTTTCTACTACTGTGTAATTTTCAATTACTCCAGTCAGCCAGGGAGTATCAAGCAATTCTTGTCTTAGGTTTTTGACGCCCAAAAAAACAACAGGAGTATCCATAAAAAAGCGATCGTGCTGCTCTATGACTAATTCTAAGCTAGGGTCATCGACCACCATGAGTAAATCAATCGGTATTCGGGCATATTTTTTATTAATATAATCAATAAATTTTTGTTGATGTTCCAATCCTTCATGATGTTCGCTATCCAAAAATTCGTGAAAGACATTACTTTCATTATTGATGTCGGCAAATCCTTGGTCTATTCCTTCCTGCTGCTGCTTTGTCCAAGACAATTCTGGGTTATGGGAATAAATCACCAGAATATTGTCTTCTGCCTCTACTGGAGCAATATTAAAACCAATGCAAATTAGGCTATAGAATAGTAAACGGCTTGGCTTGGTTAACCAATAATTAATCGTAGTAAATATGCTACCTAGTAAC
The DNA here is from genome assembly GCA_963799375.1 of uncultured cyanobacterium. Classification (GTDB taxonomy): domain Bacteria; phylum Cyanobacteriota; class Cyanobacteriia; order Cyanobacteriales; family Xenococcaceae; genus Waterburya. The sequence goes on from CAWCWY010000025.1 coordinate 461,763, forward strand.
TTATGGTTGTGGAACATCGATATATAAGTATCTTTAATTATGCCTATAAATTACTTGAACCCAATAAAATGTTCCAAGTAAATATATTTAAGTTTATTTCACTAGTATTTAAGTTTATTTCACTAGTATTAATCATACATATTAAGTATAGGTGGTCCCAAAAATTGAGAATATATTTTGCTAGACACGTAACAAATTAAGATAATACTAGAATTATCGAGAATATAAGTAAAAAATTGTTTTGCTACAAAACAAAAAGAGCGATCGCTCTTGGCGTTCGAGTTGTGAATTTGCTAGCAAATCTAGGTAGGTTTATCTCTTTTCAGCTTTGATCATCTCTAGTCTTTTTATAACTATATCTTTGCTTCTTAAACGAAAAATGAGTTAGAGAAATTGTTCTTACTTTCAAGGTTAAACAAGAGCAAATATGCGCTATTAAAAGATGAAAAGGTCAAAAAATCTTTCTTTCTTATTCCTTATCCGAAGGTGTCCCACGGGATACCGCTTCGCATATATCCTTTAGGACATCCTTCATCCCTTTATTATGTTTCCCGATCCTGTTCGCTTAGAAATATTTAACAATCTCTATCAATTTATTGCCGAACAAATGGGCATTGTGCTACAGAACACAGCTACCTCAGTCAATATTAAAGAGCGATTGGATTTCTCTTGTGCAATATTCGATCGCGATGGTTTATTAGTGGCAAATGCGCCTCATATTCCCGTACATCTTGGTTCCATGAGTGCCAGTGTCACCAGCTTGATTGATAATTTGGGAAGTGAACTAAAACCTGGAGATGTTTATTTATCCAATAATCCCTATAACGGAGGTACACATTTACCTGACGTTACTATAATTACCCCTGTATATTATAGCGATCAATTATCCAGTCCAATCTTCTACGTTGCATCTCGTGGACATCAAGCAGATATAGGCGGTATTACTCCTGGTTCAATGCCACCCCATAGCAAGCACATAGAAGAAGAGGGCATTTTATTTGATAATTTCTTATTAGTTGAATCAGGAAACTTTAAAGAAGCTGCTGTTAGACAAAAGCTAGCTGACAGTATATATCCTGCCCGTAATCCAGACCAAAATATAGCCGATTTTCAAGCACAGATAGCAGCTAATAATCGAGGAGTAAATGAACTCCTAAAAATGGTCGAGGGATATGGATTGGAAACAGTACAAGCCTATATGCAGTTTGTTCAAGACAATGCAGAAGCAGCAGTCAAAAAAGCGATCGCATTTCTTAAAGATGGAGAGTATAGCTGTGAAATGGACAACGGTGCAATTATTCAAGTCAAGGTGACAATCGATCGCGATAATTTAAAAGCAACGATTGATTTTACGGGCACTTCGCCCCAACTAGACAATAATTTTAATGCTCCTGCTGCGGTGTGTCAGGCTGCAATTTTATATGTGTTTCGGACTTTGGTACAGGATAATATTCCCCTCAATGCAGGATGCCTTAAACCTCTAGAAATTATTATTCCCCCTGGCTGTATGTTAAATCCCAACTATCCTGCTGCGGTAGTGGCTGGTAATGTAGAAACTTCTCAGAATATTACTGACTGTCTTTATGGTGCATTAGGAATTATGGCAGCTTCTAGTGGAACAATGAATAACTTCACCTTCGGCAATGATAAATATCAATATTACGAAACCATTTGTGGCGGATCGGGTGCGGGAAGAAACTTTAACGGTACGGATGCAGTGCAAACCCAAATGACAAATTCTCGTCTAACCGATCCTGAAGTATTGGAATTACGCTTCCCTGTCGTTGTTGAAGAGTTTAGTATTCGTCAGGATAGTGGAGGAAAAGGCGATCGCCAGGGTGGTAATGGAGTTGTCAGAAAAATTCGCTTTTTAGAACAGATGACTGCGGGAATTTTATCTAATCGTCGTCGCACTTTTCCCTTCGGTATCGCTGGGGGAAAATCGGGCAAAGTTGGCAAAAACTATATCAGAAAGTCCGATCGAACTATTGAGAAACTAGATAGTCAGGCTGCTGTCGAAATGCAGCCAGGGGATATGTTTATTATAGAAACTCCTGGTGGTGGTGGCTACGGCGCGATCGATGACTAATAATGAGAATTACCACGTATTATTTAATTTGTTTCTAATTTAGTTTTAAGTTTTCCTCTGTAATTTGTTTGTTAAGTAAAAAAAAGCAAAACACAATAAACAATTTTATTGATTATATTTAAACCTAAATAATTCATAAATAAATTGTTTTTATCAGGTTATTAAATTACTTAATAGCAAATTTGTATTTTGTAATAATTTATTTTTTTAACTGTACGGCAGTATATTTGTCGTGTAATGTACCTTTCAGTAAAAACAAGTAAATCATGAAATTTAGATATTTAGCGACTTTTGCAGCAGCATCAATTCTTACTTTAGGATTAGCAGGAACTCCCAATAATTTTACTAGTGCAAATGCTTTTCCTTGTGCTGGAATAGAGAATCCTTGCGCTGGAGCGAATCCCTGTGCTGGAGCAAATCCCTGTGCTGCTGCTGCTGAATCTGCACCAATGGTTTATACAGAATCATCTAGCGGTTTAGCCATCAGAGGTATCGATCCTGTTGCTTATTTTACGGTTGGTGAAGCTGTTGCTGGAGATGCCGAGTATGAAACTGAATGGAATGACGCAGTTTGGAGATTTTCTAGCGAAGAAAATTTAGCGTTGTTTAAAGAAGATCCAGAAGCCTATGCACCTCAATACGGTGGCTACTGTGCCAAAGCCTTAAGTGAAGGTAATGTAGTTTCTACCGATCCTGAAGCTTGGAAAATTGTAGATGATAAACTATACCTCAACTATAGTCCTGAAGTACAGGAACAATGGGTCGAAGATATTGAAGGAAATATTACTTTAGCAGATGAAATGTGGCCCGATATTTTAGTTGGTGCAGAAGTGTTTGAGTAAGCTTTAAGAAAGGTAAAAGACATCAGAAAATAAACATTAATCCTCTTCTTTTCTTCCTTTTTTCTCAGGCAGATCGATAAAGACTTTTTGATCTGCTTCAACCCCTTCAAGAATCTGAGTTTTATTGCCTAAATATAGTCCTACTTTGACGGGGGTAAATTCTGGCTTGTTATTTTCATCAGGTATCATTACCCCCTGTTCGCCATTTTGAGTAAAAATGGCGACAGTCGGCACTAGCAGACTATCGGCTAGCTTTTCACCCACAAAAGTTACATCAACGTTCATTTTAGAGCGAAGAGTATCTTGACCAGTCAGTAGTTTGACTCGCACCTCAAAAGAAGTAACATTCTCTTCAATTATGGCTTCAGGAGCAATACGTTTGATTTCTCCTTCAAATTCGCGATCGGGATAGGCATCGGCAACTATTTTTACTTTTTGTCCTGGCTGTAATTGACCAATATCTAATTCTGCTACCTTAGCAATTACTTCTAATCCTTGAGCCAAAGCCAGAATCGAATTTGCCGAAGCGGATGCTGTACTAGAGCCAGAAGTACTGGGAGCAACAAAAGAACCCTCTACCGCGTATCTTTGGGTTACGATGCCATCAAAGGGAGCTTTAACAATACTGTCGTTATATTGTATTTCTGACTGTTTAACAGATACCTCTGTCTGTTCTAGAGAAGCTTCTAAAGCAGTAACTTCTTCTGGTGCAGTGGCTTGTTTTTGTTCGAGGCTAATTCTCGCTTCTTTTATTTCTGCTTTAATTTGCTCTACTTCTGAACCTCCAGTAGTTCCTAGCTGCTCTAGGCGTTGACTTAGTTCATCAATACTAGATTGGGCATTTTGATAATCGTTGCTAATTTCATCAAAAGCGTCTTGAGTAATTGCACCCTGTTTGAGAAGATATTCATTGCGTTTGAGACGCTCCTGCACTAATTTGAAGCGGGATTTAGCAGCATTGATTTGGGATTGAGTTTGCTCGATGTCTTTAGGAATTCTATTCTGAGCCTGATTTAGCTTGGCTTCTGCTTGTCTTAATCTAGCTTGTGCTTGGGCGATTTCGGCATCTATCTTAGCTTTTCCTTCCCCCAGGTTAGCGCGACTCTGTTTTAATTCAGCCTGAGAGCTAGAAATTTGGTTAGCAAGTTCCCTATTTTCCATTATTGCTAGAGTTTGTCCTGCGGTAACGCGATCGCCTTGTTCTACTAAAAGCTTAACTAATCGAGCAGGATCTTTGGGACTGACATTAACGCTCTTAATCGGTTCAACTCTGCCACTAGCAGAGATTTCTACGTTCAAGTCTTCTTCTTTTACTTCTACCGTCAAGCTGTTGAGATCGATATCAGCTTCAGAGCCTTTAAGAATACTATAGCTAGTGAAACCGATTAAGGCTAAAGATAAAGCTATGAATCCAGCGATAATGCCAGGAGAGTGTTTAGATTTGCGATCTATAGTTGATTTCATCGATAAATGCTTCTATAAAATTTAATATTAAAGAAATTATAGTTAATAGCTAAAATTAAGATATATAACTAATTGCTGAGTTTTTAATTTTTAGTCTATAACTTTATGTTAGCTTTATTAATTGTCAAAAAACAGGATTACCGATTGAAGGTAGCTAAATCTATCATCTTCAGAGCAGAAAACACCACGAAAGTTTGCCGTTGGGCAAGACAATGAAGTAACTTGTGAATATCAATCAACTTAAAATTTGAAACAGTACTGTGCCTAAACTTAACTGGTTAATTTCTTTAGTAGCTTGCGCTGGCATTTCTAGTATATCTTTGCCAGTTAGGGGACAAGCTGTACTACCATATGTGCCCAAACTTGATTCGGAAAAGCTAGAGTCACAAGGCTTACAACTGCTTCAAGATGCTGTTCAACTAATTCGGTTTCAGCAATATGATTTAGCACTACCCAGAGCAGAATTGGCTACTCAACTAGCCCCAAGCAACTACGAAGTGTGGTTTATTTTGGGTAATCTTTACGTTCAGCAAGAAGAATTGGAAAAAGGAGTCAATGTCTTAGAACAGGCTGAGTCTCTCGCACCAGAACAAGAAGGAATTTTGTTTAGCTTGGGTAATGCCTACTTTCAGCAGGGTGAATACGAAGCAGCTAGAGACAAATTGGAGAAAGGATTAGAAATAGAAGGAAATTCCCCCGAAGCACTTTTTGACTTGGGCAATACCTATCTTAAATTATCTAAACTAGATGATGCGATCGACTCTTATGAAGAAGCTTTTGCTAAAGATGCAACTTTTTGGCCTGCTTTAAACAACGTAGGACTGGTAGAATATGAGCAAAGCGATCGCTCTGAAGCAATAGCGAAATGGCAATCTGTGATTGAAGTGGATGGCGAACAGGCAGAACCTCAACTAGCTTTGGCAGTGGCTCTATTTGCCGAAGGGAAAAAAGAAAAAGCGATCGCACTAGGTAAAGCAGCTTTGAAGCTAGATAATCGCTACGCGGATATTCAATTTCTTAAAGATAATCTTTGGGGAGAACAATTGATTGAGGACACTAAGGTTTTTCTCAGCAATCCTCAAATACAAGAAATTGTCTCTAATACTGGAGACGTATCTTCAGAGGATGAGGAAGTCATTCCTACTCCGTAATCAAAGAAAAATAGCAGGTTCATGCTTAGAGACAAGGTATGCCCTGTCTCTAAAAGGTAGAATTGTTCACAAACTAAAACTAGGAATAGGTAAAATTCCTTTCTTCTTCATCAAAACGATTGACGAGCGTGGGGCAACATTGTAGCTGTTGGCATAGATTTTTTCTGCCTGGTTCAATTCGGTAAAATCATCAGGCGCAGGTAAATTAGTATCTACAATACGATGCCATTGACTTTCTATTTCCAAAGGAGGTAGTTGGAATTTGAGCGGTTTCCAATAAGCATTGAACACAACGTATAAATGCTCTTCCACAGCAGGATAAGATAAAGAAAAAGCGATCGAGTGAGAATCTTCTGACCAATTAGGCTTATTTAGTTTTGTGCCATGCCAAGTTAAATGGGGGCGAGAGCTTTTACGGCTTACTCTTAAAAATTCTTCTTGAGCAAAAATTTCCAATCCACGAACAAAATTAATCAGCTCTTTGACAAAGCGAAGCAAATCTCGGTTTTTGTCCACCAAATCCCAATCAAACCAGCCTAATTCATTGTCCTGACAATAAGCATTATTGTTACCATTTTGGGTATGCCGAATTTCATCTCCCATCAATAGCATGGGTGTCCCTTGAGAGAGAAATAAAACAGTTAAAAAGTTTTTGATTTGTCGCAATCGCAATTTCTCAATTTCAGGATTGGTTGTTTCCCCTTCTACACCACAATTCCAGCTAAAGTTATGATTGCCACCATCGCGATCGTTTTCTTTATTAGCAAGATTGTGTTTCTCGTTATAAGAAACCAGATCGTTAAGGGTAAAACCATCATGGCAGGTAATGAAATTAACGCTGCGGTTAATATCCGTATCCAGTCGAGAATAAATATCAGGACTGGCTAAAATTCTGGCTGCTATGGTATCCGTCATGCCAGGATCGCTTTTAACAAACTGACGTACATCATCTCTAAATGGACCATTCCATTCAGAAAACCAGTCAGCCAATTCCACAAACTGACCTACACCATATAGTCCTGCTGCATCCCAGGCTTCAGCAATTAATTTTGTTCCTGCCAATACTGGGTCGGACTCAACCATGGAAATGACATCCATCATTCCTGTTTCTGGCTTGATTGGCTCGCCAAAAGTGTTTCTCGACAGAATAGTCGCCAGATCGAAACGAAAACCGTCAACGTGCATCTCAGAAACCCAGTAACGTAGGGAATCAAGAATAAAACGGCTGACTACGGGATGATTGCCTTTGAGAGTATTACCGCAACCGCTATAGTTACTGTAATACTGAGGATCTTCTTCAAGAATATAGTAAGTCGTGTTGTCCAAACCCCGAAAAGAAAGAGTAGGACCTCGTTCGTTGCCCTCTGCGGTATGGTTGAATACTACATCTAAAATAACTTCAATACCCGCCGTGTGGAGGGCTTTGACCATATCTCTAAATTCATCGACAACCCCCAAACTATCTCGTTTGGAACTATAGCCTTTGTGGGGAGCAAAGAAGTTTATCGTGCTGTAACCCCAATAGTTTTTTAATCCAGGGCGTACATCTTGGGGATCGAATTGATGGACGGGAAGCAATTCTACTGCGGTAATACCCAATTCTTGCAGATAGGGAATCTTTTCAATCAAACCCGCATAAGTCCCCCTTTTTTCTTTAGACACCCCAGAATTAGGATTACGAGTAAAACCTCCCACGTGCATCTCATAAATCACACTTTTAGCGTAGGGAATACGAGGATGGAGATCTCCTTCCCAATCGTAAAGGTTGGGATCTAATACCACTCCTTTAAGTGCTGTGGCGCAATTATCCCCTGGTTGAGAAGCAGCATTGCGATCGTAAGTTTCTTCACCTACAATTGCTCGCGCATAGGGATCTAACAATACTTTTCTGCCATCGAAGCGTAACCCTTCTTCTGGTGCAAATTTGCCGTTTGCTCGATAGGCGTAGATTTGTCCTGCTTTGAGTCCTGGTACAAAGACGTGCCAGTAGTAAAAAGTCTTGTTTAGCTTAGGATCGAGCCTGATTGTTTCAGTTGGCTGTTTCGCATTAGGACTATCGAATAACAATAGTCTGATGGCTGTTGCATTCTCAGAAAAAATACAGAAGTTTACTCCAGTCGGATGTACTGTCGCTCCCAAAGGGAAGCTCTCACCTGGCAATATTTCTAACATTTAATATCTAGCATTGAACATCTAACACTACGGGATCTTGTTGGGTTTAATATTCCCCTCGGCAAAATCAAAGAGCAAAATATTCTTTGATTCATAGTTAGTTTAAACCTAATATGAGTTTTATTTGGCATAGATACTTACTTTTTCAATTCAAATTTTGTTTTCAAATTAATTTTAGGCAAAAAACACCTGTAGAAAAACCGAAGTCAATCTACAGGCTAAAAATGTTAAATGCTCTCAATGTTAAATGCTCAATGAATTAAGCGTCATCTAAAGCAACGATACCAGGAAGAGTTTTGCCTTCTAGCAACTCTAAACTCGCACCACCACCAGTAGAGATGTGGCTCATTTTTTCAGCAACACCTACTTTTTCTACCGCAGCAACCGAGTCACCACCACCAATAATGGTGACAGCATCGGATTTACCTGCTAAAGTATGAGCGATCGCTTCAGTACCAGCAGCAAATTTATCAAATTCAAATACTCCCATTGGACCATTCCAAATAACTGCATTGCAGTCAGCTAGAGCATCTTGAAATACTTTAATTGAATCAGGACCAATATCAAGTCCCATCCAACCGTCGGGAATATCATTGATGCTGACAGTTTTGGAGTTAGCGTCAGGTGCAAAGTTATCAGCTACGACAACATCAGTAGGTAATAACAATTCAACGCCTTGCTCTTTGGCTTTGGCTTCCAAAGATTTAGCTAATTCTAGCTTGTCTTCTTCTACCAAAGATTTACCGACTTTCAAACCACGAGCTTTATAAAAAGTGAAGATCATACCGCCACCAATAAGTAGCTTGTCGCACTTGTCTAACAAAGTTTCAATTACGCCGATTTTACTAGAAACTTTTGAACCACCAATAATAGCAGCCAAGAGGACGCTTGGGGTTATCTACTGCATCTTGAAGATAGTCTAATTCCTTCTCGATCAAGTATCCAGCAACGCTAGGACTTAAGTATTTAGTTACCCCTTCAGTGGAAGCGTGAGCGCGGTGTGCAGTACCAAATGCTTCGTTTACATATAGGTCAGCATTAGCAGCTAGCTGTTTGGCAAATTCAGGATCGTTGCTAGTTTCTTCACTATGAAAACGAAGATTTTCTAGCAAAATGACATCGCCATTCTTCATCGCGCTAACGGTGGAAGCAACTGCATCGCCAACGCAATCATCAGTCTTGATAACTTCTTGTCCCAACAATTGAGAAAGTCTTTTCGCCACAGTAGTCAGACGTAATTCTTCCTTTACTTCGCCTTTAGGACGACCCATGTGGCTACATAAAATTACCTTGCCACCTTTACCAGTTAAGTCTTTAATTGTCGGTAATGCAGCTTTGATCCGTGTCTCATCTGTGATGTTGCCATTATCGTCTAATGGAACGTTAAAATCGGCTCTTACTAAAATCCTCTTTCCAGAAACATCCGCCTCTGTTAAACTCGCGACAGTCTTCTTAGCCACTGCGATCCTCCTAAGTTGCTTGTTAAATAATTTAATAAAAATTTCCCAATTCTAAACATAAGTTTAAATTTTGGGACTAGGATTAATCTACCAGAGGAGTTGCACTAAGGAAAGCATTTAAAATAGTAATTTTGTTTATTCTGAACGTAAATTTTGTAGTATCAAAGTTATGGATATCGAGTAATCTATTTCAACTTTGGATAGCTGATATCAATGCTTGTGGCTGATTTTGCGTTATCAAAGCAATCATCAAATACCGATCGCTTTTCTGGTTTAATCGCGCTCAAACAAAAAGTTATTTAACGTCTGTTTTATGATTCACAACTTCTATTGGTTTGAAAATGCGATCGCGCTAAATTAAAATCGTTTTTCTGTCAGCAAGTATATATGCTTAATCAATCAGAAGTTCTTAGCTTTTCTTAAAATAAGCAAGTTCAACATTATCTGCGATCGCTTGCAAGCGATCGCAGTATGTCCAAATTCTTTACAGTCAGATATTTTGTATTAATTACACTGTAGAAGTAATGTCCTTAAATGGTTTGTTTTTTACACAATATATATCTTATCGATTCGATAAAAAATCAGAATAGTCTGCTTGTAATATTTTTTAATATAATTAAATTATATTTTTACTTTAAGGCAGAAAAAGCTAACAAAATAGTTTATTTATTGTTTGAACATATAAAATACATCGCTCATATGCAAGAAATACATTTATCAAAACCATGCTTTACAAGCTTTTTATAAAACGTTTACTATAGCTTTAAACATCAAAAAAAATATTGCTAAAATAAAATTTACTCATACAAATTAGCTTTACTTATTATAGAAGCGTATTGTAAAATGCAATAGCAATTTTAATTATTTAAATTGAAAGACGCAATATTAATTTGCTAAAGAGCAACGGCTATTCTATAAATTATATGAAAAAATATTATTCTTATATCTGGTTTTTTATTCTGACAATATATTGTGTTGTTTTAATATCGCTAGAAATTAATGTTTCTCAAGAATATGTACGCAATTTCTTTACAGACATTGAGGGAGATGTGCCTCTCTATGCAGTAAACACTAGCTTGTCAGTTTTCTTATTATTAGGGACGAGTTTGATATTTATTATCGTTTTAAAAACCTTGCCTAGAGAAGAAAACTCAAAAAAGATATTATTTTATCGATCGCAAATTATATTGTTTGCATACTTAGGGATGGACGATCGCTTTTTAATTCACGAACATATAGGTTATGTTTTCGGAATTAATGATGCTTTGATTCTTGCTGGATTAGGGGTTTTGGAAATTATTCTTATTCTGGCTTGGAGTAACTACCAACAGTGGAGTAAGAGAACCAGAAATTATTTATTAGCAGCAGCAGCTTGTGCTGCTTTGATGATACTGATTGATGGCGCATTTCCTAGAGAAATGATTCCTAGACTTTCTTTAGAAGATTTTTCTAAAACTTGGGCTAATGCCTTCATATTCATGTTTTCTTGGAGTATTTTAATGCACAATATCAATACTCTTAAATTGAAAGCTCAAACTTGAACTAATAATAATTTTATTAGTTCTATAAGTAAAAAAGCTAGTTGCAATTGACCGCAGTAATAATTGTAATGGGGTTTAAAGGAGTAAAACGAGTAAGGTGATTGAGGGGGGTAGAACGAGATATTTGCAGCTGCAAAAGGTGGTATTTCCAAGAATTATTGCTCAACCAGTTAGTAGCCTGGTAGCCATGTTCTACGGTGGCAAATGCCATTACCAAAATTCCATCTGTCAAGAGTTTTTGTTGACAAACAGTTAAAATATCAGTCAAATTACCCCCGCTTCCTCCAATAAAAATTCGATTTGGATGAGGTAAATTGGCTAAAATATCTGGAGCTTTACCATTAACACTATTAATATTAGTTACATCAAACCGTCGACTATTTTTAGTAATCAAAGACGAACCCATACTAGTCTTTTCGATCGCATATATTTTAGAACTAGGACATAGACGGGCTATTTCAATTGATACCGAACCCGTACCCGCACCGATATCCCAAATAGTTTGGTTAGGCTGTAAAGATAATTCTCCTAAAATAGCTAGCCTGATTTCTCTTTTAGTAATTAAACTAGGGCGATCGCGAAAGCTTAAAAAGCTGCTATCGGGCAATCCGATTAAAGGTAAAGCATCTAACTTTAAATTATCTGTTTGTGCTTGACGAATTAGAATTAAAACATTTAAAGAAGCAAAATTGTCTCGCTCTAAATTACTTAATTCTTCTAATTGCTCATGACTAAAGCAAGTTATTTTCTCATCACTACTTTCTAAGTTTTCGCAGATATAAAAAGAATAATTGACGGGTAAATCTAAAGATAAGTAAAGACAGGCAATCGCAGCAGGATTATTATTACCATCTGTTAGTAAAGCAATTTTCTCTTTTCCTTGTTTCAACAGCTTAATTAATTCATCATTGCTGCGTCCGTGAACACTAACTAAATTAGCATCTTGCCAAGGAATTTTAATCCTACTAAAGCCTAATTGAATAGAACTAATATGAGGATGAAATTCGAGTTGTTCGGCATCAAAACTTTCCAACAACAGTCTTCCTAAGCCAAAAAAAAGCGGATCTCCACTAGCCAAGATAACTATTGAATAATCCTCTTTAACCAGTGAGGCTACTTCATCAATTCCTGTCTTTAAATTAGTTAAATGAACCTTTTTTCCCGAGTGTTCGGGAAAATAACTCAAATGACGATCGCTTCCTACCAACACAGCAGACTGTTCAATAATTCTATTGACTCTTTTACTCAATCCATTTGAGCCATCTAAACCAATTCCGATTACAAAAATTGTCACTGAATATTTATCTTGCTGGAACTTTTAATTGAAATGTTACTTTTTAAATAAACGAAAGGCTACATATAAAAGCAAGCCAGCAAATCCAATCGTCACAATGCTACTAACAACATGAAGTACTGCACCCACAACAGAGAAACCTAACCATACTCCACCAATAACAACGCCAGCTTTTCCAACTTGGGGTAAAGTAGCAAACCACTCCTTCCCAGATTCAATCCAACCCTGTATTTTTGGAGAAGCACTAAATTCTACTTGAGGAAAAACAGGCTTTGAGTCATACTCTTGAGACTCAGGAGTATTTTTTTGATTAATTTCTGCTTCCATTTCGTCTAGCTTGCTCTTTAGATCGCGTTCTGGAACACTCATGACTATTTAACTCTTCTTTGGGCTAAAATGCTCTTACTCTTATAGGGTAGCAAACAAAGCATAGGCGGGACTGTAGAAATTTCCACCCTATTCTAGATATACTCTACCGAAATATACTAGATAAGCAGATAGAAATGCTTCAGATGGGATGTTAACAATAATTACGGATAATATCGTTAAAATCGTATTTTAAAACCAATGTTAGAAGCAATACTATTCGATTTAGATGGAACTCTAGCCGATACAGATTCAATTCACTTTGCAGTTTGGCAAGATCTTTTGATTAGATTCGATCTCGATATCGATCGCAATTTTTATCGCCAAAGAATTTCTGGAAGAACTAATTCTAAGATAATCAAAGATATTATCCCCCAGCTAACTTTAGAAGAAGCTTGGAAACTAGCCACAGAAAAAGAAGAAACTTATCGACGCATCGCCAACTCCCTCAAACCAACTCCTGGCTTAGATAGACTATTACGTCTAACAGATGATGCAGTAATTAAAAGAGCAGTTGTCACCAATGCACCAGAAGATAACGCTATCTATATGCTCAAAATATTGCACCTGACAGATACATTCCCTACAGTGGTGATGGCAAAAGATGCCCCTCCAGGAAAACCCGATCCTGCTCCTTATAAGCTAGGCTTAAGTCGTTTGGGTATGGTTAATGCCAAAAAAGCGATCGCTTTTGAAGATTCTGCTGCGGGTATTCACTCTGCCGTTGGCGCAGGAATATATACCATTGGTATTACCTCAAGCCATACTTCAGAAGATTTGATCGATGCTGGTGCGAGCATGACGATTAAAGATTTTAACGAGCCTAAATTATGGCAGTTATTAGATTCTATTGTTGGTAAAAATGCCTCCCAAACTCTATAAAATATAAAGAACTTAGATCTTATAAATTAGTAGAAATAGCAGCCACAGGACAAGTAGGAATACACTGTTCGCATACTATACAACGCGATCGCCTGAAATCCAAGCGAAAGGTTTCAGGATTTAAGACTAAAGCTTGAGTAGGACATACTCCCGTACATAACCCACAGTCTACACAAAGCTTTTCATCGATAACAATTTCACCACTTGCAGAATAAACGCTGATATCTCTAATTCGCATCCATTCAATTGCAGCATCAATTTGATCGATATCTCCTTGCAACTCAACTACTAGCTTGCCAATTTGATTTGGTGCAACCTGAGCGCGAATAATATTAGCTGCTACATTAAAATCCTTGGCTAAACGATAGGTAAGGGGAATTTGAATTGCAGTTTTGGGAAAAATTATTGTTACCCGTTTTTTCATTACATTTACTCTTCGTATAACTTTAGGTTATTAGCTTTGTTGTGTGGTGTATTCATTAGCTTAAGACTATAGGGTTGTAGCTTTAAGCTAATGATGAAACAATAGATATATTAACAATCGTTAAGCTGGAGTCAATTACTCATGGATCGAGGCAAAATTATCGCTGTATTAACAGGCGCAATTTCGATTTTAATTGCGATCGCATATTTAGTAATTGTTCAGTTGTTAGATTTCCGTGGCGAAATGATTCCTGCACCTGTCAGTCAAGTACCCTTTAGTATCCAACAACTATTTTAGTTTTAATTCCTTATTCTTTAGTCCTCCAATGGTAGTGCGTGTTAATACTAGATAGAAAATTAAACAGTTGTTAAATCTATGGGTAAACACTATGGCATGAGAAAAATAACCAGCTTATCTTGAATAGGTTAATTTAGTTGCTGGCAGAACACTCCATGCTTAGGGATGCTAGTCAAAAGCAGGTAATTCAAAAATTTTCTTTTATCGAGAGCATAAATGTATCTCGAAAAATCGAAGCAGAAAAACAAAAACTCTCAGAAGAGGTTGATGTTGACCAAGCCTTTAATTTTCTACCGCAAGCAGTCTCAAATTCTTCAGCTCATGTTTCAGAAAGAGTTGCAGCGTCGAATATGGATCGACAAGATTCAGCCATCGTATCTACTGCGATAGAAAATGACTCATTGACTCATCTATCGAAGTCAAATGCTTCTAACCCTGGTATCGGAGAAATAGTTAAGTACTCCGAGTTAAATCAGCCAGTATATGCCCCCAAAAGCCCCAACTACTTAGGAAAAATTCTCTTTGCTCTCGCCTGTAGTTATGGCTTATTTGTTTTGTGGTGGCTGTTTGGATATCAGGGAAGTAAATTTGTAACTCGCATGATGGGAGGAAAACATATAGTTTTATCCCAGTCTGATGTTGAATTTATTGACTACATGGAGCGATCGCTTGTATCCTTAGATCGCGAATTAGAAGCCAAAAAATCTAACGAGAAAGAGGACAAGGTGGTATATGTCCCTGTATATACACCCCAAAATAATACGCCCAAAATTACCACTCCCCAAGTCGTCGCACAATCCCAACCTATACCAACTCCTCAAGCCCTTAAAATACCCGCACCACCACCTCTTCCATCCTCAACTCCTGTACCTGAAAACAATGCTCCCCAGGCTTCAGAAACTATCGGCGCGATCGATACTCAACCAGTGGTCAAACACACCTTAACTGGCATTTTAGAATTGGGTGTGGGTAAATCTGCTGCCCTAGTCAAAGTCAACGGACAAACTAGACGGTTTTGGTTAGGAGAAGAGATTAATAGTAGTGGTTGGATTTTAGAATCGATCGCAAATCAAACTGCCAAAATCAACCGTCAAGGACAAGTTCGTTCTATTGCTGTGGGTGAAACATTCTAAGATAGATATAAGTTAAATATCTAATATCTACAAAAGTACAAAATGGGCTTATTTGATGACATCAATAATTTTTTAGAAGAGCGACTAGACGAATTTTTACGTAATAATCCTCATCTAGAATTACAGGCAATTGAAGAACAGCTACTAGAACAAGAACAGGATACTAGAAAACTGATCGCTAAGTTGCAGTTAGAAGAAAAAAGCCTTCAAGATCGGATATTAGAAATTGCCAACAACATTCAAACTTGGCACAGTAGAATAGGCAAAGCTGAAACGGCAAAAAGACCAGATTTAGCTAATGCTGCTAGAGAAAGAGAAGCAGAATTACTCAGACAGGGTAATCAAGTTTGGGGACAAATGGAAGGGGTAAAACAGCGGGCTGTTAAAGCAAAAGAATTGTTAATACAGGTTAAACAAAAGCGCGAAGAAGTTAAAATTCAATCTGCTAAAACAAAAACCTCTCAAACCAGCACTGATTATTCTAGCGATACAGTGGGCTGGGATCGTGGTGCAACTACATCTTCAAATAGTCGCAGTGCAGATCCTCTAGAAGCAGAATTTCAGCAATGGGAAGTGGACGAAGAGTTAGAAAAAATTAAAAGAAATATGAACAGGTGAAGACTGAAAAGCTATTACTGAACCCAAAAATATCTAATTTCCCTGCCAACGTTCGAGGGGAATACAGTCGATATCAAGAGTGTCCAAGGCACGAGCAACCACAAAATCGACTAAATCTTCAATGGTTTTAGGATGATGATACCAAGCAGGAATTGCAGGAACTATCTTAACTCCCGCCTCGGCTAATGTTGTCAGATTTCGCAGGTGAATCAAGCTAAATGGAGTTTCTCTTGGCACTACAACTAGCGGTTTTCCTTCCTTGATTTGAACATCTGCGGATCTTTCCAAAAGATCTGAGCTTAAACCATTGGCAATTTTAGCTACTGTACTCATACTACAGGGAATAATTACCATTCCTAAAGTACGAAAAGAACCACTGGCAATATTATCTCCTACATCACCCCAACGATGGCAGTTGAGCTTTCCTCCCTGCATTACCCCTGCTTTTTCACGCCAAAAGAATTCTTGTTTATCTGGCTCAGAAGGCATCTTAATATTCTCTTCTGCTTGCCACACCATATAAGTTGCGCGAGAAGCTACTAGCTCTATTGTATAGTCAGCAGCCAACAAATATTTTAAAGCCCGTACAGCATAAATTAGTCCAGACGCGCCACTCACGCCGACAATCAGGGGTTTAGTCATGTAATAGTTTTATTAAATTAATCCTTCAAACTCTAATTCTTCGATCATCTGTAAGCCACGAGGATCGCCGACTTTGAGGATAGCACTTCTAGCATCATCCTTGACACCGTAGTCGTCATCTTCTACTAAAGATTCAATCAAAGCATCGATCGCCGTAGCGTAAACTACATTAGAAGGTAATTCTCGACACAGTTGTCCAATCGCCCAACCACAGTTACTCCGTACTGCTGCAACCTTATCTCTCCTCAAACCCTGAATCAAAGGGGGAATAGCTGCAATAATGTCTTCATATTTCAACGGAGCAATTTGAACTAAACCACTAGCTGCCCAAAGCCTAACCGCAGAAATATCTGTTTTTAAGGCATGAATTAAAGGTTGAACTGCGCGAGAGTCTTTACTGTTACCTAAAGCCCAGACAATTCCCTTGCGGACATAGCCATTAAAATCTTCTGCCAGTAGTTGAATTAATGGCTCAACAGCCGTCGAATCTGTATTGCGCCCAAGAGCATAGGTAGTGCTTACTCGCACTAAAGGACAAATATCATCTAGCAGATCTATCAGTAAAGGTATAGAGCGTTGCTCTTCTATTTCGCAAAAAGCTCTTGCAGCCAGCATTCTCTCTGAGGCTGTCTCAGATTTTAGCAGCATCAACATTCTTTCTGGATCTGGAGGGGGAATTTTAGATGCTGTCTCTGTTGAACTGATTTGATCTAGAGGACTATATGGTTCAGCGTCTATTGTATTTAGTTCATCATTTTTCATCATCGCTCTTAGTCACTCTTTATGTTATCCAATCCCTAGCAGGCTATAAAATCTTATATTTTACGTCTTTATTATATTCTTATACTACTATTGGATCGTTGGAACAGGAACAGTAATCAGTAATTAGTCCTAAAGGAAGATGCGGTGGGTATATGCCCTAAAGGATTCCTTTCAGTCTCGAAGCGGTATCCGTGATAGACACCTTTCTCGCTCCGCATATAACCAGTAACTATTCCTCTTTTTTTCTCACGCTAAAAAATGCTTCTTGTGCAGCAGCCTGTTCTGAGACTTTCTTGGAACGTCCATAACCTTTCCCTAAAAAGCGTTCTTTGAGCCAGACTTCTGCTATAAAACGATGGTTAAGAGTATCTTCATCTCTGCTGGCTTTAGATGCCTGAAATTCTTTATTTTCTTGTACTCGATATTCTGGCAATATTTTGTATTTTCTTTGAGACCATTCTTGCAAAGCATCTTTGTAATTGAAGCGAGCAGGATCGTTAAGAACTTCTGTGGCTCTACTTTTTAAAGTGCTATCTAACCAAGGACGAATCAAATCCATATTGTTAGTACTCAAATATAACGCGCCGAGTACTGCTTCAAAAGCATCAGCTAGCCAAGACTGCCTCCCCGCAGGGTTTCCTGTAGCGTTAGTGCCTATTAATAGATAAGGTTCAAGACCATAATATTCTGCCAACTCTGCCAAAATGCGATCGCTTACTAAGATAGAGCGAACAGCAGCAAATTCGCCCACTGACTCTTGGGGATAAGTTTCAAGTAACAATTCGGCGGAAATTAATCTGACAACAGAGTCACCAACAAATTCTAACTGTTCGTAGTTGTGGGTACGAGAAATACTGGGATGGGTCAAAGCCAAATCTAACAATGACCATTTAATAGGCGCAGTAAGGGGTAGGTCTAATTTTTGAATGAATTTTTGTAATTGTTTTTGTCTTCTTGGATCTTCAAACATTTAAGTCTACAAAAAATGAGATAGAGAGAGTCAGCACGTAAGCCGGATTCTGTTCTCAACCTTAGCAGTGTCGTAACACAAGCTTTAGTTGAGGGTAGTTATCTATCTAGGATGTTTGTTACCAAACACCTCATGCGGTACTCCAAAGCGGTGATTGGAAAAAGACCAACCATAATCCCTTCGACCTTGCTCCCTACCGGGGTTTACCGAGCCAGTACCTCTCGATACTGCTGGTGCGCTCTTACCGACACCTTTGCACCCTTACCAATCAGAATTATGAAATAAGGATTAAGGAATAAATTAATTCCTCCGCCCTCATTCCTTCTCCTTCATCCTTTAACGATTGGCGGTATTTTTCTGTGGCACTTTCCTCGCGATCGCTCGCACTGGGAATTATCCAGCAAGTTTGGTCTTTCGGGAGTCCGGACTTTCCTCAAATCTGCCTCTAAGGACAAATTTGCAACTACCTGGCTAACTCTCTCATTTATCTAGTTTATTATTGATTGATATGGAACTTCAAATTATTTTTAGTAGTTGGCTCTCAGTTGAATATTAAATCTGTTATTTATTTTAGGAAATACGACCATGAGTAAAGAATCTGATATTACCCCCTATTCCGATGGAGTTAGTTCATCTTCGGCTGCACCAGCTTCTAAATCAGCGCGAATACGTAAGGTGGGAAATGCACTTAAATGGGCTGGTTTGGCTGGATTTTGGATTCAGGTATTTTTAGGAGTAGTTTCTTCTGTCACGTTAGCTTTAGCGATCGTAAACAAAACAGAAAGAAGTAGTTCTGGGGTTGGGTTCAGCTTGTTTTGTGCTGTTTGTGGCTTAATTTGTCTGATTGTTGCAATCTGTATCTCATTTCGATATGGCAAAATGGCGAGTAAATTTACTAAACCTAATGTTGCTCCGCCCAAAAAATCTACGACGATGAAAATAGTACAAATTGCGATCTTTACGAGTTTGGGTGGTATTATTGTCTCAATTTTGGGAGCAGAAACGATCGCGGGTATTGTTCTTTCTAAAACCTTGGCTTTTGACCCTGCACAGGTTTTTAACAATCGTAGCAATACAGAATTTGTAAATTCCCTGGATGTATTTATTATTCAAGCCTGTATTAATATTATTGCTGCTCATACCGCAGGTTTGATTAGCTCTTTGTGGATTTTCAGTCAAATTGACAAGTAACATTCCTCGTTCCTCAAATTAATGCAACGTACTCGTCTTAATACCTTAGTTGAAATCACTGGCGATCGCCTAGAGCTATTATTTAATAATCCTTGGCGACGTATTTCTCTTAGTTTAATTAGTATCCTGTTGGGATTTTTTATGGGTTCTGCACTGGTGACAACTGCGGGACAAGCTGCAATCTGGGATATGCCTGTTGCTGCATTGGTATTTACTTTTACAGAATTGATTAGCAGGTTTGTTTACGGTCTTCGTAATCGTCGCTCGGATAATACAAAACCTGCAAAGCGATCGCTTTATCTCGATGTGTTGAATTTATTTAAAGTCGGCTTGATCTATAGTTTGTTTTTGGAAGCTTTCAAATTAGGCTCGTAATGTTTAAAGGATATTTTAAAGGATGAGGGATGAGGGATGAGGGATGAGGATATTTATCCTAAAAAAAGGAAGGATTTAATATCTCAAGGTAAGAAATCTGAGTTTTTTGCTGATTTGTCTGAGGTGGTAACGGCGAAGTGTCTGAGTGTGGGACTTGAAAACCCTGATACGATTTCCACCACGTTAGATAAGTTATGGCTGCCCGTAGCGTTAGATTTGGCTCAAGCCAGGGAAGAGTTGGATAGAACCTTGATTCAAGGTATTTTGGGCGGTCAAGGGACTGGTAAAAGCACCCTTTGTATCATTCTCAAGCTAATCCTTAATTATTTGGGCATTTCCGTTGCTAATCTTTCAATCGACGATCTATATCTTACCCACGCCGAGAGACAAGAATTGAGGCGACAAGACCCTCGTTTGTTGTGGCGAGGTCCTCCTGGTACTCACGACGTTGAGTTGGGTTTACAGGTAATAGAACAGTGTTTGCAAGAAGATTGTGACACAGATATATTGATGCCTCGTTTTGATAAATCGGCTTACCATGGTTCAGGCGATCGCACTACCCCAGAAGCGATTAAAAAACCAGATATTTTGTTGTTTGAAGGTTGGTTTGTAGGAGTGCAACCAATAGCTGAAGATTGTTTTGATAATTGTCCTAGTCCTATTTTTACTTCAGACGATATTCAATTTGCCAAGGATAATAATCAACGCCTCAAGGCTTATTTACCTATGTGGGATAAATTGGACAGATTGATTGTTTTATATCCTGAAGATTATCGTCTGTCTCAGCAGTGGCGCAAAGATGCGGAAAGAAAAATGATTGCTTTAGGTAATACAGGAATGAGAGATGAAGAAATTGATCGCTTTGTGGAATATTTTTGGCAGTCGTTACATCCAGATTTATTTATTAAGCCTTTACTGGAAAATGCGGATTTGGTGGTAGAAATAAAAAGCGATCGCACTTTAAGTAGGATTTATTGACAATATTTTATAAACCAGACTTATGAATAAATATTTAATATTATCGAAAGCCATAACTATTTGAAAAGCTTGTAGCCTAAAGCTTAGGGCTTATAGCTACCCCGACCCCGAGCGTTCAATTTCTTTAACCCGAACTCACGCCAATTATTGAATTGGTTCTGTGCTGCCAAAACTGATATCATTCTCCTCATATTCTGGAGGTTCGACGTGAATCAATACCCTAACTGTACCAAAACGGTTTTCTAAACGATCTTCTATTTGTTCGGTGATTTGATGTGCCATGAAAAGATCGTCCGTATTAACAATTAGGTGCATTTCAATAAAAACTTGTCTGCCTAACATTCCGCGAGAGGCAATATCGTGACAGTTAACCACTCCTGGCACTTCCATCACCACATCGTTGATAGCTTCAGGTGCGATCGCCATTTCATCCACTAACCAGGGCAAATTATCGCTGATCACTTCCCAACCGCTATAGAAAACTAATAAAGCCACAGGAAAAGCCAAAACCACATCTAACCACATGAGTTGAGGAAGATTGAGATTACTGGCTTGCCATACTCCCACTAGTCCAGCAATTACAATGATAGTGACCCAAATATCGCTCATGGTGTGTTTGGCATCAGCAATTAGAATAGGACTATTGACTTTTCTGCCCACACCACGTTCGTAAAACGCGACAAAAATATTAATCCCCAACACTAACAGCAATAGCCATAATTCAGAAGACGATACTTTAATCGTTACATCTTCTGTAGGAAAAAAAATCTTTTCTACTGCTATCTGAAGAATCTCAAAACAGGCAATTCCTAAAAATGCTGCAATGCCCAATGCACCAACAGCCTCAAACTTTTGATGTCCATAGGGATGTTCTCGATCTGGTTTGGGAGAGGAAAAACGATTAGTAATCAATCCAAGTACGTTATTCGCACTATCTGTCACACTGTGTAAAGCATCTGCTTGGAGGCTCAAAGAGCCAGTAGCAATACCCAAAGAGAACTTCAGTGCCATTACGAACAAATTTAGTAGTAAAGTCAGCCATAAAACTCGGCGAACTTGGGAGCGATTATCTTGCATGACGTGAGAATAGATAAGCAAGCAGATTCTTGTTATTCAATCATAATCCGAAAAATGCTTTGGATCTTCTCTTGATCGTGTTTATAAATATATTTAGTTATAAGAAAAAAGGTAACTAATTGAAATATTTTTTGACAAATGCAGTTGTAATGATCCCGCAGTTGATAGATTTTAATTTAGGGCTTAACTATAGCTATCAACATTAGTACATCAAATTTAACTTTAAAATGAACCGATTAACTCTCAATTTAATTCAGGGTGCAGTCAGCTTCAACTTTTCCGAAGATGCAGCCAAGCAATTATCTTCCGAAATATCAGCTTTGATGCAGAGTCTTAAGGCTATTGCTAATGTTACCCCTGGTGCGGGTGGTCGTCCAACTCCTCAAAAATCGATGGAATACCGCCATACAGGAGACATATTTTTGGAAATCTTCTGCAACCCCAATATTTATCCCAGTCCTTTCGCTGCCAAAATTTTAATCACCCTGAGAGACGATCGCATTCGTCTAACAAGTGAAGCGGAATTAACTCAATTAATTGAAGACATAAATACTTATCTAGACAGTTAATTAAATATTAAAAAGGTTAAAGAGAGAAATAAATTGTTGCTCCCAGGTCGCACTCTCCATCGGCCCAAACTTTGCCACCATGGCGATAGATAATCCGTTGTACTGTGGCTAAACCAATGCCTGTACCTGGAAATTCTGCCTGAGAGTGGAGGCGTTTAAAAGCAGTAAATAATTTGTCTGCATATTCCAAATCGAAACCTGCGCCATTATCCTTTACATAAAAAGTTGGTTTGTTTTCTTCACTAGCAATGGTACTAAATTCAATTTTCCCTTGCGATCGCTTTGAGGTATATTTCCAGGCATTATTTAGAAGATTATCTAGGACAATTCTTAATAGCTGAGGATCTCCTGTGGCAAGAAGGTTATCGCCGATCGTAAATTCTACGTTGCGATCGGGATCTCTTTGCCGTAACTCGCCCGTAATACCTAGGGCAATCTTACTAAGGTTAACCTCTACCGACTTCATTTGAGAGCGAGTAACCCTAGATAGTTGTAACAAAGCATCTATAAGATCGCTCATCTTCTCGCTGTTCGCTTGAATTCTCTGCAAATAGTGTTTGCCGCGATCGTCCAAATCTGGCTGATAGTTTTCCCACAGTACTTGACTGAAGCCATTTATTACCCTTAGAGGTGCTTGCAAATCGTGAGATACGGAATAGGAAAAAGACTCTAACTCTTTATTAGCTGCTTCTAACTGTGAAGTACGCTGAGAAAGAGCCTCTTTGGTAGCTGCTAGGTCGGGAATATCATTAGAAGTGTGGAGTACGGCATATATTTCCCCACTATCATTACGCAATGGTGCGATTTTAGTGTCAAAATAGTGAACTCCATCAGATAACTTTACTTCTTCTTGAACGTGAACTTCTCTGCCATAGGTCAATACCTGCTGTTGATGCCAAAGAACTTGACGAGCATATTGTGAAGGAAAACATTCGGAAATTGTCTTTCCATATACTACCTCAGACTTGGACAAACCTAAGCTATCGGATAGTTTGAGATTGATCAAAGAAATGGTTTCATCATGAACATGGGAGACAAAAACATAGGAAGGAAGTAAATCGATTATTTTGGCTAGCTCATCGTACGATTGTTTCACGTTAGATTGTTGCTCTTGCTTAACTTGTTCTACTTTTAGCGAATTGGGCTTTGGTGGCGTAATGTTCATGATTATTCCGCTCAACTTGATTGCTTCTCTAGCAGAATTGTATTCGAGTTTACAGTTTTGCTGAATCCATGAAATGGCGTAATTTGTCTTAACAATTGGATATTGCAGATTCACATCGCGATTGTTTTTAATGGCTTCCACTAAGCCTGAATTGATTGATTCTCTTGCTTTTGGGTGAATCAAAAGCAAAAAACTTTCATAACTGCCATCAAAATTATCTAAACTCAAGACACGAAGACCATGACGGCAAATCTCAATTCGATTATTAACTAAATCCCAACTCCAATTACCGCCATGAGCGACTTCTGGCAACAAGTCTAGGGAATTTTTAGTTTCAGTTTGACTCGTTTTTTTACTAGCAGTTTTTGTAATATCTCGAGCAATAGAAATAGTTAATTCTTCTTTTTCTTTCCCAAGGCTAAATAGTGCAGTGTAATACTGCCAAAAACGTTGTTTCCCTTTTCTAGTAGTAATAGCCACTTGGCTTTTAACTACCTGTGCCACACTATTGTCAACTTCCAGGTGATTATTTTTCTCAGCCAAATTGGCTGAGAAAAGTAGCAATTTCTCTCAATATGTTTCCAGCTTGAGTATCAGTTTCAGATGACTGCCAAGAAAAATGATGCTCTGTTGCGGGATAAATTTCAGTAGCAAGTTGTTTTGTGTTGCATGATTTTACCTCCGCTTTTTGCTTCCATGTTGCAACGGTAGGTATATCAGCTTTATTGTAACCAGTAGTTTCAACCCAGTTGTGATTGAGATATAAAACTTTCTCATCCTGACTACGAATCATCACGGGAAAAGACAAATTAGTTAAATATTTAATCAAGCTTTTTTGCTCGATTTTAAATTTTGGTAAATGTTCTTTTTGCAGTGAACAACTCTCGATCGCAATTTTATTTAAATTGGATATTTCTAATTTAGTATTACTTTGCAAAAAGTCTGCTAATCTATTGTCGGACGACAATAAAGAGTGTAAATGTAGCTGAGAGCGAAGATCTTTTTGGTGGGATATTTCTGGATTATTACCCAACCAATAATGACACAGTTTGATGTATTCCAAAAATACGGCTAAATAATGATAATAAAATGTTCCCAACAATTCTTTAAGAGTATTGATGCAGCTATTTGCTTGAAAAGGATGCAAGAAAATAAAGTAAGAGCAATGCAGCAAACTAGTCTCTATAGAAGGATTGTGCCAGTCTTTAGTATCCTGCCATTGACTCCGAAGTAAGTCTAGATCGAAGGCAATATCTGCTTCACCTTGAGGAATGCTAACCTTTTCCAAAGCCAAAATTTCTGTTGCGCTCACTCCTAGAGATAGCAAAGTACAACTGTGACAAATCGTGAAATAACTCGCTCCACAATAACGTGACAAACCAACAAAAAGTTTCTCTTTGAATAGATCGGGCAGAGGATTATTAATGTATGCCGATAAGGTTTGTTGAACCAGGCTACGGAAAATCAAAGACGAATTTGTCGCTGAATTTAAAAATTCTGGAAAGTAACCTAATTGTTTGGCAATTTCTGTTTTAGCTAAATATGAATGAGCATGATTCATTGATAAATTTTATTGTCTAAGAAAAGAAAAGCTAGTATTAACTTTGAAAAATATATTTTCATGGATCGGCTACAACTTAAATTTACATCTAATATCCAGCTACAGTTACTACTTTTTCAGTTTTTCTCAAAAAAGCTAAATTACTCTGTATTAATCTATACATTTTTGTTGTCTGCACAGTAAAAGACCCAAATCTAGAACAAAAATTTTAGTATGGTTGGTTAGAAAAATTCTAAAAAATTAAAGCTCGCCAGCTGGTTCAACATAAAAGGCGATTCCGCCATCACTTTCCAACTGATAGTCAGAAAGATTATTCATAATTGCATCCCTTTCTGCTGGGTCGGGAGTATAAAAATGAGCATCAATCATGGGATTATAAAAACGATATAGAGGAGTTGCCCCTGGGCGATCGCTTTGGTAGCCATAGTAAGCTATTCCTTCATAGGCATAGTTGGTCAGATTACCGCTAATAGAATCCCTTTCGGCTTCAGACATAGTATATAGATGCGCTCCCGTATTGTTGTTAAAGAAGCGATACACTGGTCTTGCACCCGTTAGAGGATCGGCAGTTTCAGATGCGGAAATATAGGATTCTCCTTCATAGCTATAGTTGGGTAGGTTATCTATAATCGAGTCCCGTTCAAACTCTGATGCGGTGTAAAAATGGACTCCAACATCGGGACGGAAGAAGCGATATACGGCTGAACCCGTAACAATATCGTTGCCACTGCTAACGCTGAGATTATAATTACCCTGGCTTCCTGGTGCAGCACCTTCCCCTGTCAGGGGATTATATTGTTGTCCTTCTGGACTACTGCCATTTACCCCAATGTAGTATTCTGTACCTGCGGTTACGTTTAACTGAATCAGGCTACCTTGATTAAGGTTATTTTCATTATCATTGGCTGCAATCTCATTACCGTTAGCATCAAAAACTCGTAGATAAGTATCTGCGCTAAATTCTTCAGTAGCGATGGTTTTAATATTGACGGTGGCATCGGCGGTAGGTACAAAGCGATAAATATCAATATCTGTGTCGCCAACAATAAAGCCACTATCATTCCCTACATTACCAAGCAGGGTTTCGCCTGAAATAATATTCTGTACCGCACTGCTGCTGATAGTGTTGTCAACCAAATTTCCTGCTTCTGCTAAAGGAATTAAACTACTATTGAGGCTATATGTACCTGTATCTCCCCCTGTGCCACTACCCAAAGCAAAAGGATCGAAGTTTTGATTGCCAAAGCCCGCGATCGCCACATAATAGTCAGTATTAGGGGCAATTTGATAGCGTAATAAGGAGTCAGGACTATTTAACCCATCGTTGACACCTAAACGTCTACCTTCCCCATCAAAAATAATGGCTACCGTGTTTACAGGATCGTCACCGCTAGATGTGGCTGAGATTTCCAGAATCCCCGCCTCTCCAGAATTAACCCGATAAAAGTCCACATCGCGATCGCCTACTTGCTGTTCGTCATCTGCGCCAATTACTCCAGGGCGATCGACAATCGGTAATGGAGTAATCTCATTGGTTTGAGTAATACTGCCGTTAATATCATCATTGACAAAGGTAGTAATCAATTCATAGTTACCACCCGCACCATTTTCAGGACGATTACTTAAGTTGTTGGCATTGTAGTTTTGATTAAAATAGTTAGAAATCCCCACATAGTAAACTTGTCCTCGTTCGACCCTAGTGGAAATAAAGCTATCAGTACGATGACCATAGTTACCCGACACATAGTTGCCCTCTCCATCAACGGTTGCCGAAACCAAGTCGGTTTGATTGGGATCTTCAAATACGATGGTGGTATTATTCTCCAGGAATTCTACCGCTGCACCATCTTGGTTAACTGCTAAGTCATCATCGCTAGCTACAGGCTGACTGTCGGGAGAAATTATTTCGTTACCATTGGCATCAAATAACCTTAAATAAGAATCGACAAAATCGTTTTCATAGGGGGTATCAATATCAAGGAATAAAACCCCATTATCAGGGGCGACAATTCTTATAAGATCTACATCCGATACCCCTACCTGTTCACCATAGTCTGTCCCGATCGCTCCAGGGAATACCAAAGGTTCTAAGTCGCTGCCCAAATTGACCTCTGCCGCACCGCTAATCAAACCATTCGGGTCTTGATTATTTAAACTAAACTGCAAAGAATAGCTCCCCGTATCCCCTGCAATACCGCTTCCAGGGAGATTGGGATCGTAGCTAATATTACTAAAACCACTTATCCCGACATAATATGTGCCAGGTTCTAAATTGACATCCAAACGGGAATATCTATTGCCAATAGAAATATCATCATTACTGGCAATTTCATTACCCTCAGCATCAAATAATCGTAAATAACTATCAAAGTCATCAAGATTATTAGGATCTCCCCTCAGCTCAATCCCCACTGTCCCAGGAGAAGCTAGCTGGAAACTATAAACATCAACATCATTAGCTCGAATATTTTGACCATCTTGCCCAATACTGCCAATGATGGGAGAAACTGGCGCACCATCAATAGTAGGTCCAATAAATGCCCCTGAGATTGTACCGTTAGAATCTCCTGAAACCGTCTCATCAGGATTATTTTCTGGTGGTGGGGCAAAATTATCCGATCGCGCTTTCACTTCAGCGATCGCATTATAAATATTTATCCTGACATAAGAATTGCCAGTATTTACAATGTTGTCATCTTCATCATCTCCATCAACAATTTGATCCCCAGTGGTAAACAAAATCTCTCGCACCTCTTCAGGAGTTAGCAAGCGTCCATTAAACTCCAACGACGCTTGCTGAATTAAAGCCACCGTCCCCGCTACGTGGGGAGATGCTTGACTCGTACCGCCAAAAATGCCAGTTCCTCCCCCTGAAATCGTACTGGTAATAAATGCTCCTGGTGCAAAAACTACGTTGTCTGAATCTAGACGTTGACTAAAACTGACAATTCTATCTGTTCCTGTGGTGTAGTCAATGCTGCCACTTCCCCAACCGATATTAGACTCTTCCCCATCCTGCCACACTGCCCCTACTGCCAAGGTGCTAGAAATAGCAGGGAAAGACAAGTTTTCTTGATTGGATTGTCCTGAATTAACAAAATAATCGTTTCCTGCTGCGCTAACGATGGTTACTCCAGAATCTTCTAAACGCTGAATATCATCAGAAAGAATATCTCCTTGTAAACCGTCGCCTGGGGTGAAAAATCCCAGTCCCAAAGATAAGTTAACCGTAGTAATGTTATATTGTTCGCGATGATCGAATACCCACTCCAAGGCATCTTCAACTTCGGAAAGCGAACCCCCATTACTACCCAACACCCGCAAGCCAATTAAACCCACTCTAGGGGCAACACCAATAGTTTCATCTGCTGCCCCAATCGTTCCCGCCACATGAGTCCCATGTCCGTCAGGATCGCTAGGATCGTCATCATTATCATAAAAGTCATAACCAGCAAGGTAGTTTGGTGCGATTAACGGATGAGCCGTATCAATGCCTGTATCAATTACAGCCACGCTAAAACCACTACCATTTATACCTGAAAATTGAGGATCGTTACGCAGTTGAGTCAATCCGATCAAATCAAAAGCAGGATTATCTCCTGGGTTTGCCTGTTCGATATTAATCGAACTGTCGTCAATAGTAACGGTGGCAATATCCGATTCTGATCGAAGATCGGCTATTTGCTGCGGCGTAAAAGACCTTTGTTGGGCTAATCCTGCAAAAAGATAACCTTCATCTCCTAGTGCATCGGTAGTGTTGAACTGCGCATCTAAAAAATGACCGTATTCTTCTAAAATTACATCCCTAATTAAATTAGGGCTATTGCGAGTAACAAATTCCGTTGCCAAATAAATAGTATCAGTATCGGTAGAATATGCCCCCTGAGCATAATTAATATCTCGAGCAGGGACAATTTCTATCGTCGGAAAATTACTAAAATTATTTTGAGTTTCTTCTGTTAACCAAGCAATTGCTGCATCTCCATCAAAGCAATCGCCGAAAACATTTTGTATTATATCTTTTCCTTGAGACGAATGAACTAGGGTTGTTAATATATCCTCACTTAATAAGATGGACTGGCTTACAAATGTTGAATTTAACAAACTCATGAAATACAGAAACAAGGTTTGAACTCTGACTTCATAGATACCACAAAAGTTACATCCCTTGCAGAGACTTGAGGACTAATAATTAAGTGGCAAGTAATTAAGCAATAGGTAATTATTATATGCCTGTTCGACCACTGGCAACAGACAGTAAATCTTTTATTCAGCATCAAGCCGATAAACTACAATTAAGTTTATTCAAGTTTTAAATTCCTGCCTCTTTCAATAACAAGGGAAACATCGGATAATAAGGGTATATATTTCCCTTTATCTTGAATACGACCAAAGAATTTGCTGTGAAGCAGCTGAAAACAAGAACAGATTTTGTTTGCGATAATTAATAATATGGGCTTATACCCAGCATAAAGTTAATAAATAATATGAAATTTTTATCCAATAAACTGAGTGTTTATCTTGGCATTTTGATCCTTGGAGGGGGGTTGGGCTTTTTAGGAAGTCGCTATAGCAAACAGTCAACAACAATCGATCAAACGCAAGCTTATCCTACAGTAATTCCTGCTAAGTCTAGTCCTCCTCCAGTTGAAGAAAATAGTAAAAATATTAACTTTATTGCTACGGCAGTCCAAAAAGTAGGTCCAGCGGTTGTGAGAATTGATGCTTCTCGGCAGATATCATCGGCATTACCAGAAAATCTCAAACACCCACTGCTAAAACGTTTTTTTGGCGATGAAGGAGAAGATTCTTTATCCCCTACTCCTGTCCCAGATAAATTTGAGCGTGGCACGGGATCTGGGTTTATCATTGCTTCAGATGGTCGTTTGATTACTAATGCTCATGTAGTCGATGGTGCAGAAAAAGTTCAGGTAACATTAAAAGACGGCACTACTTACGAAGGAAAAGTATTAGGAACAGATTCTTTTACTGATGTGGCAGTAATCAAAATCGATGCGGAGAATTTACCCACCGCTAGCATGGGTGATGCCGAAAATTTGACCCCTGGGGAATGGGCGATCGCCATCGGCAATCCTTTGGGCTTAGATAATACTGTCACAGTGGGTATTATTAGTGCTTTAGGTCGCTCTAGTTCTCAGGTAGGTGTCCCTGACAAACGAGTTAGATTTATCCAAACCGATGCAGCGATTAATCCAGGTAACTCAGGAGGACCTTTATTAAATTCAGAAGGAGAAGTAATTGGCATCAACACAGCAATTCGTGCTGATGCTCAAGGTTTGGGTTTTGCTATTCCGATTCAAACTGCTCAACGCATCGCTAATCAGCTATTTGCTAAAGGACAGGCAGACCATCCCTATTTAGGGGTTCATATGGTCAATATTACCGAAGAGACAAGAAAAGAAATCAATAAGAGTGAAGACTTTGATTTTAAAATTCCTCACGATGATGGGGTGTTAATTGTGCGAGTGATTCCTAACTCTCCTGCGGATAAAAGCGGTATTAAACCAGGGGACGTGATCCGCAAGGTAGATAATTCACCAGTCAAAACTTCGGTTCAAGTACAAGAGCAAGTAGACATGAGCAAAATCGGCTCTGGTTTGCCCGTAGAGATTTTAAGAAATGGCAAGCTAAAAATGCTTAAGGTTGTACCCAGTGCTTTTCCCAAAGGCGAATTTAAATAAAGCAAAGTTAGGAACTACTACAGTCCCTTGTTGTGAGATAGTTTAGATGTGATTGAAGTAGAAGTCCACTCATCTTTAAGAGATTTTTTGCGGGAAAATGGCGATCGAGGTTTTCCCCACCATTTAACGATGGCAAGGCTAATTGCTAGGGCTTTGCGTTTAGGTCGTCCTACCTTGATGCAAACTGGCAGTAGTGTAAGTAAGTATTGTCTTAGTTATTTAATGCCAATTCTTCTGGGAGATTGGTCGGTAATTATTGTTGCACCACAGACAACACAAGAGTATTTACTAAAAGAAACCGATAAATTACAAAGATGGTTGGGGTCAAATAAGAAAGTTCGCATGGGAGATAGTTGGCAAGAAGGCGATCGCGTGTTGTTAACTTCTCCTGAAAGCTGGTTGGGCGATCGCTTGACAAATCAAACTAAATTCCCACAAAATATTCCCACAATTATTGAACGAGCCGATAATCTAGAAGAATCGACGAGAAACCTGTTAACAATTACGATTACTGCTGCTGATTGGTCAGAATTAGAGCATACCATTCCTACCCATGAGAATTTGATTCGCAACGTTAGAGTCAAGCTAGCCAAGTCTATTTTTTCTCGCCCTCGAAATCCTTATGGTAATCATGTTTTACTCCAGTCGGAATTGGATTTGATCGATGATTTGTGTCAGTTATTAATAGAAAAAGGCTTGTTGACAGGAAAATTTGCTCATTTTTGGCGCAAGAACCAGCATAAAGACGCTATTTTATGGATTTCTCGCCCACCAACTGACTATAAATCGAGCGATCGCCTTCCAGACTGGTTTGCAATTAATATTGCTCCTGGGGAAGTGAAAGATCGATTAAAACCTATTTGGCGACAGCAACCAGTGGTGATATTGGGTGGTTTTTTAGATATTGAATCTAATGCTGCAACCTACAGACAAAGATTGGGTTTAGATTTAGAAATGCTCAGTCTAAAATTTACCCCTAATCGGCAAAATAACCACATACAAATATATTTACCCACTCGTCTTCCTTTACCCAACACGCCAGATTTTCAATCAGCCTTAATCGAGCAAAGTTTATTGCTGGTGAGTCTTAGTAGCAGTACTAAACAATTAATCGTAGCGATCGCCGATGATTTACCCCTCCAAGGACAAGTAGGTTCGGCATTAGCAGCAGAATTTGGTTCGAGAGTCAAAGTAGAGACAATACCTACAAATGATGACGGTATTTTGATTTGTGGCTGGTCTTTTTGGCAACAACATCAAGAAGCATTGCCTATTCCACAACTTGTTATTATCGCCACTTTGCCCATACCATCCTTAGAAAATCCTTTGATAGCTAACCGCGTAGCCTACTATAAAAATCGTCGCCAGGATTGGTTTCGTCTATATCTATTACCAACGGCTTTGAAAACCTTAGAACAAACCGTAGTGCCACTACGAGAATCCCAAAGCATTATCGCTTTGTTGGATAATCGAGTCAATTCTCGCAGCTATGGTAAAGCTATCTTAGAAACCCTCGAACCCTGCGCCAGAATCAACTATATCGATCCAACCTGGTTTGGCTATCCTAATTCTTAGTCGCTAGATAATTTATCAACTTGCTGATTATTGAATTTGCAATAACTTATGAGTTTGTAGGCTAATTCGCCATTGGGGATGTTGCAAAACGTAGTTGAAAATCAAATCCTTACTTTGAGGAGAATTCCATTCAGGTTGTAAATAACGTAAAGCCTTTTTGGGAATTAAAGCTGACTGTTGTTCTGCCCATCTTAGATCGTATTCATTAGTCACAACTACTTTTAACTCATTCGTCTGACTATAAATACTACTATGGGGTGCTTTAAACTGCTTGGGCGAAAAAGTTACCCAGTCAAAGTCGCCACTAAAAGGATGTGCGCCAGAGGTTTCTAAATGCACCTGTATTCCTGCATTTTTAAATGCTGTAGTCAGAGGAAAAAGATCGTGCATTAGTGGTTCTCCCCCTGTAATAATTACAATACGGGGATTAACATTTTGGGCAGTATCTATTAACTCTTCTACCGACTTTTGTGGATGACGGGATGAATTCCACGAATGTTTAGTATCGCACCAAGGACAATGAACATCACATCCACCCAGGCGAATAAAAAAGGCATTTACCCCAGTCCAATAACCTTCCCCTTGAACAGAATGGAAAGTCTCTACAATGGGATAGGTTATGGTTTCAGTAGCAGTATTCAAAATATTGAGAAGAATTGTTTTGAAGTAGATATTAATTTTACTATAACGCTACCTTTGGATTGGTAACTAATAACCGATCGCGGAATTGTTGGGTTACGCTAATACTTTATTTACGGCTAATAGATTCAGGAGCATTATCGCGCCAGAAAACAATAGTGTCATCCAAAGGCTTAATCTCAGTTTGAGGGTAGTAAAAAGCTAAAATCTGTTCTGCTGACCAACCTAAGTTAGCTAGATTATACGAACCATATTGACTCAAACCCACTCCATGACCAAAGCCTCCACCAACAAAAGCATAACCGTTTAATTGTTTTGCATCGTTATACGTTGGTTGGAGATAGAAAAAGGTACTGCGGGGAGGCTCTAATGCGCTGCGAATTTCGTTTTTGTGTAGCTGTAATTTACCAAGATCGGTATCAATAGCCAGAGTCAAAATTCTACCAGAACGCGATCGCTTGTAAACCTCCATTGATTTGATTGTTTCAAAATCAGCTAGAGGATGGCGCGTCTTTTTAAGATATTTTTGTAAATCTTTGTTTAGATCCTTGATACTTCTTGTTTTATTCCAGCGAAATACGCCTCGTCTCCCTGTTTCATTAAAGCCTTGACTTAAACTAATAAATTTGCGAAAAGTTTTTTCATTGTTGAGGGGATATTTAACCAAGTCCCAAAAAGGCTTAGGAGCGTCAATTACAGGCTGGAGGTAGGGACGCTCTGCGCCATTCCAACTATCTTCAAAACCTGCGGTAATTCCCCCCGTAGTGGAAGAATAAAGAGCATCAATTAATTCATTATCATAGGTTAATACTAAACCAGCAGTCTGAGCGATCGCGCGATCGCTTGTGGGGTTAGCATCATTTAATCCTTTATATACCTGACAGTGGACTGTGGCGCAGAGTTGATAGTCGTCTACCTCAAAACGTCGTAGGTTGCGCAAAGCATAGGTGCGGGCAATAATAGTTTGGGCTGCAACTGCTTGGGCGGGAGCATTTGCGCCAATTTCATAAGGGACAACACCCCGTAAATAAGTTTCTAACGGAACATGATTGACAAGGCTAAATTCCCCATGAGAATTAGGCTGAAGCTCCAGACTACCGCCAAAAATACGAGCAGCATTAGGGGTATTGGTAGTATTGACCTTAAGTAAATTTTTACTACTGGTAATTTTTACCTCATCCTGATTATATTCCTGTCCATCAATCTCTAAAACGATATCTGGCTTTTGATAAAGAAGATTGGTATCAATATAAGGATCTTTATAGCCATTAGCTTCAAGACTGTGCAACAGCCAACGACGCACCAAAGGGGTATTATAAACATCTCGTTTTGCCCATACTTGCCATCTTCCTGGTTGAGCTACTTCTACCTCAATACCCAGCTTCTTCCAAGAATTTGCGCTGTCTTCGGCAGTTTCAAAAGTAGAGCGATCGCTTAATATTAATTTTTCTTGCAGTTTTGGCTGAGTCAACTTAGCCGACTCAACTTTTAGCACCACCTTTTTCGTTTCAATAGGGGGATTTAATTCAGGGCGATCGAGAAAACTTACTTTCAAAGAGTCCCCCGAAACACTATTAATAGTGACCTGTTTGACCATCGGATCTTCATCTTTAATCGGTTTCGCACCCAAACGTTGAATAATACCTATTTCCAATTCCAAGTCTTTAGTTTTAGTCTCAGCAGCTACAGTAGACTGGACTCCCCACAGGCTACTAAACCACAAGACACCAAGACATATAGTAGTTTTAATCATGCAATCTCAGATCCTTATCGAAAAACAGCAAATTACGCGAAGACAAAAAATAGTGAGCTTATCCCATTATGCCCAAAAAAAATAAAGCCTCCTTATACTTAAGAAGACTTATGTTCAGAATTAAAAGGTTAGGGAACAATCAATTAAGTAATAAGTTGGACAAGCGATCGTTCCTCATTCCTTATCCGAAGGTGTCCCACGGGATACCGCTTCGCATATATCCTTTACTGACATCCCTCATCCCTTAATCCTCTTCTGTTTCAATCAACATTTCTCCATTCATCATTCTTTCCGCTGCTTTCAATAGATCCTCTTCGACGTAAGGCTTAACAAAGTAACCATTTGCACCGCGAGAAGCAGCTATATTACGCATTTTCTTCGCACCACGAGAAGTTAGCATTGCGATCGGTAATTTAGCCAAAATATCATCTTTTTGCAGTTGAGATAAAA
Source organism: uncultured cyanobacterium (assembly GCA_963799375.1). GTDB lineage: Bacteria > Cyanobacteriota > Cyanobacteriia > Cyanobacteriales > Xenococcaceae > Waterburya. Next base: position 496,905 of record CAWCWY010000025.1, read on the forward strand.
GTTCTAAGCCATTCATCCGAGGCATTTCAATATCACAAAAAGCAATATCGCACTCCAAACCATCACTGAGTTTTTCCCAAGCTTCTTGACCATCTCTAGCTTGTTCTACTCGATAACCCGCTTTTCTAAAGGTCATTGATAATAACTCTCTAACGGTGACTGAATCATCAATAATCAGAACCATTGGAGCAGTAGCCAACTCCGTTTCAGAGTTGCGTTTGTTGATTCTATTAACGTCAACAATTGTAGATTTAGCTTCTTTATTTGCCCGATTTATATCAATTAGATGTTGTGCCACATCCATCAGATCTTTTTCAGTGTAGGGCTTAGTTAGATAAGCTTTCGCTCCCAAGTCGTTGGCTATCTGTTTGTGCTTGTCTGCACCACGAGAAGTCAACATCGCTACTGGTATAGACTTAAGCTTACCGTCTTTGTGAAGATTGGAAAGTAGTTCCAAACCGTTCATCCGAGGCATTTCAATATCACTAAAGATCATGTCGCATTCTAAACCACCTCGTAGTTTATCCCAGGCTTCTTGACCATCTCTAGCCTGTTCTACACGATAGCCTAGCTTGTTGAAACTCATTGATAGCAGTTCTCGAACGGTAATCGAGTCATCGACTACCAATACCATAGGCTCTTGCTGGATAGTTTCAGTTTGAATAGGTTTGGCACCCATTTGACCATTGAGGACATCAAAGCCAATTTCAATTGTTCTCTTACCTTGAGCAATTTCAATTAACTCTAGTACGTCACCAATGGGCATGATCGTACCGTCACCCAATACTGTCGCTCCTGCAATGCCTGGTGGCTTGGGAATTGGACCATCAATTTGTTTGATTACAATTTCTTGTTCGGCTCTGACTTCATCGACTTCCACCGCCAACAGGTTATCCAAACTACGAAGGATAATTACTGAAATAGTATCGTCATTGTTTTGATTCGCGTTGTAGATCCCTGCTCGGCGAATTTGACGATTGTAGTTTAATAAGCCACCAAGGGGTCTTAAGGGTAATAAAGTATTCTTCCAAGAGATACAGCGCACGCTGTTGGCATTAGTTTGAATATCGCTGGGTAAATATTCTTTGGTATCTTCTACCCCGTCAATAGGAAAGGCAATTTTGGTATTGTTGTCTACGCAAGTTAGAGCTTTACAAATACTCAATACCAACGGTAGACGAATAGTAAAGGTTGTACCCTTGCCTATTTCTGACTCAGTACTAACTGAACCTCTAATTTTTTTGAGGTCGGTATTAACTACGTCCATCCCTACACCTCGACCAGCGAAGTCATCTGCCTCGTCTTTGGTACTAAAGCCTGGATGGAATAGCAATTCATAGACCTGTTGGTCAGAAAGATTTTGAGCCGTCGCCCAGGTAATTAAATTTTTCTCGATCGCCTTTTTCTTGACTACTTCTGGATCGATACCCGCACCATCATCGGTCACGGTGATCACGGTTTGGTTTCCCTGTAGGAATGCTCGTATGGTAATGTTTCCTGCTTCGGGTTTACCTACCTCCAATCTCCTTTGGGGAGTTTCAATACCGTGAGAAATAGCATTGTTAACTAGGTGAGTCATGGGATTGTAAAGATGCTCGACAATCATTTTGTCAATCAATACATCTTTACCTTCAACGTGCAGTTCAGTTTGCTTTTTCTGCTTCCGTGAAATATCTCGAATCGCTCTAGGTAGGCGGTCAGCACTCTGTCCAAATGCGACCATCCTAGAGGAATTCATTCCATCCTGTAGCTGTCCTGTAACTTGACGAAATGTCTGGGCAACTTTGTCTGTTTCGTCAACTACAAACTGAATATCAGATGCAGCCTCACGAACCCTGACAATTAGCTCGATGATATCTTGGGAAAGTAGGTGGAAGCCATTGAAACGATCCATCTCCAAAGCATCTAGTCCTTCCTCTTTGGGTTCATCTCCCCCAAAGCTCGAACCATTTCCCGCAGCCACTGCCGAGTTAGCGCGAGACTGACGACTGGCGATTAATGCACCCTCTAAAAGCGATCGCTCGTACATATCGTGCATTTTCGCACCTGCTTCCCCTAAAGACTGGACGTGACCCAGTAAGTTGTCTAGGAAGCGACGCAATCTTTCTTGGTCGTCTTCTAGACGATTACGTTTAACTACTAACTCTCCAATGAGGTTATTGAGGTCATCCAGTTTTCTGACCGAAACTCTCATGGTTTGGTCGAAACCTTGGGCTTTTGCAGGAGCGGGATCGGGAGCAGGAGAAAAGGGTTTTTGAGCTACTTTAGGTGTTTGTTGTGAAGGAGTGAAAATTGCTGGTGTGACAGCAGGAGAAGCTTCTGATTCGTCATCAAATAATGAATCTAGGTTAGATAGCTCTAAATCGGAATCTAAAGAGTTTTCCAAATCTCCTAAATCGGCATTTGATTCTAAAATCAGTGAATCTAAAGCATCTGAGCCTGAATCTAAATCTAGTAAACCATCTAAGTCATTATTATTTAGGCTCTCTAAAGCATCTACTGTTAAAGAGTCTAATTCAACATTTAAATCCAGATCGTCCAAACTACCTAATTCTGAATCATCTGCATCTAGATTGATTTCATTTAGGCTAATATCCTCAAAGGTATCTTCTGTTTGAGAAACTAAAGCTTCAAATTCTCCTAGTGCTTCTATTTCCGAATCATCTGCATCTAGATTAAATTCATCCAAGCCAGTGTCTTCAAGGGACTCTTCTGTTTGAGAAACTAAAGCCTCAAATTCTCCTAGTGCTTCTATTTCTGAATCATCTGCATCTAGATTAAATTCGTCCAAGCTAGCTCTTCAAGAGGCTCTTCTGTTTGAGAAATTAAAGCCTCAAATTCTCCTAGTGCTTCTATTTCTGAATCATCTGCATCTAGATTAAATTCATCTAAGCTAGCATCTTCAAGAGGCTCTTCTGTTTGAGAAACTAAAGCTTCAAATTCTCCTAGTGCTTCTATTTCTGAATCATCTTCTTGGGATATCTCTGACAATAATTCACTTTGAACATCTGGAACAATTTCAGGCTCAGACTCGCTGTCAGCGTCTGCCGATAAAGCATCGCGAAAATCCCAATTATCGAAATCTAGTTCTGCAATATCCTTCTTGGGAGGCTTTTTAGTAGTTTCGGATGGTTTAATTTCCGTAACTTCTATATCATCAACATTAAAATTTGCATCCGCAGCGTTGATAAATTCAGTTGTAGATTCAGGATCTTCTTCTGGAGTCCACAAATCTGCTAAATCATCCTTCTCTTGCTGATTTGGATTGGAATCTAATGTTCCATCTAGATTGTCATTAGCTTCTAAGGGCTTGTCTTGACTGTTCATAATAGTTATAGCTCTGACTGAATATTGCTCTTGTTGCTCAACCTTAAAGTGAGGATAAAGTAAATTATTGGCTTATTCTCAAAATTATAAAAAGGATAAATCGAGATTTCCTGAACTTAGATTTTTGTGTATATATAAATATGAGATGAGATCGAGATACTGACAACTAAACATATTTCACTTAAGTATATTTATTTAAGTATATTTATTTGAATTATATAGTCGAGGACATAGTTTTAGTTTGCCCAAAACTAGGGTATCAAATTAAATTTGGCTAAAAAAAATCTGATAGATTTCAATTCATCTGCTATGCTTTTATGCCTGACTCTAAAAGTTATCATTTTAGTCTTAGTAGTAGTTGGAAAGTCCGACTCATTTAAATATTTATGACTGAGCCTACTGCAACCTTATTAATTTCTTGTCCTGATAGTCCAGGACTAGTAGCGAAAATCGCCAACTTTATATATGCCAACGGTGGCAATATCATTCATGCCGATCAGTACACTGATTGCGCTACAAGTTTATTCCTGATCCGTATAGAATGGCAACTTGACGGATTCAATTTACCCCGCAATACGATCTCTACAGCCTTTAGTGCAATCGCCAAACCCCTTGACGCGACTTGGCAACTACACTTTTCTGATACCCTACCCAAAATTGCAGTTTGGGTAACAAAACAGGATCATTGCCTCTTAGATCTTCTCTGGCGAAATCAAACTAAAGAGCTGCCAGGAAATATTTCTTTAATAATTAGCAATCATCTTAATTTAAAAGCGATCGCCGAACAGTTTGGTATTGATTTTTACCATATACCTATTAAAAAAGACAATAAAGTCGAACAAGAAGCCAAGCAACTGGAATTGCTACATCAATACAAAATAGACCTTGTAGTCTTGGCTAAATATATGCAGATTCTGAGTCCCAAACTAGTGGAACAGTTTCCTAATGTAATTAATATTCATCATTCTTTTTTACCAGCTTTTCCAGGGGCAAAACCATACCATCGCGCCCATGTAAGAGGAGTTAAAATTATTGGTGCAACGGCTCATTATGTTACGGAAGATTTGGATGAAGGACCTATTATTGAGCAAGAAGTTGCCCGTGTGAATCATCACGATACAATCGCAGATTTAATTCGCAAGGGGAAAGATTTGGAACGTTTAGTTTTATCTCGTGCTGTTCGGTTACATTTGCAGCATCGAGTACTAGTTTACGACAATAAAACAGTGGTTTTTAATTAACTGATGTTTCCTAATTTGATTCTATTAAAAAATAGTCTGGCTAAAGATTTTGCTCTAGCCACAATCTAACCTCTTGTTCAGAACCGAAAGAAACAGAAGAACGAGAAATTGGGCTATATATTTGCCAATAAGAATTACCGTCGCGATCGCATTTACGTTTGATTTGTGGCTCACTTATTTCTGTTGGGATGATTGATTAATACTTCTCAAAATAAATTTGCTTCAATTCTGAATATACTCTTTTCTAATCTTTCTAGCTAAATTTAACTCTGCTTGAAAATCAATATAGTGAGGTAACTTCAATTCGCTCTTTAGCTAAAAATATTCAAGTCGATAAAAAAGAAACTAACAGCTAAAAGCCTTTAGTATCAATTAAACTTATCGACAAAGTTTTTTATCGCTTTCTTTCACGTTAGGATTAGTTAATAAATAATCATCCAGGCGATCGCATCCTTGAGTTAAAAGATTATCTAGATCTAGATTCCACCAGAATAAACCTTGCTGTTCTTCTGCGCTAATAATAGATTGATCATCGCTACTAAATGCCAAACTATTGATTTGGCTAGTGTGTCCTCGCAGGGTTTTGATTAATTCTCCTGTTTTAGTATTCCAGAGTTTAATATTGCGATCGCCACTTCCCGAAGCCAACAACGTACCATTAGAATTAAGACTTATGGTAGTTACGCCGTCTTGATGTCCTGTTAGGGTATGGAATAACTTGTTGCTTTTACCTCCATCGGCGATTAACCAAAGTTTAATACTATTATCCCAACTTCCAGAAGCTAAAGTATAGTCTCCACCCTTGTAGGGGGGATTAAGGGGGTGGGGGTAAATAATAAGGAAGTAATTGCCAATTTATGAGCATCAATTGTTTGTAATAATTCTCCTGTAATTGACCAGATTTTAATTGTATTATCGTAGCCACCAGAAGCGATTAGTTTACCATCAGGACTGATAGTAACTACCTTAATACTATCGGTATGTCCTTCAAGAGTTTTAATTAATGCTTTATCTGCAATGTTCCAAATCTTGATAGTTTTATCTTCACTACCAGATATTAAAGTCTGACTTCGGGAGTAAAAGCAATACTATTAACTCCCTCTTTGTGTCCTGTTAAAGTATCAATTAATTCCCCTGACCCTGCATCCCAAAGTTTAATTGTTTTATCCCAAGCAGCGGAAGCAATTAGTTTTCCGTCGGGACTATATTTAATTTGAGAAATAGTATCATCGTGTCCAATAATAGTATTGATCAGCTTTTGTGTGCCATCAATATTTTTATACCAAAAACTAATCTCACCGTCCCAATTTCCAGTAACAAAGGTATCAAGAAAAGGTGAAGTTGCAATACTCTCAATAGCTTCTTCTTTATTTGAGTAGCGATTGAATAATTGCCAGATTCTCACTGTTTTATCAACACCCGTAGAAATTAGTTTGTAGGAATTGCCTTTGCTCAGATCGGGTGCAAATTGGACATCTAAAACTTCTCCTGTGTGTCCGCTTAAAGTCTGTTGTAAAATACCATCTTCATTCCAAATATTAACGTTACCATCAAAAGTAGCGGTAGCTAATAATTTATTATCTAAACTAGTACTAACACTGTTAACTATTGTTTGATGAGGATAGCTACGAATCAATCGATTATCAGATTTAGACCTCAGTTCAACTGTTGTTTCATCTTCGATGGTAATAAAGCGATCGCTATTGTTGATAGAAATATTTTTTGCTTCTAAACCAGGATTACTAATTTTAGTTTGATTCCATAAAATAGGATTTGCTTGAGCTTCTTTGCCAGTAAAAGTTTTAATTACATTACCTTTTTTGTTCCAAATTTTGACAGTTTTATCGTCGCTAGTGGTGACAATTGTTTCTCCATTTTCACTGACTCCTACTGCATTTACCTGTTGACTATGACCCTCCAATCTATTTATTTCTTGAGTACCATAAATAGACTGCTGTAAAGTAGCAGTGGTTTTATATTTAGTTTCTTGCCAATTATCTTTACCAACTAAAGCTTTACCCAAGCCATTTATTTGTTTAAATTGTTTTCCTGCTTTGACACTAGTGGTGACAGATTCTAGCTGCTGGTTGGATAATAGTTGGGCTTCGGCGACAGAATTTAAGCTGTCAATGTTTTCTAATTGAGCGATCGCTTGCTGACGATAAGCACCAATACCAAAAGCCGTCGCAGCTAGTCCTAATATTCCTAACGTAGCAGCAGTTAATTGTGCTTTTCGCAAACGCTGTCTGGCTTCTCTTTGTAGGGCTAATCTAGCATCAATACAGTTAGCAACATATTCCTTCGCGGTATCTGATAACTCATCGGTGTATTTAATATATATCTCTTCTGCTTCAGCTAAACGCACACCCCGTAACAAAAAATCATCCTGTTTATTTTTTTGCTGCCATAATATAGCTGCTTGTTCAATCTGACGTTGCGATCGCAATCTGGATCTATTTTCTTCTAGCCACCAGCGCAAACTCGACCAATGACGAATCAATATTTCGTGGACGACTTCTATTGTGGCGTCCTGACGCATGGCTTCTAGGAATAGTTCATCATCTTCTGGTGCGTCGGCTACGCTGCGACTTTGACCGAGATTATGACCATCATCGAGGTTCACTACCAATAATTTGGCATCTGTCAGAATACGCAGAATTTTATTAACTAACTCTTCAGGATATTTAGCGACTACCAAATCTGACTTAGTAACGCGACGGCGCGTATCTTCTGTCCCCTCTCCCAGTTGAGTTAGGTTGAGAAAAATCCATCTTACACAGTCTTGAGATTTTGCATCAAGGTTATCGTATACCGACTGTGCTTGTCTTTCCAATGCACCTTTGATTCCCCCCAAAATTTGATAAGCTCTAAGGGTTAATTTGCCACTGTCCCGACGTTCCCATAGCTGCTGTAGGGCAAACTGTAATAGGGGTAAATCTCCTGCGGATCGATCCAAATCCTGCAACAACACCTCAACTAATCCAGGTTCGACTTTTAATCCTACCTGTTCGGCGGGTTTAATAATGGCATGGTGATAATCGGCTTCAGTGAGATAAGGAGGAACTAAAACACTATCTTTTTGTAAAATTTGGGCTAATTCAGGTACTTCCAAACAAGAAGCGACAAAATCTGCTCTAATAGTAAATATTAGCTTAAAGCGATCGCCTGCATATTTAAGTGCGCCTATAATTAACTCAATAAATTCCTGACGTTCGCTTTCTCCTGCTAGGGTAAACAGTTCCTCAAACTGATCGATGACTAGCAAGACCATCGGTTCGCTACGAGTCCGCAACCAGCGCACAAAACCTTCAACTCCCTGATAAAGTAATCCCTCAATTTGCAGTTTTTCTCGTGCTTGAGATTTCTTACTCCCATCAGCAGTTAATAAACTTGCCAAAGCCTTTATTGGCTCTTTTCCAGGACGAAAACAGCCTAGCCACCAGCGATCGCTATTAGGGATTTGTTTACCCTGTCTTAGGTTTGCCATCAAACCTGCTTGGACAGCCGAAGACTTACCACTTCCCGATGCACCCACTACCGCAATACTAGACTTATGATTAACTTGATTCAGTAATTTCTGGGTATATGCTTCTCGACCATAAAAATATTCTGCACTGTCTTCATTAAAAGCTTCCAATCCCATATAGGGACAAATACCCAAATCTAAAGACGGATGGTCATTAGTAAAGGCATTTTCAGGGGGGAGTACTTCAATTACCCCTTGAGTCCCCGACAGCCATACCTGGGGTAAAATTCCCGTCCCAGCTAAAGCAATTTGTAGTTGAGTGATCCAAGCTGCAACAGGTAATCCTGCTTGAGTATCCGCGCTTTGTAAAGTATTTAGAATGACCTCGGCAAACTGTCCTGAATTATCCAAAGGTGCAGCAGCAGCAATTAAGCACTGTCCCCTTTCTGCTTCTAGCTGCAAGTCTTCAATCCATTCTGTAAGATCCTGTTCCCCAGGACAGTCTAGGATAATGATTTGTTGTGCTGCCTGAGATTTTCTTAAGACTTTCCGTAACCAAGAACGAGATAAGCGCGTATCATCGGCAAAAATCAGCCAAGATTCTCCTGTCTCGGTGACTTCTATTTCTGCTCGTAAATATAATAAGGCAGTGGTGACTTCTTCATCGGAGTTAAGACAAGATGCGATCGCTTTTTTTACTTCCGACCAAGATTCATTAGTTTGAGGAAAATATCTAAGGTCAAATCCTCCCGAACTTTGCAATACTTGACTTAAGGCGAAGGTAGTTTTATTTGCCTTGTATCCCCCATCAATTACCAACGCCTGACGGGGATTAATATCTGAGATGTCAAGCGATCGTTCTCCTAAGATAACTTTACCAAAACCTTCGACAATCCGTTTAGGAGTTTGCAAAGGAAATTCTGACTGTAATCTTCTTTCTCCTCGACTACTCTTTTGCTGGTTGATTAAGCGTATCTGTTGATTGGTCTTATCTATATATCGCAGGGTTTGATGATAGACATATTGATACAGCGCATCAGCTTCAATTATCCCTTGAGAGTCCGCAGCTTCTCCCCGCAAACCCCGCATCAAATAATAGGTAAATACTCCATGTCCTAATTCGGGAAATTCCCAAGACTGTTGAGTTTGATCGCAGGACAACAAGGCATAAAAACCCTTACTTTCTGCTGCTTTATTCCGTAAGACTTCTACCAGTTGGGAACTAGGATTAGGCAAGGCTATTTTAGATGTTCCCCGCAAAGTCATCCCCCCACTATGACAAGCATCCAACCAAACTAGCTGCTGACTCGCAGCACAGTTACTCAACTGTTTGAGTAGGATATTTAAAGGCAAGCCTGTAGTTATCAACTTTTCTGTCTTAGTATCGGCTAAACATAATACCACCTGTCCCGTTGTTGGTTCTAAAATACCGTGTCCTGAAAAGTAAAACAGAATTGTATCGTTAGCACTAGCAGAATTAGTAATTTTGGAAATGCTTTGCTGTACGTCTGCTACGTTAGGACGTTGAGTAACAAAGTCATGGTGAATAATTACTTCCTTTCGATCCAGGTTGGTAGTAGCTTCTTTGAGTGCTTCCCCCAAACCCTGACAATCTAAAGCGGAATATTGTAACGAAGGAAGGTTTTGTCGATCCTGATATTGATTAACACCCACCAATAAAATCCACAGTTTTGCTGACTCTGATTCGCTAGTTGCTTTGGGTTTAGATTTGACGCGGGGACACATCGCTTTTTATGAGTTTTAAAAATTAAGTATAAGTATATGTGTATAGGTTTAATGTCTCATGTTTATGCAATAAAGTTTTTAATGTTTTAGTAAATTTATTAATTATTGATAGTTTAATTAAATAAGGATAGATTCTAAAGCTTCGAGCTTGATACTTGGATTGATGAATAATAAAAATTTAGATTTAAAAAAGAATCGAAACCAAACGCAATATATTTTTGTTTTGGTTAGGAATAGTAGCAGCTATAGCAGGCTGTGTGGATGCTTTTACCAATAATAATGGATTACCCATGGACATTATTAGCATTTTGGTATCCATTGTGGCGATCGCAATTATATATTATTGGGTTATTTATGATGCTAAATTACGGAACTATCGTATTCCTAAATATGTTAAATACACGATTATTTTGTTTAGTATTGTTGGTGTACCAATTTATTTCTGGCAGACAAGAAGTTTTTCAAACTTCTGCTTGAATTTAGCTGGTTTATGGATATTTATTTATCATTATTTTGTTTATTATCTAGGTGTGGTGCTTATGACCTTTCTCTTATCTAGTGCAGGATATTATTAAATTGAACCTTCATCAATCAATAAAAAACAATATTTTAATAATTAAAGCGATCGTAAATTTAAGAAACAATGCTTTCGATTAAGAAATAATTAGTTCCTCGGTGGTTGATTTGGCATAGCCCGAAAAGTGCTAAAATTCCCATCATAGCTAGGGGTGCTTTACAAGTTAAGGCTGAGATATACCCTAAGAACCTGAGACTGGTTAGCACCAGCGGAGGGAAGCTGTTTATTGAGGAAAAAAAATATGAGAAGCGAATGGATTGCCAAGCGTAGAGGACAGGGCAATGTGTCTCAGATGCACTATGCACGTAAAGGTATCATTACCGAAGAAATGCACTATGTAGCAACAAGAGAACGTTTACCTGTAGAACTCATTAGAGATGAAGTGGCTAGAGGCAGAATGATTATTCCTGCCAACATTAACCATCCTAATCTAGAGCCAATGTGTATTGGTATCGCATCTAGCTGTAAGGTAAATGCCAATATTGGTGCATCACCTAATTCTTCCGACATCAACGAAGAAGTAGATAAGCTAAAACTAGCGGTTAAATATGGTGCGGATACTTTAATGGACTTGTCTACTGGAGGCGGAAATCTCGACGAAATCCGTACCGCAGTAATCAACGCTTCGCCAATTCCGATTGGTACAGTGCCAATCTATCAGGCACTAGAAAGCGTACATGGTGATATTGAAAAACTGTGTGCTGATGACTTTCTAAACATCATCGAAAAACACGCTCAACAGGGTGTGGACTACATGACTATTCATGCAGGTATCTTAATCGAACATCTGCCTTTAGTTAAAAATCGCTTGACAGGTATTGTCTCTCGCGGTGGTGGAATCATTGCCCGCTGGATGCTGCACCATCACAAGCAAAATCCCCTTTATACTCATTTTGATGACATCATTGAAATCTTCAAAAAATATGATGTTTCCTTTAGTTTAGGTGATTCTCTACGTCCTGGCTGTACCCACGATGCTAGCGATGAGGCTCAATTAGCCGAACTAAAAACTCTAGGACAACTAACTCGCCGTGCTTGGGAACATGATGTACAGGTGATGGTAGAAGGTCCTGGTCACGTACCAATGGATCAAATTGAGTTCAACGTCAAAAAACAAATGGAAGAGTGTAGCGAAGCACCTTTCTATGTTTTAGGACCTCTTGTAACTGACATTGCTCCTGGTTATGACCATATCACCAGTGCGATCGGTGCTGCAATGGCTGGCTGGTACGGTACTGCTATGCTTTGCTATGTTACTCCTAAAGAACACTTGGGCTTGCCTAACGCTGAAGATGTTCGCAATGGTTTAATTGCTTACAAGATTGCGGCTCATGCTGCGGATATTGCTCGTCACCGTCCAGGTGCGAGAGATAGAGATGATGAGCTTTCTAATGCTCGTTATAACTTCGATTGGGAAAAGCAGTTTGACTTATCTCTCGATCCAGAAAGAGCGAGAGAATACCACGATGAAACTCTACCCGCAGACATCTATAAAACAGCAGAATTCTGTTCTATGTGTGGTCCTAAATTCTGTCCCATGCAAACCAAAGTTGATGCGGATGCAATCACAGAATTAGAAAAATTCTTAGCCCTAGAAGAAGAGAAAAAGACTGTCAAAAGTTAATTAAAAATTGGTTGATTTATGGAGTGAGCAAAATTTTGCTCACTCTTTTTTTGTCTGATAAAGATTACCAATCATCTTCTAGCCGTGCAGCCATTTTTTCGGCTACCTCAACTCGCTTAAATTCTTGCAACTCTTCTAATTCTGAATCCTCTTCTCCCCAGGCTTCAGATAAAGGTTGAACCACTTTAGAAATAGCATCCTGCACAAAAGATTTAACAAATTCATCTCGCCGACTCAATTGAAACTGCTGCTGTACGACTTCGGTAATTCCCCCATCTCCCCAATCTAAATTGCGCTTGAAATATTCAACAAAACTTTTACCAGCAATACGGGTTAGGTAAGCAGCAGAAACGGCTTGAATGGCTTTGCCCACAATATAGGTGGCAAAATGAAACTGAAGTGCTTTGGCTAATATGTCTACTGCACCTTTGACTATGCCCAAACTAACTAAGGTTTTACCCAAAGATAGGGCTAATTCTTTACCTTGTTCGACATCGAGTTCGACACCATAAATTTTGCCAATTTCAATTACCATCTGGGCATTGATGGCTGCTGTGGCTAGCATATCGACAACTGGCACAGGAGTTACGGCTATTACCCCTGCGCCTATCCACTGATAGCGAGCGATTATTTTATCTGATTCTCTACGTCTTTGGATGTCAATTATTTTACGGGCTTCTTCACCCAAACGATGAGATTGCAGCAAAATATTATCAGCAATTAAATCTTCTCCTTCTGCCCGCAGCACCGCAACTAATCTTTTAATCAAAGGTAAAATTTCGGCGGTAGGTTCAACAATTTCGCCACTAGTTAGCTGCACTGGTTGAGGGTTGGCACAGATAGCAGTGACATCACTAGGAGAAATAAAAGTTTTGACTCTTTCTTTGAGTCTGCCTAAAATTATCTCTCGATCTTCATCAGTGTAGAGATCTGTTTTATTAAACACCAAAAGCGATCGCTTTCCTATTTCTGCTAGAGCTTTTAGTGGTTCATATTCTGACTGTCTCAGGTCATTATCAACGGTAAATACTAATAAATCGGCTTCTGTAGCAAGCTGTCTGGCTACATTTCCCCTTTCTGTCCCCGCTATTCCTGCTTCTAAGATACCTGGGGTGTCGATAATCAGAATCTCTCTGCCTACTCCTTTTAATTTGAGGCTATAGGTTTCTCCCTGGGTAGTTGTTCCCATAATGGGGTTAACTTCCCCAACTATCTCACCAATTAAGGCATTCACTAAAGAAGTTTTTCCCGCCGATCCCGTTCCAAACACCACTACCTTGACTTCTCCCCGCTGCAAGTCAGCTTCTATCTGCTGAGATTTATTTAGTAAGGCTGTTTGAGTAATTTTGTCCTGTATTTGCCCGACTTGCTGTCTTAACGCCTGAAGGTTTTGGGCTGCTACCTGAGTTTTTTCTTCAGGCATTTTAACTTTATTGACACGACGTTTACCCTTTTTGGAACGAGAGCCTTTACGGGTATATTTGTTCACATAGTAGATATATCCCCCAATCATCGAGCCAATTAAAACAATTACTAGTAGCAGCAATAGATTAGCCAAAATGGGTGCAGTAAAAGATATCTGCATATAGAGGTGGGACAGAGATGTCACTAGCCAGATAGATAATCCCAGGATGACACTAAGACCAAGAAATAAAGCTGCTACGCGAAACAGGGGCATATCGTTTCAGTTTCTAATTGATATAGTTTACTTAGTCTATAAAATTTATAAACTAGTTGGTGCTGCGACGTTTAATTTCTCTTCTAGTATTCGCTGTAGCCAATATTGAGTAATAGTGATTAATCTTCAAACGAGCGATCGCTTTTTGGGGGGTGTCCTGCTGTAATTCTCCTAAGAAACGACACTCTGCTAAGAAAATCACGGTTATTTCGCTTAAATTAATAGCTAATTTATACCAGTTGGCTGATTCACTAGCGAATGAGTCAGCTACTAAAAACAAATGACGTAATAGCAAAAATTCTGTTTCTGTTGTTAGCCACAAATTACCCTCTTCGTCTAGCCAATTTATATTTTGGCTATCTTTGTTTGAAATAAAGAGCTTTTCCCTTGCTGCCAAATTTAACAAAGTGCAGCAACGAGCATGAACATATTGTGCGGGAAATAAATTGACTAGAACACTATCCAAAGGCTGAATGGGAAATAAATTGGGCGAACTAATAGTAGTTCTATTGTTAAGTAAAACTAATGATTTGTTTAACCACATGGCAATGAATTCATCATCCAAATGAAAATTAATTAAGCCAGATTCCATTATTTTAATAGTCAAATTCAAACCAGCTTGAGAACCAGTATAGTTCTGGGTCAAAACCAATAAACCAATTAATTCCTGTGCTATAGCTTGAGATGTTTTTTTATTTAGCGAAGCTAAAAGCAAAGCAATAGAAGAGCTATATACAATTGACGTATATTTTGATGTAAATAAAACTCGATTGCTCTGGCGACTAGAGGATATTGACTCAATAGAAGAATGTAAAAGAACGATTTTGCTTCCAATAGCATGACTAACAAACAAAGGATTGAAAGAAATATTTGAATTTTGTTGAGACAAATCGAGAGTTGATAAGAGCGTCTGTTTCAATAACTCCTTAACCGAAAGACTCGTTTTTTGGTTATTAAATCCTAGTTTAAAAAACTTATGTAAAAAAGTTTTTTTCGATACATTGCTATCCATGTAGAATCAAATATGCGTTGATATTTTATTTTGCCTTCTTATGCAATTTTCCGATCAATCCCCCGAGGAATCTCGACCAATTTTGACCTGGAAAACTATCATGGACTGGGCGCAAACCCATTATCGCGATCGCATTTTTCGCAAAGATGAACAAATTCCCGTTCGTCCTGAATTAATCTATCTAGTCAATCAGGGTGCAGTCCGTTTAGTTAGCGAAGCTCAAAATCAACAGCAGAATAATTTCCCAGTTGAACCAACTGAATTAGATTCAGAGTCAACCGAAGATATTGAAAGGGCTTTTTTGGGATTTATTTCTACCCAAATGCCTTTTGAAGTGTTGTCCCATTCTATTTTTACGATCCAAGCTTATGCCCATGTCGATTATACTCAAGTCGCTTGGCTCTACTGGCAGGATTTGGAACAGTGGCCAGATTTTCGTCAAGAAATATACAACGCTTTCCGCGATCAGCATCAAAGAAAATTGCTGTGGCTGAGTGCTTTGGGTCAAAGAAGAACTATAGACCGCTTGACTAGTTTTCTAACTTTATTAGTCGAAGAGTATGGTCAAGAACACGATCAAGAAAACTGTTTGCCCTACACTTTGACTCATGCCCAAATCGGTAGCGCGATTGGCTCTACTAGAGTGACGGTAACGAGGCTGATGGGTAAACTGCGTCGTCAAGGCATAATTTCGATTAGGGAAGATAATTCAATCTGCGTTAATAATCTCAAAGCAATTAAAAATAATTATAAATAACCTCTCGTAACTATAAACAACTATAAAATTTTGCACAGCTTTATTTACTATTTTTAGCTTGAGTAGCAAATTAAATTAGTATAGATGTAAAAAATATCTTAAGATTGACAAGTAAGAAGTTAAAATTTCTTAAAAACTTACTATTTGACAAAAATATAAATTAGGGAGAATATATATGGCGCTCGTCCCAATGCGTTTGCTTTTAGAACACGCTGCTGAGAATAGTTATGGTATTCCTGCTTATAACGTGAACAACATGGAGCAAATTATCTCCATTATGGAAGCTGCTAACGAAGCTGACAGCCCTGTCATCTTACAAGCTTCTCGTGGCGCACGTAAATATGCTGGAGAAAATTTTCTACGTCACTTAGTCATGGCAGCAGCGGAAAGCTATCCTCATCTTCCCATCGCGATGCACCAGGATCATGGCAACAGCCCTGCGACTTGCTATTCTGCAATTCGCAACGGTTTTACTAGTGTGATGATGGATGGTTCTTTAGAAGCTGATGCTAAGACTCCTGCTAGTTTTGAATACAACGTTAACGTCACTTCAGAAGTAGTAAAAGTCGCTCACTCTGTTGGAGCTTCTGTTGAAGGTGAACTAGGTTGCTTGGGTTCGTTAGAAACTGGTCAAGGTGAAGCAGAAGACGGACACGGTTTTGAAGGAACACTCAGCAAAGAACAACTTCTAACCGATCCTGATGAAGCAGTAGAATTCGTCGAACGCACTCAAGTAGATGCTTTGGCTGTAGCTATTGGTACTAGCCACGGTGCTTACAAGTTCACTCGTAAGCCTACTGGCGAAATTCTTGCCATTAGCAGAATCGAAGAAATTCACCGCCGTCTACCTAACGTTCACATCGTTATGCACGGTTCTTCTTCTGTACCTCAAGAATGGATTGACATCATCAATGCTAATGGTGGTAAGATTCCTGAAACTTATGGTGTACCTGTAGAAGAAATTCAAAAAGGCATCAAAAGTGGTGTTCGCAAAGTTAACATCGATACTGACAACCGTTTGGCAATTACTGCTGCTATTCGTGAAGCAGCCTTGAAAGATCCTTCTAACTTTGACCCTCGCCACTTCCTCAAGCCTTCTATTGCATATATGAAAACTGTATGTCTCAGACGCTATGAAGCTTTTGGTACTGCTGGAAATGCTAGCAAAATCAAGCAAGTTTCTTTAGACGATTACGCGGCTAAATATGCTAAAGGCGAATTGTCTACTAGCAACAAAAAGACTGCTTCCGTACCTGGTTAAGCACAGCAATCAATTGAATTAATTGATATGAATGAGTGGTTTTTGTAGCTGCTCATTTTTTTTAGATATTGCCGATGAGATTTGGGACATCAATCATATAAATGAAAGTCAAATATCCGATTAATACGCATAAATTTTCAACCTTTGCCTTCGTATTGGGCTTAATGGCTTTTTATCACAACTTTACTTTAGCTCCCTGGATTTACCTGGCACTACATGGCTCTTATGGCATTATGTGGCTGATTAAAGATAGTTTATATCCAGATAAGCAATGGGAACAAGAAGTACCTGCAATTCAAGGAATTATGGTATTTCTCTTTTTGGGTTCATATTGGGTTGCACCCTTTATCTTGATTAGTAGTGGAACTCAACCCAGCGCGCTTTTAATCTGTATTGCGATCGCCACTAACCTTTTTGGTGTATTTCTTCACTATGGCAGTGATGCTCAAAAATACTTTACTCTCAAATATAAAAAGGGATTGATTACCGAAGGATTTTTTAGTCGTAGTCGCAACCCCAATTATTTGGGTGAAATTTTGATTTATCTTGGTTTTGCTTTACTGACACAGCATTGGCTTCCCTTGGTGATTTTGGGAACATTTACTACTTTAGTTTTTGTACCCAATATGCGGAAAAAAGACGAGTCCCTCTCTCGATATCCTGAATTCGCAGCTTATAAAGAGCGTTCTGGCTTAATATTGCCCAAGCTATTCGTTGATGGATCATCAACTCTAGAAACAGAAACCGTTAGCAACAACTAATATGTTTCCTCTTCGGCATGACCTAGAAAGCAATTTCTTCATGGCTTATGCCGTTTTAAAAAACTTTCACCCTTGCTAAATTTACAAAACTGACTATGATATATAAAGTACCACTACCGCGTTGGTGACTACCTTCCAAGTTTATTGATCTATGCTTGATTTATGAAGGGAGTAGCAATAGTTCTTGTGGAAGTATACCGAGCTTGTTCTCGGAAATGGATACTCGAGCAGCCAATTCCCACCCTGGACTTCCAGGTCATAAACTTAGGTAAAACGGCGTGGCGGTGGGCTATCTCTAGATATGAATCATTATTTCAATTTTGCTTTTCGGAAATTGTGATAAATATAACAAGATAGACACTGAAGAAAAGGTATGATTGGCTATTAATTGTGCTGATTTAGCTATTTGATGCCAAAACTATTAAAACCTTCCGATCAATCCACGTTTAACGCCAACACATTTAAGTTAAACAACGGGCTAACTCTCATTCATCAATATTTACCTGCAACTCCTGTGGTAGTGACTGATGTCTGGATAGAAGCAGGTGCGATCGCAGAACCACAAGAATGGTCTGGAATGGCTCATTTTTTAGAACATATGATCTTTAAGGGTTCTCCCAACGTAATGGCGGGTGAATTTGATTGGCTGATCGAAAATACAGGAGGAGTGGCTAACGCAGCTACTAGCTATGATTACGCTCATTTTTATCTAACGACTGCTGCGCCTCATTTGGAACATACTTTACCCGCACTAGCAGATATTTTATTACGGGCAAGTATTCCCGACGAAGAATTTATTCGCGAACGGGAAGTAGTAATTGAAGAGATTTACTCTAGCCACGACGATCCAGACTTTGTAGGGTTTCAGGCTTTGTGTCAAAACATCTATCAATGTCATCCATACCGACGTTCGATCTTAGGAGATAAGGAACAGTTATTAGAATATACTCCCAATCAAATGCGTTGTTTTCATCGCACTCACTACCAGCCAGAGAACATGACCGTGGTTATGGTTGGTGATATCGAACAGGAAAAAGCATTAGCATTAGTTGATGACAATTTTAACAAGTTTAGTGTCCGTTCGGAATGTCCTCCTGTAGTGATAGATGCAGAACCCAAAGCGATCGCCATTCGCCGACAAGAATTACATCTTCCCAGAATCGAACAAGCACGGCTTTTGATGGGTTGGATTTGTCCTGGGTCAAAGTATTTAGAAGAAGCGATCGCTTTAGATTTAATTGCTCTTATTTTGGCTGGTGGGCGTAGTTCGGGTTTAGTAAGAGAATTGCGAGAAGAAAGACAGTTGGTAATGGATATTGACTGTAACTTATCTCTGCAAAAAGATTCTAGTCTATTTACAATCAATGCCTGGTTAGAGACAGAAGATCTAGAAATGGTAGAAGGAATTATTTGCGATCGCCTTAACCAGCTACAACACAATCCTATCCCTGAAGCTGAAATCATCAGTGCTAAACGTCAGTTGATTAATGACTATATTTTCTCTACCGAAACTCCCAGCCAGCTAGCCAACATTTATGGTTTTTATAACATTGTTGCCAATGCTTCTGATTCGGCTTTATATCCCCAAATTGTCAGTCAACTCCAACCAGAACAGCTACAGGCGATCGCCTGTAGTTATTTATCACCCGAACGCTACGCCATAACTGTTATAAAACCTTTGTAGTTCTTCAAAGTCACTCTTGTTGCAATTTCATGGTAAATTGAGCAAAAATAATCAATAAGTTTTCCACAGTGCAAAAACTAGTAGTCGCTACGGGGAATCCAGGTAAATTGACAGAAATGCAGGAATACCTTACGGATTTACCCTGGCAGTTGGAATTAAAACCTGAAGAATTAGATATAGAAGAGACAGGAACGACTTTTGTTGCCAATGCTCGCCTTAAAGCTTCACAGGTAGCAAAAGCTTTGGGGAAATGGTCGATTGCCGATGACTCTGGTTTAGCGGTAGATGCTCTTAATGGTGCGCCAGGATTATATTCATCACGCTATGGAAAAACAGATGAAGATCGAATTAACCGCCTATTGAAAGAATTGGGAGATACCGAAAACAGACAGGCAAAATTTGTCTGCGCGATCGCGATCGCCAATCCTAATGGTGATATCGTTTTAGAAACGGAAGGAGTTTGTCCTGGAGAAATATTAACTTCTCCCCGTGGAAATGGCGGTTTTGGTTACGATCCTATTTTTTATGTCCCTGCCCAAAAACAAACCTTTGCCGAGATGTCTTCACAGACTAAAGGAAAAATTAGTCATCGTGGTATAGCTTTTGAGCAACTAATGCCCGATCTAAAGAAGCTGCCCCGAATCATTGGGTAAAGGTAGCATTATTTATGACTTAGCTTTAATTTTTCCGCTAAAGCACGATTCAATTTTTGAGATGCCCCAGGAAATTGAGGTTCTAATTGCAGCACCTTACTAAAAATTTTCACTGCATTGTCCCAACTGTCCATTAATTCAAACTCTTGACCTAAAAGATAAAGAGACTCGACATCGTTGGTATTTTGACTAATTCCTTCCTTGAGAAATTCTATTGCTTGGAAATGTTTACCTTGCTTGCTTAAAACTTCCGCCACGCGATGATAGGCTTGGACAAATTTAGGATTGAGAGCGATCGCTTTATAATAAAAGCCAACTGCTTGCTGATGTTCATCTTGTTCGGCTAAAGCGTTAGCCAAATAAAAGCGATCCAATGCCGATCCTATCTTTGGCTCTATATTTAAAGCCAACTTCATTTCTCGAATAAACTCTTGTTTTTTGGCTATTTTCAAAAGAGCTCTGGCGTAATTCAAATGGGCATTAGCATAGTTTGGCTTTAAATTAATTGCCTGGCGATAACAAGCGATCGCATATCGCCATTTTCTTTTTCTGGAATACAGATTACCTAAGTCGGTATGAATTTTGGGGGAGTTTGGCTGTAGCTTGGACTGTTTATAGTAGCGTTGAATTGCTCTATCTAGCTGTGTTTGTGCCTTAAGAGGTTCTTCGATCTTAAGGCTGTTGGTTGGTTTTATATTTCCCCTGTTCAGATCGGGCTGTACTGCTTTTATCTCAGTGTTCTTAGCTGGTAAAGCGGGTAAAGCTATGCTTACATCTAATGCCTTACGATAATACCGTGCTGCCTGTTTCCATTCATTCTGCTGCTCTAATTGCCTTGCCATACTGCAATAAACTTCAACAGTGCGAATAGATTTAGATTTTTCTGTGACAACCATCTCTGAAGAATCAGCAATTATCTCCGATAATTCTATTTCTGTCTCAGGCGACTCCAATTTCAAGGCTTTAGAGATATTAGATTGAGTTTGCTCAAGATCGCCCAATTGCTGCCAGGCTTTTGCCAAGCTTCGATATACTTTTGAACTTGGTCTAATAATTATCGCCTTCTGATAGTGTTTGACTGCTTGTTGTAATTTGTTTTGATCTGCATAAATATCTGCCAACCCAGCATATACTTCTGCTAAATTTGGTTTTATTTCTACCGCCTTGGCATAGCAAGACATTGCTTCTGCGGTATTGCCCATCCGTTGTAAAGCATTACCCCAAATCTTGTAGGCTTCCGCCATGTTGGGCAATATTGTGGTTGCTTGTTTACAAGCCAAAGCTGATTGTTCCCACTCTTGCTTTTCAATATGATCCAACGCCTTTTGTAAGTAAACTTGTGCCGTTTCCCAATCAATATCTTTTGCCTGTTGAGGGTTAATAGCTTTAATCCGAGAAGGAAAAGTAGGGGATACGTTTTTAGGCTCTACTTCGACATTTAATTGGGATGCTGAAGAAGATGTAACCTTGGCTAATTGAGAATTAGCATTTACTAACGGCTGAAAAGAAAACGCAGTTTCTTTAAGACTAGCGATAGGAATAGGAGTTCCTTTAGCTTGAGAAATACTAGATCTATATAACTGTTCCTTTGTATTACCTGTGATTGCCTTGATGTGAATTGCTTGGCGATAATAATTTGCTGCTTGTTCTATTTTGCCTTTGTTTTTTAAGCCCGTGGCTAGCTTTTCATAGGCTATTGCCAAATCTCCCTGTTGTTTTAAACGTCCAGCCAAACGCTGCTGAATTTCTAGCAAATTAGGATTTTGTTCGATCGCTAAACCGTATATTGCCAAGGCTTCACTAAGTTTACCTCGTTCCCATAGCTCGTCTGCTTGGGCAATTTGTGCTTCCCAAGACTTGGATAACCCAGGCTTAGAAGTTGCCAAAGCAGAATCAGAGTCTTTAACAGATTCAGCAGGAAGAAGATTTTTAAATAACTTGAACATTAGCCAACTGAATTACTATATAAATATTTTTGCTTAAGTCTTTCTACTGATATTTATAGCCTGTACTAATAAATAACCTTCATTTTAAAATAGAAAGCCAATATAAGTTATAGTCATCTTAGTTTAAGATACAAAAAAAATCAGTATTTACATCTGTGTGTTTACTAAATCTTAAAGGCATTTTCCTGAATTTTACCTAAACTTTATCATTTAGAAAATTATGCCACAATTATTTTAAATTTTAAGTGTGTTTTAATAACTAAAAAAAGAACTAAACAAAAATCTAAAATAGTTTTTATGTATTTTCCCTTACGTTTCTTATGTTTTTTTGTATGTGTAATCGAAGACAATGACCATAGGTATTCATGATAAAAAAAATGAGCGTTTTTACGCTCAATGAATAAATTATTTTACTTCGAACTCTGTGCTTATAGCTTAGAGCTCAAAAAATTGTCCAAATGAATTTTATATTTTAAATTTCATCCCAGCCTGCGACACCACTGCTCATCACATAGCTAGTTACACCAGCCTCAAAAAAGTTGGCTTTAGTATGACCTTCTTTTTTAGTATCAGAAAATCTTTCTAGATGTCTATAGGGGCTTTTATTATACTTTTCATCAGTATATAAGGGTTTAAGACCAATAGAACGAAGACGCATATTAGCCATATATTTAGTATAGTGTTCGGTGCTAGCTTCAGTAATGCCCAAAACGCTGTCTCCTACTATATGGTTTGTCCAACGGCATTCATGCTGTACCGCAGTATCAAACATCTCATAAATCTGCTCTAAAGAATGGGGGAATAGCTGCATCGCTTCGGGAAGAAGTTTTTGGTAAAGTCGGACGTGAGAAAGTTCGTCACGATTGATCATTTTAAAAATGTCTGCACTACCAGGCATTAGCATCCGCGAAGCTAGATTATAAAAATAGATAAAACCATTGTAAAAGTAGATTCCCTCTAGTAAATAATCTGCCAGTAAAGAAACAAAATAGTTCTCTGGAGTAGGATTATCGACATATTTTTGATATATGCTGGCAATAAATTCGCAACGCTCTGCCAATACTTTATCAGTACGCCAAAAATCGTAAACAGTGCTACGGCGATCGCCTGGAATCACTGTTTCAATAATATACTGATAGCTTTGGTTGTGCATACCCTCTTGGGAGATTTGCTCTGCCATACAGACGCTAACTTCTGGCGCAGTAACGCAGCTTTTTATATGAGGAATATTGCAAGTTTGCACCGAGTCGAGAAATGTCAGATAGCTTAAGATTCCATCATATGCTCGACGCTCTTTAGCTGTTAAGTTCCAATAATCAGTTACATCTTGAGTTAGATCTAGTTTTTGAGGAATCCAAAAGTTTTCCCTCATCTGCTGATACAGCCCAGTAGCCCAAGAATAACGGACATCATTGAGCTGCATTAGGTTAGTAGTGTTACCAAACCAAATAGAACGATTTTCTACCTTGTCATCCCCACCAGGATTGAAAATGGGGTTAGCTGACATTGCCTGAGACTGAGATAATAGTGAAGTCATATAATATTATTGATATGTTTTTGACGCTACATACGGTGTTTTAGCCTAACAAAATTTGATCGAAAACACTAGTATCTTCCACTACTAGTTTTAGTTAAGGCAGTTGGATATAAGAATATTTTCACAAAAAAGCCAGCGTGGGAGTGGATTCGGCACGATAAAGCTTTTGGCGTTGGTAATTTTGTATATGATGCACAAAAAAGTATCTTCTGTTTTTTAGGCGGAGCTTATATATAGCGGTTTTTATTATGATTTTAAGAACAGCTATACATAAATTGCTTTTAGCTTTTTTATTGCAGAATCAAATATTTTAAATATTCGATTTCAACTATTTTAAAAAACAATTATTAATTTATTTTTTTGATGTTATACCAAGTGATAATACTTAGAAATCTTCCTGAATATTATATTTTAAAAATTAGCTTATAAACATTTTGCCTGCACACTATTATAAAAAGTTTTGCGCTTTTTTATTTATTAATAGTCTGTGTAAACTTACCTAGACTGGATTTAATTAAGGTAGATGGAATTCATTTTTGAAGTTAGAATAAGCGGTTGATTGGTAAACGTAAGTAATGAATACATCTATCTTGAATACTAAAAACATGAAAGTAAAAGCTGTAATTGGTATTGATGGCTATAGTTTGATGGTATGCCATTGTTCGGGGAACTTATATCATCTCAGTATCATTGAACAGGACACTACTGTACATGATTTTGAAGGCATTTATTCAAACTTACGTAATGCTATAGAGAGAGGGAAATCTGTGATTCAAATTCTCAACTATACCAAGCCTATTTAATA
Organism: uncultured cyanobacterium; assembly: GCA_963799375.1. Taxonomy (GTDB): domain Bacteria; phylum Cyanobacteriota; class Cyanobacteriia; order Cyanobacteriales; family Xenococcaceae; genus Waterburya. Next base: position 520,980 of record CAWCWY010000025.1, read on the forward strand.
AATATTTTAGTATTTAAAGCTGTAGATAAACTCAGGATGATTATGGATAAAAATATTCCAAAAAATCAAATAATTTTAATACTTAAAGATCGTAAAAAAGATTTGGGTCAATTATTAGATGCTTTGCAATTGGCTCAATATATTATTTTGGTAGTTCAAAATATACAAGATTATGTTTCCGTAATTGAATCTACCCAGCCAAGCTCGATTGTGATAGATTTTATGATGTCTGACGTAGATGTTTGGCAAGTATGCCAAAAGTTAAAAAGCAATCCTATTTCTGCCAACATTCCTTTGGTATTCATCAATTCATCTGAAGATGTTGCTAGAAAAATAACTGAATTAGGCTGGTTAAATGTTGACTGCATAGCTCAAAGTAGCGAACCAGAAAAGACAATTTGTTTAATTAGCAATCGTCTATCAGCCAAAAAGAATAGCTCAGTTAATTCATCGATCGCAACGGCTACCAAACTCGACCAAAACTCAACATCAATCGCCTATCAATCACCAGCAGAACATCGTCCTTTATTAAGCGTAAATCAAGATATAGATAATTTTGCTTCTATCGTTTCCCACGATCTCCAAGCACCATTGCGATCGCTGACTATGTTTGCCGAGTTATTAACTAGCGAATATCAGGATAATCTAGATGTGAAGGGTAAAGAATATTTAGAACGCATCTCTAACAGTAGTTCGAGAATGCAAGCCTTGATTGAGAATTTACAAATATATTCCCATGCAGGTAAAAGTGAACAAACTTGGCTTACGGTAGATCTTAAGCAAATTTGTAACCAAGTAGCAGAAAACTTACAGTTTGCGATCGCCAAAAATGATGCACAAATTGCTGTGGGAGATATGCCCAAAGTTTTAGTCAATCCGACAGAAATTAGCCAAGTACTGCAAAATTTGCTGGAAAATGCCATTAAGTTTAGTGGAGAACAGCCTCCCTATATTGAAGTTAACGCCACCAAAACAGAAACAGAATGGCTAATTTCGGTGCGTGACAATGGTATCGGCATTGCCGAAGAATTTCAATCCAAAATTTTCCAAGCTTTTCATCGTCTCAATTCAACCGATACCTATCCTGGTAGTGGAATGGGATTAGCTATCTGTCAAAAAATTATTGAAAGCTATGGAGGCACGATAGGAGTAGAGTCAACAGAAGGTAAAGGTTCAATATTTTACTTCACCCTGCCTATTGATATGCGTCCTAATCCAGCCACATCAAATATTTCTCACTTTTAACCTGATGTAGTCTGTTATCTTTAGCTCTCAAGACAGTAATACTAAGTTTTTGTCATAAATCTATTTTCTCAGTAAATTTGACTAGAATAATATGTACAAATACAATTATATTTTGATTCACAATTTACGACCGCTTTTGGCTAATTTCTGATTGGAGCGATATTCTAAAATAGAAAAGTTATTGGCTCAATTAATTTGTTAGTGCCAGTTTTAAATGTTTAATTTTAGTTATTTCGTTGCTTCGATCGTTGTAATTATAAAGTGTTCTAAATGTTAGATATATTGTCATATCTTGATAAAAACAACATATATTAATCTACGATGCAGGATGCCCAGGCTCTAACTCTACTATACGGTCGATATTCCGTTTTACATATAGAACGCACTAATAATTTTAATAAAGTTCTTTTTGTTTTAGACACCTATCAAAGCCCGCCACGCAGTTGCGTAATCAAGACCTTTCAGCCAATTACTGAAAAGTTTGAAATTATCCAATGGATTGACAAAGAGTTTTCCAAAGAAGCAAATCGCCTTAAGCAACTAAGCCTGCGTAATTCTCATCTTCCGCAGATTTACACTTACTCAAATGATGCACGAAACTACTATATCGTCAGGGAGTTAGTCGAAGGTAGAACCCTTGAGGAAAAAATTCAAAATATGGGTAGATTTTCTGTAAAAGAAGTCAAACAGATTTTGATCGAACTTCTACCAGTATTGGAATACATACATAGTAACGGAATAATTCATCAGAACATTAAGCCCAAAAATATTATTTTGCGAAATGGCGATCGCTTTCCGATGTTAATTAATTTCGGTAGCATCAAGCAAATCGTTGCCACCTATGGATTTTATGGCGACAAGCAAATATTTTCTGCCAATAATATCTATGGATATGCACCTTCTGAATTAGCTTTAGGTAGACCCGTACCAGCCAGTGACTTATATAGCCTGGGATTGACCGCAATCTATTTATTAACGGCTAAACATCCCGTAGATCTTCGTGTTAATTCTGATTTAAATAAGTTCAAAATGCCTTCAATGATTGCTAGTTTAGATCGAGATTTAGCTAGAGTTATCGGTCGTGCTATCAAACCTAATGTGAGAGATCGCTATAGTTCGGCTCAAGAAATGTTGGACGATCTATTACAAGATAATTTTCCTGAGAGTCATCAAAAACCGATTGAAAATCGAGTCAACTCTGCTGTACCAGTTCAAAATAAGATTGCCCAAGACTACGGCGATCGGTCTAAATCCGCTCCCTCCTTACCCAACAAAGAATTAAACTGGTGGAAACTAATTCTCTGTTTTGCAGGCAGTCTATATATTATTGGTAATGCCATAGTTTTTTGGTACGACTGGAATTTGAGTCAAAATGTTATTCTGCCTGAATTATCCGAACCATCAATTTCTTTGCCTGTAGAAACCAAGCCACCTCAAAAACAAATTGAAAACAAGGCATCAATGCTAAATAATCAGTCTGAAGACCTGATAGAAATTCCGATTTTAGCTACAGGAACTTCAAAACAGGAGTTAATCGATACTTTAGGACAGCCAAATGCTATTCAAAAAGGATATTGGTCAAATAGTAGCGCTTTGATTTATAAAAATAGGGCTAATGGTTCGATAGACATGGGCTATTTATTCGATCTCAACACCAATAAATTGCGACAAACAGAGCTTGCGATCGCGCCCTCCGTAGGTTTGGGAGCAATTCAAGATATTTTAAATAGTTTGCTTCAGGGTAATGTCGATCCATCAGCAAACCAAGCACTGAAAAAAATATACCAGCGTCAGGCAGATGAATATTCCTTCAAGTTGGGAGATTTGAAAGGAAGCATTCAACGAGAAGATGATGACCATATTTATCTTGGAGTTTGGGAGTCAGATTTTCATTAAACTAAAGTTCGATTGATTTGATAATATGAATTGTATTATAGGTAAAGATATGGAAAAAAGATGAAGCTTGTATTGAATATTTTTAGAAAAAACTATATTAATTTATTAGCGATAGGAACTATCCTCATTGCCGTTTCACCTATTGCTATGGCACAACAAACATCGGCTAAAAAGACCGACAGTGAATATGTCAATAGTTTGTTACCAGAAGCGCAAAGAATTAAAAAAAAGTATGGTATTCCTTTAGACTTGACTATTGCGATCGCTCGTCAAGAAAGCGGTAATGGAGACTATATTATTGGTAAAGGCAATCACTTCGGTTTACGGTGTAACAGCGATGACTGTATTGTTTTAGAAAAAAATGGGCGTATGATTAACTACGAAACTTGTCCTGACACTTCTGAATGCTTTGATATCTTTGCAGAATCTATTAAAGCTTTGGGTGGAAAGAAACCAATTACGACTCAAGAGCTTTATCGAAACGGTTACGCTACCAGCCCTACTTGGGTAGAAAGAGTCGATGTAATTCGTAAAGAGGTGCAGCAAACCTTATCTGAAGCTGGAATTAAATATTAAATCTCGGTGAACTAATAGTTCTTTGTTTAACCAAATTAATTATGTCTGGAGTAATTAGTTCGTATATACATACGGGAAATCAAGTTGGAGCATTAGTAGAACTTAATTGCCAAAATAAAGTTACAGCTATGACAGAGGAATTTCAGGCACTAGCCCACGAAATTGCGATGCAAATAGTTGCTTGCCCAAAAATTAGATATGTAAAAACTAATGATATTCCCGATCGCGTAGTTCAACAGATAAGACAAAAATACCCATTGCCAGACCAATCTGAAGCATTACGGCAGTTGAGTTTATACGACCAGTTTTATATACGCGATCGCAGTATTACAATTGAAGACTTAATCAAACTACATACGAGTCAGCTTTCAGAAGACATTACTATCAAACGCTTTTCTCGTTTCGCGATCGAAGATTCAGACGATTCAAGTCCTGGTTGGAATCCTGGCGGTGGTGTTCCTGCTAATCCTTTTCCTGGTTCACCTACTCCTTTAACTAATGAAGCAGAAATAGATGTTTGAAATGAGGATTCATGAAAAAAAACAAAAACATTTAGAACGGAAAAGGATGAAAGATTGTGTTCTCCTCCATCCTCCATCCTTATTCCTCGTTCCTTATTTATTTTCCCATACCTAGCTGTTGAGCTTTTTGGTAAACCTTACCTTCTGTTAATAAAGAAGGTGCAATTACCACATCAACCTCCTGCATTTCCTTGAGATTTTTTGCGCCCAAAGTTCCCATGCTAGTTTTGATTGCACCCAATAAGTTATGAGTACCATCATCCAATTTAGCTGGACCTATTAAAATCTCTTTAATTGTTCCTGTCGTTCCTACTTTGATTCGAGTACCACGAGGCAATACGGGGCTAGGAGTTGCCATACCCCAATGGAAATCTCTTCCAGGGGATTCCTCTGCACGGGCAATAGGCGAGCCAATCATGACCGCATCAGCACCACAAGCGAGACATTTACAGATATCTCCTCCTGTGACAATACCACCATCGGAAATGATAGGAACATACCTACCAGTTTCGGCATGATAGTCATCTCTAGCAGCAGCACAATCAGCCGTAGCCGTAGCTTGAGGAACGCCTACACCTAATACGCCACGGGAAGTACAGGCAGCACCAGGTCCAATTCCGACCAATACCCCTGCCGCACCAGCCTTCATCAACTGCATTGCCACCTCATAAGTAACGCAGTTACCTAAAAAGACAGGCATAGGCATCTCCTTACAAAAAGCAGCTAAATCTAGGGCAGGAATATTTTCTGGATTTAAGTGATCTGTTGATACGACTGTAGCTTGAATAAAGACAACATCTGCTCCTGCTTCAGCAACAATTTTGCCATATTTACTTGCTCCTGCGGGAGTCAAACTAACCGCTGCGATCGCATCTTGACTCTTGATTTCGGTAATTCTTTTAGTAATTAATTCTGGCTTGACTGGCTCTGCATAGAGTTTTTGCATCAAACCAACAAATTCCTCTTTACCCACCGACGCAATTTTATTAAGAATTGGTTCTGGGTCATCATAACGGGTTTGGACCCCTTCTAAATTTAGTACCCCAATTGAACCCAATTGTGATAATAGAACCGCCATTTTGACATCAACTACGCCATCCATAGCACTAGCTAGGATCGGAATTTCGCGGGTGATTCCGCCAAATTCCCAAGTAGTATCCGCTAGACTGGGGTCTAGGGTACGCACTCCAGGGGATAATGCGATTTCGTCAAATCCGTAGGCTCTACGAGCCTTTTTTCCGCGACCAATTGATATTTCCACGCTCTTGATGTTCGTTCCCAAAGCTTATTAGCTTAGGCTATCAAATTTTATACATCATCTACAAGTTAAATCATTTATCAGTTATCATTTATCATTTCCCATTTCCCAAAAAGTTATAACCTTGTAGGTTGCAGTATCATCTAGGATTAAGCTCCAAGATTTGTTCCCCGATTGTTTTTTTTGTAGGTAAACCGAACAAGTTGGTGTATAAACCGTATGTTGGTACTTTTGACGTAAGCTCAAATACGAAACAAGAGTGTTGGAATTTCGAATGGTGCGATCGCAGAAATAGTTAGAAGATGTAATCAGTAAGAAGTCTGATAGTGGATAGCAAAGCGATCTAACTTCTTGATGTTGTTTTAACTATTTTTAAAATGAAAACTCAATCCATTTCACATACTAATTACGATACTTTTATTAATTATGTTAAATCGCAGCAAGTCGAGGGAGTAACCATCAAATCGCGCCAGGTTAACTATCAGCTTAAGTCCGAATTTGGCGGTCAACGCTATCAGACTCTCAAAACTGAATCCCAAGAAAATTTAGTCAATTTATTAAACAGTCAGAATATAGAATTTAATATCGTTAAAGACAATGCAGATTCTACTGGTAGCTTAATTGCCCTGTTGCTTTCTTCTGGGTTATTAGTCGGTGCTTTAGCCTGGATTGCTAAATTCAGTACCGAAAATGGTGGAATAGGCGTTGGTATGGGAATGGGTAAAAGCAACGCCAAAGTCTATCAGAAAGGCAAGACTGGGGTTAAGTTTGCCGATGTAGCGGGAGTAGATGAAGCCAAACAAGAACTACAAGAAGTAGTTGATTTTCTGCAAAATGGTGACAAATATCGCAAAATAGGGGCAAAAATTCCGAAAGGAGTATTGCTGGTTGGCTCTCCTGGGACGGGCAAAACCTTGCTAGCCAAAGCTGTAGCAGGAGAAGCTGGTGTTCCCTTCCTAAGTATGTCTGGTTCGGAATTTGTAGAATTATATGTTGGTGTTGGTGCTTCTAGAGTTAGGGATTTATTCGATCGAGCCAAACGTCAAGCACCCTGTATTATCTTTATCGACGAACTAGATGCTATTGGCAAATCTCGCGGTAGTAACCCCAATGGTGGCAATGATGAGCGAGAACAAACTTTAAACCAGTTACTTACAGAAATGGATGGTTTTGATGGCAATGAGGAAGTAATCCTGATTGCAGCTACCAATCGTCCCGAAATTCTCGACCCTGCGTTACGTCGTCCTGGTAGGTTTGACAGACAGGTATTAGTAGATCGCCCAGATAGAAGTGGCAGACTAGAGATACTAAAAGTTCATAGCCGAAAGGTAATGTTAGGGGAGAATGTAGATTTAGAAAAAATTGCCATCCAAACAGCGGGTTTTGCTGGTGCGGATTTGGCTAACTTGGTTAATGAAGCTGCCCTTTTAGCTGCCCGTAATAATCGCCAAGCAGTATTGATGGCAGACTTTAATGAAGCCATTGAAAGAGTTGTAGCTGGACTAGAAAAGCGATCGCGAATCTTGACACCCCTTGAACGTCAAACAGTGGCATATCACGAAGTAGGTCACGCTCTAGTGGGGGCATTAATGCCAGGAGGAGGAAAGGTAAGCAAAATTTCTATTGTCCCTAGAGGGCTGGGTGCGTTGGGCTATACCATGCAGACACCAGAAGAAGATCGCTTTTTAATGTTAGAAGATGAAGTGCGGGGTAAAATTGCCACCTTACTGGGTGGACGTGCAGCGGAAAAGATAGTCTTTGATAAGGTCTCTACAGGGGCTAGCGATGATATTCAAAAGGCTACTGAGTTGGCAGACAAAGCGATTACTCAATACGGCATGAGTAAGGATTTGGGACCAGTAGCATTTGCTAAAAATGAAGGACAATTCTTAAACAGCAGTACCTCTAGACGAGCTGTTGGTGGAGAAGTCACGGCTAAAATAGATAGTTTAATAAAGCAATATATCGATCGCGGTTATGAAATGGCACAAGAAATCTTGAGACTCAATAGAGGATTATTAGAGTCCACTACTCAAACTTTATTGAAGCAGGAAGTTTTGGAAGGGGAACAGTTAGAAAGAATCCTGGCTTTGGTCAAAGCACCTGATGGATTGAACCAATTTTTAAATAAATAACTAAATGATTCCTGTAGGGTCAAACAACCGTATTGTCGAGGGCAAACAACTGTATTGTCGAGTATTATCGAGGGCAAACAACCGTTTGCCCCTACTAGTTAAATAATTCAAATACCTGACGGCAGAATAACTTTAATTGTTGTTCGGCATCTTCTGTTGGCTGACATTGACCAACACATTTCCAACTGTCTATAGTAGAAAACTTCCAAGCTTGTCCAACATGGCTGAAACCACAGGTTTCTACACCAATAAACTTCTCCTCTTTTTCCGTCGGGTCTTTGTAAAAACGAATTTGGACTAAAATACTATTACTTTGATAACGTCTACTCCAGCCAGGGAAGTGAAACCCAATATCAATCGAATCAGGATCGACTAATTCGCGGGTATCAGGATCGTTTTGCCAAGGTTTGAGGTCGGCTTTGGCATCGGGAAACTGTGCCTTAAACAAAGTAACAGTAGAGGCAATTTTCGTGGCGATGTTTAAACCTCTAGCCCTTTCCGATGCGTTCATCCCAATATCCTCTCTTCAACACCCATTTAAACATTTATTTATACAAGGATAATCCAGGTTTACTGTAACCATAACGGAGTTTGTTAGATTCGCTACGAAATTTGATAAATTTTAGGACAATCAAATTTACCTACATACCCTAAAACTTAGATAATAATTTATCGTAGTTAGTAATCAATAATCAGTAATTAGTAATTATTGACTGTAACTCTTCGATAAACTTATCGTCTTTTCCCGATATCCAACCAGCAAAGCGTTTGGCGAGTACGGGTGCAAATACTAGAGTGCTAGTAAAGCCTGAAAATAAATAGATTCCTTTGGTATTAGCTAAGTTTCCGACAAGGGCGATTGCGGAGCTAGCCGAAGGCATCGCTTTATTGTTAAAAGCTACCAAACAGCTATGACAAGTACCAGGAATGTCTTCTAATAAAGGCAAAACATTACTCACCTGTTCGCGAATTTGAGCCTCTGCTGCAAAAGGATTTAGTTTCGCTTCTGGATTAGGAGCGATCGCACTGATTTGTCCCATACATATTCTGCCGTCTAAAAACTGTACCGCACCAGGGTCTAGAATTGTCTTGGATACTAAGTCGTAGGGAGGATTCCAGTCTTCTGTAGCTAGCTCTTTAGCTTTAGCTTCTAAAATAAATCTTTGCTGCACTGCTGGCATTACTATCGTACCCAATTCAAAGTCTACGGGGGGAGTCAGAATTAATTGAGCGTGGGTGTAGTAATTGCTGACTTCTATATTCGCCTGACGTAAAAGCGATCGCGATAATCCTCCAGCACAGACAACCGTGTTGTCTGCATAATAAGTATTGTCTTGAGTTTTAACTCCCACTACATCTTCTCCTTGACGTAACAAATCGATTACCTGCTCATAGATAATTACGCCGTTATTCCGTTTAAAAGCCTGAAGATAAGCTTCGGTGGTTTTTTGAGGATGAATGTGTCCGTGGGGTAATTTTAATGCTCCTGAAATGGCATTAGGATTAAGCAGTGGTTCTAGAATACAGGCATCATTGACGTTCAGCAATTCAGGAGTAATAGCAAAGCGATCGTAACTTTGCAGTATGACTTCAGGATCGTCTTGCCGATCTATAGTTAAAACTAAATCTAAATCTCGAAATTCTGTATCGGCATCTAATTCTTGAGATAGATTGCGATGTAGTTCAATTCCTTCTCCGCCCAAAGTTCGAGTCAGTTTATCTGTCCCCGACCAATAGGCTAAACCACCATAGCTATAAACTGTGGCATTATCGGGAATTGGATCTTTTTCAATCAACAGTACTTTTAAACCTTGTTGACTCAATTCGTAAGCCAGACAAGCACCTGTTATTCCCGCACCAATTACAATCCAATCGTACATACTTTGTTTGCTAGCTACGTTTTAACTTATCGGCTTATAGCTATTAGCTGTTAGCTTTTAGATTGGTTACTCAACCGCTTTTTTTCTTGTTGCCAGAAAGACTCTGACTCATTAATATCGTAATCTGTTGAGGTACGGCAAGCGAAGATTTTTTTTATCAAGTCCTTTAGAGCATAATCAAGTACTAGAATTTACCTGATTACCAACATATTGCTGATATAAATCTTCAATTTTGCTGGTTTCTTGGGCTATGTCTTCTTCTAGCTTTTGTAATCTAGCGATTTCTGCCCCTTGATTGATTTCTACCCTTTGTTTTTGTTCTACTAGGTTATCTAACTCTGCCTTGCGAGAGGCAATATCTTCGTTCATGCGATCGCTAATTTCTTGTTCATAGGTTTTAAAGCATTCTGTAATGGCATCAGCCACTTTAGGTGATTGTTCTTGAGCAACTTGGGGAAGAAATTTAACTAGCTCTTTTTGGGCTGCCTTAACCAATTCTTTGCGGGCTTGATCGGCTTGGAATACTCCAATACCTAAACCTAACAAAGCAAAGCCAATGGGTCCTAATACGACCCCTGTAATGGCGGTGATGATCGTTCCCACACCATATACGGTAATGAAATTGAGCATGATGTTTTTCCAATCAAACCCAGCCCCAGCCATTGCCACTCCAGCTAAGTTACCTCTAGCTAAAGAAAAGATTCCTGCTGCCCATTTTGCCCAACTAGGAGCGTTGTCTTCTGGCTTGATTCCCATACGGGGAATTTTTTGTCCTGTTAGTTTTTCCGTAATTTTGTTGGTAACTTCGTTATAGTCTACGCCGTAGCTAGTAGCGATGCTGGATAATTGAGCAAATGCCGACTCCATATCTTTTTCTGCACCGCGACTCCATTCTGCTAGCTTGTCGTTAACATAGCGTTCAAAAGCATTGGTGAGTTCTCTTTCAAATATTTCTCTTTTTCCTGAAGAAAGAAAGTCTAGGAAGTTCAAACTAGGCTGATAGCGAATAAAGTCTGTCTCAAAAGTATTGCCCAAGTCAATTACAAACTCGCCGAAAGATTGCGCGATCGCTTTAGATTTTTTGTCACCTATTTTCCTGATTTCTTGTTTAAAGTCTTCGCAAATTTCATTTAATAATTCAAACTCTGGGGCAACCGAAGCAATCTTTTCTTTTAGTTCGTTAATATCTGATTCTAATAGAGGTATTCTTCTATTTACAGCTTCCTTGACATGGTTACAAGTTTGCTTAGTTAAAATTCTTGCCTGACGCAATTCGGCGATCGCTCTTTCTTGGGTTAAAAACTTGTTTAAAGAGCCTAAAAATTCAGGAAAACCTGTTTCTGACAAGTCTGCATTAGTGTCTTTAATTCTTTTTCGCAATGCCATCAAAGAACAAATAGGAAAAACTCTTTCATCATATAAGTCTTGTTCTTCTATCTGACAATATTCTGCTAGGTTAGCTTGGAATACTCGCTTTAATTTTGACTCTGCTTCTTCCAGTTCTTCTGAATCGTCAGGATCGATTAAACTTTCTTTAATTTGATCCCAGGCGTTGATTAAGAAAAAGACTGTTAGCCCTCGATCTTTGAGATAGTTTTCTAGATAGCGACGTTCTCCTAAAGTACAGGGTTGGGTTGCCCTGAGAACAAATAAAATTGCATGACAGTTATTAATATATCCGAGAGATAATTCATTACGAGCTTCTGTATCATTTAAGCCTGGGCTATCAACAATTTCTACTCCCTTTTCTAACAATGCTAAAGGATATTCTACGATCGCATGACTAACATTGGGAAAGGCTAACTTTTTTTCTTGTTCCAAACGTTTTGCTTCAGCAGGATCGATAGTATAGCGATGTTTAAATATTTTAAAATCTACTTCTTCTGGTTCGGTTTCATCATTAAAATAAACCGTGACTTTTTTTGCTCTCCGTAGCGTAATACAGTAAGAATCGCGGTACAAGGATTAACATCACTGGGTAATATATTTTCGCCAATTAAGGCATTCAAGAAAGTACTTTATTCCCCGCTTCATATCTCCCAAAACTAAAGAAACGAAGTCACTAATAATTTAAAATAAAAGACAAAGTTCTATTATTTTAGTTTGCAATATTCCTAATGCTTCCGATCCTGTTTTAAGGCTGTATTCTAAATCTAATAGCAATGGCAAAGCTGATAAAAATTTTTGAGATGAGATTGAGTATATTTCTTGGCGAATAAAATAAAGACGATTAGGATTGTTGATTCCCGCAGCAGATGCGATCGCTTTATTGTCCCTTTCTCCAGCTTCTTCCATCAGTTTTACGATTGTCCAAGTCCGAAACTGTCCGACTAAGGTAGCTACTATTTTCAAGGCTGGCTCATTGAGATTAATCAAGTCAGTAACTAAACTTAAAGCTATATCTGGTTTTCCGTCTTTAATGGCTGCTGCTAGTTGAAGACTATTTTGGGTATTGCAAAGTACTAGTGCAGCAACAGCATCTTCATCTAAAGCCTTGTCGCTTTCTCCTCGATATATTTTTAATTTCTCCAATTCGTTCCAAATTTGTCGAGTATTGTTACCAACCGAATTGGTTAACAAAGCGATCGCTTCTAAAGTTAATTTAAGTCCTATTTCTTGGGCAATTTCTTTGATTTTGTTGGCAATCAGATCGGTTTTCCAGGGAGGAATTAAACTAAAGTCTTTAACCTGAGCATATTTGTTTAATAGCTTAGTTGAACTTAATCTACCATCAGGCTTTTTATTAGTAGTTAATAATAAGTGAGAGGTATCGGGAATTACTTCTATGGTGCGTTTTAATTCGTCAGTGATATCATCAGAAGGTTTTTGCTGACAAAGATTGGTATCTGCTAGCCACGTTAAACGTCCACCCATACCAAATACAGGGGTCATAGCCTGATTTAATCCTTCGATGACTGCCTCAGAGCGATCGCCATCTAGCTTTTGATAATTGAACTGTAACCAACTAGGATCGAGTACCTGATTTTGCAGTTTCTCTATCGCTTGGGCGATCGCAAAGTCATCTTCTCCCCAATATAAATAGACAGGCATTGTTAATAAGTAATGAGTAATAAGTAATAAGTAATAAGTAGCAAAGGTGTCCTAAAGGATACCGCTTCGAGACTGAAAGGAATCCTTTAGGGCATATACTCACCGCATGGAGTAATAAGTCGAACAACTGACAACTATGTAACAAAATATGACTGCAAAATATCTCATATTAAGATTGTGTCTTAATATTTTGTTTAAATTGACTCAACTTATATAAAGATAAGACATTTCTTCAATGGTAGATCTTACCTAAGTATTATCTCAGAGGTATATTTAATATATGGAGATTAAAAAAGTTTTTGAAATGCAAGAATTAAGTAAAGTTGGCATCGACTTATTATTTTGTTTCATTATTGGGTTTTTAATTATTCAGGCATCTAATTCTGCTCAACAGAACGAAGATATATCTAATATTATTAGTATCGAATCTGCTCGTATTAGCGCAAATAGTTTAAGTTCTAATTGATTTTTTTATTAGATTAAGCTATTAAATAGTTTATTTCCCGTGTAACAACACATAAAAACAGGGAATAATAAATAGAGTCAGAAAAGTAGCCAAGGCTAGACCAAAAAAGACGACTATTCCTAATGGTTGCAATAATTCTGAACCCGTACCGATGCCCAATGCTAAGGGTAGCATCCCCAACACCGTGGTAATGGTAGTCATCAAGATTGGACGCAGCCTGGAAGTTGCAGCTTGAATAATTGCCGATGTAAAGCCTAATTCATCTTTGAGCTGATTGGCTAACTCTACCATGACGATCGCATTATTAACTACGATACCGACTAGTAATACTGTCCCAACCAAAACAATCGCACTAATAGGAGTTTCGGTAAGGTATAAGCCATAGACACCTCCAGCTAATGCTAAGGGTACGGTAAAGATAATTATCAAAGGATCGATTAGGGAGTTGTATTGCACTGCCATGACGACAAATACGAGAAATACAGCTAATCCCCCCATAATTTGCAGTGAGTTTTGAATTTCTTGGTTGGAGGCTTCGGCATAGCTGGGTAGTACGGCTACTCCTGCTGGTAATTCCGCCACCGCCAGAATTGATTCTAATTCTGCCATTGCTTCATTAAAGCTTGCATCCTCTGATAAGCTTCCTGAAATTACAAATACGTTACGTTGGTTGATGCGTTGAATTTCTCCTGGTGCTTCTCCTAAGTTAATAGTAGCTACATCACTTAACTTAATTGAATTGCTGTTGGAGGTTAATAAAGGTAGTTGCTCTAACTGTTCGATAGATTGACGGTAGCTTTTGTCTAGCTGTACTCTAATATCAATCAGGCGTTGCTCTCGCTGAAGTTGAGATGCGATCGCGCCATTAACTGCTGTCTGTATTGTTGTGCCTAATTCCGTTACGCTATAGCCTGAATCTACTATGCGGGAATAGTTGGGTTGAATTTGTATTTCTGGCTGTTTGCTGTCCGCATCCCCACGATATCGAGCGAAAGTAGCTTTCTCGTCTAATATCTTGAGTAATTCTTCTCCTGTCTTCTCTAGCAAAGGATAGTCTTTACCTTGCAAAATTAGATCTACATCCGCACCTACAGGGGCATTGTTAAAGCTCAATCCTCTGACGCGACTGGGAGAAAGACGCAAACGAGTATCGACTAGATTAAAGCGATCGAATTCTTGATTGACTCGTTCGACGTAAGCATCAATATCGCTATCGGGGTTTAAAGTTATGGTACTAGAACTACGCAATAAGTTATCAATTGTGCTGCTACCAAACAAGAAACCTCCTGTGGAAGTAAAAACATATTGGGTTTCTGGTTGGCGTAAAAATACTTCTTCTGTTGCTTGCATCACCAAGCGATTATCTGATAAATCTGTCCCTGAAGGAAAACTGGCATAAAGTTGTGCTTCCCCTGTATTCAAAGAAGGTAAAATTTCCTGGGGTAAATTCTGCCAAATTCGATAGCTACTACCGCCCAAAATAGTGAAGGCTAAAACAATAATAATCAGGCGGTAACGAATGACTTTCTGTAATATACGTCCGTATAAGTTGACGGTTTTATTAAATTGACGATTAAACCAAACTAAAAAAGCTAACTTTTCTACCTTGCTACTTTGAGGAATACTTAGAAGTCGAGAAGCTAGCATAGGGACGATAGTTAAGGCGATAATCAAAGATGCTGCGATCGCAAAACTAACGGTCAGAATTAATTCTCGAAACAAAAGGGAAAATAAACCACCGATTAATAAAAAAGGTAACACTGAAACTAAATTAGTTGCAGTTGAAGCAATCAATGCCGATTCCACTTCTGCACTGGCATTAATGGCATTATCGATCGCATTGGGAATATTTCTCGATCCGCTGCGATCGACATTATTATGTTTCTCGGCAATATTTTCTAGCATTACGATGGAATTATCCACCACAATACCTACACCCAAAGCCAATCCCCCCAAGCTAAAGATATTAATGGAAAGAGCAAACAATTTCATCAAGACAATTGCCATCAAAGTTGCTAGGGGGATAGCAATGACGATAATAAAAGTCTGACGCAACGAACCCAAAAAGAGAAAAACTGCGATCGCAGCTAGAAGAGTACCCGTTGCACCAGCACTGACTACATTGGCAATCGAACTACTAATAAACTTAGATTCATCTTTCGTCGTCACCAACTCTATATCTTTAGTAATTAAGTTGGACTGTCGCAAACTAGCAATTTTTGCTTTGATATTATCAATAACCTCAATAGTG
Source organism: uncultured cyanobacterium (assembly GCA_963799375.1). Lineage (GTDB taxonomy): Bacteria > Cyanobacteriota > Cyanobacteriia > Cyanobacteriales > Xenococcaceae > Waterburya. Next base: position 536,259 of record CAWCWY010000025.1, read on the forward strand.
TTAGCGTCTGGTTGTTTTTGGACGCTAAGTTTAACTGCGGGTTTGCCATTAAGAGTGACAAATAAAGTTTGCTCTGCTATGCCGTCATTAATCTGAGCGACATCTTCTAACCTAATCGACTCTTGGTTAGGTAAATTGAGGCTTATGTTGCGAATTTGCTCGATGTTTTTCCATTGTCCGAGGGTTCTAATCAACGGATCTCCCGCTTCCCCTCTTAATCTTCCTCCAGCTAAATCGCGATCGCCTTCTTTTAGCTGATTGGTAATGGCATCAAACCCCAGCCCCGCAGCCTGTAACCGTTGTAAATCGACATTGATGCCAATTTCCTCGGTAACTCCTCCCGCTACATCCACCGATGCTACCCCAGGAATAATGTTCAATTCACGGGCTAATTCTTCCTCAGCAAACACTCTCAAGGCTAAGTCGTCCAGAGAAGCAGATTCGAGGGCAAATTCATAAATTGCTTGTTGAGAAGGATCGAACTTGAACAAACTTCCATTAGTAACCAGATCGGGCAGACTATCTCGATTACGATTAAAAATAGCTGTAGCATCAGATAAAGCGCGATCGATATTATCTCCTGGTCGAAAATAAAGAATCAAACGGACTCTACCTTCCATAGTTTCGGAAAATATTTGTTCTAGTCCCTCTGTCGCATTAAGAACTTGCTCTAAAGGCTTGGTCACTTCTTCCAATGCTACTTGAGGCGACGCACCAGGAATACTTACCACTACACCAATACGAGGATATGTAATGGGAGGTAACAAGTCTACAGGAAGGCGGAATACGAAAAAAACACCAAGTACAATCGTAGTCACAGCCAGCATCAATGTACCAACATGGCGGTGAATAGCGATCGCACTGATTAATTGCTTAGTATTAGGTTTCATAAAGGCGATTGCGCGATGCGGAGCGAGTCCTTTAGGGAAGCTAGCCAAAGGCATCGCTTTAGATTCAAATTGGACTAAATCCTTTCAAACCTATGATAGTCCAAACCTTTAAATATGCTTAAGGCGATAATCGCTTTATTTTGTTTTAAAAGAACAAGAAAAAAGGAACAAGAAAACACTCATTCCTTTTAAAACCAACTAGTTGTGAATAAATCTACGAGTACCACCATCGGAGTTACTCTATTCTCTCGGTCGTGCTTTATTCACTCGAATTGTACGACCCATCCACTCTGCTCCATCGAGAGTATTAATTGCTTCTGTTTCTTCTTCGTCTGTATTCATCTCCACAAAGCCAAAACCACGTTTTCGCCCTGTTTCGCGGTCTGTAGGGAGGTGGACGCGCTTAATAGATCCATATTCGCCAAAAACTTCTTGTAAGTCTTCTGGCGTAACCTCATAGTTGAGATTACCAACGTAAATCGACATTATTCTTTCCTATTAGTAACGTATTTTACCTAGTGTTGAAAGCCAAGACAGGACAAGACAAACTCAAAAACATTAGCCATGACTGCCATTCCTCTCCCTTTTTTCGACACTAATGTTAACATTTTATCCATAAAATTATTAGTCCGAAATCTATCTTTGCCCCCAGTCCCCTAAACAAAAAACTGTGGTATTTTGATCTCTAGGTAAAGATAAGTAACAAAAATTAGAAACCTATCTACTCAACCACCATATTTTCATATTTGCTTGTGACCACATCTAGTCCTAAATGTCCCTCTTCATCTCAATCCAATGTCCTCGGCTTACCCCTAGATCGAATAGATCGAGATCAAAGCGGTAAAGCTTGGCGAGTATTTTGGGCTGCTTCCTTTTTGGTATCTGTCCCAGTCTTTTTTCAAGCTCCTATAGTACGCCTCTTTCCTGTAGTTAGTTTGGTCTTGACCCTATTTTGGGTAGGACTAGGCTGGTTTCTCTATCATCGTCCCCAAAGCCATTTGTGGGGAGATATAATTTTAGGCTTTAGCTGGAGTTGGTTGGCTGGCTCGATTTACTGGGGATGGCTGAGAGCAGAGCCTCTAATTCATATGCCTATTGAAGCTATTGGTCTACCTTTTGCCCTTTGGTGTCTCTGGCGTGGCTGGGGAAAGGTTGGCAATTTCTTCTATCTCGGTTCACTTTTAGGCACTGGTATTACTGATCTATATTTTTATATTGCTGATGTAATTCCTTACTGGCGCGAGCTAATGACAGTAGATGTCGATCCTGCTTTGGCTGCGCCAATTCTCAAATCTGCACTAGCACAAGTACAAACTCCTTGGGGGATTAGTTGGGCAGTTGTGTTAGTAAATATTTTATTAGCTGTCAGCTTGTGGTCTTTAAAGAAAACCGAGTTACACTGGTGGGCATTCGCTGGAGCAGTATTGAGCACAATTTTGGTAGACAGTTTATTTTTACTAGCTGCCTATATTGCCTAGTTAATACTTCGACGTTGATAGGGACTAGGTGACTGGGCGACTGGGCGACTAGGCGATTAGGAGACTAAAGTTCCTTATCCTTTATTCCTTATCCTTCATCCCTTAAAGATATGGCTCAAAGTACTAGTATTGCAGCTAAATCTCCCTTATCTGCCCTAAAAAACATTTTAAGTAGTGAAACTACTCTCTATGTAGTCAAAAGACTATCTCAAGGTGCTTTGACTCTAGTATTGGCATCTGCACTATGCTTTTTTATTGTCGAGTTAGCCCCTGGTGACTATCTCGACACACTAAAAGAAAATCCCCAAATTACTCCTGAAAGGATTGCCGAACTAACTCAGCAGTTTGGTTTGGATAAACCCCCTATTGAGCAATATTTTCGCTGGCTGTGGCGTATTGTAACTAGGTTTGATTTTGGTGAAAGTTTTGTTTATTTCCGCTCTGTCTCTTCGTTATTAGTAGAACGTATTCCCGCAACTCTTTTGCTCGCGTTATCTTCTTTTATTTTGACATGGGCGATCGCAATTCCTTTAGGAATGTTGAGTGCAGTTAAGCAAAACAGCCCGTTAGATAAATTTCTGCGGGTGTTAAGTTATTTTGGACAAGGCTTTCCTAGCTTTATTACTGCCCTGATTTTTCTGATTATTGCTCAATTCTTATCACCACTGTTTCCTGTCGGTGGTATGACTAGCATTAACCATGATGAACTATCTATCTTAGGTAAAATACTCGATATAAGCTGGCATATGGTTTTACCCACCATTGCCCTTAGCATTACTAGCTTTGCGGGGCTACAGCGTCTAACTAGAGGGCAATTGCTGGATGTCTTGCGTCAGGACTATATCCAAACCGCCAGAGCCAAAGGTTTGCCCGAAAACAGGGTTATTTATGTTCATGCTCTTAGAAACGCCATCAACCCTCTAATAACTCTTTTAGGATTTGAATTTGCCAGTTTGTTGGGAGGTTCATTTATCGCCGAATTTTTCTTTAATTGGCCAGGTTTGGGAACTCTAACCCTCAGTGCCGTTCAAGCTCAAGATAAGTATTTGGTTATGGCTAGTTTAATGATGGGTGCAGCTATGTTGATTATTGGTAATCTGCTGGCAGATTTACTTTTGAAAACAGTCGATCCAAGGATTAAACTGGAAGATCTTAAGTAAGGGATGAAGGATGAGGAACGAGGAACAAGGAACAAGGAACAGGAAGGAACAAGGAATGGGAAGTAGAAGGAGAGAGGGATGCTATTACAGATTAATTATATAATTCGTTCTAAAAAGGACGGCAAGTATTTAGTCGCTCGTATGCCAGAAAGAAGCGGGATTGAAGAGAGTTATTTATTGGTATTTCAACAAGATTATGATGCTCTTAGCTATATTAACACCCACGGAAAAGAATATAGCGATCGCCTTGCCGTCGAAACGGCTTCTCCAATTCAGCTAAAAAGCCTCATGGAACGTTGGGGATACGCAGGGTTTGGCATCGTTCAAGATCCTCTTGTACCAGATATTAAATTTGTTTCTTAAAATCAGCTGTTAAATTTCTCCAACAATTTGATTCAATCAAAGTCCCCTGATATTGCTTTACTTTGGCAGGAGTCATAAAATAAGCCCATGCTTGACCGATAATGCGATCGCTTATATCGTAAACCGAAACTAAGCGGCGATAATATTCATTTAGGCTAGAACTTCGTTGAGGTTGATAACCTTCTAGACGATCTAAAGCTTGTAAAACATCTGAATCATTAAACGTTAGCAATACTCCTTGGACTTTTTTATCCCCCTCCGTCATTGCAGGATAGCCCACAGGTAAAGTATATAAAATACCTTTGGTATAAGCTTTCTGTTGAGATTCGACATAACCGTTGCAATAAGCGGAAAAATTAGCTTCTCCTGGTTTGAGAGTTCCATAAACAAAAACTTTGAGGCTTGATTCAGGTTTCATTGCATAATAAATATTCGATCATTAATACAGTTAGGATTTTAAGCATTGAGAGTAGCTACTTGGAACGTCAATTCAATTCGGAGTCGCCAGCAAATTGTACTTGACTGGCTGGAACAACATCAGGTAGATGTGCTTTGTTTGCAAGAAACTAAAGTTCAAGATCGAGACTTTCCGCGATCGCCTTTTGAGGAATTAGGTTATAACCTTTATATATCTGGTCAAAAATCTTACAATGGCGTAGCTATATTTAGCCTGAAACCTTTAGAAGAAGTCCACCATGGCTTTAGTCCTATTGTTGGTGACACCGCAGTGGATTTCGACCAGCAAAAACGAGTAATTAGCGGTGTTGTCAACGATGTCAGAATTGTCAATCTTTATGTGCCAAACGGCTCATCTTTGGGTAGTGACAAATACGAATATAAATTGAATTGGCTGGAATTTCTATATCAATATCTTCAAAAGCTTCAAGCAGAAAAACTAGAAATATGCGTCTGTGGAGATTTTAATATTGCTCTAGAGGATAAAGATATTTATACCTCCAAAGCTAGAGAAAAACATATCATGTCTTCTCCTATCGAACGAGACGCTTTAAACAAAGCATTATCATTAGGCTTGCAAGACGCTTTTCGTAAATTCACGACCGAAGAAGGACATTTTAGCTGGTGGGATTATCGTGCTGGAGGCTTCACTCGTAATCGAGGGTGGCGTATCGATCATCATTATTTAACCGATGATTTATATCAGCAAGCGGTTAAATGTTGGATTGATATTGAACCCAGAAAATTGGAAAAACCAAGCGATCATGCTCCTGTAATTGTCGAATTTTAAAGATTATTCTTTACCTTTCATTCTGTTCCCATAAACGAATAAATTTGTCTCGCATGGCTTCGATATCTTGCGTCTTTTTTGGTATGGCTGAAACGAAAACGTCAATTTCTAAAACATTGTCAATTCTAGTTGTTCTTTCCCATACTTCTGTTTCAGTTTCAAATTCTTGGCTGTGGCGAAAGGTAAGTGTTTCTGAGCCAACATTTTGAATTTCTACATTCTTAATCCAGTTATTATTACTTTTTACATAGAGCCAGATGTTAGACTGACCGATTAATTCTCTGAGCTTATTTTTCATACAAAACCTTTAAATATCGTTTTTTCTGCTTAAATTGCTGAACAAAAATGAAAACTACTAAAATCACACCCTTACATAATTTATCTTAAAGCACCGAGATTAATTTTTGTAAAGTATAATTGCGATGAGTGTAGTTTTCTGGCTTGATAAGGATAGCTAATAATTTTTAATATGGTGTTGTCTCTATATTTCAATACTTCAATAGAGCCAGAGACAGACAATTTTGATTTAGAATCTCTAAATTTAAGCTTTAACTAAAGACATTGTTTCTCCATAAAGTTTAATTCCGAGCTTTTTGGCAAACCACTTAGTTTGTTTGAACAGAGACTATCAATACTTAATTATCATATTTTTCCGTCCTTTAAATATCACTTCCAGGAGACAAAATAAGCTATGCAAATGCTCAAAAAAATCTTTAATTCTGACAAAAAATACTATTTAGAGCTAGACGAAATTCAAGATTCTAAGCCCGTCAAGCAAGTGGTTAAGGCTGCTGAAAAAGTAGCTGAGGTAGTTCAAGAAAAAGCTACAGAAGTCTTAGAATCCAACCCCGTACAGCAGGCTGAAAAAACTGCTGAAAAAACTGCTGATAAAGCTCAAGACAAATTGCAGTCTGTGGCTGCTGAAACCAAGTCCAAGGCAAAATCAGGCAAGAAAGAAGTCAAAAAGGTTGCTGCTAAAACAGAAAAAGAACCTCAAGCCGAGACAAAACCATCTCTCAAAGACGCAGGTGCATCATCTTTCGACCCACCATTTTGGGTTGCTGCAATGTATAACAATAATGGTACTACTACCAATAAAGATGGTACTCAAGTAGAACAAACTTTTGCTACTGACAACTTAATGCCAACTGTGACTAAGTATCGTCGTCGTCCTGGTCCCAGTTTAAATAAGTTCAAAGACATGGCAAATGAAGCGAAAACTCCTAGAAGATAGCTAGCAGATAGATTGAGCAAAATATCTTATTAGGCAATATAGCTTTTGAAATATATAGGCGGAAAGATTATCTTCACACAGATATTTTTCCGCCTATTTAATTAATGTAGTTCTAAGTAGGCGAGCATAATTAAATACAAGCTTGGAATTTGTACTTTTTTGCGTGAGAATAGAAGATTGACTCGCGATCGACTCAGTAAACAATAATGTCTTCAAGCAAAACCAGTAATCTAACTGTTCCCCTAGAAAAGATTCGCTATAACGAGCAAGGATTAGTACCTGCGATCGCTCAAGATTATCTTGACGGTACAGTATTAATGATGGCGTGGATGAATCAAGAATCTCTGCAAAAAACTATCAATACAAAAGAAGCGTGGTATTGGAGTAGATCCCGTCAAGAATTGTGGCATAAGGGAGCAACTTCTGGTCATATTCAAAAGGTGCGATCGCTTCGTTATGATTGTGATAGCGATGCCCTATTGATTACCATCGAACAAATTGGCGATATTGCTTGTCATACGGGGGAACGTAGCTGTTTCCATCTCTGTGACGAAACTAAAAAAGCTCCCCCCGCAGATACCCTATCAGAAGTATATCGAGTCATTCGCGATCGCCAAGAGAATCCTAATGAGACTTCTTATACTTGTCAGCTATTTGCAGGAGGAGATAATAAAATTCTCAAAAAAATTGGTGAAGAATCAGCCGAAGTGGTGATGGCTTGCAAAGACGACGATAGTAAGGCGATCGCATCTGAAGTGGCAGATTTGTTCTATCACACTCTGGTTGCACTAGCTCATCACAACGTAGATATCCGCGATGTCTACCGTCAATTGCAATCGAGAAGGTAATGTGATTACTAGTTACTAACCACTAACATAACCTTGCTGGGTTATGTTGTCATTTCCTCATTCCTCGTTCCTCATTCATCCTTTTTAGGCTCTGCTTTGCGGATTTCTGAGTAAAACGAAGTTTGTTTTTTACCATCGTTGAATTTGACTACAGTAGTACGCATTTTGAAATTGTCGCTCGCAAACCACTGTCTTTCTTCAGCGTGCATATCATCAGTATTAAGAGTCAACGTTAGAGCTTCATCTGCACCAAGAACGTAATGCCCACAAACTTTACTATCTTGGGGGCGAATCAACTTTCCTGTAGAATCATCATCGGGGTTGCTAACTAAAATTACTGTAGCCGAACCTACTTGCTTAGGTTTTCCCCAATCTACTGAGTTGTCCCAGCTTTGCACCGTACCCCCCAGGCTCAACTGAGGATCGAGATTATGCTTTTGACATAACTCAACCGCTTTAGCATCTTCTGGGTTGATACGTTCGATAGTAATATCTGCTTTACTATTGTCTGCTTCTCCGCCAACAAGATAGTTGGTACGCTGACTAAACCACCTACCAGCACTCAAGTTTAGGAATTCTTTTAAATTCATGATTATATTATTTTGTCGATCGCTTTAAAGATTCTATAAAATTATCGACCCTATTGAACCCTTGCATATCTTAGTTTTCTTGGCAATACTCCAATCCTTTTAAAGTTATATGAATAGTCAACAACAATACCCTACTTCCGTTGCAGATTTACCTTCTCTAGAATTAACCCTCAATATTATGCTCAATCGACAGGAAAAAGATTGGGGTTGTTTTAAGGTAGTCAAGGAAGAAGATTTTTACGCTCTTTATATTCCAAGTATGGATAGTTTTAAGCTATATAAAAATCCTAAAAGCGAAAACTATCGAGGATATTGGAGAAACTACCTTTCAGAGATTTTACCTGATGTAAAAAATCGCGCAGAAAAGCCCGATGTCTTTTTGCGTAACCGCAGCAAACAAATAGAAGAAAAAAAGAAGAATTCAAACCTAATCGTCCGTAAAAAGCAGCGCATTATAGATGTTAAGTATCGTTACAACACTTGTCCCGAAATGTATCGCCTAAATCAGATGATTGCCAAACTGATTCGCGATCGCCTAGAGGCAAATGCTACCTTTTCTCCTGGTACAGAAATAATGCCTTTAATATTGGCAACAGAGGTAGAAGACTGAGAACAAGGAATTAGGAATAATGAAGCATATCAGCAAAATTTTAACGTGAAAAGGCGATCGCATTATTTGCAATTAAATTAAGCAAAACTTCTAAAGTTTCCACCGTCTAAATATGGCTAAAATAATCGAGCATAACTAAATTAGATCTAGCAGACTTATGGTAGAAGCGAAAATTGGCATTATTGGCGGGAGTGGTTTATATAAAATGGACGCTCTTAAAGACGTCCGAGAAATTAAACTGTCTACTCCATTCGGCGATCCTTCAGATGTTTTGATTGTCGGTAACTTGGAAGATGCCACAGTCGCTTTCCTAGCCCGCCACGGGCGTAATCATCATCTTCTGCCAACTGAACTACCCTTTAGAGCTAATATTCACGCCATGAAGCAACTAGGAGTGGAATATATTATTTCTGCTTCTGCGGTAGGTTCTCTTCAAGAAGAAGCAAAACCATTGGATATGGTAGTGCCAGATCAGTTTATCGATCGCACTAAAGACCGTGCTGCTACATTTTTCGGAGAAGGATTAGTGGCTCATATTGCCTTTGGCGATCCTATCTGTAACAATTTAGCCAAAGTTGTTGGAGATGCGGTAGATTCCTTGGATTTAGCCGAATCCAGCCTGCATCGTGGAGGCACTTATATCTGTATGGAAGGACCTGCATTTTCTACCAAAGCCGAATCTAATCTTTATCGTAGTTGGGGTGCAAAAGTCATCGGTATGACCAACTTAACCGAAGCAAAGCTAGCTAGAGAAGCAGAAATAGCCTATGCAACCCTAGCATTAGTTACCGACTATGACTGTTGGCATTCCGACCACGATAGCGTTACGGTAGAAATGATTATCGGTAATCTACAGAAAAATGCCGTTAATGCTCAATTAGTAATTAAAGAAGCTGTTAAAAGATTAAACGCTAACCCTCCAGAATCGATCGCCCATTCCGCTTTGAAGTTTGCCATTCTTACCCCTCCCGACAAAATTCCTCCTGCAACAAAGGAAAAGTTAGCCTTACTGACTAAAAAATACTTCTAAAAATATTTTTAATTCCTAAGAAACAAATTAAATTTAGTCAGGCTGAGGAACAAGGTTAAAAAGGTTAAAAAAGCTTAGAGTTTAAAGCTCTAAGCTTTTTTAACTTCGTCCGTTATACAACATCACCATGAGGAGTTGCATTAATTACGGCTTGTGCGGGGACACTTCACAAAATCACTAACGCCACAAATAATTAAATTTTATCCTGCATCATTTTGTCTACTGCTTCGGCAATTTGTTCTGGCTGCACGATGGTTAAGTATTCCAGTTTACCGTTGTAGGGAGTGGGAATATCTTGGGAAGATAAACGCAATACAGGTGCGTCTAATTCATCAAATAGCTGCTCGTTAATCAACGCAACTAACTCTGCACCTATACCACCAGTTTTCATACACTCTTCTACGATAATCACCTTGTGAGTTTTACGTACAGACTCGCCAATCGTTTCCATATCAAAAGGCTTGAGAGAAATCAAATCGATAATCTCTGGATCGTATCCTTGTTTCTCGATCGCTTTTAAAGCCTGAGTGCAGTGGTGACGCATTCGTGAATAAGTCAGAATAGTTACATCTTTTCCTGGGCGTACCATTTCCGCTTTATCCAAAGGGAGGATGTATTCATCATCGGGCAAATCTTCTTTATGGTTATAAAGCAAGACGTGTTCAAAAAAGAGTACGGGGTTGTCATCTCGGATAGCTGCTTTAAGCAAACCCTTAGAATTACGAGCCGTTGAACAAGCAACAATCTTCAATCCTGGCACAGCATGAAAGTATGCTTCCAATCTTTGAGAGTGTTCTGCACCTAGCTGTCTACCTACACCACCAGGACCGCGAATTACCATTGGAATCTTATAATTACCGCCAGAAGTATAGCGCAACATTCCTGCATTATTGGCAATTTGGTTAAATGCTAAGAGTAAAAAGCCCATGTTCATCCCTTCAATCACAGGGCGCAAACCAGTCAAAGCTGCTCCCACAGCCATGCCACAAAAGCTATTTTCTGCAATAGGAGTATCTAACAAACGGAGATCTCCATATTTTTTATACAGATCCTTGGTGACTTTATATGAACCACCATAATGTCCGACATCTTCACCTAAGACAAAGACAGTCTTATCTCTCGCCATTTCTTCGTCTGTCGCTTCTCTCAAAGCGTTAAACATTAAAGTTTCAGCCATAATAATTTATCCTAAGTGTCGGGTAGGGCAAGGACACTACTGTCCCCTTCCCCCCTCAGAACCGAGCGTGCAACTTTCACACTCGGCTCAAGCAACATCTCTCATTCTGTGTTTTCTTTTTGATAGTGTACTTTATGATGACAGTATAGATGCAACCAGACTAGGTTTTTCACTGTATCTTTTCCTCATAAGCAATAAAACTGTAATCTCGATCGCGATGGTTCAACAAATTTAAATCAACTGGTTTTCTTGGCGTAAATAGGATTCAACAAAAGTATTGAGATCGCCATCCATGACTCCATTTACATCGGTAGTTTCCACTTCTGTCCGTAAATCTTTGACCATTTGGTAGGGATGAAAAACATAGTTACGAATTTGATTACCCCAAGCAGCTTCTACCATGTCACCACGAATTTCCGCGATTTCTTTTGCTCTTTGTTCTTCAGCAATAATTAGCAATTTAGCTTTTAAAAGAGCCATTGCCCTTTCTTTATTTTGTAATTGCGATCGCTCTTCCGTACAGCGTACAGCTATCTTAGTGGGTAAATGGACGATTTGAACTGCTGTTTCCACTTTGTTGACGTTTTGCCCCCCTGCACCACCAGAGCGAGAAGTTTTAATTTCCAAATCTTTGTCGGGAATTTCTAAATTCAATTCCTCATCTCCCAGGTTGGGCATAATCTCCACCCCTGCAAAACTAGTTTGACGTTTTCCATTAGCATTAAAAGGAGAAATTCTAACTAGCCGATGAGTGCCTTTTTCCCCTTTTAAATAACCGTAGGCATAACGCCCCTCGATTTCTAAAGTAGCAGATTTGATTCCTGCTTCATCCCCCGCTGAAGACTCTGCTAAACGGACTTTATAGCCCTCTTTTTCGCTCCAGCGAGTATACATCCGCAACAGCATTTCTGCCCAATCTTGAGCATCCGTACCGCCTGCACCAGCATTAATAGTTAAAATAGCTCCTTTGGTATCATAAGTACCAGATAATAGCTGTTGTAAATCCCATAGCTCAAGCTCTTTTTCTAATTGCTGTAGGCTAGTTTGAGCTTCTGTAGCTAATCCTTCATCCGATTCTAATTCTAGTAATTCAACGATCGCTTTGGCATCTTCTAGAGTACTTTCCCAACCTTGATACTGCTCTAAATTTGACTTTAGATCGTTTAATTCCTGTAAAACCGTTTGTGCAGTAGACTGATCGTCCCAAAATTCTGGCTGTGCTGCTCTTTGCTCCAAATCCTGTATTTTCGCAGTTAAGGCTGGTGGGTCAAAGATATTCCTGAGCTTTACCCAGGTGTAGAGATATCGTTTCAATCGTGCGTTTTATTTCGGATACTTCCATAGGAGGAATTAAGATATTTAACTGGATCTTTCATTATTGATGATTAATTGTTAATTATCAATCATTTCTATATACTGGCTTTCTAGCAAAAAAGCTCCCTGAGTAAAACGTATACCATAATATCCCCCAGGACGACGATCTAGAATAGTCCCGAGTTCTCCCACCGTTAGCAAACTAGGAGGACGCAACATCGGCATGGGTTCTGCTGTTTTAATATATTCAGGTAGAGCTATAATCTTAACGCGATCGCCCACCTTGAAACTTTCCTGTTGATTATTGATAATTACCTTCCTGCATTAACATCAGTCAAATTAGACTTTTTCACTTTGGTTAGAATTTTATCCTTCTGTTTTTCTAATTCCTGTTTCAAAATATGTTTCGCCATTTTCAAATCACCAACGCTTCTGGTGACTTCACTGATATTCGCCCACTGACCTAGCATTTTGCAATAGCGATCGCTTATTGTTGAAGTCAAAATATGCTGACACTGTTGGGGTTCGTCTAAAGCATACAATAAAATACGATACTTGTTTTCTTGAGCTAAAGCACGAGTAATTTGCTGACCTTTATTGGATTTTAAATCTAAATAGCAAGGAAGCCATTTAGCACCATGGTCGTAATTGTAAAGCAAAGTAACCCAAAGAAGAGTAGGATGAGGATGATTTAAATATAAAAATTGATTGTAGCGAGTACTAGATATTCTATTTTCAAGACCTTCTTGGTCTAACATGACACAGAGAACAGGTGCTTCTCCAGCGGGACTATCTATCAGTTGGGGAAAAACAATCTTACGTAATGGCTTGTCTGCTGGCCAAGGAGTTTGTAAACAGATATCTGTGGTTGAATATGCTGCATTGATTGTTTTATCTTCAAAAGGCTTTTGAAACTCGATCGTGTTCTCTTGTAATCCCAGCTTCTCTTTTGGCGCATAATTCTGTTGAGGAGGATTGGTTGGATAGCTTTTCGGTGATGACTCAAATCCTTCTAAAATATCTAAAATTTCTCGCGCACTTTGGGGTCAATCTTTTCTTTCTTTTGCTAGACAGCCAAATACCAAATCTTGTAATCCTGATGGCAAACCCAACCTGTCACAAAATGGCTCAGGCTTAAAATTATGATGTGCTTGATACCAACCACCAAATGAAGAGTTTTGAGGCAATAAGGGCATATCCATTGTTAGCATTTCATACATCATGACACCCAAACTATAGATATCAGAACGATGGTCTAGCTCTTTACCCTCCATTTGTTCGGGAGAACAGTATGCCAGTGTACCCATAAAAGACTGGGTTTGATTTGCGCTGGCTTGGATTAACTTAGCAATACCAAAGTCAAGTATTTTCGCTGCTTCACCTAAAGTTGGATCTTGAATAACAATAATATTACTAGGCTTGATATCTCGATGAATAATATGGGAAAGTTCGCCATTGAAGTAAATACCCTGATGGGCAGATTCTAAACCAAGACATACGTGACGAGTCAGGGTAAGAAATCTTTTTAAGGGAAGGGGTTGATAGGCAATTAGCTCATTGATGCTGTCTCCCGAAAGAAATTCCATCACATAGAAAGGAGAATTATGTTCGTCTACTCCATAGTCTTTTACTCTAACTACGTGAATACTCTTTTCGCCCAAAAGAGCAGATATTGTTGCTTCTCGCTCAAAACGCTCGCGCATATTGTCATTGAGTAAAGCTTGAGACAAAAATTTAACTGCCACAGTCACGCCACCCAATACGGTGTCTTTGGCTCGATAAACTCTACCCATAGCACCTTCGCCAACTAAGTCACATAGTTGATAGCGATTGGCTAGTGTACGACCGAAATAAGTATCTTTGTTCATAATTTGGTAACTGATTTAGGTTGACTCGCGCGTACATGCGGTGGGGTACACCTTTGTCTTGCGCCCTTGGGCGCCCTAAAGGATACACCTTCGGATAACGCGGGGTCGCTCGTTAAAATCAATACTGAGATTGATTAGACCTAGTTAGCGTTTCAAGACGGCTTCAATCGTATATTTGACATTATGACCTTCCAAAATACTGCTAGTTAGATGATAAGTATTGCTATCTGCGTAATAAAAAGTATCTAGTCCTTTTTGATGGGAGGTAGTTCCAATAAACCAGTAATATTGAACGATCGATTGAAATCCGAGTCTACCCTCTCCTTCAATATTCCCCAAAAGGCTGTGTTGAGAAACATAAGTATAATATTTTTCTTTATAATTTAAATTGCCTCGACATTGAGAAACGATTTTAGTTGCTTTTTCGTCATTACAAGTCAAGTTAGTCGTTATTTTGAACCAGTTTTCTCTTTTCCAAGCAGTTTGAATAGTTCCTTCTAAAGGAATTGGTGCTAAATTTGGTTTGAGCCAATGACCTGTTACATTCCAAAAGCTTGATTCTAGTAGGAAACTATGAGCCATAACTTTATCCTCATAATTTAGAATTTGTGGAAAAAACACTATCAGCTAGGGTTTTTATCTAGCTTTAGTTGCAAGAGATTTTACCCAGTAATGCTGGTTTGCTTGCTCCTGTGACTTGAGGCAGATTGCCAGGAATAGAATTAACTCTCCAATAAGCTAGAACAGCAAAAGCGATCGCTTCTTTAAAATTGCCATCAATTCCTACTTCATCCGTTGTCATAATCTGTGTCGATGTTAACTCAGCTTGCAGGCGTTGTCTCAGATACAGATTTTTACTACCACCACCACAAAGCAAAATTTCATCGGGCATATGGGGCAAAAATCGCTGATAGCTATCAACAATAGAGGCTATGGTCAATTCTGTTAGGGTAGCAAGGCGATCGCTATTGTTTAAGTTCTCTTGCTCCATATCTTGCCAGCATTTATCTAAATAGTCTGCGCTAAATAATTCTCTCCCTGTAGATTTGGGTGGAGATGCGCGAAAGAAGTCTTGTTTTAGCCATCGATCTACTAAAGCGAAATCTGGGCTACCCTGAGAAGCCAATTGACCATTGAGATCGTAGGTTTGAGTTCCATTACTCAAACGAGTTATAGCTAAGTCTAAAAGAGCATTTCCTGGTCCTGTATCCCAGCCACAAACCTGTTGTTCCCAATTAGAAATTTGAGTCGGAGGTAAATATGCCACATTACCAATACCACCAATGTTTTGAATTGCTCTAGTTTTAGTAGGATGAGCTAACAAGCAGGCATCGATTTTGGGAACCAACGGCGCACCTTCTCCTCCTAAAGCAATATCTGCCACGCGAAAGTCGCTAACGGTTTTAAGATTGGTTAAGTTAGCAATTAAATCTCCCCGTCCAAGCTGTAGGCTATAGCCTAATTGACCTTGGGACGGTGGTCGATGATAAACAGTCTGACCATGAGAGCCAATCAAATCTGCTGGAGAATGGTTCGCTTGAATTTTTTGAGCAGCTTGGGCAAACTGAAAAGCGATCGCATCATCTAGCATCGCCAATTCCAGCATCGAAATTGCTTGACCACCACAGACAGCTAATATTTTGTTTCTTAGCTCTTGAGGATAAGCAAAAGTTTCACCTGACAACAAGTTCACCTGAAGATCTGTTTCTTTGCCACTAACTTCTACCAAAGCAGCATCAATTCCATCGACTGAAGTGCCACTCATCAAACCAATAACTCTCATATTTTCAAATCTTGAGTATTTTCTAGAGGAAAAGCTCAATGCTAACTTATCTTGCCCAGAACAATACAGATAAATCCTTTGTTCCTATATCAACTCATTATCTTTTTAAACCAATACCAGAAAATACCAAACAAATTTACCAAATAGTCCATAGTAAAATTTAAATAATCTGGACTTATATGTATTAAGAACTGAAAGCTATAAAAAAGCGATGAGAAATTTAAGTTTTATATTTTTCGCGTGACGGCTAACAGCTAACTACTGTGAACGAAGCCAATTTATATTAAGCGTTTTATATAGGGAGAACAATAAATGCCCGAAATTATAATTATTGATACTAGAAAACCTCAAGAAACCAAATCGATTTTGATTGCTCCACAAAAGCAACCAAATCAAGAATGTTTTTTAGGTAGAGAAGATATCTGTTGTATCGCATTAGTCGACTCTTTGGCTAGCCGTATTCATGGCAAAATTGCTTACCGCGATGGCAAATACTACTACACTGATTTGGGTAGTAAAAACGGTTCAAAAGTTAATAATATAAATGCCCAACCCGATCGAGAATATCTTCTAAAACCGTCTGATACGATCGCCTTGGGCAATCATTTACTCTGGGTAAAAGCGATCGCGAAAATGGAAGTTGCTGCACCGCCACAGCCGATGACTCCCAGACAGTATATGCCTTTAGCTACAGTCGATGTGACAACCTTAGAAACTTGGACTAAAGGAACAAAACAAGCCAAATGTGTGCAAATCATTGATGAAACTACTGATGTCAAAACATTTACCTTCGTGACTGAGCCTCCTGTCAAATTTAATTACCAGCCAGGGCAATTTATCACCCTAAATTTAGATATAAACGGCAAGAGTGTTAAACACCCTTACTCTATCTCTTCTACTCCTTCTCGCCCCCACAGTATAGAAGTTACTGTTAAACGAATTCCTAAGCCTGTCGATCGACCTAGCTCGCCTCCAGAATTTGCGAGTAACTGGCTACACGATAACTTAAAAGTCGGTAGTGAAATCGAAATTAACGCGCCTATGGGCAAATTCACTAATTTTGCTAATCCTTCTAACAAGTTACTCCTGATTTCGGCAGGTATCGGCATTACTCCAATGATGTCTATGTCTCGTTGGATCTGCGACACTATATCTAATGTTGATATTGTTTTTCTCCACAGCGCGGGTAGCCCAGAAGATATTATTTTTCGCCAAGAGCTGGAAATGATGGCAGCTCGCTATCCCAAGTTTAAGCTGGCAATTACCGTAACCGATCCTGCACCTGGTCAACCCTGGTATGGATACACAGGTAGGATCGATGAAACTATATTACCTGCGATCGCTTCTGACTATAAAGATCGTACCGTATATGTGTGTGGTCCTAATTCTTTCACCGAAGCAACTAAAAAATTGCTCGAGAAGATTGATTTTCCAATGGAAAATTATTACGAAGAAAGCTTTAGTGGAGCAAAGAAGAAAAAGCCAGCAACTCCGACAGTTCCATCAGGCGATCGTACATCCGTTTTTCAACCTCCATCTACTCCTACACCCAAATCTGCATCTAAGCCACCGTCTGCTGAAACGCCTGTGGTTTCTCCTACTTCAATATTTTCTCCTGAATCCACACCTAAACCTCCGTCTGCTGAAACGCCTGTGATTTCCCCTACTTCAATATTTTCTCCTGAACCCGCACCACCTCCAACTGTAATTCCCACAGTTGCTCCAACTTCGTTGTTTCCTTCCGATCCGATCCCAGAAGCAGCACCCGAATCATCACCACCAGTAAACCCAACACCCTCGTTTAATTCCGTGATAGTTCTATCGAAATCTGGTCAAGAAATTGCTTGTGATGGAAAAGAACCTATTTTGAGCGTAGCCGAAGCCGAAGGCGCAGACTTACCCTTTGGTTGCCGTGTTGGTGCTTGTGAAGCTTGTAAACTTAGAAAAATTGAGGGTGAAGTTATTTACGACAATGATATCAGTTGCGAAGATGGTTTTATCTACACCTGCGTCGCCCGCCCAGTGGGTAAAGTCGTTATTGAAGCGTAATTTAAGGAATAAGGAACAAGGAAATAAAAAGCGATCGCTGTACTTCAAAAAATAGATTATTAATATTTTTTTATTCTCCTATTGGGTCGATCGGGAGAACCAAAAATGCTCATCCAAATGTCTTTAAAGCTTTTTGATTTGATCATGTATTTAGCTATACGCTGATATTCGATCTCATTTATCTTAATCGGATTATTAGTCTTAATATTTTCCGTCGAACTATGATGAACGCTGTGATATGCCCAGAAAAAGCGAATTCGATGTTCAACTCGATGTTCCCAATAATAAATAAAATCGGCGATCGCAATAGCTAAAATTAACGTCCAGCTATTCGTTGTAATTTGCATCAAACTAAACTGACTGAAAAAAGTCAAGCCTGTAAAAGCAATTAAATAAACTGCTGCTGTACTAGTAAATACATATACAATTGCGATCGCGATATTAGCGATTGAATCTCGATAGCTACGTCGATTACCTTTAAAGACATCTATTACTATTTCAACCAGTATTAATACAATCAAAATAACAAAATCTATCTCTTCAATTGAGTTTCCTAGTTTAGTGACATCTAACATTTAATTTTTCCTGAATATTGTTAATCGGACGCTCGTTATAAAAAAGCAGAAAAATATTTGCTTTTTTTTGTTATGTCAAAATATGTTTTTCAAAATAAGCGATCAACATTTGGGTAAGTAATTCAATTTGAGCCACAAAACCTGAATTATCAATCTGATTAATTGAAATCCCATCAACTAAAGTCCAAATAAAACTTGCTAGCTTAGGATCGTCGAGATCGAGTAATTTAGAGATGGCTTGCTCATAACGAGAATCAATCTGTTCAAATAGCAAATTATCGTTAATATCTGCCGAACAATGTTGACGAAAATCAAGCCAAATTACAGCTTGTTTGACCACATACTCCTGATTTTCAATTAGTAGTTGACCTAAAGCAGCTATCCGTTGGGGAATAGTTTGATTTTTGTCAACTCGATCGATGATCTCTATGTCTTGGAAACAAACTTGTTCTGCTAATTGTTCAAACAACACCTGTTTGTTCGGGAAGTAGTGATACAAAGTACCTGTTGACACTTCCAACTCCTTGGCGATTTGTCTAGTAGTCACATTGGCATAACCTTTCTCTGCAAATAGATCGAAGCATTTACTGAGAAGTTCTTGTCGATACTGCTGGGCATCTACTATTTTTGGCATTTTATTATATCGAGCGTTCGTTTTATAATAAAACAATATTTTCGATCGAGCAAATAAATTAGTCAAGGCGATCGCTTTTGCCAAACTTGAAATTACTAAATTTCTGTAAAATCAAACTGTAAAGTAGGATATTTGTTCTATAGTTGTTTTGTAAGAATCCAAGGCAATTAATGGCAGAAATAAATAACTTACCTCCAGCTAGCATTGATGCAGAAGAAGCAATCTTGGGAGGTATCCTGTTTGACCCAGAAGCGATTACCAGGGTAGCAGAACTAGTAGTCAAAAATGCTTTTTATGTTAAGGCTCATCAAGAAATATATCATGCAGCATTGAGCCTCAATAGCAAAGGTAAGCCTACAGATTTTATTTCTATTAGTACGTATTTGAGCGATCGCGATTTACTAGAACAGGTAGGCGGTACAGCTAAATTGGCACAGTTGCTCAACCGTACTGTGTCAGCGGTTAACATCGACCGCTATGCCAATCTGATAATGGAGAAATATATCCGTCGTCAGCTAATCACTTCGGGACATGAAATTGTCGATCTTGGTTATGATAACGCTACGGAATTAGAAACAGTCTTAGATTCTGCCGAACAAAAGATCTTTCGTCTGACTCAAGAACGTCCCCAAGAAGGTTTAGTCCCTATTGCGGAAACTTTGGTCAATACGTTTAATACCATCGAAGAACTTCATCAGGATACGGCTTTACCTGGAGTTCCTACGGGATACTACGATTTGGATGCCATGACTAGCGGTTTTAGTCGTTCTGACTTAATTATTATCGCTGGAAGACCGTCAATGGGAAAATGTTTAGCAGCTAGTTCCGAATTAGTTTGTCAGGATGGAAGTATTAGAACTATTGAAGAAATTTACCATCGTGGCAAAGATTCCCTTTTAACTCTGCAACCTAATTGGCAATTTTCTTGGAGAATGCCGTCAGCATTCGTCGATGATGGTATTAAACCTATTTACAGGGTAACAACTCGTCTAGGTAGAAAAATCGAAACTACCATCACTCATCCTTTCTTGACTATTCAAGGATGGCGTAGCTTAGGACTATTACAAGTAGGCAATAAAATTGCTGTTCCCCGACAAATAAAAGCATTTGGTAATGAAATAATTTCAGAAGCTAAAGTCAAATTACTAGGATATTTAATTGGCGATGGCTGTTTAACCAAAACTTGTCCTGAATTTACTAATAGTAATTCAAGACTGCGAGATGATTTTATTAATGCTGTTTCGGCTTTTCCTGGGCTTAGTTGTTTAGAAAACGATTATCAAGGCAGGAGAACAACATCTATAAGAGTTAGTAAAAATAAGGCTTTTGTCGATCACAATCGCCAGATATTTGCTCAAAATTTGCAGCAGATAATCAATAAGCAAAATATTTCTTTGAACAAAATAGCCTCATCACTAGAAATTAGTTCTTCTCTAGTCAAATTTTGGCTTAAAGGTGATTGTGTACCCAATGAAAGTACATTTATTCGATTGTGTAATCTATTGGGAGTCAAACCTGAAAATATTGTACCTGATGGAATAAAAACAATCGCCAAAAGTAGCCCTAATAGTCTGAGATTGTGGTTGCAAAAATTAGGTTTATGGGGAAAGAATGCTCACAATAAAAGTATTCCTCAACTTATATTTACTTTACAGCCTCATTTAATTGCTTTGTTTCTCAATCGTTTGTTTGCTACAGATGGTTGGGCGACAGTATTAAGTAGCGGGCAATCTCAGTTGGGCTATGCTACTGTCAGCGAAAAACTAGCCAGACAGATACAACACTTGCTGTTGAGATTTAGTGTAATTGCAACTCTAAAGAATCGTTCTGTTAAGTATAAGGGCGATCGCACCCTCGCCAGTCGCTACACGGCTAAACCGTGCACAGACAAGCTGCATAATGACAATGGCAATGGGACGGCAGTCGCTACAACGGAGGGAACCTCCGCAACGCGCTGCCTTGGGAACCCCCACAACGCGCTGGCTCGCAAGCAAGTCTGGCAGTTGGATATTACCGATGCCAAATCTATTAAGAATTTTATTGATGACATTGGTATTTTTGGTAAAGAAGAGGCAGTGGAAAATGTTCGTCAAGCAATATCTAAAAGAAAATATCGAACTAACAAAGATTTAATTCCAATCGAAATATGGCATGAATTGAACCGAAAGAGGGGTAAAGAATCTTGGATATCTGTGGCAAAAAAAGCGAATATCAAAGGATATAGCAATATTCACGTAGGTAAACGAGCTTTATCTAGAGAAAGGCTATTTAATCTAGCTTATGCTTTAGATGATGTTCCTCTACAGAACTTGGCAACTAGCGAAATTTACTGGGATGAAATTGTCAGCATTGAGTACGTGGGGCAACAGCAGGTTTATGACTTGACTATTCCTGAAACTCACAATTTTGTAGCTAACGATATCTGTGTTCATAATACGGCTTTCTCTCTTTGTGTTGCTTCCAATATTGCCAAGGATTCCAAATTGCCTGTGGCAGTATTCAGCCTGGAGATGTCGCGGGAACAATTGACCCAAAGACTATTATCGAGTGAAGCACGAATTCCAAGTAATAGATTGCGATCGGGTAGGATAGCTCAAAATGAGTTTGAACAGTTGATTGGTGGGGTAGAAAGTTTATCAGAGTTGCCCATCTATATCGACGATACTGCTAACTTAACGGTAATGCAAATGCGATCGCAAGTACGTCGTCTCCAAGCACAGACAAAAGATCCTTTGGGTTTGGTCATGATTGACTATCTACAGTTGATGGAAGGGGGAGACAATGATAACCGCGTACAGCAGCTATCAAAAATGACGAGGAGTTTAAAAGGTTTAGCCAGAGAATTGAATGTGCCTATTGTGGCGTTGTCTCAGTTGAGTCGTGGAGTAGAACAGCGAACTAACAAACGTCCAATGCTGTCTGATTTGAGAGAGTCTGGTTGTTTATCTGGTGATAGCTTAATTACGATGGCAGATAATGGATCTAGAGTACCAATTAAAAATTTGGTTGGAAGATCGGGTTTCAAAGTTTGGGCATTAAATCAAACTACTCAAAAAATTGAACCAGCCTTAGTTAGTAATGCTTTTGCGACAGGAGTTAAATCTGCCTTCAGCTTGCAAACTGCTTTAGGACGTAAAATTTGCGCCACAGCTAATCATAAGTTTTTGACAATTCATGGCTGGAAAAGATTGGATGAATTAGTTGAAGGTGATTATCTAGCTATTCCTCGAACAATACCCAGCCATTTTTCGCCTACTATCAATCAAGCAGAATTGGCTTTATTAGGTCATTTGATTGGAGATGGTTGTACTTTGCCTCGTCATGCCATTCAATACACCACAAGAGAAAAGGATTTGGCAGATTTTGTTGCGCTTCTGGCAAAAGAAATATTTGGTGACGACCTAAAGCCCAGAGTCAATCCAGAACGCAATTGGTATCAAGTTTATTTACCTGCTAACTATCATCTAACTCACAATGTCAAAAATCCCATAACAAGATGGCTAGAAGAATTAGGAATTTTCGGTTTGCGTTCTCACCAAAAGTTCATTCCTGAAATAGTTTTTCAACAATCGAAAGAATCAATTGCTATATTTTTGCGCCATTTGTGGGTTACAGATGGCTGTATTAAGTTAGTGAATGGAAAAAAAACAATTCCTACTATCTATTATTCTAGTAGCAGTGAAAGATTAGCACGTGATGTTCAATCTCTTCTTATTCGATTAGAAATCAACGCTCGTTTATCTTTACATCCTCAAATAGGAAAAGGAAAAGATCAATATTATGTGACTATTAGTGGGAAACCAGATATCGCAAAATTCATTGAATTAGTGGGAACACTTGGCGAGTACAAAACCCAAGAATTAGTTAAGATATCTCATCACTTTGAGCAAATATCCACTAATACTAATCGAGATATTATTCCTCGTGATATTTGGAAAATATATGCTGTACCTTCTATGCAGCAAAACAAAATGACCACTCGCCAAATGCAGTTTGAATTAGGAAATAAATACTCTGGTACTAGCCTTTATAAACAAAATCTCAGTCGGGAGAGGGCCAGTAAATTAGCTACAGTAGTCAGATCTAAAGATATTAAAAATTTAGCTGACAGCGATTTATATTGGGATAAAATCACTTCTATTAAAGCCGAAGGTGAGACTGAAGTTTACGATCTTACTGTTCCTGTTCATCATAATTTTATTGCCAACGACATTGTGGTTCACAATTCAATCGAACAAGATGCGGATCTAGTAATGATGATATATCGTGATGAGTACTATAATCCTGATACTCCCGATAGGGGTATTACAGAGGTAAGTATTGTTAAACATCGTAATGGTCCAGTGGGGACAATCAAGTTATTGTTTAATGCCGAATTAACTAAATTTGAAAGTTTGGCTAAACCAGGGGGATATTGATCTACAAGAAAGGTTTATTAGATAAAACTTTCTCTGAATATAAATGCAAAAAAGCAAGGTAGTGTTTCCTACCTTGCTTTTTCTGACTGAAATTAATTGAAAAATAATTATCTTCCCATACCGATATATCGTATACCAGCAGCTCCTACTGCTTTGCGATCGAGGAAATTACGCCCGTCGATAATTAGAGGATTGTTCATTAACTTAGCCATTTTTAAAGTCAAGCTTACTAAATTCTTTCCAGTCGGTAACCAATACTAGAGCATCACAACTATCTGCCAACATTTCCGCGCTAGGTTCGATCATCACGTTAGATAGACCGTGGCTCAAACCAGATTGGGAGACGATAGGATCGTAGGCTTTTACTCTTGCACCAAGACGGTTCAACTGCTCGATTAGATCTAGAGCAGGGGCATCTCTCATATCATCGGTATCGGGTTTGAAAGTCAAACCTAATAAACCGACAGTTTTACCTTTAAGAATTTTTAGTTCGTTTTGCAGCTTTTCTAAAACTAGTAGACGCTGACGCTGATTGACGTTAATCGCTGCTTTTAATAGTTCAGACTCATAATTATAGTCATCGGCAGTATGTACCAAAGCAGAAACATCTTTGGGGAAGCAAGAGCCACCCCAACCAATTCCCGCACTCAAGAACTTGTTGCCAATACGAGAGTCTAAACCGATTCCTTTGGCTACCTGAGTTACGTCTGCACCAACGCGATCGCAAATGTTGGCTACTTCGTTGATAAAGCTAATTTTGGTAGCGAGAAAAGAATTAGCAGCATACTTAATCATTTCTGCCGAACTCAGATCCGTAACTACTACAGGTACGGGAGGAAGAGATTTATCTTCGGCAAACTCTCGTTTAACCAGAGGCTTGTAAAGCTCTTGCATCATGGAGATCGCTTTTTCGCTATTGCCACCTAAAACAATGCGATCGGGGTTAAATGTATCGTATACTGCCGAACCTTCTCGCAAAAATTCGGGATTGCTGACTACATCAAAGACTAGGTTCGATGGTGCTACCAGATTCTTTGTTCCCGTCGAAAACAATCATTCTGACCCAGTCGCCAGAACCAATAGGAACGGTGGATTTGTTGACAATTACTTTATACTCATCTTTTAGATGAGTCCCGATGCCACGGGCTACAGCTTCGACATAGCGAGTGTCGCTTTCACCTGTAGGTAGAGGGGGAGTTCCTACCGCAATGTATAAAATTTCTCCATGTGATACACCTTGAGACAAGTCGGAAGTAAATACTAATTTGCCAGATTCGGCCGATGACTTCATTAATTCAGACAAACCAGGCTCGTAAATAGGTGATTGCCCCGCCTGCATGAGCTTAACTTTCTCTTCGTTATTATCGACACAAATTACATCGTGTCCGATATGAGATAAGCAAACACCAGTAACTAAACCGACATATCCAGTACCAATAACGCAAACACGCATAAAATTAACTAACCTCTGATATTTTTTGTTCTTTTTTTGTATGTAATGTGTTCGAGACACATCAACAAACAATACCTTATTGTGCTTCACTATTTATTTTGCAGCTTCTATACGAGAACGAAAATCATCAATAGTTAGCTTCAATCCCTCTTCGAGATTGATGGTAGGTTCCCAACCTAACAGATTTTTAGCTTTGGTGATATCAGGCTGTCTTTGGAGAGGATCGTCTTGAGGTAAAGGCTTAAAAGTTAACTCAGCATCAGGATTGACCATCTTCTGTATTGTTTGGGCTAGCTGCAAGATAGTATATTCTCCAGGATTACCGATATTAATTGGTCCAATATGCTCACCGTTCATCAAACGCATCATTCCTTCAACCAAATCGGAGACATAGCAAAAGCTACGAGTTTGCGAACCATCACCATAAACTGTTAGAGGTATGCCCTTTAATGCTTGAACGATAAAGTTGCTGACTACGCGACCATCGTTTTCAAACATTCTCGGACCATAGGTATTAAAAATCCGCATCACCCGAATATCGACGTTATTTTGTCGATGATAGTCAAAAGCTAAAGTCTCGGCGACTCTTTTTCCCTCGTCATAGCAGCTACGAATACCGATGCAGTTAACGTTACCACGATATTCTTCTGGCTGAGGATGTACGTCAGGATCTCCATATACTTCTGAAGTAGAGGCGAGTAAAAATCTGGCTTTTACCCGCTTGGCTAACCCCAACATATTTAATGTTCCCATCACGTTGGTTTTGATGGTTTTTACAGGATTATATTGATAGTGAACTGGAGAAGCAGGACAAGCTAGATGGTAAATCTGATCGACCTCTAAACGAATTGGCTCGGTGATGTCGTGTCGAATGAGTTCAAAATAAGGATTATCCATCCAATGACTAATGTTGCGCTTATGTCCAGTAAAAAAATTATCCAGACAAATTACGTCATGATCCTGTTTCATCAGGCGATCGATGAGATGTGAGCCGATAAAGCCAGCCCCGCCAGTTACTAATATTCTCATTTTCAGATAAAACTATTGACTATTTCAGAAACAATCTTAAACTAACCTTGAAATATATGAGATGTCTAGCTATACATAAAATCCTTATTATTGTCCAATTTCGAGGATATCTAATTAAAATTTAGATTCCTAACTATAAATATTGATATGTCGTACCTCTTTGTCGGTAAGGACGATTCAATGAAGCGATCGCACCCTTTAAGGTCGCTACTTCCATGCACGTACCTCC
This sequence comes from uncultured cyanobacterium, assembly GCA_963799375.1. Lineage (GTDB taxonomy): Bacteria > Cyanobacteriota > Cyanobacteriia > Cyanobacteriales > Xenococcaceae > Waterburya. The sequence goes on from CAWCWY010000025.1 coordinate 562,237, forward strand.
CTGCGCCCCTGCCATAGTAGTAATGTGTTCTTCCATCAGTGTTCCACCCAAATCGTTGCAGCCACATTCCAACGCTCCTTTAGCCCCTTCTAAGCCAATTTTTACCCAGCTTGGTTGATGATTGACAATCCAGTTTCCCAAGAAAATTCGAGCGACGGCGGTTAAGTGTAACACCTCCGACACTTCTGGCTGATCTCTACCGACACGATGGCGAATTGGAGCGGGAGCTTCTTGCCCAACAAAAGGTAAAATGATAAATTCAGTAATGTTAGCAGGATAATTATTGCTAATAGCAGTCTGCTGGAGCGATCGCAATTTATCTAAGTGTTCTATTTGCTGTCGTGCTGTCTCTACATGACCTGAAAGCATGGTGCTGGTTGTCGGTATACCAAGCTGATGAGCGAGGCTGATAATTTCTAACCAAGTGGCAGTATTTATTTTCTCAGGGCAAATAATTTTTCTAACGCGATCGTCTAGAATCTCGGCTGCTGTGCCTGGCATCGAACCCAAACCCGCAGCTTTTAAAGCTAATAATACCTTTTCATAGCTAATATTATCTTCTCTGGCGATAAACTGAATTTCTTGCGGAGAAAAAGCGTGAAGATGTAAGTCAGGAAAATTCGATCTAATTTCTGTAATTAAATTGAGATAGTAGTCTAAGGACGTGCCGTTTAGTTTTGCTTGGGGATTTAAACCACCCTGCATACATATTTCTGTCGCGCCAATACTAATAGCTTCCTCTGCTTTAGCAATTATCTCTCGGCTATCGAGCCAGAAAGAGCCAGCTTCATTCGCGTCACGACGAAAAGCACAAAAACTACAGTGCTGCTCGCAAATATTAGTAAAGTTAATATTACGATTAATTACGTAACTCACCGTATCGCCAACCTGTTTTTGGCGTAAATTATCAGCGGTTTGTGCGATCGCCTGACGAATTTGGGGTTCAGTTTGCTCGATTAGCTGAATTCCTTGACGAACTGAAATATCTTTTCCTGCTAATGCTAGGTCGAGAATATCTTGGACTTGAATGGTTAGAGCTTGGTTGACCACAGTTGATAGAAGTTGTTTATTTTAAATTTAAAAATATTTTGCTATTACTTCGATCTTAGCTGGTTGTGCGATACCAAACCAGGGTGATTTCAATGACTTACAAAATTGACTTGTTAGGATGGGTTAAAGGGAAAAGGGAAAGGGTTAAAGATAAATTTGTCTCAATATCGCGCTTTCAATTCCTCAGAAGAGAGATCGTCTTGTAGCCTTGTAGGGTGGGCGAAAAATAACCAGAGCAAATTTACATTTTAGGAATAGCTTATTGCCCACCAATTGATAAATTAATACGATCCAATTTTCAATATTGGTATGCAAGTAGTGAATA
>CAWCWY010000026.1:0-221932 GCA_963799375.1 uncultured cyanobacterium
TAACTTCCGCCAAAGCCTTACTGATAGTCATGGCATCTGCACCTTGAAGATGGGCATTTTGACTAATATAACGCTTCCAGGCTTTTGTTCCTGGTTGTTCGGCAAATAGCTGTAGCATATGACGACTAATGGAATTTAGTCTTGTACCTTTACTCACCCAATGCTCGATATACGGCAACATTTCTTCTACTATCTGATTGCGAGTTTTGGGTGCAACATCATCACCATATATATCCCGATCTACATTAGCAAAAATATAAGGGCGATCGTAAGCAGCCCTTCCAACCATAACACCATCAACGGATTTAAGATGGTCTTTTACTTGGGAAATATTGGTAATACCGCCGTTTATTTCAATAAATAGGTGCGGAAAATCCTGCTTGAGACGATAGACATCTTCATAACGTAAGGTCGGTACATTACGGTTTTCTTTGGGACTCAATCCCTGTAGCCAAGCTTTTCGGGCGTGAACGGAAAAGTTCGTACAGCCAGCATCAGCAACGATACGAACAAAGTTTACCATGTCTTCATAGCGATCGCATTCATCCACTCCAATACGATGTTTTACCGTCACTGGTATATCTACCGCCTGAGTCATGGCTTTAATTGCAGTAGCCACTAATTCTGGTTGTGTCATCAAACAAGCACCAAAATTACCGCTTTGCACCCTGGGACTCGGACAGCCAATGTTTAAATTTATGGCATCATAACCCCAATTTTCTCCAATCTTGGCACATTCAGCCAACATACTAGCGTTATCTCCACCTAGCTGCAAAACTAAAGGTTTCTCAACCGTCGAAAAGTCTAGTAGCTTAGGGCGATCGCCATAAATGATTGCCTGACTAGTAATCATTTCTGTATACAATAAAGTATGGCGACTAATTTGTCGCATAAAGTAACGATAATGACGATCTGTACGATCCATCATTGGTGCAATACTTAGAGGATTATTAATCATTTAAATTACCCAACCAGATAAGACTCTATTCAACGACGATACACCACTCATGCAGCTCATAAATCACGCAATTGTTGATGATTAGGGGATCTTGTGCCACAATATCTTTTGCTTCTTCTAGTGAATTTGCCGTAAAAATTAGCATTCCCCCGCCCAATTCTCCCCAGTAACCTGTTCTTGCCTGATGTCCTTGCTCAATTAATTGACGGACATATTTTTTATGCTCGCTGACAAAGCGATCGAAAGTGTTTTTGTTGACTATTCCTTTTTCTATTTTGACAAAAATTGGCATGACTTAAAACTGTTTTTATAAAGCTCGTTAATTATATTTCGTCCGAGCATAATGGTATATTTGTAGCGAAATGGTGTTTATTTATTTTAGTAAAACTTTAATAAATGTTCGTTAAAAAGTTTTTGGGTATTGATAAAAAATCAGTTTTAAAGATTTCTATTGTTGGTGGTTCTAACTCTGTAATGAGAAGAGGTTATGCCAAATATTTGGATAACTATCTAAGAGAAGCAGTTTCCCAAGATACCTCTTTAAAGTACTATTCTTTGGGTGGCGTTCCTAATCTTTATGGAGTCATGCAGCAAGAACGGCATAATATTGCAGCTAAGAGCGATATTATATTTTTTGAATATTGCGTTAACGATCGTCATGCTATCGAGATAGACCAGTATTCTCTAGATTTAGCGGGTAAATCTTTAGAAGGATTTATCAGTAAAGTCAAAAGTTCTAATCCCAATTGCCAAATTATAATCCTTATTTTTGGCATAAATTTAGAAAATTATTACAACAATTATTGCCACTTATCTGAATTATACGAGTTTATTGGCGATCAATATAATTTGCCTGTAATCAACTTGACTAAGGTATTAAGTAAAGATGGAAAATTAGATTTTGTTAAGTCCTTATATAGTGAGAAGGATCATGCTCACTATAGTAGACCAGAAGGGGTACAAATAGTATCTCAAACAATTCTTAATGAGTTATGCGATCGAGACGTAATCAAAAAACTTAAATCAAAACAAAAGAAATCTTCCGCAATAGATATAACACCTATTTATCCAGATAATTTTGCCTATTTAAAATATTTTGATCGCTTTGATGAAGGGAACTTCTTTGCCGAATCACCTAAAATATCTGTTTATCAAAATACAGTATTTAGAGAAAAAAACTTTACTATATATCAAGGAAATTCTTTAAACTTTTTATTAAAAGGTAGATTGATGGCAATCTTTATTAAATCCGATCTTAATGATGGTTTGATAAAAATTGAGTTTGATAATCAAAAAATTATAACTAGCTCTTATTCTTCTTGGGTCAATAAAATTAAGCCTCAAAATGTAATTAACCTGATTACTTTGCCTCTACGCAGGTTTGAGCCATCGGAAGACTTTACACCTGTTTCCATCTCTTTTTGCCAGGAATATCTTGAAGAAGGCAATTATGAAATCGGTTTTAATAAAACTGTTCCTGGTAAAAAAGACCCCGCAAAATGGAAATTAAGCATTATTGGGATTGCTTACACAGGGGAAATTAAGGAAAAGTAATCAGTTAGAGCAGTCCTAAAGGAAGATGCGGTGGGTACACCTTTCTCGCTACGCATATTAGAGCAGTTGGGCTAAATTGGTTGGCAATTAAATTATCAATACTTTACTTGCTGCGGTTTGTGCTTTATCTCTGGCTTCGGTGGTAGTCTCTCCCTTGGCTAAAGCAACTCCCATACGGCGATAGGGACGAGAATCAGGTTTACCAAATAGCTTAATATCTGTATCTACTACTTCCAATGCTTCGGCTACATTGGCAAAATTTATCTTATCTGAATGCTTATCAGCTAAAATGACTGCACTAGCAGAAGGAGCATAAACTTCAATCTTGGGAATAGGCAATCCTAAAATTGCTCGCAAATGCAGTTCAAATTCATTAATATTTTGAGAAATTAAAGTTACCATTCCCGTATCATGGGGACGAGGCGATAATTCGGAAAATATGACCTCATCCTTCGTAATAAAGAACTCTACGCCAAATATACCTGCCCCACCCAGGGCATCAGTTACTTTTGTGGCTATGTCTTCAGCTGCTTTAGTTTTGCTTGGGGATATACCCGCAGGTTGCCAAGATTCCTGATAGTCCCCTCTTTCTTGGCGATGGGCGATGGGAGGACAAAAAATTGTTGGTGCATCCCACTGCTTAACTGTCATTAAGGTGATTTCGATGTCAAAATCAATAAACTCTTCCACAATTATCTTTTGAGTATCTCCCCGCGCACCTTCTATGGCATATTCCCAAGCTTGAGCAACTTCTTCTTCAGACTCGACCACAGACTGTCCCTTTCCCGAAGAAGACATAACTGGTTTGACTACATTCGGAAAGCCTATGCTAGCTGAAACCTGCTGCAATTCTGAAAAACTACCAGCATAGGCATATTTAGCGGTGCGGATGCCTAATTCTTCGGCAGCTAATTCGCGAATACGATCGCGGTTCATCGTATAGATAGTAGCTGCTGCGGTGGGTATGACAGTAATACCCCTTTGCTCAAATTCCTTTAGCTTCTCTGTCCGAATAGCTTCAATCTCAGGCACAATAAAGTCTGGCTGATATTTACTTACAACGCTCTCCAAATCGTCACCATTAAGCATGGAAATAACTTCTGCTGCATCAGCTACCTGCATGGCTGGTGCATTGGCATAACGATCTACAGCTACTACAAAATTCCCCAAACGCTGTGCAGCGATCGCAAACTCTTTGCCTAATTCTCCTGCACCAAGGAGCATGATTTTTTGTGGTAATTGCAGATTTTTCATTGACTATGACCAAACATTCTTTTGCAAACGGTTCAAAACTGATTGTAAAGCATTTACCATTTTTCGTTGTATTGTGTACCGTTAAACTTCTTCAATCAAATAGGATAAAATATACAGGATAGGCTTACTAAATAGATCGAATAAGATCGGCAAATTTAATTATGGAAGAACAACGTAAAAATCCTGCACTGGTTCAAGAGGCTCGTTATGAACCAGCGATAGTCATTCCTATCAAAAGAGGAGCTTCTTTAATAGATTGGCTAAAAGCTAATAATAGATTAATTCCCCGTGAGCCAGTAGAAGCAGAAAAGGTCAAGTCTGATGACGATCTAGATGTACTAATGGATGGAGATGATGACGATTTTGAAGAGGATGACAGCTAAGGGAGACTTTTTATAAGTGATAATAAAGGGTTTTGAGGTTAAATCTCAAGACCCTTTTTGGCATTGGTGATTTGAGTAATGACGTACAAGGAAAGCTCTTTGATATTGAAACCCGCTATATAATTGTTCTGGCAATGAATTTGTTGTAAAACAACAGATCGGCGAGTAACATTATAAAAAAATTGAGCAGTAATTTAATTGTGAATGCTAAATCCCTTGCAATAGAGAAATTGACTATTCCTTCTGGTAAAACCTTATTGATTTTTCTGATTAGTATTTTGACCCTGAGTGCGATCGCCTTGGGGTATGAAGATGGTTTTTCGGGCAAACAATTAGGTTTACTGTTAGTTCCTCTATTAAGCTGTACTGCTCTCAGTGCCTTGTTGGGCTTTTGGGTAATTCCGATTTTAAATCAGCTAAAAACAGGACAAATCGTTCAGGAAGACGGACCACAATCTCATTTAAAAAAAGCAGGAACTCCCACTATGGGAGGGATTTTTTTTGTTCCCGTAGGAGTAATAGTTGCCTTAGTTGGAGCTTATTTAAATCCCATCATCTCTAACATTTCACCTGAATTAATTGCTGTATGCCTCGCAACTTTGGGTTACGGTTTAATCGGCTGGATTGATGATTGGCAGGTATTACGCAAAAAGTCTAATAAAGGCATCTCTCCCAGAATGAAGCTGACTTTCCAAATTTGTTTGGGAACGCTTTTTACCCTGTGGTTATTTTGGCACGAATCGACCTCTATTTCTAATATCAGCCTTCCTGGAGGATTAAACCTATCATTTGGCTGGTTTTTCTTACCACTGGCAATATTTGTGTTTGCTGCTGAAAGTAATGCTACCAACCTAACCGATGGCGTAGATGGATTGGCTGGGGGAACTGGAGCGATCGCCTTTTTGGGTTTAGGAGCAACAATTAGCTTAGATTCCCCCGATTTAGCTCTCTTCTGCGCCTGTATGAGCGGTGCTTGTTTGGGCTTTTTGGTTCACAATCGCAATCCAGCAGCGGTATTTATGGGGGATACGGGTTCGTTGGCTTTAGGTGGCGCACTAGCAGCAGTCGGACTTAGTAGCGGTAACTTGTGGACACTATTTGTGATTAGCGGTATTTTCTTTGTTGAATCCGTATCAGTAATTGCTCAGGTAGGATATTACAAAGCAACAAAAGGGACAGATGGTAAAGGCAAGCGTTTGTTCAAAATGGCACCAATTCATCATCACTTTGAGCTTAGTGGCTGGAATGAAACCCAGGTTGTCGGAGTATTTTATTTGGTGGGTATGATACTAGCTGCGATCGCTTATCTATTACGCTAATTTCAATCGCTTGCCAAGCTCAAAGCTATATACAAGTGTTACGGTTGCGATCTATTCTATAGTCGATCTACGAGTTTTTCCATCGAAGGCAAAAATATGAACGACAGACCCATTATTCTCGGTATAGTTGGCGATAGTGCAGCAGGTAAGACAACTTTAACCAGGGGTATTGCTCAGGTATTGGGCGAAGAAAACGTTACCGTTATTTGTACTGACGATTATCATCGTTATGACCGCGCTCAAAGGGCGGAAATGAAAATTTCTGCTCTTCATCCCGACTGTAATTATTTGGATATTATTGAGCAGCATTTGGCTTTGTTAAGTGACGGACAGGCAATTCTCAAACCTATTTATAATCATAGTACTGGTGCTTTCGATCCACCAGAATATATTGAACCCCGCCAATACGTTATTGTTGAAGGTTTGTTGGGATATTCCACCCGCAAAATGATCGATAGCTATGATGTTACAACTTATTTAGCTCCGCCAGAATCATTACGATATGCTTGGAAAATCAAGCGAGATACTCGTAAAAGAGGCTATAAAGAAGAACAAGTCTTAGAGCAACTACGTAACAGAGAGCCAGATTCGGAAGCTTATATCCGTCCCCAACGAAAATGGTCAGATATGATCGTTAGCTTTTATCCTCCAGAAGGTACTGAAAATGTAGGGGATAATCTGTTACTCAATGCTAATTTAATCTTACGTCCTACTATTCCTCACCCAGATTTAAGCACTATTCTTAATTCCGAAGGCAATCATCTTGGAGATGCTATTCGTCTGGGGTTAGATCGTGATATGGGCAAGCCTGTAGATATCCTAGAAATCGATGGCAAGGCGACAATGGAGCAGGTTAGAGAGCTAGAGAAAATAATGTGTAGTGAAGTACCTTACCTGGGTCAATTCTGTAGCCTAGAAGGAAATCAAGAATTAGGCAAAATTACAGGTACTACAGGGGAAACCTTGCAAAGCTATCCTTTGGCTTTAACTCAGTTGTTAATTACCTATCATATGCTCAAAGCTGCGGGTTAGTTTTTTAATGAGTTAGACTAAAGACTAAATATTTATTAAATGCCATAAAAAACATTTAATCGAAAGTTTGGGAGTAAAGTTTTACTCCCAGTAGTTCATGGCTGAAAATTAATCGATCGCCAAACAAGATTATAAAAGCAAGCTTTTAGGAGGATTTAAGTTTTTTCCAACCGACAATTTTGCTCCCAATGCGGAAGATAACTGAGGTAGTCAAACCCAATTGAGCGATCGCGTTGCTCAACAGCTTCGCCTGTTCTTGGTCTACACTAAACAGGTGGGGACAGTTGGCAAAATCAATGCACAGCACTGTAGAGCGACCCCAAGGTTCGCGAAATACCTCTACATCTTGAGGTAAAAAAGTTACTAAAGTGCGAAATCTGGTCAAAGCCAATTGCTCAAAATTGGCACTCGTATAATTCAACGGTGATTCCATATTTTCCGAATTCTGAGATCTCGGCTACTTAAACTCCCCATGGAGTTATCGTTATTACACTAGCATTTACTATTCTTAAAGTGTTATTTCTATCTTTTTATTTAACAAAATTTCTTAGTTGTTTAAAGATATGAACATTTGAATATAGCTTATTTATTTTATTCAGTAACTTTACCGAACTGAACTAATTAAAATATTACATTTATTAACTAAAACATAATTTTATTTAACACCAGTGACACAAAAATTTAGTGCCAATGATCAACCAGTAAAATTTAACTTAAGTGAGAACGATCGGGTCGTTAGTAAGTCTTTAGGAGAACTCGATAATCTTATTTTAGAAAACACTTTCTTTAATCAAAACTTCAATCAAGATTCCCTAGATGTTGTTGATATTAACGTTAAATCTAGTTTTGTTCCTAAAAAAGCTTTATATATTACCGAAATTGACCATCAATTTTGCTTTTTAGACTACTCAAAAGAAGACTCTAATCCTCAACCAAAACCGATAGAATCTACTAATTTAGGCACGGCTAAATTAATGGCGATCGCTAACAAGCCAACTTCAGATTTGACTAAAAAATCCAACAATAATAATTCATCTTTGTTGCTAGGAAAAAAAGGTCTACTGATTGGAGTTGGTTTAGGAATACTCTTGACATTAGGAGCGACTCGTCTATTTTTAGCTCCTACTGCTACAAATAAAGAAGAGTCACAATCATCTCAAGTTGCTGAATCTGCTGCGCCCGCACAAACGGTGACAATTCTTCAAGTGGAAACTAGCAGCATTGATAGTACTCTCGATGCTTCTGGAACAGTACGGGCTTATGAGAGTATACCAGTAATGTCTCAAGCTTCAGGATTACAAATCACCGAAATTTTGGCAGAAAGAGGTGACTTTGTCGATCGCGGACAAGTATTAGCAAGACTAAATAATAAAGCTATCGCTGCTCAGAAAACTGAAGCAGAAGCAGCCGTCTTACAACAAAAAGCAGCACTAGATGAATTACAAGCAGGAAGCAGAGTTGAAGAAGTTGCTCAAGCTGAGGCTAGGGTGGCTAATGCTAACGCCTCAATCGTTCAAGCAGAATCGGATTTAGAATTGGTGCAGAAAAGAGTCGAGCGAAATCAAACTTTACAGGCAGAAGGGGCAATTACTCGCGATCGCCTTGACGAAGTTTTAAACCAAGAGAAAGTAGCCCAATCAGACTTGGCAGGAGCAAAAGCCAATCTTAACGAAGCCCAACAAGCATTGGCGCAATTAAAAGCTGGCTCTCGCCCCCAAGTTATTGCCCAGGCTGAGGCTCAGTTAACTCAAGCTCAGGGAAGATTGCAGGCAATTGAAGCTCAACTAGAAGACACGACTATTGTTGCTCCTAGCAGTGGTATTATTGCCTCCCGTGAAGCTAAGGTAGGACAAATCACTTCTGCTGACCAAATGCTATTTTCCATCATTCAAAATGGACGTTTGGAATTGAGACTGCAAATACCAGAAACACTGATTGGCAAAATTAAACCAGGACAAAAAGTAAAGGTTACTTCTAATGCAGACAGCAAGCTTGAATTGACTGGTGAAATACGAGCAATCGAGCCAACGATTGATGATGCTTCTCGCCAAGCTTTGGTTAAAGTCAACTTGCCTAGTAATACTAACCTTAAGCCAGGAATGTTTTTACGCGCAGCAATCAATACTGATACCAATCAAGGATTAGCCGTACCGATTGAGTCATTGCTACCCCAGTCTGGCAATAGGGCGATCGCTTTTGTCGTACAAAAAGACAATACAGTTAAAGCTCAAACGGTAGAAATGGGCGAAATTTTAGATGGTCAAAAAGTAGAGGTAGAAAAGGGACTAGAATCAGGCGATCGTATTGTTTTAAAAGGTGCAGCTTATCTCAAGGATGGAGATATCGTCAAAATTAGCGATGACAATTAACGACATAAATGCAAACTTTTCATTAAGCTTTTGCAAAGAAGACATACTCTTATCAAGAAATTTTCATCTGTTTGGTTAGATTAATATTGAACTACAGGCAGTATTCAATTTACTGTAGTAAAGAATATAATTTTACTATCTTTGATAGGAGAAACTTATGAAAGTTAAATATTTAGGCACTTTATTCGCTGCTTCTGTTTTGAGTCTAGGTTTGGTAACTTCCTGTGCTACTCCTTGTGCGGGGGAAACTCAAACTGGTGATGAAGCAACAGAAGTCGATCCCTGTGCTGGAGTAGATCCTTGTGCTGGAGTAGATCCCTGCGCTGGGGTAGATCCCTGTGCTGGTCAATAGGAGTAATTTTGCTCGGCAATATTTTTTAAAATAATATGGGAAAACAAGTTTATAGCTTTTATTTTTCCCATGTTTTCTGAGACTCTGATTGGAAGTCGATCTCGACAAAGTGAAGCAGCAGAAATATCCTTTGTCCATAGATCTATACATCTCCATCTTTTATGAAATATGTAACTTTAATTTCTAGCAGCTTACTCTGTATCGCATTGGCTAGTTGTTCGAGGGAACAAACATTGAATGATTCTACTTCATCGGATCGAACGGCAGAAGCTACCGTAGTCAACTTAACTCAAGTTGGCTGTCAATTTTTGGAAGTAGAAAACAAAGACTATCAATATCAACCTGCAAACGCGGAAGATTGTAAGAAGATAAATTCCGAGACTTTAGCTACAAGAAAGTCTAAGTTCAAACCTTTAGAATTAAAGCCAGGAAAATATATCTTTCGCGTAAAAAACTCTAATGTATCTTACCCGCTAGGCTTCTATCTGCGGGGAGAAGGGATTAAGAAGTTTAGTCTGCCGAAAATTAGTGGTGGTGGTTTGACCAAAGGTACAACTAAAGACTATGAAATTACCCTCACGTCTGGCAAATATGTCTTTAGCTGTCCTTTAAACCCTACTCCTGATTATCCAATTGTAGTTAATTAGTTGCTCATCAAAATCGCTTTGATATATAACTGACTTTGGGAACAAGAAACGTTTTATTATGAGCAATCAATTTTATTCTAAGTATTTGGTAGCGATCGCGCGATGTTCTTAGGGAAGCTAGCTATAGGCATCGCTTTTGGTTTTCAGTCTAATGCCCATACTCAACAGCCAAACATATTAAACGACTCTAAAATCGATTTTCAGAATCGTTTATCTTCTCCTTGGTCTAATGCAGCGTTAATTCATACTTTAGAATCTACTACCGCAGTTAACGCGATCGCTTTTAGTCCCAATGGCAAAATATTAGCTGGGGTTGGATCTAGTCAAATTACTTTATGGGATACGGAAAAAGGAGAAGTAAATCGCATTTTACCTGCTCACTATTCCACAAAACACGATCTAGAAATTGCACCTACAGCGATCGCCTTTAGTCCTGATAGTCGCTTCTTGGCTACTGCTACTTGGAGTCAAGGATTATTATCCCCCGATCGCTCTTTGATGGTTTGGGATATAGATACAGGGGAAGAAGTTTTGGATTTGTCAGAAACAGCAGGATGTCGTCAAATTTTGTTCGATCCAACAGGAGAAATCCTTTATGGTGCTTGTGAAGTTGGGGTAACTGCTTGGAGTTTTCCCCAGGGAGATAAATTGTTTGGTTTCGATCTAGAATATCCCGTGGAAGCGATCGCCTTGAGTCATGATGGAAAAGTCATTGCCACAGTAGACGCAAACATTACAGGAAGAAAACAGGAAGAAAAAAGCAATCAAATCCAGCTATGGAATTTAGAAGAGGACAAGCCAGCACTACTAAATACATTAGATGGTCATGATAACGATATTGCCCAAATTGAATTTACTGCTGATGGTAAAAAGTTAGTTAGCAGTAGCTATGACGGTAAAATTAACGTTTGGGATTGGCAAGAAGGAAAGATCAGCAAAAGAAATAGTAATCTTCACAGTAGTAATGGTTTATTCAGTCTTAGTGCTAATAGCCGTTTGATAGCAGGTAATTTTCATTCTTCAGCAATGACTAGTTTAGTCACAGGATTACCTGTAAGAAACGTGATGACTACATTGGACCAAAAAACGAAGATGCTGGCTTTTAGTCCTCAGGGTGAATTATTTGCGGGAGTAAAGCAATCTTTAAACTCCGATCTCAGTGAGATTTATATATGGCAAGATAATCCTGAAGATCGAGAACAAGCATCAGCAATTAAAGACGAATATTTGATTATTCCTATTACTCAATATTGGAATACTAAAACACCAAATAAAGAAAAACCATCTTCTATTGGCGAAGATCCTCAAGCGGTCGCTTTGGCTGCATTCGGTCTAACCGAGGCTTTAGAATCCGAACAAGAACAAGTAAAAATAGAATATTCTCCAGATAATTTAGCTATTGTAACTATTACTCAAACCAATCTTTTAGATGATTCCGTTGCAGGTATTCGCTACCAAGTAAAGCTTGCTCCCTATGGCGATCGCAATGCAAAGCTATGGGAGGTTGTCTCGGCTGGTCAACAATTTAAATGTCATCGCGATCGTGGTCATCAGAATTGGAGCAAAGATTTTTGTCGTTAAGAACAACTTTAACTGTTTTAAGTTCATCAAAACTTTATACTCTACTTCATAGTTTCAACATCATTTCTTAATTGAGTAACAATTGACAAACCTGGTTTCTAACTTCCTGAAAAGATATTATTGGCAAATCCTTGGCTGTTGCCCTGCTAAAATGTCTATATCGACAATGTTTTTATAGCTAAAGACGATTATGCTACTGACAGAAACTAATTTAGTTGCTTTGTTATATCTAGTTTTGAGTGGCACATATCTTTTGGTGCTGCCAGGATTAGTCTACTTGTATCTTAAAACTCGCTGGTATTCCGCAGGTTCAATCGAACGATTAATTATGTACCTGTTTGTCTTTTTGAGCTTCCCTGGTATGCTCTTACTTAGCCCATTTCTCAATTTCCGTCCCAAACGTCGTGACCTAAAGGCTTAGGGTACAAAAATGCGTAGAATTGATGCACTTGGTATTGGTCTTGGGATATTTATTGCAGCGGGATTGGTTTATCTGGCACTACAGATATTTGGACTAGATGGTATCAATGCAGGAATTTGGACACAAGCTCTTTTAGTTGTTGGTTTAGTTGGTTGGTCTTTGACCTATCTATTTCGAGTAGGTAATAAAAAAATGACTTACAACCAGCAGCTAAAAGACTATGAAGAAGCTGTGATGAGAAAACGCTTAGAAGAAATGTCCCCAGAAGAGCTGGCTCAACTGCAACAAGAACTCGAGCAGGACAATAGTCAAAACTGAGACAATAATATTAAATTAATTCCCCAAACATGAAATCTGTCGCCCATCGTTTTCAACATCTAAAGCAAAATTCTGAATGTGCTTTAATTCCCTTTATTACTGCTGGCGATCCAGATTTGTCAACTACAGCCAAGGCTTTAGAGGTTTTAGCTCAAAGCGGTGCAGATATGATTGAATTGGGTGTTCCCTATTCCGATCCTCTAGCTGATGGTCCTATAATACAGGCAGCAGCTACTAGAGCCTTACAAAAAGGCGTTAAGTTAGACGATGTTTTGTCTATCGTTAGGGAAGTTGCGCCGAAGATAACGGTTCCAATTATTTTGTTTACTTACTACAATCCAATTTACTACCGTGGTGTAGAGTCGTTTTTGCAGCAGGTAAAGGATGCAGGAGTGAGCGGTTTGGTTGTTCCAGATTTACCCCTAGAAGAAGCGGAATTGCTGCTTAAATCGGCAAAGGAAATAGGTATTGAAGTAATATTGCTCGTCGCTCCCACTAGCTCTCAAGAAAGAATAAATGCGATCGCAGCCCAGTCTGAAGGATTCATTTATTTGGTTTCTGTTACTGGTGTAACAGGAGTCCGCGCTGAGATGGCATCAGGTATCAAAGATCTAATAGCAGATCTGCATGACAGTACTGACAAACCTATTGGAGTAGGTTTTGGCATTTCTACCCCCGAACAAGCAAAGCAAATCAAAGATTGGGGTGCAGATGCCGTGATCGTTGGTAGTGCCATCGTCAAACGCCTAGCCGAAGGTACAACTGAATCGGGTCTAAAAGCGATCGCCGAATTTTGTTCCTCTCTCAAGCAAGCAATATCATAGCTATTGACTACTGTGCGCCATTATTCATGCCATTAGAGCCATTTGGAGGTAGCAGGGAGGTAGGTAAGTCCTCAAAACTTTGCTTGACCGCTCTGCAAAAATCCTTCATTTGAGCCACTGTCATAGTTGGTTCAGCTTGTCCTTTTTCCCATCGTCTAATAGTCGATACAGCTACGCCAATCTCTCTGGCTAACTGTTCTTGAGATAATTTAACATTTAGTCTCAACCTCTTGAAAGGGGAATTAGTTTCTTGGCGTTGAGATTTCTTAGGTCGTGTCATAAGTAATACTAGATTGGTTAATTACAATAGAGCAGAATGTAGCATTTTGTTTTACAGCAAGAATACATATATTGAAGTCATAGGAAATCAATATAAGTAGCAAAATTATTTAATATAGTAAGATATTTTTTTGACTATTCTGAACTAGAAGGTCATCATCTACTAGATAATTTAATCTTGCATCGCTGTTTGAGTAAAATAGAAATATCAATTAAACTTACAGAACTAGCTGAAAAATTTTCTCACAAGATATAGCAATGCTTTCAAAAGCATTGACCAATAAAACATAAGAAATATCCGCTCGATTTGTACGCTCAATTTTGTCCCATACTAACAAAAAAAACTAATAATACTATTGGCAAAAACACCGAAATTTAATAACGTTTTAAAATTTTAATTTTGATTAGATCGTAAAGGTTTAACACTTAATTGATAACTATTTTATCCGAAAATCAGTTATAAAATATGAAATAAACAAATCAGTAATTATTCTGAAGCAAATTCATATTCTAGGTGATAGTTGAATTATAAATAGTTGTTAAAATAGTCAGCAGCCCAAGATTTATGAATTTTAATATCAATTAATATCAATATCTATTCCCAACAATAAATGTATTTACGTTATCAAGATATTAAATAGCTTCAGTCGAGATCGGGAAAGAAAAATCTTTGACCTCCTTATTTAAAATAATATTTTGCTGCGTTACCATCAGGCGCACACCTTATTGAGTGGCGCGAGAGGAAACGCTGACAAAGAAAACTATGAACGACAATTAATCAGGTGGAAACTATTGATAATTGACGATGCGAGCAAAACTTTTGGGATCTAAGCTTGCTCCTCCAACTAAAGCTCCATCAATTTCAGGCTGGCTCATAATTTCGTCTACATTACCAGGCTTGACCGATCCACCATATTGAATCGAAACATCTTTGTTATCCAACTGTTGTCGAATAACACCAATTACGCGATTAGCCTCTTTTGATTCACAAGTATCCCCTGTACCAATTGCCCAAATTGGCTCATAGGCAATCGTTAAATTGTTTTGGTTTACTCCAACTAAACCTTTTTTAAGTTGATTGATGATAATATTTTCTGTTTCTCCGCTATCTCTTTGTTCTTTAGTCTCTCCGACGCACAGAATCGGTTTGAATCCAGCCTTTTGAGCAGTTTTCAAGCGTAAATTTACTGTTTCATCTGTTTCTCCAAAATATTGTCGCCGTTCACTATGACCAATAATTACATAGCTCACGCCAATCTCTTGCAGCATATCTCCCGAAATTTCTCCAGTGTAAGCCCCTTCTATTTCCCAGTGAATATTTTGCGCTCCTAACATCACCCTTCCACCATGCAGGTTTTTAGACATGACGGTCAGAGAGGTAAAGGGCGCACACAAAACAATTTCTCTACCTTCTACGGTATCTTCTACTTCGGATTTAAATTTTTCCACAAAAGCCAGGGATTCCGCCTGATTTTTGTGCATTTTCCAGTTTCCAGCAATAACTATTTTTCGCACAATCTAAAAAACGTCTTAAATTATCTGCAAACCTCAGTTTAAGGCTTTGTGGGGGATTAAGGCTAGATTATGGAAAATGAAGCTAATTTTAATATTTCCCAGAACTACTACTTTGGATGTAAATTCCTATTTAGTTAAAGAAAGTTAACTTTTCTTATAAAAAATACGCTAGATTTTAAATAAGCGATCTCTAAATCATTAACAGTTTTATATCAAGCACAGTTCAATGATTCGTATTGGTATCGCTGACTAAAGCAACCCAACACTGTTGAACTTGATATTTATCATTTTTCTCATATTATTTAGATTTCGTAATTTTTTATTGTTATTATATTTTCACAATCCTTATGTCAGCTAATCCCTTAATCACTGGAATATTTCGTCCTAACTATACACCTAACTTTTGGCAGCAAACATCTTGGGCGATTCTTAGAGCTGTTGTAGGAATCATGATGATTCACAATGGTATAGATAAGCTAGCTAATATTGAAAGCTTTGCTGAAGCTTATGTTGCTTATATCGGTTTACCATTCCCAATATTCTTTAGTTATATTGCTGCTTTTACTGAGCTTATCGGTGCGCCGTTATTAATTCTTGGCTTGTTTGCTAGACCTGCTGCTCTAGGTCTATTTTTCACTATGTGTGTAGCAATGTATCACCACATTTTAGTTGCTGGATTGAGCATTCCTTACCTAGAATTATCAGCAATTTATGCAGCCTGTTTCTTATTCTTCACAATTAATGGTGCTGGTTTGTTTTCAACTGATGCTTTAATCACCAATTGGTTGGACAAATCCGCTTTGTCCGCTCAGGCGAAAAGAATTATGTTGTTAGAGAAAAGTTTCAGTTCAACTGAAGCAACGAAAGTTTCTAGTAAATAAGAACTTTTAAAACAATTTAAGGCGATCGCTCTGAATCAAAGCGATCGCTTTTTTTTAGACCGTCGATACCAAGTTGCACCACCAACAAAAATTCCTGTTAAAGCAAAGGCACACATCAAAGGAACAATGTTACCTTGGGAAAGTTGATTAATACCCGCACCCATCATCACAAAAGGTAAAACTCCTGGTAAAGTACCCAAGAGAGTAGCTGTAAAATAATCTTTGAACCTAATTGAAGTTAAACCCGCTGCAAAATTAACCAAACCATAGGGGATAATTGGTAATAAGCGGATGGCAAACATATAAAACAAACCACCCTGACGAATCTCTTCATCAACTACTTCCCATTTTTTTGCCAGCTTTCGGGCAATTAATTCTCTACCAATAGTTCTAGTAAAGATAAAAGCAGCGATCGCAGCTGTTAATGCTGCTAAGGTTGTCCACAATGTTCCCCACCAAACACCAAATATTGCCCCACCTATCAAGTTTAGAGGTGTAGAGGGCAATATTAGCAGAGTACATAAAGTGTAAAGGACAATATATATAACAGGAGCAAAAACACCCATTTCTGCAAGCCAGTTTTGTATTTGTTGGCGATCGACTTCACCTATTAAAATAACTCCCACCGCTGTTGGAATGATACAGGCGATCGTCAAGAAAATAAGGCTGTTTTTAAACTTTTTGGGTAAGGACACTTGGTTAATTTGCTGGGGATAGTAGAAAGAGGTCAATAAATTATCGTGCATTAAAAAGAATGCCTCAACATTCCATTCGATTGCTAATTCACTATCTCAAATTCTAGGATGTCCCAGATCCTCAGAAATTCATCCCTTAATTCAGCAACGCCAACAATTTTATTCTGGTTGAGAACTATTAAATAATTTTTCCTGTTGTTTATCCAAATTTTCTCTATCTCTTTTCAATTCTTGCTCTAATTCCTGTAATTGTTCGCGACGAGTCTCTATTTCTAATGCACGGCGATTCAACTCCAAATTTTGAGCAGTTATTTCCTGTCGCCACTTTTCAACCTTATTTTGTTCCGTCTTAATAAACTGAGGATTAATTGCATTCTTGGTTAGGTGTTGTTGCAAAACACTTAACACCCATTCCTTGGCATCTTGAATACTAATAATCTGTTGATTTCAATCCATTTCAACTAAAACTAGGACTCCTGCACCAAGGGAACTTTCTTTTGTTAAAAGCAAAGTCTTGGAATTATCAACTTCCCAGACATATTCTGATTCTTGACGAGCAAGTACCTGTAGCTGTATTTCTCCCAAGTTAGGGTTAATTTCAACTTGTGCTAGATATAACATGGCTATTAGGAGTCTCGAACATGGATGTAGTTATTCATATCGTTAATGATACTTTTACTTGAGACGTTCTAAACGTTCCTTTAATATTTCCCCTTGTTTTTGGGCTTCTGCCAAGTCATTTTTCGCTCCTTGAATTACTTCATCAGGAGCTTTATTAACGAAGCCTGGGTTATTCAAACGTCCAGTTAAAGATTTGATATCTTTCTCTACTTTATCTAGTTTTTTTTGTAATTTTGCCTTTAGTGCAGCTACATCCACTAAACCAGTTAAAGGAATCAATACTTGTACTGTACCCGTTACCCCTGCAATTACCTGTCCTGGATCTTCCGTTAGAGTAGAAGTAATAATCAAGTTCGCTTACTTTGGCAATGTCTTTAATATAGCTCTTAGTTGAATTGATAATTGTGGTTTCTGTATCGCTTTCGGTTTGCAGAATCACCTTTATTTTTTCTCCTGGCTTAATTACCGACTCTGCACGAAGATTACGAATAGTACCAATAATATTAAACAACAAGTCAAAGCTGGTTTCTAATTCACGTATCAATTAAATCTCATGCAACTTCAGGATAGGCTTGAGAAGCAAGATTTGATTTGCCATCTGCTTGAGTTAAAGTTTGCCAAATTTCCTCGGTGATATGAGGCATAAAAGGATGTAATAGCTTAAGTATACCCTCAAGGACATAACCTAATGTTTGTTGGGCTACCAGGCGAGATTTAGAAGTCTCATCTTCCCACAATCGAGTTTTAACTAACTCAATATACCAGTCACAAAAATCATTCCAGATAAACTCGTATAAACCTTTTGCTGCTTCCCCAAGACCGTATTTCTCAATATTGCTTTTAGTCTGTTCGACAGTTTGATAGAAACGTGACAGCAACCATTTATCAACCAACTCTAAAGATGCAGGATCGGGCTGTCCTAATTCTTGGGGGGTTTTCCCTTTAAGATTCATCATGACAAACCGCGACGCATTCCATAGCTTGTTAGCAAAGTTACGAGAAGCCTCAACCGAAGCTGATTCTTGTTTCTTCCTATCATAATCAAAGCTAATATTTTGTCCTGCGCCCACAACTTTGGTAATCAGGGTATAGCGCAACGCATCAGCACCATATTTATCGATCATTAATAAAGGATCGATACCATTACCTTTAGACTTGGACATCTTCTGTCCATTTTCATCTAATACAAGCCCGTGAATATAAACATCATCGAAGGGCATCTTGTCCGTAAAGTGTCCCGCCATCATGGTCATGCGGGCTACCCAGAAGAAGATGATATCAAAGCCTGTAACTAAAGTAGAAGTAGGATAATATTTCTCTAAGTCAGCAGTATTTTCTGGCCATCCCATCGTCGAAAAGGGCCATAAACCAGAGGAAAACCAGGTATCCAAAACATCGGGATCTTGTTCTAATTTAATATTATCCCCGTACTGTGCTCTTTGCTTTACTTCTCTGCTTCTGCTTCATCAAACGCGACGACAAACGGCGTATTATCCTGAATTTCTCCACCCGTTTCCGAAACCACATACCAGGCGGGAATTTGATGACCCCACCATAGCTGACGAGAGATACACCAGTCTTTTAGTTTTACCAACCAGTCGCGATATACCTTCTTCCATCTATCGGGGACATAGTTAGGCGAATTCTCATTATCTAGAGACGCTAAAGCTTTACTCGACAGCGGATCGATTTTGACAAACCACTGGGTTGATAATAAAGGTTCTATAGGTACTTTACCGCGATCGCTATAGGGAACGCTATGGCGATAGTCTTCAATCTTAACTAGATTACCCAATTCATCTAGTTTCTTAACTACATTCTTGCGGGCAACAAAGCGATCCTGTCCCTGAAACTCCCCTGCATTCTCATTGAGACTGCCATCCTTATTCATGATGTTAATCATCGGCAGATTATGGCGTTTACCCATCTCAAAATCATTAGGATCGTGGGCTGGTGTCACCTTAACGCAACCTGTACCAAAATCCATCTCCACAAATTCATCGCCAACAATGGGAATCTCTCGCCCCACAATGGGCAGAGTCAAAGTTTTGCCAATATAATCTTTATAGCGATCGTCATTAGGATTAACTGCCACGCCAGTATCCCCCAACATTGTCTCAGGACGAGTAGTCGCTACCTCCATATAACCGCTACCATCCGTCAAAGGATAGCGGAAGTGCCATAGATGCCCATCTACCTCTTGATTCTCTGCTTCCAAATCCGATACCGCCGAAAGAGAGGCGGGACACCAGTTAACCAAATAATTACCGCGATAAATTAGCCCTTCTTCGTAGAGTTTGACAAAAGCTGTCTTCACCGCCTGGGATAAACCCTCATCCATGGTAAATCGTTCTCTCGTCCAGTCGGCAGAAACCCCTAGACTCTTCAACTGATTAATAATTGTCGTGCCAGACTCCTCTTTCCAAGCCCAAGCCTTCTTTAAATACTCTTCTCGCCCCAAATCCTCACGGCTTTTGCCTTCGGCTTTAATCTGCTTATCGACAATCGTACTCACCGCAATACTGGCGTGATCTGTCCCTGGCAACCACAAAGTATTGCGCCCAATCATGCGATGATAGCGAATTAAGGTATCGATCAGCGCACTTTCAAAAGCGTGTCCCATGTGCAAACTCCCCGTAACGTTGGGTGGGGGAATGACAATACAGTAGGGTTCGCCCTCCGCATTAGGATCGGCTTTGAATACTTTTTTATCCGCCCAGTATTGCTGCCATTTGGCTTCGGTTTGCTTGGGATCGTATTTAGTGGAGAGATTTGTGTCAGTTGCGGTCATGTGACTAGCAGTGGAGTTGGGTTTTCAGCAATTTCTTATTGTATATTCATTGCCGTCACTCTTGCTAATTCAATAAATATTAAATTTGAAATAAAAAAATTGTAGTTGTTTTGGGAATTATAAAAATAGTTGTAATTTCTGTAAATAGCTTTATGTCAATACCAGAATTTGTAAACTCCACACCAGGAGAGTTAGCATATTTATCCAAATTAAAACAACAATATTCAAATATTTGTCAGGATATAGCGAATGCAAAAAGAAGACCTCCAAAGTCTAAAGATGATTCCTGGGGGTCTCTAATCGTATTTGCTACGTTAATATCTTTTATTCCCTCTTGCACTGTATCTTTAGTCGCAAGTCAAGGAGATTTTAGTGCTTTCTTTATTATGACTATTATCATTTCTGTTGTATTAGGAGTATTCATGGCTTGTTCTATCAAAGAATCTTCTGAAAAAGAACATTCTGAATGGACACCAGCGAAAGGAGAAAAAAAAGCAAAAAAAATTGCAATGCAGAATAATTTCGGCGAGAAGGAATATCTTCTGTCTATTTTTGACAGAATACAACAATATGATAGACAAATAAGAGATGCAGAACACGTAGACGAAATATTAGACATTAAAACTTCAATTAGTATTTTTCAGAGAAAAGTTTTTTCTGCTTATCAAGAAGTTTTCAGAAATGAAAAGTCTAAATCTACAAAGCGTTATTCTAAATCAGTTATGTACAATCGCCTGTTAGATGGAAACTATAGTGCTTCGGATCATATTCGAGCTACTAAAAGAATACATAATCAGGAGCAATCTCGTTTGGAAGGTTTTGTAATTGCTTTAGCTCATATAGTATCGAAGTTTAATTTGGGCTGATGAATTATTATCTAAATTTGGATAGTAAATAGGCATTACTAGAAATAAATACAGGTTGTTAATTATCTAGAATGCCTATCTTACAAACATAAAATAAGTTGCAAAACTATAAACTAATCTTTCATACTATTAAAAATAGTTTTCAACAGACGTTTTTGAATAGCTGGTGTTTTCAGCAATTTTTTATCTGCGCTAAAAGATTGTAAATCAAAAAACTGCACATCGTATTTAGTTCCAACATTAAAACCACTAGATTTAAAAATAGCTTCGTACTCTTTTGGCACTTTGATATTTTCAATCCAGTATTCACCAAAAACTGTTTGGTTATCAAAAAAGGCAATACCTAAATCACCTTTTTTGCAGCGAAAAAACTTTATTTGTTTTACTTGACGCTGTTTCACACCTGCTACGTCAGAAACTAAGTCGGCAGCACCAAAAATCATTCCTAAATCGAACATTGTCTTTATTAATTTGTTAAATTACTATTTCTTAGTTTATTAATGAGACTATTTTAATAGTGCGATCTCGATGCTGTGGAAAATGCGATCGCGATCTGAGTCCTTTGCGTCTTTGCGCCTTTGCGAGAGAATTATGCAATTATTGGTGGGCATTGTTAAAGAAACTTTCAGGTACATGATTTATTAAGATGCCCACCCTACAGTTAATTTTTTTGACGAGATTTGGAATGATATGATGCTTTTTCTCAAATTTAGTTGCGATCGCACTTACGCAACAAAGAAAAGCGATCGCACCTACACAATCTAAACGGTAAAATAAATTTGTAACTCAATACTGAATGCGATCGTGTCTTATAAATTAAACATCATTATCGAAGAAGACGAAGACGGGTTTTATGCCTATTGTCCAGAATTAAAAGGATGCCAAAGTCAGGGAGATACTTTAGAAGAAGTACAAAATAATATCACTGAAGCAGTCGAACTATATCTTGAAACTCTATCTGAAAGTGAGAGACAAGAAGTTATTCAAAAAAAGGTGACAACAATGACTTTAGAGGTGTCAGTTGCCTAGATTACCAAGACTGACAGCAAAAGAAGCGGAGAAAATGTTGCTTGATGCAGGTTTTGAACTTATTCGGAGTAAAGGAAGTCATCGAATATATCGCAAAGACGAAATCAGAGTAGTCATTCCTTTTCACTCTGGAAAAATATTACATCCCAAAATAGCTAAACAAGTATTGGATGCTATCGATCCATAAAGAACATTGCGATCGCACTTACGAAACCAAGAAATGCGATCGCACTTTCTGCTTCTTCGTAAGATAAGTCCATTGAACAAGAAACAGCATCGGTATCAGTCCGAACGATTAATGCCGAACAGGGGGCATGGTGTGTAACATAGTTGCCCACGCTGCCCAGAAACATCTCTTTTAATCCCTTAAGTCCTCGACTGCCTACTAGGATCAAATCTGCTGACCAAGCCCTAGCCAATCCACAGATTTCCCAACCAGGGACACCAGAGAGTTGAGCATATTCTGCATCTACCCCGAGAGCGATCGCTTTTTAGGTCAGGCTACGCAGAAACTTTGCTTTCTGTTCTTCGTATTCATTGAACCTTTAGTGAAATATACTCTTATCATTACCCTTCAACACAGCATAGTAAGCATAAGTGGGCAAAATTGGGTATTCTAGATCTTCTTTCGATAGAATGTGCAATAGCATCAAAGTCGCTCCAGTTAGCTGCGCCAAAGATACTGCCGTATCAAAGATGGATTTGCTTTTTTCAAAGCTATCTATAGTGGAGTGGCTAAAATTTTGTTTATCATTTGGGATGCCTCTTGGGTAGGGTAGTGGTTAGGGGTTGAAGATCGCTAGTTTCATCCGATCCAGCTAAAGTTTCTTCTAGATCCTTATCAATTGGGGTACGAACGATTAAAACCGAGCAAGGTGCATGGTGGGTGACGTAGTTGCTGACGCTGCCGAGGAACATTTCTTTTAGTCCTTTGAGCCCGCGACTGCCTACCAAAATTAAATCCGCTGACCAAGTGCTTGCTAACTCGCAGATAGTATGTCCTGGATTGCCAGTTGATTGTGTATATTCTGCGTCTATACCCTTTGCGATCGCTCTTCTAGTTAGGTCTTGGAGAAAATCAAGTTCCCATTGTCTATATTTCTCTAGCTGTTTCTGATATGTTTCGTGTTCGCGATCGTCTACCATTGGATAATAGGTATATGTGAGCAATGCTGGGTAGTTTGCTTCAGTCTGGGACATGATATGAAGCAGCATCAATTTTGCATTGTTGGTTTGAGCCAAAGATACTGCGGTATCAAAGACAAATTTGTCGTTCTGGGAACGATCTACGGCAATGAGAATTTTATTAATCATGATTGGGTAGGGGCAAACGACCGTTCGCCCATAGAGTAGTCGGTCTAATTAATATTTGCTTCAATTCGGCGATTTTGAGTCTGGTTTTCCAAGCTGTATTGGGGTTGAGGCTAATGGAGTCAATGCTCCGCATTGCATATATTTGCTAATGTCTTGAAGTTTATAGTTACTTTGTAATTTAATAATTTGAGGAACTTGTGAAGGTAGTTGGTTATTATTAGCAGGTATGTATACAAAGAGTGCAAATTGTAGAAGCTAACGAAGTTGACACTCCCACCGCTGACCGCGCTTTGCGTTTCAACGGGGGACTCTTGACTCATTGGCTGCTAGCTAGTTCAAACAAGCCAATTAGAAATGACAAAAGTTTTCGGAGTCTGACAGAAGAGGGATATCAGCTTTAATAAATTGGAAATGCCCATACATATCACAATTTTTTGTTATCGTTTGTAGCAATGACCAATTTCAACCCAAACCTAGATTGATGAGCAATATCTTAATTAGCAACGATGATGGTATTTTCGCTTTAGGTGTTCGTACTTTAGCTAATACTTTGGCACAGGCTGGTCATCGGGTAACAGTTGTCTGTCCAGATCGCGAACGCTCTGCTGCTGGACATGGGTTGACTCTACATCATCCTATTAGAGCCAAGGAAGTTGACTCTATATTTGACGATAATGTAATTGCTTGGTCTTGTTCTGGTACTCCTGCTGACTGTGTAAAATTTGCCCTTAGTGCTGTCTTAAAAATTCGCCCTGATTTTGTGTTTTCAGGTATCAATCATGGTCCTAATTTAGGAACTGATGTATTGTATTCAGGCACGGTATCTGCTGCGATGGAGGGAGCTTTAGAAAGTATTCCCAGTGTGGCATTTAGTTTAGCCAGTTTTTCGGCAGTCGAGTTTCAACCCGCAGCCGATTTCGCAGTCAAGCTACTACAGAAATTATCAGAGACAAATTATCCCAAACCACCTTTATTGAGCGTCAATATACCTCCTGTGGTAACTTCAGAAATAGCTGGAGTTGCGGTTACTCGTCAAGGTTTACGCCGTTATATTGAAAAATTTGCCAAAAGATTCGATCCTCATGGCAAAAGTTACTATTGGTTGGAAGGAGAAATTATTGAAGATATTGAACAGCCAGAGGATATTAATTTACCGCCTCATATTTTGACTGATGTTCAAGCAATTCGCGATCGCTTTATCACGATTACGCCTCTGCAATATAATCTCACTGATAGCGCAATAGTTAAGCATCTTTATGAGCTAGATATGTTTAAAGAATTTTGAATTTAACTAAGATCTCTATCTCTGACACTTTGATAACGATAAAAATTGAGCATATCTAGCAGAATTCCCACAATGCTAACTGTCAAACCCAGAGTAATCATGCCTTGAAGTGGTTTTCTATCTCCGAATATAGCTAAGAATTCTACGATGTAGGATGTCATTTGATTGCTGAGTTGCCAAAAACCAGGAATGTAGCCGATGATGCTAAATAATGCGATCGCACCACCAACAAGCATTATAGGAAAGGCAAAACTCATAAAGGCAGCAAGAAACAGAGAAATAAATAAATTAGACACAACTTCTAGGCAGTTTATTATGAGGATTTACGGTCGGCAAGAATCGAGCGTGAACCGTCCTTGTTGAGATCTACAATATAAGCAAAATTTGGCTTTGGAAGATAATTTTAAGAATCTTAAATAAGCACAAACAATCTTGGTGAACATTAGTTACTTTTAAGGGATGTTTTTCACATAAAACATGGCAAAAGCTGTTCTAATGTCAATATTTCATGTAAATGTCCTAATAATTTTCGATTTAATTCTTAAATTAGTTAAGAACTATATCAACTTGATAACTTCTCTGTTTTTAATTCGTTATTTTCTGCAAAACTCGATCGTTGACTAAAATTTGGGAGTAGTATTTTGTCCTGGGAACGTTCTGAAAACCGTCAAGCCGACCAACTCCGCCAGCATAATTTTCAGCTAGACTTTATTAGAAATCCTTTATCTTCGGTGATTATTGAATGTGGCAATACAAAGGTTCTTTGTACTGTCAGTATCGAAGATCGCGTTCCTCGATTTTTACTTCATAGTGGTCAAGGATGGCTCACGGCAGAATATAGAATGCTGCCAGGGGCAACTAATACTCGTCATTCAAGAGAATTGATGAAGCTTTCGGGACGAACTCAAGAAATTCAACGGCTTATTGGGCGTAGTTTACGCGCAGCGATAAATCTTAAAGGCTTTGGCGAAAAGACTATTACTATTGATGCAGATGTACTGCAAGCAGATGCAGGTACGCGCACGGCTTCGATTACAGGAAGTTACGTGGCTTTAGCTCATGGTATTAATAAATTGATTGCAGCAGGAGAACTTAAAAAATCTCCTTTATTAGAGCCAGTAGCAGCGGTTTCGGTAGGTTTGATTAAGGGAGAGGCATTTTTGGATTTGGATTATCCAGAGGATGTAGCTGCGGATGTGGATCTTAATGTGGTGATGAATGGCAAGCTAGAGTTGATTGAAATTCAGGGTACAGCCGAGTCTAATAGTATGACGCGATCGCAATTAAATGCCATGCTGGATTTAGCCGAAAAGGGTATTGCTGAATTACTCGAAGCACAGCAAGAAGTATTGATTACTAATTACTGATTACTAATTACTAAATAAAATAGGAAGCGTTGATTTTAAGTGCTACTTAAAATTCTAGTTCTGTTTGGCTTGGTTTATCGCTGTTATAACCAAGATGCTGATAGGTTTTGTTTGTTGCCACTCTTCCGCGATGGGTACGGCTGAGATAACCGTTTTGTAGTAGATAGGGTTCGTAAACTTCTTCGATGGTTTTGCGATCTTCTCCTGTAGCTGCTGCGATCGCTTCTAAACCAACAGGACCACCATTGAACTGTTTAATAATCGTGTTTAATACCAAACGATCTGTCCAGTCTAGTCCTTCTCGTATCCACATCAAATAGATCCATTGCCATTGCTGCTAATTCTTTGGTAATGATTTCTGCTTTTTGGACTTGAGTATAGTCTCTGACTCGGCGCAGCAGTCTATTAGTAATACGAGGTGTTCCACGGGAACGACGAGCAATTTCTACCGCACCTTCTTCTGTAATCTCAACTTTGATAATTTCTGCGGTACGTTTGACGATTAAAGTTAATTCATCCAATTCATAAAAACGTAATCTTTGAATAATACCAAAGCGATCGCGCAACGGGGAAGATAGCGCACCTGCTTTAGTGGTTGCACCTACTAGGGTGAAGGGTGGTAAAGGAATGCTACGAGTTTTAGCTGTTTGTCCTTTGCCAATAGTAATGTCCAAACGGAAATCTTCCATCGCAGGATAAAGCAGTTCTTCCGTCATGCGATTCAAGCGATGAATTTCATCAATAAACAGAATGTCCCCTGGCTGGAGATTTACCAGTAGTCCTGTAATGTCTCTAGGACGCTCTAAGGCGGGCGCAGAAGTAATTTTGCAGTTGACCCCCATCTCTGTTGCCAGAATCAAGGACATGGTGGTTTTACCCAACCCTGGAGGACCATATAACAATAAATGGTCTAAAGAATCTTCTCTTCCCTTAGCAGCAGCGATCGCAATATTGAGAATTCCCTTTAAATCTTTTTGTCCAATATAGTCTGCTAAACGCTGGGGACGTATCCTGTCTTCATTTTGTTCTGTTTCTTCGTTATTCGCTTGAGCCAACATTAAAGTAGGATCGGAGTCTACCTTAATATCTTGCTTTTTAGGCGAGCGAGATTTTTTAGGAGAAAAATTAGAGTCAGAAGATCTTTGTATTGCCATTGAAGCTCTTAATTATCAATTATTAATTATTGTAATTCGACTCGATGGATTGTTCCTGCAACGGTAACTTCATCTCCTGTAATTAACTTTCTTCCCCTTCTCATTTCTTCTTTGCCATTGACTTCAACCATTCCTTGTTTGATAATAATTTTGGCTTCTCCCCCAGTCTGGGCTATCCCTTGCCATTTAAGGAATTGATCTAGTTTGATATATTGTTGCGGGTGCAATTCGTTCATTCGGATTTAAGACGGTAAAAATATTGATAGACTTCTGTAAAGCCTAATTTATTGTACAGATTTATCGCATTAAGATTTTTGGTTTCTACCTGGACATAAGCTTGAGTTGCACCCCGATCTTTTCCCCACTGCAACATAGCTGAGATAAGTTGCTGGGCATAGTCTTTTCCTCGTTGTTGTTTGGCTGTAGCGATAAAAAATAGTCCTAAATAGTTTTTTGCCAAGACTCCTAAGCCACAGCTACAAAAACGCGACTGTGCTTTCAACATGGCATAGCAAGTAGGATGAGGAATAATATCTAACATAGTAGAAAGAGTATTCCAATGTTGCACGGGGACATCAACAGCATGGACGTATCGATCTAACCATTCCTCTGATATTTCATCATCTAGAATAGCAACATTGTTTGAAGGTAAATTGCTATTACTAATATCTTTTACTCGAACGCTTACGGTATCTTGTTTTATGTATTCCAAATCATCTAAAATGCGATCGAGAGTTTCTAACTTGGATTCATTCGTCAGGCGAAAAATAGGTCTGAGATTAAAACGGCGATAAACATCTTCGCAACGCTTGATTTTTTTAGGCAAATCTTCCTGACTAGGATATAAAGGTGTTACCGAATTAGCTCGTTTGGTGTATCCCTCGGCAAAGCGCAAAACCCAACCATCATCAAGAATTTGCTGCAAACAGGGCAACGCATTTAAAGATAATTCTTCTATGGTTTGAATTTGATTATTGGTAATGTTCATAAAAAAAGGGACAAAGTAAATTCATCCCTTACATTAATAATAAATAGCTTAAGGCTATAATTTAAACTACTTGTGCTACTTCAACGATTTCAGGAATTTTTTCTCTTAAACGACGTTCAATACCCATCTTGAGAGTCATTGCCGAACTTGGACAAGATCCACAAGCACCCTGTAGTCTTAATTTAACAATAGGACCTTCAATTTCGGCTAATTCGACGTTACCGCCGTCAGCCATAAGATAAGGGCGTAGTTCGTCTAGAACGGTTTCTACGTTATCTGTAGTTAATGCTAATGCCATAATCGATTTGATTAATTTGTTTGTATTACTATTAGATTTATCCTAACGCGACCGCGTCACGAGTAATTAATATTTGCTTAAAAACTTAAGGCTTTTAATTAACCTACCGCAGCAGGTTCTAGTAACTTAGTTTCAGAGAAGACAAACTCAGTGGTAATTTTACCTCCTTCTGGGTCAATCGCCTCGATTGTTTGATGCTTGGGAACATAATATTTGCCAAGCTGTTCGTAACTTTCGTCAAATTCTCTTTTGGCTTTGAGATCGTTAGTTTTGGAGTCGCGGAAGATAGCGTTATAGCCAGTGGAAATATAACCTTCTCCAGTATCAAGACTTTCGTTGGTATTGATTACAAAAGCCATTGGTCCCATGACACGACTTACCTGACAAATTTCTGTGCCGCGAATTTTATAGTTAGATCCCATTGCATCTCCTTTAACTAGTATTTCTACCGCACCATTAGAGTCTTCTTCCCCTAAAGTAAAAGTGCTTTTTCCGTGAGCATTTTCAAAAGTATTGCGCTTGCGATGAGTGATGACATCTCTCATGTGGTTGTAAACGCTTTCGGCTACTTTCTCGTCTTCGATACCTGTTACTTCGACTGTCAAGTCGCTACTGACTTTAATATCAGCAGTAAATGTTTCGTCTCCCTGCTTTAGTTCTAATTTGGTACTGTAACCAGGGAAATCACTATCCCAAGTGTAACGATTTTCGTAGGCTGCGCGAAAGCGATCGCGTGCAGTATTATCTGACATATTTTGTGTGTTAATATTTTTTCTCGTCACTATCTAGTTTAAGAAAATTTGCCCTCAAATGACCGCATCACAACAAATTGATTTTTAAAAACTATTGATTGTCAAGACATAATTTTTACAACAACAGCTAATTTGAATAAAAGGATTATTTATTATAATTTTCTTATATTTTCTTAATTCATATCCACAAACAAAATAGCTCAATCGAAAATATCGAACTAGAAGAAAACTAAGCTAGTATTTGATGACGAAATTTATGGTTGAGGATTGTTAAAGCGATCGAGAAATGTTTCTATATCAACATAAGTTTTGCCATTTTCCTGAGAAATCACTTTATTATCAGAACTACTATCCAGATAAATTTCATCTTCGGCTGCCCATACACGACGGTCTAAGATTTGTAATAAAGTATTGTTAGCATCCGTACCTGGTATAAAGGTCACTAGAAGACCATCAGGTAGGCAAGAACCACCTTTATATGCTGCTACACACAAAACAGGCTGACTGTTCATTTCGTCTGCTTTGATGTATTTTAACGTGCCATTATTATCAAATTTCTGAAATCTCTCCGAAACAATTTGGCAGCGTTGTTCGGGAGTATAGGGAGGTGGAAAAGAACGATCTACCCATCTTATTAGAGGCACTGTACCTCTTTCTGTTTGAACGATGGTGGATACCATAGTACTGTCGCAGGAAAAGCGATCTTGAGCTTGAGATACGATCGCCTCAGTTGCGGACGAGTCCTTGATCGAGCTTGTAGAATCAAGCTGTTGAGCATAACTGAATTTTGCCATGGTTGCGATCGCACTGGTAACTATACTCAATCCCACAATACTTTTGGTTAAAAGGTTTAGTTTCATTTTCTCGTAACGAAGTCATGCCGTTATGCGAAGCGGTATCCTTTAGGGTAGGCTTATCGCTATCATCAATATTTTTTAGCATGATATCAACTTTTGATGCTTCAACTATGTTAAATAAAGCTACATATTTTCAAAGTCATCTACATAGTTTTCTCAAGGAATAACTTTAAATCGAAGTGAATCTCTTGGTTTGCCTGAAAAATTACTCTTTGCGATCGATCTAGGGAGGATGAAATGTAGCTACGTTCATAATCTAAACCCCAAATCCGATAGTCTAGAATTTTGGGCAACATATGATCGTGATTTATATCAGCATCTATCTTCAAAGACGCTAAAATTCCATCAGGCAAACAAGAATCTTTTACTTTGGATACTCCACAAATAACAGGAGAATCATTAACCATATCTGTCTTAATATATTTTATTTCGCCGTCGTTATAGAGTTGCTGAAGCTTTTCTGATGCGCTTTGACAGCGTTGTTGGGGAGTAACAGAAGCGGTGAAAGAACTATTTTGCCATTCTATGATGGGAACAACACCTTTTCCCGTTTCAACAGTAGTAGACATATTGGTAGTATCACAAGCAAAAATGGCTTTGGCATGACTAGATTCAGGAAAAAGTGCGATTGCGCTAATAACCACACTCAATCCTACAATGCTTTTCGTTAGAAGATTTAATTTCATAGTCATGCTTTTTCCTCACCAATTTTGTTTTGTTTGTTGTGTTTTGTATTGGTTGTGGCTTGATAAATACTACGTAATAAACATTTTTTTTATGCAATTTATAGGAAAGACAATGGATAATA
This sequence comes from uncultured cyanobacterium, assembly GCA_963799375.1. Lineage (GTDB taxonomy): Bacteria > Cyanobacteriota > Cyanobacteriia > Cyanobacteriales > Xenococcaceae > Waterburya. Next base: position 30,513 of record CAWCWY010000026.1, read on the forward strand.
AGCAGTTGACAGTCGGTTAATTTACATTAGTTTTCACCATGCTTCCTAGTATTTCCACGATAGATTTATACAAGCTGGCTTCTGGCGACGTTCTTTCATTACAGGTATATAAATTCGTTGGACAACAGCCTGGAAAAAAAGCTTATATTCAGGCGAATCTTCATGGTGCAGAAATTGTTGGTAATGCGGTAATCTACCAGTTAATAGAGTTTTTGACAGCTTTGGATGCTTCTCAGTTGCAGGGAGAGATTTGGCTAGTGCCTGTATGTAATCCTTTGGGAGTAAACCAGCGATCGCATTTTTTCTCTACAGGTAGGTTTAATAGTTATGATGGTAAAAACTGGAATCGTATCTTCTGGGATTATGAAAAGGAATCAGAAGATTTAACTGAGTTTGCTAAATCTCAAGTAAATAACGAACCAGAAGTTATTAGAGAGAATTATCTCGCTAAAATTAAACAAGCTTGGCAACAAGAATTAGAACGCATTAATCAGCCTCGTAGTGTTTCTATCAGCCGTCAGTATCGTTATCAGTTACAGTCTTTATGTTTGGATGCAGACTATGTAATTGATATCCATAGTTCTAGTAATCAGGCGATCGATTATACTTTTGGTTTCAAAGAGAGAATTGAGAGTGCTAAATATTTATTATTGGAATATGGCATTTTAATGGATGAATATGATGGAGATGCTTTTGATGAAGCCTTCTTAAAACCTTGGTTGGCATTGGAAAAGGAATTAGCAATATTGGGTAAAGAGATTAAGTTCGATCTTGAATCTTGGACTTTAGAATTGGGTGCAGGAATGGCGATGAATTCTACTTCAGTAGCAAGTGGAGTTGCAGGAATTAAAAACTATTTGGCATACAAGCAAATTCTGTCTTTACCTGAGTCTATTCAGACAGCAAATACTAGTTTAATATCTAAAAATAAGATCGATAGTTATTATGCTCCTACTGGTGGTATGATTCAATCGAGATTATGTCTAAAAAAAAGGGTAAAATCAGGGGATATTATCTATCAGCTTTTGAGCTTTAATAAGGAAGGGAAATCACCAGAAGTGATTGACATTTGTGCCGAAACATCAGGGATCGTTTTTGATATTTCTACTAACCAATGTGTCAACCAAGGTGAATATGTAATGGACATCTTAGACTGTTAATTTTCACCTTTATAAATAACCAAATATGAATCAAGAATTAGATATAGATAGTTTGAATAATATTGAAGGTGGTGAACTATTAACCACTATTCCTATTGCACCTGAAGGTTTCAAGTCTGGTTTTATTGCGATTGTCGGTAGACCAAATGTTGGTAAGTCAACCTTAATGAATCATTTGATCGGGCAAAAAATTGCGATTACTTCTCCCGTTGCTCAAACTACTCGTAACCGTTTACGGGGTATTTTAACTACGCCTCAAGCGCAAATTATTTTTGTTGATACTCCTGGTATTCATAAGCCACACCATGAATTAGGAAAAGTCTTAGTTCAAAATGCCAAAACAGCAATTAAGTCTGTAGATTTAGTCTTGTTTATGGTGGATAGTTCTGTCGATGCAGGAACAGGCGATCGCTTTATTTTGGATATTTTAAAAAGACTAAATACCCCAGTAGTGTTGGGATTAAATAAGGTAGATTTACAACCTGATAATTGCCAGTTTATTGATGATAGTTATTCTAATTTGATTGCTGATACTAATTGGTCAACGGTTAAGTTTTCTGCTACTACTGGAAAAGGCACAGAACAGCTACAGCACCTATTAATAGACAAGCTAGAGTGTGGACCATATTATTATCCTCCAGATTTGGTTACAGATCAGCCTGAAAGATTTATTATGGCAGAGTTGATTAGAGAACAAATTTTACTCCATACTCGCCAAGAAATTCCCCATTCTGTAGCTATTACCATTGAAAAGATTGAAGAAACTCCTAAAGTAACCAAGGTAAATGCTGCTATTAATATTGAGCGTAGTTCTCAAAAGGGCATTATTATCGGTAAGAAAGGCGCAATGCTCAAGACAATTGGTTCTGCTGCACGCCAACAAATTCAAAAGTTGATTGCAGGAAAAGTTCACTTAGAATTATTTGTTAAAGTTGAACCCAAATGGCGACAGTCTCGCTTACGATTGGCAGAGTTTGGCTATCAGGTAGAAGATTGATTAGTATGTTGTAAGCCGTCACGTATTTAATTTGCCTGTTTCGATTGGGGTTAGGGTTTAATGGGTAAGGGTTAGGAAACTTTTGAATGTGTAATTTAAATAAATAACAGCTTATGACTGTATCAGAAATAAACATAAAGGTTAAGTTATTTTCTATTTATCAAGAAGTTTTTAATACAGCAGAATTAGATTTATCCATTGCGAACAAAAGTAATGTTAGCGATGTTTTAAAGGCTCTAATTAAGCAAAAGCCAGAGTTGGCGAAGTGGCAGGAAGTTACACGCTTTGGGGTCAATTTGCAATTTGTTGAACCCGATACTTTTTTGCATGATGGTGATGAAGTTGTTCTCATTCCCCCTGTTAGTGGAGGGTAGTGTAAGCGATAAGTAATAAGTAACAAGTAACAAGTAATAGATAATAAGTAGCAATACTGATGGTGTTTAATAACGGTCAGTCAGAAAAGTTGGTAGAAAGCTTAGAAAAAAGTAAGAACTATCTGATTAAAAACTCTAAATCTGAAGCAGGCTATGAAAAATTAATCAATCAGCTCGATCGCAAAATTGACTTTCTTAGAGAAAACAGAAAATTAGGTATAAAGTTAGTTAGTACTTCTTCCGACTTAGTTTTAAAGTTAAAAGCAAAAAGTGAAGCTAATACTCAATTGCGATCGCTTTATAGTTTTGAAGCGGTTTTTCCTTTTAAAAACATTCCAAAGATAGTTAAAAACTGTAGTGCTATTTTTGCTATTTTTCGTTCTAATCAGACGATTACCCAGCATCATCATAAATTTTTTGCTTTTGCAGCTAAAAAAAATATCAGTTTGTATATTTTAGTTGTAAGAAGTAAGTCTAATAACCCAGATATAACTCTGGCAGAATATATAAAGTCCCAACATAGCTTAAATAAGAGTCATTTTTCGTTACCCATTAATACTTTCGTTGACTTAGATGATCTGTACAATATTAAATCTTTTCAGCAGTTTTTAATCGAACGTGTAACAACACTGCACAGCAAATTTATTCAAGATAATCACAATAATATTATTAGAGATATCGAACATTTCTTTGATAGTCAGAATGTTGCAAGCTGGCGTGCAATCAAAGAAATCAAAAAACATTACTTACAAGAAAGAGAAGTCCACAATTACCAGCAACAAGTATTAACCAAAACTTTTAGTAAGATTAATCAAGCGAAACAAAATAAAATTATATATATCAAGCAAAAAATAAATCAATTAAAAAGCGAATATTTAAATCCCTTTATGCCAAACAGCTGGATATTTGAGCTACAGCAAATTATCGAGCAGTCTCAAATCAAGCTAGTTAAAGAAAAGTCCGAAACTTATCTCTATCCTATTATCAACAATGGCGATCGTTCTGAATATCTCCATAGCTATATTTTGAACTTATATCAACAGCAGGTTATTGATACTTTAAGCTCTCAATGGTCAAAAATAAACTATGTTTATGCTGATGGAGGGTTAGATAGGTTTATCAACAAAACTAATGAAAAAATTGAGGCTATTGATCTGGTAAATTCTTCTGAAAAAGAGTTGCCTAAGATTATTTTAAATCCAGAACCTTTTCCAGAACTAACCTTGAGTAAGATTATAGATCCTAAATGTCTTCAAATTAATAGCAAATTAGTTTTTGACTATAACTTTACTCAAAGTACTTGGTTTAAGTTGCTAATGTCTAGTTTGATAGGAATTACTATCTATCTAGTCACCAAAGCATATTTTGGGGAAGGTAAATACATTGGATTTTTTATTTTGTTTGTCCAGATAATTAATATTATCACTGGTCAGAGTGCTAAAAAGACTAGGCTTAAAAGCCATAAAAAAGAACTACAAAGAATTTTAAACAACAAATATCAAATATTGACTCGTTTAATTGTCGAACAGATGACTCAAACCTTAATTATAAGTCTGGATAAAAAAAACAAAGAAATAAACATGGAAATAGATGCGATCGCAGAATTAGCTCAAGAGAAGTTAGATCGGATAAGACAGGATATAGAACAACACCATTTAAGGAAAAATAAACTCGATCGAGATCGAAAAATCATCAAAGATTGCTTCTCTTATAAAAGAAATGATTGATAAATGATACCAGACAAAACTCAAATTATCTTTTCATCAACAGGGAGTAATTCATATCCATGAATACGCCAGCTATAATCGGGCTGATGCTGCACTATAAACACCCCTTGAGTTAGCTCACCTTCTCTATTCATAATCATAGAAACTAGTGCAGGATAACTATTAACCAAGGTAAAACCCTGAAACATAATTGAGCGGGGCTGCACAATAGCATCATACTTAGACTCAATAACCGCAATAAAATCATTCTGCGGGTATTCTTTTTGAATTGTAGGGCTTGTCAAAGCAAAAGCTGTCACCTCATCTTTTTGTCGAAAAGCCTGTAGTTGCTTCTCAATTAACTGACGAATTGCTATTTTATCGTTTTCAGAGATATACATTGCGGACTACTTTAATTGATAGAATTCATTATCCAAAAGACAAAATCGTAGCCAATTTTATTATTTCATCTAACCTTTAACTGCACCTGCGGTCAATCCTTGTACTATTTGTCGTTGAAAAACTAACACAAGAATTACCAATGGTAGAGTACCCAAAACTGTCGCAGCAGCAATCGGTCCATAAGGAATATCAAATAAATTTGCCCCTCCAAGCTGTGCTGTTGCTACGGGGATAGTCTTTTTGGCTTCTTCTGTGATAAAAGTTAAGGCAAAAATATATTCATTCCAGGCAAAAATAAAAGTTAGTATTCCAGTTGTTGCTAAAGCAGGTAAAGTCATGGGAAGCACAATATTTGTCAGCATTCCTAATGTTTTATAACCATCAATTTTAGCTGCATCCTCTAAATCCTTAGGCAGCTTCAAAAAGAAACTCCTCATAACTAAAATAGTTAAAGGTAAGTTAATGGCTGTATAGGGAATTATTAAGGCTAAATAGTTATTTCCTAAACCTATAGCTTTTACTATTTCTAATAACCCTAAAAATAGCAAAACATAAGGGAATAAAGTAACAATTAAGATTACAGTTAAGATGAACTTTTCTCCTGGTAAATTCATCCTGGCTAATCCATAGGCAGCGGGAGAGCCAAAAACAAGACATAAAATAGTTGAAATACTCGCAACCAAAGCACTATTAAAAATGTAAGAAAAGAAAGGACGACGGCTAAACAAAGATTGATAGTGTTCTACCGTAATTCTACCAGGAAGATATACATTCGGAATGGCAGAGATATCCTCATTGAGTTTGATAGAAGTCAGCACTTGCCACAATATCGGTGCTGAAAAAAGAACCACGATCAGAACAATACCTAGCCAAAATAAAATCTTCGGTAGAGATAGAAACAATTTTTTTTCTTTAGACTGGATTGACGACATAGCTAATCGGACGTTCAGTTTCAATATTGTTGCTTAGACCATGTTACATTTTTTGGGGACTTTAAATTTTAAGAATATTATCTTGAATCTACCAGTAAATTTGATTGGTGAATATGTACATAGTGTTCCCGTAAATTTGATCGTTTAACACTGTTTATGAGAACTAGCAATATTATCTTTTCTTGAAAGAAAAAAACGATTAAGCTGCGCTGTGACCTCAAAGTCTGTCAGCATTTTGCTTTCTCAATGTTATTACTCTGGGCATCGACGGCTTTTTTTGTTATCTTAACAATGAAGATTTATTATAGATACTTTTATATTAACCTCAGCTACATTGACCTAAGTTTTAATCAAAATTAATGCCTTTAATAATATCTTTAGTGGAAGTAGTCGATGTCTCTTAATCCTTCTTTAGACAAAAGGAAAAACAAAAATTTTGTCATTAATAACAAATACTTCTTGAAACAGTATGCTTTGAAAAATCATGACCTTTTTGGCAAAGGTATTATAGTTATTAATTTATTACTATTAGAAACGGATATTATTGAGGAGCAAGATATGCTTACTCGTGAAGTAGAAAACAATCGGGATATTACGATTCATCAGCCTATTTCCTACATTCCACAAAACAACTTTTGGTTTAAGATGCTTAATCTAAAAATTAAAAAGAAATACAAAATAGACATTCAAGAAGAAGACAGCATGAATAGGAAGTTTTTAGTTGTTTTTGTCAAAGATGCTTCTATAGAACACTTCTCAATTTACTCAATAAAACTGTAGAATAGTTCCGCTCAATTACTAATAAGCACAATCAGACTACACTTTTATTGAAGACAATGGTTGTTGATGTTTTTGTGAAAGCTGCTCAACATTTTTATAGTTGGATATATCACCTATTTCTAAGAGTATATCTCTTACCTTTTGCCTATCCGCGATCGCTTTTAACCGATTGCCAGTTTTCGCACATATTATTCCACGATTAAAATAAGCCTCGTGGTAATTAGATCTCAATTTAACCGCCATTTTGTAATCAGCAAAAGCCTTATCCTATTGATTACGCAAATTATAAATACCAGCACGATTATTTAACAGTCCCCAATTACTAATTATTAATCAGTTCTCATGAACTAAAAAAACGATAGAATAAACAACGGAAAAGCACCTCTATCTCATTTCACCCTGTTACTAATGTCCGACTTAATCTTTTTTTGGCATCGTCGCGATTTACGCATTTCTGATAACGTTGGATTAACAGCAGCAACCCAAAACACTGTTAAAGTAGTCGGTTTGTTTTGTTTAGATAACAATATTCTCAATTGCGATGATGTTGCAACCGCTAGAGTTACTTACATGATTGGCTGTTTGCAAGAATTACAGCAAAGCTATCAAAAGCTGGGTAGCCAATTAATTATCCTTCAAGGAGAACCCGAAAAAGCTATTCCCCTCCTAGCCGAATCACTTCAAGCCAAAGCAGTCTACTGGAACAAAGATGTTGAACCCTACGCCAAAAAACGCGATCGCAATGTTACCGAGACGTTAAAAGAAAAGGGTGTAGAAACCAGTAGTTTTTGGGATCAATTATTACACGCCCCAGGCAAAATACTTACCAAGTCTTCTGATTCTCCTTATAAGGTTTATACTCCTTTTTGGCGTAGTTGGAATCAGCAAGATAAACAAGCACCTATTCTTCAGATTCCCCAGCTAGAAGGCTTAAGTGAGGCTGAAATAAAAACAGCTAGCCAAGCAGGTGCAATTGATTTACCTACTGCTAAAGACTTGGGTTATGAATGGGAATATCCTTTGCTGCTGACTCCAGGGGAAACCGCAGCCAAAGAAAAACTCGAAGAATTTTGCGACCGCCCTATCTATTGCTACGATGAGGAACGTAACTTTCCCTATATTGACGGTACATCTTGCTTAAGTGCTGCACTAAAGTTTGGGGCAATTGGTATCCGTACAGTCTGGCAAGCTACCATAGATATTGCTGACAATTGCCGTAGCGATGAAGCCAGAAACGGAGTGATTACCTGGCAGAAAGAATTAGCCTGGCGAGAATTTTACCAACACTGTATGTTTTTCTTTCCCGAACTGGCTGATGGTGCATACCGCGACGAATTTAAAGATTTTCCTTGGGAAAACGATCTAAAAAAGTTCCAAGCATGGTGTGAAGGAAAAACGGGCTACCCGATTGTAGATGCAGCAATGCGCCAGCTAAATGAAAGTGGATGGATGCACAACCGTTGTCGAATGATTGTTGCCAGTTTCTTGACCAAGGATCTGATCGTTGATTGGCGTTGGGGCGAAAAATACTTTATGCAAAAACTTTTTGATGGAGATTTATCGGCTAATAATGGCGGTTGGCAATGGAGTGCTTCTAGCGGTATGGATCCTAAACCCCTACGTATTTTTAATCCTGCATCCCAAGCAGCAAAATTCGATCCAGATGGAGAATATATCCGTCAATGGTTGCCTGAAATTAGCTCAATGGACACGGAATATTTAGTTACGGGTAAAATACCAGAATTAGAAAGGGCTAGCTATGACTATCCTCAACCAATTGTGGATCACAAAGTACAACAGCGCAAATTTAAAGAGCTTTACAAACAACAAAAGAATTCTTAAACTTACTCAACCATTTTTACCGAGACTTCTTCTGATTCTTCCCAAAGCTCAAGCTGATTATTCTCAGCCAGAAAATTTTCAAGTTTTTCTCGGTACAATTTTCTGTATTCATTAAAACTATATTGATCGACCCTAATTCCAAAATTCTCGTTGTTTTTGCCTTGTAAAATTTTGGCTATTTCATTGTTAACCGTTACAGAATAGTGACTACCATCAAAAGTATTGCTGGGATTTTTGGTGATGTTTGAAGGAGGAGAAAAATCATACATTACATCATAGGTTTGGGCTAGTTCGTGAAACCCGAGTAGGTAACAGTCCATCAAATCTCGACCATAGGTGTCATTAATTATGCTCCAAGCCGATATTGGTGGTACATAACCAACAAATTTGGCACTGGGAAAAATTTTTCTCAAATTGGCGAAAGTTTCTACAGAAGAGAGATCGCATTTTTGGGGAGGAGCTGGTTTATAAAATGCTGGAGTATATACAGGGGGAGTTTCAAAATCAACAGGTTCAAAATTGCGATCGTAATAGTTACCAGGATCGGGACTGACACCTAACAGTGTCATTGCTGAAAACAACAAAACATCAGCAGATAAATATGCTTCTAAGGGAGATTTCGTGGTCAAAGTATCAAGATTTAGAGGCTCCTGCTGCTTGCGTTCTTTCTCGACAAAGTTTAAACCATCCACTCCTATGTATACTATCTCAGGATCTATGCCTTCTTTTTTTAAAGATTCAGCATAGTTAACGAAGTCGGGAATTTCTCCACCTTTAAGAGCATAGTTAAAACATCGCTCGTCTTCAAAATTAGAGCTTCTTAAAGCCGTGACTCTCGAACTACCAAGAATAATACAGTTATAATTAGCCCGATCTTTAGTTCTTAAAAATAGATTGGTCTTGGTTATTCTTTCATTAAAAGTAAAATTTTTACCAGTCAAAATATTGCCATGACGATACCACAATGGATCTATCACCCAATTAATACCAGCTACCGAGCCTAAGAATATGGATATAACTAATCCATATAGCTTAAAACTAAATTGGGAATTCTTACTTTTTTGACCAGCTTCGGGAACGGACATCGCAGGGGTTCTTTGCTTACCTAGTTTTAAGAAATCTTCGGCTGCACTTTTAAAATTCATGTTTAAGTTGCCAGTATTAAGTATATATTTTAAAAATTAAAATTGGAAATATAAAAACTCGCTTACCCTAGAGAAGCAAAGTAAAGAAAGGGATGTTAACCCTGCAATGATAATTGTCCAAATTTTATTTGGTTTCCAAGCCAACAATTGCCATAGATTTCTCTCCCACGCTGACTTGTACTGCTCAATAGGCTCTGTCAGAGTAGGATTATACTTACCCATCCACTGTTGAGTGTTAGGAGTAAACCAGGCAATCAATAAAAGTATAGCAATTCCAAAAGTGGCATATTTTTGACTGATACCTACGTTGACGGTAAAACCTAAGAAACCTACCCCCATATTTCTTAGAAACCCGAAGTATGGTTCTAAAAACACGGGTAACTGTACCCCGTTGAAGCCGAACATGGAACTGAGTATAGAGGTTGCAGTTTCAAAATTATTGGCGCGGAAAAAGACCCAAGAAATTACGACAGCAATGAATGTTGTTAGCCATCCTACACCCCGCAGTAACCAACCATCATTTCTCAGATTGTGTCCCAAACTTTTGCGAACTGAACGATATAAATGATTAATTACTAAATACATTCCATGTAAGCCGCCCCAGAAGATGAAAGTCCATCCAGCACCATGCCACAAGCCTCCTAGCAACATAGTGATTACTAAATTTGAATAACGTCTTAATTGACCTTTTCGACTTCCACCCAGAGGAATATACAGATAATCCCGTAAAAAATGGGAAAGAGTAATGTGCCACCTGCGCCAAAAGTCTATAATACTGACTGCTTTGTAGGGTGAGTTGAAATTTAGTGGTAATTTGATCCCAAACATATAGGCTGCGCCAATCGCCATATCGGAATAGCCTGAAAAATCGAAATACAGTTGTAGGCTATAACCCAACGCGCCGACCCAAGACTCGGAAAACGTTAAATCGATTCCTTGAGAAGCAGCAGCAAATGCTAGGTTGGAATATTCGGCAATGCGATCGGCAAAGATTACTTTTTTAAATAAGCCAGCCACAAAAACAGTCAAACCAATGGCTAAAGTTTGCTGACTGAATTTATATATGGATGCTTTTTCAAACTGAGGTAAAACTTCTTTGTGGTGTACGATTGGACCTGCTATTAATTGAGGAAAAAAGCAAACAAATAGCATATATTTAAGAATATTATATTCTTTAGTTTCTCCCTTATAAGCATCAACTAAATATGCTATTTGTTGAAAGGTAAAGAAGGAAATAGCCAAAGGAATTACTACAGAAGGAACATCAAAATTGGTGTCAACAACTTGATTGATGTTTTTAACTAAAAAACCAGCATATTTGAAATAGCAAATCAATCCCAAGTTAAATGCAATGCCAAAAAAAACTGTCGCTTTTTTGACTATAGTCTTTTCTATTGCATGTCCCAATAAATGCCCAAGACTGTAGTTGATTGTAATGGATAAAATAATTAATGGTAAATTTAAAGGCTTCCACCAACCATAAAAAAATAGAGAAGCAAATACCAACCACAATAATGGAATCTGTTGCTTGATATAGCTAGTGTTTTTTCCTATCAAAAAAAATACTACTAAAGTAATAGGAAGAAAAAGAAAAAGAAATTCAAAAGAATTGAAGAGCATTATTTTATAATTGTATAGATTTTTTCATCATCCAAATTTTCTTGTTTTATCCAGACATCTAACTACTTAGATTTTAATCTACTAATATAGATTAATCATTGATTTACAGAAAATTCATATCTTGCTTCATAATGTGAATTTAGATATAAAAAGTGGTAATGTCAACTGGCAAATAAGTTGTAATAAACTGTTATTATAGAGCATGAAATTTTGCAATAGTCATAATTAACAAATGCTGCTTAAGTATATAAGAGATGAGCAAAGCATTTCGGTGTTTAAGCTACTTTTCGATATAGCAAAAAAACTATCAACCACAAGCACACTAATCTGAGAGAATCGGAAATTAGTGTTGCCCAAGCTGCTCCTTTCCAAGAAAACTGAGGAATCAGCCATATATTGAGCAAGATGTTGACAACAGCAGCGGCTAATTGAACCATGCTTCGGGCTTTTTGATGTCCTGAACCTGTTAGAGTGTCTGCAGCTAAATATTGAAATGCAGCGATCGCAGGCAAAGGAGATAGCCACAACAATGCTCCAATTGCCTCTTGGTATTCTTCCCCTAAGATGACGGGAACAAAAGGGGCTAAAAGCCAGAAGCCAATCAAGCTAGCTATCGCATAAAACACCAAAATTGGCAATAAACGTTTAGCAAAACTCAAGCTGCCTTTAATACCAGAAGATCCATGCTCAAAAAACCTTTTGTAACTAGCTCCAAATAAAGCTAACAAAGGAACATTTCCCACGTCAATAAAACGATACGCAGAACCATATATTCCAGCAGAAGCTACATTGGATAATTTGCCCAACATAGATTTATCCAGGCTAGCGTTAATATTGTTAGCTGAAGCACTAATCGAAAAATATATACCCTGACCTATGTTCGATTTTAGTTCGGAGAACACAGGCTTAGGAGGAGCTACCATTTTATTGACCACTAAAATAGCCACTATTGCAGTGATTACTGAACTAGCAAGGTATAAGTAGCTCCAGGTAGCGATACTAGGTTGAGCAAAAAACGCAGAGAGTGATAACGCAGCTAACAACTTACCACAAGTACTCAATATCCCTAGCTGGGCAGTTTTTTTGACCATGCTAGCTGCTACTAAAGCTTTGTAGCTTATATCTAAAAGCCCTAAGCAAATTAGATCGGCAAGCAATATTAATAATGTAGTTGACCAACTAATGTCTTGAGGAAAAATCAGCGGTGATAAAAGCAACAGCGCAATAGTAAGCAAAGCCCCATTAGAAGTCAACAATACCAGGGTATTACCCCAATAGGTACTAAAAGAAGCCCTATTGGTAGCCACATTTTTGACTAATACATGCTCACTTCCTAAAGCAATAAAAGGAAAAATGATTGACGCCGAAGCTGTAATCACAATAAAAGAACCATAATTTTCTTTTCCTAGCAATCGAGCAACAATAATAAAATATCCAGCCTGCATAATTACGTTAAACAGTTTGGATATCAGCATCCACGAGGCATCTTGTGCCAAGCCACTTTGAAATAAATTTGTTGCCTTTATTCTAATCTCTGCTAGATTCATGATTTCTATTTCAGATTGATGTTGAAACTATTCAGAAATTACATCGTAGTTATTTTTAGCTCTCACTAATGGCTTAGTATAGCCAAAACTCTAATTTTTAGGAGCGTTGATGCAGCTAGATTTCCTGGCAACAAAGTACTCTACGGATATTTCTCATTGGCAATAATTTTGAGCTGTGAATCATTAAAACTATGAACGACTTCCAGAGTATATTCAGTAGAGGCATCATCTACCAAAACAATTTTAAAATTACCATGAGTTTAGGCAAAAACAGATTCTAATGCTTGAGCAGTATATTTTTCGCAGCTGTAGGCAGGCGTGATTACAGATACTTCAGGTTTGATTAATCTATTTAGTTATTGAATTTTTATCAAAGTCGCAAATTTCTCTGCGACTAGTACTTATGCCGAACAGGGAGTTTTCTGTATCAAAGCCTTACCATCTATATGTTCGGGAATTTCGGCATCTATCAAATTCAAAATTGTAGGGGCGAGATCTATTGCTTCCCCACCAGACAAATCAAATCCAGCAGGAATATCTGGTCCTTTAGCTGCGATAAATCCTTGACCTTTGTGACCACCGGCTCGACAGTGAGTCAAAGGTCCGACTCGCCCTAACCTAGAACTGTCTACCACGTCTGTCATTGGTTCTTGCCAAATAACTACAATGTCTGCATCAGGCAGTTTGGGATTGTCATCTAAGGGAGTAGTACGAGTTTTAACTACTTTTTTAACTACTTTTTTGCCAGTTCTTCCATCCACCAAATCGTAGAGAATATCAATTATTTCATCACACAATGCAAAGTACTCTTCAGGTTCGACTACTCCATCTCGTTCTCTTCCTTTAAGGTTGATACGGATATGACCATTAGTGAATGCGGGCAAAGCAAATGCCTTCATTTCTGGCCAGAGGGGAGAATACCACATACCAGGCATCCAACCCATTGCTAATTCCTGTTCGACTGGCTCGTCAAGTAGGCTATAGGGGGAAAGCAAACCGTGTTTTTTACTACGTAGGAATTTTTTATGAGTCCAGGTGCGGAATAATTTCTTGATAGGGTTAGGTTCGTGGATTTGACTCCAAATTTCTCCTGGCCAAGAATTACGAATGGGTTTAGTTACAATAGGAGCAGGGGTAGTACCCACTTCTCCTGGCGCAAGGGCAGCTTTGCCATAGTGGAAACGATATAGTAATTCTGGTAATACTGCCATGCTCAATAGGTCAGTGAAATTGCCCGCCATGCCATGAGCAGAAAAGCAAACTACGTTCGCATCTTTAGGTGCTTCTGCCAAGATTTCGCCAATGGCAGCATCAACTCTCTTATAAGTGTTTAGTACGGGGTCTTCTTTTCTAGTACCGTTTTGAGTTAGATGATTGTATACAGCGTGGTCATCTTGGCTGTAGTTATAGACATCATGACCAATAGTGTGAGTTTCACCAAATACCATTAGAAATAAATCCCAATCATCTTTCTGGAGCATCTCGCGAGCGATCGCACTATGTCCTTTAATGCTATCTTTACAGGCATTTTCAACCCATTCCACATATTCTGGATTCCACCACAGTCCATTATCGTTGTGCAAAACTGGATTTTTACCGTATTTTTCAGTTATCTCAGAGAACAATTCAGGAGGATTAGAGGCGCTAACTGTATAGGGATAATGACCACCCCAACCTAAAATTTGAGGTCCATTAATATCATCAGAAAGAGTTGTAACAGGTACATCTAATACTGCAACTTTATAGTCTTTACCCAAAGCATAGAAAGGAGCAAATTCTTTGTAGTCATAGCCGCTTTCAACTACATCACAGATAATTCCATAATTTTCAGGATTGTATGCTGCTGTATCCCAATAGCCTAAAGTATCAACGCGGCATCCCGTATTAAAAGCCGCCCACAGGGGTTCTGTGGTGGAATATTCTGTAGGCTGACCACAATAATGAGCTGTATTGTCTAAACGGCTATATGCCCCCTCCTGGGTAATTTTGCTCAAATTGGGAAGATGACCCGCAGCCATCCATTCTTCAATCAATCTGGGTTCACCTGCATCTAAGCCAATAACAATAGTAGACTTTTTCATTTTTTTGCTAGAAGTAGTTGTTTTAAATTGTTTTTTATTACGAGGCAAATGCCAAAATTATGTAGTTTTAAGCAGGAGCAGTTTTGGAGGGACTACTTTCACTTGTGCCAGAAAAATAGTTTTTGCTGTATTTGGCATGATATGAATAGCGGTCAAATTCTTTAGGTTTAACACCGTTGATCACCATTCCCAAAACTTTCTGAGATAAATTGGCGTTCTCAATTGTTTCTTGAGCAAGTTCTGCACTTTCTGTTTCAACTACCCCAGGTCTACTGACAAAGACAATGCCATCGACGAATTTGCTAAGAGTTAAAACATCTGCTGTAACAGCTAATGGAGGTGCATCAATAATGATCAATTCATATTCTTTTCTAGCACTTGCTACTAATTCACTCATTTCAGTAGAATCTAACAAAGCTAAAGGGTTAGGGGCGATCATTCCTGCGGTTAACAAATCTAGCTGTTTCATTGGTTGATTAACAACCTTTGCCAAAGGGGTTTTGTGGGTTACGACGTCTTTTACTCCCGCTTTGTTACTAACTTGCCACAGTTCATGTTGAGAAGCCTTTCTCAAATCTCCATCTATTAGAAGGACTTTACGACCTAACTGAGCCATTGCTGCTGCCAAGTTAGCCGATACAGTAGATTTTCCTTCTCCTGGAACTGAGCTAGTGATCAAAATAACTTTTGGTTGTCGTTTAACTGCCAAAAACTTAAGGTTGGTTTGAATCATGCGATATACTTCGCTAGCAAAAG
Source organism: uncultured cyanobacterium (assembly GCA_963799375.1). Classification (GTDB taxonomy): domain Bacteria; phylum Cyanobacteriota; class Cyanobacteriia; order Cyanobacteriales; family Xenococcaceae; genus Waterburya. Next base: position 45,855 of record CAWCWY010000026.1, read on the forward strand.
AATCGGGTTCTCTTTGTACGACAATTCCTCCCTGGGCTTCTTGAAGATTATCCAACGGAACAATTCCCAACACCTGATAAGCAAATTTTTGTTTGAGTTCAGGAATTGTTTTGATAGTACGATCCTGCATTTCCAGCAAAATTGCGGTGAGGTTAGAAAGGAATAATCCCATTAAGATACCTAATGCCATCAATGCCACTCTTCCAGTGCTACCTTCTTCGGGGACTTGTCCCAATTCTATGACTTCAGCATTAGCTGTTTTTCCTGTTTCCTGTATTTTTAGGCTTTCTCTATTCGCCAGCAAAGTTCCGTAACTATTACGAGCAGTTTCTACTTGTCGTAGTAATGTTTGTTCTTGTTTTTCTAAACGAGGAATTTGGCTACTTCTTTTTAAATAGACTTGCTGATATTGATCCAGAGCAGATATTTGTGTTTGCAGGCTCAACTCTTCTATTTTGAGGTTGATAAACCTTTCTAGCTGATTGTCTTTGAGATTATTTCCACCCTGTAATAATCCAGTTGCAACCTGTGCGCCAACGTATTGGCGAATTAGTCCCTGTAACTGGGAATTCAAAGCCTGTTTTTTCTCGTTAAGACTAGCAACAGCAGGATGATTATCGTTGAATCTTTGACGTTCTTGAGATAACTGAGTTTCCGTAACTCCTAGTTGCTCGATAATGCTCTGAACTTGAGGCGTATTAGCTAGCTGATCTGCTCGGACTGCTTGCTTTAGATCTAAACCTAACTGACTTTGTATGCTCGCAGTTTGAGCTTGCTTACCTTTTAATTCTGCACCGACTGAAGATATTTGACGATTGAGATCGCCTAATTCTCCCACCAAAATTTTCTTTTCTTCTTGCAGATCTACTATTTGATTTTTTTCGTAGAAACCTTGAAGGCTAGATTCTAAAGATTCAAGTTTGGTTTCCACTTTAGGTAGGGTTTGATCGATAAAAGCACCAGCATTAGCGGTTGTTGATTTGCTACTGTTAACCTGTTCGTCAATGTAGACATCCATCAAAGTGTTAACTACTTTCGACGCAGTAACGGGGTCTGCATCTTTATATGACAGGGAAATAACATCAGTTCCTCCCACTATCTCTACCGTTAGGTTTCTGGCAAAATCTTTTGGCTTTAATGGCTCTCCCTCAGCGTTTTCTAACTTTAATTGATCGATAGTTTGCTGAATGACTGGTACAGAAGTAATTCTAACTTTTTCAGTACTGAGGGGAGTCTGGTTATCCAAAATTGACTCTAGCTCTTGAACCTCATTTCCAATACCTTTGATGAGGGTGGGATTTTTCTTAAACAGAATTTTCCCTTCAGACTTATATGTTTTTTCTAAAAAGCTACTCAAAAAGGCGGTTGTACCAATCGTAAAAACAAATACAGCCAACGCTGGTATCCAACGCCGCTTAAGCTTTAGTAAATACTCTCCTATATTAAAATCAAGTTCTCTTCTGGGATTAGAATAAGAACTATTTTCTTTTTGCAAGTTGGTCATAAGTGTTTTCCTTAAACGTAATCTAAGCTAGGTTGCGCCTTTTCTTAAAAATTAATTTTTTAGTATTTACATTTACTGTTATAAAAAATTTATAGGCGAATAGACAGGTATATACTTTAAAGTTTTAGTAAAGTTGGGGGATAATAGTATGAAAATATTAAAAAGCGAGCGAATAGATAATTCGTAATTTGATTGAATTACTTTCATTATCATCTTAATTTTAGCAACGGTCAATAAAATTAATTCAATTAGTTTTAAAAAATAATTATTGTTCAACGGAACACATTTTTTTTAGATTATTACCTAGAGATAATTATTTTTCACCTGGATTGTAAAGCAATTTCACTTAGTTCTATCACTCTAAATAAACATGATAGTTAAAATTTTGCAGAGTAACTATGTTGTTTGCTGAGGGACAACATTTATCAGTTTAAAACAAAGCTTATAAGTCATATCATAGAATTTACTTAGGTGTTGCCATGTAGAATTTTAGCCTTGTATTAGTATAACGCGCATATCTTATTTATTTGATAAACAAATATTGTTTTTTGCGATTGAATTTTAAAAATATCAGCGATGTTTATACCAAAAAAATGTAGCTGCGATTAGAGATGAAACGGGAATTATTCGTAAAGCTAGCCAATCAATTATTCTCATTTGTACAGAGGTTAAATTAATACGACGTTTTGTATAACCATGGGGTCGAATGGTTGAATTTTCTTTATATTTTCCTGTCAGCCAATCAATAGAGTTGATAATTATATCACTATTGAGTTGTTGCTCAAACCAGCCATTGGTAGCAAAAGTTGAACTTCCAAAAACTACCATGCGAGATTTGGATTGCTCTCGTTCCAAAGCGATCGCAATATTTAATGAACCAGATAAATCTTTGTTGATGTCAAAAGCGATTTCTGAATTTTTTAAATCACTTTCTGCCCAGGTTTGTTCGTTAGTTATTGCTAATGGGGTATGCTTGATTCCAGCTTGTTCTTTAGTCTTAAGGGGTCTGGATTCAGGAAAGACAGAAATCCCTTTGCCTAAGCTGGCTGTAATGGGATGATTGCCGTAATTATTAATTATTGCTACTCCTGGGCCAAAACCCATGATTTTCCCTGAACCTGAACCGTCTACAATTAATCTATTATCTAATTCCACACCCCACTCTTGCAACAGAGGAGTGATGCCAATGTCAGTATTTGGAGATAATAATAGTAATAAGTTGCCACCAAATGATAAATATGATTGTAAGCTAGAAACTTCTGCTGCTAAAAGCTTTCTGGTTGCACCGACAATAATAATTAGATTAGCGCGATCGGGAATTTTGCCACTATTGGCTAGGTTTAATTCTAAGACATTGTTTCCTTTCTCTTTAAGGCTAGAGACGATTTGCGCAAGTCCTCTTTCAACTAATCGATCGGAAGCTTCTCCATGCCTTTGAAGCAAGTAAATATTGATGGTGCGCTCTCGTTTTATTTGTTCAATACTATTAGTTAGCAGTGTTTCTGTTATGGCTTTTCCCGCTTCATCATTCTGGTCATTTAACTTTTGTCTTTTCTCACCATATTGTAAGTATATTTCTCCTAAAGATTGAACTTCATATTGTCTAGCCAGTTCCAACCCTGATTTGTGTTCTGGATTGATAAATCTAAATTGAAACTGTGGACTTGTGCGCTGATACTTTTTTAACAAACGTTCTAAATTGGGGTCAATATCGCGGTCAAATATTAAAACTTCTAAAGGTAGCTCTAGTTTTTCAATGATTGCCTTAGATAGAGGAGAAAGGGTATGAATTTTGTTTTCGGTAAAATCCCAATGTCGATCGTAACGAATTGCAAAAAAATTAATTAGGCTGATTATAATCAAGATGAACGTAGTCGCTGATATCAGTTTCATACTTTGCTTTGTATAAAGCTTTTGTTTGTTACCCCAAAACCACAAGCCAAAAGTTAACAATGCCACGGCAATAGATAAAAATAAAATAGTAATCATTGACCATTTGGCAGTGATACTTGCTCCAACTATGACTACAAAGAAAAAAGTAATGATAAGTAAAAATAATATTATGTTAATCATAAAATAATCTTAGGTAGTTCATAATAAACTACTGACGATTTGAGCGAAATAATTGAATAGATTGAAATGTCAAAAATATGCCCAAAAATATATAGCTAAGGAACAAGACAATATCGCTAACACTAATAATTCCTCGAACCAGGTTGTTGTAGCTTTCTAACAAAGAAATATGCTTTAAATTATTTCCTATCCATCCTCCAAAATTATTAGCAATTAGGTCTACAATCCACAAAAAAAGAATCATACTAAACGTTAAAATAGCAGCCAACATATTACTAGTAGTCAAAGAAGAAATAAACATTCCCACAGACAGCAAAGCAACAGCCATCATTACTAAACCTAAGTGAGCCAACCAAGGCACGGCAGGAGGCAATGGCGGTTCGGCGGCACTAAAAGCGATCGCTTCATAAATAAGAGAAGGAACAAGCAGAAAAATAAATAGTAATGTTACAGCAATTAACTTGCCCAATATAACGCTCCAATTACTAATAGGAGAAGTGGCTAATAATTCTAAAGCTTCTTTTTTTTCTCCCTTCCATAAAGTCCCATAGATAAAATAGGAATAACCAATAAGGATAAAACACCTAGAATTGCTAAATAAGAATTTAAAAATTCAATAGCAACATCAACTGATATCCTAGAAATTTCCATTTGCTCTTTGGAAGATATTTGTTGAATAATTCCTTGTTGACCGATTAATATTTTCACAAAGAAAAATCCAGAAATAAACCAAAAAAAAGCTGCCACAATATAAGCTAGAGGAGAAGAAAAATAAGTTCGTAATTCTTTTTTGGAGATCGCTATAATATTACTAACTATCATTGATTGCTACTTGACAAAAGTTCTTCTGTAGTTAACTCTAAAAAACATCTTCTAAATTAGGGCGAGTGCGACGCAACTCATGTAACTCTAATCCCTGTTCGATTATTAATGCTGCTATATATTTTCCTAGTTCAGTGGTGGAATTACAAGAGATTTTAAGAGATGACGCTTTAAATTATCGATCGCAGGCGAGATCGCCTTGGGCAAGATATGAGTAGACAAAATGATGGTGTGTTGTGCTGCAAGGCTCTTAATTAAATTTCGCACTTCACTACTTAGCAGCATTAAAAAATTTCTTAGCGACAAAAAAAATGAATGTTAGTTATAATGAGGTTCAAGAAATGAGTTGAAAATCTTTGATTCTAAACTCTTGAAATCTAAAGGCTTGGCAAACAAGAACCCTTGAGCATATCCACAGCCCAAAGTTTTGAGTCGGTCTAGTTGTTCGATGGTTTCTATTCCTTCAGCGATCGCATTCATTTTTAGAGAATGTGCCAAAGTAATAATAGTTCTGACAATTTCGTAGCTCTCTCGATGGCAATTAATATTTTTGATAAAAGAACGATCTATTTTTAGATTGTCGATGGGAAAACGATGTAAGTAACTTAAAGAAGAATAACCCGTACCAAAGTCATCAATACTTAGCTTAATATTACTGCGTTTTATTTCTGCCAAGGTATTGTCGGTGTTATTTCCTGAATTTAATAAGACTCGTTCAGTAATTTCTAATTTTAAACAGTTATTATCCAAACCTGTTTCTGCTAAGACACGATCTAATTTATTAATAAAGTTAGGCTCTTGTATTTGCTGACTAGCAATATTAACATTTATAGTTAAAGACTGAACTTGAGGGAAATCGGCAAATTTCTGCTGTAAAGTGCGAAATTGCTTACAGGCTTCTTTTAGTACCCAATCACCGATCGCTACAATTACTAATTAGATAAAGGGTTTAATTAGCTTTTGGTTTATTGCCAAATCGAGAATGAAACGAGCGATCGCAAAACAGATAATACTTTGAATTATCAAGAACAGTAATGATAAAACATCCGACCAAACAAGATTATTTTCGATTAAAGCCAACCCTCGGATTAAGCCAAAAGCAAAAACTGCACCATCATTGAGGTGAGAATTGCGATCGTCTCGGATAATATAGCGATAGGTTACACCAAATAGAAAACCACTAACTGCACCAAAAGATAGCTGTAGTAATAATTCCCAGTTAAGCATTATAGGAGTTAAATTGAATTGTGGAAAGGAAGTAACCACAGTGGATCTGAGTAAAACAACTATCAATTCGGCGATCGCAAAAGCTCCCGCACCAACTATTCCTGCTTTGACTGATTCGATTCTTTCTGTTACTAAACTAGGCACAATCCTCACCACAAAAGATCCCTTAAGAAGTATGATAGGGTTTATAGTTGCCAAATTAAATATATATTTCTAAAAATAAATACTGACATGGATATTTTGACATTAGGCTGGGTTACTATCTTGGCTTTGTTTACGTGGTCGATTGCAATGGTTGTCTGGGGTCGTAACGGATTCTAAATATTGGGTTCTCAATTGTGGAAACTAACGAACTATTAAACACTCTGTTCCTGGTTGCTGTAGGATTGCTCGGACTACTTAGCATAGGGATTTCATACCTTTCGGTAGTGAAATGGCGCGATCGTCGTCGTCAAGGTCGTGATAAACGAGGTGGAGCGTAAATAAGGGATGAAGCTTGAAGAGTAAGGATGGAGAAAAAAGACTTTCTTTCATCCTTTGCTTCTACTTCTCAATTTAAACAGAAAACAGGAGCTAGTATAATCGCTAACGCCTGTTTTTTATATTTTTTTGAGATAAAAAGCGATCGCTGATAAAGATTAGAGTGCGCCAGCGTTAGCTAATCCTAGAATGACTCCTGCACCCAAAAGATGACCCAAGCTAGTAGTACCTAACAAAGCAGGTAGACCCATTCCGCCGAACAAAGCGGGGGAAGGTAGAGAAGGGCCAGCGGATTGATTTTTAATGGTCAATTTGCCAAATGCGATCGCTGCAATATTGCAAGCAATCATGACAATCGCTACTTTAGGACTCCAGGATACGGTCTGAGGTGCTGTAGCTGCTAATAAAGTCAAATAAGTCAAGGTCAATTTCTCCTGTTATATCTAAATGATTTATCTTCTAGAGTCGATAATAGTTTTATTTCTTTAGATAACAGAAATATTAATCGATGTTGCAATATTTATTAATCAAGTAAAGTTTTATATAGAAAAACAGCTTGAGCAATTAAGATTTTTGCCTTGAGCTTATGCTGAATATGTGAGATAAACAAGGGGCTGTGGCTCAGTAGGATAGAGCAAGCGCCTCCTGAAGCATCGGGCATCATGAAGGAAACTTCGTGTTATGAATGTGGTCAAATTCAGGAAAGCCTAAAGTTGCAATTTGCAACCAGGGTAATCGTGATCCAAGCTCTATTATTTCCTGGTAGAGAAGGAGCAGAGACTAGTTGTAAGTTCAAAAATCAGGAAGTAATTACTTGTTTTAAGAACTACGCTTACAACATAACGGCCACCGCCTAAAGATCTTCTGGTCTAAGGTGAAGAGATAGTCCAGAGAGTAGGGAAACTTACACCAATCTGAAGCGCTAGGTCGCCAGTTCAAATCTGGCCAGTCCCGTTATCTTTTTCCTAATTATCAACGACAATATTAGTCCGTCTTTAAAATTTTATTGCGTAGTAGTGATTTGTCATATCAGAAAAATATACACTTCATTTACATATAGAATAGTTTTTAATAAAGATATTTTTTTATGGCTTATTACTGGTTTAAAGCATTTCACCTGATTGGAATTGTAGTGTGGTTTGCAGGATTATTTTATCTAGTTCGCTTGTTTGTCTACCACGCAGAGGCAGAACAAGAACCCGAACCCGCCCGCAGCATTCTAACCAAGCAGTATGAAATAATGGAGAAACGTCTTTATGGGATTATTACTACCCCAGGGATGATTGTAACTGTAGCAATGGCGATCGGCTTAATTTCTACCGAACCAGAAATTCTTAAGTCTAGCTGGCTGCATATTAAATTAGCTTTTGTTCTTTTGCTGATTGGTTATCATCATTTTTGCAAGCGCATTATGAAAAAACTTGCTGCGGGAGAATCTCAATGGACAGGACAGCAGTTTAGAGCGTTGAATGAAGCTCCAACTATTCTACTAGTCTTAATTGTGTTGTTGGCTGTCTTTAAGAATAATCTTCCTTTAGATCTTACTACTTGGTTAGTCGCAGGATTGGTAATAACAATGGTAGCCAGTATTCAGCTTTATGCGAAAAAACGTCGCAAGGATCGAGAAAAACTAGCTGAAGTCGATCGGCAGCCAGAATTTACTTCTTCTGTAACTGAATAAAAAAAGACGAGCAGTTTTGTTGGGTTATGCTACCGCTAATCCAACCTACGAAAACCCGATCTATTTTTTGCTCTGACTTACTAAATGTACTTGAAAAAACTGCACCTGCGATCGTTTCGGAATTATGTCGATCGCCAGGTAGAATTTACAGCGAGAAAAACTATATTAGTCGGCAATAATGCTCAAGGAAAATCCAATTTACTAGAAGCGGTAGAATTATTAGCTAGTCTTAAAAGTCATCGTACCAGTCGCGATCGCGAATTAGTCTTAGATACAGCAACGGCTGGACAAATAGAAGCAGTTGTCGAAAGAACTCACAGCACGAATGAGTTAAGCATTATTGTTCGTAAACAGGGAAGACGTACCGTTGCAGTTAATCGAGAGAATTTGCGTCGTCAACTGGATTTCTTGGGAGTTCTTAATGCAGTACAGTTTTCCAGCTTAGATTTAGATTTGGTTAGGGGTGCGCCAGATACTCGTAGAAGTTGGCTTGATGGTTTGTTGATTCAACTAGAGCCTGTATACTCCAGCATTTTGCAACAATACAATCAAGTATTGCGTCAGCGTAATGCTTTGCTGAAGAAAATTCGCGCTATTCGACAAGATGAATCATTAGGATCGGTCGATAGTTTTGAACCCCAGCTAAGATTATGGGACGAACAGTTAGCAGCAGCAGGTTCAAGAGTAGCTCGCAGACGCGCTAGAGTAGTTGCTAGACTTGCTCCGATTGCTCAAAGTTGGCACAAAAGAATTAGTGGTGAAACAGAGCAGTTAGAGGTCAATTATCTACCAAACGTTGAATGGACAGAGGACGATCCTGGCAAAGTACAGCAAGCTTTTTTAGCTAGAATTGAAGAGCGTCGTATGGCAGAACAGTATCAGGGAAAAACTGTTGTAGGCACGCATCGAGACGAAATCGAGTTTACTATCAATCAAACTCCTGCTCGTTATTATGGTTCGCAAGGACAACAGCGGACTTTGGTATTGGCGTTAAAATTAGCTGAATTAAAACTGATTGAAGAAGTAATCGGCGAACCGCCTTTATTACTGCTGGATGATGTTTTAGCAGAATTAGATCCCAACCGTCAGAAACAGCTTTTAGAAGTAATCGGCGATCGCTTTCAGACTATTATTACTACTACTCATATCGACTCATTTAATCAAGATTGGATTAGAGATTCACAAGTGTTGAAAGTGGAAGCAGGAACATTATCAGTAATCGGCTAACCTTGCTGGCTGGATAATATTTTTACTTTCATATTTTATCAGCAAAAAACAGAAGGCATTTTAACTTAAAATACGCCCTAATTGATTGAAAGATTCAATAATAGTTATGGACTGGTTGGAAATTCGCTCTGTAATATCTGTTAATTCCATAACAGAATCTTTGGCAAAGGTCGAACTTTGTATCTGGCTTTCTAAAGCATCAGAACTAATTTTAATCAAATCACTCATTTCTAAATTAAGAGCAATAATTTTGTCTAACTGCTGACTGGCATTTTGAAAGTCTTCAACTCCACTATCCAGATGTAGTGTTTCTGATTCAAGAGTCGTAGTTTTTGAACTTATTTCTGTCTTAATAGTAGTGAACAAAGGATCGATTTTAGCTGTGGCTTCAAATAGTTCCTGCATTAAAGAAAAAATCTTATCGGATAGATCGATAACAGAATTTTGTTCGCTTCCGTCTGCCTGGCTTAGATTAATTAATCTAGTCATGTTCATAGACTGTTGCGCCAATTGCTTGCTCAAATCTTTAACCTGCTGGATTACTTCTGCAAAGCTTTGGCAAGAGTTATGAAGGTTTCCCAATCCTACAGTTACATTTTGAACTGTGCGTTGAATATTGGCACGACTAGTAGCTGCGCGGTTTAAAATCCCTTGGGTATCTTTAGTATATTGTTCTATTTGCTGCTGCATTTGAGCATTCTCTTGAGCAAAAAATACCTGAGTGGCAATTCTAGCCAGCCAATCAATTTCGACTTGTTGCCATTGACGACTACCAGAACATTGTTGCGCTACCAATAAACCAAATAATTTCCCTTCGCTAACAATGGGAACTACCAGAGTTGCTTTTACTTCTAGCTGTTCTAATTGTTCTCGATAACAGCTAGCCATTTCTGCTTCATAAATATCGTTCCAGACTCTAACTCTACCGTCACGATACTTATCGAGATATCTAACTTCAAAACAAGGATCTTTGATGACTCTGCCTTCTCCTCTTGTCCAGCCATGAGCAACTGATTCGGCTACGATTTCACCATATTTATCTTGGTTCAAGCTATAAACTAAAACGCGATCGCATTTTAAAACTCTGCGTACTTCTCTAACGCTAGCTTGATAAACATCTTTGGTTTTCAGAGATTGACGAATTTGCTGAACTGCATCGGTAAAATATTCTGTCCAGATTCTTTCTTGTTCTGCCTGCTGGCGCAATCTTCGAGCATCTTCTAACAGTTGAGCATTGTCTAAAGCAAAACCCATTTGAGTAGCAATTTGAGTCAGCCATAAAATTTCTGTTTTTTGCCATTGACGAGTATTCGAACATTGATGCGCTACTAATAAACCAAATAGTTTTTCTTCACTGATAATAGGCACTACGAGATTAGCTTTGACCTCCAATCGTTCCAATTGTTCGATGTGGCAGCTAGTCATCCCTGTTTCATAAATATTGTTCCAAGCTCTAAATCTACCATCACGATATTTTTCGAGATATCTAGCTTCAAAACAAGGATCTTTAATGACTCTGCCTTCTGCTTTTGTCCAACCAGGAGATACAGACTCAGCCACAATTTTGCCATAGCTATCTTTGTCTAGAGCATAAACCAAAGCGCGATCGCATTTTAAAATTGTATGTACTTCTCTAACGCTAGCCTTGAGAATGTCTTCTGTTTTAAGAGAGACGCGAATTTTCTGGATTACGCCAGTAAAATGTTTCGTCCACATTCTTTCTCTTTCAAGCTGTTTCTGCACATTAGCCACAGTTGCCTGTGTGTTTCTATTCTTTACGTTGCCGTTCTTAGTTTGTTCGAGCATAGTACCTATATAATTAGCGATTTGAGTTACCCAATCAATTTCTTGTTTCTGCCAACTGTGGAGATTGGAACATTGATGAGCGATCAGCATACCGAATGGTTTATTAAACCGCTTAATTGGTGCAATTAACCCAGCTTTAACTCTTAAAGTGTTTAGCTGGGTTTGATACCAAAGGGGTATATTTTTTTGACTTGTTTCGTCCCAAGCAAGAACTTTGCCATTTTCTTTTTTTTCTAGATAATTTAAGAAAAGATTTAATTTTTCTGATGCTTGAGTTGCAGTAATAGTCCAAGCAGAACCTAAAGATTCAGCCAGGATCTGCTTCTCGGCTCGCTCGAAACTATAAATCAAAACGCGATCGCACTCAAGTAGCTGGCGTAGTTCAACCACTACCATATTTAAGATCTGCTGTGAATCTTGTTCTGCCATAGTTCTACTTTTGAGATCTGCAAAAAGTTGACTCTTGAGTTTTTCGGTTGGGGTTTCTTTGCTTTTCTCTGGAATTCCGTTGTTGTCACCTGATGTTTTTGGAATATTCGGACGGCGATCGATTTCTTCGATCTGCGGAACAAAATTAAAATATTTTGACCTTTCTACATCAGTGATAGACGAAAAAAACTTTCCTGCTGTATTTGCCATTTCTGCTAAAAAGCCAACGGCGTTTAGATCCCAAGGCTGAGTTATCCTGCATTGATGAGCAACCAAAAAAGCTAATATTTTTTTATCAATGTAGATTGGTGCTACTGCTACACTTTTAATGCTTAATTTTTCAAGGTTTTTCAGCTCTTTTTCGCCAATATCTGAAGTATAAATATCGTCTATAGTAAGAGACATTCCATAGCAATACATTTCTAAGTAATCTCCCTCCAGAAAAGGATCTTGAATTACTTGTCCCAATATAGAAGGGAATTGCTTGTCAACGGATTCTGCCAATACTCCTGCTTTGGGCAAATTTATGGCGTTATAAACAATGACTCGATCGCATTCTAGAGTTTCTCTTGTTGTTTCGACAGTTTCTTTTAAAATCTTTTTGAGATTTTTATACTTGCTTCGTTTTAGCTCAAAGGCTTGGCTCATATGAATTTTAATAGTTAGAAGATTTTAAATAAAATATAATTAGATTTTACGAAATATCACCATTTCAAAATTTAGAGCCAAATAAACCTACCTACGTAGATTCACTTAATATTAATACAATGTTCCCACAAGCCAGAACATATATTTATTAAAAAATAGCGATCGCTTTTGTGTTAAAGCGATCGCTAACAAAGAAACTTATTTAATCAATTTCATGTTGACTACTGAGTAAAAACTTTTCCCAAAGTTGGCTGACGATAAGTATGTAAAACGCTGAAAAACTTCTCAAAATCAAAGCTTCTAGGGTCAAACCTGTGACCCGACAAGTCTACTTCCTCATGAGTAGTAATGCGATCGTCTGGGATGCTGCTTAGAGCTAATAGCCAGGCTAATGATTTGTATTGATTGTCCGTGTAACCGCTATGATAGCTATTGCCAGATTTTTTGCGTCCGTCGGGGGGAGTTTCTAAGGAGATATGATAGGCAAAATTATTTACCGATGCTGGCAAATTAGGGTTGGTTTGAACTGCTTCTATACCTCTAGAACTTTTAAATACTGAATTACCTGCGCCAAAAGCTCTTTTATTGGAGGGAACAAGATAAACGATAGTTCCATTTAAGGTAATTAAGGCATGGTAGCTTGATTGATGACTATCATTAACATGATGGGTTTTAAAGGTATTGATAGCACTTGTAGCAGAGCCTACGGTTTCATGGAGTACAGCAATAGGTTGGTTATCTACAGTTTTACCATATACATCAGTGCTATAGCGATCGCCGTAGTTGCTGGGATCGATGGCTGCCTTAAAATATTGTGGTCTGTATTCTTCAAATGCTTTGGTGGTTTGATAGATTTTATTAGATACAAAAGATGTTTGGGCTTGTTGGGAGGAAGACTGATTTGAAGAGAAAGCCAAATCAATCAATGGTTTAAATTCAGCAGCATTATTTTCATGGTGTGTTAGCGCAAGAGGAATCAAGAGAATTAGAATAGTACTTAAAGTAATTATGATTAGTTTACGAACACGAAAAATATTAGCTTTCATAAATTGTAGAAGTTAGAGATATCGCAGCACATCGATTGATTAAGACACTCATTAGCTACAGGCAATTTGAGAAACCAGTCCTAACCAATTAGAGTACTGCGATATTATTATTCCCCGATAGTTTTTTGATTAATCATCGATCGCCTTTTCGATCGTTTCGCTTTACAAAAAACTTATCCATTTATTTGTCATTTTATAGATATCGAACTATCAAAACAACTGCCACTCTTGGGTGCTTAATCTTTTCAATTGATGTATATGTCTTTTAATATAAAAGTCGTCTAGTCTAGACCAATGATGAATTGCTGTCGCGTTTATGCTTATTGCCCAAGACCAAATATGAGCCATTTGAGTTAGAGCCTGTAAAGATAACACCTCTGCATCTGTCAATTGTTGTATTTCCTGGTAAGCATCCAAAAAAGCATCGCGAACTTGCCGTTTTATACCTGCATTGAGAGATACTTGGAAAAACTTAGCAATATCAAACACCCGCCATCCATATCCACACTGATCGAAGTCAAACAAAGTAATCTGATTATCTTGAGTAAAATGAACGTTGCCACTGTGGGGATCTCCCCAACAGACACTCCAAAGAGGTGATGTTTGTTCTAAACAAGTTAGCTGTTGCTTAATTTTGGAGATCGCTTGTTCTAAATAGGCTAAATCCTGACTTTGACGATCTAAATAGGGAAGAATAACCTCAAAGGAATCATCCAGTAAATATTTAAGATCTAAAGCTTGTCTGGGTGTTTTGTTACAAAATTCTAAAGATGAAGCGTGTATTTTGCCTAATGTTTGACCCATGACTATGCTTTGATCGAGGTTAAGATCTCCTTGAGGTACTTCTCCTGGAGCGTATGGAAAAAGGGCAGCATAGCGATCGCCCTCCACCGCATGAATGGTTACAAACAACTCTCCTGTTTTTGTTTTTAGCGGGTTGGCAACAGGAATGTCTTGCTGATATAAAAAGTCGAGAAATTCTAGCTCAAATTGAATATCTGTCTTAGAACGCCAATGATGATGAGAAACTTTAAGTATATATGTTTTATCGGAAGTTTCTATCAGATATATGTCGCTTAGACCACGATTCCAAAATAGACACCGAGCAATTGTACCTAGTTCGTATTTAGACAAAACTCCATCTATCAGAGCCTGGGGAGATAGAGTTGAGTAGATAGCTGGAAACACACCCATCGCCACCATTGGTAACTAGACCTTTTACTAACTTGTAGGTTGACTTGTCCCCAAGACTAGCTTGACTAAAAATACTTATCTCAAAAGATTGAGTCTTTATTGTCTTACTTGCGTTCTGGTTTGCGTTTAATCGCTGACAAATACATTCTTATAAATTACCTGCTATCAAACCTACTTAAAGTAGCTGTTGATACTAAAACTTTGGCGCGAATTAGAATTGTTCTGAATATCAGTGTTAATTACCCGCTTAAACCTGCCAAGCTTTTTGTAATTTTGTCCATACAGTAGATACAGTTTGTTTAACTTCGTTTTGAAAACTCCATCTTTGGAATTCACGCTCGTAGGCTTCTCCATCAGTTTGATATGCTTTCCAGCCATTTAAAGCTATGCCCAGTCCCCAAAACAGTAGGATATATAAAGACCATGAGAGTGTTGCCACAGCAATGAAATTAACGGAAACTAAAAAAGTATTAACAATTGCAAATTTGGTTAGTTTTTGCTTAAACTTATGGCGACGGTGTAAATCAAAAGCCCGATGTTGCCGATCTATAGCTTTTCTCTCCAACCAATCTCTTTCGGCAGATTGAATTACCGAATTGCTAATGTCTAGCTCAGAAGCAATTTCCCAAAGTTGCTGTCTGCTCAATTCATCTTCGGTATGATGATTGGCGATCGCTAGATGTAATATTTCTTGAATATCTTCTTGGCTATAAGAATCTGGGTATGGTGGGGTTATATCTTGCATATTATTTTGGCATTCCACTATATTTATTATGCCCAAGATATGCCAAGTTGTTACCGTAATTTTGAGGGCGGTTTCTACCATACCCGTAGTTTTTACAGTTCGTTACAATTTCTTTATAAGCAGATAAAAATATAAAACACTTTTATTAAGCAGTGAAATCATTTTGGTCTTTTGTATAGGAGCGTGCCATGAACGGCAATATTCGAATCGGTAATTTGTTTGGTATTCCCTTTTTTATTAACCCTTCGTGGTTTTTTGTATTGGGTTTGGTTACTTGGAGTTATGGCTCTAATTTAACCCAATTTCCCGAGCTAACGGGGATAATGCCTTGGTTTTTGGGTTTGGTAGCAGCCCTGTTGCTATTCTCATCTGTATTAGCTCATGAGTTGGGACACAGTTTTGTGGCAATGTCCCAAGGAATATCAGTCAAATCTATTACTCTATTTATTTTTGGCGGTTTAGCAACCTTAGAAAAAGAATCAGAAACCCCCTTACAAGCGTTTTCAGTAGCGATCGCAGGACCTTTGGTTAGCGTTTTACTATTTGGTCTTTTTTCCTTTGTTGCAGCTACAGTACCCCTTAGTTTGCCTCTCAAGGCGATCGTTTCTTTAGTGGCATATATTAATTTAGTTTTGGCACTATTTAATATGATTCCTGGGCTACCCCTTGATGGAGGCAATGTACTTAAGGCTATTGTTTGGAAAATCACAGGAAATCCCAATAAAGGTATTATCTTTGCTGGAAGAGTTGGTCAAGTAATTGGTTGGCTAGCGATCGCTCTTGGTTTATTGTCTATACTTGGTATTAGTCAAGTAGGAAGCATTTGGACTTTGTTTATCGGTGCATTTTTGTTACGCAATGCTGGTTTTGCTGCTCAGTCTGCCACAGTACAGGATAAGTTAAGTCAATATACCGCCAAAGATGCAGTAATTCCTGATAGTCCCGTTGTCACTAGCGAACTAAGTATCAGAGAGTTTGTCAATAACTATGTGATTGGTAAAGAAAGATGGAAAAAGTTTTTAATCGTCGATGAAAATCAACTGCTGCTTGGTGAAATTGCCGTAGCAGATTTAAAACAAATTCCCACTTCTCAGTGGAATGATATTTGTCTCAGCGAATTGATGAAGCCTGTGGATGAAGCTAACACTATTTTAGCCAGCACTTCTTTGCTTGATGTGGCTAAAGAGTTTGAAACCAATAATCCCCGCGAATTGGTTGTGGTGGGAGAATCTGGAGAAGTATTTGGTTTGCTAGAAAAAGCTTCAATCATTAATTTGATGGCAGAGCAA
Organism: uncultured cyanobacterium; assembly: GCA_963799375.1. Lineage (GTDB taxonomy): Bacteria > Cyanobacteriota > Cyanobacteriia > Cyanobacteriales > Xenococcaceae > Waterburya. Next base: position 62,026 of record CAWCWY010000026.1, read on the forward strand.
TCAGAACAAAATAACTCTGACATTGAATCGGCTCGTAAAACTGAAGAATTACTACAAAATTGAAGAAAAGACATTTCGATAAGTCATACATTAAACTCAACCCCTACGTTTAAAATATGGAAACTCTACAGCTATTATCGGGAAAAGAAGTACCCATCCTCGGACAAGGGACGTGGCGCATGGGAGAAAAAGCCAGCCAAAAACAGGCTGAGATCGATGCCTTAAAGTTAGGTATAGATTTGGGGATGACTTTAATAGACACTGCGGAGATGTATGGCGAAGGTGGTGCTGAAAAAATAGTAAGTGAAGCTATTTCTGGTTGTAGAGAAGAAATATACCTGGTCAGTAAATTCTATCCCTATAATGCAAGCTACAAAGGGTTGATTGCTGCTTGCGATCGCTCTTTATCTAGATTAAAAACCGATCGCCTGGATTTATATCTACTTCACTGGCGGGGATCTGTACCCTTATCGGAAACCTTATTAGGATTGCAGCACCTAAAACAAGTAGGAAAAATTCTGGATTACGGAGTAAGCAATTTTGATACTGATGATATGAAAGAAGCAGAATCTTTGCCAGGAGGAAAAGCTATTGTAACCAATCAAGTACTTTATAATCTGATGCGTCGCGGTATTGAGTGGGATTTATTGCCTTGGTGCAGAGATCGAAACATTCCCATCATGGCTTATTCTCCCGTCGAACAACGAGCCTTTGTTGATAATTCTAAGTTAGACAAAATTGCAGCTAGACATAACGTTACATCTACACAAATTGCCCTTAGCTGGCTGTTGCATCAGGATAAGGTAATTTCTATCCCCAAAGCGACTAATCCAGACCATGTGCGAGAAAATCATGCAGCATTAAAGATAAAACTAACAGAAGAAGATTTGCAAGAATTAGATCGGGCATTCAAATCTCCCAGTCAAAAGGTGTCCTTGGCAATGAGATAAGCATAAGTATCTATCTGTGCGGGAAAAAAGTTTTCTTTAAAAAAAAGGGTGACATCTCTGCATAAACTTGCAATAAGGTGTCACCCTAAAATTTCATTTATTTTTTATGGATTCGCTAAAAAAATTTAGAAACGGTTGACTGGATATCCAGCAAAAGTTTTTCTCTCTTGGCGACGAGGTTTGGCTTTATCAACCTTGATATCCCGTCCCATCCATTCTGCGCCGTCTAGAATTTCAATCGCTTTGCTTTCATTGGCTTCGGACTTCATTTCTACAAAAGCGAATCCTCTTGCTTGACCTGTTTCGCGGTCTTTAGGAACATGAACCCTTTCAACAGAACCATACTCGTTGAAAACCTCGCTTAGGTCTTCCTGGTTAATTTCGTAAGCTAAATTACCTACATAAATAGACATATTATTTTGTCCTCTTAATTAGTGTTGTGTTTAGAGTGACAAGATCATTGGAAAAGGAATAACTCAATACTTGATGGAAAATACCTTGCGTTGCTTAATGCACACTTAATCGTCAATCTTTGTTCTTCTTGACAATAATCATAACACAAATTTCCAAAACCTGCATACATATAATGTTTTGACTTCTTACTTCACAGATTGGTTTTACAATATTAGGATATTTAAATTATTTTCATACAGTCAATTAATATGCCTGAAGGCCCTGAAATTAAGATTGCTGCTGATCAAATAGCTCAAGCGATCGCAGATCGACCGATCGAAGAAATGTTTTTTGCTTTTGACCATCTCAAGCCTTATGAAGAGATTCTAGTTAAGCAACAAATCACGGGGGTAGATACAAAAGGTAAAGGAATGTTGATTAGGTTTGACAATAGCTTGAGTATTTACAGTCACAATCAACTGTATGGCAAATGGATAATTCGTAAAGCCTATGACTATCCTGAGACGAAACGTCAGCTAAGATTAGCGATTCATAACGAGAAGAAATCAGCACTACTTTACAGTGCGTCGGACATAGATGTCTTAGATGAAAAAGCGATCGCAATTCATCCTTTTTTGAGTCGTTTGGGGTTAGACGTTTTAGATAACACAACTACCCCTAAGAAAGTCAAAGCCAGATTGCTAAACCAATCTTTTTTCCGACGACGCTTTACTAGCCTGTTGCTCGATCAAGGTTTTTTAGCAGGGTTAGGTAACTATCTTCGCAGCGAAATACTTTTTGTAGCGCGAGTACATCCTACATTACGTCCTATTGATTGTGATGAACAACAGATATCTGCATTGGCAAAGGCTGCGATTAACATTCCCCAACAGTCTTATCAAACCAAAGGAATTACCAACGATCTCAAATTGATTAAAAAATTAAAAGCAGACGGTTATGTACGGCGCGATTATCGTCATTGGGTTTTTGGTAGAGATGAACGACCATGTTATGTATGCAGTACTTCTATCGTAAAAGAGATTTCTGGAGGACGTAGATATTATTATTGTCCCCTTTGTCAAAGTATAAAATGAGAATAGTTTTGATTAAAGGCGATCGCCTTGTTTGATTACAGCCACCTTTAAATTTGTCAATGTACTGCTAAAAGTTACAAACAACAAAAATTCTGCTTGGTTTTGCATACTATTTTAATTTAGCACCTAAGTATTATTACGTGCTTATGATATGTGCAAATTTATTAACGCTTTTAGTTTATCGCTACGTTCTATATCTCTTCAAATGCCCACATACAAAAAATCCCCCGAAGTAAATGAGGGATTTCAAACCAAAATTGCAATACTAATTACTTATCGACGACGAAATTAACCAACTTGTTTGGTACAACAATTACTTTTCTAACTTCTTTGTCTTCAATATACTTTTGAGCAATATCTGATTCAGTGGCAAATTTTTCCAAAGCTACTTTATCAGATCCAGCAGGTACTTGAATCGTACCGCGAGTCTTACCCATAATTTGCACCACTAAGGTTATTTCATCTACCACTAAAGCAGACTCGTCTGCTTCACGCCATTGCTGCTTATGAACTGATTCGCTATTGCCCAAACTATTCCATAATTCTTCTGCGATATGAGGTGCAAAGGGTGCGAGTAACAAAACTAAAGTTTCAATCCCTTCTTTATATATAGGAGAGGTTTTGCACTTGGCATCTTTGAGGGCATTACTTAATTTCATTAACTCCGAAACAGCAGTATTAAACTGATAATCTCCAGTTAGATCTTCAGTAATTTCTTTAATTGCAGTATGAATAGCTCGACGTAAGCCTTTTTCATCTTTAGAAAGATCGCCAGAAGACTCCCTAATGCTAGCAGCGTCAAAACTTGTAACCAGAGTCCAGACTCGATTCAAAAAGCGATATTGTCCTTCAACGTCTGCATCATCCCACTCTAAGTCTTTTTCTGGCGGTGCTTTGAACATCGCAAACATTCGGGCAGTATCTACACCATAGTCGGCAATAACATCTTCAGGAGCAACACCGTTATATTTAGATTTAGACATCTTTTCAAAGAAAACATCTAATTTATCTCCCGTTTCAGGATCTATAGGCTCGTCGCGATTAACCTCTGCCGAAGGAATATATTTATTAGTTTGAGGATTTTTATAAGTCAATCCTTGTACCATTCCTTGAGTTAACAAGCGTTTAAACGGCTCATCAAAATTAAGCAAACCTCTATCGCGCAATACTTTGGTAAAAAAGCGGGAATACAATAGGTGCAGAATAGCGTGTTCGATACCACCGACATACTGGTCTACTGGCATCCAGTCATTGACTTTGTCTTTGTCAAAGACTATTTCATCATTGTTAGCGTCGCTGTAGCGCAGGAAATACCAAGAGGAATCTATAAAAGTATCCATAGTATCCGTCTCCCGTTTTGCAGCTTTGCCACAACAGGGACAATCCACATTAATCCAGTCCTCCAACTGAGCTAGAGGAGAACCACCGCGTCCTGATAATTCTACAGATTCGGGCAATTCTACAGGAAGATCTCGATCTGGGACAGCAACAGTACCGCAATCATCGCAATAAATCACGGGAATAGGACAACCCCAATATCTTTGACGAGAAATCAACCAATCCCTCAAGCGGTATTGTATTCGTGCTTTTCCATATCCCTGTTGTTCGGCATATTCAATGATTTTAGTTTTACCTTCAATTGAAGGTGTACCATCAAAATCGCTCTGAATTAACGATTATCCCTGGTTCAGTATATGCTTCCTGCAAAGGCGCATCATTGAACGTCTCTATATCTGTTCCCTCTGGCACAATTACGGTTTTAATCGGTAAACCTTTCTCTGTCGCAAATTTAAAATCTCTCACATCATGGGCAGGTACACCCATAACTGCACCAGTACCATACTCATAAAGAACATAGTCAGCAATCAAAATAGGAACTTCTTCTCCATTAAAAGGATTAATGGCATTACCACCCGTAAGAATACCTCGCTTAGGCTTATCCTCGGCGGTGCGTTCAATTTCACTCTGTCCTTCGATCTCTTCGATAAAAGCTGACACTGCTTCTTTTTGTTCTGCGGTAGTCACTTCTGGGGTCAAAGGATGTTCGGGAGCAAGTACCACATAGGTTACTCCATATACCGTATCTGGACGAGTAGTAAAAACGGCAATCTTATCATCACTACCCACAACAGGAAATTCTAAATAAGCACCCACAGATTTACCAATCCAGTTAGCCTGCATAGTTTTGACTCTTTCTGGCCAACCATCAAGCCGATCTAAATCTTGTAATAGCTTTTCTGCATAGTCAGTAATTTTGAAAAACCACTGCTTGAGTAATTTACGTTCGACAACTGCGCCACTACGCCAGCTTTTTCCTTCATTGTCTACTTGTTCGTTGGCTAGGACAGTTTGGTCAATTGGATCCCAATTAACCGCAGCTTCTTTTTGATAGGCTAACCCCGCATCCAGAAATTGCAAAAACAACCATTGTGTCCACTTATAGTAGTCAGGAGAACAAGTTGCTACTTCTCGATCCCAATCAATAGAAAGTCCTAATTGCTGTAATTGCGATCGCATTTGAGCAATATTTTGAAATGTCCACTTTGCTGGGGGAATACCCCGATCGATCGCTGCATTTTCTGCTGGTAAACCAAAAGCATCCCAACCCATAGGATGTAGCACTCGATAACCCTGCATTCTTTTGAGGCGAGCAATCACATCTGTAATTACATAGTTGCGGACATGACCCATGTGTAGGTTTCCTGAAGGATAGGGAAACATGGAGAGGGCGTAAAATTTTGGTCGATCGTTCTTTTCGGGAGTTTTATCGATGCCTGATTCTTGCCACTGTTTCTGCCACTTTTGTTCTATTTCTGCTGCGTTATATCGTGACTCCACGACGAGGGTTACTCCTAAACTAGATTATTTTAAAATTTGATACCTCTTCAATAGTATATGTAATGATGACTGCTGAATTGAGTTTGATGACTATAAAACTCAGGTTTACTTAGTAGTAATTATAATATTTTGAGTTTTTTCTAAATAGCGATCGGTTTTATTAATGCAATTGCTCGTTTGAGGAACTAATTTTGCCAGGCTATTGGATAAGCTTTCTCTTTTCTCTAAAGAGAGTTTGTGGTCAGACTGAGATTGTTGCAAACTGTGCAGATAGCCACCTAAATATCGATCTAATTTGATAAAGAAGTCGTCTACTTGCTGGTGCAAGTCTTGTTCTAGGTACACAGTGATTTTCTGCTGAATACCATCAATAAAATTATCGCTAGAACTATTAATCTGTTCTACAATTTCATGAACGGAAACCGCATAATAATCCTCTTTTCTATAAGGCTTTTGATATTTTTCTTGACTATAAAAAGGAACTGCTCCAAACCAATAATACCAAGCTCTTTTTCTAACTAAACGTTCTTCATAGCCATCATCTACTAGGCGACTTTTTGTTTTTACTAATTTATGTTCCATTTGTATTTCTCGGTCATCGTTAATTATCGGAGATGGTAAGTGTAGTTCTATTTCAAAAGCAGTCTGCAAGCGATTTTTAGCACGTTCGATAATATCTCCTGTTTCTTCAATCAATAGCTTTTCCAAGTCTTCTCTAGCTTGTTTTATTTCTAATTCTATGTCTTGACTGACTTTTAAAATCAGTTCTTCTAGGCGTTTTTTTGCTTTTGCTACCAATCTCTGGGTAAAACTTTCTGCTTCTGATTCTGTCTTAAAAGAAATAGTTCCAGAGGTCTTATATTCTATCCCTGCCTTGAGATTCTCTGATACCCATTTAGGAAATAATTCAAAGTCATTTAAATTACTCAGTAACAAATTTCTGGCATTAATATCAGCTTTTCTAATTGCGTCTGCTTGTTGATACTCTTCTCCTACAAAAAAGTTTTCTACATCAACTACTGCTTCGGCTTTGAGCTGTTCGAGAATTGTTTGTAGACTTTGCTGTAACTTAATTTTAATATCAGCCATTGTACTCAAGCGATCGCGACAAGATTCTAAATAGCTCAAGTCACTTTCTAAAGATTCAATTTCTGACTGTATTTTGGCTGTATCTTGATTAATGGCATTGTTACGCAAAGTTAAATCGTCTCTGATTGACAATAGATGATGACGACTTAAATTAAGAGCATTACTCAAACATTTAGGTGCAGCATTAGCAATCAATGTTGCGATCGCACTTTCAATAAAAGGAGCAAAACCAGACTTTCTCCACAGTTTTCCTGCTTTCTTTGCCATTATTTTGACAGTGATGTCTTCTAATTCTTCATCCCAATCAATACCTAGCACTTCCTGTGCTAAAGAGGTTAAAGATTGTATTTGTAGCAGTTGTATTTTAGGGTTTTGCTGTACCTCTAATAAAAATTTAGTAGCAGTGAAAGCACGAATTGCAGCTACTTCAAAAACGCGATCGCTATCGCTTTTTAATCCTAAGTCTGCTGCAACAAATTCTTTAATTTGCTCGGGAGTCATATCTCCTTCGCGACGCTGATCTATTTTATTAATCAACACATATAGATTGTCTATGCCAATGGATTCTACAATTGGTTGAATCTGCTGCTTAATTGTTTGAGCAGCTTCGCTGTTAAGCTGGGTAAAATCTAACACTACCAGAACAACTGCACTACGGCGTAATTGCTCTTCTACTACTGCGCTTAACCGTAACCCCTCCTCTGCTTCATTTGGACCTGGGGTATCAATGATTGTCAGATTCCCTTGAGCTTCAATCTTTCTATTTTTGCCTATTTTTAACCAAGGAGTTTGAATACATGGCACGTCTTTTAACTGAGCCATATGATCCTGAGTGGGGTCGATTACGCTGCATATTCTAATAACATGATTGAGATGATTTAAAGTATCTGCGATCGCTTTTTGTCCCACAGTTTCCCCCGTGAGAGAAAGACTATTATTAGATGTAGCAGTTTTAGCAAAGAGTTCTAGTAAATGAGGATGACGATTGAGTCTTTGCTCTAACACTTCGAGTCCCAAAGTTTTTACTTTGTCTTTAAGGCTATTTTCTAAATTTTGAAAGAGATTAATCGTATCTTGAGTTAAGTTCAAAACTGGCTGTTTGATATCATTGTTAAAGGCAATTTCTGTGGGAATAGTAGTCATCGCCACGGCACAGCTAGGAAGTAATTCTTGTCCTGCGATCGCATTAATAATAGTTGATTTTCCCGCTTTCATTGGTGCAACAATTGCCATTCTCAATTGTAAGTCGGCAACATTCTGTCCCGCAGCAGCAATTTGCGTTTGAAAGCGATCGTATTCGGGTTTAGCTAGATTGTCTGCATCAGCTTGAGTATCATCAATTAATAGATTGATTTCATCTAATAATTCAATTACATCCTGTTGTAAACTATCTATATCAATATTATATTGAGACTCAGACACTTCAGAACCAACTTTATTAGCAACCATATCACCCAGTTTGAAAACCTTTTTCTGAGTCTGGCATATCTGCTATTAAAAAGCCTCAGTGAAAAACACCAGTATTTTTGGTCTCGATCGAAAGCTACGAGTATATACAACGGTTTGCATTTCAATTTAAGACAAACAAAATAACGTCCCCTAAAGGATTCCCTTTGGTCACGCAGATAAACGCAGATAAACGCAGATAAATTGATCTGCTAAATGATAAGTTAATATGGAGTTGGTAATTTAAGGTATGAAACAGTTAATAATACTGTTTTTAGCTTTTACGCGCATGATACCGCTACGCATATAGCTCTTAGCTGTTAGCTTTTAGCTTTTTAAATAAAATGCAAAACTAAAAAAGATTGAAAATCATACCCTGACTTACCAACGCTGTTAATATCTGCGCCTTTTTTTAGCAGTAACTTAGCTATCTCGGTCTGATTATTGTTTTGTTCTGCTTAACCTGACCGCTAGAAGTTTTTGGCAGTGTTATTTTTAATATCAAACTGATAGCGTTTTTTATAATCCGTTTTGCCATAGATATTGAAAGAAATAGTCGGTTCATCACCCACAGACTCTACGCTGTGAATCGCATCGGGCATCAAACCAATAATTTCTCCTGGTTCTAAAATTTGCTCGCCAATTAACTCCAGGCGATCGGGATTTTCTTTAGTAGGCGATCGCTTCCAAAAACGATTTTTTTCCGTACCGCTAACGATCGCAACTATTCCCCATGTACCATGATTATGAATGGGAGACATTCCTCCTGGTTGCCAGGCTACCATCTGTACCGTTAGAGGATATTCTGGTTCGCGATAAAGCATTTTGACTGACCAACCAGTTTTAGGATTGGGACGATCGTATTCCATTTGTAGCCAATATGAACTAGTCAAAAGATGTCTGACAAGGGGCATAATTGCTTTAAGGCGATCGCGATCGTCAGGAGTATTAAGTAAGATATCTTCCATATCAGTTAAAAACCGAAACAGCCGATAGGGATCTGTATTTGATTCTATCTCTTCGGGGTAATATGCTTCTCTGGTACTGTCGTTGCAAACAATCCAATTTTCGCAGTCTGGGTTAGCTTGGATAATGGACATTTTTAAATTACTGATTGCTGATTACTGATTACTGATTTTAATTGGCAATGACTAAACTATTTCTGAGAGTATATCTAGCAATTCTTAGTCGATACAAATATGCGCCTCAGATAAAACTCAGTTTTGTTTAGTTAGATGATAAGTGTCAATCAAATACGAAATACAACTAAATCAAAACTATGAAACTTAAATACATTGCTACTATCGCTACTGCTTCAATTTTAACTATTGGTGGTACAGCATTTTTCTCTAGTACTTCTTCCGCTTCTACTCTTCAGAGTAATACATCTACTATAGTGGCTGGTAATCCTTGCGCTTCAGCCAATCCTTGTGCAGCAGTCGATCCTTGCGCCTCAGCCAATCCTTGTGCAGCAGTCGATCCTTGTGCTTCAGCCAATCCTTGTGCAGCAGTCGATCCTTGTGCTTCAGCCAATCCTTGTGCAGCAGTCGATCCTTGTGCTGGTGCTGGTAAAAATCCCTGTGCTGGAGTTGACCCCTGCGCTGCGGGTGCTGCCGATCCTTGTGCTGGCAAATAAGCTTTTTAAAGAAACCTGATATATGTTTCTTCAACATAGTAGACATAATATTTAATTTCTTCAGTGAGTATAGGGCGGTCATAATTGTTGATGGTTGCCTTATTTTTTTAGGTAAATGAAAGAAAAAATTGTATTAGTAACAGCGATCGCTTTAACTATTTCTGGCTGTGATAACTCCCAATCAGCTAATCCAGCCAAACCCATAACTCGCCAAGAGTGCGAAACAGATCCTTCTTTTGTCTTTATTCCTGGGGGAGAATTTATTGTAGGAAGCGATCGCACCGAACGAGATTTTGCTTATAAAATTTCTGCGCAGTCAATTGCCACAAGTGATGTTGCTCAAGCCGAAAAAAAGTTGCGTGATAATAATTGGTTCGATCGCGAAACTGCTCGTCAAACCACCTCTTTGAATAGCTTCTGTATTGGTCGTAATTTGATTACTAATCGAGAGTATCAGGAATTTGTTCAAGCAACTAATTACGATCCCCCTGGAATTAGCGAAGCAGAATATCAAAAGCAGGGTTTCTTGGTTCATTCCTACCCCAAAGTAAAAGAATTTTTATGGAATGACGGCACATATCCCGCAAATAAAGGAGAACATCCAGTAGTTTTAATATCTTATAAGGATGCTTTAGCTTATGCTGACTGGAAAGAAAAGCAAACAGGATTTAGCTATCGTTTGCCTACTGCCCAAGAGTGGGAAAAAGCTGCTAGAGGGGAGGACGGAAAATATTTTCCCTGGGGCAACGATTGGCGCAAAGAAGGAACAAATGCTGCGGTTAGTGGTTTGAATTATACTAGTGCGATCTCCCTTTTCCCCTTGAGTAGAAGCGAATATGGGGTAGAAGATATGGCGGGTAATGTTTTTGAATATACCTCAACTTTGAAGTGGCAAAAGACTCGCGTCGTAATGAAAGGTTGTTCTTGGGACGATTTGCCAGGCTTTTGTCGTGGTGCTTATACCCATACTCGTCCAATTGATTCCAAACATATCTTATTTGGTTTTCGTCTAGGACGTGCGATCGATTAAAAAAAGCGATCGCGCCTTATGAACTCCGATTGCTTCTTTAATTTTGGCATCCAAAGCTAACAAAATTCATTGTTTATTATCTTCCTATAATCAGCAAACTAAATTATCCATTTAGGAGAAGACAAGAGAAACAAGGTACTACGGGAAATTGGCGTACCAACATTAGGCATATTCAAACCAATTACTCCAGCTTTTTTGACTACTATTTGCCTTCGTACTGTTCCCCATATTAGCATTTCTATCCAATCACCAAAATCTGGCTGATGTCCTACTAATGCCAAACTACTGTACTTTTGCCGATCGTTTTCTGTTTGCAACCATTCCAACCACTCTTGAATATTGCCATCAGGTTTAAGTGGCAAAAAAGTTTCAACTGTTTGACATAAACCAACTTTTTTTAAGATATCTGCGGTTTGATAAGCCCTAATTAAAGGACTAGTCAAGATTAGGTCGAATTTGATACCTCTATCTGACAAACTCTCTGCAACTTTAGTGGTTTTGCTTACACCTTTTTTTACTAGGGGACGCTTTTCGTCATCAGTATATGTACCTCTTTCAGCAGCAATACCATGACGAATAAAATATACTTCCATTGCTAATAACGAAATATAAACAGCAGCTAAATTTTATCTGCGACTAACAACCAAAGAGAAAAGCCCTGACTTTCCTCTACTTGAGTTTCTAATCGGTTGAAATTACATTATCTTCAGGCTCAACCAAACGCATTAACTTTTGCTTAATTTGGGTATCGAACACTTCCCACTTTAGCTTGGTATATTCTGAATTATCATTAAAACCATTCAAGAAACCAACAGGAATTTCAAATCCCCCTGCCATGTATCGACCTCCACCAAAGAATCTTCCCTGAGCATCTTTACCCAAAGTCTCTTTGATAAATTCATCTGGATCTAAAGTCAATTTGGTGGTTCTAAGTGAGCCGATCACTAATTCCTTATCGTTATCTTCATTGTGAACAATGCCATAAACTACAGCAGTATGAATGTCTTCTTCTGTCACTAGAAAGTCTGCTGCTTGAGGAATAGCATCTCGATCGTCGTATCTTAGATAACCAACTCCAGATACAGAAAAATTCTTTTTAATGATGCGGTTTCTTAATGCTCGCTCAATTACATCCATAACACGGCGCGACCGCGCTGATTGCAATACAGCGTTTAATAATTGAGAATCTTGGAAACGACTTATGTAAGCAGCAGCCATAAAGTCTTCTTCTCTCGCCTGCATCAAACGGTTAGTATCCGATCTTAACCCGTGCATTAATGCTGTAGCACATTTAACATGAATATCGTTGCTGCTATCAAATTCCAACATTCCTTCCTGGATGTATTGAGTCAAGATAGTTGCAGTAGCTCTGGTTTGAGGACGCAGATCGATAAATTCAGCGTCTAAATCTTTTTGTTTACTATGGTGGTCAATTGCCACTATCAAAGGTACTCCAGCTTCTTCTATAACCGAATAAAGCTGACTATTTGTTCCTTGACTATCAATTAAAACAGAACCTTGATAATCCGACCAATCTTTATCTTTTAGTCTATTAACGTCTATTCGCTTGGCAGGTAAACCAGTCAGTCTAACTAAAGCAATATTCTCTTGATGAGATAGAGTACCACCATAAACAATATCGCAACTAATTTCATAATTAGCTGCAATGAGCTTGTAAGTCCAAGCACTAGATAAGGCATCGGGATCTGGAAAATCCTGAATTACTACAAGCTGCTTTTCTCCTCGATGTTTCTCTAAAGTTTCACGCAGCTTACCCACTATTTTGGCTAAATCACTATTTTTTTTAGTTTCTGGGTTAAACTGGCTAGTATCGATCGCCTCTAGCTGTTTTTTCTTAACTTCTTTTTGGCTAGCCAGACGACGTTCTAAAGAAGTATTGAGATTTGAGGACATAAGCTAAGTTGTATGGGCAGTAATGAAACTACCAAGTAATAGGATAATTATAATATTTTTATTTATCTAGAGCTTAGAGTTTACCACCAACCAATATAATATGCGACCTATCCTGAGAATTAAATTCCGATGACGTATTTTTTCCACTCTTGATTGGAATTGCCTCTGGTGCACTTAACCAATTCAAAGTGCAAACTACTATAAGGGCGACGAGGTTTGGTTCTAAGCATCATGTCAGCTTCTTTGGGAGTACGATTGCCTTTTTTAACATTGCAACGCACACAAGCAGCCACCAAATTTTCCCATGTATCTCCACCACCACGCGATCGTGGAATAACGTGATCGATGGTTAATTGATCTCCTTTTGCTTGGCAATATTGACAAAAGTTACTATCTCTCTCTAGAATATTTCGACGGGTTAAAGGTATTTCTTTATAGGGGACTCTTACATAATAACGAAGTCGAATAACACTTGGAAGTGGAAAATTGGTATAGACTAGCTCTCCTCCTTGTTCAAGCTGTTCTGCTTTACCCTTGATAAGTAGCACCACTGCTCTACGCCAGCTAGTGATGTTTAAGGGTTCGTAGGAAGCATTCAATACTAAAACCTTACCCATAACAAAGATTTTATATTAATTTTATTTATCAGAGATGGTAACATAGTTGAACTAGTTACTGTTGTTCGGTAACTATTACTTAAGGGTTGTATATACCACATACTTGCCGATCTCTTCTGGTAATTACTTGACCTTATCTTTTTCTAGACTAATATTTGTGAATAATACGACCAACGAAGAGTCACAAATTATTAGATATGACGATCGCACATCAGCATCAAAAAGCTAACTTTACTCAACCAAATACTTTATCTTTTTTGACCGCGGAAGGCGGTCACTCGCAATTCGAGCATATCCTTTGCGAGACAATCGTTGCGGGTTATAACCGTTATAGGAACGGTCGAGGGTGCGCCTGTAGGCGCCTAAAGGATAACTTCGGATAACGGGGGCTCGAAAAGCCCCGCCTTTTCAAGGCGGGGAACGAGTGACAAATCGTCAGCGTGCTTGGGTTGAAATTGATTTATCGGCTTTAGCTCATAATGTGAGGAGTTTAAAAAATTTCCTAGACCCTCAGACTAAGTTGATGGCTGTAGTAAAAGCAGATGCCTATGGTCATGGTGCTATTACTGTAGCTAAAACTGCTTTAGCCAATGGTGCAGATTGTTTGGCGATCGCAACTCTAGCTGAAGGGGTAGAATTGCGCCAGGCAGGAATAAAAGCTCCTATCCTTATTTTAGGTGCAATCAATGCCATCGAAGATATTAAAGCGGTAGCAGTATGGCAATTAGAGCCTACTATCTGCGATACAGAGCAAGCAATCACTTTTAATCTTACTCTAGTTCAACTTGGGGCGATTCTATCAGTGCATCTCAAATTAGATACGGGGATGTCCCGCTTGGGGACAAATTGGCAAGAAGCTAATTCTTTTGTGCAGTCAGTCAGATCCTTATCTAATTTAAAAATAGCTAGTATCTATTCCCACTTTTCTACAGCGGATGAAAGCGATCGCACTATGATGGATTTGCAGCATCAACGCTTTAAGAAAGCGATCGCTCAATTGAATAATACTGGTTATGTCCCTCCCCAAATTCATTTAGCCAATTCCGCTGCTACTTTGTGCGATCGCTCTTGTCACTACGATCTTGTGCGGGTAGGACTGGCTCTTTATGGTTTATATCCTGCACCACATTTACGTAACAGTATTGACCTAAAGCCAGTCTTGCAGGTAAAAGCCAAAATTGCTCAGGTCAAAACTATTCCCGCAGGGGAAGGAATTAGTTATGGTCGTCGATTTATTACTCAAAAAGATACTAAAGTGGCAGTAGTTGGCATTGGTTATGCTGATGGTATTCCTCGCAATCTGTCTAATCGTTTACAGGCGATCGTTGCAGGCAAATTAGTAGCTCAGATTGGTTCTATCACTATGGATCAGCTAATGTTAAATGTAGATAATGTTCCTGACATACACCCAGGAGATATAGTTACTTTTATTGGTCATCAAGATAATTTCACCATTACAGCAGAAGATTGGGCAAACAAGCTTGATACAATTTCTTGGGAAATTCTTTGTAGCTTCAAGCATCGACTTCCCAGAATCAATCTTAATAGTTAGATATTAGATTGATTTTCAATACCAATCAAGGATTCAGCAAACTTACAATCTACTGCGGGAGAAAAAAGATATCCTTGCCCTAATTTACAGTTAAGCTTTTTCAAAACCTTTAATTGTTTAATATTTTCCACACCTTCTGCAACAACTTCTATTTTTAGAGTTCTAGCTAAGGCAATTATGGTTTTAATAATTTCAAAATTTTCTTTTTCAAGCAACATTCCACGAGTAAAAGAACGATCTATTTTTAATGTACTAATAGGAAAGCGACTTAAATATTGCAGAGATGAATAGCCTGTTCCAAAGTCATCAATGTTGATATAAATACCTCTATGTCTGATCTTATTAAACAGGCTAATAGTTTTTGGCTCATAGTTCATCAAGGTGCTTTCGGTAATTTCTAGATGTAGAGCTTTTCCCGATAACCCCGTTTGTTCTAAAGTGCGATCTAAAATAGTTAAAAATTTTGGGTCTTTCATTTGCTGACTAGCAACATTAACACCAACCTTCAAATTAGCTGCACTAGGGTATTGGACTTGCCAAATACGCAGTTGACGACAGGCTGTTTCTAATGCCCAACGACCAATTGATTTAATTAGTCCTGTTTCTTCAGCAACATGAATAAATCGATCGGGATAAATTAAACCTTTAGTGGGATGATTCCATCTCAAAAGTGCTTCAAAACCATACAATGTATTTGTCTCAAGAGATACTATTGGTTGATAATATAGGATGAACTCCTTGTGTAGAATTGCATTACGCAAATCATTTTCAATTTCAAGTAATTCTTTAGTCTCTGCATACATTTCTGCATCGAATATTTCATGCCTAGCTTTGCCATCAGACTTGGCACGATACATAGCAATATCTGCGTCTCGCAATATTTCTGTACTATCTTTGTATTGACTATTGACTAAGACAATACCAATGCTGGCACTAGTAAAAACCGTATGACCTTGCAATACAAAAGGAGTCTTAAGCTTGATTTGAATCCTTTCGGCGATAATATTGGCATCTTCAATAGAATCAATCTGACCCAAAAGAATAGTAAATTCATCTCCTCCCAGGCGGGCTACAAAGTCCTTGGTTCGAGAACAACTAGTTAGTACCTCTGCTACGTAGATTAATAGCTCATCTCCAACCAAATGACCCAAGCTGTCGTTAATAATTTTAAAGCGGTCTAAATCAATAAATAAGACTGCAAATAAATGTTCGGGATTTTTTTTGCAATGTTTTAAAGTTTGCTCCACTTGTTCGGTAAAAGCAGACCTATTAGGTAAATTGGTTAAAGAATCATGTTTTGCTTCGTAACTTAGTTCTTCCTCTACTTTTTTACGTTCGGTGATGTCATGAATGATGCCGTCTCTGCGCTCTCTTGCACCATCATGGTCATAAATTAGCCGACTGCGCTCCCATACCCAACGAATTTCACCATTAGGTTGAACAATACGATATTCAAGGTCATTGCTGTGATTGAGAGAGCTAGATAGAGAAAGTTCAACGCGATCGCGATCTTCGGGATGGATTGATTCTAAACGCAAATCGGGATTTTTCAATAATTCTTCTACAGAACGACCATAGACTTTGCTAGCTGCTGGATTGAGAAAAATCAATTTGCTGGTTTCTATATCTGCTGACCAAACAACTTCTTCTAGAGAATTGAGAATACTTTCTAATTTTTCTTCGCTGTCTTGGAGAAGTTTAGTCAATTGTTCTCGTTCTTGGATTTCAGACTTTAATTCTTGATTGGCTGCTTCCAACTGTGCTGTACGCTCTTGAATACGCTGCTCTAGCTTAGTATTTAGCTCTAAAATTTCCTTTTGAGCAGCTTTAAGCTGTAGCTGGTTTTGAATCCTCAATAAGACCTCATTAATCTGAAAAGGCTTGTTAATATAGTCTGCACCACCAACATTTAAGGCTTTGATGCGATCGACAGATTCGTTATTAGCACTTAAAAAGATAACGGGAATATCCTTTGTTGTCCGATCGGTTTTGAGCTTTTCGCATACTTGATAACCATCCAAACCAGGCATCATCACATCGAGCAAAATTAAATCTGGTATGACAGAACTGGCGACCATCAACGCCATTTCACCATTAATCACACATTTTACGTCGTATTCTTCACAATTCAAAGCCTCAGATAATAGATGGAGATTTTCAGGCTTATCATCTACAACTAGTATTTTTGATTTAATTTGCTTTAAGGTGAATGCACTCATTTAGTTAGCTGATTTTGTCAAGTCAATAATTTTGTCACAACGAAAATGTTCGACTAAATCTTCTAATCCTCTAGCCAAAGACTCATATTCTTGAGGAATATCAGATAATAGCTGTAGTATTTCTTGGTTGTCCACTTTTGCTGCTGCATCATACAGTTGCGATCGCCATTCTTCAGACATAACTTGCAGATTTTCATGACTCAATTCTGCTAAAGTCTCTAACTCATTTAAGGTCACATCTACTGTTTCTTCATATAGATAATCAATATTAAGATATTGACCGATTTTTTTAAGTAATTCTGCTTCATAGAAAGGTTTACGCATAAAGTCATCGCAACCAGCAGAAAGAATTACTACTCTTTCTTCTTCAAAGGCACTTGCTGTCAAAGCAATAATGATTGTTTCTTTGCCATCAGGTAGAGATTTTATCTGTTGGGTAGCTTCATAGCCATCCATTACAGGCATTCTCATATCCATCAAGATTAAATTGGGATGCCAACTGGAAAAAAGATCGACCGCTTGCTGTCCATTCCCAGCTTCTTCTACAGCAAAACCAATCCCAGTTAACATTTTCCTCAACAAAAGACGGCTAGCTGGCACATCATCTACCGCTAAAATACGATATTCTGATTGCTGATTGGGAGCAATTCCCATAACTCTACGAGATTCTTCTATTTCGTTGCTCTCTATCGCTTGAGATACGTTAATCTCTTCTAATTTAATGACAATACCAAAAGAAAAAGTACTCCCTTTTCCTACCGTACTAGTAACCTCTAGTTTTCCTCCCATCAACTCGACAAACTTTTGACAGATAGACAAACCTAAACCAGTACCTTCATTGGAAATTCGACCAATTTTTGTCTGTTCAAACGGAGAAAACAATCGAATCCATTTCATCTGGAGGAATACCCGGTCCAGTATCCATCACGGCAAAATGAAGTAGATGGGTATCAGTAAATAGAAATTCTATGTTGGCTTCTTCTAATTCAAGATTATCTTTTAGTTCTACTCTTAAAGTAATTGCCCCTTTTTGAGTAAACTTTAGGGCATTACCCAATAAATTAATAATTATTTGACGTAGTTTGCCTTCATCAGTGCATATCTGTTTAGGAACATTTTTTGCCACATCAAAGTTAAGCTCGATCTTCTTGACTTCTGCTTTTAAACGCAGCATTTCTTCGATACTTTTGAGCATCGTATAGAGATCGAATCTGACTTCGTTGAGAGTTATTTGACCTACTTCAATTTTGGACATTTCTAAAATGTCATTGATTAGCTTTAATAAATGTTCTCCACTGCGATTAATAATCTGAATATTTTCTTGATGTTCTTTACTTATTGAAGAGTCACGGCACATTAGTTGAGTAAAGCCTAAAATAGCATTGAGAGGGGTTCTCAATTCATGACTCATGTTTGCCAAAAATCTGCTTTTAGCTTTGTTAGCATTTTGTGCCTGAGCTAAGGCTGTTTCTGTATTTTGAATACTTTCTTCTAGCAGAGCAGTTCGTTGCTCTACTTTTGTTTCTAGTTCTTGAGTAAACCCCTCTAAAATTTTGACTATATTACGATTTGTCTGAGTCAAATTACTGATAATTTTATATGCTATAAAAATCACAGTAGCTAGTAACAATAAATAGCTTATAAATCTATATACTTGTGTTTTATAGTTCAAGCTATCAATATTATCTAAATATAAATCCTCAAACTCCATTATTTTCTCATGAAGAGAAAATATTTCTAGCTGACGATTTATTTTGTTGATTTTTTGCCGATTAATTAATATTTTATTGTTTTGCTCAATTAATGACATAGATGAAAAGCTAGGTCTTTTTAATTCTTCTTTGAGGAGAATATCCAACTCTTTCAACTGGCTTTGAATAGTTAAGCCAGTGTTACTATTTTCTTCATAACAATATGAAATACCATTAACTAATAGGCTATTTTCTAAAGGGGATAAAGCTTTTGATGACTGTGAAACACCATTTCTAAACTCTTGATTTAGTTTGTAAATATATTGGCAAGAATTGTGTAAATCAAGATTAATATCTTCTAACTGTCTAATCAAGCCGATCTGAGAGGTCAGCAATACTTCTTGAGTTTCCAACTTACTAGTCAAAATACTTTTTTCTTGTGGGTTAAAGAAAGCTGGTACTTGTTCTAGATTTTCAAGAGATTTTAGCGTCTTCCCTAATTGAAAATCCAGCTTATTATCTTCTTTTTTATAGTTTTGATGTCTAGATTGGAAAATAGCTGTTTCCAGGTTAAATATATCTTGTTTCGCTGCTTGAATATCTTGATGGTATTCTCTCAATTGTTGTTGATCGAGTGGCAAGCTGTGACGAATTAAAAAAAACATCAACAGACCACCTAATCCACCTAACAATAGATATACATATATTATTGGCGATTTTTTGATGCTTCCTTGAGAAAATAAACTCACAATGCTCACTCCAGCCTGTGACTAAAATATAATAATATTGTGTTCTATTACTCAATTTTATACATAAGCAATATCTATGAAATTTGGATAAATTAGTTTTATTACTACGTAAAAATACTGACTTTTAATAAAAAACAACTGTGTACATCAACAACATAAAACAACGGCAATTTATCTCTTCTTTTACTTATTGATCGGTCAATCTCCAAAATAACCCTTGATATTAAATCCTGTAAATACGAGAAAATGCTGAGATTGGTTTGGGCGATTAAATTATAATTTTCTTTTAGTCATAGGGTTCGTGACACTTTTTTTGAGACAATAAATTAAGAAAGGCAACCTAATAAGAGAATTTACCGTCTTTTTTGTAGTTAATGTTATTTGTATGTTATTTGTTGCAAGATGTTTAAAAGATTTTTAAGCCTTGGTCATTGTCACTACCGCCGCATAATATACGGCTTTATTACTTTTATCATTGCCATTAGTATCAGCCTAAGTAACATTCAACCAAGTCATGCTCTTTCCTGGCTAGAGTTAATGATTCGTGGCATACAGGTAGTTCAACTGTCCAATATTTCCAATTCTCAAGAGTTAGAGTTGGGCAAAGGAATTAATCAAGAGATAATTAGTTCGGGCAAAGCAAAAATTCTCAATAATTCTTCAATTAATAGCTATATCAATCAAATAGGGCAAAAACTTGCTCGAAATAGCGATCGCTCCGAATCTGCCCTACACTTTTCAAGTAGTTGATGACGATAGTATCAATGCTTTCGCTACAATGGGAGGCTTTGTTTATGTTAATAAAGGTTTGATTACAGCAGCGGACAACGAAGCAGAGTTGGCTAGCGTTATCGGTCATGAAATCGGTCATATTGTGGGTCGTCACTCAATTGAACAAATGCGAAACAGAGCTTTGTCTCAAGGACTATTATCTGCTACAGGACTAGACCGTAATAATGCAATTCAAATTGGTGTAGAATTGGCAGTTAGCCGTCCCAATAGTCGCTCTGATGAATTAGAAGCAGACCGTTTTGGCTTGGATAATATGATTAGAGCAGATTATGCACCCGCAGGAATATTAGGCTTTATGCAAAAGCTGCTGCAAAAAGGTGGCTCTCCCCCTAGTGTCTTAAGCACTCATCCTGCTACATCCGAGCGCATTAGAATTTTACAACAGCTAATTAACCCTCAAACTGTTAATGTAGGCAATGGTTTGGATAATAGAGCTTATAAAAATCGCATTCGATCTTTATAACTAACTTAAATAATTATTGAGAAAATTAATGGGAATAACCACAGAGAGTGTGGTTGCAACTTTTGGAGCAACATAAGGCGATCGCCGTGATTCGTTGTGCTGAAATAGATATAGCTTGTAAAATGGCTCATGCTGTTGCAGCGGGAGGAATAAAATTAATTGAAATTACCTGGAATAGCCAGCATCCTGAAAAAATAATTGCCCAACTTAGAGCAGATTTACCTCACTGTACTATTGGTGCAGGGACTATTTTAAATCTCGATCGGTTACAAGAGGCGGTTTCTGCTGGAGCGCAGTTTGCCTTTGCACCTCACTTCAATGCAGACTTACTTGATGCTGCTTTTAACCTACACAAAATACCTTTTGTCCCAGGAGTTTTTTCTCCCACAGAAATGGTCAATGCTTGGCAACATGGAGCAAAGGTAGTAAAGGTATTTCCCATCAAGTCTTTGGGAGGTGCAGAATATATTAGATGTGTGCAAGCTCCCTTAGATCGAATCGCCCTAATTCCGACTGGCGGTATCACCATCGATAACGCCAGAATGATGATTGATGCTGGAGCGATCGCTGTGGGAATTTCTAGTAACTTATTTCCCGAAAAAGCGATCGCCCTCGAAGACTGGTCTGTGATTAGCGACCGAGCAAAATATTTGCTCGACCAACTACAGACAAAGTAAAGCTGCTCTCCTAAATTAATTTAGAAGAGCAGCTTGTCATAGATATAAGCTCTTGTTTAAAGATCGCCACCACGCAAAGCTAATAAAAATATTACTACGGGACCAGAAATCATAATTAATGTTACACAAAGCAGTTGAAAAATTACAGTAAAGTTAATGTTACCAAAAACACTAAAAAGGTTTGTTACAAAGTCCATGTTTTCTCCTAAAAATTTACCAAAATTAGATCTATAAAAATGTGGCTAAATTCTATATGCCACCATCTATAATACCTGGGAACTATCTTCCATCTTTAAGCAACGATATAAAAATATATAAACTTTTATTACGCCATTTATACAATATTAAATTAATTTAACCATAAACTCAATCACCAAACTGTCTAACACAAAGCAGTTGAGTCTTAATTGATTGATTTATGGCTCTCAGCTCAATCTGGTTTATAAGCCGAGCCTAAATATAGCTCTCCGACTTTAGGGTCATTTAAAAGATTTGCTCCTGTTCCTTCAAAGCGATCTTTACCGTTTTCTAATACATAGCCTCGATCTGCCATTGCTAAAGCTTTCTTGGCGTTCTGCTCCACTAATACAATAGCTGTACCTGTTTGATTAATCCCTTGTACCTGTTCAAATACCGAATTAACCAATATGGGAGACAAAGCAGCCGAAGGCTCGTCCAAAAGGAGTAAATCGGGTTCTAACATCAAAGCCTTACCCATTGCTAGCATCTGCCTTTCTCCTCCTGATAGTGTTCCTGCCTTTTGGCGACGACGAGAACCCAGCCGAGGAAACATGGTGTAGATTTTATCTTTAAGAGATTTGAGCGAACCAGTCCGAATAAAAGCTCCCATTTCTAAATTTTCGTCTACAGAAAGAGAGGCAAAAACATTGGTTATTTGAGGAACGTAACACATTCCTAGTTTGACAATTTTGTCGGATTTTAGTCCTGCAATATTTTTTCCTTTAAATATAATTTCTCCTTGATTTGGAGAAAGCAAGCCAAATATAGTTTTTGCCAATGTAGACTTACCTGCACCATTAGGACCAATCACCGCTACTAATTCTCCTGGAGCAATGCGAAAATTAATTCCTTGTAGAATATCTAAACCTTTTATATATCCTGCATGGACGTTTCGTACTTCTAAAATATTTGTTGTCATATTCTCAATCGCCTAAATTTTCTCCACAAATTTGATGCTTGTTATCAATTAATCAGAGTTTATTAATCGTAATTTAATTGAAAAAACCGACTAATGTGAAAGTTGTGTAAAGTTATTATTTTGCTAGGTTAAAGATTTACGATGACGAAGTATATTTAAAATACTGCTAGAGATAAGATTCGATCGCTATAAGCCTTACTGTAAGCTGAATATTTATCTCGACATATAAAAGCTAATTCTTACCAACCCAAACATCTGGTGGGGAGAAAAAATAAGACATATGCTTTAAGATCTTGACGTATATACACAAGATATACATCCAAATATAAGAAATCATTAGTTAAACTTTAAAAGTTGGGAGACTTGCTCATACAATGAGAACTCAATATATTTCCACACTATTATTAACAAGTACTGTTGTATTAGCAGCCTTTCCTGCGATCGCAGGTTCTTCTGATGTACCTCAATTTAACTTTGCCTGTCAAATGACAGATGGTGTTCCCACTACCGTGGCTCAAGATGCGCAAAGCGGAGAAACCAGACCAATTTTTAATTGGAAGAAAGAGGTACTAGTAAACAGAACCCCATCTAGTCCCAAAGAGCTTTGTGACAATGTAACTGCAAAACTTGAAGGTTATTCAACTGATGGCTACGATCTCTCCCAAATTAGCTTTGTAGGTACAAAAATTGGTGATAACTTACCAGTAATTTGCGCTACTTCATCAGGGGGAAGAGATTGCAAAAAAGTTTTATTCACTCTCAATACTTCTAGTACTATTGAGTCACCAACTGTTGCACAAGACGTAGTAGCAGCTTTGTTAAGCCCCGAACTACAGGGCAACAAAGTGACATTCAACGATAGAGGAGTACAATCTACTTCTTATCAAGTTAATTTCTGGGACTTATTTAATTTGAATTTTGCTCCCAAAGGGCTATTTAAGTAAATGATGTTATGCATCATTTGATTTTTGAAGGTTTTGAGACGAGGAGACTTAAAGAATAACGCTCTTTTTATCACCCCGTCACACTATACATCCAACTTTTAAAAGCGATCGCTCAAGGCAAGCCTAGCCTGTTCTCGATCGTCAAAATGAATCTTTTCAGTACCCAATATTTGATAGTCTTCGTGTCCTTTCCCTGCAATTAATACCCCATCACCCGATCGAGCATTGGCTATTGCCGAAGCGATCGCTTTTGCTCTGTCACCAATTACTACTGGTGTTATCGTGTTGGGTATCCCTGCTACTACATCTTTAAGAATCTGTTCGGGGTTTTCGGTACGGGGGTTATCGGAAGTTACTACCGCTAAGATCTGCAAGTTCGGCAGCAATTTTTCCCATTAAAGGACGTTTAGTGCGATCGCGATCGCCTCCACAGCCAAAAACACAGATCATTTTGCCGCTAATAAAAGGACGAGACGCTTTGAGTAAATTCTCCAAACTATCAGGAGTGTGGGCATAATCTACAATCACGCTGATATCCTGATGGGAATTTATTTGTACTCGCTCCATTCTGCCAGGAACACCTGCAAACTGGGGTAAACTGCTAGCCATTGTGTCTAAATCTATCCCTATATATAGGGTTGTTCCTACTGCTGCCAGTAAATTAGCCAAATTAAACTGACCAACTAAAGGAGAATTAAATTCTACTTCTCCGACGGGAGTGTGTAAAATCCCCTGAACTCCCGTAGGTTGATAATTTAGATTGCTGGTATATAAATCTGCTGCGGAGTTGGTAACGCTATAAGTCCAAACATTAGCTCGATCGAGATTATCAATCAATCTTTGACCATAAGGATCGTCTAAATTAATAACGGCTTTTCCTTTAAGATATTCCTCACTAAATAGCAATGCTTTAGCTTGGAAATAGTCTTCCATATCCTGATGATAGTCAAGATGATCTTGAGTAAGGTTGGTAAATACTCCCACCTCAAAATCACAGCCTTTGACCCTACCTTGAGCTAAAGCATGGGAACTTACTTCCATTACCGCAAACTGATTACCTGCTTTTACCGCGTCAGCCAACTGAGACTGCAATTCTACGGCAAAGGGAGTAGTGTGGGTAGCAGTTTGACTATATCCTTGCCAACGGGTGTAAAGAGTGCCAAATAAAGCGGTAGGCTGCTTTGCCTGATGTAAAAAGTACTCAATTAAATGGCTGGTGGTAGTTTTACCGTTTGTACCTGTCACACCAATGGTACTGAGTTTATTAGCAGGATAATCATGAAATGCTGCTGCGATCGCACTACAGGTAGCAATCATATCCTCAGTTTGAATCACACAGGCTTCTTTGGTTGGGGGTTGCTTATCCGCAGCTTGGGGAGTTACCACCGCTGCGATCGCTCCTTTTCCTACGGCACTTTGCCAAAACTCTCCTCCATCAACTCTTGTCCCAGGCATACCAAGAAATAAATCCCCTGGCTGACATCCATGAGAATTAGTACAGACTCGATTTACTTCTAATTCCATAGCGGAATGTTCGGGTTGAGGAAGATTGACTTTGGCTAATAATTCACGCAGCTTCATCATAATTATCTTCAAGATCTAAGAACATGGCTTACTATATTTTGGATATTTTTTAGCCGACAATTGTTAAATTTTCCTGTAGCATTTGCTCTAATTTGGCTACGGAAGCTCTCGGAGATAGACGAGGCAAAGCTTTTTCTCGATCTGGCAATTTTTGGCATAGTACTGGTATTTCGTATTGATATGCCATAAACCAGTCTTCACGAGTAGTTATATCTCGTATTTCTAGATTAAAGGAAATATTTTTAACCTGAGCTAACTTTTCTTGTAGTCCTTCACAAAGATGACAACCAGGCTTGCTATAAAGTATTAAATTCATAAAGTCATATCGAAGATATTGATGCTAAATCCAAACTATTTTACTGCGATCTATTTGCCGATTGTTGACTGACGTGCGATCGCTTGAAAATTAATACAGCCTAATTTTCCTTTATTTCACTAATATCGGCAATATTTTGAAGATTAAAAGATTTTTATACGTTGTCTTACTTGTACTAACAAACTATTTAATTCTGGTTTTGCAGAGGAATTTTCAGGCAAATGGCTGTTATTGAAGGCTATTTCTAGTTCTTCTTGCAATCTTTGATATTCTTGGTGATGAAATTTTAGGTCAACTTCTTTTAAGGTTGTTTTTTCCGATCGCGCTTTTTTTTGCTCGATTAAATCAGAAATGTAAGGTAACTTGAACTCTTGGTTTAAATTAACTAGATTGGCTTCAATTTTTCCTGTGTTCATTAAATGAATCCCTGTCAGCAACACTCGATAAATATAAAGTAAAGGCTTGATGCAATAAGTATTTTCTTTGGTGAATAAATCCCACTGATTTTTGGCAAAACCCCGATAGTGATGATAGTGATGGCGGGTAATACAGTTTACTGCTATTTCTTTTAATTTTCGATGTTCTGGAGTAGTTTTGATGATTAGAGGGGAATATAGCTGCTCTAAAACATAGCCATTCTTTTTGAGTAACAAGGCGAAAAACTTTTTCAGATCGTGAGTTACTAGATCGATTTCTAAATTTGCCTCGATTTCTGATAGCTCAATAGTTTCCCGCACGGGATATAAGCCAATCACTTTGCGAATTGGCAGTACGTGAACTCCACGTAAATCATAATCAGAATCATCTGAAGGAAAACCATATAGATGTGCGCCACTGATAGTTAAAAACATTAGTGGATATGGTTGAGATTCAATAACCTCCGTTAATAAGTCGTGAAAATTGCTAGATTCAGACATGATACTAAATTCGATTCAGTTCATTAAATACGACAAGTTTACCCTTGTAAGCCTCTTCATTCCTCACAGGAGTAAACTTTAAACGCAAATGAGAATAATTATGGTGCTTGTAAACGAATAAAATGATTTTCAGGAAGATAACTACGATATTCTCCCTTATCAGCAAAAATAGCGATTATTTCTACGGGATAGTCGGGTTGAATATGCAAATCTGCCCAAGGAACGGCAATTTCTAAACATTGGTCGAAGACGGCTTCTGCGTTGCAAGAGCGACTTTGCCACATTCCATTTGCTTGTGCTTCTTGCAACCAAACAGATTCGGTAATCAAATTGATACCTAAATGATGATGGAAATAATAATTTAAAGGAACTTCATCAGGTAAATAGGCGATGGGTGCGGGACTATTATGATTGGGAATGTGGGGATAGTACCAAAGCAAATGTAATTCCCCTGGAATATCTTTTCCTGGCTGCATTCCTGCTTTAAAATCAAGACGTAAATAAAAGCTGCGATGATCTAAGCCATAAAATAATCGCTGTACTAAGCTGCTAC
The DNA here is from genome assembly GCA_963799375.1 of uncultured cyanobacterium. Classification (GTDB taxonomy): domain Bacteria; phylum Cyanobacteriota; class Cyanobacteriia; order Cyanobacteriales; family Xenococcaceae; genus Waterburya. The sequence goes on from CAWCWY010000026.1 coordinate 88,649, forward strand.
GGTGCATTGTTCCTCTAGCACCACCTACTTCTATTTTACCTGCCCGATCCCAATCTTGTTCGTCACCAATCCCATTAATAATCGGGTGAATAAAACTTTGAGGCGATCGCTCTTTGTGTACCTCGTGTTTATCTATTGGCTGGTGGAGATTTTGAGGAATTGGTTCGTTTAAAGCTTGATAAATGCCACATAAGTGTTCGCGGAATAGTTGATCGAACATGGCATCTTGGTTAGAAGAATGTCCTTCTCCAAACCACCAAAACCAGTCTGAACCTTCGGCAGCATACAAAGCTTCCCACGCTTGGGGGTTATTTTCTTCCGTCGCTTCTGGATGTTTGGCTAAAGTCTCCCTGGCTGCGGTTAATAAATCCCAGGCACGATTTTTTACAGGATCGCCTATCCAAGTGGTAAAGCTACCGTCTACCCAAGATCCACTGTGCAACTGTTGAGCAGGAATAGTTTTGGTGGGGGGAAACTGTTGGATAAACTCATTGACTGTTACTAGCTTAATATCCTCATCTCGACTTAATTTGTCATATAGGGCTTCTAAGAATGGCATTCCATCGCGGGGATAATATTCCCAACAGTTTTCTCCATCTAGTGCAATAGTTACTAGCCAAGGATTTTGCAAGGCAGTATCGGGGTTTTCTTGATGAGATTTGAGAGAACGAGCGATCGCTTCTAAATGCCCAATTAAGTCGGCTGCTGCTTTGCGAGGAGACATCGCGCTATAGGTAAAGCCGATCAAATCCGACAGGCGATGATCGCGGAAGACAATTGCCAGATCGCCATGCTCGGTTGATAAATTATAGGGACGATAAAGTAGCTCTGGCTCATTAACATTTCCTGCCTCATCACGATGGAAAGAGTGCTTAAGGCTGTTGCCTAAAACTGCTTCATCAGAACAGATCCATTTAAACCCTTGTTGACTTATATAAGGCAGAATTGTAGGGCTAACAGACTGTTCCGAGGGCCACAAACCATAGGGTTCTTGTTCAAAGCGATCGCAATACATTTCCCAGGCAATACTCAGGTGGCGGGGTATGTCTTCTGCCCATTTAAAACGCTGCTGAGGCAGAGTCATATTGGGTATGGCTATTTGACCTTCATTCGTATCCGCCAACAGAGGCAAAATTGGATGGGTGTAGGGGGTGGTCATAATTTCTAGCTGCCCACTATCCTGCATTTTTTTGTGTTGGGGAATAATTCGGCTAATGATTTCCCTTTGTTTGGAGTAAATTCTCTGGCGATCGCTTAAAGTAAAGTTTTTTCCCTGTTTAAGCCAGCCTGCAATTTCCGCATCATCCCAAAACAAAGGATCGATCCAGGCTAGGTTATGCCAGGCTAATAGATCGCTGTAATCTTGTGGTGTCCAATTTTCTAGACACCACATAGATCCTTTATCCTGTTGCTGATGATAAAGTTCAGCATAGCGAGGATGAGGTTCAATCAGAGTGTGATAATAACCATCGAAAAAGTGCTGGATGATATACTGCTTATCTTTGAGCTTTAAATTCGACACTGGGGTCAGAGCTAGAGCTAAGTAAGGATCGACCGCCTCTCCTTCTGCATAGTCTTCAAGCTGCAACATCAAAGAAGGTACAAGATTTACTGTTTGGTGTAGCTTGGGATAGCGTTCCAACATTAAGACCAAATCGAGATAGTCCTTTGTACCGTGAAGGCGTACCCAGGGTAAACGATATTGTCCCCAGGCATCAGAGTCTACTTCTCGTGACTTATATAAGGGTTGATGCTGATGCCAAATAAAAGCTACATAGAGAGGATGAGACATAAATAGTTTTGTTTGGGGCTAAAATTCTCAGTGTATGGCTATGTTACAAACAATTTAAAACGCAACAGATAGTTTTTACTATTGCTCCTTAATTTACTAAGCTTTAATTTAGCAAAAAAAAAGACTTAGGCTATTACCTAAGTCCAATTGTTTAAGGATATTTTTTGGATAGATTTGTGATTGTGTTAGTGATTTGTCATAGTTTTTAAGATGTCTTAGACATCCATAGAAGTTACATTGTGATCGCGACTTTTTGATAGTCCATATCCATACCAGTAAGGCTGTTGTTCATTTCATTGCTTTCGGCAACATCACCATAAGGATCGGCTGCAAAACCAATATAATAGTCACCGCTACCACTAGCAAAACCAGCCCAATCTTCAGGCATAGCTAATTCCGTTGTAACTGTACCTGTAGTAGCACCAGCATCAAGACTTATAAGTGCATCTGCTTCATTACCAGACAAGAAGTATACTTGAGGTGCATCTTCAATATCTAGTCCATCATGGTTCATCAGATAATCTTCAGTGAAGATAAAGAAGCCCGCACCAAATAATTCTGCACTGTCAGTACCACTATTCATGATTTCGTAACTGACTTTGAACTGCGATCCAGTCTCAATAGTTTCTGCCATCACAGCAAAACTTTTTGTTTCTAAGTCGGCAATACTTTCTAAACCAGTGACATTGGTTGAACCAGAGTCTAGATCCATGCCTAAGTTACTATTGTTTTCTTCATTACTCTCAGCAATATCATTAGCAGGATCGATAACCATCCCTGCATAATATGTACCGTCTTCCTCACCCCAGAAACCATCTTCGGCATCAGGAGCAATATATCGAACGCTTTTGAGATCGGTATCTTCAGATCCTCCTAAACCGTCTCTAATATCATAAGTACCAAGATACTTGTCTTCTTCAGGGTTAATGTTTGCATCTTGGGACAGATAAAAATCAATAGAAAATGGATCTGCTGTCGCCAAACCTTCGTTTTTGACAGTAAAGCCCAAATCGAATTCTTGTCCAGGTACAATTTGGCTTTGAACCACTTCAAAACTAGTACCAGCCAAGTCTACTGTGTCATCATTAGGAGCTTCTAGAGTGATTTTTTGATAGTCAATCATTTCCCCTGTCAGACTGTTGTTGGCATCGCTGCTTTCAACCACATCATCAAAAGGATCGGCTTCTACACCCAGATAATAGTCTCCATCACCAGAATAACCAGCCCATGAATCGGGAAGAGTTATTTCGTCAGCTATAACACCAGTGCTAGCACCAGGGTTTAAACTGAGTAGGGAAGAAACTTCGCTACCTTGAGAAAAGAATACTTCGGGTACATCTTCATCATCAAGGTTTTCATTTTCTGCTAAATAGTCTTCATCAAAAAGATAGAAACCTGCTGCAAATAAGTCAGCTTTTGTTTCACCTTCGTTGACGATTTCGTATTCGACAGGGACAGTGTCCCCAGCTTTAGCATTTTCTGGCACTGAAAAGCTTTTAACTACTAAATCTGCTTCACTGTTTAATCCAGTGACACCAAATTTAGTGTAGTCTAGTCCTTCTCCTGTATTTCTGTTGTTTCCTTCTCTGGTTTCAGCTACTTCATTTTCAGAGTCAATATCAAGAGCGATAAAATATTCGCCATCTCCTTTACCCCATACAGCATCTCCCAAATCTGGAGTAGTATAGCTAAATCTCTTAACTCCTGAATTGCTGTTACCTTCAATACCAGTTCTAATATCAAAAGTACCTAATTTAACAGCTTCTTTTACTCCAATACCTTTGGCGGGAGAAAGATAAATATCAACTGAAAACGGTTGAGCTATTGCAGGACTTTCATTATCAACGGAGAAGCTGAGATCTACTTTTTCTCCTGGGGTAATTGTTTCATTAGCAACATCAATATAGCTACCTTTCAATTCCGCCCTTTGGTCTTTAAAGATAAAATCAAAATCTTTAACTTCAACCGAATCGAAATCAACACCTAGTCCAACATTGCTATTGTTATCTTCATTCGACTCAAAAAATTGGCTTTTTGGGTCGATTCTGATACCTACTGTATAAGAATTGTCATCACCTTCCCAAAAGGAACTATTTTTAGCAGGAGTGTTATATTTATAGCTTTTTAAGCCAGAACTTTGCCCTGCTTCTAGACCAGTTCTTATGTCGTAATAACCGATTTTAAAGTCATCTTCACTGATTTCATTATCTTGGGAAATAACAATATCAAAAGAAAATGGGGCTACATCTTCATCTCCGTTATTCATAACAGAAAAATTCAGATCTAAAGCCTGCCCTTTATCTATTACATTTTGAGCAATATTGAAAGATTTACCCGTTAGATCTATTGGCATAAGTTTATTATTTAAAATACTCCACGCAATTGTGTCTATTTCATGTTATTGAGTATTTACTAGTATGGAAACTGGTGTTTATTCTGTTCTTTTTGTATTTCTTAGATAAAGATTTATAAAATTATTAAGTATTTTCTCTCCTCAAAAACTCTTTAATATTGAGCTGCCAGATCGATCTTTTAAAAAGACGGTGTTAAATATTAAGAAAAAATACTCAAAGATAGGAAAACGTATTTTTTTTATCTTTAAAATTACTTAATGGTAGATACTAATAAAATATTGATATTAAGTGTTTATCTCTAAATTATTGGAAGAGGTAAAAATTGCGTAATATCTACATTGATTTTTGACCTAATGTTTTTAAATAGGTAAAAACAACGATAAAAATAAAAGAAGAATTATCAAGTTTGGCTGTAGCGATCGCCATAACTATTTTGGCTACGGTAGTCATTGGTGATAACTTGATAATTGATGTAAATCGGATAAGTAAAACGTAATTAAACTCAATGCAACTAGTCACAGGCAAAACTAAACTATTGGGCATTATTGGCGATCCAGTAGAACACTCTCTATCTCCAGTAATGCACAACGCTGCGATCTCTAGTCTGGGATTAGATTATGTTTATGTCCCTTTTCCTGTAAAGCAAGGTGATTTAGCCAGAGCGATCGCAGGCTTTAGTGCAGTTGATTTGCAAGGTTTTAGCATCACTATTCCTCACAAACAGGACATTATTCCTTTGCTAACGGAAGTTTCTGATGATGCGGTCAATATTGGCGCAGTGAATACCGTCTGGCGCACTGAAACTGGTTGGAAAGGCACAAATACAGATGTGGAAGGATTTGTTTCCCCTCTTAAAACAATGTCTCTAGATTGGCAACAAGTAACCGCTGTCGTGTTGGGTAATGGTGGTGCAGCTAGAGCAGTAATTGTGGGTTTGATTAATTTAGGCTGTTTGGAAGTTCATGTAGTTGGGCGCAACCCAAATAAACTAGCCAGGTTTTATCAAAGTTGGCATCATGCACCAGCGATCGCATCCCGTATAAAAATTCATAACTGGGATAACCTTAAAAGCCTACTTCCTGCTACAGATTTATTGGTTAATACAACTCCTGTAGGAATGTCTCCCAAAGTAGATGCGTCACCTGTTGAAGTTAGTTTGATGCAAAAACTAAAACCCAATGCGATCGCCTACGATTTAATTTATACTCCCAATCCCACCCAATTCCTTAAGCTAGCTCAAGAACAAGGTGCAACGGCAATCGATGGTTTGGAAATGTTAGTTCAACAGGGGGTATCAGCTTTAAAAATTTGGCTAAAGCAACCCATACCTGTAGATGTAATGCGAAATTCTTTAAAAGAGTATTTAGGGTTGTAAAAATTATCTATGAAATTATTTATCGATCGCCTGATAGCATCAATTAAACAAAAAAATACCCCCTGTATTGTTGGGTTAGATCCTGCATTAGATCGGATGCCAGATAGTTGGTTAAATAAACAGGGAATTACTCCGAAAAGTAGTATTAGTGACCGTGCAGAAGCCATCTATCAATATAATCTAATGGTGTTGGATGCGATCGCCGATCTCGTTCCTGCGGTAAAACCTCAATGCGCCTACTATGAGCTATTTGGCTCGGCGGGATTTATAGCACTGGAAAAAACTATTATGGCTGCACGCGATCGCGGTTTATTAGTAGTATTGGACGTTAAACGGGGCGATATTGCTTCTACTGCTACGGCTTATGCTCAAAGCTACTTACCTAGGGAACCCGAACGCCCCTATGAAGCAGATGCAATAACCATTGTTCCCTATCTCGGTTCAGACTGTCTCGATCCTTTTTTTAAAGAAGCGATCGAGTGGGGAAAAGGAATTTTTGTCTGTGTTAAAACTTCTAATCCTGGGGCATCTATAATTCAAGAGCAACAAATAGGCGGTCGATATCTCTATGAAATTGTTGCCGATCTAATTAAATCTGCATCTAATAAAAGTATTGGTAAATCTGGCTATAGCGGAATAGGTGCAGTGGTAGGGGCAACTTATCCTAAAGCAGCGGTTGAGTTACGCCAGCAATTACCCAACAGCCTGTTCCTCGTCCCTGGTGTTGGCGCACAGGGAGGCGGAAATGAGGGTATTAAAGCCTGTTTCAATCCTGATGGTTTGGGGGCAGTAGTTAGCAGCTCTAGAGCAATCATGTACCCCCATATGTATGGCAGCGCAGATTCTAATCAAGACACTATTAGACAGGCTGCAAAAGATTTAATTACCCAGGTAAACGAAATTTTGAAGTGAAAAATATATCCAATAAAATCTATTTAACTTTACCAAAACGGCGATCGCGCTGTTGATAAGTAGCCAAAGCTTTATGAAATTCTACCCGATCGAAGTCTGGCCATAGAGTAGGGGTAACATAGATTTCTGCGTAAGCCATCTGCCAAAGTAAGAAATTGCTAATCCGCATCTCTCCGCTAGTTCGGATCAAAAGATCGGGATGGGGAATTCCTTGAGTGTATAAATGCTGTTCAAATATTTCTTCGCTGATTTGAGAAGAGTCTAAGTATCCTTTTTCTACTTTAGAAGCGATCGCTCTGACGGCTTGAATAATTTCTTGTCTACCACCATAGTTGGTCGCTACTGTAAACTGAATTCCCTGATTATTTTTAGTATCTTCCATCGAGCGATCGATTTCCTTGCGTAAAGAGTCAGGCAAACCTTGTAAATTTCCCACGAAGCGAATTTTTACATTTTCCTGCTTCATTTCCTGTAACTCTCGTCGTAAAACTCTTTCAAACAGAGTCATTAAAAATTGTACTTCAGTATGGGGTCTTCCCCAGTTTTCAGTGGAAAAAGCATAAGCGGTTAGAGCAGGAATTCCCCAATCTTTGCAGCAACGTAGCAAATCTTTTAGGGCATCTACGCCCTTTTGATGACCGATAATGCGCGGTTTGCCCTGATTCTTCGCCCAACGACCATTACCATCCATAATCACCGCTACGTGGCGTGGCAGACGCTCTTCACTCAAATCTGTGGGCAGTTGTTCCAAGGTAACTGGCTCTAAGCTCATCTTCTAACATTTAACATTAAACAATCGGTCGTTAAACAATTAAGTTTAATTTACTTAGTCCATAGCTCATAGTCTAAAGCTAATTACAAAGCGATTTTAATTCTTTTTGCGGAAATTTGATGGTCGCAGACGCAAAAGGCGTTCCAGCAAAACTTTGCCTTGAAAACCAATTCTACGACTTAAACGCACTGCTGCATCTCGCTCGACTATGGGAGTAAATCTAGCTTGTAACAGCTCTTTTAGTTTACTACTGGTTAGGGGTCTATTTAACGTTCCTTTTTCGGCTAAGGAAATTGAGCCAGTTTCTTCTGATACCACAATGCACAAACATTTTTCTACTCGTTCGGTAATTCCCATAGCTGCACGGTGACGAGTACCCAATTGACGGGAAGCTGTACGTTCTGACAAAGGAAGAATAACTGCTGCTGCCAATATCCTCGAACCGCTAATTAAAACTGCACCATCGTGCAACAAAGTACTGGTTTGAAAAATAGTTTGTAAAATTTCCTTAGAAACTTCGGCATTCAGATTTACCCCAGGAGAGACAAAATCTTCTTCTTCAAGTGAACCCGTTGTCTCCATTAGTATTAAAGCCCCTGTACGGTTTTGGGAAAGTTCTTTGATGGCTTCGACAATGCGATCTATCACACTATCTGGCTGAGTATTTGGTCTACCCGAACCTTTAAATAGTTGCAGCACTTCTCCTCTCCCAATTTGCTCTAAAAAACGACGAAATTGAGATTGAAAGATTACCGCCATTGCTACAGCAGAACCTAATACTAATTTTTCCAGTAAAAATTTGAGCAACTTTAGCTCTAGCTGTCCGCTAACAACTGTTGCCAGCATGAGGACAATAAAACCCCGTACCATCCATAGGCTACGTCTTTCCCCTTCGCCAATAATTAACAGTAGGGCATAGCTGAGGGCTAGTACTAGACCCAAATCGATGATATTGACTAAATCTGGCAACCAGGAAAGAACCCGATCTAAGTCAGGAACAAAACCCGACAATGACATTATTTTAATTTCTCGGCTATTAATGGTTAGATAAAGACCTTGAACTTTAAGGTCTTCATATGCGATCTTGTAAAAGCTTACATCAGCAACTAAAAGCAGTATGCTGGTCTCTATACTAAATCTACTTCTCTGGTTTTACCAGTCTTTCAGGAAGGCGATCTCGTTCGATTAAATTATGATAAGTTTCTCGTTCAATAATTAAGTTGGCCTCCCCTTCATAAACGACTACCGCTGCTGGCCGACCAATACGATTGTAGTTAGAAGCCATACTATAGTTGTATGCTCCTGTATCCAGCACTACCAAGATATCCCCTGGTTCAGTTTTGGGCAATTCTGCGTCTTTGATAACCACGTCTCCTGATTCACAGTGTTTACCTGCTACCGTAACTTTTTCAGCCATAGGGCTAGACATTCGATTAGCAATTACGGCACGATAAACTGATTGATAGGTAATGGGACGAGGATTATCAGACATTCCTCCATCTACCGCAATGTAAATATTAAAGTCAGGAATTTCTTTGCGACTGCCTACAGTATATGCTGTGACACAAGCCGAACCAATTAAAGATCTTCCAGGTTCAGCAATTAATCTGGGTAAAGGTAAACCAGCTTCGGTACAGGCTTTTTCAATAGAAGTGCTAACAGCCTGAACCCATTCAGAAATACTTGGAGGATCGTCAGATTCAACGTATTTAATGCCCAATCCGCCACCAACATTAAGAGTTGTTACGGGCAAACCATAACCTTGAGCTTTTTTCAGCCAGTCAACCAATACCCCAGCTAAATCCTTGTGGGGTTGGCGTTCAAAAATTTGCGAACCGATGTGAGCGTGTAAACCAATGCAGCTAATACTTGTTTGCTGAGATAAGTAAATAAATACTTCTTCTAGTTGATTAGGATCGAAACCAAATTTACTATCTAAATGTCCCGTACGGATATATTCATGGGTATGGCATTCAATTCCAGGTGTTAGGCGAATCATAATCTTGACTGGTCGATCGCTCTTATCCGTCGCGATTTGTGTCAAAGTTTTTAGTTCGAGCCAGTTGTCCACCATGATGGTACAGCCAACTTCTACAGCAAATTCTAGTTCAGCAGTAGATTTATTATTGCCATGAAAATAAATTTTGTCTTTGCTGACTCCTGCTTCTAGAGTAGTGTGTAGTTCTCCTCCAGACACCACATCAAAACCAATATCTTCACTATCAATAATGCGACATACAGCCATGCAACTCCAGGCTTTAGAAGCATAAATAACCTGAGATTCTCCGCCATAGTAGCTAGCAAAACTATCACGATATTGCTGACAAGAAGTTCTTAGGGTAAACTCATCCAAAACATACAAGGGAGAGCCATATTTTTGGACTAATTCTTGCAGATCGCAGCCACCAATTTCCAAACTGTCTCGATTGTTAACCTTAGCCGTCAAAGGCATTAACTCTTGATTTGGAGAGGGAGGAATGTTTAGATCCGTAATTTGTGGAACATAGCGGTGTCCAGTATTTGGTAAGCTGCGATCGGTCGAAAGCATAATTTTTGTCTTTTTTGATAAACAGAGTGAAGTTTTGCCATTAGCTATTCTCTAGTCTACAGTTAGCAGATGTCAAAAAACAGGTAAACCTTAAGACTTTAGGTGAACATTTGAGATTAAAACTTATAAAGATAGGATTATTTAAATTTATTAGTTTTGCGTGAAAATTTTAGAAATTAAGCCCCTGAAACAATTTCAGATAGAACAAGTATTGGCTTTGGATCGAATTTGCCTGGGCGGTTTATGGACAGCCGAAGGATATTCAAGAGAAATAGATAGTCCCAATAGCAGCCTATTAACTTTAGATTTGGTTGAGCATAAATCTCCAGAAGCCGAGGGCAAAATGGTTGGAATAGGTTGTCTGTGGTCAATTTTAGAAGAAGCCCATATTACTTTATTAGGTATTCATCCTGATTATCGAAGACAAGGATTTGGTACTCTAGTTTTGTTGTCTTTATTAACTGATGCGATCGCTCGTAAATTAGAATGGGCTACCTTGGAAGTGAATGCCAATAATCTAAAAGCTATTAATCTCTATAAAAAATTCGGTTTTGAGATAGTAGGAAAAAGAAAGGGCTATTACCAATCAACGGGGGAGGATGCCCTGGTTTTATGGCTCAAAAAACTGCAGCAGCCAGAATTACAAACTGCCTTAATTCAATGGCAGCATGGCCTGGAAAATGATTTAGGTAATAATAACTACTATTGGTGTAAAAGTTAAAACTGTTAATTTAAATACCGTATTTTCCCACCCTATAGACTGAGTCAGTAAAGCAATAGGCTGTGCTAGAATCACGATATCACGGGCAAGCAGCAGGTGGATGGTATAAGACATGTTTGAACGCTTCACAGAGAAGGCAATAAAAGTAATTATGTTAGCCCAGGAGGAAGCACGCCGCCTGGGTCATAACTTCGTAGGAACGGAACAAATCCTCTTAGGTCTAATCGGAGAGGGTACTGGAGTCGCAGCTAAGGTTCTCAAATCGATGGGAGTTAATCTAAAAGATGCTCGTATTGAAGTTGAGAAAATTATCGGGCGCGGTTCTGGTTTTGTGGCAGTGGAGATTCCTTTTACCCCCAGAGCTAAAAGAGTCCTGGAATTATCCTTAGAAGAGGCACGTCAGTTAGGTCATAACTACATTGGCACAGAACATCTACTCTTAGGATTAATTAGAGAAGGTGAAGGAGTTGCTGCTAGAGTCCTCGAAAACCTTGGCGTAGACTTGTCTAAAGTCCGCACCCAAGTGATTAGAATGTTGGGAGAAACTGCTGAGGTGGCTGCTGGTTCTGGCGGTACTCAAGGCAGAAACAAAACTCCTACTCTAGATGAGTTTGGCTCTAATTTGACCCAAATGGCAGGGGAAGGAAAACTCGATCCTGTTGTGGGCAGACAAAAAGAAATTGAGCGTGTAATTCAAATTCTGGGCAGACGTACCAAAAACAACCCAGTTCTAATTGGTGAACCTGGAGTTGGTAAAACTGCGATCGCCGAAGGATTGGCGCAGCGCATTGCTACCAAAGACATTCCAGACATTCTCGAAGAAAAACGAGTTGTTACTCTCGATATTGGTTTATTAGTAGCTGGTACTAAGTATCGTGGGGAATTTGAGGAACGTCTCAAAAAGATTATGGACGAAATTCGTCAAGCTGGAAACGTAATTCTGGTAATTGATGAGGTACATACTCTTATTGGTGCAGGTGCAGCAGAAGGTGCAATTGATGCAGCAAACATTCTTAAGCCAGCTTTGGCAAGGGGAGAACTGCAATGTATCGGTGCTACTACTTTGGATGAATATCGCAAGCACATCGAACGGGATGCAGCCTTAGAACGTCGCTTCCAACCCGTACAGGTAGGCGAACCATCAGTAGATGAAACTATTGAAATTCTCTTTGGTTTGCGCGAGCGTTATGAGCAACACCATAAATTAAAAATATTAGATGAAGCTTTAGAAGCAGCAGCCAAGCTGTCAGATCGTTATATCAGCGATCGCTTTTTACCAGATAAGGCGATCGATTTAATCGATGAAGCTGGTTCTCGCGTCCGTTTGATTAATTCTCAACTCCCTCCAGCAGCAAAAGAGTTGGATAAGGAATTACGAGAAATTCTCAAGCAAAAAGACGATGCAGTCAGGTCACAAGACTTTGACCAAGCAGGAGAACTGCGCGATCGTGAAATGGAAATCAAAGAAGAAATTCGTAACATTGCTTCTACTAAGAAGAATGAAGACGACGGTGGCGAAGACTCTCCTTTTGTGGATGCAGAAGAAATCGCGCACATTGTTGCATCTTGGACTGGAGTACCAGTTAACAAGATCACCGAGTCCGAATCGGAAAAACTAATGCACATGGAGGACACTCTCCACCAGCGCATTATTGGGCAGGAAGATGCTGTTAAGGCTACTTCTAGAGCCATTAGACGAGCCAGAGTTGGTCTAAAGAATCCTAACCGTCCTATTGCAAGCTTCATCTTCTCTGGTCCTACTGGGGTAGGTAAAACTGAGCTTACCAAAGCTCTAGCAACTTACTTCTTCGGTTCAGAAGACGCGATGATTCGTCTTGATATGTCCGAGTATATGGAACGCCATACAGTTTCTAAACTGATTGGTTCTCCTCCAGGATATGTCGGATATAACGAAGGTGGACAGCTAACAGAAGCCGTTCGTCGTCGTCCTTATACCGTAGTGCTATTTGATGAGATTGAAAAAGCACACCCTGATATCTTCAATATGCTCTTGCAGATTCTTGAAGACGGTCGCTTGACTGATGCTAAAGGCAGAACAGTAGATTTCAAAAATACTCTACTTATCTTGACTTCTAACATTGGTTCAAAAGTAATCGAGAAAGGTGGTGGCGGTCTTGGTTTTGAGTTCGCTGACGACCAAGCAGAAGCGAAATACAACCGTATTCGTTCTTTGGTTAATGAAGAGTTAAAAAGCTACTTCCGTCCAGAGTTCCTCAACCGTCTCGATGAAATTATTGTCTTCCGTCAGCTAAACAAAGACGAAGTCAAAGAAATCAGCGAACTCTTACTCAAAGAAGTGTTCCAACGCCTAACTGAGAAAGAGATTACCTTAGAAGTAACAGACAAATTTAAAGAACGTATAGTAGACGAAGGGTTCAATCCAGCGTATGGTGCGCGACCTCTACGTCGAGCAATTATGCGCCTACTAGAAGATGTCTTAGCTGAAGAAATACTCTCTGGTCGTTTGAGCGAAGGCGATACGGCGACAGTAGATATTGATGAAGATAAAAAAGTCAAAATTACACCGCAGAAAGACAAGGTAGAATTACTGCCTTCTTCCTAAGTTGCTAATGGCGATTTAATCAAATCATAAATTGAAAGAGGTAAAGACTATGACAGTCTTTACCTCTTTTTTATTCTGTTTTGTTCTGTTATTTTTTTGGCTCAAATTAATTCAACTCAATTGAGCCGAGATCTTGGCATCATAAATACCTTCCGACCAATTTTTAGCTTCTTTAATTTGTTTTGCGGTTAAATTTTCTACACCAAAAAATTTAGTTTTGTGTAAATTAGTATCCGTTAGTAGGCACTCATTAAAATTAACGTCACCAAAGTAAGCCTGGGCTAAATTTGCGCGAACAAAGTTTGTACCGACGATATTTGCCCCAACAAAGTCCACTTCTTGTAAGTTAGCTTCAATTAAATCAGCATAGCTAATGTCCGATCCAGTTAATTGACTATTATTGAGATTGGCATTAGTCAACTTAGTCTCGACCAGATTGGCGTGGCTAAGATTAGCATTACTCAAGTTAGCATTGCTTAAGTCTGCTCCTGATAAATAGGCATTACTCAAATCTGCCCCTTCTAAGTTGATACCCCTCAAATCTGCTTCTGGTGCAGTCAAACCTCTTAAAGGAACGCGATCGCTATTTAAGTCTTGAAGAGCTTGCAATCGCGCATAACTATTTCTCAAACCGTGAGCAGAATCAATCGTCTTCCAGGCTTCATAATGAGCTTTCTTATCTCTTTCTGGTGCTTCGAGAAAAAATAACCACACTGCAACCAAAATACTAAAATCTTCGACAACGCCAAGCAATACCGACTCCCGAATCTGACAAAACAACCAAGATTCGGTCGTTTTACAGCTCTTTTCTGCGCCAAAGATAGTTTCGATCGCGACAATTACCACAATCATCAAGATAGTCCCCCCAACAGCCAAAAGAACACGATAAAAAGAACGTTGTAGTTTTTTATTACCAATTTTCATGACGTGATTTTCCTGTTGAGGGGAGATTGAGAGCAGATGGCTCTAAGTTATTTTACACCTCTACCAATTGTGCCTCTGGCTGCTCAACTTCTGTAGGTGCGCCATCTTTTACCAATGAGCGAGAATTACCGCCGCCCGTTTGAATCATGTCATTGACCATAGCAAACATAGCGTCTATTTTGCGCTGACGCCATTCGGCAACGAGAATATCGACTTCCGTTTGGGATAATCTTCTTTGCATTGCTTCATAAAGATAAGCTGCGTGTCTAGTCTCATCTTTTGCCACGCTTAAAATACTTTGCTGAAGATTACGGCTTTGAGCATCATCTTCGGGTAAAGCAGTCGCCATTCTCGCAAAGTCTTTACTCGCATCTAGTTCTAAAATATAGGTGCTAGCCATAAATACTAGCCAGTCTATCTCCTCTGCTTTTAATGATGCTGGCTCGTATCCACGATAAAAATTGGCAAAGAAAGGACTAGAATTTTTCTTCTTATCAGACTGTTTCTTGTCAGAATCTTTTTTTCTTTCTTCAAAAGTTATAACCTCTTTACCCAACTGTTTTAATCCATGAGCAAATATTTGACCATGACGTTTTTCATCGGCTGCGTGAATAGTTAGCTTTTCGGCTAGCCAAGTATCCCCTTCTGTAGCTGCTCTTGCGGCGAGTTTAGTTAGAAATGGCACTGCGCCAGATTCGGCTAATTGAAATCCTGCCAAAGTATTGGGACGGGTTTTAGGATCGCGTAATCTACTTGCCAAAATATAGGCTGTTGCACCTGAACCAATCGTATTGAGAATACTAGTTAATAAGCTCATGAAGATTTGAATAATATGTGTGGCTGATTAACTTTATTCTAATTAATTTTTATTACTTATATTATCGATCGAATAAATATAAAGGCTTTCTAAATTGTTATTTTGCGTTGTCTAATTTGTTTTGTATCAAAAAACACTCCTTTTTTTGATGTTTGAAATGTTTATAAATAAATTCTTGCAAAGTTAGAAAATAATGTGGTAGTTTTACAACTGAGCATACATACATAAGTATATGTACATAAAGGTATGTGCTCATTTTGATGGTTTTAGAGCGGTTTATAACGTCAAAATTTGAGAGTGAAAGCTAAAAGATGATTGTTTGGTGTTCCCAGAGAGCATTCCAAAGTTTAGTTTTTTCCTCAAGATAATAAAGTACTATTCTATAAATCCAAGTCAGTTAGTAAAATGCTTAATAATCTCATAAAAAATAGATTTAATTCGAGCAATAGACGAATTTTAGAATTTATAGTTTTGAAAGAAGATATTCGCTCAAACAAAAATTATAAGTTCGTAATTAAGCGTATCTTTGACATTTTGTTAGCAAGTTTAATGCTGCTGATTTTAGCCGTGCCGATGTTAATTGTGATAATCGCGATCAAAATTGACTCTAATGGTTCAGTCTTTTTTAGCCAACCCCGTATTGGACTCAAGGGAAAAGAGTTTAATTTGCTCAAGTTACGAACAATGGTTGAAAATGCTCCTAGTTTGCAGATCGACCTTGAGAATAACAATGAAGTAGAAGGAGGTGTCTTATTCAAAATCAAAGACGATCCTAGAATTACTAAAGTTGGTAAATATTTACGCCGTTATAGTATTGATGAAATTCCTCAACTAATCAATGTAATTAGAGGGGAAATGAGCCTGGTCGGACCTCGCCCTCTCACCAGAAGAGATTCAGCAAAAATGCCTAGACAGCAATTGTCTCGCTACAACGTCTTGCCAGGAATTACTGGAATGTGGCAAGTATATGGCCGTTCAGACTCTAGCTCTAAACAACTTTATCTGTACGATCGCTTTTATATCAATAGATGGTCTTTGCTTTTGGACTTATTAATCATTATGAAGACTATTTTGGTGGTGATTGGAGGGAAAGGAGCATATTGAGGGATGAGGAACAAGGAACAAGGAAGAAGTAAGAAGGAAGAGAATATTATGTAGGTGAGAGGGGAAATGTTGCATCATGATGAAATGATATATTTTGATAATGATGCCAAGAAAAAAAACAAAATCGTTAGGGTTAATATCTTACAAACCTCGATGGGGACTGAGCATTTGGGGGTGGCTGGGCATTCTATTGGCGATCGCCTTTTTATTTTGGCTGTTATTATTTCGTTTAGAACCCTTTTTGGCTTATTCTGCGCCTCTTGATGCCGAGGTTTTGATTGTGGAAGGATGGATTGGGGATGAAGGAATTATGGGGGCAATAAATGAATTTGAACGCAAACCGTATAAGCTGATGATTACTGCTGGTAGTCCTTTTGGTCGAGGCGAATATTTATCTGAGTATCGGGACTTTGCCAATCTTTCCAAAGCAACTATGGTAACTTTAGGATTCGATCCTGATAAAATACAGCCTGTTCCGACTCCTCAAGTTATACGCGATCGCACCTTAACTTCCGCAGGTGCAGTCAAGGAATGGTTAGACTTAACCAAAGTAGATCCTCAAGCAGTTAATGTTTATACGGTAGATGTTCATAGTCGTCGTACATGGCTACTCTACCGACAGGCATTTGAGCCAGAAATAGCTGTAGGCATAATTTCTCATCCTCCCGTAGATTACGATCCTGACGCTTGGTGGGCTTCTAGTGAAGGTTTTAGGAAAGTTTTCTCGGAGGGAATTGCTTATATTTATGCTAAATTTCTCTAAAAATATAGGTTAACCAGTCAATCGCTTCTACAATTAAATTCATAAAATATATTCTATATATAGGATCAATTCTAACGATATCTATTATGACTCAAGCTCTGGTTAAATTTTCTTCTGAAGACTGTGGTGTCTGCCATAAAATGTCCTTTTACGACGCTAAAGTAGCAAAGGAACTGGATTTAGAATTTATTGATGTCAAAATGCAGGATACGGCTACTTATCGTAAATATCGTCAGATTTTGATGGCACAGTACCCCGATAAAAAAGAAATGGGATGGCCGACATATATTATATGTAACTCTCCTGAAGCAGATTTTCAGATTTTAGGAGAAGTCAAAGGTGGTCATCCCAAAGGAGAATTCCGCAAACGTTTACAAGCAATTTTACAAGCTTGAAAACTCATTCCTTTTTGAGTAATTAAAAGTCTTGTGCTGTTAATATCAGTTATTTCTCTTGTCAAAAGGTAAGCGATTTCGCTGATTTTCTTAAAATTACATTTTTTTGAGCATTATTAATTTAGGATCGAACATAATATAAAAGAGCGAATTTAAACAGCTATTCCATTTTTATTTCTTTCTCAAACAAAGCAACTTATGCAAAAAGCATGACTACTATTAGTCATCAATTAATACGTTAATATGACAAAACTAGCTAGCCGTACAACTATGAGAGTTGAACAAGTAATTTCTACACTACAAAATAGTCCTCAATCTTGGAAAGTTGTCTTCCAAAATAGAGAGTCTATTGTTTTTGCTTGGGGAGACTATCGTTTTACGAGACTTAGCGATCGCTTTGACTGTGCCATGATGTTGAGTAGCAAGCTTAACCAAGTTAATATCAATTGGCAAGCCGACGATCCTATGGTTTCTCAACTATATTTGGGTTTGGTCAATCAACATCTAAAAGGCTTCGCTAGGAATAAATAAGGGGACTTGACTTTGTTAATCTTAAAGCAATGTTGCCTTACTGCTTGCGTCAGTTTAGGCTTCTTTCTAAGATAATAAGCATCCCCAGATTAGCGCGAATACATACACCTACTTATGATGCAAAATGCTGCAATTACATATCTTTTTGATATTCTTCTAATAAATCAAAAAGACTCATTTTGCACTGCATAGGCAGCAGTTTATCTAACGCCAACTCAGTTGTACCACCACCCAGTTTGATAGGAATGGATTGAAGAATTGAACTTACAGCATCTTCACTCAAAGAATCATCCTCTAGCAGAGGATAAACTTTCTCCGCAACAACTGTGTGTAGTTTGGCATCGTTTAGATATAAATGCCATTTAGCAACGTCAATATATACAGTTTCACCAATTTTAGCTGCTAGTTTTTCTATGTCTTGTGTATTAGCCATTAGGTTTTTATCGATGTGTAATCTGCGATCGCTTTAATATAAATGAAGTGAAAGACCAAAATGCCAAACCAAATACCGTTTACCCACAATAGCCAGGGCCATTCGGTAGATTTGATAATATGTACAAACCACAAGCCAGAATTTGTCGCTGCATAGATGCCGACATGAACGGCAAAATTGATTAAATCTTCCATACGGCGAAACTCTGGATCGGTTTTACGGTCTGGTTCTCTGGGCCAACGGGGAGGCATATATTCTTACTTAAAGATTGAATAAATTCATAATAGATATAGCTTTATTGTATCTGTTTAGCTGCTCTTTTCCTCAGCAAAATAATCTCCCGATTTTCCTCCCGTTTTACTCAGCAAACGAATTCCTTCAATTTGCATCGATTTTTCTAAAGCTTTTGCCATATCGTACAAAGTAAGTGCAGTTACCGAAACGGCGGTTAAAGCTTCCATTTCTACCCCTGTCTCTGCTTTGATTGCTACGGTGGCTTTTATTTCGTATCCAGGCAAATTATAGTCTGGAGTAATTTCTACCTCAATTTTATGAATGGGCAATGGATGACATAGGGGAATTAGATTAGCTGTCTGTTTAGCTGCCATAATTCCTGCAATTTTTGCCGTACCCAAGACATCACCTTTGGGTGCATTTCCCGCTTCAATAGTATTTAAAGCAGCAGTAGACATTCTTATTTTGCCTAAAGCGATCGCCTGACGACGAGTAGTTTTTTTGGCTGAAACATCAACCATTTGAGCTTCTCCTTGTTCATTGAGGTGAGAAAGAGAATTGGAGTTATTTTTTTCTTGCATTGTTATACATAGTTCTGCTACTATTAAAAACTGTTGGGTTGAGTTAGTAAACCACTAATTGCTTAACGGATACGGGCGGGTAGCTCAGTTGGATAGAGCATTTGGCTACGAACCAAAAGGTCGGGGGTTCGAATCCCTCCTCGCTCATTTTGTATTACCCTATCTCAAGGTTAAAGTAATGTGTCCAACTTAGATAAGCTTCTAAGTTGGATTCTTGCTGTACGTACATTTGATTTCCATTTTCTTGTGAGTATTAGATTCTTCAAAGACGAAAAAGCCCAGTCTTTGATATAGCTTTTTCCGCTGGATTACCTTTAATAACTTTAAGCCAGATTCTTTGGTTATTTACTACGGCTTGTCGAACAATCAATTCAATTAAACCTGTACCAATCCCATTATTGTGATATTGATTGGCAATTTGAATCTCTGCTAAATAAATGTCTGTGGCTGAAGTGATAATTTTGATAAAACCGACAAGCTGTTGTTGCGCTTCGATTACCTGATATTCTTCAGGTACAAAATTATCCCGAAAAAGTGTCTCATTCCAAGGATAAACTTTCTCGACATAACCCTTCATGTTTTCCGTATAAATGCGATCGAGCGTTTCTAAATCTTCATCCCTTGCTTTGCGTATTTGGTATTGCATTGACAAAGTGAAATAATTTATTAAGATGTTCAAGTTTAATTAATCTCTAACTCTTAAATCCCTGTTATCACTATTTCATATTTAATTACACTGAATTATTTATGGTGCTTTTGTTTAAGACAATTCTCGAATTACGTTCCCAGGTTGCGGTTTACTCCCAAAAAGATCGTCATAGCGTCGGTTTAGTGCCAACAATGGGTGCATTACATCAGGGGCATCAAAGTTTAATTAAAAAAGCGATCGCTGATAATGATGTGGTAATTGTTAGTATATTCGTTAATCCTTTACAGTTTTCACCAACAGAAGATTTAGGTCGATATCCCCGTCAACTAGAACAAGATTTAGAACTTTGTGAGCAAATGGGTGTTGCAGCGATATTCGCCCCAGATCCTCAAGAGATAAATAGCAGTGGCGACACTGAAACTTTAGTTGACACCACAACGGTTATTCCTCCCCAAGCTATGACTGATGTCTTGTGCGGTAAATATCGCCCAGGACATTTTGCTGGAGTTGCCACTATTGTCACCAAGCTGTTGAATATAATTCAGCCAGATCGGGCATATTTTGGACAAAAGGATGCTCAACAATTGGCAATTATTAATCGTTTAGTGAAAGATTTAAATATTCCTGTGGAGATTGTACCTTGTCCCATTATTAGAGAAGCATCAGGACTAGCATTAAGCTCTCGTAACCAGTATTTAACAGCAACAGAAAAAAAACAAGCATCATTGATTAATCAAAGTTTGCAGCAGGCGAAAACATCTTTGATTAGGGGTAATATAAACGCTGCAAGTTTAATTAATTTGGTTAAAGAAGAATTGAGTCAAGCAGAAGAAGTTAAAATTCAATACGTTGAGTTAGTCGATCCTGTCAGTCTTCAGCCTGTTAAAGAAGTTGATAGATCGGGATTACTAGCGATCGCAGCCCACGTCGGATCTACTCGTTTAATTGATAATATCATGTTAGAAAAACGTCAGCCAATTATCGCTATTGATGGTCCTGCGGGGGCTGGAAAGTCTACTGTTACTCGCCGTGTGGCTCATGAATTGGGCTTGCTTTATTTGGATACAGGGGCGATGTATCGAGCGGTAACTTGGCTGGTAATGGACTCTAATATTGCCCTTGATGATGAAAAAGCGATCGCCTCTTTGATTGAAGATGTCACGATCAAATTGACTTCTCCCAATGCAGTAGAATTGCCTACGGTAGTACATATTGACAATCGAGAAGTAACTACCGCTATTCGTACTCCAGAAGTGACGGCTAACGTATCTGCGATCGCAGCTTTGGCAGCAGTAAGAGCGAAACTAGTTGAAATGCAGCAGCAATGGGGAGAAAAGGGAGGAATTATTGCCGAAGGTCGTGATATTGGCACTAACGTCTTTCCCGATGCCGATTTAAAGATATTTTTGACTGCCTCTGCTGAAGAGAGGGCAAAAAGACGCTGGCAAGACTTGCAAAATCAAGGCAGAGACGATATCGATCTCCAACAATTAGCGCAAGATATTCAAAAACGAGATGAACAAGATAGTAATAGAGAGATCGCTCCTCTTAAAAAAGCTGATGATGCGATTGAATTGATTACTGATAATTTAACTGTAGAACAAGTGATTGATAAAATTATTGAACTTTATCAAAAGTAGTTTTTATCTTAAATTACTGATATTTAATTTTTGGAAATGGATCGCAAACCCTTAGAAGCAAGAGCAATACTATTAACAAAAGTCGGTAGCCATAGTTATGGAATCAATACTACTGGCTCAGATCTTGATTACAAAGGAATTTTTATTGCTACAAAAGAATACTATATAGGGTTAAAGGTAATCGAACAAAAGGATCGGGGATGGAATGAAGATTCCGATCGCTTTCCTGTTTTAAATGGAGTAAAAGACTTGGTTTTTTATGAATTGAGAAAGTATTTAAAATTAGCCAAAGATGCCAATCCTAATATTCTCGAATTGCTGTTTGAATCCCCAGAATTCTATCAATATATTCATCCTACTATTGGGCAAAAATTAATCGATAACCGCGAACTATTTTTAAGTAAGAAAATAAAATATAGCTACTCTGGTTATGCCTATGCTCAGATTCGCAAAATTAAAAGTCATCGCAAGTGGTTGTTAAATCCTCCTACTAAAAAGCCTATCGCAGAAGACTATCAGCTTACTGACAAATCAGCCTTTGATAAGTCAGAAGAAAAGGCTTTTATAACTTTTCTATGGATGTTAATTAAAGATCGAATTGAATATGTAGAAGAGCAACAGGAATTATACGAACTAATAAGCGATCGCATTGATTTTAAAGGAGTAATCAATAACAATCAGTTACCCCATGAGTTCTATCCTTATATTCAAAATCTGACCAAAGCAAGCGATCGCTATATGGATATTTTGCGTCGAACTCAAGAATATCGTAAGGATTTATATTACTGGAAAAGTTATCAGTCTTGGCTCAAAAATCGCAATCCAAAAAGAGCAGAATTAGAAGCTAAATGTGGTTTTGACGCAAAGCACGCAGCCCACTGTATTCGTTTAGTCAGAATGGGTAACGAAATTCTAACTACAGGAAAAATAAACGTAGATCGTCGTGGTATCGATGCCGATGAACTGTTAGATATCCGCTTGGGCAATGTTGATTATGACACAGTTCTAACAACAGCAGAAAATTTGTTTGCTCAATTAGATAAAAGCTATGAAATGTCCGTACTTCCTCACAAAGTTAATTTGGAAGAAATAAATCAGCTTTGTATGGAATTAGTTGAAGAATTTGACTAAACTTGTTGCTCTACTGCTGCTTTATATAGCTTCTGAATCTTGCGTAATATCTTATCCAAAATAGAATTACGACATTCAGGATTATTAGGATCGCAACTTTGAATGGTTTCGATTAATTTTGCTTCTCGAATATCAACATAGCCATCAACATAAACTAAACCACTAATTACTTCTAATAACTGCTGGTAATCTTTTTCTGATGGATTATTGCCAAGATACTCCTCTAGCCACTGATAACATTCAACTGGTTGAATTGGTTTTAACTCTGAAAGTAAAGACTTAATTTCAGAGTCATCAGCCAGTTTAAAATCATGAGCCACACGACGCAAATAAATACGCTCTTCTGGTTGAATGATACCGTCAATCCAAGCAGCACCAATCAGAATTTTAAGAACCTGTTTCATCTTGTTTTTATTTTGTGTCAGCATCTCTCTAACCTCTTACTAATCTCACCATGAAAAATCCATCCATATCATGCAGATGTGGGTATACTTTAATCCAACCTTTTGGCATCAGCAAGTTTTTGCCCATCACATCAGGAGGAAATTGAATACTCCAATCTGGATGATTTTCCAAAAACGATTCTACTATTTTTTCATTTTCTGAAACATTAAGAGTGCAGGTGGCATAAACCAAAACTCCTTTTGGCTTAACCCAAGTAGCAGCCTGTTCTAATAGTTCCTGTTGTAGAGGAAAAAGTTCCGCTACAGATTCAAATGTTTTACGCCAGCGAATGTCAGGGCGTTTGTGTAGCGTACCTAAACCCGAACAGGGAGCATCTAATAGTACTCTGTCAGCGCGATCGACAAATTGAGCCACATTACGACTATCTTCAACCTGAATATCGATAGACTTTAACTGAAGCCTTGCTGCGTTTTCTCTGACTTTATTTAAACGTTTTTCAGCGCGATCGCAAGCTATAATTTTTCCCTTGTCTCCCATCAACTCAGCTATATGGGTAGTTTTTCCCCCTGGCGCAGCACAAGCATCTATAATCGTTTCTCCAGGCTGGGGATCTAGTAGATGGGAAACTAGCTGTGCGCTACTGTCTTGAATTACCCACCAACCTTGTTTATATCCAGGTAATTCGGTAACTGCACCAGCACTTTCTAGCCTCAATCCTTGGGGTATTCCAGGGATACGAGCAGCAGCAATATTATTCTCTTTAAATGCTGTTTCTACTTCTTCTACAGTAGTTTTGAGAATATTTACCCGTAAATCTAATTTGGGAGACTGATTAAACCAATTTAGCAATCGATCTACTTCTTCTGGGGGTAATTGCTCTAACCAGACTTCAACCATCCAGTCAGGAAAACTATGTAATATACCTAATCTACTAACAGGATCTTCTGGTAATTTCAAAGGATCGCCCAATTTAGCTTGGCGTATGTATCCCCGCAATAAACCATTGACGACTCCTCCCAAACGGGCAATGCCATTTTCTTTGGCTAATTCCACACTGGTATTAACCGCAGCAGAATCAGGAATGCGATCGAGATATCTAAGCTGATATAAACCCAGGTGCAAGATAATCCGTAAATCTGGGGGTTGCCCAGAAGCTTTCTTCTTACCTAATAAATCAATCAGAGCGTCTAAGGTACGTTGGCGACGTAAAGTACCATAGACCAATTCGCAAGCAAAATTGCGCTCCCCTTGACTTATTTCGTCCGACTTTCCTGCATATTTAATGACGCGATTAAGTGCAATATCCGTATAAGCTTTTTTCTGGTAAATATTTTTGAGTGCTAAAAAAGCCAAGGTGCGGGAATTGGGAATAATTGCCATAAGGTCAATAAATAGGGAATAGCCCTATCCATTGTACATTTATAGTCATTCCAAAAAGAACCAGAGCGATTACGCTGCGCGTAGCCTTCGGATCGCAAGCTATAGTTTCTGACTGGCTGGTATTTACCAGCAGTAACAATTACATACTCTGTCTATTCTGACAATCAGGACAGCCGATCGCCTTCTCTGTATTGGCAACATGAGGATTAACCGTGCATTTGAGACGATAGTCTCCAGTAAAGAAACGGCATTTGGTACAAGGAATTTGGTGCATCCTTTTTGCTGTCTTGACTGTGTCTGACAAGAAACCAATCAAACTCCAACCAACAAGCCCTAGCAAAGAATAAGCTCCAATAAAACGAAGTTGAAGCATTACTGGCTTGAATGCGCTGATGATATGAACAGTAGATTGAACCACAGCTAGTAACCAATAATAAGTCTATATTAGTAGATAAGCATATATTATGACATATATTAGTTTGCTCTATTCAATTGTTGGTTAAAAATATCAGCTAGAGACGGCTTTTAACCACTTGAAATATTTGCATGATTTGCTGTTTATTAAAGTTCTTTAATAGAGCCAATGCCGCTGCTTGAGGATCTTTGGGAATAGTGATGGTAGAAGCTGTCCCTCCAACAGTAGGAGCTGTCCCTCCAGCAGTAGCAGCCAATTGTTGTAAATTTTTACTAGGAACAAGCTTACTTACTTGACCAGAATCCAATAAGTCTCCAGCCTGTTTAATTTCTTTAATAACTACCTGAGCAATAGTACTATATGGATATTTCTTATTAGTAATTGCTTTTTGTGTAGTGGCGACTAGGGTTTGCCAATTTGCTTCACTAGGAGCTATTTCACCCAGCTTATTGCAGGCAATGTGCAGTTTTTGTCGACTTTCTGGACTATCTGACTGCTTAAACTGATGTAGCATTTGCTTAAGAATGGTAGTTACCTGCTGGCTGATGCTAGCACTACCTGACGATCCACCTGAAAGCAATTGCTGAAGATATTGATCTAAAACTGCAAAATTAGATTCAGCTTGTGCCAAAATTTCTACAGCATCACTATCACTAAAGTCAGAGGAACTTTCTAAACGTTCAATCAGATCTTGAAGATGATCGTATCCATTAAGAAATAATGACTCTAGTTTTTGATCGACATCTACTTGATTATCTTTAAGAATTTTAAAAGAATCTTCGAGACGATGAGCAGTTTTTTGGATGCTAGTATAACCCAACATTGCTGCGCCACCTTTGACCGAATGAGCAGCCCGAAACATTTCATTAACGGTTTCTGCATCACGGACAGATGTAGCTAGCTGTAAAATTCCTTGCTCTAGGGTCTGAAGGTGTTCTTTTGCCTCTTCTATAAAATATCCTAGAATTCTTTGCTGATTAGCTGTGTCCAAAGCCTATATCTCCCGTTTCCTTTAACTTTGTAAAAGTGTGTATATAAAGCAATATATAAACACAAGTTTATCTCAGACTACTTAAATTGGGTAGTTGATTTTCAACATTCACTGAATAACGATCGCGGTTTAACCAAAAGGCATAAATCCCAGAGTTTTTTGCCCCTAGATAATCTTCTTTTTTGCTATCTCCAATATGCCATGACTGTTGAGCTATAAAGCTATGTTTTTTTAATGCTATCTCAAATATATTTTGGTCTGGTTTTGCAAAACCCGCAACTGAAGAAATAGTAATACTAGTAAAAAAGCGTTCTAAATCGAGGGCTTTTAATACTGCAATTAAGCGAGTGTCAAAATTAGAGATGACTCCTAATTGTACTTTTTGCTGTTGCCAATATTGTAAGCAGGGAACAACATCAGGATAAATATACCAAGGTTTGTTGCTAGCAAAATAATGATATAGCTCATGGAAAAATTCAGTAAAATCACTGAATCGATCTAATACTTTTGCTTGCTCGAAAGTAATTTTGACTACATTTTTCCACCAGATAAATTCTTGCTCCGCAATTGCGTAGCTAGCCATAGGTATCGCCTTTGATTCGGTTGAAGAAAATGCCAAATCTGGAGCAGATTTATAACTATTAATAAAAGCTTTGTTGAGGCTTTCTGCATCTATTTCTACACCATACTTGAGAGCAAATTGCCGATAAATTTCGCCCACGCTACTTTTAAGATCGAATAAAGTTCCCATTGCATCAAAGAAAATAACTTTGGGTAATGGATCGCTGGATGATTGAGGTATCATACTAAATGCTGGGATAAGTTAATTGTGGCTTTTGAAAGTCAGCAGGGACGTGACCTGGCTCGTCCGTACAGTCGTTAGTCCTTAGTATATAAACGATCGCACAATAATAATTAAACACTATTTTTACAAATCAGATTTAGTGTCATTTAAGGTTTTATATTTCAAACTTATGTAGTTAGCTTAAATTAGCCTGTACTGTTTGCTGAATTGTTTGAGTTAGATCTTTAATTGTTTTTTGACGCTCTCCACTATTATCTTGCCAATATTTTTCTGCATTGATTGGCGTACCAATTTTAATCCTGACTTTGCGTAATCCTTTTGATTTGGGGCGATCGATTTGGAATACTTCTCGCTCTAGTCTGTCTAGAGTAGCCAAAAATCTTTCAGGAGTTGGTTTATTAGCAACATAACCATCATAGATCGCATCAAAATTGAGCAGCCGAATCGCGGTCAACTCAATATGCTGATAATCTACAGTTGTTGGCTGGATTTTGCTCAAATCTGCCAATATTGACTGGATCTTGTAGACTCGCTCTCGATTGGGAAGATTACTTGTAGGGGCGAGATCGAGTTTGTCTTCGCAATACTTTAAAAGATGCTGTTTGAGATTGGCAATTCTTTGATTCCAATCTTCTTCGGATTGAGGTTTTAAATGATATTCATTTTCTAAATTAGTTAGTACTTTTTCGGCAATTTTTCTCAGGCGTTGGTAAAAATCCTTTTCATCCGATTGAATTGACAGGGCTGCTTCCAATTCCCGAAGACTTCGATCAATCTCTAAATCGGTTTTCCCACAATAAAAATATTTAATGCTGACAGGGACAAAATATAAGTCTGGATTGCTGTCTTTAGCCAATTTAGATACTGCTTTGAATGCCAATTCGATACCTCCAGTGCGAAAAGGCATTACAGTATCATTTTGATAAGAACAACCACCTTCAGGAAAAATAACTAATTTACATTTTGGTTGCTGAAGTACTTTGAGAGTTTGCACCACGCTAGAGCGATCGCCCACTCCTCGACGAATAGAATAACATCCCATTTTTTGCATCAACTGAGCCAATTAAACCGTTAAAGGCTTCGTAAGCCACGATGTAGTAAAATAGCTGTCCTAAACGAGCAGAAAAAAGAAACATTACCAATCCATCATCTAAATTAGAATGGTTTGGTAAATAGACAACTCGCTTATCGTCGATTTCTTTGAGTAGACCAATATCGCGATCGCTAACTTCTATTTTTATTTGATAAACAAAGTACATCACTACATAGGAAATACTTTGAATCAAACGAATTAGTAAAGCATTTTGCTTTGGTGGCAAAAACTTAGTCTCAGACATAGGGTAGTTACTCAAATTAAGGAGATAACAATTCTACGATAGGTTGAGTGATCCAGTTTAATCCTACTGTTAGCTGGTGCTTGAGGGTGGGTAAACGATAGAGATAGATTAAACGCCGCGCTATATAAGCAAATGGACCATCTAATTTTAGACCTAAACCACTGATGGCAGCATTATCCATGCCCAAAGTCATCATTTCTCCTAAAGGCTGATAGCGGAAAGATAATAGAGGACGATTTGTTGCTGATGCCCACAAATTCCAAGCACAATAGTCAGACTGTTGAAAAGCAACCTGTGCCGTAGCGGAAAGTGGTTTGCCATGTTCATCGTAGCAGTCGGCAACATCCCCCAGAGCATAAATGTCATCTCTATCTTCTACTAACAGAGTTGGTTGGATTTTGAGAAGCCCCCGATCGTTTTTAGCCAGAGGAAGATCGTTAACTAATCCTGCAACTTGATTTCCTACAGTCCACAATACCAAATCTACAGGAATGGTATCAGTTTGCCCTTTATATATCAGAGAAATACTGTCTGATTCTATTTGTGCCACTTCTGTTTCCAAATCCTGCCAAATATGACTTTTCTCTAAAGCTTTGATGGCAGTTTCGCGATTAAAGTCTGAGCTATCTTTGAGAATTTCCTCTCCTCGATCTATGATGCGAATTCTTCCTTTTTCTCCCAGGCGATCGGCTAATTTGCAAGCCAATTCAACTCCACTGTAGCCACCACCCACTACTGCCACCCTAATTTTATCGGGGTTAGCTTCTTCTAACAGTCGCAATTCTTCTTGCAAGCGATAGGCATGATTGAGGGAGCGAAATGGTAAAGCATATTCTTTTGCTCCAGGTACAACATCTACTGGCGTTTTACCCCCCGTAGCTAAGACTAATTTGTCGTAGTCAACTGTTGTGTCGTCTTCCAAGAAAACTTGTTTGGCTTCGACATCAATACCAGACACGCTACCTTGACGAAAAATGATGTCTGTATTGGCTAATAATTCGCTAAATGGAGGGGCAATTTCCCAACTTTGCATCTCTTCTGTAATCAATTCATATAGCAGAGGAGAAAATAAAAAGCGATCGCTTTTGTCAATTAAAGTTATTTCTGGCTTTTGCTCGGCAGCCCAAGGAAATTTATACAGGCGCAGCGCAGTGTATAAACCGCCAAAGCCTCCTCCAACAATACAGATACGCGATGTTTTACTCATAACAGACATTTATCTCGCGCCAACGAGTCAACTATTTTGCTTAATTTATCTTAATTCTAGCTAAATCTGAATTTTCAAGCAGGCACTTACGGTCGATCTTTAGTTACCTTAAACACAAAAAGGATCGAAGCAAGCTTTTGTCGGGCTAAATCTTCGATCCCAATATTTTGTTTGTTTTCGTAATCTACTGCTTATCTGAGATAAGTGCTTTTAGAAAGTAAATGTAGTTCTCAGCGCGCCAATAAAGATATCTTCGTTGTTATCCGCATCCTGGTTAGGAGCAGCAAGCCAAATAACACCAGGAGTAATAGAAATATTGTCATTTAAATTGAATCGGTACAAGGCTTCAACATGAAGAGGAATATCTACAGGAATATCTTCATCTGTGTCATCACCATTACTATCAATTGAAGCTAAGAAAGGTTCTGCACCAACGATTAATGCTGCCAGACTGCCTTCTTTGACAAGATCTGACACTACGATCGCTCCTGCAAAGTTAATAATTTCTGCCTCACCGTTGTCATCGTCACCGCCATTGATAATATCGGCAGTGGTATATCCACCCCAACCTCGAAGACTAATTTTGGGAGTAAGATCGAATTGGGCTTGTGCGCCGAAGGAATTGGTAGCAACGGGCGATGTACCGACGTTAACACCAGTTGCACCTCTGAAGTTAGCAGCGTTAGTACCTGTGCCACCCCAAAGGAAAGTTTGTCTAAATCCAGGTACATCAGGAGTCAAAGGATCGTCATCGGCATCAACTAAATTGACCTGTTCGTCATCGTAACCACGAACATAAGTTAAGCCTATTTTTAAAGGTTCAAAAGGAGTCAATTCAATTTGTCCCATCGCTGAAAAACTACCGTTGAACAGACCATTGTCGGTAGAAGGATCGGCAGCAGCGGGGGCAATATAACCACCAGAAAATGCTAAAAAGTCAGTTAACTGAAGTTTCGCACCAATACCAGCAGAAGAGTTGGCAATTCCCTGACGATATAAAGGGTTTCGTTCGCCGAAACGGGTCAAAGCACCATTTGCACCACCACCAGTATTCAGTCCAGAGTTATAGGTTTCTGCATAGAAGTGATGAGCAGCCAAGCCAGCCATGGCAGTGATATTGAGTTTTTCGCCTACAGGAAAACTATAGTGGAGGCGATCTAAGGTAATATTGTTATCTTCTTGACCATCATAAGCAAAACGTCCTTCTCTCGTACCAGTTTCATCTTGGAAGGAATTGCCAATATTGCCCGCAGTTATACGAGTAGACAACTTATCTTTTCCTGTAAAACTGCTGACAAAAGTAAGACGAACTCTGTCGTTGAAAACTGTTTCTGTGTCTTCAATATCATCACCAAAAGCATCAGCTATGGTAAAAGCTACTTCACCCTCTAGCTTAGTGGTAGTAGAAAAAGCACTGTCTTCTAGTAAAGCAGTTCTGCTTTCAACTTCATCTAGTCTGCCACCCAAAGATTCTAGTTCACCTTCAAATTCCTGACTCAATCTAGTGATAGTTTCGAGATCGGGAGAAGAATCAGCCTGTCCGCTAGCAATCAAACGCTCAATTTGATTTAAACAGCTATTTAAACCCGCAGCAAACTCGTAACGAGATAGGGGTTGATTGCCACGATACGTTTGATTGGGGAAACCAGATATACAGCCATAGCGATCTACTAGACTACGGAGAGCTTCATAAGCCCAATCTGTAGGAGCAACATCTCTTAACTGATTTACATTGGTAACTTGCCCTAAAGAATTGACAGGAGCTTGTTCGACCTCTATATCATTATTTAAAGGGTTACTTAAATCTGCATAATTGCCGATTTCATCTGCATTGGATAGGTCTACTTCCTGTGCCGAAACACTATTATTGCCTGAAACTAAAGCCGCAGAAATAAACGCAGCAGTACCAAGCAAGAGGGGATGCTTGATTTTAATCATCTTAAATTTTCCTCACACCTAAATTATGAAACACACCTGTACAGCAAATTGCATTACTGTATTGCGATCATTCTTATATGATGAGAATTTTTTTTTTGTCAATTTTAATACCGAATTAGAATTTAAGATGCAGCTTAAGAATAGATGAAATGCCTAAACTGCAATAAGTTTAAATAACAGACATAGTTGGAGAATCAATTTTTTGCCGATCATCTGAAGAATTCCAGATTTTGCCATCTAAAGCCATTTGTTCGATCAGACTAGCCAAACGTAAAGCTTTTAGTGCTTGTTCTCCACCAACGGAAGGGCGATCGCCTCCTCGAATACAGTTTACGAAATGTTCGATTTCTGCATATATTGGTTCGACATTGTTGGTATAGACTTTTTCGGTAATGCCGTCTTTTTTATATGGCTGTTGTTGTTCTTCTTGAATGTGGCGATGGACTAATATTTCATTTTTTAGAAAATCAGTTTCGATCAAGGATTGCTTACAATGAGCAGACAAACATCTAATTTTACGGTGAGTTACCTTTGATGCAGTTAGAGTAGCCACAACACCATTGGCAAAACCAAGATTGGCAGTAACGTAGTCTAAATTACCAGAATCATTGGCGATGCTGCCACTAGCAGTTAAACGCACTACAGGGGAAGCTGTTAACTCTAGCAATAGATCTATGTCGTGAATCATTAAATCTAAAACAACTGAGACATCGTTGGCTCGATTTGAATAGGGGCTTAAACGACGTGCTTCTAATGCCAGGATTTCCTCTGTCTGAATTACTTTACTTAGTTCTCTAAAAGCAGGATTAAATCTTTCAATGTGACCAACCTGTAAAATACAGCCAGTTTCCGCTGCCAAGTTTACCAAAGACTCTGCTTCAGCAATGGACGCTGCGATCGGTTTCTCGATTAATATGTGGACACCCCCTCGAAGGCATTTTGCGCCTACTTCATGATGTAGTTTTGTTGGTACGGCAATACATACAGCATCAACATGAGGCAGTAATTCTTCATAATTCTCGTAAAAATGAGTCCGATACTGGCTAGCAATTTCAATACCTCTGGCAAAGTTAGAGTCACATACCCCAACTAGTTCGATATCTTTAAGCAAGCTTAGAACGCGGGCATGATGTTGCCCCATATTCCCTACCCCAATCACGCCCATTTTAAGAGGCTTAGATTTTTTGCGGTACTTATTCAGCGGTTGTCCAGATAAATTAGATTGCACTTGAGATTGTCTCCTCCACCATTAAATCTCGATCTATAGAACTAAACATAATTTAGTTTTATAAATAACCCAGATATTATCATAGAGATATTATTTGCACATTAAGTTCAAATTTTTCTAGATAATCTGAGATTATTGTAGTCTTGTGTATATTAATATATCTTCATATGTTCTGGCGGTAAGTATTTTAAAAACTTGGTAACGACATAATTAAAGACTCGGAAAATAATATTTTCCTTAGTCAATTTTGCAAAAGCATTACAAGATGGCAGTTACCACGTTTCAATGCTAACCTTGCTTTGAAAACCGATAATTTCGGCAGAATTTGAGGTTTCAATTTATTCATTTGTGGAATGACATAATAAGATGAGCAAGTTAAGACTAAACTGGTATAACTTAGTTTTGTTGGGATTGAGTTGGGGCGTAATGGCGATGCCTTCGGCTAGCTACGCAATCGCAGCGAAGCCAGCTATGTCTCAAGAAAACAAAATAAATAATAGCCCTAAGATACCAAACATTGCTTCTTTACCAGCATCAAAGAGAATTTCTACTAAAGCGATCGACTTGCTGTCACCAGTCGAATTGCCTCAATATTTCACAGATATTCAAACCAGAAACTACAAATTAGGACAACTAAATCTGGAACAGTTTTGTCAAGATTTTCCCTATAACTCTAAATGTAGAGGAACTACTCCAGGTGTAGAATCTCCTAGTTCTATTCCTGTACCAGTCCCACCTCCAGCACCTCCAGCACCTTCAACACCTTCAGAAGACAATAGCAGTAGTGGTAGTGGAGACGGACAAAAAACTGGCTGGGCATTCGTTCCAGAGATTAGTACCTTGGGCGTAGGTGGTCATGTGGTACGAAAACTCATTCCTCAGATTAATGCCAGGGTTGGTCTCAATTTATTCGGACTCAATGCAGACGTAGATAGTGAAGATGTCGAATACGATGGTGATTTAGACTTGTTAAACATATCAACTATTATTGATATTCATCCCTCAAAAAATTCGGGATTCAAAATAAGTGGAGGAGCAATTTTCACCAATAATAAAATAGAAGGAACAGCTACAACCGAAGATACAATCATTATTGGTGATGAAGAATTTGAAAGTAACGTAGTAGAGTCAACTGATGTTGATATAGAAATTACTCGTAACGTTGCTCCTTATCTTGGCATAGGGTGGGGCAATGCTGTAGCAGCAAATAAGGGATTTGGATTCTGGTTTAATTTGGGAGTAATGTTTGGAGGCTCTCCTGATATCGAGGTCACTCCTAATTTTGGTGAAGATGCGACAGAGGAACAAAAAAACCAAGCCAATGAAGCGGTCAAAGAAGAAGAAAAAGAAATAGAAGACAATTTGGCTTTTATCAGTATCTATCCCGTAGCTTCCTTGGGAATTTCTTATCAATTTTAGATAATGAATTGGAAATATAAATAGACATCAAAAAAGGAGGCTCGAAACCTCCTTGAACCATGTTATATGGGCCGAGCTGGATTTGAACCAGCGTACGCATAGCGAGCGGATTTACAGTCCGCCTCCTTTAACCACTCGGACATCGACCCTTAGTGACCACGGTTATAAATCATAGCACAGGATTATAGAAATTACTCAAAAAAAATAGTTGTTAGAATCTTTCTCTACTTTTTTTGATAAATATCGCCTGCAACCTATACTACATAGGCAGATTTTAACGCCCAAGTGATTAGGGCAATAATTCCACCAAAGATTAATACTGCGGACACAGCAACCAAAACAGGTTTGTCTGCACCATCAAACTTCATAATTCCGCGATTCAAGTCAGACATAATTTACGTTGCGCTCCCTTTAAAAATAGACTTGTTTAACTTAATTTCCTCTATTTCAATGGTATCAAAACAATTTGGATAGTGAAGACTTCTTAAAATTTTCCCTAGATCTACAAATAAAAACTTAAATTTATCCGACATGAAACTATTATTGATTATTTTGGCTTCTGTGATGGGGTTTGGTGCGATCGCAGAAATTGGGTTGCGGTTAACTCAAGGTTTAGGAAATCCTCCTCTATACATTGCAGATGAGGATATTGGATATTTGCTTGCTCCCAATCAAAAATTACGTCGTGCTGGTAACTTAATCGAGATAAATCAATACTCGATGCGTTATGGGGAAATCAATCCCGAACAAGATATTGAACGGATATTCTTGCTAGGAGACTCGGTAGTTAATGGCTCTTGGTGGACGGATCAAGCTGACATACTTTCGAGTTTAATGGCAAAAAAATTACAGTCAAACAGTGATAAAACACTGGAGGTTTTCAATGCTTCGACTAATTCTTGGGGACCTCGTAATGAACTGGCATACTTGAAACGCTATGGCTTATTCGATGCAGACACTCTGGTTTTAGTTGTCAATACCGATGACCTATTCGCCACTGAGCCTACATCCCTTGTAGTAGGGAAATCTTATAGCTATCCCAATAAAAAACCTGCTTTAGCTTTAGTGGAACTATATCAGTTTTATATTGCGTCTCCCCGCCAGATTCGGGGATTAGAGAAACTACGTTCTTTAAAAGATGAGAATTTAGCAGCAAATTTGGCAGCTATTAAAGAAATAAAAGCGATCGCTTTACAATCCAATACTAAATTTATTTTAGCTCTCACCCCTCTATTGAGAGAATTTGAACAGGGTTCAACAGAAGAAGAAACCACAGCCAGGAAACGTCTCCAACAGCTAGTAGAAATTGAAAACATTAATTATCTCGACTTTCTTGAGATTTGGTCTGATTTTCCCCAACCAGAATTCCTCTACCGCGATCGCATTCACCCTAGTCCCCAGGGAAATACAAAAATTGTCGAGCAATTAACATCAGTGATTGCTAATTAAATATCCCCTACCGATTATCTATCCTCTGGACTAAATTGGTAACAATATAGCGATAATTTTTATGAGGATAATTAAATATGACAACTATTCCCCTAATTACTCAACCTCTTGAGAATCTTAATGTTGCAGAAAACGCGAGCAACACAACAGTTGATTTGTTTCAGCACTTTGACGATCCTTTTACCACTGGACAAGTCGCTCGTTTTGAACTAGTGGACAGTTCTTTAGAAGGGGGAGTAACCAATGTCTTGTTATTCGACCAAACGGGTGAAGGTGCGCCAGCAACAGTAAACAACTTTACCAACTATGTTGATGATGGCGACTATGTGAACTCGATTATTCACCGTTCTGTTCCTGGTTTTATTGTTCAGGGAGGGGGATTTACAGTTGATGATTTACAAATAGATGTTGTTCTTGCCGACGATCCTGTAGTCAATGAGTTTAGCGAAAACAGATCTAACCTCCGAGGTACGATCGCCATGGCAAAGTTAGGCGGAAATCCTGACAGTGCAACTAATCAATGGTTTTTCAATTTAGCTGATAATTCAGGAAATTTGGACAACCAAAATGGCGGATTTACTGTCTTTGGCGAAGTACTGACAGAAGAAGATCTTGCTCCCGTAAATGCGATCGCTCAATTACCTGTTTTTAATGGGAGTAGTATTAATTCAGCTTTTACTGATTTACCCCTCATTTTTGAAGATAATAGTAACCCAAACATTGAAAGTGATGATAATTATGTTCGCTACAGTAGCATTAGCATCTCCCAGCAGAATGAGCTTGAGTTTGAGGTTATAGGTAACTCAAATCCAGATTTAGTCGATATTTCTATTGATGGAGGAGAACTTACTCTTGATTATGTAGAAGGTGAAAGCGGAGTATCAACAGTTACAATCCAGGGAACAGACTTATTAGGAGATTCGGTAGAAGATACATTCTTAGTTGTTGTGGGAGATGTAGAAGCCGATTTTAACAATATAGGGTCTACGGTGTATCGTTTTCTTAACCAAGATACGGGAGTTCACTTATATACCTCTTCCGAAGTTGAGCGAAACAACATTCTGGAAAACTTACCCAATTACATTCCCGAAGGTACAACTCCTCAAGGTTCGACTTATATCAGCATTGACGCTTTAACAGGAAACCCCGAACCAGAGGAAGTTTATCGTTTTCTCAATCAAGATACAGGAACACATTTATACACAATATCTGAAATCGAAAGAGATTCTGTTCTCGAAAATTTGAGTAACTTCAGTCTAGAATCCGAATCCTTTTTTGCCTATACAGAGCAGTATCCTGGAACAATTCCCGTATATCGTTTTTACAACAACGACACTAAAGCGCATTTTTACACACCATCGGGAGTTGAAAGAGATGTGGTAGCAGAAACCTTACCCAATTACGCATCAGAAGGAATTGCTTACTATGTTTTTCCTGCCGATGAATAAAATAGGCACAAAAATAGACAAGTAACCCCCTTAGCGACCAAGTGTCGCTTTTTTTGTCTAGTCAAGTTATTAGTCAAGCTATGATTGAATGGTATAAAAAATCAAAAAATTTTGACTAACAACAATGAAAAAGCAACGATTTCTAGGTAAAGTGGCTAGCCACGCTGTAGCACTTTTTTTAGGAGTCATTTTGACTTTTAGCAGCATCAGAGTAATGTCTTCCAATGCGGATATATTACCTGCCGACTCTAAAACAGACTATAAAAATAATCCTATTACTTTAGAAACTCAGCCTCAAATTCAAGCACAAGCGCCTGTTGCCAGTAATTCAGGTAGCTTTGTCGCAGCAGCGGTAGCCCAAACTGGACCTGCGGTAGTAAGAATAGATACAGAAAAAACAATTGCAACCAGAGCCGAACCTTTCTTTGAAGATCCATTCTTTCGGGAATTTTTTGGCGATCGCTTTTGGGGGACAAATGCCCAGGGAAAGACAGGTAAGAGGACAGGGTTCAGGATTTATTACCCAGAAAAATGGCATTATTTTTACCAATGCTCATGTCGTTAGTGGTGCAGATCGAGTCACAGTAACCCTTAAAGATGGAAGAGAATTTGAAGGAGTAGTTAAAGGTACAGATGAAGTAACAGATTTAGCAGTAGTTAAAATAAATGCTCAGGGTGTAGACTTGCCTATTGCACCTTTGGGAAGTTCTGAGAATGTACAGGTAGGAGACTGGGCGATCGCCGTGGGAAACCCTGTTGGTTTAAACAATACCGTTACTTTAGGAATTATCAGTACTTTAACTCGTTCCTCCGCACAGGTTGGTATTCCCGATAAGCGCATTGACTTTTTACAAACCGATGCAGCCATTAACCCAGGCAATTCTGGAGGACCATTATTAAATGAAAGGGGTGAAGTTATTGGTATTAATACCGCGATTCGTCCTGATGCCAATGGTATTGGCTTTGCTATTCCCATTGATAAAGCCAGATCCATTACAGATACTCTCGCTGCGGGTAAACAAGTACCTCATCCCTATATTGGAGTTCAAATGCGGACTCTGACCCCCGAACTTGCTCGACGAAACAACCAAAATCCCAACTCACCCTTTACTATCCCTGAAGTCGAAGGAGTTTTGGTCGTGCGAGTATTGCCCGATACTCCCGCAGAGACAGCAGGTTTGCGTATCGGAGATGCTATCACAGCTATCAACGGTCAACCCATAAATGATGCTGGTCAATTACAGTCTTTAGTAGACCGCAGTGGCTTAAATCAAAGCTTAAACTTTACCGTCATGCGAGGCGATCGCACTTTAAAACTAAAAGTTGTTACAACTCAACTGCGAGGAATTTCTTAATTACGAATCTTCTATTTCTTCCTGTAGCTGAGTATCGTAAATATCTTGGAGATTTTGATGTTTAGTTTTACGGGAAGTACGACGATATTTCTTTGCTTGTAATTTAGGCTCATATTGACTTTTGCCCGATCGCTTGACCATCAACTTAAGGTTAGACTCGCGATCGGGTTGCTTTTGTAATGTCTCTTGAAGAGCGATCGCCTTATCCAAAAAATCTAAATAATATTCGTATCTTTCCCAGTCTCCTCTAACTACGCAGTTAGGCTCATCTCGATGGAGACAATTACTAAACTGACAGCTACCTGCTTGCAGTCTGCTTCTAGCTTCAGGGAAATACTGCGTTAAATCGCTCGGCATACAGTCTAAATCGGGTTGATTGAATCCTGGACTATCTGCCAACAAACCACCTCCAGGAAGCTCAAATAACTCAACGTGGCGAGTAGTATGACGACCCCTCTGTAGCTTTCCCGATACCTTGCCAACTCTCAAATCGATAGTCGGAATTAAGGTTTTAATCAAACTAGATTTTCCTACCCCACTAGGACCCGCGACAATGGTGATTTTACCCTGCAAACGCTCCCATAGGTCACTAATCCCTTGCTGTTGAGTAACGCTAACATAATTGGCATCGTAGCCCCACTGTTGTAGACGTATTTGCCACTGCTGCTGCTGCTCGACTGTAATCAAGTCGCACTTATTCAAACACAAAGATAATTTCAAAGCAGTAGATTCTGCCTTGACCAAAAAGCGACTTAATTGCCAAGGATCTAGACTAGGCTCTTCTACGGCAAAGACCAATAAAATAATATCGGCATTAGCTACAGGAGGACGTTCTAATTCAGTAGTGCGAGGCAGCACTTGAGCGATCGCACCACGGCTATCTTGCCAATCAGGTTCTTCAATTACAACGCGATCGCCAACCATGACTTTTTGCCCAATTTTTTTTAACCTAGTACGACGAGTACAAAGTAAAAATTGAGCTTCATGGGTTTCTAATTTGACCTGATAAAAATTAGCTTGAACAGCAACTACCGTTCCAATCAAGTTGCGATCGCTAATACCATTATGTCCTGGTAATTCTCGCTCCAAATCTCTCACAATGTTGTAGGACGACGAACCAATAGAGAAAAGAAGCCATCTTGTTCGTTCAAAGCCTCTAACTGGTATCCTTCCATCTTAAGACTATCAGGCACTTGCTCGATGGGTTCGCCACTGTCTAACCAAACTTCTAATAAAGAGCCAGGGGACATCTGTTCTAAACGAAGTTTGGTACGAACAAAGTTAATCGGGCAAGGTGTGCCTCTTAGATCCAAATGAGCATCTGCCGAAGACGAGGTAGCATTATCCGTACCTTTGGTGGGTTCAACAGGATTCATTTTTGGAATAATCCTCCCAAAAAGCCTTCTTTGCTTCCTTTTCCTGTCGCCTCTCCACGAACAGTAGCCAGCTTTTCTAATAGCTCTCTTTCTTCCGAATTAATTTTAGTAGGTATATTAATTTTAATCGTAATTAAGTGATTGCCTCGGCTAACGGGGTTTCCTAATCTCGGTACACCTTTATTCTCTAAAGTAAGCACTGTATTGGGTTGAGTTCCCGCAGGAATTGTCAAATCTTCTTTGCCGTCTACTGTATTTACCTCTAAAGTACAGCCCAGAATAGCCTGTAGATAGCTTACCGCTATCTCCGAACGAATATTAATTCCTTCTCTAGTAAATTCTTTATCAGACTCAACAAATAAGTAAACGTACAAATCCCCTGGAGTACCGTTTCGCATCCCAGCGTCTCCTTCTCCAGAGACTCTCAGACGAGTTCCATTATCTACGCCAGGGGGAATAGTAATTTTGAGTTTTTTGGTTTCTTGTAGACGACCAGCACCATGACAGGTAGAACACTTCTCTTCAATTACTTGTCCCGTACCGTTACAGGTAGTACAGGCAGATACTTGGGCAAAACTACCAAAAGGCGTGCGAGTAGCTCGACGCACTTGACCAGCACCGTTACAGGTACTGCAAGTCTTGGCTCCCGTGCCTGGTTTTGCACCCGAACCGCTACAGGTGTTGCAGGATTCTAAATGGGGGATTTTTATCTGCTTCTCCCCACCAAAAACCGCCTCACGAAAATTCAATTTAAGATCTAGTCTTAAATCGTCCCCCCTCACAGGACCATTACGACGGCGAGATTGACCGCCAGCAGTCCCTACACCTCCGCCAAATCCACTGAATATAGTTTCAAAAATATCGGCAAAACCGCCCATGTCACTATAGTCATAGCCTGGCGCGCCTGCTGCTCCACCTACTCCTGCTTCGCCAAAGCGATCGTATCGAGAACGAGTTTCTGGCTCAGAAAGAACTTCGTAAGCACGATTAATTTCCTTAAACTTTTCTTCCGCTCCCGCTTCTTTGTTGACATCGGGATGGTACTTGCGAGCTAAACGACGATAAGCACGCTTCAATTCATCCTTATCTACATCGCGGGATACCCCCAGGATTTGATAGTAGTCCCCTGCCATAAAATCTTAGTTTTTTCCTATGGTTTATCGATCGTTACTTTAACAAAATCGTAGCCAAAAAATATAGTACGGTTACTACTAAGGAGCTATTTGATTACCTAGCTGTACCCAGGTCATTTTAATAGAGAACAAATTATAATATTTCATGAACTAATTTAACCTAATCTACTGATTCATAATCGTCAAAAGAAGTATCATCTAAACCTAAATCATCTCCACCTTCGATATTGGCATCATTAGAAACACTGACTACTGCCTTGACACTATTGTCTCTGGCAATATCCATTTCGGTTCTGGCATCAGCAAAATCATCTTCATCGAACATAAATGAATCATCTGCTTCTGAATTTCTTTGTTGATAGACATCTGTACCTATCTCCAACAATATTTGCCGTAATTTCTCCAAAATACTGTTAATCTCATCCATTGTGCTGTGAGGATTATTACAGGCTATTTTAAATTCTTCTTTAACTCTGGCAATTTTAACTTTGAGTTCGTCGCGAATTAAGTCGCCCTGTTCGCTCAAAGTTGAATCATAATTATAAATTAAGTTTTCAGCCTGATTTTTCAACTTGACCAGTTCAATATTACGACGATCTTGTTCGGCATAATTTTCAGCCTCTAAACGCATCTTTTCGACTTCATTAGAGCTTAAGCCTCCAGTATTACTGATGGTAATCCCTTGTTGTTTTCCTGTGCCCTTATCCTGAGCAGCAACCTGCAAAATGCCGTTAACGTCAATTTCAAAGGTAACTTCAATTTGAGGCATTCCTCTAGGAGCGACTGGAATTCCTGTGAGTAAAAATTTGCCCAGGCTTTTATTATCTTTTGCCATAGCTCTCTCTCCTTGAAGAGCATGAATTTCTACGCTAGTTTGACCATCAGCAGCAGTAGAAAAAATTTGTGACTTACTAGTGGGAACGGTGGTGTTCTTTTCTATAATTTTGGTAAAGACCTCACCCAAAGTTTCTAAACCAAGAGATAGAGGAGTGATATCTAACAGCAAAACATCTTCTACTTCGCCACCCAAAACACCCCCTTGAATCGCAGCACCCGCAGCTACAGCTTCATCTGGATTGACAGAGCGATCTATCTGCATTCCATCAAAAATTGTTTGGATCGCCTTTTGAACCGCAGGAATACGGGTAGAGCCACCAACCAAAATAATACGGTCTACCTCTTTTGGCTGTAAATCGGCATCTTTCAAGGCTAACTTGACAGGATCGAGAGTTTTTTGGATCAATTCTTTAGATAACTCTTCAAATTTAGCTCGGGTCAACTCCATTTCTATGTGTTTTGGACCAGTCTCATCGGCGGTGATAAAAGGCAAATTAATTGAAGTGCTGGGGGCAACTGAAAGCTCTATTTTGGCTTTTTCTGCTGCTTCTCGCATCCTCTGCAACGCCATTTTGTCGCTTCTAAGGTCAATTTCTTCTTGGGCATAAAAACTTTTAATCATCCAACGGACAATCACATTATCAAAATCGTCACCACCCAGATGATTATTCCCCGATGTAGCTTTTACTTCAAAAACACCACCACCCAATTGAAGAATGGAAACATCAAAAGTACCGCCTCCAAGGTCAAAAACCAGGATATGTTCTTCTCGGTCTTGTTTATCTAAACCATAGGCTAACGCAGCCGCCGTAGGCTCATTTACAATACGTAGAACTTCAAGACCCGCAATTGTTCCAGCATCTTTGGTTGCTTGTCTTTGAGCATCTGTAAAATATGCAGGAACAGTGATCACTACCTCACTTACAGCTTCACCCAAAAAGCTTTCCGCATCAGCTTTTAGCTTTTGCAGAATCATTGCCGAAATTTCTTGGGGTGTGTAGTTGCGATCGTCAATTCTAACGTCTACGGTATCATCTCGACCAGGAACACATTTATAAGGAGTACGCGATCGCTCTTCCTCTGTATCTCCCCATCTACGACCGATAAAACGTTTGATACTATGAACAGTATTTTTTGCGTTAGTAACTGATTGTCTTTTTGCTAGTTGACCCACTAAACGAGTGTCGCCTTTAGCAAATGCCACCATACTTGGGGTAGTGCGCGCACCTTCAGAGTTGGCAATGACTACAGGCTTGCCTCCTTCAAGCACCGCAACACAACTGTTGGTAGTTCCCAGGTCAATACCGATAACTTTTGCCATAGTGCTTAGGCAGTAATTTTCATTTTTCTATAGATTTGGAGAAGTTGACAGCAAAATTAAATTAATAATCGGCATATTTAAATGCCGAAATCGATGTATTCCTTTCAGGGTCTTTTTTACAAGACATTTTTAAACTTGAGGACTACTAATTATTATTTTCCTGCGGTTCTTCTTCTGTGTTTTTCTCTTCCGAAGTTATCACAGGTTCAATTGGAACAGCAACTTTGACCATAGCATGACGTAAGATGGTATCCCCCAAAACATACCCTCGCATTAGCTGTTCAATCACCGTTCCTTCAGGATATTCATTAGTTTGTTCTCGCAACATAGCTTCATGAAAGTTAGGATCGAATTCTTTTCCTTCAGGACGCATTGCGGAAACACCCATTTTTTTGAGGCATTCAACCAAGGTTTTATAAACTCCCTGATAACTGCCATGAATGGCCTTTTCTCCGTCGCTTTCAGGCTTTAGTTGAGTTCTGGCTCGTTCAAAGTTATCAACTACTGGCAATAGTAGGCTAATTACATCTTTCTTGGCTTGAGTTTCTAGATTTTCTTTCTCTTTTGCAGTTCTACGGCGAAAGTTTTCAAAATCAGCAGCTAATCTAGCGTATTGTGCTTTAGCTAAGTCTGCTTGATTACTTTTTTCGTCTAAAAGCTTTTTGAGATTAGCGTTTTCTTGTTGAAAAGCAGCAAAAATTTCTTCTTGCTCGGAAGAAACGACCGCCTCATCTTCTGTCGTTTCTGAATCTATTTCCCCAGACTGTGCTGTATCAATAGATTCTTCCGCGATCGAGCTAGATTCAGTTGTGTCTGATCTATTGTCTGTAATGATTACTTCTGGATTTTCGGATACGATTTCTGATTGTTTCTGCTCTTCACTCATAGGAACACTTATCACTTCACATACAAAATATAGGATATTGCATTATCTATGTTAACTAACAGATTTGGTTGAGATTTAAATAAAAAATTTTTCTACACAGCTAAAAAACCGCTGGGATTCATAACCAAAAATAATGTTTTGTCGAGATCAGTTGAAATTTTGGGAAAACTTTGGGGAACACTAAAGAACGAGACTGAGATATTTTTACATTTTATGGCTTATTCTTCCTCTTCCAAAAAAACACGGGCGATCGCCCTACGAAGTAACTTGTCCCCTTTTGGTAATCAACTGGTACAAAAAGGGTTCATCGATGGCGATAAAATGCAGAAGGCTTTAGCGGAAAGCCGTAAGAGTGGTCGCTCTTTGGTAGATATACTCGAATCAGCGACAGGCAAGCAGTTACCTCCAGAGCTGTTACGTCAATATAAAAAACATCATTTATTTGAGCTTAAAATCCTTTATGGGGTC
Organism: uncultured cyanobacterium; assembly: GCA_963799375.1. Taxonomy (GTDB): domain Bacteria; phylum Cyanobacteriota; class Cyanobacteriia; order Cyanobacteriales; family Xenococcaceae; genus Waterburya. Next base: position 132,307 of record CAWCWY010000026.1, read on the forward strand.
GAATCTATAGATCCAGAAATCGAAACTGATAAGTTTGCTGGCAATCAGATGGAGGAATTGATCAATTCATTGATTCCCCTGGATATTTGTCGTCGTTATCGGCTAATTCCCATCAGCAAAGAAGAGGGAGATAAACCTGCTTTATTGGTGGCAATGGTAGATCCTGAAAACTTAGAGGCTCAGGACGACCTCAATCGTATTTTAAGACCAAAGGGGATCAAGCTTAAACGGCAAGTTATTACTCAAGAAGATTATCAGCAGTTAATCGACCAATTTTTAGACGAACAAGTAAAAAAAGAAACCGCTAAGAAAAAAGAAGTTAATGTCGATGTTTCTTTAGATTTAGATAATTTTGACTTTAATTTAGAAGAGACAGACGAAGAAGTTGCTGACGATCTTGGAGCAGCTAGTGAAGCTCAAGCAGCACCGATCATTACTTTGGTTAACAAGATTCTGGCAAAGGCACTACAGGATGGGGTTTCTGATATTCATGTCGAACCTCAAGAAGAAGGGTTAAAAATTCGCTATCGCAAAGATGGTGTTTTGATGCAGCCTTTCGATAAAATGCCCAAGAAGATTATTCCTGCGGTAATAGCTCGTTTCAAAATTATGGCAGAGTTGGATATTGCTGAAAAACGTCTGCCCCAAGATGGTAAGATTCGCCGAATGTTTCAGGGCAGAAAGGTGGATTTTCGGGTTAATACTTTACCCAGTCGTTACGGTGAAAAAGTTGTACTGCGGATTTTAGATAACTCAGCTACTCAGTTGGGTCTAGATAAACTAATTTCCCACGAGGAAACTTTAGAGATCGTTAGGGATATGGCAAAACGTCCCTTTGGTTTGATCTTAGTAACAGGACCTACTGGTTCGGGTAAATCGACCAGTCTTTATTCCGTATTAGCAGAGAGAAATAGTCCCGATATTAACATCAGTACCGCAGAAGATCCAATTGAATATTCTCTCGATGGTATTACCCAAGTACAGGTAATTCGTGAAAAGGGAATGAACTTTGCCTCCATTCTACGAGCTTTTCTACGACAAGATCCTGATGTAATTCTAGTAGGAGAAACAAGAGACTCGGAAACCGCTAAGACAGCAATTGAAGCTGCATTAACGGGTCACTTGGTATTAACCACCTTACACACTAACGATGCTGCTGGGGCGATCGCTCGTTTGGATGAGATGGGAGTTGAACCATTTATGATTTCTGGTGCTTTGGTTGGAGTTTTGGCTCAAAGACTAATGCGTCGAGTGTGTAGTGAATGTCGTATTGCTTATAATCCCACCCACGCTGAATTATCTCGATTTGGTTTATCTGCTGCCACCGAAGAAGAAGTCACTTTTTATAAAGCAAATACTTTAAACGCCGAAGAAATAGCTCAAGCAAAAGCAAACAAATGTCTCTGTGGTAAATGTGGTGGAGTAGGCTACAAAGGACGGGTTGGTGTTTATGAAGTAATGCGCAACTCGGAAAAACTACAGGCATTGGTTAATGAGGGCGCAAATACCGATCGCATTAAAGAAACTGCGGTAGAAGAAGGGATGATTACCATCTTGGCGTATAGCTTGAACCTAGTTAAAGAAGGACATACCACTTTAGAAGAGGTGGAGCGTGTAACCTTTACTGATTCTGGTTTAGAAGCGGAATTGAAAGCCAAGCGAAAAAGTGGTTTAACCTGTCGTACCTGTAGTGCAGAATTACAGCCTGAATGGTTGGATTGTCCTTACTGTATGACTCCTCGTTTTAGTTAAATTGTTATTCAAAAAGTATTTAAAAATTTAGAAAGGAAAAGATTATGGATTTAATGATTGAAGATTTGATGGAACAGTTGGTGGAAATGGGCGGATCGGATATGCACGTCCAGGCTAGCGCGCCAGTATATTTTCGTATTAGCGGTAAATTGACTCCTATTGGTGAAGATTTAACTCCCCAAGAATGCCAAAGATTAATTTTTAGTATGCTCAACAACACTCAAAGAAAAGAGTTAGAGCAACATTGGGAATTAGACTGTGCTTATGGGGTTAAGGGTTTGGCTCGCTTTCGAGTCAATGTTTACAAGGAAAGAGGTTGCTATGCTGCTTGTTTGAGAGCCTTATCTTCCAAGATTCCTAATTTCGATCAGCTAGGTTTGCCTGATGTAGTTAGAAATATTACGGAAAGACCAAGGGGATTGGTTTTAGTAACAGGACCAACTGGTTCGGGTAAAACGACTACCTTGGCAGCAATGCTGGATTTAATCAATCGTACTAGAGGGGAACATATTCTTACTGTTGAAGACCCCATTGAATATGTTTTCGACAACATTAAAAGTCTTTTTCATCAACGACAAAAAGGAGAAGATACCAAAAGCTTTTCCAACGCTCTTAAAGCTGCATTACGGGAAGATCCAGACATCATTCTGGTAGGAGAGATGCGAGATTTGGAAACAATTTCTCTGGCAATCTCCGCAGCAGAAACAGGTCACTTAGTATTTGGCACGCTACACACTAATTCAGCTTCAGGAACAGTAGATCGGATTATTGACGTATTTCCTGCTGGACAACAGGCACAAATTAGAGCCATGTTATCTAACTCGTTAATTGCGGTATTTAGTCAAACTCTCGCTAAAAAGAAAAATCCTAAACCTGGAGAATTTGGACGAGTTATGGCACAGGAAATTATGTTGGTTACACCTGCGATCGCTAACTTGATTCGAGAAGGTAAAGCAGCCCAAATGTATTCTTCCATTCAAACTGGGGCAAAAATGAAGATGCAGACTATGGAACAAGCTTTAGCAGACTTAGTTAAAAAAGGCATTGTCAGCATGGAAGAAGGAATTGCTAAAAGTTCTCGACCAGATGAACTACAGCGTCTTGCAGGGGCAGCAGCAGGTATGGGTATGGCTGCTAATGCTAAACGTCGCATTAAGCAACAAGTATAATTAACTTTCGACTAACTATTTTTTACTCATAACTCAATTATTGGTTTATTTATGTCTATATTCGTAGCAAAGGTAAAAGATCATTCGGGTAAGGTTTTTAAGGAGAAGATCGAAGCAGCCTCAGCAGAACAAGCCCGTCTCGTACTCAAAAATAGATATGTAGCTGTCGGCAAGATTAACAAGTCTGGTTTTGAAATTGACATGACTGCTTTAGAGTTAGCTCTAGCAAAGGTAACAGTTAAAGATAAAGCCGTATTCTCCCGTCAGTTTTCTGTGATGGTTAATGCTGGTGTGGCAATTGTACGCTCTTTGGGTATTCTGGCAGATCAAGCACCCAACCCCAAACTTAAAAGGGCTCTTTTAGGAATAAGTGCCGAGGTGCAACAGGGGATAGGCTTGTCAGAGTCTATGAGCAAATATCCCGAATGCTTCAACGATCTATATGTCTACATGGTAGAAGCTGGAGAAGCTGGTGGGGTACTAGATGAAGTACTGATGCGTCTTTCTATGTTGCTAGAAGACATGGCAAAGCTAGAAAACGAAATTAAATCAGCAATGGCTTATCCCGTTACGGTGGGTATTTTTGCTGTAATTGCCTTTCTCGGGATGACTATATTCTTGATTCCCGTATTTGGGGGAATTTTTGAAGGTTTGGGTGCAGAATTACCCCTTTTAACGCAAATAATGTTGGATATTAGTGGCATTCTTCGTAGCTGGAAGGTTCTTATTCCAATTGTGGTATTTGTTGGTCTTAGCTTTTTAATTCGTACTTACTATAAAACTCCCTGGGGTCGTCTACAAATTGATGGCTTTATGCTGAAAATGCCTCTGTTTGGTGACTTGAATGAAAAAATTGCCGTAGCTCGTTTTTGTCGAGTATTTGGTACGTTGACTCGTTCTGGTGTTCCCGTGTTGCAGTGTTTTGATATTGTCTGTAACACCATTGGTAATCAGGTAATTGTTAATGCTGTGATGGCTGCAAAAGCGGATATTCAGCAAGGGGGAATGATTTCTTTGGCTATTCAAAAAGAAAATGTTTTTCCTGGCACTGGCAATCCAGATGATTAGTATCGGTGAAGAAACAGGAGAATTGGATGCCATGATGGAGAAAGTGGCAGAATTCTATGAAGATGAGGTAGAACAGGCTGTTAAAGCTCTAACTACTATGATCGAGCCGATTATGATGGTCGGTATTGCCTTTATGGTAGGTACAATTCTACTTTCGATGTATTTGCCTATGTTCTCAATCTTCGATCAACTAGCATAATTCAAAGGAGCGATCGCGTGTCTATCAAACAATCTGACTATGAGACTTCTCTGGCAGAATACAGCACTCGTAGTGGGGCGATCGCTTTATTAAAGCAGCATCGTCCTTATCTTGAAGCTTTACCTAGTATTCGTCGTCCAGAACAAAGTTTAATTACTATTCCTCTTCCTGTCGTTCGTATTCGCCGTCCCGAATCTGATTTAAATGACCCTTTACAGGCAAAAATACCCCGCATTGCTACAGCCATTCCTTGCGACTTGGGTATTTTGATGTGCGACCCAGAATGGCAGATTAAAATGGGTGCGGAGATTATTGTCTTTATTCATCGTCCAGAAGAAGATTTTTCCGATCTAATCAATCGCTGGCGTAAAACTCAGGTTTATCTTGATCGAGATTATGAATGGTTAATGCCGACTAACGAACAGCATATGTTTAGCGAAGCAGCAGAAGAAATCAATCCTTTATTTGTAGTTTTTGAAGGAACAAGCGATCGCATCAAACAAGGCTTATCTGGTGCAGGCTTTCCTTTTGTAGTTCAATCTTCTTATTTTGCTGTGGAGTCAAAAATTCAAGAAGCAATCCCCGAATTAGATTAAAGAATGTACTCAAGAAAAAACAAAGCAAGACTCTAAATCTTTAACCATCTTGCTTTCCTTTTATTTATTGAATATCGATCGCACTTTGATAAGGAAGTTGTACCTAAAAATAAAGTATAACTTCCTTATCCGATGTATCCTTTAGGGCATCCTTCATCCCTTCAATGGGGATAATCACCCTGACGCGCATTACTATCATCGCGAGGTTGTATTACTCCATAACCGCCATGGTTTCGGCTGTAAATAACATTGATTTCTCCAGTATCTTTATTTTGGAACATATAGAAATCATGATCTACCAATTGAAGCTGGTTCAAAGCCTCTTCAGTGGTCATTGGTGGCATGGCAAAATACTTGCTTCGGACTACCTTTGCTGGCAACTCAGGAGCGCGATCGCTATTTAATTCTTCCGCTTTTATCACAGCATCATCTTCGGCAATATCTTGTCTTACGTTAGCATGAGCATTTTTAGCTAGGTGTTTTTCTTTATATTTGCGTAGCTGACGAGCAATTTTATCTGCAACCATATCAATACTTGCATAAAGACTCTCGCTACCTTCTTGAGCGCGAATCACTGTACCATTGGCAAATACTGTAACTTCAGCCTTATGTTTTTTTTCGATCCGAGAATTGCGAGCTACAGACAAATGAACATCTACTTTACTGGTTATGTTTTGGAAATGTTTGACCGCCTTTTCTATTTTTTGTTCGACGTAATCATGTATTGATTCTGTTACTGCAATGTTGTTTCCTTGGATCAAAAGCTTCATATTCGCGCTCTCCATATATACAGTTGCAAAGCTAATAACATAGTAGAAAAATCACCCTTACTAAATAGTAGTAAGATATACAAGTCTGTCAATCTATCAAGCAAGGTTTGCAACTACAAATTTTGTAATTTAAATTACTTTTTAGAATTGAAACTAATATTTTGCTTTGATTAATTTAATTCTTATGTATTACCAATATATCTACTACGGAACGATATATTTTATAATAAATAAGGAACAAAATAAAATTCAAAGTCACCTAATAACCATTAAGGTCTAATTGCATTAAACTGGCTTAGGTTTATATTTAACTCGCGCTGATTTGAAATCTACAGACTCAGACATTTTCGTTTTTTAGGATAGTTTGCAGCTTGTTTTGATTACTTGCAATTCCTCGATTTAATGCTGTATTGTTAATAGCTTTATAACTATATAGATTAGCACTTTGCATCTTAGAAAACATCAAAAATTCCAATTGTTTTTATGTTCTGTTACATTGGTTAATATTTGTTTAAATATAATAGCAAAATAATGCAAGATAAAAGATATTGCATATTAGATAATCATCAATTAGTTAAATATAGCGAAGCCTGGGCATATCAGCGATCGCTAGTAGAAGAAAGATTAAATAATCCCGACCTAAATGATATTTTAGTTTTATTAGAACACCCTCCTGTATATACTTTGGGAACGGGTTCAACTTCAGATTTTCTAAAATTCGATCCCCTAGCAAGCGAGTTTGAAATTCATCGTATTGAAAGGGGTGGAGAAGTTACCTATCATTGTCCCAATCAGCTAGTAGGTTATCCCATTCTCAATCTTCGCTGTTATCAGCAGGATTTACATTGGTATCTCAGGCAGTTGGAAGAAGTCATCATTAAAACTGTCGCCAACTATAATTTAAAAGCTTATCGCGTACCCGAATTAACGGGAGTATGGCTGGAGGGAAAAAAAATAGCTGCTATTGGCATTAAAGTAAAACGCTGGATTACAATGCACGGTTTTGCTTTGAATGTGTGTCCCGACATGAGTGGTTTTCAACATATTGTTCCCTGTGGTATTGCTGATAAACCGATAGGAAGTTTAATCGAGTTTGTTCCCAATATTACTGTCGAACAAGTTCGAATTGACACAGCAAAGTCTTTTGCAGAGGTATTTCAAGTAGAGTTGATTGAGAAATAAAGTAAAGACGTTTCAGGAAACGTTCAGTTATTAGAAAAAATAAATTATGAGTCCAACACGATTAAAAACGATTGATAATTACAATTGGGGCAATATTAAATTAATCGCTTCCGATATGGATGGTACGCTAACCAAAGCAGAGAAGTTTGACTCGAAGCTATTTAAAACATTAAATAAACTAGCCCATGGGGGAATTGATGTTTTAGTTACTACAGGAAGATCGGCGGGATGGGTACAGGCGATGGCAAGTTATTTGCCTGTTGTAGGTGCAATGGCAGAAAACGGTGGATTATTATATTGGCAGGGTAGTGTTGTACCGCAATTGATGAGCGAGATCGATCTTAACGAACATCGTCAACAATTAAGCCGAGTATTTGGCTTATTGCAGAGCAAGTTTCCTCAGCTTAAAGAATCTCAGGATAATCCATTTCGCTTTACAGACTGGACTTTTGATGTCGAAGGTTTGAGTATAGAGGAATTAAAACAGATTGAAGATATTTGTCAATTGGAAGGTTACGGCTTTACCTACAGTACTATTCAGTGCCACATCAAACCGTTGTATCAGGACAAAGCGTTTGGTTTAAAAAAAGTTATTCCTCAATACTTTGCCAATTTAACATCAGAACAAATTGTGACTATTGGTGATAGTCCTAATGACGAGTCTATGTTTAATAAAGAAGAATTTCCGTTGTCGGTGGGAGTGGCTAATGTGGCAAAATATTGCGATCGCTTGAAGCACATACCTGCTTATATTACTAATAAATATGAGGGAGAAGGATTTAACGAATTAGCAGAATTAATTATTAGCGATCGATAAAATTTACTGACATCAACTAGATTAGAACAAAACTATTTAACAATAGGCGTAATATACTTTATCTACCAACTTCCCCTGATGCCAAAGCGGGAAATCTAACTAGATAGAAAGGAGGTTGAAAATCATTCTTCCCATTATTAAGTGCTGGAGAATTTTGTAATTGGCTAACAGTTACGTAAACATAATTATCTTTACTAAACGCCATGCCATCAGTCCAACTTAACAACTTGTCGTCTTGATATAGAGTTTTATATTCTCCGCTTTTATCTACAACCCCGATCGCATTATCTGTAATAGAAGTAATATAAACATTCCCATCTCCATCTACTGTAATACCATCACAAATTGGCTTATCCCCATAGCGTTGAACTTTATTTGATAATTCTGACCCAGAAAGAGACTCGTCAATTAAATCTTTGGTGGAGATGCGATATAAAGATGTGCCACTCATCGGTGCATAGTATACCCATTCATTTTTTGGATCGATGGTAATGGGGTTTGCACCAATCTTAGCGGGTTCGCCTCCTATAGTAATAGTGCGATTACCAATTACAATAGGAATATCTTCAGGACGAGTTGATATATCTCCTTCTAATACCCTACGAGAGAATCCTGTAATTAAATCCACAACTATCAAAGCCGAATCTTTACCGCTAGCAGTATCCGTAATATAAATTTTATTATGGTCGAGATCTACAGCCAGATCGTTAAGAAAAGGACTTTCGGCAATAATTGGCTGAGGTAAATAAATAACTTGGTATAGTTCGTCGTTGATCGTGTCCCATCCCACAATCTTTCCTGGTTGTCCTTCCCCACTGCTGCGATCGAGCATCCATATTACGCCGTTTTTATCCGATCGCAGTCCTAAAACTGTGTTTAAACCAATTCCTTGTTTATTTGGTTTACTACTCCAAGCTTCGTTAGGAAAGGGGGTAACACTGCGATCGGGTTTTACTTCAACTACTCGTAAAGGCGCACCATAAAACTGATGCTGGCTCATTATCAACCTTCCTTCAGGAGTCACAGCAATATTACCAGGAGGATGTTCGGCCCGAAATTCTGCCACAACTTCTAGTCCTTTAGTTTGTGCCACTATTGGCTGATGAAATGCCAGCGATAAAACAATAACCGCGATCGCCATCGATAAAAAATAAGCAATAAAACGTAATAAGCGTTCTGCTCTCAGGGAGATTTGGCGGTTATTCATTGGCTGATTAAGAAAGATTAACTAAAAGTATCTTAAATAATCTCAGGCGAATTTTTGACAGGCTGCTAATAAATCTTGATGAAGTTGGGGGGAATTGGCGACAATCGCGCCATCATAACTATAATTTTCGCAGGTATATAAAGGAGGCAAGGGAAAACCGTCTAATCCTGTAACTATACAGCCATTTTTCTGCGCCATAAAAGCCAATGCTGCACTGTCGATAAACTTTCCTCTCTTAGTGATCCAGCCAATCAAGTCTCCCGAAAAGATGCCGTTATAGTTAGGCAACTGCCGTGAAGATGAATAGGCGTTTTCAATATCAATCACCTGATACTTATTCTGTAGTGCTGGTTTTAAGTGTGCCATTCCCCAACCTAGTAATACGTTTGGACTAGGATTAGTAATTTTCAAAGGCTGGCAATCATTCAAATCTTGTTCCAACTTTCCTTTAAATACTCCTTCATTTTTCAGAGTATAGTAATAACAATTTTGTGCGGGAGAAATGGTAATTACAGCCTCGTAGTGTGACTCATTCAAAATACCTAAAATAATTTGATAGTTATCAAACCCATCTAAATAGTATTTTGTTCCATCAATCGGATCTAAAGTAATTAAATAATTATTTCCTGTATCTAGTTTAGTGGAAGTAAAATATTTAGTATTGCGAGACTGTTCGTATTCCTCACCGTAAAAATGAAGTTCGGGAAAAGTTCCCAACAAAGCTACTTCTACTAAAGTTTGAATAGAAAGATCTGCGTCAGTCAAGGCTGCTGATAAAAAATTGTCCCCCGCATCTTTATCTGGAAGGGAAATAATTTTATTTTGAATTTGTTGAGCATAACCCGCAGCTACTCTCAAATGAGGTAACAACGTTTGTAGAATTTGATGAGGAGAAGGTTGAGAAGACATATTAAAATTAGGCTTAAAAATATTTTTATAAATATACAATCTTAGGATTTTATATTTAAAACTAAATCGACTACCCACAGCCAGTTTTAACCCAATGTTATTGGATTTGACCACAAAATATGTCTTGAGATTAACTCATTACCTGGGTAATTAAGATAAATATCCAAAAGAACATATCTGAGAAAGCCTGAATTGTTTTTTAAAGCGATCGATATCAATTCTAAAATGACTGCGATCGCATTTCAAACTATCTAAGTGACTTGACATCAAAAATCAACGCAATATTTAATCTTCCAACTTACCTATAATTTTTGCTATGTCATAGGGACAGGCATCAGGAAAAATATTTATATCCAATCCTGTTTTAAGTATTGCACCTTTCTTGGCTCTACTATATATTTTGGCAAGATTATTACTCAAATGATTATTGAGATCAGTAGTCAATCTATTTTGCAATTGATACTGGAATCCATTTATTTCTGCACGCCAGTGATTGCGATTCCTTTCACTTTCAGTTTGCCAATAATCAATTAGTAATTGACGTTACGCAATACAACGAAAAATAAGCAGTTCTAATGAGCAACAGAGAAAAGATCGATTAACCCTTTACCCCTTCCCCCTTAACCTTTACCCAACCTCAACAGATTAATTAGTGCGTAATGATGTAATAAAATTTGGTAAGCAAAGCTTTCTACTGCGCTTTTTTCTCTTCTTACCAAAGCTTCTAGTTCTTCAACTAAATTATTTAGATCTAGTTCATCAAAAGCATGAGATTTAAGTTTATTAGCTTGTTCCTGAAGCCACAAGTCATAATCTCGATCTATATCGTAAGTCATAATGTTTTTTGATTAGCTTTGTCGATTGAAATTTTAGCTAAATACCATCATCTACTAGCATTATTACAAACCTATTTACTACTTTCAAACTAATGTGGACAGAAATAGCTCGGGCTATAACCAAAGCAACAGGAAAAGAATTTGCGATCGCCGATACTCAATCTGTTAGTGGAGGCTGTATCAATCAAGGCTATAAAGTAAGCAGTGACGATACAAAATATTTCGTTAAATTAAACAATGCTTCTCAAGTAGAAATGTTTGCTGCTGAGGCTTTGGGATTAAAGCAAATGTACGCTACTAGTACAATTACTGTACCTAAGCCGATATGTTGGGGAACGGCGGGTAATTCTAGTTATATTGTGCTGGAATGGTTGGATCTATCTAGTGGTAGCAATAATAGTTGGGCAGAGATGGGTCGTCAGTTGGCAGCAATGCACCGTAAAGGTATAAACAATAGCTTTGGATTTGAAATCAATAATACGATTGGTTCTACACCTCAAATTAATACCTGGATGGACAACTGGGCGGACTTTTTTGCCGAACAGCGTATTGGCTATCAGTTGAGGCTAGCCAAACGTAATGGAGGAAATTTTCCCGATCTATCTGAAGGTAGTTAATGCAGTTAGAGATAAATTAGCCGATAGACAGCCAGAAGCATCAATAGTTCATGGCGATTTATGGTCTGGCAATGCTGCAATCGCTTTTGATGGCGCACCTGTAATATTCGATCCTGCTACCTATTATGGCGATCGCGAAACCGATTTGGCAATGACAGAATTGTTTGGGGGTTTTCCTTCAGCTTTTTGTCGCGGTTATAACGAAACGTGGCAGCTAGACAGCGGTTATCAACAGCGTAAAAATATTTATAATCTTTATCACGTCCTCAATCACTTCAATCTTTTTGGTGGTGGCTATGGTAATCAGGCTGCGAGAATAATAAAACAGATAATATGATAGATGCTAATTGCGACCTAAAATATTTACAATGAGACAAATAGCTTCAGTCAAATAATTACCTCTAGTTTATGTACGATCGCTATACAGTAAACAACAAGTCTACTGTTATCAGACAAATTATTACCTTTGTGTCTGTGATTGCAGCTTTCACGACTAATATTTTGGCTAATGTCAATCCTCCAAATGGATTATCTATTGGTGAAATTTCTAATAGATTTTTTAGCAATGTTTTGATTACTCCTGCTAATTACGCCTTCGCCATATGGGGAATGATTTATCTTGGTTTAATTAGCTTTGGGATTTATCAAGTCTTACCAGCACAAAAAAACAACCCTTTATTAAGAAAGATTGGTTACAAAATAGCGATCGCATCTTTAGCTCAGATTGTTTGGGTAGTCTGTTTTCTGTATCGACAGTACACGCTTTCTTTTTTGGCTATGGTAGGCATATTATTACCCTTAATTGCTGCCTATCTTTGCTTACCATTCCCACGGACTACAGCAAAACAAAAATGGCTGATTCGTATTCCTATCAGTATTTATTTGTCTTGGATTGTTTTAGCAACCATACTCAACGGCGCAATTGCTTTACAGTCTTGGCAATGGAGTGGCTGGGGGATTAGTAGCCAGATATGGACAGTTGTTATGCTATTGATAGCTGCTTTCATAACTCATTTAATTACTATTCCTCGACTTGATTTTGCCTATGCGGTGGTTTTTATCTGGGGAATAATTGCGATCGCCATTAGAAATTCCGATTATCTAATTATTTCAGGTACAGCAATCGGTTTAAGTTTAGCTCTGGTAATTTTATTATTATCTTTTAGCTTTTACTCTCCTGGTAACAGTTAAAGCAGTTAGGACAGTTAGAGCAGTTAGAGCAGTTAGAGCAGTTAGGGCAGTTAGAGCAGTTAGGGCAGTTGAAAAAGCGATCGCCATAAACAAATAAAATACAAAGCAATCGCTTTTTCGAACGCAAATTTATCTAAAAAGCTAAAAGCTATTTAACAAACTGAGGCATGATTTCCGCTGCGGTAAATAAGCCTGTTATACCGCGACGATTCAAAGCCATGCCTGCTTTTAAATAACCAAATGCAGGACCACATACATTGGCTGCCATGCTGGTTTCATCACCTAGAGTAAAAGTATGGGTTGAAGTCTTTCCTTCAAAAGTACGTCCAGTAACTTTGACATTAGTGCTTAAAGGCTTTTTGGGGTTGCGAGTATCTACCACACCACCTACAGTAACGCGATCGCGATCGCAAATACCAGCCAATTCCAGCATGATATCGTCAGCGTGTTCCATATTTTCTAGGGAAATAATCCCGTTAGTTTTATCCAACAAAGTAGCAACCTCCTCATCCGTCATTGCCCTTGCGGTTTCCACATCATATTCGGGCATATGAGCAATATCTTCTCTAATGGTGGCACGATAAGCCTCCCAGTTGGCAATACCCACGCCAAAAGTAATTTTGACGCTATGAATCTCAGCAAAACTCTGTGCTGCCACTGCTGCTGCTGCGGTTAATAAACCAGGAGTTGCACCACAGCCTGTCAAATAAGTAATTCCTGCTTGCTGTAGATCTGACTGCAATTCTACCAGTTGCTCTACTGCACTAGTACGCTTGAGAGCATCAACTAACACTCCTTTCCATCCCGATGCGATGAATTCTTTTGCCACATCTGCCATAAAGGTATTGGGTAAGTTGGGCAAAGCCAAAAAGTATCCGTCCACTTGGGAATTATTAATCAGATCTTTAATGCTATTGCTACTCATAATCCCGCCACCAGCCATGTGACCCACTGAGTGGCTGCTGTGATAGGTAGAAATTGCGGTATTTATATTAATCCTTGTCGAATCATATACATAGCCTTTTTGGTCGGCTGCTGCGACTAAGACCATTTCTCCCTTTGAATCCAAAATTTTGGCTGCTGCTTGTCCCAAACCACCAAAACCCAATACACCAACACGAATCGGACTAGCTACCTTATTTGTAATCATTTCTAGCTTTAACTTCAACACATAACAAATTTTATTATCCGAGCTTGTGGGTTCGATAAAACTAAATAAATTAAAAATTATCTTTAATTTTCGATTATCTTATTGAGTAAATTTGAGTAATATATATTTTTGTTAACAAAATGTTTTTAACTTTCCCTATTCCCTTGACTCTAAACATATATTACGGAAAACTTAGAATATACAATAGTAAGTTGACTATCTATTATTAAATTTTGATAAGATTCTCATATTAATAAATCAGTTGCTCAAAATATCTATATCTAGAGCGATATAACAAAAGCTAGGACTCTATAAACTAATGATCTTAGTTTTCAATTTATCGCAGTTTAATCTTAGATAAGTAGTACCTCGAATATTACATGGAAACATTAGAATTTATTATTTATCCTGATGGACGGGTAAAGGAGACAGTGACAGGAATTGTTGGTGCATCTTGTCAAGAGGTGACAGCAGCAATTGAGGCGCAGCTAGGAGTTGTGGTCGATCAAAAACAGACTTCAGACTACTACGCTCAAAATACTAACCAATCTACTACCGTTGCCACTCAAAGCAACCACAGTAATTGGTAATTTAACAGAACAGTTTTTACGATATTTCTATTTCAATTACACCAAGGAAGTTTATGTCACATTTCAGCAATATTAAAACGAAAATTCGCAACTTAGATTCTTTAAAATCTGCTCTTAATGACTTAAATGTAGATTGGAAGAGTGGACCAGGAATCGTTAGAGGCTATCAGGGAAAAACTCATAAGGCTGATGTCGTAGTAGAGCAAGCTAATAACTATGATTTTGGTTTTAGCTGGAATGGTAGCGAATATGAATTGGTAGCAGACTTACAATATTGGCAACAGCCTTTGACTGTAGAGGGTTTCTTGCGTCAGGTAACTCAACGCTATGCTTATCACACTGTAGTGAATGAAACTGCAAATCAGGGGTTTAACATCACCGAGCAAGAAAATAAGCAAGATGGTTCAATTCGTTTAGTTGTTCAACGCTGGAGTGCCTAATGTCCGATTTTTCTCCTACAGAGAAAACTGGTTTTGAGCCAGAGTTAGGCGGTATGTTGCGAAATGCTCCTGAAAGGACTGGTTTTGAGCCAGAGTTAGGTGGAGTATGGCGACAAAAAGGTGTGTATGTAGATGAAAATATTTGCATTGGTTGTAAACACTGTACTCATGTTGCAGCCAGCACCTTTTATATTGAACCAGAATACGGACGAGCTAGAGTATTTAACCAAGACGGAGATACGGAAGAGCTAGTTGAAGAAGCTAGAGATACTTGCCCCGTCAACTGTATTCATTGGCTTGACTACACCGAACTCAAATCTATAGAAAGCGATCGCAAAAATCAGGTGATTCAAAGTTTAGCTATTCCTCCCAACATGAGAAAATCTTCAATTGTTAAAAAGAGAAAACCCAAACGAAGTTAAATATTACTTAAATAACGCTAAATCCCCGACTTCTACCAAGTAGTCGGGGTTATCTATAGACTAATAAAGTAAATTGAAAACAACTGCCTTGTTGGGGAGAAGCCTCCACCCAAATTTGACCGTAGTGAGCGCAAACAATTTGGTGGCACATAGCTAATCCTATGCCATAACCTTTCTCAGCGCGATCGCGTTTGAGGCGAAAACTATCTTCAAAAATCCTTTCTCTTTTTTCTGGAGGAATACCTAATCCATTGTCACAGATGCTTACCTGAACCTTTTGATTGGTACGGTGTAACACAGAAAGAGAAATCTCTCCTCGTTTGGGAGTGTATTTGATGGCGTTATCAATCAAATTACTAATTAGTTGCCGAATTAACTCCTCATCAGCATACACATCAGGAATATCTTGAGGAATATCTTGCTTGAAAGTCATTGACTTTTCCCTTAATCGAGAATCAAACTGAGCTATGATGTCCCGACAGAGGGGTTGCAAACTCATCAGCGATGGCTTTACCTGTAGTTTGGCACTAACTCCTTGAGAGTTTTGCAATAAATCGCCAATCATGCGCTCCATAATGCCAAATTGGTTTTTTGCCTGTTGAAAAAGCTTTTGCTTAAGAGTTTTTAATCTATCCTTATCTAGCTTGTTGTTTTTTTCAGACAACTCAATTGTCTCTACTGACATAGAAGCTGCTGTTAAAGGCGTTCGTAAATCGTGAGCCAACATAGCTAAAATTTGGTCTTTGAAGCGCAACTGTGCTTCCAACTGCTCTTTTTCCTGCTTTAAACTAAATATTTCATCAGAGAGTTTGATTTTTTCAGCATAATGAGTTTCTCGCTCTAGAGTCGTACTCTCAAAATTTTCTACCGATCTTCCTTCAGAATTACTGACATTTTGCTGTTCTTGAATCTCTTGCCACCGAGGCCACCACTTTTCTAATTGCTCAATTAAATTACTACCAGCTAAAGTTTGTTTTCTACCTGGAGATATTTTGACTAAAGCAGGAGTTGCTACTAATTTTAAATATTCAACTAAATGAGGCTGCTTTTCTATCTCAATTACTCCCAAATTGAAAGAGTAATTCGACTGCAAATTTTTTAAATAATCCTTAACCCGATCAATCTGCTCCTTTGAAGAAGGGCGTTTATCGATAAATAATAATAGTTGAAGCAATACTTTCTCGTTATTGTCTTGGCGAGGATCTGGATACTGCTCATTAAATTGCAACACTATATATGGATACCTAGCAGATTCAACAAAAGCTTTCTATAACTCTATAATATAAAGTAAGACAGCAACTATACGAAACTATTTTTTATCGCCAATATCACTGGGATTAAGCGCGAGTAAAAAGCGCAGTGTAGCTGGTTAAAAGCCACTACTGAAAAGCATTTTTTTGTCAGCTAAACTTTCTCAGAATACATTATTAAGATATCATAAAATTTACCCAGATTGCCTTAGTTCCTTAATTTAGGTCATAAAAAATTTTTAGAAATATTACATCATGGCTCTTGGTTATCTTGCCCTTGTTTTACACGCCCATTTACCTTTCGTCCGCCATCCAGAAAGTGATTTTGTCTTAGAAGAAGAATGGTTATTTGAAGCCATTACTGAAACTTACGTCCCTTTGCTTCAAGTATTTGAAAACTTAAAACGGGATGGAGTTGATTTCAAAATTACTATGAGTATGACACCCCCCTTGGTGTCTATGCTACGGGATGAATTATTACAAGACCGTTATGACGCTCACCTTACTCAACTACAAGAATTAATTGATAAGGAAATTGACCGCCATCAGCATAATGGACATATGCGTTATTTGGCAGAATACTATGCCAATTCTTTTCGTCAGATTCGACAAACGTGGGAAGGTTACGATCGCGATTTAGTACTAGCTTTTAAAAAATTTCTTGATAGTGGCAACTTAGACATCATTACCTGTGGTGCTACTCATGGCTATCTTCCTTTGATGAAGATGTATCCTGAAGCTGTATGGTCGCAGATTAAGGTAGCGGTAGAACACTACGAAGAAAATTTTGGTCGCCCACCAAAGGGTATTTGGCTACCAGAATGCGCTTACTATGAAGGTTTAGAAAGAATGCTGGCTGATGCTGGCTTACGCTACTTTTTAACAGATGGACACGGCATTTTATATGCCCGTCCTCGTCCTCGATATGGCTCTTACGCCCCAATCTACACTGAGACAGGAGTTGCAGCTTTTGGTCGCGACCACGAATCTTCTCAGCAGGTTTGGTCTTCCAAAGTCGGATATCCTGGAGCGATAGAATACCGCGAATTTTACAAAGATTTGGGATGGGAGGCTGAATATGAGTATATCAAGCCCTACATTATGCCCAATGGTCAACGTAAAAATACGGGGATTAAATACCATAAGATTAGTAGTCGCGATGGTGGTTTGTCTGAAAAAGGTTTATACGACCCTTATTGGGCAAGAGAGAAAGCAGCAGAACACGCTGGTAACTTTATGTACAATCGAGGACAGCAGATCCAGAATTTGAACGGAATGTTACAGCGTCCTCCGATTGTAGTTTCTCCCTATGATGCTGAACTGTTTGGTCACTGGTGGTATGAAGGACCACAGTTTATTGACTTCCTATTCCGCAAGAGCTGGTACGATCAAAGTACCTATGACATGACTCATCTGTCGGAGTATCTCCAACAACAGCCAACTCAACAAGTGTGTCGTCCATCTCAGTCTAGTTGGGGTTATAAAGGGTTTCATGAGTATTGGCTAAATGAGACTAACGCTTGGATTTATCCTCATCTCCATAAAGCAGCAGAAAGAATGATTAAGCTTGCTGGTCGTGAACCCGCGGATGAATTAGAATGGCGAGCTTTAAATCAGGCTGCCAGAGAGATACTACTAGCACAGTCTTCTGATTGGGCGTTTATCATGCGTACTGGTACGATGGTGCCTTATGCTATCCGCAGAACGCGATCGCATTTACTTCGTTTTAATAAAATCTATGATGATATTCTAATTGGCAAGATAGATTCTGGCTGGTTAGAAAAAGTTGAGGCAATTGATAATATTTTCCCTAGTATTAATTATCGAACCTATAGATCGATGTAGATTCAAAAAATAATTTATCCCTTGCCAGTAATTTATATATCTGGTTAAGGGATATTTTTGGGTAATTCTTACTATTAATTGTAATCATGGAATTATCAACTTGTTTTATGTTTAGACGGCACGGTAAAGGATGCCAATAAAAGCAAAATCACTCCAATATTAATCGAGATATCTGCTACGTTAAAAACGGGAAAATTAATCAAACGAAAATCCAAAAAATCTACTACATAACCAAACAAGAAGCGGTCTATTCCGTTCCCTACTGCGCCAGCTAGAATGAATCCATACCCTAGCTGTTCCAGCAAGCTTAATCTGGGACTATACCAAATAAAAACAACCAAAAACAAACTGACAATTAAAGAAACCCAGCGTAAAATTTCTACCTGTCCGCTAAATACGCTAAAAGCTGCTCCTGTATTAATCACATAAGTAAAGTGAAATACTCCCTCCCATAAAGGAAAAGTGCTGTTGATCGCTGTAAATTTTTGTACCACGAAATACTTAGTTAGTTGGTCAAATATAATGCCTAAAATAGCAACTAACCAAAAAATTCGTTTGCGCTTCACTAATTTGTTTTTCATAACATCTAAATATCTATAAAAACAGAACTGAGTTATAATTGTTAAGAAACTTTGAGCTAACGACACAAAAGTCTATAGACCAATCCTTATGTCTCTTCCTATTCGCAACATTGCAATCATTGCCCACGTCGATCATGGTAAAACGACTCTCGTAGATGCACTACTAAAACAATCGGGAATTTTCCGCGAAGGAGAAGATGTACCAGATTGCGTTATGGACTCCAATGACCTCGAACGAGAGCGAGGAATTACTATTCTGTCCAAGAATACAGCAGTTAGCTATAAAGACACCTTAATTAATATTGTTGATACTCCAGGACACGCTGACTTCGGTGGCGAAGTTGAACGAGTTTTGGGTATGGTAGATGGCTGTGTACTAATCGTTGATGCCAACGAAGGACCAATGCCTCAAACTCGCTTTGTGCTAAAAAAAGCCTTGGAAAAAGGCTTACGTCCTATTGTTGTAGTCAACAAAATTGACCGTCCCCGCGCTCATCCCGATGGTGCGGTAGATAAAGTATTTGATTTATTTGTAGAATTAGGCGCAGACGACGATCAGTGTGACTTTACTTCTCTTTATGCTTCTGGTTTAGAAGGCTATGTTAAAGAAGCCTTAGAAGAAGAAGGAGTAGATATGCAGCCCTTGTTTGAGGCGATTCTTAACCATGTTCCACCACCAGCAGGAGATGTGGACAAACCTTTACAATTACAGGTGACTACTCTAGATTATTCTGATTATCTGGGTCGCATTGTGATTGGCAGAATCCACAATGGAATATTAAAAGCAGGACAACAGGCAGCATTAATCAAAGAAGATGGCAAGGTTGTTAAAGCTAAAATCTCTAAATTAATGGGCTTTAAGGGATTAGCTAGAGTTGAGCTACCAGAAGCAAGTGCGGGTAACATCGTGGCGGTATCTGGTTTTGCTGATGCTAATATTGGTGAGACAATCACCTGTCCCAACGAACCTCAAGCTTTACCTTTAATTAAGGTAGACGAGCCTACTCTACAAATGACCTTCTCGGTGAATAATTCCCCATTTGCGGGACAAGAAGGAAGCTTTGTAACTTCTAGACAAATTCGCGATCGCTTGATGCGAGAATTAGAAACTAACGTCGCTCTCCGTGTAGAAGATGGAGATTCGGCAGAAAAATTCTTAGTTTCTGGTAGAGGCGAACTACATTTAGGCATCTTGATTGAAACCATGCGTCGTGAAGGCTATGAGTTTCAAGTATCTCAGCCCCAAGTGATCTATCGCGAAATTAACAGCAAACCTTGTGAACCTTTTGAATATCTTGTACTAGATGTTCCTGAAGCTGCTGTAGGAAGCTGTATTGAACGTCTTGGACAGCGTAAAGGCGAGATGAAAGATATGCAAGCCAACGGCGGACGTACTCAGCTAGAATTTGTAATTCCTGCTAGGGGTTTAATTGGTTTCCGTGGTGATTTTGTCAGAATTACTCGCGGAGAGGGAATTATGAACCATAGTTTCTTGGAGTACCGCAGTTTCTCAGGAGAACTAGAAACTCGCTACAACGGTGTGATTACCGCGTTTGAAGAAGGTGTGGCAACATTCTACGCTCTTAAAAACGCTGAAGATCGTGGAGTATTTTTTATCACCCCAGGTACGAAAGTTTATAAGGGTATGATTGTTGGCGAACACAATCGTCCTCAAGACTTAGAATTGAACGTATGCAAAGCTAAACAGCTAACTAACCACCGTGCAGCTAGTGGAGATGAGTTAGTCCAGCTACAAGCACCTACAGAAATAAGTCTAGAGCGCGCATTAGAATATATTGGTGCTGATGAATTGGTGGAAGTAACACCTGAATCTATTCGCTTGCGCAAATTGAACAGCAAGAAATTAGCTAAAAGATAAATTCAAAGGAATTAAAATTTCGTAGGTAGTCTTAATGGCTACCTTTTTTATTAGATAAAAATTTAATAACCATTTTCTCAACTTTTCTAACTACCTAAATTTTCCACTTCCAAGCTATCTCTTCCTAATTTTTCTAAGTTTAATTCCCATTTAGGAGGCTTACTGACAGAATTGTATTTATAAGTAGCCAAACACTGTTCTTTTTGGCTAAAAATATTGAGACTGTAGCCATGTTTTCTGACTACAGTACCAAATTGATTGACAAAACGATACCGTCCTAAATAGTCAAGCGTTGTCCATAATTGCCAGTCAACTGTTAAATTTATCTGCTGTTTTTGAGGATAAGTAAGCCAATTTTGGATTAAATTACCATTAAAAGGATCGAATTGCTCTGCTGCCCACCAAATACTTGCTTGGGGAATGTCAGCCTTACTTTTATTCTGATTAATAGTATCAGTAATTTTTTCTACTTTTAATCTATTTTTTATATTTTTAGCTGATGATAAATGTCTTGAAGGTACAACATCGCAGGTAGAAATATTAGTAAATTTGGTTTCTTGAAGAGTATTTAATACAATATCTGAACCAATACTTGCGATCGCAGAGCGATTAATAAATAATAGAAATCCAATTAAGTTGATTAAAACAAACAAATAACAGCTATTCATAAATTACCGAACGAGAAATATAATTTGATTTCGCTAATTAATAGAGATGAAATTGTTATGAATTCCTACTGGTTATAGAGCATTTTGAAAACCCCAAATTTGATACAAGGAACTGATATATAGAGTTGAATCTTTAACCGACAATCCCCTTGAGCGATCGAAAGTACGTTCAAAAATAGATAATCTACCGTTATGCTTATTTAACCAAGTATTAAAACCAGCAGAAGTACTTATTTCTAGTGCTGGATTGCTGGTCATATTTGGATTATTTAATTGCTGCATCAACTAGTTATCAATTTTGAGATTTATACACCAAATATGAAGAGACAATTGATTGAAAGAAGAATACTTCCATCAATAAAATCTATGGGATTAAATCACCTTTATAACCGTCAATGCTTAAAATGTAAAACAAATTATTTGAAATAGTCATCTCAAATAGAATAATCACCCAGAAAAAAGCGACTGGAAAGGCGCACAGTTGCGAGAAAGGCGTTGCTGTTCGCCGCATCTGAGTCCGTCGCCAGCCAGCGCGCTGTCCAGGGTGCAGCTTGTCTGTGTCATTACGCGGTTTAGCCGTGTCGTTATGCAGCTTGACTGTGTCATTACGCGGTTTAGCCGTGCATCGCTTTATGCTGTTTTTCTCAATTTACTTATTGCTCTTTAGAACGAATAAAAGAAGTGAAAGCATCTACAAGTTCTGGATTACGCCAGCCTTTTCTTGTTTCATCCACAATAATTTTCAATGCTTCGGCAGGAATATAAGCTTTTTTGTGAGGGCGATCGCTGGTTAGAGCATCATAAATATCAATAATTTGAAATATTTGAGCTAAATAAGGAATGTCTGCGCCAGATAAGCTATCAGGATAGCCCGTACCATCCCAACGTTCGTGATGGTGACGGATAATAGGTAATACTCCACTACGATTGCGTAGAGGCTGGCAGATTTCTTCTCCAATCAAAACGTGCTGTCTAATTAAATTCTTTTCTTCTGTAGTTAACTCACCTCTTTTTAGCATCACTGCATCGGGAATAGCGATCGTACCAATATCATGCAAATGAGCAGCAAAACATAGGTTATCAATTTCTTCTGGAGTCAAATTAAGATACTCAGCAAAAGACTTCATCAGAGAAGCAACACGAACACTACCACCGTTATTCGCCGAACGACTATCAACCGCTTTGGCAATGGTAAACAATACTTGTTCTGTCTGATCTAAGCCATCGTTAAGACGCTTTTGATTGATTAAAGACTTAACCCTAGTCGATAACTCAATTCTATTAAGAGGCTTGAGTAAAATATCATCTCCACCAGCCTCCATAACTTTGATTCGATGTTCTCGACTATCTGTAAGGGTTGTCAAGACTATCGGAATGTTAGCAGTGCGGTAATCTGCTTTCAGCTGACGACAAAATTCAAAGCTATTGATGTCCCGCATCATTACATCCAAAAGAATCAAATCTGGCTGCTGTTTGGTTACATTATCGAAAATCGCTGATTCTTTGTCCGCTTCAAATACTTCATAACCATCTAAAGATAAGAGATCGACTGCCGTCATGCGACTCAAAGGATTATCATCAACGATTAAAATTTTAGCGGTTGTGAAATTGGAATTGCTACCCACTCTGTAACTCCTAGCAGTCGCTAAAGAAAACTCGCCAACTCTTTTCATTATTATTTTATTTGAAGATTGAAGATTTTTAATAAAATACTCAACAAGCTATATCTATAGATTTTGCCAACTCTAAGTTTGACAAAGGCATAATATGTAGGATGTATAAACTGTCGATCCCAGCCTAGCTTGGATTTTCAAATTAAATGACAAAATTGATATAAAGCTTTTTGATTGTCATTAATAATATTATGAATGTTAATCAAATCTTTGTTATCGGGCATAATACGGAGTTTGTGCTTAATATTGATAGTTTATTTGGGCTCTGAAAGCTGGTCTTAAGTAGGTTTACGGTGACTTGAGAGCCAAATATTTTACCCCAACCATCGTTTTCGCCACTGAGAGGTAGATTCCAAATTAGTTACCTGTTGTTCTTGTTGTCTTAGATCGATTATTGCCTCGCTTGATAAGTTCAAATTGCGATCGCGATAGGGAATTGCAGCACGAGTTTTTAAATGTTCTTGTTCTTCTTGGGATAGAGAAGGTAAAGTTTTATACTCAAAGGTCGCTAATGTGCCAGGAGATTTTCGACCAGCACCAGTTATGGAACTAATTTTTAAACCGTTAACAATTAAAGCAGCACGTATTGCAGCCGAGCAAGAATAGGTTGCAAGCCTTCGGGTAGGAGCAAGACACTTGCTTACTAGGGCAAGAAATTCGACTGTCCATAATTGAGGACATTTGCGGGGAGAGAAAGGATCGAGGAATATGGCATCAGCCTGCCAATTCTTTTTCACCACAGATTGAATTGTTTGTCTTGCATCCCCCAATAGTAGTTCGGCTGTTAAAAATTTTTCTTTAACTAAAGACTTATTTCCTAATTCAGCCAATAATTGAGGAACAGGCGATCGCCACTGGTTTAAAAGATTGTGTTCTATTGCTTGACGAGGAACATCGGCAGATATTTCTAAAGCAATTAGTTCTACCTGGCATTCTGGATTAATCGACCAAATAGCCTCTAAAGCTGCTGCACTGTTGTAGCCCAAGCCATAGCAAACATCAAGCAGGCGAATAGTAGATTGCTTGGCTGCTAGCTGTTTAATTCCACAGGGTTCGATATATCTAACTTCTGCTTCTTGTTTTGCGCCAAAAGAAGAATGAAATGATTCTTGAAACTCTTCTGAATAAAATGTATACGAACCATCTTCTGTAGGTTGAGGAACAAATTGATTATGTTTATTCATGACATAGCTATCTATAGTTGTCGATTGTAGGGCGCGTCGCCCACTCTACAATCGATAACTAATCAATATTAAGCCAGCGCAGCCACAGAAACCTTGGCAGCAATTTGTTCGGCGATCGCAATTAAGGCTTTTGCCGATGCAGATTCAGGATCGGCTACTACAATAGGAATACCGTTGTCGCCTCCTTCTCTTAAAGCGATTTCTAAAGGAACACATCCCAGCATAGGGATTTGTAACTCTTCAGCAGTCCTTGTACCGCCACCAGAGCCAAATAAATCGTAGCTCTTATCAGGCATATCGGGGGGAATAAAGTAGCTCATGTTTTCCACAATTCCCAATACGTTTACCCCTAGCTGCTGGAACATTTTTAAGCCACGACGAGCATCAATTAAAGATACAGTCTGAGGTGTGGTGACAATTACCGCCCCAGCCATGGGTACAGCCTGCGCCATAGTTAATTGAGCATCTCCCGTACCAGGGGGCATATCAACAATTAAATAGTCCAATTCGCCCCACTCTACCTGATAAAGAAACTGACGAATAATACCGTTAAGCATTGGACCACGCCAGATTACAGGCTGATCGGGGTCAATCAGAAATGCCATTGATACCAATTTAACCCCATGATTAAAAGCAGGTTCTAATATTTCCCCTTCACTTCCCTGTTTGACTGCAATTTTTGCATCGGACAAGCCAAACATATTAGGGGCGTTAGGACCATAAATATCCGCATCTAATAAACCAACTTTAGAACCTTTTGCTGCCAGTGCCACTGCTACATTAGCTGCTACAGAGCTTTTACCTACTCCACCTTTACCACTAGAAATAGCAATAATATTTTTAACATTAGCTACAGAAGTGCGATCGGGTAAAGACTTTTGTTGGGGGGTTTCGGCGGTTACTTCTACGTCTACTGCTTCTACTCCAGGGAGCTTTTTGACCGCAGTTTGGCAATCTTCGACAATAAATTCTCTTAAAGGACAAGAAGGAGTAGTCAAGACTAAAGTGAAGCTAACCTTTCCTCCATCTACAGTCACATTGCGAATCATGTTCAACTCCACAAGACTCTTTTGCAATTCTGGATCTTGTACGGGACGCAAAACTTCTAAAACCGATTGGGTATCCAACATTTAATAATTCTCCTCTTGCATCTTTAGCTCTTAGCTCTTAGCTTTATTGAAACCAAGTATTCTTACTTACCCTTTAATTATCAGCTTAAACGGTTCAGCCAAAACAATAATTAATTTTAAAACCTTCCTTACTCCTTGTCCCTTATCCTTTATCCCTCGAATTGTTGGGTTTCTACGCCAAATTATAGAGTTCAGAAATGACTCTAAAACGATAAAATAGAATTTCGTTAATAGCAAACCCTAATCAACAAAGGACTATAACCTGATGCTTTCCTCGCTAGTAGCTGACTTTCGCATCATCTTTGAACGCGACCCTGCTGCCCGTAATTGGCTTGAGGTTTTGGTTTGTTATCCTGGTTTACAAGCTCTTTTTCTCCACCGTTTTGCCCACAGGCTATATAAAGTTGGGATTCCCTTTTTACCTCGGTTTATCTCTCATTTAGCAAGATTTTTGACAGGCATCGAGATTCATCCAGGGGCGCAGATTGGTAAGGGAGTATTTATCGATCATGGTATGGGAGTCGTAATTGGTGAAACAGCGATTGTTGGGGATTATTGTTTGATCTACCAAGGAGTCACTCTTGGGGGTACGGGAAAGGAATTGGGTAAACGACATCCAACTATAGGAGAGAATGTCGTAGTTGGTGGTGGTGCAAAAGTTTTAGGTAATATTCAAATTGGCAATAATGTTCGTATTGGTGCTGGCTCGGTAGTGTTGCGCGATGTTCCTTCTAACTGCACTGTAGTTGGTATTCCTGGGCGGATTGTTTATCGCTCTGGAGCAAAAGTAGATCCTCTAGAACATGGCAATTTACCTGACTCCGAGGCTGCGGTTATTCGTACTCTTGTCGATCGCATTGAATCGTTAGAAAGCGAGGTCAAGCAGCTTAGACAGTCTCAATCTCACAGCAAATCCTTGGTCGCTGCGGTGCTATCGGATAGTGAAATTGAAGATTGCTTAGAAAAAAAAAACAGTTGCTTATTAAGGGATAAAGAAATTAGAGAGTTCTTAGGTGAAACTAATTTTGAGTAGTTGGGCTGAAAATCTAATAGTATTTTCTTTATTAACAATATTTTAGATTTAAGCCATGATTAATATTAAGCGATCGCTGTTATCCATAGTTAGTAGTTTTTCTATCGTTACAATTGCGCTATTTGCTACTATTTCCCTATTTGTCATGCCAGCATGGAGTGCAGACTATAATAAGCAAGTTTTAACTGATGCTGATTTTTCTCATCAAGATATAACCAATGCTAGTTTTGACCATACAAATCTACGCGGTAGTGATTTAAGCTTTTCCAAGGCTGTTGGAGTACGTTTTTTTGGGGCAAATATGTCCAGAACAAATTTAGAAGGTGCAGACTTACGCTACACCAGCATGGAGTCCACCCGTTTGACTCGTGCCAATTTGACTAATGCGGTTTTAGAAGGGGCATATTTAACTAACGCCATGATGCAGGAAGCAACTATTACAGGTGCAGATTTTACCGATGTCCTGTTAGACCCCACGACAGAAAAAGATTTGTGTGAAAGAGCAAGCGGTACAAACCCCACCACGGGAAGAGACACCAAAGATACTCTATATTGTCCGTAATGCAGACGGTTTTAACTATAATGCTCTGACATACTCTATTCGATCGACTGTGGACTTAAAATACGCTTTAGTACATGAATGGCTGACTCCCGAAGCTACTGGAGGGTCAGAATTAGTAGTAGAAGAAATTTTGCAGCATATTGATGCCGATCTCTATGCCTTGATTGATTTTGAATCAGTCAACCCCAAAAGCTATCTTTATCAAAGAGAAATCAAGACTACCTTTTTGCAAAAATTTCCCCAAGCTCGCAATGGCGTGCAAAAATACTTACCTCTACTACCCATCGCGATCGAGCAACTAAACCTCAATCATTATGATGTAATTCTCTCTTCTTCCCATGCAGTAGCCAAGGGAGTCTTAACCAACCCTCATCAACTACATATTTGTTATTGTCATACTCCAATGCGTTATGCTTGGGATCTAACCTTTGATTACTTAGAAGGCGATCGCAAGGGAAAAGGAGTCCAGGGCATGATTGCGAGATATATTCTTCATCGTTTACGCCAATGGGATGTCATATCGGCAAACCGAGTCGATTACTTTATTGCTAATTCCCAACATACAGCTAAACGTATTTGGCGTTGTTATCGTCGCCCAGCCAAAGTAATTTATCCTCCAGTCGATCTAGAAAAGTTTGAGTTTCAGGCTCAAAAAGAAGATTTCTATCTGACAATTTCCCGACTGGTAAGTTATAAACAAATATGCTTAATCGTCAAGGCTTTTAATAAACTTAAAAAGCCTCTGGTGATTATTGGAGGAGGTTCACAACTAGACGAAATTCGCGTCATTGCAGAGCCTCATATTCAAGTTTTAGGCTGGCAACCCCATAATATAGTTCAAAAATACATAACAAAAGCAAAAGCTTTTGTTTACGCAGCCTGTGAAGATTTTGGTATCGCCTTAGTTGAAGCCCAAGCCTGCGGTACACCAGTAATTGCTTATGGAAAAGGAGGTGCATTAGAAACAGTTAAAGATATCAGGATTGACCCCGAAAAGGGAACAGGTTTATTTTTTGATGTTCAACAACCAGAAGCTTTAGTCAAAGCAGTAGAGGAATTTGAACAATTACCAAACCAAATTGACCCAGAAAGTTGTCGATCGCAAGCAAATAAATTCAGTCCGACAATCTTTAAACAGTCCTATTTACAATTTATTGAAGACTGTTATCGAGAATGGAAACAGACAAGTTAAAACTATTAAAGTTGATTTTTGTTCGATAACTTTCAGCAAAATAAGACTTTATGGCTTTATTATTGGACGTGTGGTGTGTGATGTGTGAAGGAGTAAGATGACTGCTAACAGCCAACTTATTTCCGTTAAAACTGTACAGGGACTAATTAGAAAAGGTTTTCGATTCTTTTTTCAATCTTCGCCGATTGAAGTCATTTTTCTCTGCTGTCAACGGAAATCTTATTAAACGTATATTTGATATAGTTTTTGCTTTATTTGTTCTAACTATATTTTCTCCTGTCTATTTTATTTTGATGGTGCTGGTGGCACTCAATTCCCGAGGACCAATTTTCTACGTCCAGCAGAGAATTGGTAAAGATCATCGACCTTTTAACTGCATTAAGTTTAGAACGATGGTGCATAATGCCGATCAAATGCTCGACACCATCATGGGAGATTCTCATGAAATGCGAGCAGAATTTGAAGATAGTTTCAAACTTAAGCAAGACCCTAGAATAACTAAAATAGGCAGATTTTTGCGTCTGACTAGTTTGGACGAATTTCCTCAATTTTGGAACGTATTAAAGGGAGAAATGAGCGTAGTCGGACCAAGACCTCTTGTTCCTGAAGAACTGCCTAAGTATGGTCGAAAAATCAACACTGTCTTAACAATTAAGCCAGGAATTACTGGTTTGTGGCAGGTGTCGGGTAGAAATGATATTCCCTATCCCAAAAGAGTAAAAATAGATGTTTATTATGCGACTAGTCACAATTGGTTATTAGATTTATGGATTGTCTATAAAACCATTGGCGTAATGATTTTTCCTCGAAATAACGGTGCTTACTAAAAGCTATTAGTTTTTCCTAAAGGATACCGCTACACATATAGTGATTAGTTTAGTTATTGGTTTGTTGTCTCTCTTCACTGGGCAACTACTTTGTAGCGACCAAAAAAAGTAATTTTCACACCTAATTCAAATAATATTTCTATATTTTTCGCCTAATTAACCCACGCAAAGTGATTTTGTGTTCTAAAATCTTAAATAAAAATAGATAATTATAAATTTTTATTAAGCGAGGATTAAAAAATGTACGTCGTGCAGATTGCATCCGAATGCGCTCCTGTCATAAAAGCTGGCGGTTTAGGAGATGTAGTTTACGGATTGAGTAGAGAATTAGAAAATCGCGGTAACAGCGTTGAATTAATTCTGCCAATGTATGACTGCATGAGATACGACCATATATGGGGGCTGCACGATGCTTATCGCGATTTGGGTGTACCTTGGTATGGTGGCGAAATTAAATGTGATGTCTTTTGCGGTTGGGTACACGGTAGGCTTTGTTTCTTTATTCAACCTAAAAGCCAAGATGAATTCTTCAATCGAGGTTTTGTATATGGTGCTAGTGACGATCCCATGCGTTTTGCTTTCTTTAGCAAGGCAGCAATGGAGTTCTTACTTAAAAGTAATAAACGTCCCGATATAATTCATTGCCATGACTGGCAGACTGGATTGATTCCTGTAATGCTGTACGAAATGTATCAGTATTATGGCATGGAGCGTCAAAGAGTCTGCTATACCATCCACAACTTTAGACACCAAGGTAGCTGTGGTGGTGAAATCCTAGAAGCTACAGGTTTAAACCGTCCAGAGTACTATTTCCATTACGATCGCTTGCGAGATAATTTCAATCCTTTTGCTCTCAACCTAATGAAAGGGGGAATAGTCTATTCCAATTATGTTAATACCGTCTCGCCTCACCACGCTTGGGAAGCTCGCTATACAGAAGTGGGCTATGGTTTGGGTCATACTTTAGAACTTCATCAAGAGAAATTTAGCGGTATTCTTAATGGCGTTGATTATAATTTGTGGAATCCTGAAACTGACGAATTAATTCCCAGTCAGTATAGTATCGACGATCTCAAAGGAAAAGCTAAAAATAAAAAGGCTTTACGGGAGCAATTGTTGCTGCAAGATTGCGATAAGCCTATTATTGCCTACATTGGTCGGTTAGACGATCAAAAAGGAGTCAACTTAGTACACCACGCTATTTACTATGCCCTCCATCGCAATGCTCAATTTGTACTGTTGGGTTCGGCTACTTCTGCTGATGTCAACAGTAAATTCTGGCATGAGAAACACTTCCTCAACGATAATTCTGACGTGCATTTAGAGCTTGGCTTTAATGAAGAATTAGCCCATTTAATTTATGCAGGGGTTGATATGGTAGTTGTGCCTAGTAAATTTGAACCCTGTGGGTTAACTCAGCTTATTAGTTTAAAATACGGCACAGTACCCATTGTGAGGGGTGTAGGAGGCTTACTCAGTACGGTGTTTGACCGTGACTACGACCTAGACCATGCGCCAGAAAAACGCAATGGTTATGTCTTTTATCAAACAGATAATCACGCTCTAGAATCAGCTATGGAAAGAGCGATCGGCTTATATTACGAGTATCCTAAAGATTTTGAACAGTTAGTCCAGCAGGGAATGGAATATGACTATTCTTGGAAGAGTGCAGGGGCGCAGTATATCAATGTTTACGATACGATCAAGTTTCAATATTGATTGTCAGTTGGTAGATGGTAGAGACGTGACCTAGTTTGTCCCTACAGTTGTTAGTTGCAGTTTCCTAAATACTCTTTAAGGCAGCAATCAAACTTTGACAAACACCAGTTAAAAAATCCAAGTCTAGAGTGTCTATGGTATCGCTAGGCTTGTGATAGTTGGGATTACGCAGCATTGCCGTGTCAGTCACCATGATGGCACGGTATTTTTGTTGCCAAAAAGCAAAATGATCGCTCCAACCTGTAACGGGGACTATTTTCCCACTACTGGGATCTGGCAGTATTTCGCAGGGTGTACCATGACGTTTCATTTGACGACTGAGACGAATCAAATCGACAAGACACCTTAAATTGCCGACTAAAGCAATAAAGTCTCCTGTATCTGGGTAAAAAGGCTTAATAATGTCAGGATACTTCTGTGAATTGGCTGTAGAATCGCAATATCCAAGCATTTCTAGAGACAGCATTAATCTCAATTTCTGCTGTTTATTTTTGAGATATTGAGCATAAGCAAAACTACCAGCGCGATCGTATTCTTCCATGTCGAAGGCTACTAATTGAACGGGATGTTTGAGAGGAGTGGCAGAAAAAACTGTGGCTAACTCCAGCAACACCGCTACTCCCGTAGCATTATCGTCAGCCCCAGGAGTCCCAGGTACACCATCATAATGTGCGCCGATTAAAATAGGGGGTAAATTGGACTTGCCAGCATTGAGATTGAGAATCAAATTTTGATGGGTTTTTCCTTGGAATTGAAATTCATGTATTTCTACTTCGCCATATTGTCCGAAAAACTCGCGAATATATTCCCTAACTAAAAAATGTCCTCCAGAAGCCAAATAGGGATCTCGCTCACGAACAATTTGAGTCAGATGGTTATAAAGCCTTTGTTTTAGTTCAGTGTTCATTATTAATTGTTAAATATCAATTACGATCGCCATGTCTAATAGAAGTCAGGTTATGGGAGATTATTTTTTTACTGTCTTAAGTGTTTTAGCGATCGCCTTATCTTTAGGGGGATATTTTGGCAGACTCAATTTGTATTTAGAATTTGCCTCTGGGTACAAAATTCAATTATTGCTCTTGGGTTTATGTAGTCTGTTTTATTTTTGCTTGACTCGTCAAAAAATAGGCATAATAATCAGTTTATTTTGTGTCGTGCTAAATTTAGCCGAAATATTACCTTGGTATTGGAATCAGCCAAGAATTACTAATATTGAATCCTATGAGCCTTTAAAGGTACTTTCTTATAATGTTTTGTGGAGTAACAAACAATATAATAAGGCGATCGCCCTAATAAATCGAGAACAACCAGATATTGCTGTCTTTTTAGAAGCGCAGAAACCTTGGAGTCGAGCTTTAACGCCATTAAAAGCCGATTTCCCTTATCATATTGGCGTTGAGAAGCTAGAAATCGAGATTTATAGCAAATTACCCTTAAACAACACAGAAGTTGAGCTATACGGTACTTATCGAGGGCTGGTTCTTTCTGATATAGCGATCGGTAATAGCAACCTAAAATTTGTGGCAACCCATGCTTATCCACAGTTATATTTTGGTCGTAAAGGCTGGGAAATACGCAACGAACACCTAGAAATTGGCATCGGAGAATATATTGCCAAATCAAAACAGCCAGTAGTAATTATTGGAGATTTGAATGTGTCAATGTGGTCGCCTTTTTATCGCTCCCTAATTGATAAATCTGGTTTAGACAATGCTCGACAAGGCTTTGGTGTGTTACCGACTCATTCGATTATTTCGCCTCAATTTGCTGCTTTATCTGCACCAATTGACCACTGTTTGGTTACTCCTAATATTCAGGTGCAAGACTTCAAACTGGGAAAAGATATTGGTTCAGATCATTTGCCTATCATCGCAAATTTGCTTATTCCATCTAACAACAGTTAGGACAGTTAGAGCAGTTATAGCAGTTATAGGCAATCGATAATTTGGTTATCTTAGTCTCAAACCCCTATTCTTTCGTTAAAGATTGAATTTTGTCCGAACCATCGATCTAAATCATCCAGAAAAGTTCGTTTGGATACCCCTAGCTTTAGATATGGTCCGCGAAAAACGAACCAGAATTAAACGGAACGCAGTGACTCCAATAAAGCTAGTTTTTACGACCAAGATGAAATCCCTGTTTATAATGCCGACAATCCAACCAAATACAAGTTTTCTGGCAGAAGAGTTAAGCGTGGGTTGTATAAGACTAAGGATAAGCATCTTGTTTCGGCTGATATCAACGGTAGTGCCAATATTTTGACTAAAGGTATGCACAGACTCCCTTGGGAGCGAGTGAGTAGCGGGTTTTTGGCGAATCCTCTAAGGATAACCATCTCTTAGGAATCCCCCGCATTCTATGCGTGGGGAGCGTCAAAAATTTAATATAATTCAGTAGAACCAGCACCAAGTAAAAATATGTTGCTAATTCTTGGCTCTTTTATTTTCGCATTAATCTTCGCTAGCTTTGTAGAATACTGGCT
Source organism: uncultured cyanobacterium (assembly GCA_963799375.1). Classification (GTDB taxonomy): domain Bacteria; phylum Cyanobacteriota; class Cyanobacteriia; order Cyanobacteriales; family Xenococcaceae; genus Waterburya. The sequence continues at coordinate 165,250 of CAWCWY010000026.1, forward strand.
GCATCGTCTAATGCACATAGATCCTCGTTTTGGTCGAGATATTATTCCCCATTACGAACATCATCAAGAAAATTATGGTCAGGGAGTCTTTCTAGAATTAAAAGACTACTGTATGGCACTACCAATCGGTTTTTTTTCCTTTTTTATCTCCATACCTGTTGGAATTAGCTTTACTGCGGGTAGTTTTGTTTATGGTATTTTTTCGGCGTATGCTCATCAGTTGCAACACGAAAACCCAACTAAGTGTTTTTGGTTAAAAATGCCCGTCCACTATGTACACCACAAATATAATCAGTGGGACTACAATTTTGGCTTGGCAGTGGACTGGTGGGATAAAATTTTTGGTACTTATAAAGCAATAGATTGGTTAACCGAAGAAGAACAAGGATTAAACAAAGGCTATTTTGAGGTTAAATGGTGGTAGTTCGAGAGTAAAATCGCTTATATTATTCTATTGGGTAACGAACAAGAATTACGCAAAAATAAACATTTGATGTCGATATTATGAATTTCTTGTGAAGTCAGAAAAAGCCCTATTTTGAATAGTTATCATTATGGATGAGCTACGGCATAATTTATCTTCTATCGAGTAAATCAGCAAAATAGCTGATGAAATATAGTTCTATAAAAGTAGATAATCTCATTTATATCTAACTATTAATAACGTTTTAAGCAAAAGCTATTCTTATGAACAACCAAGATAATAAAAATCAAGTAGCGCAGTTTCTATGCCAACCCCAAGGCGGTAGAAGTTATCTGCGTAACGCTTTAAACTCTAAATCAGAGAAGGTTTTTATAGAAGCTTTGCATAATGTAATAGACGCTATGAATAAAGAGCTAGTTTCCAAGTAAAGTGGACTAGTTTATTTTTAGCTAAATAGCCAGAAAATAAAGATTTGACACAGTCTATCACCCGAATAGACAATCTTTTGTTACAATTACTGGCGTTCAAATAATATTGATAACGTATATTCATTGAGTCAACAACCATTAGATACTGTAACTGTAAGCGATCCAAGTCTCGATACATTGACCCAAGAGCTAGCTGCCATACAGCAAACTAGTTCTAAGCGAATTGCGTTGCTGGGTTCTCGTCACGTGCCAATTATGCACCAGCAGCTAATTGAAATGATGAGCTATGCCTTAGTTTTGGGGGGAAACCGTCTACTTACTTCAGGAGCGATTGGAACTAACTCCGCAGCAATTAAAGGTGCAATGCGGGCTGATTCTAATCTGCTGACGGTGATTTTACCCCAGAGCCTATCTCGTCAACCAAAAGAATCGCGAAAACAATTAAAAGACGTAGTTCATTTAATCGAAAATTCTAAAAACGATAGCCTATCTCTAGGGGAAGCTAGTGCATTGTGCAATAGTGAAATTATTGCTCGTTGTGACCAGTTAATTTGCTTTGCTTTTCACGATAGTAATACTTTGCTAAAAACTTGTGCCGAAGCAGAAGACTTACGCAAAATAGTCACTCTGTTTTATTTCGACTAAACAATTAGCAAAAACCAAACACATGAATTTATCCGTTAGCCCAATTCTGCTCTACTCTATAGTGGGAGCAGTAATATTGACCTACGCACCTTTTTTAATTGTTGCTTGGGGGCGTTTACAGGGTGGCTACGACCAGTCTGCACCTAGGGCGATGTTTGATAAACTGCCTGACTATGCCAAAAGAGCTACCTGGGCGCATCAAAATAGCTTTGAAGCCTTGACCATTTATGGTTTAGCTGCATTGATGGCTTATAGCACTGGAGTTACCTCAGATTGGGCGAGAATTGCTGCGATCGCCTTTTTAGTAGCTCGCTCCTTGTATTCGGTATTTTATATTATCAATTTTCCCATAGGGCGATCGCTCATGTTTGCGATCGGTTCTCTATGTGGTTGGACTTTATTTGGTTTGAGCATTTTGCAAATTAGTTAGAGACGTGACCTGGTTCGTCCGTAAGATAATCAGCAATTAAAGTTAGTAATTATTCACCGCTTGATTTTCGTGGTTTTAACTTTTTTTGACTGTTTCTTTTTAAGACGTTTTTTGTAGCTTGAGCCAATCAAATCGCTGATGCTATGGCTCATTGCACCTAATTCCAAACCAATAAAAATAGCAGCGGTTTCTCTATAACGCTCGTTGAGTAATAAATGAAACTGATTTTCCACAAAATCTTGCCAATTCCAAGTAAAGCCAAAAAACAATTGTGCCAAGCCCACTAGAAAAATGGCAATCCAGGCGATAAAAAGAAACAAGTACAAAACCCTAATCGAAGTCCCCAGGATAGGACCATGAGAAAATAAAGAGCGATGACGCATTAGTTTCTGGTATGGTTTCCAAATCACTCGCAACAAGCCCCAACGGTTGAACTGTATCGAACGAATATCTAAATCGGGACCAAACATTAAACCGCTAAACAAAAACCCGCCAGAAAGAAGTAAGGTCAAGTCTCCATTATTAGTCAAACCATAGGTAATACTCGATACCCAAGGTAGTGTCCAAAGAGTAATGCGATCGTGAGTCGTACCAGAGGGCATATCATTTATCATTTATGATTTGTCATTTATCATTTACCATTACCATTTATCATTTGTCACTGATTGATTAACAATCGAGGATCTCTAGATTTAGTACTGATAGTTTGATACTTTGGTATTCTAAACGTTCAAGTAAGTGGGTTTAAATTGGTAATTGGCGATGTCATCAGATTCAGATAAAAACTTTGATTGGCTACACAGAGGGACAAGTGAAATTTTTCCAGATCGCCAAGATTCAAACAGTAGCAACGAAAATTTAATTGAGCGAATTAATCAAAGTGATAAACCGCTAAGAGTTAAGCTAGGTATCGACCCTACAGGAACAGATATTCATCTCGGTCATAGTATTCCTTTTCGTAAGTTACGGGCTTTTCAAGATGCAGGGCATATCGCAGTAGTCATTATCGGGGATTTTACGGCACAAATAGGCGATCCTACAGGAAAGTCCGATGTTCGTCGTCAGTTGACCTCTGAAGAGGTTAAAGCCAACGCTAAAAGCTATTTAGATCAGCTTCGTCCTATTCTTGATTTTGATACTCCAGATCGCTTGGAAATTCGCTACAATTCTGAGTGGTTGAGTAAGCTGGATTTGGCTCAGATTCAAGAATTACTGGCCACTATGACAGTGGGACAAATGTTGGCGAAAGAAGGTTTTGCCGAGCGTTATAAACAAGAAAAGCCAATCTTTCTCCATGAGTTTTTATATCCTTTGATGCAGGGTTACGACTCTGTAGCGGTAGAGGCGGATGTAGAGTTAGGTGGAACAGACCAAAAGTTTAATATTGCAGTAGGACGAGATTTACAACGACACTTTGATAAAACGCCTCAGTTTGGCTTGTTGTTACCTATTTTGTTGGGGACAGATGGAGTACAAAAAATGTCTAAGTCCCTGGGTAATTATGTGGGGCTGAGTGAAGATGCTTTATCGATGTACTCTAAGCTGGAAAAAACTCCTGATCGTTTGCTCAATGATTATTTTGAATTGTTGACTTCGATCGATCTAGATTCTTTACCCGATAACCCCAGAGAGTCACAAAAATTATTAGCCATTGAAGTTGCATCCCAATTTCACGGGCTAGATGCTGCACTCCAAGCTAAGCAAACCGCCGAACAAATTGTGCTTGAGGGCAATACTACAGGGGGAGATGTTGCGGAATATTCTTTATCAGAGGTAGAATTTCCCGCCAAGCTATTTTACATTTTGGGTGCAAGTGGCTTATGTAAAAGCAGCGGAGAAGGAAGACGACAAATTCAAGGTGGGGCTGTTCGTTTAGAAGGCGATCGCCTGAATGATGTTAATCTTGCTTTTGATCGCCCTGATGATTTAGCGGGAAAAGTGCTACAAGTAGGCAAGAAGAAGTTTATTCGTTTGGTTTCTTAAACATATCAGCGATCGCCTGACAATCGGTAATCGTTAAAGACAAGGTATACCTTGTCTGTACAATAATCAGTAATCAGTAATTATGATCTGGCGATCGCATATATTAGCAGCAGTTTTATTTTTAATAATTCCGATCGAGTCGGTTCGTAGTGATACTGGGGACAGTTTAAGCTGTCCTGATGATTTAAAACAGTTGACTTCTTTACTCTTAAAAGATTTACCTAACTACAGCAATAGGGTAATTCAAAGAACTCAAAGAGAAAACAGAAAGGCAGGAATTAGAAATTTTATTATTACTGCTGGTCAAGCTGAGTTTGAACCGCTAGAATTACCACGAATTCAATACAATCCGATTGACGATGAAGACCCCCAACAAGTCTTTTTTACAGTTTTAGAAAGGCAGTATAAAAACAATAAAATTACTAATATTCAAACCTATCATTGGCTGTTTCTAACTCAAACCGATCTTGGTTGGCAGACAGTAATGATGTTCTCCCGTTTTGGTAACTCCAAAGAAACTAAACCTCCCGCACCCCCAAGAGAAACGACAGATGGCATTATCGGACAAGGTGTTCAACTGTGGTTAAAAGATTGTCGTGCAGGTAGGGTGAGACTTTAAATTGTGCTTTCGTTTACTGATGACTAATAATTAGCTACAATTGCTCAATTAATTTTGCCTTATAATACTTTTTATCCTGATAAAGGTTGAATTAAAGATTATGAGTCAAATAGTTTTTAAGGTTATAAATAAAGCCATAAAAAGTTTGCGTCAACAAGAATCAAGGCTGACCTCAGCGATCGCGACTAATAATATTACTGCTGTCGAAAAACTGCTAAAACAAGAGACAGATCCCAATGCAGAAATCAAGGGTAAACCTGGCATTCCTCTAATATTTTCTACATTCAAAAAGAATTATTTTGCCTTACCCCAAGGTAGTGCTAACAATCGCTCTAGAACTCTTCATCACGTCACAGCTAATCGAGAATGTTTGCAGCTTTTGTTAGAGTATGGGGCTAATCCTAATCTTAAAGATAATGCTGGGCGCACTCCTCTAGATATAGCAATTATTTGGTGTATGCCAGAAATCGTCAAATTGTTATTAATCCATGGTGCAAATCCCAATTTCAAAGACAGTAAAGGAATTACTCCTTTGATGAAAACAGCTATCTTGGGTATTCAAGATGCTCGACCAACAAATGACAAGCTGCAAATTATTATGCACCTAATTGATGCTGGGGCGGAAATTGATGCTCAATCCTTAGACGGTAAAACAGCATTAATGTACGCTACGGGCAATTCTAGAATAGAAATTGTAGAACTTTTAGTTAGTAGTGGTGCATCCCTATCAATAAGCGATCGCCTGGGTAATAAGGCTTGCGATATCATCGGGCGGGGAGTTACAACCCAGCAGCGAGTTTATATGGAAGGAATTCTAACTCAACCCCAGTTAAATATACTCAAATATAAATACAGAGAATTTATTCCTGAAGGCGATCGCCTGTTAAATTCTATTTTATAAATTGCTAAAAGATTTCTCAAAATTATGCTCAAAATAGCACTAATTCTGATTTTAATGCTTAGTGGATGCTCGGCTATAGGTCAATCTGAAATATTACCAACCAAAGAAACTACCGTTATGAGCGAAAAGGCGACTGCTAAAGTTATGGAAGTAGACGCAACGGGAAAAGCCAATAGCTATACCTTTGCAGTTACAGTCAATAGTCCCGATACTGGCTGCGATCGCTATGCTGATTGGTGGGAAGTTATTACTCCAGAGGGAGAATTAATCTACCGTCGCGTATTGCTTCATAGCCACGTAGACGAACAGCCTTTTAAACGTACAGGAGGCTCAGTCGCAATTGAACCCCAACAAGAAGTTATCGTTAGGGTACATATGTCTCCTGATGGCTATAGTCCACTGGCACAACAAGGAACAGTGGCATCGGGTTTTGCAGCAACTACATTATCTGAGGAATTTGCTGCTAACCTTGAATCAGTTGAGCCTCTTCCTCAAGATTGTGCATTTTAAGTAGTTAAATTACTAAGATTTTATTTTGATGCCAAAATTAAAAGAGCATTGAGAATAGAAGCTGCTGCGGGAGAGCCTCCTTTTCTACCTTCAATGACTATTTGGGGGATGTCTAGTCGAGTCAAGGCTTGTTTAGATTCGATTACCGAAACAAAGCCTACAGGCACTCCAATAACTAAGCTTGGTTTTGTTTTAGAATGATTGACCTGTTCACATAAAGCTAAAAGTGCAGTTGGTGCATTACCAATCACATAGATCGCAGTAGGATATTGTGACCAACATTTTAGTAAACCTGTTTCGGTGCGCGTCTTTCCAGAATCGGCGGTTTTTGCCAAGTCGATCGCAGCAATTATGGGATTATTAAAGGTTTTTGCCACTAAACTACGAATACCCTGCTTAACCATCGTCACATCGGTAATAATGGGGGTTCCCGCTTTTAAGGCTGCTATCCCCGAATCGATCGCATCACGATTGAAACGCAATAGATTGAGATACTCAAAGTCAGCCGTGGCGTGAATTACCCTTCTAGCGATCGCGTATTCTTGGGGATTTAGCTTATGTTTTGCCACCTCGCGATCGATGATGGCAAAACTTTGTTCGACAATAGGGTGATTTAAAGGATTGCTCATAGTTTAGAAGATATTCACTAAAAATCTTCCATTACACCCCAAATTTGACCGTTGCCCAGTCTGGTTGACGATGATAATCGACCATATTGTCAAATTTGCGTAATTGAGCCTCTTTAACAGTAAACACGGGGAGTTCACTTTCTAAAAGGCGATCGTTAATTTGAGACATGACAATGCAAAGGCGATCGCGATTTAAACTAGGTGGTATTTTATCAAAATAACCTAAAGTAATATGGGCTGTTAGGTCGTATTGCTGCTCTATTCCTAAACCAATCAAGCCTGAATTTTGGTAAAGAAAACGACGTAATTGAACTACTGAATCATAGCTTTCTTGATCTTTCGGGACTAAACAAGCCATAATCGCCCTTGGTCGAGCTAGAACTCCCCATAATTGCCAAGTTATGGGTTTGTTGCTGGAGATGGACTCTTGGTATTGTTGGAAACTGGCTTTAATTTCTTCTTGCAACGCCCGATCGAAGTCTTTATTGGCTGCAACTACCTGTCGATAACTTTCATCCCAAATCAAGTCAGCCAAAGTGAAGTGAAAACTTGCTGCGGGGAGGGGAATAAAAAAATCGTTTTCTAGCTGCTGAGATAGCTGCTGCTGGATAGTTTCTATCTGTTGATAAAATTCTTGGTTGAGAGTGTCTTCTTCGGTAGGAGGTGTAATGACACTATAACCAGGAAAAGAAGCTGGTTTTCCTTCAACAAACTTAGGAGAATGTTGAATAGTTTGTAGCTGCATTGAACAGGCAGTTGGTAAGGTCAACCTTGCCACTCGATTAATATATTCTTGATATGATTCGTCCAATCTTACTTACCTCTAATTTGATCGCCCTGTTCCAACCACTATGGTGTCAAGTGCGAAGACTTACTATAGTTATTGTGCCGTTTTAATTACACAATTGGAACAGTTAGATGTTTGTTCACTCCATATATTAATATTCTATTGTGATAAAAACTGCTTACTTAATATTAAAATATTACTGTGTTCTCATTATCACCAAACCTCAATTGTGAAGGGAAAGATTGTCGGCTCTCGCTATAAAATTATTGAGTACCTGGCAGAAGGAGGATTTGGCAGAACCTATCTGGCAGAAGACACTCAACTACCAGGAAGAGATACTTGCCTGGTTAAACAGCTACATCCCAGTCGCTCAGATCCACAGTTTTTGGCTATAGCGAGACGCTTGTTCGAGACAGAAGCCTCTACTTTGCATAATTTGGGACATCATCGGCAAATTCCCGAGCTTTTGGCTTATTTTGAAGAGGAAGAGAAGTTTTATTTAGTACAGCAATATATTGAGGGTGCAACTCTTACCAAAGAGTTAGATTTGGGTAAAAAGTGGTTGGAATCACAAGCGATCGCATTTTTGCAGGATGCTGTGAGTATCTTACAGTTTGTCCATGAGAAAGGAGTAATTCATCGTGATATTAAGCCTGATAACATCATTCGCCGTGAATCCGATGATAAGTTAGTTTTAGTGGATTTTGGCTCGGTCAAACAAGTACTTCAAGGACAACAGACTAATCTTGGTCAGTTAACCATTGCGGTGGGGACACAGGGCTATATGCCAACAGAGCAAGCCAGAGGAAAACCCCGTCCCACCAGCGACATATACGCCTTAGGTATAATTGCTATTCAAGCTTTAACAGGAATTGCTCCCCTAGATTTACCAGAAGATGATGAGGGAGAAATTATTTGGGAGTCTTCAGCAAAGGTAAGTAGAGAGTTGTCTGCGATATTAACTCGCATGACGCGCTATCACTTTAAAGATCGTTATAAAACAGCAAAAGATGTTTTACAGGCTTTAGACAAGCTACCTTCTGTAGCTACCAAGGTACAGTCTTTGACTAATGCACAGTCTCTTGTCCACACATCTATTACGACTACAACAGATGTTTCTAAACCAGCGAAATTTGTGCAGTTACCTGAGCCGGCATCAATTGTTAATCATGGTAGTTTCTCTACAGCTACTAAAAGCCATCGTGAACTTGATGCTACGGTAATTAACTCTAAGTCTACAGTGCGATCGCCAGTCAAATCTAAAAATAGCAGTATTTCGGGTATAGCGATCGCTTTAATCTTGGTTAGTGTAATAGGAGTCGGCGCATATCTAATGATGCAACAGTCTGTTTTGGAGTTGGAAGTTGACACTCCAGCCACTCAGGAATTGGAAATTAAACCTGATAATTCCAAGAAGAGATTACAGCAAGGGGAAGGGTTTAGAAAAGATCTTTGAAGATAGTTGAAAAATTTGGCTTTACTAGTTTATTTGTTTTGAAGCTGTTAGCTGTTGGCTTTCCAATAGCTATTCGCTTAATAAATCTATTTCGCTTTGTAAGTTATTGATTAAATTGTTTAGTAGCTCCAATTGGTAATACTCGCTGGTAGTTTGGTTCGTATTAATTGCTGGAATATAGGTAATATATTGACGAGCTTTTTTTTCATATTCTTTAATCGTCATATTGGCTTGGCTGCTAAAATTTTTTAGATAAGTTTCTGCTGCATCTACATAGATCTGAGCAGATATTTTAGTTGTCTTATTTGTTGAATTACTATTTTTTTCCTGAGATTTGGTAGCAATTTTATTGATTAGATAACTTGCACCTCCTAACACCACAGCACCAGTTTTTTTTCGTAAGAGAAAATTTAATTCTTGAGGGATATAGAATTTGTAAGTAGAATCGTTGCCTACTTGTTCATCTAAATTACGTTCGGGAATTTCAATTATTGGCGGATCGGGGAAATCAATAGCTAATAATTGGGGATTACTATACTGGAAAAAATCACTACCCCGATCGACCCATTTATTAATTGCTTGCTGCTGTTTAAATACGTCTAATTTAAACTCAGATTCCAGCCATTCATCAAATCTCATCTGCTGCAAGGCGATCGCTAATGAAGGTTGATAATTAGATAGCAACTTAGGCAAATAAAGCCATCTCTGAAAGTCTGAAAGACTACGCTCAAAACTTTGTTGGATTAATTTTTCTGCTTTCTTTTTTACTTGGATTTGATTATCTTCTCTACTTTGTTTAGCTGATAACTTCAGTTCGATTTCTTGCTTTTTTAAGCTAGCTTTATCGATCAGATTATTAGAGATTCTCACTACACGAGGTAGTTTATTTTGTATTGGTTGGTCTAAACTAGCTATGCTTTGTAGTGCTGATTCCAAGCTAACAATTCCTGTCTTCTTAGCATCGGCTTCATTTCCTTTTAATCTTGCTCTTAATGCAGGCAAAGCATCAACACAATAAATGTTACTAATTCCTGAAGGTAAACTAGAGCGAAAACTTTCCGCAACAAAATAAAGACGATTTTTTACTTCTTGCTGTTCTTCTAGAGTTAGCAAATTGAGAAAGTTTACTACAAAAATAACAGTAGTAATTCCTCTATTTTGTAGCCAATCTTTTAAATGTTCTCTTTCTTCTAGAGTCATTAACTTACGAGCATCTAAAACATGAATAATTAAATCTGCGCTAAGTAACTTATCTCGCACCAAATTATTCTGTGCTTCGCGATCGTTAGTACCAGGAAGATCGAGAAATTCAATGCCAGTTTTCAACCAAGGGTGATCGCAAAATACTTTTACCTCTTCTACCTCATCTTTCATTAGGCGAGACAGTCCGTTGCGGGGGTTCCCCCCGTTATAGGAACTGTCGAGGGTGCGATCGTCATCTAAAGTAGCATACTCTTTGAGAATTTTAATTCCTTCTTGTTTGATTTGTGTACCATCTTTTAAATTAATTACCGTGTATAAATCATCCCCATAATTAACACATATAGCAGCACCAGTTGTCGGAATTAAATCTATTGGTAATGTTTTACTTCCTAATAGGGCATTGAGTAAAGTCGATTTGCCATGATTGAAAGGAGCAAATACAGCAATGCGATATACAGGATTTTCTAGAAAGCTACAAATTGCAATAGTATCTTGATAAAGGGAAGATACCTGCTCAATTTCCAAAGCTCCCAATAAACTACGAAGATTATTTATCAGATTATTATATTGAGACATCATAGCAGTTCTGATTTTAATGCGATACAGTCAAACGCTTTGTTAGTAGCTACTAGTTAAAAGAATATTGATAAGTAAGTTAAAAAATGAGTTAGCTAAATTATAATCGCGCAAAAAAACAGCTACTACCAAAAAGGGCTAAAAACTCATGCTCATAAACAATAAATCCTGATTTATTTAAAAATGTTGTTTACAAAGCAACAATATTTTAGCTCAATCGAGCTAGGGTAAATTTATTAATAATACTTAGATAGTTGTAAACAAGAAAAAGACAGTATTTTTCTGGTTATGAAAGAAATGAATTTTATCTATAATAGCAATTGCTAAATAATTGAAATTATATTCGTAATAACTATTTAAATTGATTTTTAGACAAATAATATACTAGAAAGATACCCAGCTGATGAATAAAAATATCTCTATTTACACTTCTATAGTTACTGTATTTGCTACCTTATGGCTGAAAATATTTGCGATCGCAACACCCGCTAATGCTCAACCAGCCAGCAATGATTTGCTGCTGAGTAAAGATAGCCAGATAGCATTGAATATCTCGAATAGGGAATCGGAAGATAACTTAACTAAAATTGTTTTCTTTGCTAGCCTAATTGGTATGGGCGCACTATCTTGGCAAGTATTTCAATCTCGCAGAGGTGTAAAATCTAATTTTCAACCAATTAAGAACAAATATAATAGTGCATTGCTCGATCGCGTCAGTCCCAAATTACGTCGTCAGCTATTACGATTAGTTAATGACCCCAAAACTGCCAATAGACTATTAATGGGTATCTCTAAAAAAAATAGCCATCGCTCACCTAATTGGATAGCAGAAAAGGCAATCTACGATTTACGTAGAGGAAGATGATACGGCTTTTTTTGTTTTAACAAGTTGTATCCTTGGTGCTTCGCATATAGTCAGTAGTCAGTAGTAATTCATGATTCTCCAATTAAAGAAATACTATAAACTTTGATTTACTTCAAGAAATATTCGATGCGCTTTTACTAAAATATTTTCATGACACTGATTGAAATTACTTTATTCATAATTATCTTGATTTTAATCGTTGTTTTGATAAATCAAAACAGTTTGGCAAATATTTTAACGAGCCAGCTTACTAAAAATAAAACCAGGCTTAATACTCTATCCAAATTATTCAGTAAAATATATAAAATTTTCAGAAAAGCCAGGCGATTTTCTTTTGTTTATGTATTTAAAAATAGATTTTATAAAATTTATTTAGCCATTGCTATAGCTGTAGTTTTTATCAAAATGTTTCTGCACTACAACACCGAGCTAATTTATAGCTTACCAGTTTGGACAAACAAAATCATTGACTTTTTAATCGTATCTTCTGCTTGGGAAATAGCCTGTGTTGTTACCAAAATGATTGATGAAAAAACATCGAATAAATAATTACTAGCTATCAACTACCAAAGAATTATAATTAGCTAATTCTTCACTATCTTCACCATAAACTCCACCAATTTGCTGTTGGCAACAGGCGATCGCAAATTCATTAAACTCAGTGACTTCCACGCCATACATATCGGTAAAATTATCGGGTTTTACTCGACAAAAACGGGGACGTTGTTCGTAAATCTGACACTTTCTAGTATTGCGATCGTAGTTCGTACACCAACCATCTTCCCCCACCATACTCATATATGTATCTAATTCTTCTTTTGATAGATATTCTGCCAAATCTGGTCTATCTTCTGGAGTAAGATTACAACAAGCTCCGCAATTACTAACACATTGCCACTTTCCAAGTTGAGAATATTGATTTGGAGATTTCAAATGCTTCACGATATAGTATTTTTTAGACTAAAGGTAGATGTAAATGATCCTAAACTAATATACGTGCAATAGTTTGATATAAATGTATCCTCCGAGTTAAACCTTTGTGATACTATACTATATGTATGCTAAGGTCTTACTTTAGCTTAGTAATGAGCAGTGAATAACACTTTTGGCTATTTCTAATTGATTTTCGTTTACGTTCTTGTAAATATATGGCGTCAATACCTCTATCTATAGAGAGATTAAATTTTTGTTCTTTGAAACATAAAGTAATCGATTTCCATTTACGTTCTTGTAAATATATGTTGTCAATACCCCTGTCTGTAGAGAGAGACAATTTTTGCTGTTCAAAATCTAAGGTAATAGTAAGCATAAACAAATAGAAATTACGAACTATGCCGACTTTAAGCCTGGAGCCATAAACTACACAGTCTAGATATTTTGATTTTCAAAAGTTTTTAATCAACCGCAAGAATCAATTTAATTTCTTCATCTTAAATAATTGCGCTGCTAATCAATATTTGAATATCTCATATATCTTTTCGTCCAAATTTTAGACTCGGCTAAGTTTTAATATCATGTTGCATATTTGAATAAACAAATGCTAATAGTATTTGTCCCTATTCTTATTGTCAAATATATATCCTAGTGCGGATAACGCACTCGATCTAAATAAGCTTTAGTAAGTTTGGCGCAGTTTTTAGAATCGAAGAAGCTAAAGCAATTTCAGCTTTTCAAGAATAAATTTTTGACAAATGAAATAAACATTATCAAATCTACTCTCTTACCATAAAAGTTAACTGAACCTTAATATTTAAGACGTTCTTTAAAAATTTAAGAAGTTATGTTAATTTGAATGAAGAGGGTGCGTTCAAAACCTCAAATCAATACTATACATACCGTTTCTTTCGGAATAAATAATGACAAAGACTACCTCGGCAGTTAAGGCTTTTATCTCCACCTTTAACTGTGAGCCTCTGGCTTATCAAAATTTGAATAATGCCGTAGAAGCTGTTTGTTGCAGCAAGGAATTTAAAAGCTTGCTGCTTGCTTTTATTGATAGTCCAGCATTTTCAGAAGAATTGGGTAAAGAGTTTGCGACCGCCCAAGCTGTAAAAGGATTATCCGCCTGTCGTAAGCTTCGCAGTTGTCTGAATCTTTCTCTAAGTAACTTCTTTGGTTTACTAGCTCAATTGTGTTCCTCTTTCGATCCAGAAGTAGGAAATGAGTTTTATCTATTTGCCAATAGAATACATGAGTCGGAAATCAAAAATAACAAGCTATTAGACTGTCTGTTCAATACTGAAGACAAAGAGTTTTATCAAGATTTAGCAGCGCGTTTGGTTATAGAAAACCCTCATGCGATTTATCCCACCTCTAATTTTAGAGAAAGTCGTGGTTTTGTCGAAAGTACTGATGACGATCGAGTTATCGAAGCAGTAGTCAGCTCAAGTACCTTTACTTCTGTCAGAGTAATTGACAACTCTCTCAACCACGAACAATTGGCTTTGAGAGATGTATATGTTTCTCATGGACGTTGCGTCTGCCTAGTAGATCAAAACGTTAATCGCTACTATAGCGAACAGCTCGAACATTATTTTGACTATCACGGTATCAAGCTAGAAAAGCTGGTATATCGTGCAATGGAAGTAGATAAAGGTATTTACACCGTTGAAAAAATGTTGGGAGACTTCAAAAATCTTGGGGTGTCTCGTAATGAGCCAGTATTAATTGTAGGTGGTGGAGTCTTAGCTGATACGGGTGGACTAGCTTGCGCTCTTTATCATCGCAATACCCCTTACGTCATGCTATCGACATCAATTGTGGCAGGCATCGATGCAGGACCTTCTCCTCGCACCTGTTGCGATGGTTTTGGCTATAAAAATCTCTTTGGTGCTTATCATCCACCAATTCTTTCAATTACCGATCGCTTTTTCTTCAAAACCCTTAAAGAAGGATGGTTGCGTCACGGTATTATAGAAATCGTAAAGATGGCTGTAACTAAAGACGCAGAATTATTTGAAGACCTAGAAAAAGCAGGGGCAGACTTAATTACAACTCGTTTTGCAACAGTTGGATGTGAAGCAGAAGATGAAATAAATGCTCTTTCTCAAAAGATTTTAGGGGCAGCTTTACGCAGCTATGTAGCAGCAGAATACGACAATATGTATGAAACTCATCAATGTCGTCCCCACGCCTATGGTCATACTTGGTCGCCTGGATTTGAAATAGAGGCAGGACTGTTACACGGTCATGCAGTAGCAATCGGCATGGGATTTGGAGCTTACATGAGTTATCGCCTAAATTGGATTAGTGAAGCACAAATGCACCGCATTATGCGTCTCATTAGTTCCTTTGGCTTAAGCTTGTGGCATGACATTATGCACAAAAAAGAAACTCTATGGTCTTCTCAAGTTAAGATACTGCAAAAACGCGGTGGAAACTTGGTTGCTCCATTACCCAGAAACGAAATTGGTCAATGTGACTATCTTAATTCCCTGACTCAGGCAGAGCTTTATCAGGCGATTGATGAGTACGAGCAGATTTGTGCTGAGTATCCCCGTAATGGTTTAGGAATCGATCCTCTATGTAGTGATGTCGGATTAGAAGATCCATCTACAGTAGCTCATTCTCCAGCAGATCGCGAAGTAGAACGCTCTAATTCTTCTGCCACTTTATCTGCTGTCTAAATTTTTTGATTGGCTATAAGTTTATTAAAAGTAATTTAGAAAACTCTTTATATCCAGAAGAAAAAAAAGGGTAGAGGTTTATTTATTTAGCAAACTGACTTATAGTTTGTGTTAAATGAGTAATATCTCTAAATTCATGTTTCGAGAAGTATTCGATATTGTTATCCCTCTATACCAAATACGTTGGAATACACGGGCGGTTTTGGAGGGTCTTACGACCCATTATCAACCAAGGGCAATTTATGTCATTGCCCCTGCCAGTCAAGCGCGATCGCTCCGAGAAATATCTTCAGAATGGTCAACTGCTCCTTTATACGTCTACGAGGAAGAAATCTTTTTCCAGTCAATCGATCTAACCAAAGATCGTGTATGTGCAGAAATCAATTTAGAAAAATCTTTATATACTCCTGGTTGGTTTTATCAGCAGTTGTTAAAGCTTGGTGCATTTGAAGGGATTGATGATTTGAGTGAATGGTATATAGTTTGGGATAGCGATTTGCTTCCTGTAGACACCTGGGATTTAATTGAGCAGCAGGACGATAACACTAAACATAGCTTTGCTTTACTCCAACATAAAGACTGGGGCAATCCTGGCATAGTTTCTCAATGGTCAACTTGGATTAATTCCGTCTTGGGAGTTGATGCTTTAACCAACGATGAAGGAACTTTTGTTCCCCACCATATGTGGTTTAAACAAGAGCATCTTAAGTCATTTGCAGACAAGGTAAATAAATATTATGAAAGTAACGAGCATTGGCTATTATTGATGATGCGCTCGGCTAATGAGTTTAGTACTTTTAGCGAATATTGGTCTTATGTTTCTTGGGTAAGCCAACAGGCACCGTGGGATTTATCTTTCTATCCTTATGAAAAATATGGAGAAACTTCAGAAAGATTCTTTGATGACGGTACGGGTTTATTCTCCACAGCCTTGAAACAACATGAACGTATAGAAATTGGTAGCAAAGATCCTCTCATCCCGTCTTACGCAGAGATAAAATCTTTTATAAACGCTGAATATGGAAAAGATTCTCTACCCTCTTCTTTGTCTTTTGAAAGTAGTCCCCGTCATCTAAAAAAAGATGAAGAGAATATGCACATCGAGGAATTGCGATCGCGTTGGAATCTCCGAAACCATGAAAAGTCTAAGTTTTGAAGAAAATATTTTACATATTAAAAACTACTTTATTTAAATGACAAATAAGTAGTACGATGAATTACTAATTCTGAACGCTTATTTTAATATGGAGAATTAATAGTTTCTGATGTTCAATCGGTAACGATCTAGGACATATTCTTCAGCAGTAGGGCGATCGCTTATTTTCCCATCCAAAGTTGCAGCCAAAACATCGTCTAGTATTTGTTTATATAATTTTCCTGGTTTAAAGCCCATGTTTTTCAAATCATTACCGTTAAGTAACGGTTTTACCTGAGATAACTTGGTAATGTGTTGCCATACAAAACGACGAATATTTTTATCACCTTTGGCTGCAAAAAGAATTAGCGTCAGAGGTTTATATGGCTGTAGCAACTGATAAATTTGACTAGGGGAATTTGAGTTTGATAGTTCGGGTGCAATTTCTGTTTCTAATGTTTCTAGCTGCTCCAATCTTTGTAAACTATCTTTGGGTAGCTGTAAATTTTGCGCTACTTCTAATCTGTCCTTGGGTGCTAAATGAGCAATAAGTATTTCCAATCTAATTAGCCAAGGTTGGGCATTGGGAATGTCTATGTAAAATAACCAACGAGATACGCAAGCAACCTGCCAAGCTAAAGCTTTAGTTAAAACTAAGTCCTGATGCAAACAGCTAAGAGCGTTTAACTTAGCTAGTAATTTCAAAGCAGGTTTCCAATAGTTCGCCTGAAGAATATATTTCAATTCCGCACGAAGTCTAGTAGTTAGGGCTGGTGAAGCGCGATCGCTTACTCTTAATTCTTGGTATACGCCACTTTTAATGGCATAGTCAATATACTCTTCTGTTTGAGGCTCAATGGTAAAGCCAAGACGCACTGCAAATCTAACTGCCCGATAAATACGAGTCGGATCTTCGATGAAACTATTGGGGTGAAGCACCCGAATATGGCGGGCTTCTAAATCGATTAAACCGCCAAAAAAATCTAGTAAGTCTCCTTTACGAGAAAATTCTCCGCGTTTGGGAGGAGTGAGACGCACTGCCAGGGCATTGATCGTAAAATCTCGACGATACAAGTCTTGACGAATTGAACTAGCTTCTACTTGGGGATTAGCAGTGGGATAGGGATAAAATTCAGTCCGCGCAGTGGCAATATCAATTAAAAGATTGCTAAAGAGCGGATCTTGATGCCATGACAAAGCTGCCGTTTGAAATTCACCATGTATAGAGAGGCTGACATCGGGATACATTTCTTGAATTACTGCTGCTAATTCTACTCCAGCGCGGTCGTCGGCAGAGCGATGAAAACCATCAACAACTAAATCAATATCCTGTAATAGTAAGGGTTCGTTTTCATCTGTTAACAATACATCTCGCACACCACCACCTACTAAATAAAGATTCCAGCCTTTGTCTTGGGCTGCACTAGTTACCCTTTGCAGTAACTCCCAAATGGCAGATTCTAAACGATTTTGAAGAGTGGGTAATAAACGAGTCTTTAAATTTGCTTTGCTTGAGGTATCGGCTATTTCACTGCTTCCATCGTGTAGCTGGCGTAGAACATCAGTACGAGTAACAATTCCCGTTAATTCTCCAGACTCAATTACGGGTAGTCTACCCACGTCATAAGTGACCATCAAAGACTGTATTTCGGGTAATGTGGTATCGGGCGTAATTATCTTTAAGTTACGACTCATATAGCCCTTGACAGGAGAGCGTTTAAAACCATGATGGAGAGCTAGATCTAAATCGCGACGGGAAATAATTCCCACTAAAATATCGCTTTCATCAACTACCGATACCCCAGAATGACCATAGCGAAATAGAATTCTTTGCGCCTGTTCGATAGTAGTGTCGGGGCGAATTGTTCTTACAGGGGAAGACATTAGATCTCTTGCAGTGGGAGGATGGGGAATTTGTGATTCTAGCTGAGTAACTAATTCATTAAATAGTTGTTGTGCATCATCTGTTTGGGTAGACATGGAAGCAGCTTGGGGGTGTCCCCCGCCACCGAAAGGTTTGAAAAGCTGATTGAGATTAGTTTCTGCTAAACGCGATCGCCCGATAACAACTAATTTCTCACCTTTGCTTATCTGATATTGATGACCTAAAAGCAAGACATCGCTTTCGGTTAAGTCAATTAATCTGGCGGTGAGGGTAGCCAAACCATTAACAAATTTATCCGTCTGTAGTAATACCGATGCCACAGCATATCCCTGGATAGTTGTTCTTTCAAGCTTATCTAAAGCATCTTTTAGTAAATCCTGTAGCTGAGGTCGATAATCCAGGTTCGACATATTCTGAAACGATGGAAACATTAGCACCCTGTTCCATCAGCCAGGCGATCGCTTTAGCATCACGGGGAGTGGTTTGGTCAAAGGTTAGAGAACCCGTGTCTACATGAACGCCTAAAGCCATTGCAGTCGCTTCAAACGCCGTTAAATCTACCTTGCTTTCCTGCAATAATTCGGCGATATAGGTAGTTATTGCCCCTACTGCTTCGGTATGAATCTTGGTAACGGCAATATCAGATTTGAGATCGACATGATGATCGAAAACCTCAATATTAGTAACGTTGGGCAGATCGAACCATTCTGCTGCTGCCCCCAGGCGATCGCTTTTTTGGGTATCAACAATATAAATCGTGCCAATATTCTCAGGATGAATGCTACGCATTTCCACAAAAGAAAACTCATCCCTATATAGTCCGAGAAAATTTTTCACCGCAGGATGCGCCCCTCCTGTTAAAACAATTTTCGCCCCAGATTTAAGGCGAGATAAGCCAATTGCCGAACCCAAAGCATCAAAATCTACGGTTTGATGACACAAAATTATATCCATAGTTTGATTATTGATTACTTGTTTTCGTATTGCAACTAGGATGAGGTAATTCTGAGGAATGGGGAGTAACTACGGTTGGTTTGGCAGTTAAGATTACTTGTCCTTTACTATCTTGAAACCATCCTTGAATCGTTTTGATTTCCCCAACTGGGGATGCTGTTTCTACCACCTGGGATTTTTCTAGTTCGGCGACTTCATCATCAAAAAAGCGAAAATCAGACCAACCATCTTGAATATTCAAATCGCGATCGGGTGAGAATTCTATCCCTCCCTTACCAATAACATAGTACTTACTAGCCAAACTAGCTTTGCACAAATTATTCCCTAACAAATTTATGACTTTAATCTCATTAAAAGAAATTTTACTTTCAAAGTCAGAATCTTTAATTTCTGGAAAGTCAAAATTGACTATTCCATCTGCGCCAAATTCAGAACTAGCATCAATGTCATTGCTTAAGTTGGGTGGTTTAGATGCCCCTTCTATAATCCCAAAAATTCCTTCTCCTGCAATGGTTATATTCCCTCCATTTCCTTGAATAGCAGTTGCTAAGATATCATTATTTTCATTAGGATTAGCAACCAAGAAATCGACCTCAATATCGACATTTCCTCCGTTAGCAT
Organism: uncultured cyanobacterium; assembly: GCA_963799375.1. Taxonomy (GTDB): domain Bacteria; phylum Cyanobacteriota; class Cyanobacteriia; order Cyanobacteriales; family Xenococcaceae; genus Waterburya. Next base: position 184,927 of record CAWCWY010000026.1, read on the forward strand.
CAGCAAAAGCTTGAGCCGAAATTAGGCTGTTTTGTTCTAGAGTCAGACTATCTGCAATGTTTAATTCGATGTTTCCCCCCTCCACCGCAGCAGCATTCTCAGCAGTGATTTGTGCATTGTTGCTCAACCTAACTGAATTAGCATTGACCTGAAGATTTCCTGGAGAACCAGATCCAGTTCCTCTTATATTTAAAATACCGCGATCGCTAATAACCAAACTATCAGTATTGATGACAATATCTCCCCCAATACTTTCATTTCTTGTTTCAGAAGACAGCAAACTTGACTTTTGACTATTGGCAGAAATACCATCTATTTCGATCGATTGACTATTCACAGTAATGTCTCCCGCGTTTCCTCCACCAACGACTAGAAGTTGATGAAACAACTATTCCTCCCTCAAAAATCGATAATCTGCCAGTATCAATGTTGATATTTCCCGCATTTCCTTGAGCAAAAGTATTAGTCGTAATCGCGCTTCCCACGCTGTTTGTTCTAGGAGAAGTACCCGCAATTTCAATTGATTCAAGTGCTGTTAGATTAATATCTCCTGCATCACCGTTTCTAAAAGGACTTGTCCCGATTCCTGTTCCATCTTCTAAACGTATATTTTGAGATTCAATTGTTATATTTCCTCCATCGGCATCACTGACAGAAGAATTAGTAATCCCGCTAGCTTGGTTAAATTCAATAGATTCATCTAAAGAAAGGGAAGGATTTTCGGCTTGAATTATTTCTTCTGCATTTTCTCCTACCCCTATTAAAGGTCTTATGCCTGTTAAACTAATATTTCCTGTAGCAGAAATAAACAAGTCGCCTCCTAGTCCCGTGCTGTCAGGAAAAGTTAGCAACTCAATTGAACCACCATCAATTATTTGTAAATCATTGGCAAAAATTTCAATGTTTGCTGCTTTTCCTGCCCCTAAAGCGTTAGCAGAAACCTGAGTAGCAAAGGGTAAAAATATTTCTATTCCAGCCAACAAGAAATCAATTTTTGTTGCCGTGCGATCGCTGCCATTGATTTCTACTAAATCGGATGCCTGAATTTGAATTGTTCCACCATCCAAATCGCCTAAAGTGTTTGATGTAACAGCAGAACCATTAAACAGTTGAATATTTTTTCCAAAAATATTGATATTTCCCGCGCCTTCTCCACTAGCATCAATTGAAGCCAGGTTGTCTAGTTTGATATTTCTAAATTGACTTACATTGTCATAATCAGCTTTCCACCCCTCTGAAATAGATTCCAAAACAACAAAACTATTGTCATCAACACTACCTAATTCAACGTTTCCTCCAGAAGCCGTAGCTGCACCACCATCAAAAGTAATATCTCCTCCTAATAGTGCGAGAGTTTTTCCTGGTGCGGTGGTCAATCCTAATTTGATTTGGTCTTGTCCAGTAGGATCGAAAGGGTTCGGTATAGAAAAATTAGCTTGATTAACAATTTCCCCAGGGTTAGTGCCAAACTGTAAACCCAAAGGTACGCTTACCGTTAACAATGGTTCTGAATTATTCAGATTAGTGCTAAATTCTGTATTGTCTTCAAAAACCAAGCTTGCGGCAGTCGTGCCAATAAACGATCCTCCAATATTCAAGCTGGCATTTTCACCAAAGATAATACCGTTGGGATTGATTAAAAATAAATTAGCCGTACCATTGCTTTGAATCAAACCATTGATATTGGAAATTGATGAACCTGTCACACGAGTAATAATATTTTGGATTGACAGCCCATTATTGAAGGAAACTGAACCATTGTTAGGTATGGAAAACTCAGCAAAGCTATGAAACAAATTGCTACCCCTTTGTTCTCCTGCATTGACAGTAAAGTCGCTGTTATTTTCTGTACTAACTTCTGTAGAGAGAGTACCATCTTCAGTAACTTGAGCCTGTACTAAAGAGCTAACCAGAAAGGGAAAACAAGGAGCAAAGAATAACAATACTAATTTCATAATTTTTGCTCTCAGGAGTTTTTAAGATAAATAATCTTCAGTTCGCACTTCGAGAAAGTTCGTCAGTATTTATAATACAGTCACTCAAGCATTCATTTCAAAAACTATGGCTTTAGCTCAAGTATTTAATATTTGCATTTACTATGTTTCTGTTCTTTGGTTAGGAATGATTCTATTTCCCAATTGGAATATCACCAAAAAAGTCATAAGTTCTTATATTCCCTTTGTTCCCCTGTGTGTTTTATACATTTATTTTTTGTTGACCACTTCCGATCCAGGTTCTTTGACAGGAGCGTTTAATCCCCAACTAACTGAATACGCTAAGTTATTTTCACAACCAGGAGGTGCTTTGGTTGTTACTATTCATTTTTTAGCTATGGATGTGTTTGTCGGTAGATGGATTTATTTAGAAGGGCAGACTAAGAAAATGTGGACAGTTCATTCATTAATTTTATGCTTGTTTTTTGGTCCTGCGGGTCTACTTTCTCACATGATTACCGATCGCTTTTTTTTCCAGGAGAATCAACTTAATCCGCAAGATTCTGAAAAACCTTCAAATCAATAATTGTTACATTGATGGAGCTTTCTGCATAACTAACCAAGTATAGAAGCTAGTAAACATAGACACCTGCAAGTTTACCTATAGTCTTCTGTTTAATTGCATCATGAATACATCTCCCACAGAGCCAACGGTCAAAGAACCAGACAATTCTGCCACAGGAAAATTCCCTCAAACCATTGTGGCAGTTAGTCGAGAAGAATTTATTGATTCTATTAAATTAAACGTTAGAGATAAGAACGATCAAAAAACTACCTTACCTCCAGAATTACACGGACATCTTTTTATAGTCAGTCCTGCTGGTTCACCAGACTCTTCGACCGTCCAGGGAGGCGATCGAGTAGTTTGGGTAACTAAAGATGGTTGGACTCCTATTTTTAATGGAGATGGTTTAGTCTATCGAATTAGTTTCGATAATGAAGTTGCTCTTTTGAAGACTAGTTTTCTCAAACCTCCTTGTTATTATGCCGATAGAGCAACTTCTAACAATAGCGACTACCAATCTTTAGCCTTTCAAAATCTAGGAATTTCTCGGATATCTCTAAATAAATTAGGCTCTCGTAATCAATTAAATACGGCTTTTTTGACCTTCAAACTGACCGATGAAGAAAGCGATCGCCTTTTGGTGACATGGGATGTTGGTAGACCCTATGAAATCGATCCTGAGACTTTAGAAACACTAACTCCTGTGGGTAAAAACGATGATTGGTCAAATCTTCTCCGAAATGTCCCCGTTTATCCCTTTAAACAGGTAATGAGTTCGGCTCACCCTGTTGCTGACCCCAAGACAGGAGAGATATTTACAGTAAATATTGGTAAGTCTATTTGGACAATGTTAGCTCTGCCTCGCTCATTAAAAGAGAGATGGGCGAGCAATACAGTTGCTCTAAACTCGACTATCAATAATTCTGGTCTACCTAAAGACTTACAAAAGCTGTTTTCTCGCTTGTATTCTTTCTCTCTCAAATTTATTAGCTTTGGGGTTGGTGTTGCGGGGATAGTAGAAAAAATCTTTAGGTTTTTTGGTGGAGGTTATGATTTTGTTCATCTAATTGCCTGGGATGGCAAAAAGGTAGATATAAAGGGGAAATGGCATCTTGTCTTACCCAACAAACGTTCGATTAAAATAGATCAAACCATTCATCAGATTGGATTAACTAAAAAATATTTGGTTTTAGCAGAGACATCTTTTAAGTTTTCGATGGAGAATCTTCTGCCATATCAAAGGGACTATTTAGCTACCGATTTAAAGATTATTCTGGCAGATTTTCTTGATTATCCTCAATTTCCCGAAACCAAGCTGTATATTGTCAAACGAGAAGACTTAAAAACAGCAAAGCTCACAACCAATAAATTCTTCAGGTGGATTTCTCGCAGTCCTTCCAAAAATATCCCCAAAGTTGTTGCCAAAGAAGTCAAAATCGCCCCTGAGTTTTCTCATTTCTTGGTCGATTATGATGATGATGGCGATCGCATTGTGGCTCATATCAGTCATTTATCAGGAACAGATGTGGCTGAATATATCCGTATAGTCGATCGCTCTGTCTTTGACGATCGCGATCTAAACGACCACGACTATACCTACGACGATCCAGACTTAACTGCTCGTTTACATAAGCTATCAGGTAACTTAGTCGGTCCAATGGATGCTAGTCGTCTAGGACGTTGGGTAATTGATGGTGAGACAGCAAAAGTTGTCGGAGAACCCCAAATAGTAAGCGATCGCGATTTGACCTGGTCTACGGCTTTCTATGCTTGTTTAGACCCCAAATCTACCGATAAATACACTGATATCTTTTGGAACAATTGGGGATGTTGGGCAGAAACTTTTACTGAAAGAAACGTTGCAGCATATAAAAACTATCAAGGCTCAATTCCTTGGCAAGAAGTTCTCGATATTGCTTATAAGGGTATTCCTTCAAGCATATGTCACTTGAAAATTAGACTTGATGGAAAAAACGACACCAAAATTGAAATAGATCCCAAAAACTATTATAAGTTCCCTAAAAATCATCTAGGTACTTCAGCACAATTTATTCCTCGCCCCAATGCTAAAGACCAAACAGATGGTTATATTGCTGCGGTCGTGTTAACTTCAGATCTATTTTTATCTCAGCCAGATTCCAGCAATAGTTCGGAATGGTCACAAAATAGTGAGATTTGGATTTTTGAAGCAGATAAGCTAGATGAAGGACCAAAATACAAACTGAGTCATCCCAAGCTTAATATTGGCTTTACTACCCACACCACTTGGTTAGCCCAGGCGAAATCACCCCAGAAGTTGGAATATAGTGTCCAAGACGATCATCAAGAGCTAGTAGCTCAGTTAATTGATAAAGAGTCAGGACTTCAAGACAAAATTCGTAAATTATTTGATGAGGAAATTTATCCTCACTTTGAATAGGTTTAATTGTTTCTAGATCTTTGTATCTTTTAACAACTTGTATTTTTTATTTAACAAAATGCTTACTTGAATTTACTCTTGGCAAATTTAGGTAGGCGTTTCAGCTATTTTGATTTATTTGACGATTGGTTGAGCTTAGGTTCGGGCATCGCTGTGATGAAAATTAAAACATCGATACATAATATATTTTTATAGTCTGCCCTGGAGGGAATTAGGGTTAACCGTCATAGAGGTAGGATATAACGACTTTTAAATTGCTCACCAACTAATTACAATTATTTAATAACGATAGTTTAATTTACAAATCGAATTAGAAGCTTACATAAAATAAACTCATGTTTATAATAATAAGAAATTATGAGGGCATTTGATTCTGGAAACAACTATTCTAAAATAAAAATTAATTAGTAAATTTAAACACCATCAGATCCAGATAGTTTAAGTAAAACTTAGATAGCAGTAAAGGAAGGATTGCCATAGTGATTCAAAATCTAGAACAACACTATAAAGTATTGGGATTAGAACCAGGTGCATCTCTAGAAGAAGTTAACCAAGCATATAAAGACCTAGTATTTATATGGCATCCAGATCGCGTTCCTCAAGATAATGAAAGATTAGTTCAGAAATCTGTCGCAAAGATTCAGCAAATTAATGCAGCCAGGGATTCTTTACGGTCTTATCATCGTCAACATCGTAAAGCACCCGCTGCTGCTACAAGCCAATCAAAATCGACTACATACCCTCGTCGAGAATATTACAGCAAAAGCACCTCTGCTCAAGAAAGCAATTATAGAGCTAGTAGTCAATCCTATTCTGGTAGCAGTTACCGAAAAAGCGATTGCGAAGCTAGCCAAGGGCATCGCTCTCAATCCTATTATCAAACTAACTCCAGACAAGCTACAGACTATCAATCAAGAAAACCTTGGGACTATCGAGCATATTACTATTCTCCCAACAATCCTAATAATCAAAGCTCGAATAAAGGTTCTGGCACTAGAGATGGTTATCAAGACTTTCGTGAGTCAGACAGGAATTATGGCTCAAGTCGTCCAGCAGAAAGCAATTACAAAAGACCATACTATAAAGATTTGAGAGGGGCAGATCTAAGCAGATCGAATTTTAAAGAAAAAGATTTTTCTGGCAGAGATTTATCCCAGGCTGACTTATCTTATTCCGACCTTAGCGATACTTTCCTACACAAAATTGTCTTAGAAGAAGCAAACCTTCAGGGAGCTAACCTAAAAGGGGCTAATCTACTCCAAGCAAATCTAAGAGGAGCAAATTTAAAAGAAGCCAATCTTATTGGCGCAGATCTTAGTGGCTCGGATTTAAGTGGCGCAGACTTAAGCGGTGCAAAAGTTGGTTTTAACAAAAAAATCATGGTCAAACTTACCGCAGTCAAACTGACAGGTGCTACATTACCCGATGGCTCAATTCACCCTTAAAGTTTTAATCTAACAAAATCTAGTTTATTCCAGAAAGAATTTGATTGGACGGAATTAAACTGTTCCTATTAAAAACTCCCATAGCTAATCAATAAGCGTGTAGGGAGTTTTGTATTCGTTGAATCTCAATTGAGATAAATCCTATTTAATCTAAAACTAATAGCTTTACCGAGCAATACTAACGGAACATACTGCTAACAGAACTAGCCTCGTGAATACGCCATATAGCTTCACCTAATAAACCTGCTACAGACAAAACTGTTAATTGCTCAAACTGTTTTTCTTTAGGAATAGGAATTGTATTGGTGACAATAACTTCTTTGAACACACCGCTAGATAATCGAGTAACAGCAGGATCGGAGAAGACAGCATGAGTAGCACAAGCATAAATTTCTTTAGCACCTTCCTCTTGCAACAACTTACCTCCCGCAGCTAAAGTCCCCGCAGTATCAATCATGTCATCTACCAAAACAGCAGTTTTCCCTTCAACATCTCCAATAACGTTCATCACTTCAGCCACGTTATGTGCCTGACGGCGTTTATCAATAATAGCCAAAGGAGCATCGTTGAGCTTTTTGGCAAATGCTCTTGCTCTTGCTACACCACCAACATCAGGAGACACAACTACCAAATCATCAAGGTTTTTGGCTGATAAATAATCTAAAATAGCTGGTGAACCATACACATGGTCTGTGGGAATATCAAAATAGCCTTGAATTTGGGCTGAATGTAAGTCCATCGCCAAAACTCTGCTTGCTCCTGCCTCTGTCAATAAATTCGCTACCAACTTAGCTGTAATTGATTCTCTACCAGCAGTTTTACGATCTGCCCTGGCATAACCATAATAGGGAATTACGGGGGTAATTTGACGGGCTGATGCTCGGCGACAAGCATCAATCATAATCATCAACTCCATCAAGTTGTCGTTTACTGGATTGCAGCAGGGTTGAAGTAAATAAACATCTGCACCGCGAATTGATTCTTGGATTTGGATGTACAACTCACCATCAGCGAATTGCTTGCGAATCATCGGACCTAGATCCATTCCTAGATATCGTGCTACCTCTCTTGCAAGAGGAATATTGGCAGAACCAGAAAATAATCTAAGACGATTAGAGTCCGACAAGAAGGTAGTCTGCTCCATCGGCTGAGGCATTAAGGTAGTACTATGGCTCACGGTAAACATATTCAACTTATATTCAGGGCAATCTTATCATCACTAGGGACATTCTGATTCAGAATAGTTTCAATAAAAAAGTAAAACTATGAATGTCCTCTTTACTCGAAAATTGAGCTTGTTTTAGACTAATTTATGTCTTCTGTATATCTCTATACTAAATTGTTCTGGCTACATTATATTTTTTTTGAGGCTTTTTTACATCGGTACATCTTACTATAGGTATATTCTACTAGCCTTATCTAATTACTAATCTTGGTGTTGTGAGAGAGACTAAGTATAAAACAGTACCAAAGCTATTTTAAAAATATGACAGCATTATTGATTGCAGGAACAGATACGGATGTCGGTAAAACTTTTGTCACGATCGCTTTGGCTGCTTATTGGCAAAACTACAGCTTAAACAAGAGTAATAATGCCCACCCTCTTCTAAGTATATTCAAGCTTATGCAAACTGGAACAGGAGATTTTGAGCAGTACAACCGCTTATTTACAGAGATCTCATCAATTGAAGTTATCGCTCCTCTACGTTTAGAAACTCCTGTCGCGCCACCCATTGCTGCGGAAAAAGAAGGGAAAATAATCGAATTAGGCAAAATTTGGCAAGAATTTTTTTCCGTACAACAAAAATCAGACTTAGTATTATTGGAAAGCTTGGGGGGTTTAGGCTCACCCGTAACCAATGAATTGATTGTGGGAAATATTGCTGCTGACTGGCGTTTACCAACGATTTTGGTTGTCCCTGTCAAACTTGGTGCGATCGCAAATGTTGTGGCGAATGTAGCTCTGGCTCGCAGTTTGAAGATAGATTTGAAAGGAATTATTCTTAACTGTACTCATCCCGAAGCGTTAGAGAGTATAGAAGATTTGACTCCAACCTATTTAATTCAGTCTTTAACTCAAGTCCCTATTCTCGGCACACTGCCCTACATTGAAGATCCAAGTAATAGTCAAAAGTTGGGACAAATTGTTGCTAATTGGGATGTAGAGCTTATATTTCCGAAGGAGAAAGTAGCTTTTTGATCGATAGAAATAAGTCAGGGGTCAAGGATAAATCAATCTCGCCTTTACCCCCTCTTATACATTAATGATATATTTGGTAGCCTACCAACTGGATTTAACCACACCAGGAAGCAAACCTTCGTGCGCCCATTCTCGCAGTACGTTACGAGATAGACCAAAATCACGGTAATAACCTCTTGGTCTACCAGTTACCATACAACGATTGCGTTTACGAGTAGCAGAGCTATCTCTAGGTAATCTTTGGATTTGACGACTGATTTCGAGCTTTTTAGCAGCGGAAGTCGCTGTACGCAACTCTTCCTTCAATTCTGCTCTTTTATCAGCATATTTTTCAATTAAGCGAGCGCGTTTCTTTTCACGCTCTACCATAGCTTTCTTAGCCATAAAATTTATTGGTATCAATAATAAACACACAGTTTCCTAGTATAACTCGAACTATGAAGCGATCGATACTTTTTGCGCAGTGAAGAAGCATAAATAAATAATTATCAGTAATTAATTTAGATATTCTTTTGCAGAAGGACAAAGATGGGTAAATTGACATATCTCACATAATGGTTTGCGAGCTTTACAAACTGCTCTACCGTGAAAAATAGTACGAATAGAGTAATTTTCCCATTCTGGCTGTGGTAACAACGCCATAAGATCTTTTTCAATCTGGATTGGATTATCAGATTTAGTCAATTTCCAGCGGTTACTAAGGCGTTTGACGTGAGTATCTACCGTAACCCCCTGAATATTACCAAAGGCGTGAGCAGAGACGACATTGGCTGTTTTACGTGCAACTCCAGGCAGTTTTAAAAGCTGTTCCATCTCATCAGGAACTTTTCCCGCAAAATCGCTGACAATCATTTGACAAGCACCTTGGATATTTTTGGCTTTGTTGCGATAGAAACCAGTAGATTTAACCAAAGTTTCTAACTCATCGCGATCGCATTGGGCAATAGCCACAGCATCAGGGAATTTAGCAAATAATGCAGGAGTTACTTTGTTTACTCTCTCATCAGTACATTGAGCCGAAAGAATAGTTGCCACTAAAAGCTGTACGGGAGTCTCATAATCTAGGCTACAGGTAGCATCAGGATAAATTTCCGTTAATAAATTAAAGATATCAAGCGATCGCTGTTTCAGTGCTTTACTAGGAGATCTTCGTCTAGTTTTAGTAGTTTTTTGTTTTTTAGCTTTGGTAGAAGTTTTAGAATCGGTCATTTTAACAAAAGTAAGAGGATCGAAATACAACAAAGTCAGCAGTAAGCGTCACAACGAACAACTCACTACTGACTAATAACTACTGACTATTCCAACAAATTAATTTGATTTTCAACCAGTTAAATTATTGAAGCAAATTCTGGAAGAATGCCAGATTAACTGTATCCCGCACGATAATAAATACACCTAAGCTGAGTAACAAAATCAAACCAGTTTGCATGATGCCATCCTGCAATTTACTGGGCAAAGGCTTACCAGTAACTCCTTCAACCGTTAAAAATGCTAGCTGACCACCATCCAAGGCTGGTAAGGGCAAAATATTAATTACGGCTAAGTTTATACTAATCAAAGCTCCAAACTGAAACAAGTTACTCAAGTCATTACGAGCAAGCTCTGCACCAACAGCTACAATAGCAACTGGCCCTGCTACTTGATTGGCATTTTCTTGGAAATTGCTAATTAGTTGCCAAAATCCTTGAATGGTTAATTGGACAATTCTTTGAAATTCGTTTGCCCCAGCAGTAAAAGCTTCAACAATATTAGTTGTACGGCGACGTACAATATCTCCATTGGGTGCAAGCATCACGCCAATTTTGCCTTTGCCATCTTGACCAACATCAGGGACAACATCTAAATTGACTATTTCTGACTGACGTTTTATGGTTAGCTGTAAAGATTTTTCAGGAGATTTTTGGATCGAAGTACGTAGATTTTCCAGGGCATCGGCAGAATCTCCTAGCTCTAGATTATCTATTTTTAAAATAATATCTCCAGGCTGCACTCCTGCTTTGGCAGCAGCAGATTCGGCTTCGCTTAATAATTGAGGTACTAATACTCCTGGTCGATAATTGATGTCTTGAAATCCAATAGTTACAGCTTGACCAACTAAAAGAAAATAAGCAAAAATTAGGTTGGCAATTACTCCTGCACTAATCACAATTGCTCTGTCTAAAACAGGTCTGTTACGTAGCAAATTGGGATCGTCAGGGGGAATATCACTATCTGGATCGTCATCAGGAAAACCGACATAACCTCCTAACGGAAAAGCACGAATCGCATATTCTGTTTCTGAACCTTGATATTTTAAAAGAGTAGGTCCAAATCCGATTGAAAAACGGTTTACTCGAATTTTTTGTAAACGCGCTGCTGCAAAATGACCAAACTCATGGACTACGATTAATAGAAGCACGACTGAAATCGCCGCCAATACTGACATATTTATAAATACTGCTTTTATAAGTGTTTTGTACGATTTACTATTTTAGAACATTCTTCTAACCCACTAGGTATAACAAGGAGTTTTATCATGAGCAATATTCTTGTTTGGCAACAAAATAGTCTCGATCTGAGTAATGCCGATAGTTTAAATGCGATCGCCCAATGGTGGTCTGATTTGAACGGAAAAGAAGTAAGCTGGCAACAGCGATTAATCCCTCCTAGCAAGGATTTAAGAGATATTGATTGGCAACCACAGAAGTTTGATGAAAAGTTTATTTTGCAAGCAACTCAGCTAAAAGGAATTACTCTTTACTGGCGCAATGAGAAAATCGCTGATGAGCGTAATATTACCCCGTTTAAAATGCAGTTGGATCTAATTCAACAACAGCTATTAGTTGTTCCTCAATCTCAGTCTCAGGTAGCGATTAATATTAGTTTGCCAGGAATTGTTTACCAAAAGGTTAATTTAATCAATCCTCAAATTGCAGCTACCACTAAAGATGGCGGTGGAATCATCTTGTTGCGAGATGAGACACAAAAGCTAGAAATTAGAGTAACTTTAGATCGGGAACAGTTAGATTTATTGCGCGATCGCCTTAAAACAGAAGAGAATTAAAATATTAATGGAATAATAGCTAAATGAATGAATTTTGGGATCGAGTCCTCGACTTTTGTATTCAAACCACTGAAACAGTTAGCGATCGCCTTTTAAAAGATTTTGGCAAAATTCAAGCCAGTCAAAAGAACGATGGTAGTTTGGTTACAGAGGCGGATAAGTGGTCGGATGAGCAGATTAGAAATGCGATCGCGCTTAATTTTCCCGATCATGGTGTTTTGAGCGAGGAAACAGTTCACATTTTTCCTGACAATGATTGGTGCTGGATTATCGATCCGATAGATGGGACGACTAACTTTACTCGTGGTGTCCCTATCTGGGCAATTTCTATGGGTCTATTTTACAAAGGAAACCCTATATTTGGCTTTGTTTATGTCCCAATCCTCAAACAAGCTTTTCATGGTTATTGGTATGGTGATTCTGGGCTATCTGGCTATGAGGGTGCATATCTCAATCAACAGCCGATAAAAACTCGTACAGACGATCCTAGCGGTAGTCAATTATTCAATCTGTGCGCTAGAAGTAAAGCAATTTTTAAACAGCCTTTTCCTTGCAAAACGAGAATGATTGGCGTGGCTAGTTATAACCTGCTTTTAGTAGCATCAGGAGTAGCTATTGGTGGAGTGGAAGCAACTCCTAAAATTTGGGATATTGCTGCGGTATGGACAATCATCAAGGCTGCGGGGGGTGAATTTGTCTTTTTGGGTCAAGATCCTGTCTTTCCTCTTCAGGTTGGTCAAGATTATGGGGAGGTTTCTATTCCCAGTCTAGGAATTTCTCGCGCCGATTTAGTACCCAAATTCAAACCTTTAGTTGAATGTGTTGTTAGAGAATAATAAATTATCCCAACTATCCTATTTGTTTTGAGACTTAGCTAGTTTTTGTCTTGCCAAGTCCTTTACCTCTTTTTCTAAAAAGAAATTGAGAAATGTTCTTACAGCCGAGATTGTAGCAAGTTTACCTAGTGCATCCCAACTCGGAGAAACCGCTGTAGCAACAATATCTGCTGCTAATAAAAACTCCAAAGACAAAGCTAAAGCTATACCTAGATCCAATCTAACCTGAGCCAGTTTTGCCTCTCGTTCTGTTCTACGGTTACGAAAAATCAACGATTTTACTGCTTTAACGACTGCGAAAGCCAAAATTAATAAGGCAATACTTTCGATCGTTATTTTTAGCAGTGCAACTACTTCCAATAACAAGCCTTCGGCGAAATGATTTAAATTCATCAAAGGACTATTTGTTGTATCTGTTTCTGCGCTTGCTGCGATCGCCATAAAAGCATGATCTATGATACCAGTTTGAATCTCTGATAATAAATAAGGCATATAGATTTATTTTTTATTAATAGTCCATACCTTAAAGTACTAGCTACTTATTACCTATTGTGCGGATTTTAGGAACATTTAACTCATAACACTGCATTTGTGGAAAATCTTGATTGATAATTGAAATTGCTTTTGCTTGGGAAGTGCGATCGCCAGTTATTAATTGCGCTGTGCCATCTCCTTGAGATCCAACTCCCTTCCCACCGTAGATATGCTCATGCAATGGAGAATGATTGAGTAATCTGTGTAAAGTCGGCGCGGTTAATTCACTCTTACAAGCAGGAATCATACAGCGATCAAATTCTCCCTGGGCATAATTCATTAAATTGCCAATTTCAACTGTATTTCCGTTTTCTATGGCAACAATAGCCTGTTTTATAATATTGGCGTTTATTTTACCCAAATAGATTTGCACTTGTGCTTGTAGAGGATTATTGGCTATGGGATAACATTGATTGAGGTTTGCCAATATTTTTTGCGTATCTTTCTTGCCAGCTAAATCGACAATGATCAAATGCAAATCTTGACCGACATCCAGAGGTTTAATATCAATGTTGTTGCCATCAAAAGTCATTAAAATAGGCTGGTTTCCGTAAGCGCAAGCTTGGTCTAATCTGCCACACTGACTAGGAGTGTGTCTTTCTCCCCAATAAGCCAAGTCCATCTCTTCTTCTATGGTTAAGCCTAAGTCATACAGTCTATTAAAAGCTCTAGCTACCAACACGCAAATTGCAGCACTAGAAGACAGACCTTTTTTCAAGGGTAAGTTCATTTCATAGTTATCTAAATCGATGCCATCAACTCCATAGCGTCTCAAAGCTTCATAAGCAACCCCCGCGACATAACTATAAAAATCGTCCGTTTTTGCCATATTCAATAACAAAGTCTCATCCATCGCCAATTCAAGGATTTGACCATGATTAACAGTTTTAAACCGCAAATTATGATGAAGTTGCACTCTGGCATAAATGCCCTGGTTTGTACCCACGACAATAGCGTAACCAGGCTCTATATTTGAATTTGTTTGACGATATTGAGCAGCCCAATCACTATGTTCCCCAAACAAACAAAGACGACCAGGAATAAAGAGATCCATTTTTTACGCTTGTGTTCGATGATAAATGATTAATACTGTTAGAATGTTGAGTCATTGAAGCAAATTTAAGCACACCATGACAATATTAAGTTGAGTATGTGAGGTCACAAATCCTTGCAGCTAAACGCTTAGAGACAAGTTAGTTATACTTCGTCTGCCCAGTAGCTACAAAAAAATATCGAGCTTAGTTAATCAGAACAAGTATAAGGTGGTACATAACATGGTTAGAGTCAGGCAAAAATTAGTTTGTTGGTTAAACAAAAGAAATAATTTTAACCAGTGTGGTCATGTTTTATCTACAACATTCAAGCAAACAGTTAAGTCTAAATCTACCAAACTATTAACTACTACTCTGATTAGCACCACCAGCTTACTCAGTCTTGGGGGAATAAAGCCAGGTAATGCTGCGGTTGGTCCCTATTGTCAATTTGCACCCAAAGAAGTAGAAGCAAAAGAAAGCCTACTCAAAGCTTCTATTGAAGAAAAAGATAATTCTACGGCTATTCAAGAATACGATGCCATTATCCAAAAGCACACCGAGATGCTTGAGCTATGTCGTAGTCAGACTTGGCCTGAAGAGCAGGCTGTTTGGTTACGGCTATATCCCTGTGATGCAAGTCCTGGATCGATAGATTATGTCTTAGACCGTATTGTCAATCTAGGATATAACAGGATTCATTTAGAAGTTTTTTATGACAGTCAGGTACTTTTACCTCCTGGGGATAATCCTACACCCTGGACACCTGTAGTGCGATCGCCTGGACAGGAAAACGTCGATTTGTTACAGCAGACTATCGATAAGGCTCATCAGCGAGGCTTAAAGGTGTATGCCTGGATGTTTACCATGAATTTTGGTTACACCTATGCTCAACGCCCAGATCGGCAATCTGCTTTGGCTCGTAACGGTACAGGAAAAGATAGTCTGACCTTTGTAGACGATCGCGCTCAGGCTTTTATCGATCCCTATTCTCCCCAGGCACAGGAAGATTATTACAATTTAGTTCAGTCTGTTCTCAAACGCGAGCCAGACGGTGTTTTATTTGATTATGTCCGTTATCCTCGTGGTGTTGGTGGACAATCTTATGTTCATAATGTCCGCGATCTTTGGATTTATAGCGAGTCATCCCTCAACGCCTTATACAATCGAGCCAGCAATAAAAAAGGGTTGGCTACAATTAAGAAATATATTGACACGGGCAACATAACTACTTCCGATCTAGAAGCGATCGATTTGAAATACCCCAAACAAGTCAATGCGAAATGGCAAGGTCGTCGCGACTTTCCCGATGCCAAAGAAGATATTGAATCACGTCGCAATATTCTAACTAGAGATCTCTGGTTTTTCTCGGTTGCCCATGCTGCACAGGGCATCATCGATTTTCTTTCCTTTGCTGCTCAACCTGCCAAATATAGAAATCTTCCCGCAGGGGCAGTCTTTTTTCCTGACGCAAATCGTTTAGTTGGCACAACTGCTTTTGATTCCCGCCTCCAAGCCTGGGATAAATTTCCCGCAGATCTAGAATGGCATCCGATGGCTTATGCAGTATGTGGAGGAGAGAGTGATTGTATTACCGATCAGGTAGAGACAGTTTTAAAAACTGCTCCCCAAACCACAAAAGTTACCCCTGCGTTGGCAGGGGCATGGGGAGAAAATTATCGCGGTCATCTCCCCCTAGAAGCTCAGATAGAAGCCTTACGTAAAAAGACTCCTCAAGTTAATTCAATCAGCCATTTTAGTTATGCTTGGCAAGAACCAGATCGCGATCGCCAAAGAAAATCCTGTAATTTTTTATAAATTTTTTGTTTTATACTAAATATCTGTTATGATGTATCTCGTTGCAAAAATTTGCGGATGTGGCGGAATTGGTAGACGCACTAGATTTAGGTTCTAGCGTTTTCGGACGTGAAGGTTCAAGTCCTTTCATCCGCATTAATTATGAAAGGCGATCGCTCTTGCGGGAACGATCGCTTTTTTTTGTTTAAGTATGTAATTTAGGAAACATAAACAAATATTACGAAAATCTCAGCTACGCATAAAAATCTAGCAAGAACGAGGAGTAAGAATTAGACCTTTATCAGAATTTTCCTCTAGATATTACGGTCAACTATGTTCAAGAGTAGTATCAAGGTGAAATTACTATCTTCTATATTTATAGGGAGCTTAGCTTTGTAGAAGGTACATAATTACATACTAGAATACTGCTCTTCTTTTTCTTCACTAGTTGGATTTCAAGGGCAGTTTTGAGGAACATAAGCAACTTTAATCCGAAGCGATCGCAACATCTTCACGGTAGTTTTTGGCTTGATTGTATTATTTCAAATAAAATCCCATCTCAAATAAGAGATGGGTAAATTTAAAACTCAGTAAGCAAGAGTAAGCCAGCTATAAGAACTATTCTAAGTCTAAGCAGCTTTTACTAAACCACTGTGTCTTAACAACGCTTCTGTTTTTGGCTCTCTGCCACGGAAAGATTGGAACACTTCCATTGGGTGTAAACTACCACCAAGAGATAGCACCGTATCTTTAAATTTCTTACCGACAGATTTAACTGCCTCCTCATCTTCTAAACCAGCCTCCTCAAAAGCTGCAAAAGCATCGGCACTTAAGACTTCTGCCCACTTGTAGCTATAGTATCCTGCTGCATATCCACCAGCGAAAATATGTCCAAAAGCACAGAGGAAATTATCTTCAGGGATGGGTTTTAATACTGTAGTAGTTTCTGCCAGACGATTGCGGACATCATTGGGAGTTTCGTCTCCTCCTGGCTCATAATTAGAATGAAGCTCCATATCTAACATACCAAAGTGCAGTTGACGCAGCATTCCCGACCCACTCATATAGTTTTTAGCAGCTACTAATTTTTGATAGTATTCTTCGGGTAAAGTCTCGCCAGTTTCATAGTGTTTTGCCATGCCGAAAAGAGTGGGGCGATCGTAACACCAGTTTTCCATAAACTGACTTGGTAATTCTACCGCATCCCATTCCACATTGTTAATACCTGCTGCTTCTGCATAGTCAATAGTAGTCAACATATGCTGTAAGCCGTGACCAAATTCGTGGAAAAGAGTCGTTACTTCGCCAAAGGTCATCAGGCTAGGCTTACCATCTACAGGAGGAGTTTGATTACAGGTAAGGTAAGCTACAGGTAAACGAGTTTCGCTTTTACCATCAACCGTCATTTTAGCGCGACCAACACAATCGTTCATCCATGCACCACCACGTTTTTCCGCAGGGCGAGAATAAGGATCTAAATAGAAGAAAGCGATCGCTTTTTCATTTTCATCAGCTATTTTGAAGTAGCGTACATCCTCATGCCATACTGGTGCTTCTCCATCGGCAGAAGTAATAGTTACATCAAAGATACGATTAGCTAATCCAAATAAACCATCTAATACTCTAGGTAAAGAGAAATAAGGACGCAATTCTTCCTCATTAAAGTCAAATTTAGCTTCTCTTTGCTTTTCTGCCCAATAACTAGTATCCCAATTTTTTAGGTCATCTTGTCCAGCAAAGGCTTTTAACTCTTCAAATTCTATAACTGCTGCATCATAACTAGCAACGCGCAAGTCTTCCTGTAAATTTTGCACGGCTGCAACGTCAGTTGCCATTTTCTTCGCCAAACTTAATTCCGCGAAGTTGGCAAAACCAAGGATATTAGCCTTTTCCTTTCTTAATTCCAAAATGCGATCGATATTACCGCGATTATCAAATTCGCCACTAGAAGCACGGGAAACAAAAGCCTTATAAAGCTTCTCTCTTAACTCCCTGTTAGTTGCATACTTCATGTAAGGAACATAACTAGGATAGTCCAAAGTCACCACCCAAGGACCATTCTCAGGTGTAGCATCCTCATCGCCTTCTGCTTTGGCAGTTTGCGCCATCAAACCCAAAGCACTGGGAGGTAAACCCTCTACATCCTTTTTATCAGTTAGCTTCAATTTAAAAGCCTTGGTTGCATCTAAAACATTATTAGAAAACTTAGTAGACAATTCCCCAGATTCCAGTTGAATCTGATTAAATCTCTCTTTAGTTTCTCCTTCTAAACCTACTCCAGACAGTTCAAAATCTTTGATGGAAGACTCAACAATACGCTTTTGCGCGGATTCTAGTTTATCCCACTCCGCACTGTCTTTAATCCCTTTAAATGCTTCGTATAAAGGCTTGCTTTGAGTCAGCTTAGTGTAAAACTTGATAACCTCTGGCTGCATCTTCTCATAAGCTTCGCGCAACTCAGGACTATTTTTAACACTCATCAAGTGTCCCACAATTCCCCAACTCCAGCCCAAACGCTCATCAATAGCTGTCAAGGGTTCGACTAAACCAGACCAAGTAGGAGTTACATTTGCCTCTAGTTTAGTAATCTCTTCATCTAATTCTTTCAATAGTTGCGTCATTGCAGGAACAATTTGTCCCGCCTCGATTTCGTTAAAAGGTGGTAATCCCTTGCCAATTAATAAAGGATTTTTGGTAATAGTTGCGTCTGTCATGTAAATAGATGTCTGCGGATTATATTTATATTTATTTACATTAACGCTTTATCTGTATGTATCGCAGTGCTACACAGGTTGGGATTACCGAAATTTTGTTGATTGTCGATCGGGTGTAACTGTAGGGTGGGTAAAAAAATACTCCGAACGCTCAATATTTTAATTGAGAAATTTATCCACCATAAAAAAAGTGTAGTGACCAGTAAAATTCCAATAGTTGTGGAAATTAAATTTGTAATTAATTTCAAATTATGAGCCAGTACAATCGCCTTTCTCAAGATATAAAAGCAATCGCGATAAACAATCAAACTTACAAGAATTTAATACCAGATTGTTTTTCTATCGCTTTAAGAGTTCCAATCGGAATTACTTTACTACTGTGAATGAGAACAATAGCGGTACGTCAAGTTTTTTGGTTAAATAACTTGAGATGTGAACCAGTTTGACCTATTTCAACAAATTCAGCGCGTTTGAATTGCTTTATAATTTGTTTGGCAGTTAGTCTAGGAGTGCGAGGAGACATTTAGCTATTATGCTTACAAAACCAATTCAATTTGTTCAGATATAGAACTACTTGAATATAAATTATCTGGGATAGGTTCAAGCATTAATTTGATAGCATCTTGTAAGTTTGCGATCGCTATTTCTTTTGTGTCACCACAGGAAGAATCAAAATTAAGTTCAGGACAAGTAGCCGAATAGCTTTGCGCTTCTTTATCCCATTCAATAACTGCTCGAATAATCATAAATATATAATCAGTTTTTACTAAAATAATAGCGTTTTAGAATTTTAGTCTGTAAATATTTTGAGGGTGCGATCGCATTCCATAAACGCTTACTAAAAAATCATAAAAATAATGTGATTATTGTAAACTAACATGTAAACAGTATATTGATGGACGAGCAACATGAGGTCAAACACCCCTCTAATCATAGTGGGAATGCATCGCTCTGGTACTTCATTGGTTGCTTCTTTACTCCAAAGTTCGGGGTTGCACATTGGAAAAAAACTGTTGGGGAAAGGGACTGGAAATGTCAAAGGACATTTTGAAAATGTCGATTTTTTTGAATTTCACAAAGCTGTTTTACAATCTCAAGGAGTAAGCGAACACGGTTGGACTTTACAAGATAATATTTCCGTAGAAAAGAGTTTTGTCGAACAAGCACAGCAAACAATTGCTAATAATATTGTCGAGCCATATTGGGGATGGAAAAATCCTCGGACAACCTTATTTTTAGACTTTTGGCGCAGTTTGCTTCCTAATGCTAAATTTTTGCTAATCTACCGCGCTCCTTGGGAAGTAGTGGATTCGCTTTACAGACGCGGTACAGACCCAATTTTCTTTAGTCAACCAGATTTAGCCGTAAAAATCTGGATATATTACAATTCCAAGATTAAAGAATTTTATGACAATTATTCTGACGATTGCTTATTAGTAAACATTGATTCAATAGTAAATAACGGTCAGGGATATATAGATGCTATTAACTACCATTTTAAATTGCAGCTATCATGTCCAAATAACCAGATTTATGAGGCATCGTTATTTAAGAAATGCAAGGATTGTTACAAACCGACTCTAATAAATCAGCATTTTCCCGAAGCGATAAATCTTTATCAAGAAATAGAAGCAAGGCAATGGCAGTTGGAGGGAAATGACGATACCTCAAGTTGGCAGAACTTAGTTGTCGAACATCCTCATAAAAGCCAGATTTTTAGGGATTGGCATACTAGCAGCTACATAAATGCTCAAAGCGATCGAGTACAACAAGATTTGAACCCAATTTTAAATGAGCTAGAAAAAGCAGAATCAACTTGTCACCATACCACCAAGCAATTAGAAGAAATTAGAAGGCTGGTTCAACCCTATGGGGAGCAATTACGCAAATCTAAAAGTCGAACTTTAGCCCGTCAAGTAATACAGTTTTTAGAACCGCTAGAAAAACAAACAGATTTGCCCGAACAAAAGCTGGCAAAAGTCAAAGAACAGCTTATAATCTGGCAAGAAAAAATCAAAGATTATCCCAACAAATAAGATTTAAAACTAACTTGAAACTATAAGGTTTAGTCAAAATGAGCAAGCGTATTTTATTTTACACCGACAATCCACCAATCGGAGGAGTACCACAATACAACCATTCAATGCTATGTAAATTAGCTAAATCTGGTTTTGATGTTACCTCAGTTCAAATAGAACAGTCCAATCATCGCATGGATTTAGAACAAGAATTAGGCATCAAACAATTATGGTTGAGCCAAGGACATATTAGTGGCTATGTAGCTAGTTACAAGGATATGGATACACCGAGAGAATATATTTCTGCCGTTAGACCAGACCTGATATTTTTTAGCGATGGTTGGCCATTAGGTAACTTTGCTGCCAAGCAGGTGGCAATCGAAATGAATATTCCCTACATTATAGTTGTTGGTTATGTGGATACAGCTTGCTCTAACGTTGAATTGAATGATGGCATTTCCTATACAGAAACTGCTTCCTATCACTACAATTGTGCCGAATCTGTTTCCGCAGTTTCTCAGGAAAACTTAGATTTACTCCACAATCTATTTAATGTTTCTCCCGAACACAGTGCAGTAGTTCATTATGGTAGAGCGCAGCAATTTTTTGCTCCCAGAGATGAAGCATTTCGTCAGCGTTTGTGCAAAGAAGTTGGTATTCCCGCAGATGGCATTATTTGCTTTACGGCAGCGCGGATGGCTTCAGTCAAGGGTTATGAGTATCAATTAGAGGCGATGGCTCTGCTGAAAGAACTTCCCGTATGGGAAAAGCTCTATTTTGTTTGGGCTGGTAGCGGAGTAAAAGGAGAAGACATTTCTAGTAACTTACAGCAAATGGTGAAAGATTTGGATGTAGGCGATCGCGTCAAGTTTTTAGGAGAGCGCAAAGATATTCCCGATTTAATGGGTGCTGCGGATATTTTTGCTTTGCCTTCTAAAGCGGAAGGAATGCCCATCTGCGTGATGGAAGCTATGGCTAAAGGTCTTCCTGTAGTAGCATCTGCGGTGAGCGGAATTCCCGAAGAACTGGGGGACACTGGTAAGCTGTTGCCAGATCCCAATTTTCATCCCGAAGATACGGTAAAAGAGCTAGGGACTACTCTAGAATTATGGGCATCTAACGACGAGTTGCGTTTGTTTATTGCTAAAGCTTGCAAACAAAGGGCTGAAAAAATGTTTACTGAAGAGAGAATGCACCAAGACTATCTTCAAATAGTAAACCGAGTATTGCAACAGGAGAAAAAGAGGAGCTGAGCCTATCTAGAGGTTTTTCTGAAGAACAGATCGATAAAATCCGCCGAAAATTTCGTTACGCTTATTCTGTCTGGAAAGCCTGGGAGTGCTATAAAAACTCGGATTTAGATGGGATGACTGAACATTTAAGCAAATCGCAAAACTATACTTCCTTGCTGAGGATAGAAACAGTGCTCAATTGGGTAGAAACATTGAACAAATATTCTAGGGAACAGGGACAAAAAATAGACACCTATAGTTTCGTCAACTTACCTCAGTGGGAAAAATTAATGAAAAATGAGTTGGCATCGAGCCAAGCTAACTGATAACAAGAGATATAAATTCTTCAATTAACCCACAGCTAACCTATAGATATCAATGAGCGATCTCAATAAAAGTACTCAGTTTCTAGAAAAGTCAATCGAGCAACATTTAGAGCAAGCTCTAAAGTTTCAGAGCAACAACCAATGGGAAAAATCAATAACTTCTTTCCGCGAGGTTATTAAATCAGATCCGAGATCTTTCAAAGCTCATTTTCAATTAGGTTCAGTGTTATTCGAGCAAAAAGAATGGCACTCTGCGATCGCCTATTATCAAAAAGCTTTAGAACTCAGACCTAATTTTCTGCCCATATTCAAAAAATTAGCCAAATGTTATTTGGAAATTGACTCTCAAAATGAGGCTCTTAATTATTTAAACCTAGCTGTAGAAGAAGACCAGAATCAAACCTATTGGATTTATAAAACGTCAGGGGATATTTATTTAAAACAAGACAATCTCGAAGATGCGATTAGTGCCTATCAAATAGCGGTAAATATCAAGCCAGAAGTTCATATTTTGCAAGCTAAATTGGGTAAACTTTATTATCTTACAGAAGATGCTGAAGCTGCGGAAAGCTGTTTGAGAAAAGCGATTTCTATAAATTCAGATTTGCCTTTTTGGGTCTATAAGTATTTAGGAGATGCCTGTTATCAACAAAATAGTTGGGATGGAGCAATTGAAGCTTATCAACGGGCGATTGCACTAAAAAACAATCTTGCGACCAAAGTTTATACCAATTTGGCTTTCGCCTTACTCCATGAAGGACGAGTTAGTGAAGCTTTAGAGATAGAAGAATATTTGCTCCAGCAAGGGAAACCTGACTCAAAGCAAACTACCCTCATTGCTAGATTTTTGACAGTATTGGGCGATTTTTTCTTACAGCAAAAAGATTTACCTCAAGCGATTAAATACAATTTAAAAGCAATTGAAATCGAGCCTAACTTTACTAAAGCTTATGCCAAGCTCAGACTAATTCAGACGGCAATGCGTTTTGACAGTGAAGATATTGAAGTAGCAATTTCTGCCTATAAACAAGCCATTCAGCAAAATAGTAATCTGCCCAAAACAGCCTATATCAATTTAGGATATCTCTTAACCCTAAGAAATCGGGATTATGAAGCTGTATTTTATTACAAACCCGCGAGAAAGCAGCAACTATTGGAATGCTTTCCAGAAACCAAGGAAGGACAGATTGACTACCAGCGGATTCTCGAACCAACATTTGTTGTGATTGGCGCAATGGAAGCAGGAACTACATCACTATATTCTTATATAGCTCAGCACTCAAAAGTAGTTCCAGCCATTAAAAAGGAGATTCGCTTTTTCGACCAAAATTATCAGGCAGGTAAAGAGTGGTATTTAGCTCATTTTCCTCCCAGGGTAAAGAATCAAAGCTTTATCACGGGAGAGGCTAGTCCTGGCTATATTAGTAATGACGTTCAGCAAAAAATCTTTGATTGGTTTCCTCAAATTAAGCTAATTGCTATTTTGAAAGAGACCGCCAGCAGAATTATCTCTCATTACTCTCATAATATTAAATTGTCATTAGAAACCCTTTCTTTAGAAAGCGTCGTGGCAACAATCATCAAAGATTTTGAAAATATTGCAGCAACAGACAATCTGGAGGAAAAAGATAGAATCATCGGTCAGAATGCCTATATCAGCAATAGTCTCTACGGCTATCATTTACAAAAGTGGTTCGATTTATTTCCCCGTTCCCAATGTTTAATCATTAAAAGTGAAGATTTATTTGCTTTTCCCGAAAGAGTAATGGAACAGGTATTTAAGTTTCTCGAATTACCAGTAGAAACCCAAGCTAAATATAAAACCTACAATCCTGGTACTTATTCAAGCAAAATATACAATAGTGCGTATCTAGAATTGATGGAAGTTCTCAAGCCTTATAATGAGCAATTACGCGATCTAATAGATATTGCTTGGAAAGATAGTTAATAGATCGGCGATCAATTTTTAAATACTCTTACGATCGCTTTCATCCATTGCTTTTAATAGTTTTAGCAGCAATTAAGCTCTTTAACTTGGTTCGTAAATTCAAACTAGCGTAATCCCAATTTAGTTCTGATGCTTTTAAAACAGCAGACTTACTTAGTTGCATTAGATTAAGGCGATCGCTAATAAGACCTTGCAGCAAATCAATTGCTTCTTGAACGAACAGCCCTTTCTGTTCATTTTTTATAATTAAACCATCTTGTTGATGTTGCACAACTTCGGCAATAGCACCTACATTTGAAGCACATACTACTACGCCCAAGCGCATCGCTTCAAGGATAGTTAGAGGCAACCCTTCCCAATAGGAAGGTAGCAAAAGTACGTCCGCCCATTCATAGAGACGATTCAGCTCATTTGTACGTTAAAGCAGGAGGCTCGATCGAGTCAGCAATGGAAGCTAATTCTTGTGCCGTGTTATCATCGGTGAGAATATTTTTACCGACTAGTTTCCATTCAATCGGCAAAGACTGTTGACGAGATCTATCTACAATACCTACGAGTCTATCTAATCCTTTTTGGCGGTCAAAACGACCTAGAAACAATACTCGCAACTTATCAATTCCTTCTGAGTGTCGGACACTTTTTCTGGCGATAATTTCGGTAATAGTATTTGTGGCAAGGGGATAGCCTTCTGCATTATGAACCACAATAATTTTTTCTTCAGGAACACCCATACCATGACACCAATCAGCCATTTGATAAGAACAGGGCATAATCAAATCGTAGGCGTGTTCGTAACCCAAAGTTAGGTAGCTATAGCCAGCAGGGCGATTCCATGGACTGAGATCGTGAACATGAAGAGACATGGCGGTAATCACTCCTGCCCGTTTTAGCTGTCCCATAATTTTGTTAACACTAGCATTATGAAAGTTAATCGCCACATCTAACCAACCGAGCAAACCCCTAGCACTTGCCTGTTGCAAGGGTGTTGACCAAGCATCGCTTTTTGTTCCTAATATTTCTCTCCTTTCCCAGGGACTCATGCTTGATTCGTGATAAAAATTGACCGTACTAAATACCTGGCGCGCCAATCAGGTAGCTGCTGCATTCTTTGAGTAAAAACAAACAGGTGTACCTGCCATCCAGCATCCTTAAAAACCTTGGCCAAATTTAACGCTACTTTTTCTACTCCACCAAATTCAAGAATCGAAAGGACAAAACCAATCTGTTTTTGCTTGGGTTCAATCAGTTTAGGATATACGGGAGAGAAGTCTAAGGCTAACCTTGCATCTTGATACATTAAAGCGAGCACGAGGAAATCAGTTGCGATGTCCAATCCCAAGGTTGTTGTTCTAATTTTTGAATACTCCGACGCAGAGTTTTAAAACTGGATAGTAGATTATAAACTCCATCAGCCAGAGGCAACTCTTCTTTCTCTGTCAGAGGTAACTTTAGCAGTAGCTGATTTAATTTAGGCGCGGGATTGGGGGTAATCAGATTATGAATCCACAATTCTTGTTCATCGAGCAAACATTCGATCCATTACCTTTGCTGTAGTCATAATTAAATGATCCCTTTTCCCCACGTTCAAATTAGATGAGAAATCATTTTTGCTCATGCTTAAGGAAGTATCTTGAGTATTCTGCTGCAAACTACAGTAAGCAAAATTAGTGTTTTCTTGCGCCTGTTCTAAATGCCGAAAATACGTTATGGATTAAAGCCTGTTTTTCAAGGGCTGCCAACACGAGACTATTAGTAAAAACTAAAAAGTGGGGACGATGGTAACGCACTGGCATCAATCGCCCGCGATGATAATGTTCCGAGAATTCTTTGCTACTAAAAGATTTGCCGACAACGGTAGGATCGCTAGTAAGAATAATTTGTCGAGTATCGGATAAAAATATGGCGTAGCGTGGGGCTTCTTGGTGTTCCCAATTGATAATGTTTTGATGAGTCAGTAAGGTGCGATGTTTGCGTTTGATATATTCCGTGATGCCTTTGCTATCTCGCTCAGAATCACTCAGCATACTTTCAAAACGCTTGCGGTATTGAAATCCTGATTCTGGTCAGATGCTTGCCCATATATCCCGCACTAATAGCCTGCCACCAAAATTCCCAATCTTCAAAACCCAATACCATCGATTCGTCATAACGACATCCCGCTTCAAATACCTCACGACGAATCCATACTCCCCGCTTCGCAGGTATTAAACCTGAGATGACGCAAAATGGAATATTCTCCTCGATAGTCAAAATCGCTTCCTTCTTCTTTGCCAAACATATCGATGGTGGGATATACCCAACCAATTGCCAAGTCTTTTTGCAGGGTGTGATAAGAGCGTTCTAAAGTTTGGATTGCAATGCGATTATCCGCATTGTAAAAGATATATAGCAGTAATAGAATTCCAGGTGTCGAGGGCAAATTCAATGCCCGTATTTCTGGCTGCACTCAAGCCACCATTACGGCGATAGAGATAAAAAACTTGTTGGGGATATGTTTGGGCAAAATCACGAAAGACACGATCGCTTTCTGCAAATTTGCAGCCATCGTTGACGATAATAATTACGTAGGGAATTTGTGTGTCTTGAGCCAAAGCACAGGTGATTGCTTCTGCTACCAAAACGCTATGTCTATATACAGGAATAACAACGGCTATTTTGGCTTGGGTTGGTTTGTCGCTATTGTTTTGAGTAGTAAGCATCTGATTTTAAGATAACGATGGAAACAAGACGTATTAAATACATTCAATATTGAGCCACCGCGCCCAGGCATTAGTTTGACTGCTACCTTCGGGCAAACGAGTCGCTAAAACCAAATGACAAGGAATTATCTTTGGTGGGGATAGTTAAATTTAGTTCCAAATTTTGGGGCGTATTAGGAGCAACTTTTGCCAACCAGAAAAACCCAGTGCCGAATTAGGAGAAGCAATAGACAGTCTCGCCAAGGTGTCGTCATCGGTGGCAATTAGTGTGATCGCATATTCTATAGTCGAAGCTGCTTCATTTTAGTACAGACAGTCGATTTGACTTTGGTGATATTTGGTTTGATGGCATTACTTACAACTGCAATGGTGTCCCCTTCTTGGGTGGGATGAACTTGAATTTTGTTTTCTTTGGCAATTAGTTGGACTTTGGCGAATTTTGCTTGGAGGGATGGCAATGAGGCATCTCTTAATTTAGTTTGTGCTTGAGTCGAGCTTTGATGGCTGGATAGAGCTTCGGGGTTTATGGATTTTAGTCTGCGCGATCGCCGTATGGAAGTTGAGCCAGTTAGACCAGCAAAATCTGTCGGATTACCTTGACCAATCTTGTCGCAATCACAATATGACAGTGTTGAGTAGCCGAAGTAGGGAGATCTAAGGTTATCTGCCGATGAACGTTAGGTTCAACCTCAATCCAGTCGGAAAAGCCCAGGGCTGTATCGCGATCTAATGCGGTTTTAGGATCGATTTCTGGTTCAATAATTGCGATCGCATATTCAATTATCCCCGCTTTTGGGTGATCGGTAATGATGCTGGCGGTCAATTGATTCGCCGTCGGAGGAAAGCAATAGGGCAATATGGCAATAGTAGCTGTGCCATTGGCGGGGGTGGGTCATAATTTTCGCCCCTTCTTCAAATATTTGAATGTGTTCAAAGTCGTCTGTGGGCAGGTTGGAAGTTACTTCTTGGATCGACAGACGATTGCTTTTTCGCCGAGATAACCCAGCTGAGGTCGCTCTTTTTTATCTTCTCCAATGGTGATTAAGTAAGGATTGGTAACTTTTCTTGTCCCTGGCAAACCCTGCCAAATCCTGATGGCAAAACTATTTTCCAGAGTAATATTATCGTTGTATACTCTAGATTCTAAAATTGGCTGTTTTTTGGTCAAAGATAAACTGGGGGCAACACCTACTTGTGTCTGCCATCTACAATTAACTCTACATCCCGTTTTCTGCCTAGATCGATGTGGGGTAGATTTAGACCCAGCCAGCCTAAAGATAGGTGATTATAAGGAATTTTCCAGACTGCAAGGTTGGTTGAATCTTCGCAAGCTTTTAAACTTATCTTAAGATGACCTACGGCTTTGGAATATTGTCTAGCGATGTGTAGTTCAATAACTGCTCACCCCCTAGAAGATAGAGGCAATAGCTGCTTAAGCGTCAAGGAATTCAAGTTACTTATTTTGCTGGGTTCGACTATTTTGTCTGTTATATGAGTATCAAAGGCTAGTTGGATTGGAGGAAGCTTGGCTTGGCTCAAATAGTCTTCCACGGTAGAAAAAGCGTTTTGCATCTCTTCATGCAATTTCCTGAAATTCAAATACTGCCGTTGTAGAGTGGTAAGTCTTTGAACTATAGAATGGTTTTCTTTTGACCTTTGAACATACATTTGTTGCCAAAATTCTTTTTGTAGTTTGGCTGCATCTTCACTTATGTCTAGTTCGATTAAATTGGGAACTAATTCTGTCCTGAATTTTTATATTTCCACCAGTCAAGTAGCTCTGTCAGATCCTCCTTTTTCCTGCCTTAGAAAATGCAAACAATCCCAAACAAAAATTAGGGTTAAGTTCTTTGACTTCTATTAAATTATCCAGATTGCTGTTGATTTTTTGCTCTATGATTTTGACTGTAGCTTTTGATAAAGCGCGATGGTATTCAAATTCATAGACAGTAATTTCGCGATAACTGTTTTTGAGTTATTGCTAAATAGTTCTTGGTCATGACTAGATATAATTACTTTAGATGAAGAAGAATAAAATTCTTGAAGACAATCTCAATTTTATAAAAACTTCTATTTTTTCGGCAATAAAATTCATATTGTTCACCTAAAGTTTAAAATAACTACTATCTACTATCTACTACCTACTACCTATCCTTCAGTCTTCTAGCATCGAATAATATTTAGTATTTTTCAATCTCGCTTCTAACTCATCGTAGTTATAAATAGCTTTTCTTAAATCATTGTCAGTATTTTTATAGGTAATGTTGTAGTTTTTCACATTTATATTCAATTTCAGTTTATGGGATAAACTATCAATTGCTATTTTAGGTTTATTAGCAAAATCTTCGTAATATAAATTCTCTGTTTGATCGTCTAAACTATCGCAAAAATCAGCTATAATTTTATCTCTTAGTTCAAAATCTTTAGTGAATTTATAAATTGAATCGACATCAACTTGAATAGGATTAATATCATCTCGGTGTTTTGGACTATGATGACCTTCACCATATTTTTCACGAGTATTCTTCAAAAGCACTAGCATTCTTTCTCTAGATATAGCTTGCCTTAAATAATTTCTACGACGATTGACAATAATTTTTGGCTGATAGTGCTTGATTAATTCCAAGAGCCAGGGCGATTCGATTACATCATTTAATTTTGTCTTAAATCCTAAAATTGCTTTATTTTCTAGATAATTATCATTGCCTATATTACCTTTAAAAAAATCACGAATAACTTTTTTTTGTTGCAGATCTTCTTTTTCCTACTAGCATTTCTCCTAACATTAAAATGCGATCGTCTTGATTAATTAACTCTCTTAAATAACTACTTCCTGATCGCCCACTAATGACCATCAAAAAAAAGGTTGCTTTCATTTTTTGATTCTTTGATTTTTAACTATAAAATATATCGTTAATTATTTTGGTTTAATCTCATACCAATCAAATTATTCAACTCGCAATCGCTGGCATGAAAATATTCTTTTAATCTTTCTTTTATGTATAAAGGAACAGTGGGATATTGATTACCGTATATTTTTTTAATATCATTTATTGTATAGTCTTCTAAATCTAAAAAAGAAAATACTCTTGTCAGAAAATCATTTGGATTAACTTCAGATCGTGATAATTCAGAATTAATACTTGTTCTTTAGGAAAAATATCTAACCAGTTTTTAATCTGATGGGCATACCTGCCTAACTGTATATAGCTATTGGTTTTTGATAGAGGTTTTGTACCCAAATTAGCTATTTCTTGCTGGCTAAATGCCAATTCGATTGGTCTTGTTTCATCCTTGACTCTATTTAACTGATGATAATAGTGAGAATGGAGCCCTATCTGTAGGATTTCTCAAAGAGATAATGATTTTTACATCAGGAAAAAGCTGATAGATTAACTTTGGTGTTTCTTTGGATGTTAAATAGCTTGGACTAGCTTCGCCGATTAATAAATCTCTATTTCCATTGTTTCCCTGACTAGATTCAAATTGAGATAAATACCAATCCAAACCTTTATCATAATTGAGGGTAAAAAAGTGCAGTTCTTTGGGTAATCGATGTGTTACCGAAGGGTGCTGCATCAAATATTCATAAATAGCCGAGGTTGCAGCTTTCATTGCACCAATTATGATGAAGTCAGGTTTGCGATGTTCAATTATCTGCATATTTTAAATACTATTAATTTCATGACTAATACACTTCAATGTGTTGCATCGCCGACTGTTTTTTCGATCGATAAACGGGGTTCAATATTATCGACTGATTAGACCAAAGCGGGGCATTGGCGATCGCTTTTTCCATTGTTTTTGCCAAGCTAGAGGCATTTCTGACTTTGAAATGCAATCCTGTCACCTTGTCTTCTACCTTTTCCGCCATTCCTCCAATATCACTACATATAATTGGGCGTTTGTGCATAAACACTTCTTGAATTACCAAAGGAGAATTTTCCCACCATACAGAAGGAACAATTACCCGATCTACTGATTGAATCAAATCGGGAATTTCTGCTTGTTCGTATTTACCATGATGGGTAACTAGGCCCTGATACTTATGGAGGAATTCTAGAAATTCGACTTTAAACTCAGGAAACCCTGAAGCGATATTACCAAATAAATTGACATGAAAATCCTGGCAATTATTTTTTACTAAATACTATCCGCTTCCAAGATTAATAAAACTCCCTTATAAGGATTAATTTGTCCAAAAAAGCCAAACTGATTGCGCTTATCGTTGGGTGCTATGTGTCTTTGGAGTGCGGGTTGATATACTTGACGACCATTTTCTAGACGATCATCTTACTCTGAGGTAACCCCAATCAATAAAACGCTTGGCTAAAAAATGACTGGGAGAAATAAATCGATCTACTGGTCTAAATGAGCCTTAAGAAACTCCTCGCGCATCTTAAACTGCTGAGGAGAATATTCAGGAAAGCAGCGATAGCAGCGGTTAGGAGAAGCAATTCACAAAGTTCTTCATTATCCTTGCGTACCATTTCGTCCATCACGATTGCAAATCAAGATAAATTCATGGATTGTAAAGACAATTTTGGCATTAGGTAAAGTTTGTCTGGCTACTTGAATCGCTTCAACTCCGAAACGAATAGTATGGTGAAAAATGAATTACATCAGGCTGAAGCTCTTGCAAAAAATGCTTAAAGTCGAGATAAATAAAGTTGAGTACCTGTTGCGACTGATAAAAATAATCAAATGAACCACCCCAAAACAACGCCTGATCCTCCGCATCCACCAGCATTTGAAAGGGAGTACCAGTATGTACTTCTCGACTAGTCGGATCGGCTGCTGCTAAGAAAAAGGCTGATATTCAGTATGGCTACGAATAGCTTTAAATAAATCGTAAGCAAAAATTTCTGCTCCCCCAGGAAAGAATTGAGGATGATTGTGAGCAATGATCAAAGCCTTTTTATCATTTGTCATTCATCAATTCTCCAGTCTCCCAGTCTCCTAGTTATCCGAACTTATTACTTATCCCTTCATCACCTCTTCAATCTCCTTCCCCCAACGTTCTTGATGAAGACGACCATTCAATAACCAGGCTAAACTACCGTTATAAGAGCTATTTAAAGGAACAGACTGTCTTTCTAGATGATAGAGACTGACATCGGCATAATACCAGCTTTCATAGCCTAATCGACGACACTTAAAACATAAGTCAGAATCTTCAAAATCTCCAATGACATAATCTGTCGTCAAGCCTCCTACTCGATCAGTATAATTCTTTACTAATCATCAGGCAAGCCCCTGTCACAGCAGGAACTTCTCTAGTTGTCTGGGCTGGGGGATAATTCCCTGGTAAGCCTTTATAGTAGTGAAGAGTCAACCAAAAAGGAAAGGTTGTTTGAGCAAAGAACATCCCTGCGTGCTGTAGTGAATCATCTTCATAGAGCAATTTTGCACCTAAAGCACCAATTTTGGGCGAACTGCTATAAAAGTCAGCCATTTTTGTAACCCAGCCTTTAGTTTTGGTAAATACGTCAGAATTAAGCAATACCAAGTATTTTCCTGTGGCTTGGGATGCTCCTGCATTGTTAGCTGCCCCGTAACCGCTGTTACGTTCCATAATTACCAGTTTGACTGGCAACTGATAGAGAGTGCAGTGGTTAGAGAGAAAGGTTTTAAGTTCTTCTTCTTGTTCTGGAGAATCTAAAACATAGATAATCTCACACTGCTTCATTGCAGGATCGTTTGCCATTGTTGCTAACTGTACCTTCATAAAATCCAGTCGGCGATAGAGAGGAATAACGATCAGAAACTAAGGGATTATCTACTTGCGAGCCGATCTTCATTACCTCTTTAATCTCGATCTGTTCCATGCAAAATTGCTGTAGCTTCAATCCCACAGGAGCGATACAGTTAGCTAGCATTGTGGGAGAAATCTTATCTGGACTAGTAATCTGCATTACTTTTTGCCGAGCATTGTAGAAATCGCTATATTTAGCATCGGGAATGATTTCTATTTCAATATTGCCTTGAAGCTCAACTATAAAGCGAAAGCTGTGGAGTTCGGCAAAACCATCGATCAAGTCATGGATTTCTGGGGGTACGGGAGCATAAGCACAAAAGCCTAATTTTCCTTCAAAGTCGCCATATTTAGGTGTTTTGTAAGAATCGATCGACATCATTACGTTGGATGCGATGAATATCTCGATCGCATAGTTCTAAAGAAAAGCCTAACGCTGAAACAATCGTAATTTTTTCCAACATTTCATAAGCATCTTGAGCCAACCACTAATGAACAAGCCGTCAGACTTGAGGGGAATAATATAGTCAATAAATATTTTGAAAGGTAAATTGGGTTCTACATAGTTGCTGGGAGGAACATCGAGAAAGTACTGTAATTTTTTGAGTATCTTTCCTGCATCTGGTTTATGCGCCTGGGGAATTAGCTGAATGATTGAACTACTTAAAGATTCTCTAACCAGATGTTTTTGGGCATTGGTTTTGGTTTTGAGATAGTTGACAAACTGCAAACCATAAGCTTTTTGTCCTATTTTTCCTGTAACGAATATAGGAGCATTATTGTCATTAAGACAAAGACGGTAGCTCTCATCATCTTCCAAAACATTATTTTGAAAACAGGCTACTCCCAGAATGTGGTTCTCAGAGATCTGAACAAAATGAGCTTTTGCGATCGCATATTTGATAGACGAACAGGCTAATATTTCGACCTTATCTAATACTAAAGGGTTATTTACTTTAGCTTCTAAATATAAAATGCTGGGGGCTAACCAACAGCCATAGCTTAGCTGTAGTTTCCTTCCTGAATTTTGCCAAATCTGCTGACAGTCTGATAAGGATAGCTGATGAGCTTCTATTTGAGCAAACGAGAGTGTTTAGATTTGAAGATCGATTACGAGCTACATCTGTTGCTAATTCATCAGATTTAGTCTTGGGCTGAGTACTCTTTTCTATCGGGCGACTGTTATATAAAGCCTGGTTTAACTTCTGTTCAACTTTCAACCAGTGAGGATTTCAGCTGCTTAACTCGTTGATAAAATGCGATCGCTTTATCCCACTGTTTTAATTCTTCTAAAATATTACCCAATAGATAGTGGAGAGGATAAAAATTACCATATAATTTAGTACCCCGCTGCGCCGTCTTAATTGCTTCTTTAGGGCAATCGCTTTGCCATAACTGGTGCGCTAAATTGTAATATAACCAATCTGGCTGTTGAGGTTCAAAAGCGATCAACTGTTTATAGTGATCGACCTGGTTAGCTGTATCTATAGGCTTGGCATACAGTCGTTCTAAAGCTCTGTAAACCTCATCGGATTTGGTGTGGGCTATTAAAGCGCGTTCTCCTATCATTAAGCCTATATTAAAACGTTCAAATTCAATCAACAAAGCTATTGCATGGCAATAAACCCAAGCTGGCTGCTGGGAATTCAATTTAATGGCTTTGATGTAAATAGCTAGTGCTTCTTTTCGTTTCCCTGCTTTCTCCGACTCTTTTGCTTTGGCGATTAACTGTTGGACAGATAAAGATTGAATTGCATGTTTGTTAACGCTGGAGAATTTTGCTGGTTCCATTAAAAGCCTATTTTTAAACGTCAGTGGTTTTTTAGGTGACAGCCCACCACAATTAGTAACTGATGTTACGCACTAATTAATCTGTGAAGATTAGGTAGTAGTAGGGGGCGAACGGCCGTTCGCCCGTACGGTAGTAGGTAGAGCGGGAGACCCCGCGCTATGGGTCGCGGTATCCGCGATTGGCAGGCGCGCCCTCGACAGTCGCTACAATGGGGGGAACCCCCACAACGCGCTGTCTCGCAACTAATGCCTGCCGCTCTCGAAGGGTAAGTAGCACCAACTAGTAGATTTTATTTTTTTGCTTTCACACGCTTGTTGAAAGTACTGATTTTTCGTTATTCTGCGTCAGTCAATTAAGTAGTTAAATTACCTGCATGACCTGATTTAATTCTGATAATAATTCTCAGATCGTCGGGCTTTATTTTAGATCCTATTTGAAAAATAGAAACTGCCTCATCAAATTTGCCCTGCTTTGCCAAAGCTTTTCCCAATCCTAGATATAGCTGGTGGTTTTTTTATTTAAAGAAATTGCTTGAAACCATATAGCTCAATATTGTCTGGATCTTCTTTTATTTGAGCCTCACAAGAAATGCTGCCTCTTTGCCGAGAATTTTTGCTGCGTCTGTGCAAAATTCCGCCTATTTTTTCTTTAACTCTAGGCAGGTTGGATCTAGCTGTTGCGCTAATTTGTATGCAGTTAGGGCTTCATTCCACTGTTCTAACTCTGACAAAGCTTCTCCCAAATTTATAGTGAGACCAAACAAAATCAGGCTTTAACTCAATCGCACGCCGAAGACTATCGACTGCTTCTTGCCACTGTTGGACTTTTAATAAGGCATCACCCAAGTTATTATAAGACCAAGAATTATTAGGATTGAGAGCGATCGCTTTTTGATAAGCTCTCACTGCATCTTGCCATTTTTCTGCCTGATAAGAAGCTTCGCCTAAATTGTGCCATATGTCTGCGTTGTCGGGATCGATTTTGGCTGCTTTTTGATAACAGCTATAGCTCCTTTGGCTTGATTGGTTTGAGTAAAAGCATTCCCCAAAAAGAAATAGCTACGAGGATTTTGAGGATCGACTTTTAATGCTTGTTGGTAGCAGGCGATCGCACCCTGCTCATTTTCTCCGCTGAGTAATATTCTCCCCAATTGCCAATACGACTCGATTAATTTGGGGTTTTGAGTAATTGCTCGACGATAACAAGCGATCGCCGGTTTTATCTGTTGTTGTTCTAAAAGCTTATTCCCCAACAGTAGATGTTTTTGTCCTGTCACTTTGTCAGGCTCTAGACTAAAAGCCTGATAGAAAGATTGATTTTGCTTC
Source organism: uncultured cyanobacterium (assembly GCA_963799375.1). Lineage (GTDB taxonomy): Bacteria > Cyanobacteriota > Cyanobacteriia > Cyanobacteriales > Xenococcaceae > Waterburya. The sequence continues at coordinate 220,540 of CAWCWY010000026.1, forward strand.
GATTGCATCACCTGATTTTTCCCAAGCTTTGCCTAAATTAAGATAGTATCTTGTCTGACGGGGAGGCAAGTTTGATTGCTTTAAGGTAGTAGGTAATTGCATTTTGCCATTTCCCAGCCAAAAAATAAAGATTGCCCAACTCAAATTGAGCCAATGCGGAATTGGGCTGTTGTTGAGCTTTTTGCCGATGTTGAGCAATTTGCTCTTGTTCTCTTATTAGCTGGCTTACCTGGAGCTAGCTGGGGGGGAACTTTTTGGGCATTATTAGCCTTTAGAGGGATTTAAAGGAGCTTTTGGTGAAGATTCGGTAGAGTTTTTGTTCTTTCTTTTGCCAAACAAAAATTGGTGAATCTGCTGTCTTGATTTGGACTGAGTTCGATCCTCTTCGATTCCCGTTTGTAGTCGAGCTAATTTTTTATAGTAGTAGAGTGCTTCATCTGTTTGTCCAGCTTTCTCTAGCAGTTGAGCTAACCTAACATAAGCATTCAAATAACTGGGTTCTAACTTGATGCAGTTTTTATAGCAGGCGATCGCTCTGTCCAATTTATTTTCTTCGAGCCAAATTATGAGCTAAGTCAAAGTGATTCTTGGCTGTTATCAACTCAGGCTTGATTGCCACCGCTTTAAAAAAGCACTCTTCTGACTTACCACATTCTCCCAATTCATCCCACACCCTGGCTAAATTGCGATAGGGTGCAGCACAGTCGGGATCTATAAGTATTGACTTCTGATAGTATTCAATCGCCTGATGCCATTTCTTGCTTTTCGCGTAAATGCTGCCCAAATTGCAGTACACCTGTGGCATATTTGGCTGCAATTCTAAAGCTTTGGCATAAATACCAATCGCATCCGCACTATTCCCAGACTGTTGTAAACAATTGCCCCAAACTTTGTAAGCTTTGCCCATGCTAGGACATATTTTTAATGCTTCCTTGCAAGCAGCAATACTCTTATCCCACTGCTTTTGCTCAAAGAAGGCTAAGGCTTGTTCTATATACAACTTAGACACGGCTAAGTTATCCTGTAAAACCATGTCTCCAGAGGGGGAAATTTCCATACTGGGTAGTGAGACCATTTCACTCTTTTGTTGTGACGATAAATCAGTATTATTCACATTCAAATTTGCCTTAAGAGGTATTAGATTTAAATCAGAAAGGTTAGGACTGTTTAGGCTGCTTGATTCACCTTTATTTAGCTGGGGAAGATTTTTCTCTATAGTTGACACAAAACTATTAGCAACAGTTTCTCTTTTTTCTGTAAAACTATTATCTAATTTTGCAGCAGAAATATTTAAGTCTTTTGTTAAACTTAGTTTTTCTAGCTGTTGAGACTTAACTGTAATTCTCCTCCCATTCTCTGTCTCTCGAATTCTTTTAAGAACGTAAGAAAGCAA
>CAWCWY010000027.1:0-70297 GCA_963799375.1 uncultured cyanobacterium
GGTATAAATTAAATGGTGACTTTCGAGCTAAAAAAAATTGTCCTAGAATAGACTTGTGCTTCAAACCCAAAACACTTGGTAATTATTTGTGGTCAATTATTGAAGTGAGGTTAATATATGGCATAAGCTCGTTTATTTTTGCCAGTGATTAAAGATATAAGTGGTTCGCAAAAATCAATTGACCAAGAAAGTGAATCATCTACAATCATCTATTTAGTTGTGCGAGTAACGATTCTCCTCAAGTAGCAATTAGAAAGTTTCACAACCTATTTATTCAGGGAAAAAACGAAGATGCAGAAGTATCCCAAGCCTTAAATAAAATTATCGTTTCCCCTATTAGTCAACAACAGTTCGATCGAATATTTAGTCACTGTTTTTATCTAATCTTTGATTATTGGGTAACAAAACCTAAGTCTTTATCTTACATATCTGAATTGCTGAATATTATCGAAATTATCAATAAGTCTTCTTCTTTGCGATCGCTTGCGTAAACAGTTGATAAAACTAATTTCAGAGTATCAAAAGTCTCAGGAATATTTAAAGCTCAAAGCAACTATAGCCATTATTAGTCCTCAAAAGTATCTTGGCAAAAATGATACTGGTTCAGCTAAAACCCAAGAAAGTGATGAAATCTCTAACAGCCAAGGATACAATACGCAAAATTGTAAACAATCATTTAGCACGTTACACTTTTCTTTACGAATATATTGCCCCCAAAACCCCGAACTAAAACAGCTAAACGAATTTATTAAATCTACTACAAAATAATCGTCGTCAGGATTTTGAGATTAAATTATCAAGACATATCATTTATCGCTATCGCCTCAAACAAGTAGCAGAGGTGAAGCTATATCTAAAGGTGCTGAAAAGTAATCACTAAAGTAGATAGCCCCATCTTACACTTCTCTAGGAAGAGACCTTTCCGATAGCCTTACAGCAATACCTGGTAAGATCACAGCAAACAAACAATGTTAGAGCGATACACAAAAATTTATAGCAGACAATAAAATTCGCGGTTTTCTTACTGTCAGTATTTAACAAGATTTATACTACAGTTTTTAATTAAAGATATTAAATCGAGAAATAGTTAGCTATCAAATTGACCAAAAGCTTAAAAACGAACTTAGATGACATTTTTGCCCAATCTGATAAAACAGATTAGTCGTACTCTGATTTTACGGACTTGTCGCCAATTATTTAGCTTTTTGTTACTGAAACTCTCAACTCAAATAACAATCCTCAAGGATTCGTCGACTTAGTCACCAATTTAGGCACAGCCCAAGCACTAAAAATATTAATTAAAATCACCTGATCTGCCCTGAATCAAAACCAGATTTAGAAAAAAAATCTCTCTTAATCATGGATACGCTCCAATTCCATGAAATTCAAGATGTACCTTGGGTAACTAAAACTTTGGAACACTTGTTAATCGCTTTTGGTGCTCTTTTCGGCAAGATAGACGTTTCTATCGCCAAATCAGCAATTGATGAGTGGCATTTTCCTCTTTCCTCTTTTCCTTTTTCCTTTTTCCTTATCCCTCATCCCTTATCCCTAATCCGTCATCCCTTAAAAGCTATGTTCAAACTACTGGTCCAAACTCAGTGGTATGATTTGTACCCAAGAGCTCTTCTAAAACTGGAACTGTTTCGAAAGAATAGAAGGCGATCGCTTCGAGTGGATTTGCGATCGCGCGACGGGAGATCAATTAATTAAAAGAAGTTTTGGTCTGAGAAGGCGATCCTCACAGGGGTTTCTTTATTTTGACTTCGGGAAATATCAGTGTCACTCGCTTTAGTAAGGGGTACAGATGCCCATCGGACGACATCACGCGCCTTCTTTCTTTGGCGAGATCCAAATTATGACGGACGATCTATCGCCGTCCTTAACTGCCATAACTGATTGCGTTACTTACGAAATCATCACTGAAGATTTTTTGAATTCGTTCACCGATGCACATCCGTGACTTCGAGACCACAGTGTTCCAACTATTCAGCGTCGAGTTAAAGGGTTAGAATCCTTTGTTCAAAATCGCGAAAAATGGCTGCTTCGGGTACGTTGCACAGCGGGTTTAGCCCATGAACTAAACATCCCTGCTGCTACGGTGGTACGCGCCCTTGAAGGATGTTACTCCAGCCATCCCAAGAAGTCGGAACGGATGAATCTGATTTACGACAACGTGATGTAGAAGAGAACACACCGCACAGTGGCTAAAGGTTAGAGATGATAGCTCCAATCAATTATTAATCGTACCGTTCGATCCTTTGGAATGATGGATCGAGGAGATGAAATTGTTAGAGATTCGTGTTTGAAGATTATCAGCATAAAAGATGCTGAAAGCTTCCTCAACCCCTCGCCATGGGCAATGTATCTCTTCAAGTATTAGCAACCTCACTCAGACGTTGGCGTAATGAAACCACAGAGTTAAAAGATATGGGAGTGTGACTGGCTCGCTTTATCTTTTGAGGTGATGTCTACAGTACAGTCTGGATTAAGGGGTGCGGAAGAATTGTGCCGATTGGTTGAGTATATATCGGTTCTTTCTTCTTCACTTCGATCGGGGTCCCGAACGACTGGTAGATTCACAAGGAATAGAAGATACCGATCCAGTTACTGTCCCAGTAAGCTGAAGCCGAAAGTTGAATGAAACCTGCCGATCCGATCGATCTTTGCCAAGTTGCAGGCCAATGGTAGCGAATTGAATCAAGTTTGGACAATTTAATTGATGATGGTATTGATCGAATCATCGGAAAAGGTACATCGAATCGTCACTACGAATCAATGCGATCGCATTGTATTCAAATCATTGATTCTGGATCGGGCATACCTCCAGAAATTAAATCTCGATATCTTTAACCGTTTTTTCCACCAAGTGTGTAGGGCAAGGTTCTGCGTTTGCGGACTAGATACCGTCAGAAGAATCGTCGAAAATCGCCATCGTCGTTCGATTTCTTTGGCAACCGAATCAGATATGAGCTTGTGTTTATTATGTTGTCTGTTCAGCCGATTGAATTTATCTTCACATTGCCCAATCAATGTGGTGGAATGTTTATTTAAACTTCCCTGTTGAAGATCTGGGGTTACTCTGAGATTATCGCTCGCTCACACTACAGCATTCACATTACGCAGACGCAACTACCAAAATCTAATGACATCACACGAATTACTTACTTCTGTTTCTTCTACTTCGCCCTGGGATGGCTTTGTTTGTTTTACTGTTGACCTTTGCCAAAGGCGGTTACATATTCCAGGCATCTGTTCATCAGAAAATTATTGTGATAGTGATGAAATTGACTTGTTCATAGAACTTATATTATCGTTTGAATGACTTGAATCGAAGATCAGTCTTCCGACTGCGTCAGGATGGAGATGATTCGACACAGAATTCGAAGAGGAATTAGTCAAACTCTCTTTCCAAATCCATTCTTTCTTCTGCTGACACAAAAATCGTCAGTCATCATCGCCGAGCTAACAAAATCACCAAACCTATTTATCTGGTTACCGTGGTTATCTTAACATTCTCAAGTCTTCCGCAGGAAGCATCCCTCTCGTCCTCACGTCTGGGAAATGATTTGCCTAACGTCGAGGCTAGCCTGACTGAGCAATAGTACCCAAAAATCTTCTGGATTTTTGCTGACACAAGTATTACATCAGAGTATATGTAGTCTTGTCTTGTTGTTCGGAATCAAAAAATCGAAGTTAATATCATTCGTTCTCCCCAATTATGGATTTAGAGTTCCTCTACTTTGACATCCTGTCTTTGGTGTTAGCCGCTAGTCAAAAATAGGGTGAATTGTAGCTATATCATACCATATTTCTTTAATTTCAAAGTATTGATGAAATTTATTGGTCACTTCTCACCAGTAGATCTACCGTCTACCTCTTCTCGTTTTACGAATAAAGCCTAACTTAACCAATTCGCCCACCTGTTGATAAGCACTACTTCCACGCAAATCGATCAATTCTGTCTGTAAAATGGGGTTTTTAATTGCTACTGCTGCTAAAGTACGTCATGCTTCCTTCCCTAACTCCGCAGGAACTAATTCTTTTAGAAGATAGCCATATTCATCTTTCAACTGAAGGCTATACCCTGCCTCTGTTTCTGTAATTTCTAAAGCACTATCACGATGGGCATAATCGTTCATTAATTCAATCAAAGCATCTTCTACTGATGCTCGATCTTCTTCGGATATTTTGTTTGATTCACCTACTTGTTTTTGGTGGAGACAAGCAAATAGTTCTTCAATGGAAAGTGGTCTACCTTTAATGTAAAAAATTGCTTCAATCTTGGTGGCTAATTTCATTATTGTTAATCTCGATCGGCTAGTTTATGTATTGTTTATTAGAGGAAAGAAATGACCAACTGGGCCATTGCCAGCACCAATATCTAAGGAATATTCCAAAGCAGTGGTGACATATTGTTTAGCTGCCACAACCGATGACCAAAGATCTTTTTCTAATGCCAAATTAGCGCAGATAGCTGCTGATAAAGTACATCCTGTGCCGTGGGTATTTTTGGTATCAATAAATTTGTTGGACAGGGTTTTGAGTTCCACACCGTCATACCAAACATCTGTACCCCAATCGCCTGTTGGTAATCCACCACCCTTAGCCAAAACTACTTTTGCTCCCAGACGCTCATAAATCGCGACCGCAGCCTGCTTAAGCTCATCTAGGGTGTTTATAGTCAAACCACTTAAAATTTGCGCCTCATAGCGATTAGGAGTGAGGATAGTAGCTTGAGGAATTAATCGCTTTTGTAATAAGGCGATCGCATTATCATCAATTAGCTGTACTCCAGCACGAGAAACCATTACAGGATCGACTACCATTTGAGGCAAATTTAACTCCTTTGTTTGCGAGGCTACCGCTTCAATAATTTCGCAGCTAGGCAACATTCCTGTTTTAACCGCATCAACCTTAAAATCCGTTGCTATTGACCTTATTTGACTTTTAACCATAGCTATACTCATGGTTTCTACCAAATCCACACCCACAGTGTTTTGAGCCGTAACACAAGTAAGTGCGCTAGTACCATGAACGCAATGAAGGGCAAAAGTCTTCAAATCTGCTTGAATACCTGCCCCTCCACCACTATCCGAACCCGCAATAGTTAGAGCTATTTTGGTCATAGATTTACCAGATTGATTTAGTTTTTGGGGAAACGTCGTCTTTGAAGAAAATCAGGAATTTCGATTCGAGAGCGATCGCTTTCTTTGGCTACGTTACTTCTCTCTGGCTGTTGCACTCCAGCCATAGAAGGAAAGACGCTTTTTCGTTCTGCTTGGGGTTCTTCTAGTTCAAAATCACCCTCAGACTCGCTATCAAATCCCGTCGCAATCACGGTGATTCTAATTTCACCTTCCATGTTGTCATCAATTACCGCACCAAAGATGATGTTGGCATCTTCATCCACCACTTCGTAGATACTATCGGCGGCAGCATTAACTTCGTGAAGGGTGAGGTCATATCCTCCCGTAATGTTAATTACAACACCTTTCGCGCCATGAATCGAAGCTTCTAGCAAAGGAGAAGAAACAGCGGCTACAGCAGCCTCTCTAGCGCGGGATTTGCCCGAACCCATACCAATACCCATCAATGCTGAACCTGCATCCGCCATAATTGCTCGAACATCGGCAAAATCGACGTTGATTAAGCCAGGAATAGTAATGATATCGGAAATACCCTGAACACCCTGACGCAGAACATCATCAGCTACACCAAAAGCTTCTTGCACTGGAGTTTCAGGAGAAATAACCGACAATAATTGATTATTGGGAATGATAATTAGGGTATCAACTCGACTGCGAAAAGCTTCAATACCTTTCTCAGCTTGTTTGGTGCGTCTTCTTCCTTCAAAAGTGAAAGGACGAGTGACAACTCCTACAGTCAAACAGCCCATTTCTTTTGCTACTTCTGCTGCGATGGGAGCTGCACCTGTTCCCGTACCGCCTCCCATCCCTGCGGTGATAAACACTAAATCCGTGTTTTCTAGAGCATGAGCTATTTCGTCTCTAGACTCTTCGGCTGCTTTTTGTCCAATAGCAGGATTTCCCCTGCTCCCAAGCCTCTAGTGATCTTTTGTCCAATCTGCAATTTTTGAGGAGCTTTGGCGTTGTTTAAGGCTTGAGCATCGGTATTTATTGCCCAAAACTCAATGCCAGTCACCTGGCTATCAATCATGCGGTTGACCGCATTACAGCCTCCACCGCCTACTCCCATTACCTTAATATTGGCGACATTGCTTGGCACTATTTTATTACTCCTGTTTTCTTCCTTGGGAACTTGGGAACTACTGTGAATAGTCTTAAAAGGGATGCTCATTCCGTTACCTAAAGAATTATTGTTTCCTAAACCGAGGGGTGAGTCAGAATTATAGTTAATTTCATTATTGAAAGTACGGACGAGTTTTTTCTCTAAAGACATGGGTGTAAATCAAAGTTTCCGTGCTTGGTTTTCTTATAAACAATTTAACTTAAGCATTTTGGCTCAACTTATTATCATCTAACGAATTTATTCTGTAGAAAATATTAAAGTTTTCGTAATTATTAATTACATAAACATACCATTCCTCCAAGAAATCACTGATTAAATTGTCATATGAAAAAATATCTCAGGGAAAACACTTACATATTTCTAATTTCTCGAACAAATTAGTACTTTTGAATCAAATTTACGTCAGGATTACTTAAGTCTATATAAGCAATTTTGTTACGGTCAACGCGATCGCTTAGATTTTGTAGTTTTAACATAATTTCAAATTGTTTTTCCAATCTCGATGGATTTGTTCCCAAAGAGACTTTACCAATCTTAGTTTGTAAGAATAAATTACCCGATTGATTCCACTGGACTTTATTAATTTTTAGTTCGGGATAGAGAGATATCAGCCGATAAAGAGCGATCCAAGACTTTCGATAGCGATACTGATAATTATGAACTATCAACTTGGGCAGAATAAATTTGTTATTAAATCGATCGCTTTTTTGCTCTGATAAAGAATTGTCGATCTGGCGATCGATATTAGTATAAAATTCCTGTGCCACCCATTCACCATCAGTATCCAAAAATCCCACTTTGCCCTCAAAAGTAGCGATCGCCTGGGGGATTCTTTCTTGAAGAGATATTACTATTTTCGGCGGAATAATTTGTCGATTAATATTTGCCATTTCAACAGAGGGAATAGATTCAACTCTTTGGGTCAAATCGGTAACTCCTATAGTCCAAATTAATTGAGGATAAGTAAGGTCTAATGTGTCATGAACTGTCTGTTGACCGACTAATCGATTCCCATCAATTTGAATTTGCGATCGTTCTTTGATTTTCCAGAAGGGTGAAGCTGTCAGCAAACCCAGGCTAAAAATGCAGCCAACCATAAAACAGGAACGCCATAAAGCAAGCCTAGATTGACGATGCTGTTGAATATCAACGATGGCTAACTTATATTGCAATTTTGGTGGCGGAAATGGAGTCATGCTGAACCTCGTCAGAAATGAAAACTTGAGTTTTGGGTAGAGACGAAGATACTAAAAAACTACCCAAACACCAGGAAAAACTTGTATGGCGATCATGTTAACCACTATCCAAGAAAGTTGCTAGTATGTTTATCTAAAATATTGATATTTTAAGAATGCAACAATTTTCAATGGTTGGGCAATCGCTCTTGAGCAAAAGTCATTTGTGGTAGATTAGACTTTAACTATAAGAATCTGTTGTTGTCTACACCTGTGACTACATTTATTATATTTTTAAACTTATGGTAACAAAGAAAAAAGGACTGCTTCTCGGAACAACTGCTGTAGCACTATCAACAGTAGCCGTTACTGGGGCTGGAATTCATCTATCTCAAAGTCAGGCTCTAATACAGAGTGGACCTAAAGAAACGGTAGATGAAGTTTGGCAAATTATCAATTATCAGTATGTTGATACCAGCTTTAATAACAACGACTGGCTCAAGGTTCGCCAAGAATTTGTGAAAGATGCTTCTTATGGAAATCAAGAAGATGCTTACAAAGCAATCCGCGATATGCTGGGTAAGTTGGAAGATCCTTACACAAGGTTCATGAACCCTGAAGAGTTTCAAAATATGCGTATTGATACTTCAGGAGAATTAACTGGGGTAGGTATCCAAATTGCCAAAGACGAGGAAACCGATAGACTTATAGTTATCTCCCCAATTGAAGGCACACCAGCCTTTGAAGCAGGAATTTTAGCCCAAGATACAATCGTCAAAATTGATGGTACTGACACCAAAGGAATGGATGTCAATGATGCTGTTAAATTGATTAGAGGAGAAAGAGGTAGTCAAGTTATTCTGACAGTCGATCGCAAGGGAAAGAAACAAGATTATAGTATTGTTCGTGAAAGAATTGAAATTCACCCTGTTCGTGCCCACGTTAGAGATACTTCTATTGGTAAAGTTGGATATATTCGTTTAACTACCTTTAACGAACACGCTGCTAAAGATATGCAGAAAGCGATTGAAGCTCAAGAGAAAGAGGGGGTAGTAGGTTACGTGATGGATCTGCGCTCTAATCCAGGAGGCTTACTGTATTCGAGTATTAACATTGCTCGTATGTGGCTGGATAAAGGTCCGATCGTTTCTACGGTAAATCGAAAAGGAGTTAGCGATCAAGAATCGGCAAAAAACAAAGCATTAACCGATAAACCTTTGGTAGTGTTAGTCGATCAGGGTTCAGCTAGTGCTAGTGAAATACTTTCGGGTGCATTAAAAGATAATAAACGGGCAACCTTATTAGGTACGCAAACCTTTGGTAAGGGTTTAGTACAGTCTGTTCGACCTTTAGGAGATGGTTCGGGATTAGCAGTCACTATTGCTAAATATCTTACTCCCAACGGCACGGACATCAATAAAGAGGGTATTCCCCCTGACATCATAGTTGAGTTAAGTGAGGAACAGCTACAAGAATTATATGGTGGCGATCGCTCTAATTTGGGAACAGAAGAAGATCCTCAGTTTTCTAAAGCACTTGAGGTGTTGACTGAAGATTTACAGGCAGCAAAGTGATTACTGATTAGTGATTACTGAGGTTTACACTTCCCCGCACGAATTAGCCCAATTTTCTTAGCGATCGCTTCTTGTTCGCTTTCAAATCCACCCCATTGTAATTTATCCAATTGCTCTGGGGTTTTTGCTGACTGTTTTAATTCAACTACTTTGCAAGTACCATCTTCTTGCTTAACTATGTACCAGGGTAGATCTTTCTCTTGCTGCATATTTTTAAATGATTTTTTTAAGTTTCATCAGAGTTGAGAATAGTTTGAGCAAAATGATAAACGATCAGCTGTTTGTCTTCATAATAAATACTGCTACTACTAGAATGAAAACGAGTATAAGCTTTGCACATTCTCCACGCTTCATATTCTAAACTAGCTCGTCCCGCAGCAGAACGATAATATTGATAGGTGCGATCGCTTAATAGTTCATTGGGTAATATATCTGGTTCATCAGGAAAAGTAACAAAAGGAATCTTCTCTACCATGATGAATGTATCTTCAGTAGAAACGGGAAAATCAAATCCAGGTTTACGAGCCTCATCTGCATACTGTTCGACAAACAAGGCTAAATCTTGATACCATCCTTCCCCGTATATCTCTGCTAACTGTTCTATGGGAGCTACTAACGACCAGCTTTGAGCAGGAAATAGTTTTTTTATCTCCAAGGTTTTTCGCGCTGCCATATCGTATTCTACATAGGTTAGGTTTGGTGCTAACGGTAATAGAAAGTTGATTGATAGGGAGAAAATTAGTCCTAAACAAAATATTTCACCCCATTGAGGAAAAAACACCTTGGAAAAGTCAGATATAAGGGAAAACAACAATCCTGCAAGCAGACTGAGAGCAACAGGTAAGGTTAATAAAAAGCTTTGCAACCATAAAAGTCTTCCCTGACTCATAGCAGCAAACACCGCTAACGTAATCCAGGTGAGGACGATTGCCGTTAGGGTTAGTCTTTTATCGCCAATTAGTCCGATAAGGGCGATCGCAAATATAATTAATAGAGGTGGCGCACATATACCGACTAAAATGACACTGCACAGTAGATTTGCTTTAAAAGCAAGGGTTTTTTGGAGAAAGCGATCGCATCCAAAGCAGTAGCCTAAACCAAGTAGAAGAAAAACTGTGCCTAGCTCTAATTCATTACCCGTCCACTGTCGAACGAAAGAACTATTTAAACTCTCAACTATTTTATTCAACCATTCTATATTTATACTGTTTACTTTAGAAGTAAATAAATACACTCCCAAAGCAAACATGGCAGTCAAAGTAGAATAGGCATTATTAGTAAAAACTCGGATCGTAAAGCCCATGCTAATAACTAATGCTACTCCTAATAATGGACTGAGAAAGCGAATAGCCTGCATTGGCTCGACCGAACCTAACAAAGATATTATTGCAGCAAAACTAGGTAATATGGGTAAATGATGGATATCTGGGTAGTCCTTAGCTAATAGTTGTCGGGTGATTAATAAAGTATTGTAATTATCTGGATGACTAAAGCGTAATTGAGACAATGGGTATTCCCATCTCAGTAATAAAGTAAATCCCAAAATTGCTGTTAGTAATACAAGTGATGTTGATCCTCGACGGGTCACTAAACCGACTATGCGATCGCTAATTTGCTGTGCTATTGACTGACAACTACGATCCATATTTTTAAGGACATCGGTAAAAGATACCCCTCGATCTAAAAAGTCTACTAAATTAATGATCTTGCTTTGAATCGCTTTTTTTAAATATTTGATTTCCCAACCATAGCTTTTTAAATAGTTAATAACTATGCAAAGAGTATATAGAAGAGCCAACGTTAACCAGTTTATTAGATTTAAATATCCTAATATTAGAACTGCAATAATAATAAACAATATATTTCTCAACCATAATCCTAAATACCAAATGTCAATAGTATTGTTCTCTTTTAAAGAAGTATTAATTCTAGAGCCAATATTATTTTTTATGCCACTGATAGGCAACCATATAAAAAAGACGATTGCCATTGTAATGACCCAAAAACTAGAGATAAAATCTGCAAATATAGTTGGTTTAATTAACGACATAAAATAAAGATAAAAAATATAATTTAAAATTGTTCTGTTTAGCTAAACTATACTTTTGATATAAGTATAAAAAACGTAATTTCAGTCCCATCCTATATCACATAGGCATTTTGTGCATTCAGTGAATGTTCTTGAAATATCTTTTTCTTATTTTTACTTAAACTTCACTCATACTTCACCCATTAATTTTTAAAGGTAGACATAATTAAGAAAACTAAGTAAAAGCCCTTAAGAAAAAATCATGAGTAACAAAATTTTAGTCACTGGCGGAGCGGGATATATTGGCTCTCACACAGTACGTCAGCTAGGAGAAGCTGGCTATGAAATAGTTGTTTATGATAATCTTTCTACGGGGTCAGAAAAAGCAGTACTAAATGGTAGCTTATTTGTTGGAGATTTAAATAATAGGTTGGCTTTAGAACTAGCATTTGCTCAACATAAATTTGATGCAATATTGCATTTTGCTGCTAGTATTTCTGTGCCTGAATCAGTTGCTAATCCTCTAGATTATTACGAAAATAATACTCGCAACACTTTAAATTTACTTCGTTGCTGCCAAAAATTTGGGGTTAAAAAATTAGTCTTTTCTAGTACCGCAGCAGTTTATGGCGAACCCCAGGAAAATCCCGTAAGTGAATCCTGTCCTACTAACCCAATTAATCCCTATGGTTGTTCCAAATTGATGAGCGAACGTATGATTCGCGACTATGGACTTAGCTCCGATTTCAGATTTGTGATTCTACGCTACTTCAATGTAGCAGGGGCAGACCTCCAGGGCAGAATTGGTCAATCTTCAGCTAAAGCTGCTCACCTAATGAAAATGGCTTGTGATGCAGCATTAGGCAATCGTCCGTCCGTAGGTATCTTTGGCACAGACTTTGATACTCCAGATGGTACGGGCATTCGCGATTATATTCACGTAGAAGACCTTGCAGCAGCACACATAGATGCGTTGCGCTATTTAGAAGGCGGTGGAGAAAGCGATATCTTTAACTGTGGTTATGGTCAAGGCTATAGCGTTAAAGAAGTCTTGGAAAAGCTCAAAGAGGTCTCTGGTATTGACTTTCCTGTAATCGAGTCTCCCAGAAGATCGGGAGATCCAGCCTGTGTAATTGCCTGTGGCGATCGCATTCGTCAAGTTTTAGGCTGGCAACCACAATATAACAACTTGGAAACTATTTTAAAAACTACCTACGCTTGGGAACAAAAAAAGCTAGCAAAACTTGTAGGGACGTTTCAGTAACAAGTCCCCACGAATTAATAATAAAAATAATAATAATAAAACTTATAACAAATGACTAATATTACTATTGACGGCAACCTATCTGATTGGACAACTAACGAGCGTTTAGACTTTTTACCTGGAATGGGTCAACCAGGTTACAAAGTTTACGGCAAACTACAGGGAGATAACTATATCTTTGCCATTCAATCCGACGGTACAGCGATCGGTGCGGGAACTACTGTCTGGTTAAATACAGACAGAGATAGTAATACTGGTTATCAGGTATTCGGTTCCACAGTTGGGGCTGAATATAATGTTAATTTCTTTTCTGACAATGCACCCTATCTTTACACTGGTGCTGCTGCGCAAAACTTTGTCAGTGGTGGCTTAAACTATAGCTATGGCAGTAACCAGCAGGCTGTAGAATTTTCTGTTCCCGTAGCTCTACTTGGTAACAACCCTCAATCAGTTGATGTTGTTATTGATGTCAACAACCAAGTATTTTTACCTGGAAACTATGGCGCACAAAATTACACCATATTTGCTGATAAAAATCTGCCAGTTAGAACAGATGAAAGTAAAAAAGTAGGGATTGTTTACTCCCAAACTACTGCTGACCAATTCTTTGGACTTCCTGATGTCGCTACCAATCAAACGGCATATTCTCAACTATTTATGTCCGTTCAAGAAGAAGTAATGATGTCGGGAGTGCCTTTCGATCTGCTTACTGAAGCTGACCTCAAAGACATCAATAATCTTGTCAATTACGATACTTTGATTTTCCCCAGTATTCGCAATGTGCAGCAGGCTGATGTACAGCAAATTCAAGACACCCTAACCGATGCTGTCTACAAATACAACATTGGTATTGTTGCTGCTGGCGACTTCATGACCAATAGTGAAACTGGAGCAGCTTTAGAGGGAGATCCTTACTTTAGAATGAAGAGTCTCTTAAATTTGAAGCCAGAAGCTTTTGGTACTGGTAATGTTTCCCTAACTGCTGAAAATACTACTCAGCCTATCATTCAAGGATATGATGCGGGGGAAGTAATCCGCGAATATCAAAACCCCATTGGCTATGGTGCTTACTCTAGCTATGCCAACGAAACTGCTGATGTTTTGGTCACTCAAACTGTAAACGGTCAAACCTACAATGCTGTAGTTGCCACAGAAACAGGTGGTCGAAATGTTCACTTTGCTACCACTAGCTATTTAGGAGACAATAACCTTGCTTGGGAAGCAATACGGTGGTCTACTTTTGATAATGAACCTACCGTTACTCTAGCGATGACTCGTAATGAATCGTTGTTTTTGTCTCGCAACGATATGGATCTTTCAGCGGAGTTTGATAGCGTTAATCCTAAAGACGGTTCTTCTGGAGTTTACGATCGCCTTTTACCTATCGTAGAACAATGGAAGACTGACTTTGATTTTGTCGGGTCATACTACATCAACGTGGGAGACGATCCTGCTGATGGAATCTATACTGACTGGAATTTATCTCGTGCTTATTATCAAGCGTTGCTGGCTGATGGTAATGAGATTGGCACTCACTCCTATACTCATTTAGATAATGCAAATGTTTATAGTACCCCCAACGATACTAACTTTGCTACTCCTACTCAAATTGAGTTTGAATTCAATCAGTCTCAGCAGGTTATCGAACAGCAATTGGGTATTAATGTAACTGGTGCTGCCGTTCCTGGTGCGCCCGAACTATTACCCACTTCTGAAGAAATCATTCAGTATTTTGATTACTTATCTGGTGGTGCAACTACTGTTGGTGCGGGTTATCCTGGTGCGTTTGGTTTCCTAACTCCAGACCAAGATTCAGTTTATTTCGCCCCTAACCTTTGGTTTGACTTTACCTTAATCGGTTTTGGTATTCCTGTAGCTGATGGCAATGGTGGCTTTGTACCACAACCCTTAACCGCAGCCGAAGCAGAAGTGGAATGGATTAGACAGTATAACGAAGTCACCAGTCACAGCAATAAGCCTATTGTCTTAATGCCTTGGCACGACTATGGTCCAACCAACTTTGACAATAATGGTTATACCGAGTCCATGTTTACTTCTTTGATTCGTGAAGCTTATAACGACGGCGCAGAGTTTGTAACTCTAGACGATGCTAGTCAACGTATCAAGGCTTTTGAACAGTCTCAACTATTTGTCGAAACTTCAGGAAATACGATCGTTGCCGAAGTAATCGGTAGTAATGTTGGTGATTTTGCTCTTGATGTAAGTGGCGATCGAACTATCCAAAGTGTAGACAATTGGTATGCTTATGATAATAACAGCGTATTTATACCTAAGAATGGCGGTCAGTTCACCATCAACTTGGGTGTGACTCAAGACGATGTCACTCGCATCACATCTTTACCAATGCGGGCAGAATTAGAATCTTTGAGTGGTGATGGCAAAGACCTAAACTACAGTTTCTTTGGTGAAGGTAAGGTAACTGTCAAGCTTGCTAATCAAAAATCTTTTAGTATTATTGGCGCAGATGACTTTAACTTCAGTGGCAGCACTGTAGAAATGACTTTTGATGGCATTAATCAGCATAACGCCCAAATCCTAGCTGCTACTGCGGGTAACGACACAATTGAAGGTGCAGCAGGACGAGACTTTCTTATTGGGGGTGCAGGTAACGACACGATCTATGGAGATAGAGAAACAGGTTCAATCAGTGCTGCAAATAACTTGATTATCAACGGTGGCTTTGAAACTAATACTAACGCCTACGGCACATGGAAAAACTATAGTCAACTTGAAGGCTGGAAACCTACTGGCAACGATATTGAACTTCATAAAAGGTTATATGGCTATAGTGCCAGTGAAGGAAGTTCTTGGGTAGAACTTGATGCTGGTGGTATTGTTCAATCAGTCAACACGACCTCTGGAGCTACTTATCAAGTTTCTTTTGAATATAGTCCTCGTCCTTTTTATGGTGCGAGTGAAAGCATTCTTGAAGTTTACTGGAATGGAAATTTAATTGACACCGTGGCACAAAACGGTAGTTACAATACTCGATGGAATACTTATACTTACGAATTATCTACTGACAATAACAACTCCACCGATTTAGAATTCCGCGCTGGTGGGGTACAAAACTCTAGGGGTGCATTCTTAGATAATGTTCGAGTAAGAGAGTTATCCGTTAGTAAGAGCCACGATATTCTTAACGGTGGTGCTGGAAGCGATCGCCTTAATGGTGGTGCTGGTAACGACATTCTCAACGGTGCAGACTCGGCTAGTTCGACTCCTGGTGTCGGGGAAGTAGACATACTCAACGGTGGTGCGGGTAAGGACACCTTTATTCTAGGAGATGCTAATGCAGTTTATTACAGCTATGGAGTTACTACTGGCTTACTAGATGTAGCAATTATTGAAGATTTTAATCCTAGAGAAGATGTAATTCAACTTCAAGGTAGTGCCAATAATTATCGCCTGAGAAGCTTTGGTTCTGGAACAGTCTTTGGCTCTAATACTTCTGTAGGTTCTGGTGTAGGTATCTTAAGTTCTTCTAGAGAAATTATTGGTTTTGTTCAAGATGTAAATCTTTCTGAACTTAATCTTAATAGCACTAGTTTTGAATATGTTTAACTATTAACTATTCGCTTTAATGTTCGACAGTCTGACTAGTTTACAGTCAGGCTGTTTTTTGTTAAGGCGATCGATAATTCAAAGGGTTTAACTCCATAGTTCTTACAATTTTAATACAAACTTCATCCCTACTTCACCTGATTAGGTAATTTGCAGGACATACTTAGGTATAAGTTCGTAAGCGAATTCCACGCCGTCCTCAAATTCATTTAGTAATCGATAGTTTAAAAATATTTTTCGACTTGGAATAGCTAGCCAGTTAGGCATACAACAAATTAATTTCGCTATATATATTAAACATCTTTTATATCAATGCTTAAATCTAATCTTTTAAATCAATCTTATTCTCAATTTTTAGGACAATTCACTATGCTAAACAGTGCTACTACCCGCATAAATTTACCATCAACTCGTTTATTTGGTACTGATGGTATTCGCGGTAAGGTAGGAGAACAAGAACTACTAAATCCTGCTTTAGCAGCAAGAGTTGGCTTCTGGACAGGACAGATTTTACAAACATTAGATAATCGATCTGCCCCCGTTGTTCTGGGTCAAGATTCTAGAAACTCTAGTAATGCTTTGGCAATGGCTGTTTCTGAAGGTTTAGCTGCTGCGGGAGTAGAGGTGTGGAATTTAGGCTTATGTCCCACTCCTGCTGTGGCTCACTTGACTAGCACTAGTCAAGCAATGGGAGGGGTGATGATCTCTGCCAGCCATAATCCTCCAGAAGATAATGGCATTAAGCTCTTTGGTGCAAACGGCACAAAACTATCGACCTTGATTCAAGCTCGAATTGAAGCGGGTATTCGCGGAGAGTTGGAAAACCACGATGTACAGCTACGTGCTTCTACTAACTGGGGACAGCAATACTATCGCCCAGACTTATTAAGTCAATATGTCGATGCGATGAAAAAGCCTTTTGGTGCAGACAAGCATCTAGCGGGAATGAAAATTGTTCTAGACTTGGCTTGGGGTGCAGCAGTAAATATTGCCCCTGATGTATTTAGAGCGATGGGTGCAGAGGTAATTGCGCTCCACGACGTTGCAGACGGCGATCGCATTAACGTTAACTGTGGTTCGACTCATTTAGCTACTCTTCAACAGGCTGTAGTCGAGCATCAAGCAGACATGGGATTTGCTTTTGATGGCGATGCAGACAGACTAATGGCGGTTGATGCCACTGGTCAAGTTGTCAACGGAGACTACATTCTCTATTTCTGGGGACAGGCATTGCGGAACAACAATCAGCTACCCGATAACACTATTGTTACTACCGTCATGGCAAACTTAGGCTTTGAAAATGCCTGGAAAGCTTCTGGTGGTAAATTTATCCGCACCGCAGTTGGCGATCAGCACGTCCACGCCAAAATGGCTGAGATAGGTGCAAAACTTGGTGGAGAACAATCTGGACATATTCTTTCTCCCCGCTATAGTGTCTCTGGCGATGGTACTTTAACTGCATTACATATGGCAGTGTTGGTTAAAGACTCTGGTAAATCTTTAGCTCAATTGCTAGCAGATAGCTTTGTCGCTTATCCCCAAATTCTGACTAACGTTCGAGTAGAAGATGCCGAACGTCGCCAAAACTGGCAAGATTGCGCTCTTCTACAAAAAGCGATCGCCGAAGCAGAAATAGCAATGGGAGATCAAGGCAGAATCTTAGTTCGTCCCTCTGGTACAGAGCCTTTGATTCGCGTCATGGTCGAGGCTGTAAATATCGATTTAGCCCGCAACTGGACAGAGAAATTAGTTACCTGTGTCGAACAACACTTAGTTTAATTACTAATTAATAATATTTTTCCTCGAATTTTTATTTTTATTTCTATGATAGGTAACGTATCAAAATCCTCTAGCGAATCCTTGTTCCAGAAGATTAAACATATTCTTGTTTTCGTCCAACGATGACCTAGCAAGCCAGGTTAGAAGCTGGTCTAAATGGTTGACTCCTGGGATATCAATTAAGCGTTGGTTACTAGTTAATGTAGTGGGAATTTTCCTAATTAGTTTAGGATTGAGCAGTTTATGGGAATTATTCGTAGTTAACTATCCTTTTGCTTTATTAAGCCAATTATTGATTGCAGTTAATCACTTCTTCAATCACTACACTTTTGGTATTAGCGCGGTCGCAGTAGGATTGTATCTAGCTTGTTGGGGACAGGCTCGTTCGATTAGTTCTATCACTAAAGCTCTTAACCCTGAAGGTCATCAAGAACTAGTGGATATTTTACTTTCTCACCATCGTCTCAATCGAGGACACAAAATTGTAGCTCTTGGAGGAGGAACAGGTCTATCTAGCTTATTAAGAGGTCTAAAACACTATAGTAGTAATCTAACTGCGGTGGTTACTGTAGCGGATGATGGCGGTTCTTCAGGACGCTTGAGAGAAGAGTTGGGTGTCCTTCCTCCTGGGGATATTCGTAACTGTATTGCTGCTTTGGCGAAAGAAGAAAGCTTACTTACAAAACTATTTCAATATCGTTTTTCTGCTGGTGGCGGATTAGAAGGACATAGTTTTGGTAATTTATTCCTCACTGCCATGAGTGAAGTCACAGGAAATTTGGAAAAAGCGATCGCAGCTAGCTCGAAAATTCTGGCGGTACAGGGACAAGTATTGCCCGCAACCCTCAGTAATGTTGACCTGTGGGCAGAATTAGATGGAGGACAGTTTGTTCGAGGAGAATCTAAAATAGCTGCTACTAAAGGCAAAATTAATAAAATTGGCTGTTTCCCTGCCAATCCTAAAGCTTTACCCGCTGCACTAAAAGCGATTGAAACAGCAGACTGTATTGTTCTAGGGCCAGGAAGTCTTTACACTAGTATTATTCCTAATCTCTTAGTGCCAGAAATTAGAAATGCGATCGCCAAGGCTAATGTGCCTTGCATCTATGTCTGCAACATTATGACTCAACCTGGAGAAACGGATGGTTATAGCGTTGCCGATCATATTAGGGCGATCGATGAGGTTTGTGGGGAAAAACTCTTTGATGCAGTTTTAGTCAATCAAACCTTACCTTCTCCCGCCGCGATCGAACAATATGCTCTAGAAGATTCCCAACCTGTATTTTTTGATCGAGAAGCAATCAAAGCAACAGGTCGCCAAATTATCAGTGCGGATATTTTAGATGAAGATCCTCTTACCCATCATATCCGCCATGATTCTCCCAAACTAGCTCAAGCATTGAATAATCTAGTAAGCAGAATTAATCACACCAAGAAAAATCAATTTTTCAAAGTCGATTTAAATAATCGAGATATCAGCAACTACTTGATTTCCCAGTCCATTACTAGCACCGTCAGATAACAAATCAAAGCTACCACTAGTGTTGTCACCCAAGGAACTAGGATTAAAAGAAAATAGATCGCTACCGCTACCAGTTAATCCAGTAACATTAAAACCACCCAGGGTAGATAAAACTAGTTCTCCACTACTCAAGGCAGATAGACCTTTAATATCTTCACTGCTGTCTCCTAGATCAATATCCGAACCATCAACATAGAGGGAGAAACTACCTGCCGTATTACTCCCCAAGCTGGTAGCCGAAAAGGCGAGGATATCTTCATCATCTCCTGCAAGCCCATTAATGTTGTAACTGCCATTAGTACTAATCAAAATATCTCCGTTGGAGGCAATGGAAATACCGTCAATATCTTCTTCATTGGTGTCCAAGCCAACATCCGAGCCATCAAAATATAGTTCTAGACTACCCGCAGTATCGCTACCCGTTGAAGTGGGATTGAAACGTAAAATATCCGCATCATCTACGTTACCAATGCCTTCTATATTGCCATCTTGATTTACACTAAGTAGGACGCTGCCGTCGCTATTAACATGAAGACCATCAATATCTCTAGTACTTAAACCAATATCTGAACCATCTACATATAGTGACCAAGTTTGGGTGTTGGGGTTATAAAGAATAACATCTTCATCATCAAAGGTATTGCCATTCAAGTTGACTGAATCTCTAGTGGTGGCATAAAATGCCTCGTTACTCCCACCACCAGGATTACCGTCGTTATCATTGTCGGTAATTGTTCCTGTAGCTTCACCATCTAGGATAGTTGCGCCACTGGCATTGCTCAGATTAACTAAGAAGGTTTCTACTTCTGGCTCTTCAACTACCGTATCGCCAATAACACTTAGGGTAATGGTTTGGCTGGTTTGTCCAGGAGCAAAAGTTACAGTTCCACTACTAGCTAAATAGTCTTCTCCTGCCACAGCCGTATCATCAACAGTAGTAAAGTCTACCGTTACGGCTTCTGTACTTGCTTGAGATAAGGAAACTGTGATATCTAAATTGTTGTTACCATTGTCTCCTTCGACAATTGAGGCATCAGCAATTGAGATTTCTGGATTGACTCCAGGATCGGGGTCATCCCCATTCAAAGAAAATTCGTAGAATCTGCCATCGTTTTCATTAATATCATCTCTTTCGTCAATACCGCGATCGACAATATAAATACTTTGACCCGAACCATCACTACTGGGAGCAATCTCAATTCCCGCAGGCTGTATTGGATTGGCTGCACTAATATCAATGGTTTGAACTAAAATACCACTGGTGCTGACTTCAAATACAGTGTTTATTGGTTCGCCAACTATAAATAAATTGCCGCTTTGGGCATCAAATCCAATTCCTTCTGGATCGGATAGTCCAAAATTAGAGGTGCTAAAACTACTAATTAAAGTACCATTAGTTGTTACTTCATAGATAACGCTATCAAAGCCATCAGAAACAAATAAATTTCCAGAAGACGTTGAATAAGCAACATCTTCTGCATCATTACTACCAAAAGGAATAGTTCTAAAGTTACTGACTTCAATATCATCTGAAGTGCCAAACGTATTATCATTTCCAGAATCTACTTGATAAATTCTTCTAGAAGTACCAGTATCATCAGAAATGAAAATATTTCCATTATTAGGGTTATAACCTAAACCAGTCGGTTCTGACGAAATTGCTAATACATTACCTGTATTGACTAAATTACCATTCAAATTGACTTCATATAAGTTATCTCCCTGGAAAACCAAATTTTCATTTACTTCGGAATCAGAAATAAGAAAAGTATTAGAGTCACCGATAAAAATTATCCCCGATGGATCTGGACTGGGTGAAGAAAATTCAGATGTATTAACGGTTTGGATTAATCTCGCCATAATTACTACTCAAACTTTTTTAAAAATAAGTCTATTGAAAGTAAAATCTTCCCATGAAATGATTAATTTTCCGAAAATAAATCAACAACAATTCAAATTAGATTGTTTTTAATTAATAAACAATTTTTTACTTTTTATTGATAGTGCTGCCAATACCTTGAATAATGCCTTTGCCAATTAAGCCTAAACCTTTGCCAATTACCTGGGTCAAAACAAAGACTACCCCACTGCCAGCAAGGGCAATAAATTTGCGAACCAAAGGAGCGATCGCATCACGTATTTCGATGATAATGGTAGATAACCAAGGAATACCCGTTAGCTGTTCTAGTTCTGCTTTACGAGGTGCATAGACATACATATTTCTGATTCTGCCAACATCTAAAACATATAATCGATGGCGGCTTTCAAAAATGCTTTGGGGACGGTCAAAGTATGTCTCTTGGCGATATTTCCAAGATAGCTGATTGCGAAAGCGAGCTATTTCGCGATCGCTTTTGTATTCAGATTCATATAGCTTATATTTTAATTTTTCTATGTCATAAAAATTGTTTAATATTACCTGCATGACTGCATTAGCAAGATTAATAATTAGATTGTGTAAGAGGAATTCTATCCGAGTAATAATTTCTGGATCGTCAGATTTGTAATTAATATTGTCTACTGTAAAACCTGGCTGTCCTGACAAGTATTCAAATAGTTCGGGAACACCATATATATAGCTGAAGATATTGTTATTAATTTCAATAAAGTTTTGCTCAATTAAGATGGCTAATTCTTGTTCTTCTTCAATAGTAATCTGACCATAATATTGAGTAAAAAATGTACCAATTGTCCACGACCAGAGAGATTTTAGATAATCTGTATAGTCTCGCTCTAAAATGTCGGCAATTACAATTTGATCGACAGTATCACTCAAGCGTTTAACAATTAAATGACATAGGCTTTTTTTAATTTGAGGCTGAAGAATATCAATTTCTAGTAATACCGTTGTTTTGTTGGCTAAACCCAACTGAATATCTGTAGCAACTCGTTCAAAGAT
Organism: uncultured cyanobacterium; assembly: GCA_963799375.1. Classification (GTDB taxonomy): domain Bacteria; phylum Cyanobacteriota; class Cyanobacteriia; order Cyanobacteriales; family Xenococcaceae; genus Waterburya. The sequence goes on from CAWCWY010000027.1 coordinate 22,101, forward strand.
AGTTTTGTTAGCAGAGTCAGCAAACACTGGCAGAGGAGCTAGTTCTGTAGCCTTACTAACCACAAGCTGTCCTGGTTGAGATGCTTCAATTGCTGCTGGATCGTTTTCTTCTAAAACAATCTCATCTGCCACCAAGCGATTAGAAAGCCAACGCGCAGTTAATAACTCCCTTTTTCTACCAACCAAAAATACCCTTTCCCAATCAGATAAATCGCGGTTGGCTAAGTTCGCATTAATCCTCTGTAGAGTCTCTTCTAATTCTATTCTTCCAGGCTGACTGATACGTCCTAAAGCTTTTTGCCATAATCTAGGCGCAACGGTGTTATTTTGCCAATAAACTTTACCATAGGCTACAGTATGTAAGCCTTCGATAACAGTATTAATACTGGAAGTGCGATCGCAATAACCCTTGATGCCCCATCTTTTAATTTTGGCTAGCTTATTGGCAGGAAAATTGGCAGGAGTTAAGAGAAATATTGGCAGTTGGGGATATAACTCTCGAAACCGTTGGCAAAATTTCAGACTATCAATTCCCGAACTAGCAACTTGACTAATACCAATAACCAAGACATTTAAAATTAGCCCCTGAGTCAAGGCGCGAAAAGTATCATTACTAGTGTCACCTTCTCCGACAATCGCAAAATCATCATATTGTGCGATCGCAGTGCGCAAACCCAGGCGAAAGATAGCATCGCCATCGACAATAAATAGCTTAATCTTGTCTGTGGTCATTTTAGTCATTAGTTAGTTATTGTTTAATACTCAATCCCTAGTCTTAAAACGGTATAATAATTTTTTCCTCTACTAATATACTGTGCGTGTCTGAATCTTTAAGCGATCGCTATTTTGCTTTAATTGACCAAATTGTCGAACTCACTTTAAACGGAAAAATTAGTTCCTTTGAGAGAGTTTACAGGATGCTCGTGGAAAATATCGAAACTGGCACAGGAGAAATATTAGAACGTTGTCTCAACCAGAGAATAGAAACGACTACGGCACAGTTGGATACTAAACTCAAAGCAGCTAGAGTACTGAGGGCATTACAAACCATCGAAAAGCAGTGGTTGCGTTGGCAAGAGGAAAATCAAGTCAATGCAGATGTTTCCGAAATCGCTGAAAATATTTTAGCGGTTGAACCAGAGGACTATTTTTTAGCAATTGTAGATGCGATCGATCCCAACCAAGATGAACCCTTGAATTTTGATGAATTATACAAGTTAGCAGAAAGCTTTAAACAGGCTGCGGAGAAACAGGAAGATGTGAATACCGCTCAAGATTGGCAACAGCTATCAGTTGGTATTACCGAAGGCTTAAAGTCTTTTACGATGTTAGAAGGAGACTTGGTAAGTTGGATGTATGGCACTGGCAGTAACTTTTCAGGCTTTGGTGCGCAAAAGCCTAATCCCTGGCGAATTTGGGGACAAAAAGTATCTAGCCCTCTATTAAAACAACTGTTTCTTACTTTATCCCAACAGCAGTCAACTAGGACTTTTTCTCAGATAGCAAGTAACTTAGAACTAAGAGCCTGGATAGAATTAGCCATCGTCTTGCAATATCTAAAGCAGGGTTTGGTTAATTGGTACGATAAACAGCCTTATGATTCTAAGTTTGGCAAAGAGCTATCCTACAGTACGATGCTCACCTTTTCCTCTATTTGGGGTGAATTATGGCAGCTATTTGTCGATACTCAACCAGCCTTAGCCGATGGTTGTTTTTTGGTTATGCTACAAATATTACGAGCGTTTGCCCAACGGGAAGACTTCCCCTTATATAGCGGTGTGTTTGCTGATTTTTCGGGAGAATATTTACAAGATACCCTAGACTATTTTGATGAACCATTAAAACAGATAGAGGGAACAGAAGAGAAAGCTCGTATTCTTACCTTACTCGGCTATTCTCAAAGAACAATTGGTGCATACGATCAAGCGATCGCTTTTCATGAAGAAGCTTTGGAAATTTCGATCGAAGCCAATGATTATCCTTGTGAAATAGCCAACCTCAACCATCTAAGTCGGGCTAATGTCAATCTTAAAAACTATAGCGAAGCAATCAAATATAGTCAAAGGGCATTGATTGCAGCCCGCCAGGTAGGAAATAAATTAGGAGAAGCTAACGCTTCGGTTAACTTGGGTTATGCCAAAGTATTTGCAGCCCGACAGCTAGAAAACGTTAGTGCTGAAAACTATAGCGAAGCGATTCGTTATTTAGAACAAGGCGTTGAACTAGCCGAAAAACTCAAAGACTTTCAGAGTCAATCCTTTGGCTATAGCAGTTTGGGTATTGCCTATGTAACCTTGGAACAGCCTACTACAGCGATCGCAGCCTTAGCAAAAGGAGCAGAATTGGCTCAGTATTCGAGGGATGTATATCTTCAGGGGCTGAGCTTTTCTTACCTGGCAGAAGCCCACTACAGCATCGAAGATCGAGCCTCTGCTATTACCTATGGCAGTCTGGGAATGTATCTGCTCAATCAAATCAATTCGATTGAATGGCGACAGGTTGCAGGTTTACTCTCTATCTTAAAGGGACAAGTAGGACAGGAAGAATTTAAACGAATTTTATCTCAAGGGCGATCGCAAATTATTAGCTTGATTGGCGTTGATGGCTACGATCATGTACCTCAACTGTTAGAAGACTATCAACAGAATTGATTTGGTATGGTTTAACTTTGTTTATATGGTTTGAAACAATAATATTTAGGATAAGAATCCAGTCGAATATGAAGCCAATAAACTCCTAATCCCGAAGTGCTTACCCACATAGGCTGATAATTTAAGCTTGCGTTCAATTTCCTTACCCACATTTTGCCATAACAAATGCTGTTGAGATTCTGGGGCATTCCGCATAAAAGAAGCGAGATGAGGATAAATGGATGGATCGGCAATGGGACAAGGTACGACTAATAAAGCATCATTTCCTAGATTGGCAAAAGTTATAATCTCTTTTTCCGAATCGAAATATTGTTTAAAACTATGAGAATTAGCTTTGACTGTTGCTAATGATGAGCTGTTTACCAAGACAAACTCAAATTCTCGCTCAACAGTAGATATAGTAATTGGTGGAGTTTCCCAAAAGTAAGCCTCAAAAGAAGAGTCGGCTAATAACGAAATGAAAAATGTTCTAAAACTGCGATCGCTTTGCCATAGCTGAATAACCTCTGCATAAGCGATCGGGCGTAGCGAAGCCATGCCTTTGGGCTTATCGCTTTTAAAAATGGTAATTTTATATATATTGTCAGAGTCTATAAATTCAAACTTGGATGTCCACATAATTTTGCGCCTGACGTGAATTAAAGATTTGTCAATATTTCTAACAACTAGTAATTATAAGAGTTTGCAATCGTTGGATAAGTCTACATTAAAAGCCATAGGTGCATTGCCCTAACTTCCTTAACTGTTAAAAATGACTCTATTAAAAAAATTCAAAAGCCTTTGGAAATTTTCTCGTCCTCACACGATTATTGGCACTAGCCTAAGCGTGTTGGCACTCTACTTTATTTCCCTAGCTACTACTGGTAATACTATTACAGCCATAAATTTGGAACAGATGTTGGCAGTCTGGTTAGCCTGTCTGTGTGGCAATGTGTATATTGTGGGCTTAAATCAACTTTACGATGTAGAAATCGATCGCATTAATAAACCAAATCTTCCTTTGGCTTCAGGAGAATTTACTGTCTTTCAAGGAAAAATAATTGTACTAGTAACAGGGATTTTGTCTTTAGCTAATTGCTAGTTTGTCGGGAATGTGGCTATTAGCTACAGTAGGGTTTAGTCTGTTCCTCGGTACAGCTTATTCCATGCCACCAATTCGTTTAAAACAGTTTCCTTTTTTGGCAGCCTTTTGTATTCTCACCGTCAGAGGAATTATAGTTAATTTAGGCTTATTCCTGCACTATGGCGATAAATTTGATGCTGAAGAAGCTTTAAACCCTTATGTGTGGACGTTAACCTTATTTATTTTACTATTTACAGTTGCGATCGCCATTTTTAAAGATGTTCCCGATTTAGAAGGAGACAGGCAATATAATATCAACACCTTTACCTTAGTCATGGGTAAACCTGCGGTATTTAATCTTTCTCGTGGAGTTATTACCGTCTGTTACTTCGGTATGATTGGCGCGGGCATATTTTGGTTGACTTCCCTTAATGTCAGCTTTTTTATCATTAGCCATCTTGTCTTATTAGGTTTGCTGTGGTGGCGCAGTCGTGATGTGAATCTAGAATCAAAAAGTGCGATCGCCGATTTTTATCAGTTTATTTGGAAACTTTTCTTTCTTGAGTATTTATTGTTTCCCATTGCTTGTTTTATCTAGATCGTCAATAATTAGCAAAGAGGGATAAACCAACAGGATGCAAAATTGCGATGGTACTCAGTCAGCTTTTTAACCGCACCAAAGATAAATGGCAGCCAATTATTCAACAGTTAGAAACAATAGTTGGCAAAGATGGGGTAGTACGTCGCAAGGAAGAACTGTTAACCTATGAGTGTGATGGTTTGGCTAGCTATCGTCAACCTCCTGGTTTAGTAGTCTTACCTCGCACCACAGAAGAGGTAGCAGGGGCAGTTAAAGTATGTCACGATAACAATTTACCTTGGGTAGCCAGAGGTGCGGGAACGGGCTTGTCTGGTGGCGCATTACCTGCCAAAGATTGCGTTTTAATCGTTACGGCTAGAATGAACCGCATTCTACACCAAGATTTAGATAATCACTGTATTACCGTCCAGCCAGGAGTAATTAACAATTGGGTAACTCAGGCTGTCAGTGGTGCGGGTTTTTACTACGCTCCCGATCCTTCTAGTCAGATTATATGTTCCATTGGCGGAAATGTAGCAGAAAACTCTGGGGGAGTCCACTGTCTTAAATATGGCGTGACTACCAATCATGTTTTAGGTTTAAAGATTGTTACTACGGATGGCTCAATTGTTGACGTTGGTGGAATTATCCCCGAAATGCCTGGATATGACCTAACAGGCTTGTTTGTTGGTTCAGAAGGCACTTTGGGCATCGCTACGGAGGTTACTCTAAGAATCCTCAAACGTCCTGAATCAGTCTGTGTGGTGCTGGCAAACTTCCCTACAGTAGAAGATTCGGGTGCAGCGGTAGCCGACATTATTAGTTCGGGTATTATTCCTGCGGGGATGGAAATCATGGACAATTTGAGTATTAATGCCGTAGAAGATATTGTTGCTACAGGTTGTTATGATCGAAATGCTCAAGCGGTGCTATTAGTAGAATTGGATGGTTTGAAGGTAGAAGTAAAAACCTACAAACAAAAGGTAGAAGCAATTTGCCGTCAGAATAACGCAACGGGGATGACTACTGCCAATGATATTGATACCAGGGCAAAACTTTGGAAAGGTAGAAAGGCTGCTTTTGCTGCTGCGGGACATATAAGTCCTGATTATTTTGTTCAGGATGGAGTGATACCCCGTACTAAATTGGTTGAAGTATTGAGCGAAATAAATGCTTTAAGCGATCGCTATGGTTATAAAATTGCTAATGTCTTTCATGCTGGAGATGGCAATCTCCATCCTCTGATTCTTTATGATAATGCCGTGCCAGGGGCATTTGAAACTGTAGAAGAAATTGGCGGAGAAATACTCAAACTCTGTGTCGATGCTGGGGGTAGCCTATCAGGAGAACATGGTATTGGTGCAGATAAGAATTGCTATATGCCCTATATGTTTAATGCTACTGATTTAGAAACAATGCAATATATCCAAGCTGCATTGAACAAAAAAGGATTAGCTAATCCTGATAAGGTTTTCCCCACTCCTCGTAGCTGCGGAGAAGCAGCTAATGCTCAAAAGATAAAGCAATTCAAAAATGCAGAACTTTATTAGATGTATAGTCAATTTAATTAAAGCGTTAGATTCCCAATTTATTCTCAATTCTAGCCAAAGCATTAGCTGCTGCTTCCCAATTTGGATTGAGCTGAGATGCTCTTTGATAGTATTCTTGAGCCTGTTGATATTGTTGTAGATATTCCGCAACAGAACCTTTGCCATACCAAGCTTCATAATAGTCTGGGTTGATGGCTAAAGCTTGATTATAATATTCAGCAGCAGCATCATAAAATCGGCTAGATTTTTTGACATTACCTAAACCTATTAGAGCAGGTAAGTAGTCTGGTCTAACTGCTAAGGCTTGCTCATATGCGTTTATAGCCTGATTGTATTCTCCCTGTTGGATAATAAAGTTTGCCCAGATTATTCCAAGGAACAAAACTTTTACCTGGGGCTAAGTCGATCGCTCTTTTGAAATCAAAAATGGCTTCATTTGTTTGTTGGAGTTTGGTGTATGCTTCCCCTCGATTGTTCCATAACCAAACATCTTCAGGGGCAATCTCAATCGCTTCATCATAGGCTTCAACTGCCGATTCGTATTGTTCTAGGCTATATAAAGTCAGAGCTTTGCAATTCCATAATTGAGGACTTTGATAAAATTTTAGTGCAGTGCTACAGGTTTGCAGTGCTTCTTGATAACTATTTAGTTGTCTTTGAGCCTTAGCTTTTTTTAACCAAACTGGTTCAAAGTTTCTAACTTGCCCTTTGGTGTTGGGCAGTTTTTTCAGACCATTATTGTAATAATCAATCGCCTGCCGATATTGCTTTTCTCGTAAAAACTGATCTCCTTGGTAAAATTCCAGGATGGCTACTCTTTGCGCCCATTGGGCATAGCCAATCATAATACCGAATACCAAAACAGGTGCAACTAACAAATATTTATAAAGCCCTTTAAATTTTGATTTGTGCTTGATTTTTTTTAGGTCTTTAACTACTTTATTTAGGGATTGATATCGCAGATTTTTATCCAAACGAATCATCTTATCCAGTATTTTGGCGAAGTTTGGACTAATTCTCGCCTTACGATGCCAGAGTATCTCCCCCGTGCGGGGATTTTTTTCTAATTTTTGGGGTGATGTTCCAGTCAATACATGAATTGCAGTCATTCCCAACGCATAAATATCACTGACATAAGTTGCTCTACCAGCAATTTGTTCGGGAGGAACATAACCTGTTTTGCTATCAGGAACTAAATTAATTGCTTCTTTGATTAAACTAAAATCGACTAGGGCAATTTTATTGTCTTTTTGACGTTTGATTAAACTAGATGGTTGGATATTACCGTGAATAATCTGCTGTTTATGAATTGGCTGCAAAGCGATCGCCGTATCGGTTAAAATATCAGCTACTTCTGCTTCTGAAAGGATAAACTGATCTTCAATAATACGAGCCAAGTTTTTGCCTTCTACATATTCTTGAACTATATAAATCTTCGACTGATCGATAAAATATTCTACGGCAGTAGGTATCCTTTTTTGTTTATCTATAATTGATAGATTATTCAACCTTGTCACAATCTGATTAGTAATTTCAGGCAAAGAAGATTCTATATTCTTAGGTTGAAGTATTTCCAAATAATATCTAGACTTGTCTTCGCCAGACAAACTATTAGCAACATAAGAATTTATTGCCTTTTTTCCACCTAAATATTTAACTATCTGATATTTGTCCCCGATAGTTTCTCCAATTAGTTTTAATGGCTTGAGATCTTGCAAAACATCACTCGCACTGTCATAACGTTCGGAGGTATTTGCCGCAGTCATGCGATTGATTATCTTTAGAAAAGCTTCGCTAATTGCTATCCTTTTATTCCAGGCACTTATTCCTCCTGACTCCAATTCTTCCCACTCCATTGGCGACTTATTTGTCATGCCAAAGATTACGGTTCTACCTAAAGCATAAATATCGCTACTGTATACTGGCTTGCCATTGTTTTGTTCGGGAGACATATAGCCAGGAGTTCCAATAATTTGGGTTTGAACCTGTTGCTTACTAGAGTCAAAAGCCAACGTACCGATTTCTTTGACCGCACCAAAATCAATCAGAATCATTTTGCCATCTTTTTTACGCCGAATTAAATTAGACGGCTTGATATCACGATGGATTATTCCCTGATTATGAACAGATTTAAGCACTTCTAAAATGTCACACAAAAGTAAAATTATTTCAGTTTCATTTAGTACTTGACGATGGACTTCCTGTTCAAACTCTTCCCCTTCAATAAATTCTAAAACTAAATAAAATTGCTTGCTTTCTTCAAAGTGACCAATAAAATTGGGGATCTGGTCGTGTTTTCCCAACCATTGCAACACCATTGCTTCTGTTGCCAAACGATCTTTAGCACTCTCCCAAACTGATTGACTATTAAATTTGGGCTGTAATTGTTTGATCGCACATCTATTTTCTGCTTTTGACTGCCTATCTATAGCCAAATAGGTAGTTGCAAAACCACCACTACCTAACTCTCTGACAATAGAAAACCGTTGACTGAGTAAATCTCCTGGCTTGAGTAATTTATATCCATACTCACTACTACTTTCAGACTGAGAGCCTTCGGATTGAGAAATGGGGATAGTAAAATCTGAGTCTGACATAACATGGGAGTGGACAGAAGATTTTTAAATTGTAGCGAACATTAGATTCACAACAGAGCTTAGGTAAGATTGCACCTACTGGTAGTATACAGGCGAATCATTTGAATTTATGTTCAATATATTCATGTCAGTCGAACCAGATGAAAAAAGAGTTTTAATTGATTTGAAAACCTGTGTGAGATAGGATTATAAACTAGTCTAGTAATTTAAACTAATAACATCATATTTTTCCAGAACTACCAACCATGAGTTTTTTCCGTCAATACATAGCCCCATTGATTGTATTCGCAATTTTTTTAGTAGCTTTATTTGCTGTAAGCGTTCGCATATTTTTGCCTTCAGACATGGCATCTCCCGCTCCAGTCTTTTTAGATAACACAGAGGAAATAAGTACCATCATGCCTTATATCAACCTTTGAATTTTCGGTTTTTATTCTTTAGTAAATCAATTAATTAAGTAGAGCTATATTCAGGAAATAAGCTAATGGAAGGACAAGGCGCAAAAATTGGTAGTACGGCTATTATTTGGAGTTTAGCAACAGGAATGATGGCTATCTCTATTCCTCTAGTTAAAATGACCGATACGGGGATTTTACTACCAATAGCAGTTGTGATCGGAGTTAGCCTCAGCACAATCGCAATTTGGTTGAGCAGTTGGCTAAATTAGATCGGATCGAATTTAAATAATTAATTATTTCAATTTCAATTTCAATTGGTATTTAACAAATAATCTGAAATTACAAAATGAAGTTTAATAAATTCTCAAAACCAGTATTTGTTAAATAAATTACTAATAATATCTACGTTGAATATCTTTAAATTGAAATTGTATACTTAGTTTTAAATTTAAAACAGAGTAATTTAAATGTATTGTTCTAAAAGTCTTTTGTAGCAAAATTGTAACCTTGCATGATTAACGTCCTTGTTGTAGACGATCAAAGTGTTACCCATAAACTGATTGAAACATATCTGCAATCAGAAGAAGAGATAGAAATAATTGGTTTTGCAAGCAATGGTCGAGATGCGATTGAAAAAATTCGTAATCTGCAACCAGACGTAGTGCTGATGGATGTAGAAATGCCGAAATTAAATGGTTTAGCTGCAACTAAAATTATTACCAAAAAGTTCGCCTCAACCAAGGTTTTGATTTTAACGGTACACGATAATGAAAATCATTTAAGTCAAGCATTAGAGAATGGAGCAAAAGGTTATTTGCTCAAAACTACTACTCCCCAAGAACTTAAAAATGCAATTTATTATGCCAACCAAGGTTACTTTCAGTTGAGTGTAGAATTAACTGAAAAATATCTACAAAAAATTATTAAAGTCACACCTAAATCTGAAGAAATTTCCGATCTCAAAAGAAAGGTAAGTTATTTATATAAGTCTTTTAACAAATTAGAAAAAGGGCTAGATAATTTTTCAGAAATAAATTCAAAAGAAGATGTAGAACTGATAGTTGCAGGAATATTTAAAAAGGAAATGGCGATTTTACGCGATCGCGATTCTAATCTTCAATTTAAAGTGGATCGAATGAAATATAATCAGGACAGATTGCAACAGAGGGTTCAATATCTGTTTAGAATTCAATTTGGATTCGTTATCATTACATTTATAGCAATGATGTTACTTGCATGGCAGTAGACTATGATTTGGTGGTTATAGGCAGTAGTTTAGCGGGGATATATGCTGCTAAAAGTGCCGTACAGCTTCAAGCTCGTGTAGCATTAGTAACTCAATGCAATCGCTTTTTTTTGCCCAATGATGCTTTGTTTGACTATAGTTTGGGTACAGTTGGACGGTACAATAATTTACTAGAAAATAATTATTTGATATCAACAAAAGATACAGTCAACCCAATATCTTTCAGCAAGGCTGAAGACTGGATAAAAGAAACAAACACAGCTGTACAAAGCTTAAATTCTCTGTCTAGTTTGGCAGTTTTGGGAGTAGATACTATTGTTGGAAAAGGGGAATTTTACCAATCGTCAAATCTAGAATTACGAGTTAAACAAAGAATCATAAAATCTCGTAGTTTTCTATTAGCAACAGGCTCTAATTTTGCACCGAATTTTACAGATAGCCATGGCTTTAAAAACTATCTGACTCTGAGAGATTTATCTAGTTATGAGTTGTCTAGTTTACCTTTAAGCATCATTATTATTGGTAGTGAACCCGTTGCTTTAGAATTAGCACAGGCTTTAAGTTTTTTAGGCAAAGAAATAACTTTAATCGTCAGAGAGACGAGAATATTACCTCAAGAAGATAAAGATATAAGTGCTTTGATTTTGGCTCAATTAGAAGGAGACGGTATTAATGTCTTTACTGATTGTGATGTTAGTCAAGTAAAAACTATTGACAATAAAAAGTGGTTACAAGCAGGGAATTATGCCCTCTGGGCAGATGAAATAATTGTAGCTGATTATCGACAACCAAATATTGCAGGATTAAACCTCGCAAGTATAGATGTTAAATATAATAATCGACGAGTTTATGTCAATAAAAATCTGCAAACTAACAATCCAAATATTTATGCTTGTGGCGATCTGATTGGAGGTTATAGTTTACCTAATGTTGCTCAATACGAAGCCAAGGTAATTCTTAAAAATGCTTTGTTTTTTCCTTGGTATAAAACAAACTATCATACTATTCCTTGGGCTATTTTAACTCAGCCAAGTTTGGCTAGGGTAGGTTTAAATGAACAGCAAGCTAGACAAAAATATGAAAAACTATATGTTATTAGGCAATATTTCAGTAATGTAGCTAAAGCCAAGATATTCGATAACAATCCAGGTATGTGTAAACTTTTAGTTAATCGAAATGGCGAAATATTAGGATGCAGTATTTTTGGCGATCGCGCTAGCGAATTAATCACTATTCCCGCATTAATGATGCGACACAAAATTAAACTTGATCGCAATCCTATGAGAGGGTTGACTTCCATTTCTATTCCCCATGTTTATCCTACTATGACGGAAATCTTGGATAATGCGATCAACAGTTTTTATCAACAAAAGATAAAAGAAAGTCCCAAATTATTAAATCGCCTTAGAACTTGGTTTTCTTGGCGTAAAAATTAATCCATGAAAAATATTTTCAAATGAAGAAAAGGCTTTTTATCGTATTTGAAGGCATAGATAGTTGTGGCAAAACAACTCAAGCAGAACTATTAAAAGAATATTTTGTCAATCAAAAACAACAGGTGGTAATTAGCCCCGAACCTTCTAATGGCATTATTGGTAATATGATTCGCCAGGCATTAAAACAAAGAATTGTCTTTAGTAGTAACCGCGATTTATTTGACGAGCAAATGGCATATCTTGTTTGCAGCAGATCGCCATGACCATTTATATAATGATATTGATGGAGTATTTAAACTAATTAAAGATAATTATCACGTAATTAGTACTCGCTACTATTTTTCTTCTTTGGCATATAATTGCGAAACTACAGAAAAGTTTGACTTTATTCAAAAGCTAAACGATCGCTTTCCCAATCCAGATTTAACAATTTATATCGACGTTCCCATTGAAGTTTCTTTACAAAGATTGCAAGAACGCTCTTTAAAAGAAATATATGAAACTGAAAATAAACTAACTAAAGTTAGAGAGCAATATCAACAAATATTTGCAGACTACCAAGGAAAAGCGATCGCAATAGATGGTACAGCAGAAGCGCAAGAAATTCATCAACAAATAGTTGATTTCATCAACAATAATTTTGATTAGTCTTAAACTATTCGTAAAATATAAAGATGTGAGCTACAGGTAATTACAGTAAAGCAAAGCTACAAGTCAATGAAATTTATCTATCACTTAGAATGGCGATTGCAAAAAAGGGAACGCGATTGATTAGAGTTAGCAACGTTCAGTATCGCTGATCAGTAATCAGCTTTTCCTCTGACTGGGGAATACACTTAAGGTGAACTATCAAACTACCGTCTGACAACTCCTCAATTTTTCGTTGTTTAGAATTAGGTTTTGCCATAACCTTAATTTTCATATTGATCGACTTTAATAGACATAGATTAATGACTATTTAATTAAAAATCAATTTCCTGTTTGCCAATAGGCGATAGAATGGAAGATTGGTTATACTTGTGCTTACTTTTAAGAAAAACAAGATTGTGCAACTAATGAGTGAGATTCATCTTCTATATTTATAGATTCAAGGTAAAAAAAGCCATAACCTACTAGCAAAAGAAATTCTGTTATGGGCATCTTTAGCTACAAAGACCACAATCATTAAGATGAAGCAAAACTCTGAAAAAAATTCAGACAATCACCTAAACCAAAGTAATCGAGAACATCAGGCAACAACTTCGAGTGGTTGGTGGCGCAGAATAATAATCACTCTCTTTATTGTACTTTTAGGTGGTGCGGGTAGTGGTCTACTTTATGGTTGGTATTTCGTACAGCGCAAATTAGTCCCACTGATTGAAACAGAAGCAGGAGCATATCTTCATCGTCCTTTGGAGTTGGGTAGGTTAAAGACTATCTCCCCAACAGGGGCGAGCTTTGCCAATAGCGCACTTCCTGCAACAGATGATAATCCTGATTTTGTCAAAGTCAAACAAGTTAGAGTTAATCTTGCACCTCTCTATTTCTTACGCACCCGCAAATTAAAAATAGACATTATTCTGGAAAAGCCAGATGTCTATATCGAGCAAAACTCGGTTAAAGAATGGACTCCCACGGATTTTGGCTCGGATAAAGAATCAGAAGGTGGTATTGAACTAGAGGTCAAGTCGATTCAACTTATTGGAGGACAGCTTTCTCTGGTTGCTTATGATTCAGAAGCCAAAGCGTTAAATCCTGCTGTCATGGCTAAGATCGATCGGATTATAATTCGTCCCCTTGAGGATCGAATCAAATTTGATGCGGATGCAGAATTGATTCAAGGGGGAAAGTTTACCGTTGATGGCGCAGGGAATATAGAGACGGGTGTAATTGATATAGGTATATTGGGTGACAATCTAAAAGCCCAAGAAGTTAGTAACCTAATAGCTTTACCGATCGAGTTTGGTCAAGGAAATATCGATGGAAAGTTGAACATCACCATAACTGATGCACCTATTCCTGAGTTACAAGGGGTATTGGATTTAGATGATGTCAGTTTACAAATTCCTAATTTAGTTAAACCCTTTAGTAACAGTGATGGAAAAGTATATTTTAAAGGCTCAAAGATTGAATTAGGCAATATCGCCACTAACTTTGGTGAGGTATCGGGTCAAGCATCAGGCTCGTTAGATCTTGCGGGAGAAGGGAATTATCAAATTAATACCGATATAAAACCCATCGAAGCAAATAAAATTGTTGATGCCCTAGAATTAGAATCTCCTGTACCCATCGAAGGAAAAATAGAGGGAGATGTCAAGGTTAGAGGTAATTTGGAAAGTCCTGTAATTGGAATAGATATTGCGACTATTAGCCCTAGTAAAATCGATCGCGTGGATTTTAAACAAATTAATGCAGATTTAGAAATAGTTGGCACAACCTTGTCCGTTAACCAGTTTACTAGTAGTCCTAAAAGTGGTGGCACAATTTCTGGTAATGGCAAACTACAGCTAGATGGGGTACAAAATCTGGCGTTTAATGTTGAAGCAAAAAATGTTTCAGGAAAAGCGATCGCTCGTAGCTATAATAATGAACTACCAGTAGATATTGGCAACATTTCAGGCAAGACTAATATATCAGCCCAAGCAGGAGATCTGGCAACTCTACGCTTTCGTAAAGGCAATGCCAATTTTTCTCTAGGAAATGGTGTGGTTGAAGTTGATAATCTTGACTATGGTAATGGTGTTTGGACATCAGAAGTAACTACATCAGGAGTAGAATTTGGTAGTTTACCTTTTGGTGCAGGGAGTGCGCCTACCATTGCCAAAGGTTTAATAGATGGCAAGTTTGAAGTTTCAGGAACAAAGGATGTTGGTAATTTAAATTTGGTTGACGCTACTGGTAATGCAGATTTGAACACCGTTGGCGGAAAGATAGTCTTACCAAAAATCTCTTTGACTAATGGTAATTGGGCTGCGGATGTTAAGACTAAAAACCTCAAGCTTCAGCGTTTGTTTCCCGATTTGCCCAATGAATTTAACGATAATCTGGACGGAGACTTTTATCTGACGGGGAATATTCCCGATGATGCTCAACCCCAAACTTTGATTAACGGCTTTGGTGACTTAACCCTCGCCCAAGGAAAAGTCAAAGTAGATGACTTAAAAATAGTTGATAAAAACTGGACGGCGATCGCTCAAGGAAAAGATTTAAAATTAAAACAGTTAAGCTCTACTACTCCCGATCAGTTTGCAGGATTAGTTAATGGCAAGCTCAATTTATCAGGGACAACGGATAATATTACTCCCCAAGGTATTAAAGCCGATGGTAACGGTAGCCTGACTTTACCTGAAGGAGTATTTGAAGCGAAAAAACTAGCGATCGCAGATGGTCAATTTAATGCCCAAGTAGTACCCCAAAATCTAGACTTGAGCCTGTTTGCCGATCCTAACTCCGATGATTTAGAACTCAATGGACGAATAGGAGGACAGTTAAAGGTTACAGGAAAGGTAGACAACCTAAGTCCAACTGCTGTATCCGCTACAGGTGATTTAACCTTCAGCCAAGGTATCGATCTATTACAACAACCTTTTGCTGCACAAATTGCTTGGGATGGCAGACGTTTAGATGTGCTGCAAGCTAAAGGAGATGATTTAGATGCCAAAGGTTATATTGACCTTGATTCCTCATTCTTTAGCGATATTCCCGATAAATTAGCAGCAGTAGACTATTTTGAATTTAATGTTACCGAAGCCAAAGAAATTGACGTTACCAAGCTGCGTTTAACCTTACCAAGCTGGGGGACTAATCTTGATTATTCTGGAAAAGGCAACTTTTCAGGACAAATTAGTGGTATTCCTTCGGCGATGAAAATTGGAGGAAATATTAGCCTTAAAGACTTTAGAGTAGAAAATATAGAATTCGATCCGCTATTAGCGGGAAACGTGCAAATATCTCCCAAAACGGGAGTAAGTTTAAATTTAACAGAAGTTATCACTGCTCCCCTTTTCTCTCCTGCTGCGGATCTAGAATCAGAAATTAAGCCTTTAGACCAAATCGAGTTAGTACTGGATAAAGACTTTTCTCCTGTTGCTTTTGCGATTGCTCAAGACTATATATCAGTTAAAGGTACGGGAAAAAAAGAAACAATTGACGTCGCTACCCAAAACATTCCTGTCGAATTACTTAAAACTATTGCCCTTAAAAGTGATGACCTAGAAGTTCCCGAAAATATTGCAATCCAGCCTGTAGACGGTAAATTATCAGGCAACTTTATTCTAAATCTCGATACCTTTGCCACTTCAGGAGAAAACGTTGTAATTGAATTTCCTGCTTTAGGCAGCATTCGGGGAGATCTTTTAAAGGGAAATTTTCAATACGCTGATGGCTACTTTGCAATTCAAGATGTAGAGTTCAGGCAGAGAAATAGCACCTATCAACTTCAGGGAAACATCAAGCAAGAACCCGATGACTTAATTGTAGATGGTCAAATAGCGATCGATGGTGGGCAGATTCAAGATATTCTCGTGGCACTACAGATTTTTGAATTGACCGATCTCAGCCGTATTTTTAGCGATCGCAATTATGGTAATGCAGACAATTTATACTCCTCCCCTCAGCCCAATAAACCACCTCTATTTAATGTCGGCTTAAAAGATGCCCCCGTATTCGATCAGTTGCAACTACTTTCAGCAATTCAAGCTTGGTTGGCATCCGTCGAAGAACAAAGACAAACTGCCATAATTCCCCCGATCAAAAATCTTCAAGGTACTTTTGATGGCAAAATAAATGTCTTGGGATCTCTTAATACAGGATTAAATTCTGAATTTGAATTTATAGGGGAAAAATGGCGATGGGGAAATCTAGTTAGTCAAAAAATTATCGCCAAAGGAAACATCAAAGAAAATATTCTTACCCTGCTTCCCATTTCCATTAGTCTACAAAATCCCCAAGATTCTGATTCGCCTAAGTCCAAACAAATTAATACATCCTCTCCTACCCTATTGTTTACAGGAACATTTGGCGGAGAGAGGCAATCAGGACAGTTTAGACTAATAGAAATACCCGTAAAAATAATCGAGCAGCTATTTTCCTTACCTCCAGAATTAGCTCTAGATGGATTAATCAACGCCTCTGCTAGTATTGCAGGGACACCAGAAGAGCCTCAAGCTAGGGGTGAAATTAGGGTAGATGATGCTTCTCTTAATGACACTTCGATTCAATCTACTAAAGGCAGCTTCAACTATAGAAATTCTCGTCTCGACTTTTCTGCCAGCAGTAAGATTGCTGAAGATGCAGATCCTCTGCTCCTTAGAGGTAGTATTCCCTACCAATTACCCTTTGCTGCAAGCGATCCCCAAAGCGATCGCTTAGAACTACAGGTGAACGTCAAAGATAAGGGATTAGCTTTGCTAGATATCTTTTCCCGAGGAGAATTAAAGTGGATTGATGGATCGGGAGAAATTGTTCTCGATATTGCTGGTGTTTTAGATCCCAAACAAAACCTACCCCGCAAACTCGTAGCAGAAGGCGAAGCTACGATTAAAAATGCTACGGTTGCAGCCAAAAACTTACCCAAAAATTTGCTGACTAATATTAACAGCAAAGTATTCTTTGACCTAAATAATATCCGAGTCAATAGTTTTCAAGGAGACTTCGGCGGTGGCAAAATTTCCGCTGCGGGGACTGTTCCTCTTAATACTAGTGGTTCTCTCGATCCTCTCACGATTAATTTTGATAATATTACCGAGGTAGATGTACCCAAACTGTACAATGGTGGTGTAAAAGGCGAACTAAAAATCTTGGGTAAGGCTACAGAACCAACTATTACAGGGGATGTGACCTTATTTGACGGTACAATTTTGCTAGTTGATGAAGCCGAAACCAATGACAAAAAAGAACCAAAAAGCACTACAGGTAGTAAAATAAATGCCATCAAACGGCGACAAAACGACGAAGGAATTGCCGCGATCACTCAATACAAAAACCTTAAATTGAGACTAGGGGAAGATATTCAAATCAGTCAACCGCCAATATTTACTTTTTTGGCGACGGGAGATCTCGATATTAATGGTACTTTTCTTGAGCCTAGTCCCGATGGTACTATTACCCTAGAAAGGGGGCAGGTAAATCTGTTTACCACCCAACTAAACCTATCGAGAGACTATCAGAATACGGCTCGTTTTTCGAGTAACAACATTCTCGATCCATTTTTAGATGTACTATTAGTTGGTTCGGCGATCGAAACTACTGGTAGAAGGAATGTTCCTAGTGAAGTTTCTCCCACCGAAAGACCTGACGCTGATAGTGTAGGAACTTTAGAAACGGTTCGAGTTGAAGCCAAAGTAAAGGGGCTGGCTAGTCAAATTACCAACAAAATTGAGCTTACTAGTAGTCCTCCTCGCAGTCAAGGGGAGATTGTTGCTTTATTGGGTGGTGGTTTTGTAGAAACTTTAGCTAAAAACACTAGTACTTTAGGGATTGCTACTTTAGCTGGTTCAGCACTATTTGGTAGTTTGAATTCAGAATTTAACAACGTTTTTCCTATTGGAGAATTGCGCCTATTTCCCATCCAAATTATTGAAGAAGAGGGTAATCTTGAAGAAGGTAGTGATGGAGAAACTGATGGTATTGCAGGAGAAATTGCCTTCAATTTGTTTGATAACTTTTCTTTTTCTGTCCTCAGAATTTTGAACATCAATGAGATACCAACTCAGTATGGTTTTCGCTATCGTCTCAACAAAAACTTTGTCCTAAGAGGTTCAACAGATTTTAGACAAATTAGAAGTGAAGAAGATTTAGAAGTACTTAACAAAGATCAAGGTAATACTAGAATATTAATTGAGTTTGAATCAAGATTTTAAAACACTTCGCGGACACCTTTGCTACTTATTACTTACAAGCAATTGACTTCTCTTTTCTAACCTAATCTTGTACAGCTATATGTATATCTATTGGCATTATTGGTTATTTGTATTCACGGTTGTTTTTCACTCGGTCGCTAGCTTAAGGGAAAAGAAAAGTATACCCGCGCCAGGAAAACTATTTGATATCAATGGCAAAAAGGTACATTTGTATATTAAGGGGCAGGGAAATATTACCGTTATTCTCGACCATAGTTTAGGCGGTATTGAAGGATATTTTTTAATAGATAAAATTGCTGAAATTACCAGAGTTTGTATATACGATCGCCCTGGATATGGTTGGAGTCAATCTAGTGCTACATCTCGCTGTAGTGAAGTAATTGTCGAAGAATTAGATTTGCTTTTAACTAAGGCTAAAATCGAACCTCCTTATATTTTATTAGGAGATTCTTTTGGTAGTTATAATATGCGTCTTTACGCTCATAAATTTTCCGATAAAGTTAAAGGAATAATCCTGACTGATGGACTACACGAAGCAGGAATGTTAAATATGCCTTTCGCCGTTAAAGCAGTTAAATATTTATTTGTTTCTGGCTTTATTATGTCTATTTTTGGTTCTCTTCTTGGTGTTATTCGCCTAATGGGAACTATTGGTTCATTCGAATTAATTAAACCAGAGTTAAAGCAATTTAATCTTCAACAGCGACAGTGGGTTAAAAGATCTTTTTATCATCATAATCATTGGCTGACTATGGCAAGAGAACTAATTAATTTGAATCGTAGTGGTCGCCAATTAAAAATTGCTAATAACTTTGGCAGCTTACCGATTATTAGTATTAAATCTAAAAGCTTTTTCAAACCTTTAGTTTTAATGACTCTTGTACCTCTAAAAACAATCAATAAATTAAGAGAGAAAATACATTATTATCTAAGCTTACTCTCAACCAACTATACGCAAACACCTGCCAACAACAGCAGTCATTTTGTTTGGATAGATGAACCAAAAATCATAGTTCAAGCAGTCAAACAATTAATTCA
Source organism: uncultured cyanobacterium (assembly GCA_963799375.1). Lineage (GTDB taxonomy): Bacteria > Cyanobacteriota > Cyanobacteriia > Cyanobacteriales > Xenococcaceae > Waterburya. The sequence goes on from CAWCWY010000027.1 coordinate 41,499, forward strand.
AAATAGCAAGTAGTTGTAAATACACTAGCTCTCATTATGTTAGGTAACGATCGCATTACCAATAGTTGCCATAACAAGTATTTCATCCATAACCACAACAGATAAAAATGTTACTCTTTTAGAAAGTCTAAGTGAATACACTGATGAGTGATAATCAGAACCAAATTGTCGAGCAACTGACAGCACAGCTATCTGCAATTCAGCAGCAGTTAAGTCAGCTAACTAGCCGTTTTGATAATTTAGAGAATAATCTAGGAGAAGTCTCGCGTTTACCAGCCCAGATATCTCAATTAGAAGACGATTTAATGCTTTTAGGCGATCGCTATCGCTATCAAGATCTGCAAAAGTATTTAGCCGATGAAAACTGGTTTGAAGCAGACTAAAGAAACCGTTAGATTAATCTTGGCAGTCACATCAAAAGAAATTGAAGAATTGACCCCAGAAGATATTCAACATTTTCCTTGTAACGATCTAATGGTAATCGATCGCCTTTGGCATAAATATAGTGATGGTCGTTTTGGCTTTAGCCCTCAACTAAAAGCATATCAAGAACTTGGCGGTACTTTTGATACTACCGTCGAGCAAAATCAACAGCTAATCGAAACCTGGGGTGAAGGCTTAGGCTGGCGCAAAGATAATCGTTGGCTACCCTGTAAAGAGTTAGATTTTAGCCTCAACGCACCCATAGGATGTCATCCTTCCCGTTGGTGGAATTCTCCTTATGGTTCAAAAATGACTAACTTCTTTTTAGGTCGTTTGATCACCTGCGAAATTTAATCTTGTAGGGGCGAACATGTTTTCGCCCTTAGAAAATATATTTTTAATAATCTGTTTTTAATTTTGAACTAGCTGTTCGTCAAGTTTAACGATCTCGATTCCGTTGACCAAGGGATTTTCTACACCGTGTATAAACTCAAGATCGAGCGTTCCATCTGTAACCGTAACGGTAGTGTTAATCACTCCGCCAGTCTGATGCCCAAATTGTTCGACCAGATCGATATCATCTAGACTATCGGATACGCTACCTTCAATCGCCACGTCAAATACTCGTTCCCCAGGCTCGCTAGTGCCGTTGAAACCATTACCCATATATAGTCGAACTTCATAAAGACCTTCTTCTGGCACATCAAAAGCCCACTGCATCTCAGTCCCACCAGAGTTATCCCAACGCTCGGTATCAAAGATCCCATCGGGAACGATTGCAGGAACGCTTGCCCCTGGTCCTACGACTGGGAAAGAAGCAGTATTGTTACTACCAGGGTTAGAGAGGAAAGAACTATTATTGCCAACTGTATCTGCCGACCAAGCAATATCTCCATCGGTGGCAGCAATTTCCGTTCCCCCCGCATTGACCCGATAAAGCACTGTTGCACCATTCTCTTCAAACTGCAAATATATTGGTTCAGTTACCGTTCCAATGGGTAAATTGTCATTGGTCGGATCGATCGCACTGGCAACAAAACCAAGCGTAACTCGATCTTCTCCCTCAAAGTCAAAGTTAGAGACATTGGAAAAATCGAATAGTTCAGTGATGTCTTGGTCTTCACCAGTTAACTCAATATCTACAGTTTGAAACTCCACTGCATTATTAGCAGGAAAATCAGACTCAGCCAGTTCATCTAATTGAGATTGCAAAAGGAGCGCAAATTCCTGTTGTTCTGGAGTGCCGTTGAAGAACGGATCGAGACTTTCAGGTTGAATAAAGCCTTTGGTTAAAACTACTCTGGCTAGTCTGTCCTGGTTCACCGTTGATAATTACACTAGGACTGTCATCATAAGTTCCCACACTACCCTCATCTAAATTATTCACTGTCAGGGAGACGGACGTATCTATGGTGTCTTGGGCAGCCAACCCTTGCGAACCTCCTTGACTACCATCGCTCTGAAGCTGACCTGTGGCAGTAGTGCCATCATCATAGGTAACTGTGAAAGTAGAGCCAATTAGCTCTGCACCCGATACGCCACCAACATCCCAGGCGGGGTCAGAACCTTCATCGAGAGGAGATTTTGCTGCACCTGCAATTGAATTAGGATCCATATCGACAGAAAAAGCAACCGTCTCTCCTGGTTCAAATCCACCATCAACATTTTCATCAAATTCAAGCTGAATAGCTTCATAGCCTGCTGTACCACCCGTACCGAGATAAGAATCGCCTGATGCAGCAACAACACCAGTTGCACCATTAATATCGATGGTCAGTTCTTTCGCTACCGTATCCCCTGCTTCTCCAAAAGGATCGAAGACAGTATCGGGGTAAAGCGCGTTGGTTACATCAAGCTCTACCTGAGTAATTTGTTTGTCCCCTGTATTGGTAATCTCGAAAGAATTGCTACCAAAATTAGAGGCTTGAACATTATCACTATCAGCAGTTATAGCTAAAACTGCTGCTCCAGACTGCGTAGTATTATCTTCTTCAATGGTGACCGAGGCAGAGTCAGTTCCAATTTGGGCATTAGGGCTAACATCGGTAATATTAACCGTAAATGCTTCGTTGCCTTCAGCGATCGCATCGGCTAAAATATCGATGGAGAATGTAGCATCAGAAGAACTACCAGCGATCGCTACAGTATCGGTATAAATACCTGTCTGCTCGTCAAATGTCGCCGTATCCGACTGATATTCGTAGTCTTCTGTCGCCGTTGCCGTACCAGGAACAATCTCGAAGGTAACATTGACCGTCTCATCGCTGGGGACTGTCTCATCAGTTAGGAGCGAAATTTGCACCTGACCTTCATTTTCATTGACTGTATAAGGACTACCAACAAAGGAAACTGCTGGAGAGGTGGAATTTTCATCGCCACTAACTCGAACAATTTCGATCCCGTTAACTAAGGGATTTTCTACTGCACCATGAATAAACTCAACGTCAACAGTTCCATCTGTAACCGTTACAGTATTATTAATTACCCCACCAGTCTGATGACCAAACTGTTCGACCAAATCGATATCATCTAGGCTATCGGGTACACTACCCTCAATCGCCACATCAAATACTCGTTCTCCAGGATCGCTAGTTCCATCGAAACCATTACCCAGATACAATTTAACTTCATAAAGACCGTCTTCGGGAACATCAAAAGCCCACTCCATCTCAGTCCCACCAGATTGATCCCAACGCTCGGTGTCAAAGATCCCATCGGGAACGATTGCAGGGACACTTGCTCCTGGTTCGACTGCTGAAAATGAGGCTGTACTGTTGCTACCAGGGTCAGAAAGGAAAGAACTATTGTTACCAACTGTATCTGCCGACCAAGCAACACCCCCATCGTTAGCAGCGATTTCCGCACCACCCGTATTAACTCGATAAAGCACCTCGCTATTGCTGTCGCCTGTAGCGGTGATTTCAATATCATTAAAGACTGCTTGAAAAGCGTCTGCTTCTGGTTGGCCAGTATTAGAAGAGAACAAACCCACCGCAAGACCACTATCTTGTCCATCGACAGTATAGTTGCCCTGAATCGCATCTAAAACCGTAGTTCCATTTATATTGATTGCTTCTCCAGTTACAGTCTCAAGATTATCGTCGCCAGTTTCATAGCTAACCGTGGGAGTTGCCGTCCCCGCGACGGGATCGATCTCCAAGTCAAAGAAGATTTGTTGGTCAGTAGGAAAACTAAACAGATTGTCTGCCTGAATTGAAGACACTGATTGAACAACATCATTATCTTCAAGGAGAATCTGAACTTCGTCGTTCAAACCTTCAATCGCCACAATTTTTAGATAGTTACTCTGATCTCCCGTGCCAATATAACCACCTATTTGCTGAAATGAACCAGTAAATTCAGTTCCTGGATTAAAGACACTCCATTTAATATTAAATGTTTCTACTGTTGGCGCAACCGTTACTCCTGTGTGGAATAAATACTCGCCGTTATCAGAAGTTTGGTAAGGATCTCCATTAGAGACAGATTCGATAACTGTAGTACCGCCGCCAGCAGCAGTGCTAAATTTAACATTATCGAGTTTAATAATTTGATCGGGTAAAGTTGAAGGTTCTTGAAAAAACTCCTCAAAATCTGTATCTCCATCAATCATTACCCCAGTCAAGCCTCCTCCATAACCGTTAGGGCCAGGTAGGTTCTCGTCTTGATCGGCATCAAAATCCCATAATAAATCTTGACCTGGCGAGACAAAAACCGAGCCACCATTACTGTCATCACGAATAAATGGATCGTTTGAATTGACTATACCATCGTCGTCAAAATCTGAGTCAGGCGATACAACCTCATCGGATGGCGCAAAAACATTAATATTATTATCACCAAACTCAGCCACCCAAATCGTGCCATCAGGGCCAGTAGTCACATCTAGGGGAGTTGATTGATCGGTGGTTAGAGGAAATATACCGTCTTCATCAATGACCGCATTGCCCTCCGTCGGATCGACCAACGGCTCTAAAGAAGTTCCATCATCGCTAAGATTTAACAGAGTTACATTGCCGTTAAACTGGGTCACTATCAAGCTACCCTGTAAAGCACCTTCAAAGACATCATCTGTATATTCGACCAAACCATTGCTAGAAGATCCTAAAATATCCAACGCATTACTTTCGTCACTGCTACGTTCGATACGAATACCACTTTGAGCCAGACGTTCTGGGTCGTCAGTAAACTTGCTCGGATCGATGAGGAAGCCGTCTTCAATATTGACCCCATCAGGAACAAGGTCTGCTAAACTGTCAACGCTATTGGGAGACGCAGATTCATCGGGATTGCCATCGTCGTCATAAACTGTCCAACCAAGATTTTGATTAGAACGAGAGGGAACTGGATGACCATAGTATCCACCGTCTTCGAGCAAAAATAGTGGCTCAGGGTCGCCAGTCCCCCCATCATTAGGATTATTAGTAGCTTCACCCGCTCCTGACTGCTCGGTTGGAGTTCCGCTGGCATCGACAGGATTACCGCCAAGATTACTATTAGAACCATTGTCAACGGTATAAAATTGTCCATTCTCGGTTAATACAAGGTCGTAGTGGTTACGCAGACCATCGGCAAAAATCTGCATTGGAGCATCCGCAGGTAGAATTGCCATATTAAAGCCATCGTTACCACCCCAAGGACCAGCTTCATCTAGTCCTGATATATTTTCGCCAGTTCCATCACTGCTATTGGTAATTGTCGGATCGTCGAGGGTTGGTAAATCGTATACGTACTGCCGAGAAGTACCATCCTGTCCACCTGAAGCATCGGTTAAGACTGGTCGGCTAGCGATATCTTCTAAATCGATTTCTAGAACTGTTCCAGATAGGGCATATTCTCCTGTATAGGCAAAGAAATCTGATGGTGCGCCATTATTAGTGTTACCACCCACTGCTAAATAAAGCGTAGTTCCATCTTCACTCAGTACCATGCCATTGACTGAGTGATTTTCTTCCGAACGTGGTAAGCCACGAACAATGTCTACCGCTTCCCATTCAGTTCCATTCCAGGTTAACTGGGTAACTACTCCAGAATTGGTATCTAGGTTAGTATCTTCAAATGTAGCAATGCGAGGGTCGCTTGAGGAAACGTAGAGAACGGGATTTTCGGCAGTACCAGTAACAACAAGTCCCGTAACCTGGCGATCGCTTTGACTGCTAATCGAACCATCATCGTTATGATTCTGAATCGATCTTACGACTTCTAAATCGTTTGATAGCAGTAGCTCCTCATTGGCTGTGGCTACATACTCACCGTTTTGGATTTTCTACCGTAAAAGCATTAATTGTTCCATTCTGCTCGGCAACATATAGTCTACCGTCAGGTCCAAATTGAATCGAAGTTGGGTTATTGAGGATTTGTACATCTTCTCCTTCAACTTTATTAAAAGAGCCAGCCTGATTAAAGTTAATAGCCATGATAAAACCATTTATATTAAATTTGTTTGATATTAGAAATTAGTCACGAACTAATAATCACAAAAGTAATAAAGGCATCAGTATCTATTTACAGATAGATGTTAAATTCACATTAATGGCAAAGCCGATTTTAAAGTGGTGGCAAGTCCAAATATGATGTTGAAATAAGAAAAATGAGCAAAATTCAACATAACTGCAATAGGCGTTTTAAATTACCAATAAAAGTTATTATTACGATTGCTTTTTTTAGTTTTCATACTTAATAAGCAACACTTACTACGAACGGTTAATATATACCTTACACATAAGTTGACAGGTTTATGAATTTTTTCTGTCATAATTTTGAATTTTTGAAACAAAAAAACAACTGTAGTTTAGTAGTGGAGCAGTAAACAGCTATTTACAAACAACTAATTGTCTCAAGAATAAATCTTAAATAATCTTGAGATAAATTAACATACTAAAATTATGGCGGCCAAAAAATAACGGATTTAAAGCCCAGCATAAGCGACTATTTACTATTGCTGGAAAAACGTTAGAAATTATACAAATTAAGCAACAAACCTTCAGCTTGACGCTTGATAACAAAGCGATCGCTTTTTAATTGACCGAAAAATATTAGAATAATCTGATTAATAGAATAAATCTCAAATTGTTTAACTGACTTCTTTTGGAGTTTCTTTAAGCAGCCGAAATGTCGATCGTTTATCGTTAACCAAATCATGACTACTCTTTCTATTGATAACAGTTTAATCACCGTAATTATCATTTTTGAGATTAAATCTGAACAGCAATCAGAACTTATTGAAACGATTGAAAAATTTTTAGAAACTGTCAAAACTCAACCTGGTTTTGTTTCAGCTAATTTACATAAAAGTATTGATGGGGTGAAAGTTGCCAACTATGCTCAATGGTCTAGCATGGATACCTTTGAAGCTTTTAGAAATAACCAAGAGGTTCAAGCAAAAGCTGCTAAACTATTTGAATTTGATACTCCAGATTCTCATGTTTATGAAATAGTGGCATCAGAATCTAAAGCAGGCACACCTCAAATAAAGGAAGGTGAATATATTGCCCACTTTGCTGAATTTAGTATGCACCCCAAAAATCAGCCCAAAATGGTTGAACTAGCCAAAAGTCATGTCAAACCTGCAATGGAACAACCAGGCTTAATCTCTGCTACTTTTCATCGTAGTTTAGACGGTACTCGCGTAATCAACTATGGACAGTGGAAAGATAAAAAAGCAATCGCCGAATTAACCAAAAAACCTGGCTTCGGTAAAGATAAACCCTATTGGGATGGCATCGCCGACAACGAGTATCACCTCTACGAAGTAGTCCACGTTGTTAATTCATAAACATTTACTGTGGTGGGCAATAACAGTTCGTATTTTATTGAACGGGATTATTTCCGTTGCCCACCCTAACGTTAACTAGATAGTCCTCATTCCTTATTCTTCATCCCTTATCCTGTGAAATATGGCTAAACCAACTATTTTAACCGTTGACGACGATCGCGAGGTACTACAGGCGATCGCTCGCGACCTCAGAAAGCAATATGGCGATCGCTTTCGGATTGTTCGTGCTGATTCTGGGGCATCGGCAATGGTCGCCTTAGAACAGCTTAAGGTGCGTAATGAAACCGTGGCTTTATTACTTACCGATCAAAGAATGCCCAATATGAATGGGGTTGAGTTTATTGAGAAAGCTGCCCCCATGTTCCCCAAAGCCAAACGGGTATTGTTGACGGCATATGCTGATACTAATGCTGCGATTAAAGCAATTAATACTGCTAGATTAGATTATTATCTTCTCAAGCCTTGGGATCCGCCAGAAGAAAAGCTTTATCCAGTTTTAGATGATTTGTTAGATGATTGGCTAGCAGTATATCGTCCTGCATTTGAAGGGATTAGAGTTATTGGCGATCGCTGGTCGCCCTGTTCTCATAATGTCAAAGACTTTTTGGCGCGGAATCAGATCCCCTATCAGTGGATGGATGTAGAGATTGAAGAGGAAGCTGCTAAACTGATTGACTATGTATCCAATGGCAGTCAGCCCAAACTACCCCTAATATTATTTCCCAACGGTGATAAATTAGAACAGCCTAGCAATCTCGAAGTTGCTGAAAAGATTGGACTTCAAACCCAGGCAGAAAAGCCTTTTTATGACTTGGTAATTGTGGGAGGTGGTCCTGCTGGTTTAGCAGCAGCAGTTTATGGCGCATCCGAAGGCTTAAGCACGGTAATGATCGAACGATCTGCCCCTGGTGGACAGGCGGGTTCGAGTTCTCGGATTGAGAATTATTTAGGGTTTCCAGTCGGTTTGAGTGGGGACGATCTTGCCAGACGGGGGGTTACTCAAGCCAAGCGATTTGGGGTGGAAATTCTGACTCCCCAAGAAGTTGTCGGGGTAGAAATAAGCGATCCTTACCGCATTGTTAAGTTAGCCGACGGTAGCGAAATCAACTGTCATGCTTTGCTGTTGGCAACAGGGGTATATTGGCGTAGATTGGCTTTACCTGGATGCGATCGCCTTACTGGTAGAGGTATTTATTACGGCGCAGCCAAAACCGAAGCCTTGGCTTGTCAAGATGAGCATATTTACTTAGTCGGTGGGGCAAATTCGGCGGGACAAGCAGCCATGTATTTCTCTAAATATGCTGCCAAGGTTTCTATGTTGGTGCGGGGTGAATCTTTAACTAAAAGTATGTCTCAATATCTGATCGATCAGATTGATGCAACGGACAATATTGAGGTACTGGCACATACCGAAGTGGCAGAAATACATGGTGAAAGTAGCCTAACTGGATTAACCTTATTTCATAACGATACGGGAGAAAAAGAGCAGGTAGAAACTAAATCCCTATTCATCTTTATTGGTGCAAAGCCTGAAACCGAATGGTTAGAAGGAGTAGTAGCAAGAGATGGGCGCGGTTTTGTTTATGCAGGGGCAGATTTAAAGAAAAGCGAACACTTCAAGGGATGGAATCGCGATCGCGATCCGTTTTTATTAGAAACTAGCACCCCAGGAATATTTGTGGCGGGAGATGTGCGACACAATTCTGTTAAGCGAGTAGCTTCAGGGGTAGGGGAAGGTTCAATCGCCATTATGTTTGTTCACCGCTATTTAGCCGAAGTCGGGGCTTAACATTGCGAGACAAAACCGTTGCGGGGGTCAGATGCGGACGAAGCGTCCGTTCTTGCGTTGTCCCAAAGGGATACCGCAAGCATAAGGTTATTGTCGAGGGGGAACATTTATCATTTATCAGTTAATAATGAATTATTTTCGTCCTGCGATCGCGCAAATGCAAGGCTATACTCCTGGGGAACAACCAAAGCCAGGTACGCCGATTATTAAACTGAATACCAATGAAAATCCCTATCCTCCTTCTCCCAAAGCTTTAAAAGTATTACACAATTTGGATAGTGAATGGTTGCGACGCTATCCCGATCCTTATGCCAGAGATTTTTGTAACGCTGTAAGCAAGGCTTTGGGTGTCCCTGCGGATTGGATTATGGTGGCTAATGGCAGCGACGATCTGTTAAATATATTAATTCGTTCCTGTGCGGAGGGGAAAGAACGTAAGGTAGTTTATCCAATGCCTTCTTATGTCTTGTATCGAACCCTCTCAGCAATTCAACCTGCCGAAGTGGTAGAAGTAGCTTATCCTGAAGATTATCGCTTACCCATTGATGAGTTAGTGGCTGCCGATGGTGCAGTTACTTTGATTGCCACACCAAATAGTCCATCTGGTCATATTGTACCTTTAGACGATTTACGCACCCTTGCAAGTAGGTTGTCGGGAGTATTAGCCATTGATGAAGCTTATGTTGACTTTGCTGATTATTCGGCGTTATCTTTAGTTGAATTTGATAATGTAATTATTTTACGCACCCTTTCCAAAGGCTATTCCCTAGCTGGTTTGCGCCTTGGTTTTGGAATTGCCAATCCAAAGTTATTATCGGGTTTATTTAAAGTAAAGGATAGCTATAACGTAGACGCGATCGCTATTTTAGTCGGGACAGCAGCTATGGAAGATCAAGATTATAAGAATAGCTGCGCGGAAAAAGTAAAGCGATCGCGTTTTAAACTGCAACAAGATTTGCGACAAATTGGTTTTGAAGTAAGAAATTCTCAGGGTAACTTTCTACTAGCTACTCCCCCAGATAATCGAGCCGAAACTATTTATCAATACCTCAAGGAAAATAATATTTTAGTTCGTTATTTCAATCTACCAGGGCTAAGCAATAAAATACGTATTACCGTAGGTACTGACGCTCAAAATCAAGAACTATTGCAGTTGCTTCAGCAGCAGGTTTTGATAAATCAATTCTAGTCAGCTAATGTTTGATTGGCGTTATCTATATCTAGACGACTGTCATCTCTTTCTTCTAGCTTGCTTTTTAGTCCTAGTTCTTCGCGATCGCTCATTTCCAAACCAGCAGCTTTACCTATTTTGTCCACATCGTTCATTTCTAAACCTGCTTCTCTGTTTACCTTATCTGCGTCGTTAGCTTCAGCAATAGGTTGAGTTTGTGCAAATTTTTCTTCGCCTGTATTCATAATATTTAGCCTCTTTATACAACGTGAAACGTCAGATATTAATTCAAAAGAATTATATCTGACTGATTAAATATAACGTTTTCCAACAACACTCAATAAGTAAGCGTTGCTTTATTAGCTACCTGTCAAAGCATCAAGCTGAAGATCTACTGCTTCTACATAAGATTCATCCTCTAGTGCGCTAGGAGACAATTCCCCAGACTCAATTGCTGCATTAATTAAATCTTCAGCAGTCAATTCTCCAGTTTCGTAGTTACTAATCAAAATTGCATAGCTATTAACACCTGCTTCTTCAAAATCTCCTCTATATGCCGAACTTACTAAATTAAACGCTTCGGTTCGTCTAACATCGTAATTATTTGCTTCGCTAGAATTATACTCTTCTAGTTTTTCTTCTGTACGAGTCTCAGGATCGGGTATTTCATCTTCAGACTGAGCTGTATCCATGTCTTCTTCTGCTTCATAATCAGAAGTATCCAACTCTGTTTCAGTTAGGTCTTCGTACTTCTCTATCCTAGTATCATTAGGTTCATCAGGAGTTTGCGCGATCGCATCTGGCGCAGTAAAAACAACGGAAGATAATAATAGTAAGCTACCGATAGTCAATTTTTTAATCATAATAATGTTTTTTATTTGCCTGTTTCTTTTCAATATTTAAATTTTGTTAACTATATAGACTTTGGTATAGGCTAAAACACCATTGGATTAACCTAAAACCATTGCTATATCTGTCTGATTGATGAGCAGAACTTAATTATGCTACTCTACCTTCCGTTGCACCTTCGACTGCTTTCCATCCAGCCAAACCGCCTAGAATTTGAGATACGCTTACAAAACCTTCTTTACGTAGTTTATTAGCTGCTTCTTCTGCCTTTTCGTCGCTTTCACCGTAAATGTATATCTCGCGATTTTCTGCAAGATTACTAACATCGTCAATTAGCATTGAACCTGTAATTCTTTCCTTCAAAAATGAATCGCGATCGCGAGCATCAATAATTGTCAAACCAGGCTCACCCCACTGAAGGCGTTCTTTTAATGCTTGTGCGCTGGCTTTAGGTGTAGGTGCTGGAGGAGTAGGAATTACTTCACCAACTTTTTCCTTTACTTCTGAAACTACTTTTGCTTCTGCTTTTTGTTCGGACATAAAAAATGTTTTATTTACTTTCTAATTCATCATTACTTTTTATTAAGACAAAACTCAATCCTAAAACACTCTATCTAAAGAGATAATTGTTTAAAAATGTTTTTCCGTAGAAATACCACTTCTGATACATAGATTTAAATGCTTTCTTATTTAGTCTTGATCTATGTATTCCAAATTATTGTTTTAGACATGGCTACACAAGAACGTCGTCCAACTCCCGATGAAATTCCTGCTCAGAAGCTAGATTATCCTGCTTCTCAAAGGGATATGACTCCTCAACCAGATAGCGATCTATCAAACTATAATCCAGCTAATAAGCTTACAGGCAAAGTTGCTTTTATAACTGGTGGTGATTCTGGTATTGGTCGGGCGATCGCGATCGCCTATGCCATGGAGGGTGCAGAAGTAGCTATCTTTTATCATACAAACGATGTTGATGCAGAAGATACTAAAAAGATGGTCAAGGACATCGGTGGTAAAGACTGTCTAATAATTAAGGGTGATGTTCGTAATTACGAGGATTGCGAAAATGCCATCAAACAAGTAGTAGATCGTTTTGGTAAATTGAGCATTTTGGTTAACAACGCAGCATACCAAATGACTCAGAAGAAGTTTGAAGATATTTCAATTGAACAGTTCCGTCGCACGATGGAAACTAATGTCTTCGGCTACTTCTACATGGTTAAAGCAGCATTACAACACCTAGAAGAAGGGGATGTAATCATCAATACTGGTAGTGTCGTCGGCAAAATGGGTAAGGGAATGCTGGTTGATTACTCTACCTCTAAAGGTGCAGTACACACTTTCACCAAATCTCTCGCTTTAAATTTGGGCGATCGCGGAATTCGGGTTAACTCTGTTGTTCCTGGTCCAGTTTGGACTCCCAATATTCCCTCAACTATGCCTGTTGAGAAAGTAGGTAAATATGATACTGACGGCATTATTAAGCGTGCTGCACAGCCAGAAGAGTTAGCTCCAGCATATGTTTTTCTAGCTTCATCCGATAGCAGCTTTGTAACTGGAGCATTGTACGACGTGACTGGTGGGCAATTATCAGCTTAGTACAAACTTTTTATTATTGAGCAGGATTATATCCTGCTCAATAACGAACTATTACTATTTATATACAAAAACAATAGATCTTTTGATAGATGCAGCATCTGAACATACTCTAATAAGATCTTCGATGATAGTTATTGAGAGAAATTCATGAAAAAATTCCTAGAGATAGTAATAAACATTAACTTAAAAAAAATATTAACAACCTTTTTGATAGGTTCTTTACTAGTAGTAAGTACTGCTTGTAGTCAAGGTGATGTCGCAACAACAGGTAGTAAAGCAGTCGCTAATACCGCTGATACTGCTCAAAAAGTAGCGTCCGATGACTACGATAAATACGATGCCAATCAGTCGTTTAAAGGTGGCATGAATGGCTATAATGACGACCGCAGATATGATGCAGAAACAGCAGCAAAAGCAAAAGAATTAGTTGATACTGCTAAACGTCGCAAAGTAGACAGTCTAGGGGAATTTACCGATCGAGTAGGAGAACGTTCAGTACTTAATGGGGATGTCAACGAAAAAGCCACAAAAGCATTTTCTCGTAAATTGGAAAACAATAAAGAAAAAGCTGCAGAATACGTTGATGACAAGTCTGATAAGTTAAAACGTAATCTAAAGAAAGTACCTGACGCCACGCAAGACGTATTTGAAGGTGCAGTTGATACCGCTCAAGATGCTGTTGAAGATGCAACCAAAGCAACTAAAAGCACTGCTAAAAACATCAAAGGCAATTTCAAAGATTTGACCTAAAGTAATATTTTGCAGAGGCGCGAGCGATCGCGTCTTTTTTTATGAAAAAATTTGATTATTCTCTAGATTTCACTAGCTTAGATTTTAGGAAAAACCCAGAACTTTATTGTGTGGGGCGAGGAGAACAAGGAGTGCTACTTGTTGAGCCATATAAATCAGAAATATTACCTTTCTGGCGATTTAAAAATCCAGAAATTGCTACCGAATCTAGCAGCAAAATTTATCAAATGTTTTTAGATTATTTAGAGCAAGATGATTTTGTTGGTGCAGATATGGCGCGAAAGTTCTTACAAATGGGATATACGCGATCGCGCAGATATGCTAATCATAAAAGCGGAAAAAAGTATCGTACTAATCCTCAAAAGGAGCAATCTAAGGAAGCAGAGAAAACAGCACGTCAAGAAATACTACCTTTGGATATAGATCCCATTAAAGCCAAGTCGGCGGAAATATTTAAAGCAAAATGGGAAGAGGCGAAAAACGATAGCAAATATCAAAAATTATTAAAGATTCACCGACAGATAGAAACAAAAAATAATCATGGGACAAAAGCAAATTAGAACAGGATCTCCCGTATCTTGGGACTGGGGTAATGGTACAGCCGAAGGAAAGGTCAAAGAAATTTATCGCGAAAAAGTAACTAAAGAAATAAAAGGTAGTGAGGTTACTCGCAATGGCACTCAAGATAATCCAGCTTACTTAATCGAACAAGATGACGACACAAAAGTCTTGAAGCTTAGAAGCGAACTAAATGAAGGATAGTAACGCTGTAGGTAAGTAATGAGTAATAAGTTACAAGTAATAAGTTAAGAAGATTTAAGAGACTCCAGAGTTAAGCTATTCCTTACTCCTCGTTCCTCGTTCCTCATTCCTTAATCCCTGCGATCGCATTTCCTGCAAGCCAAGAAGTAGTCCAAGCACCTTGAAAGTTAAAGCCTCCTGTCACTCCATCAATATCTAATACCTCTCCTGCGAAGTATAAGCCAGGGCATTTTTTGCTTTCCATTGTTTTGAAATTGACCTCTTTTAAACTAACTCCGCCACAGGTAACAAATTCATCTTTAAATACTCCTTTTCCTGCGATTTTATATTGTCCTTGAACGATTTCTGTAACTAATTTATTTAGTTCTTTTTTACTAATTTCTGACCAAACTTTATCGGGTTTTACTTCAGCATAATTAATGAAGCTTTGCCATAGCCTTTTCGGAATTTCTACAGGACAATAATTAACAATCTTTTTCTTAGGATTAGTTTCTTTTGCCTTTAGAAAATTTTGTTTTAGAGTTTCTTGGTTATGTTCGGGTAGCCAATTAATTTGTAGATTAGAAGCATACTTGAGTTCGTATAAACTCCTTGCACCCCAAGCAGATAACTTAAGAATAGCTGGACCACTTACACCCCAATGAGTGATTAATAGTGCGCCATTTTGTTCGAGCTTGTTCTTGCCCGTACCCAAACGAACCTGAGCATTACTAACGCTAACTCCTGCCAAATCTTTTATACGAGGATCTCTAATATTAAATGTAAATAAAGAAGGGACAGAAGACTCTATTTTATGTCCCAAATTTTTTGCCCAACGATATCCCAGTGGGTTACTCCCTGTCGCGATTAAAAGGCGATCGCATTGCAACACCCGTTCATTTTTTAACTCAACTTGAAAATAGCTTTTGTTATCTCGATCCAAAAACTGCTTAACCGATTTAACCCCTTCTCCCGTACGTAAATTGACCCCAGCCTTTTGGGCTGCTTGCATCAGGCAATTCACAATTGTTTCCGAATCATCGGTAACAGGAAACATCCTACCGTCAGCCTCGGTTTTTAATTTGACTCCCCGCTTTTTATACCATTCCACCGTATCTTTAGGCTGAAAACGAGAAAATGCACCTCGTAAAGCTCTACCACCTCTGGGATAGTTTTCTACCAACCTGGCAGGATCGAAACAGTGATGGGTGACATTACATCTGCCACCGCCAGATATACGAACTTTAGCTAGAGGTTTACGCCCCGCTTCAATTAAAGTTACCTGTAGACTGGGATTAGCTTCAGCACAAGCGATCGCGCCAAAAAAACCCGCAGCACCACCACCAATTACAATTACTTTCATCTTTAACTAAAGTCACGCACTAATGTATTTGTTAGGAATAATTAAAGCGATCGCTTTTCTAAATCTACCTATGATACTTCTTGCATTGGACGAGTACGAGATGGTGGAAGTTCTTTTCCTTCTGCTTCAAAATGCTGAATAACTTCTTCTACTACTTCACACAATTCACTGTAAAGTTTCACTGGATCTTCACCATGTATACCAGTAATTAAATCGGGACATTTGCCAATATAAACCCGATCTTCTTCACTCCATTCAATCCATTTATGATATCTGTCGGTTAATTTCATGATTTGACAATTTCTATCGCTTGTCGAATTTGCTTTTCTTGATATGTTTTAGCATCACTACATAATTTGCCGCTAACAGTTACAGCACCAGGATAACTATCGTGTGTAAATTTACGATGCGAACCTTTCCCGCCATTAATTTCATAAAATCCAGCCTGTTTTAAATCTTTGATTAGCTCTCTAACTTTTCTAGGCATTTAAACAATATAAACTAGAGTCCAACATCAAATCAAACCCTAGTATTAGACCTTATTACAATTTATGGTTTAAACTTTCACTGTTTAAAACTTTAATGTATCCTCTTTTGACCATTTCAGGATAAAAAAGCTAAGGATATTAAAAAGAGTTTTTTCATAGTCATAATTTATCTCTTTAAATTGCCATTTTATCAGTTGGTCTTAGAAAGATAAAGCTATTATATTGGAAGTAAGCCTTTTAAGTATTTTGCCAATTTTTTATTTTTAGCAATACAAATAAAATTGCGATTAACTTCAATAACTTCTGTTGTTTTTTCTAGAACAAACTGGCTCATTTTTTCTTTAGGCAAAAATGTTAAATCTGATATGTAGCTGCTATTAAAAGTGTCTGTATCAGTGTCATCAAAAATTTTCTCAAATTCATAAGTTTCTGTTTCACCATACATATCAAGAGTAAAACCTAAAAACTGCGAACCTATTTCAGATATTATTTCAATTGCATGGTTGGTAAATATCTCGCACCATTTTTCTTCAATCTGAAGACAACCTATATAATTGAAAGTCAAATTTTCTGAAAAATAGTCGTTTTCAGAAGAAAACGACCAATAAGTACGATATCCAGAATCCAGGTAAAAAAGGTTGACTCCTGAATATTTATCTTTATAAATAATATCTTTGATATTTTTGATTTCTTCATCGGTACATTCACCATCAGATCCAGAAAAGGTAATCAAATTGGTATCTGAAAGCCTTAAAAACCATCCTGATTTTCTCAAATTATCATAGCTTTGGTCAAAATTAAAATGCTGCTTTGAACTATAGTAGAAAGTCGCTCCTTCTTCAGCCATATTAGACCTGTCTTAAAAATAGAGGACACAAGAGAAATTTAAAACTGTTTAAAACTGATTTAAAAAACGCAGGTCGCTATTATATAAACGGCGAATATCATCAATTTGGTGTAATACCATCGCAAACCTTTCCACACCAAAACCCGCAGCGAAACCCGTATATATTTCAGGATCGTAACCAACGGCTTTAAGGACATTGGGGTCAACCATGCCACAACCCATCACTTCTAACCACTTACCTTTCCACTGCACGTCTACTTCTGCTGAAGGTTCGGTAAAAGGGAAGTAGCTAGTACGGAATTGCACGGGAAGTTCATCGCCAAACATCCTTTGTAAGAATTCTTTGATTGTACCTTTAAGGTCGGTAAATTTTAATCCCTTGTCTATGGCTAATATTTCCACCTGGTTAAATACAGCCGAATGAGTTGCATCTACAGTATCTCGACGATAAACACGACCAGGGGCAATAATTCTAATGGGAGGTTCATTATTTTCCATGTAGCGAATTTGCACCGAGGAAGTATGAGTCCTTAGTAAATTACCTCCTGGTAAATAAAAGGTGTCCTGCATATCTCTAGCAGGATGATCGGGAGGAGTATTTAAGGCTTCAAAATTGTAATAGTCAGTTTCAATTTGTGGTCCTGTGGCGACGGTATATCCCAAACCAACGAAAATATCTAATACCCTGTCTACCACGCCATTTAGAGGGTGAACTCTGCCCAATGGTCGATTCACCCCAGGCATAGTGACATCGAGGGTTTCTGCTTCGATTTGCGCCTCAATCTTGGCTTGTTGTAGAGCTTGTTTGCGCTGTTCTAAACTGTTCTGAACTTCCTCTTTAACTACATTAGCCTGAGAACCAACCGCAGGTCTTTCTTCAGGAGATAATTTACCCATCCCTCTTAAGATTTGGGATAGTTCGCCTTTTTTGCCAAGATATTTGATTCGTAACCTATCTAATTCATCTAGATTATCAGTCGAAGCGATCGCACCTGTAGCAGCCGTGTTTAATTCTTTTAGTTGTTCTTGAATAGAGGTCATTTCATTTAAAATTTATTATGCGAAGCGGTTGTCCTTTAGGACATATGACATTTATCGACAGCGCGATTCCACGGCGGTACAGAAAATGTTTAGCCTAGATCATCATATAACGAAATATTGTGATTGTTAATTACCCATCATTTCATCTGCCTGTCCTACAAATTTACGCAATAATTTTCTTAGCAAGGTATTGTTGATGCTCTTCGTCTGCTAGGTAATAATCAATAGCGGGTTTAATTTCGGTCACAATGTCTTTATCGTATTTACCTGACTGTTGTAATTGCAGTTTAGACTGGCGAGCAATTTGCTCTTGTTCGGAATTGTGATAAAAAATAACTGAACGATATTGTTCTCCTCTATCCGCACCCTGGCGATTGAGACTAGTAGGGTCGTGGATTTGCCAAAAAAGATCGAGTAATTCCGCATAATTTGCGATCGCAGGATCGTATTCAATTTGGGCTACTTCGGCATGACCAGTGATTCGGGCTAATACATCTAGATAAGAAGGATTGGGAAAATCTCCCCCCATATAGCCGACGGAAGTTTTAGTAACTCCCTCAACCTTCATAAATTCATTTTCGGTTTTCCAAAAGCATCCCGTACCAAAGGTAGCTTTTTCTAGATTATTCACTTGTTTTTTCTCGTTCTAAAATTAAAGTAACAGGACCATCATTATCAATTTTGACTTCCATCATCGTCCCAAATTTACCCGTTGCGATGGTTAAACCACTTTCTTTTAATTTATCAACAAAAAGATTATAGAGGGGTTCTGCTATGTTCGGTGCAGCAGAGTTACTAAAAGATGGACGACGACCTTTGCGACAGTCACCATAGAGGGTAAATTGACTAACTACTAGTATTTCCCCTTGGATATCCAATACGGATTTATCCCAGGGTTTATCTGTAGTTTCATCAGCAAACAAACGTAAATCCAAACATTTGCGCGTCATCCAGTCGAGTTCGGCTTCTGTATCCGTAGCAGAAATGCCGACTAATAGATTTAAACCGCGATCGATACTTGCTATTATTTCTCCTTCTACTATGACGGACGAAGATTTGACTCGCTGGATAATAACGCGCATTTATTTAATCAATTTAATTACGGGAAGATCTCAAAAGAGTCATCAAAATGTAGTAGAACAATAAAGCTACTGAAGCAAATAACTCTAGGGAAGCTGCCACATACTGATGAGTTTGATACCTATGAATGATATTAGAAGTAGTGTACAAAATTGCTGCGGTCGCAAATACTATCATTATCGCTGAGAATATTAAGCCTAGAGTAAAGCCAAACAATACACTACAGATAATTAAACCCAGTGCGATAAAACCGCCAATTCTAAGGAAATTTCCTAAGAAAGAAAAATCTTTGCCTGTTGTAAAAGCGATCGCCGTAATCCCTGCAAACATCATTCCTGTCAGAATAGCAGCCATCGGAATTAAATTAGGATCGTTGGCGTAATTAGCAGCGATATAAAGTATGGGTGCAAAAATCAATGCTTCCCCCACAACATACATTCCCAATCCTGCATATTGGGTATTCACATCATCTGCTTTCGATATTAAGCTTCTAGACATCCATCCCAATAAGGAAAAGCCACCCAAAATCATCAGCCAGCCAAATCTATTACCAGATATAAAACTAGTAATTCCTGCTGCAATACCAGTTTGGAATAAAATGAACTCGACTAAAACAAACGCTGCAACTGCACCTGCAAGATGAGTGTAAGTCTTTTTAATAAATTCTTGGCGATCGCTTGGACGCGCCTGTGCCACACTAACCATAACTTGTTTACCTCGATTTAAATTTAATAACTCTAGAATTTTTCATAATGAATAAATACTATTTGTATTTTAACCAACTCCAATTGCAATTAATCCAATCGATCGACTGTCACTTTACTGTAACTTCAGTAAATAAATTTTTATAAAATGTTTGGTAATCAAACTTTAGTTAGAAACAAGAATCATGGCAATGGCAAAAAAATCTATAAATCAAGATCGCAGTTCGGCTTAGATAGCTCAGATTAAAAACAGATAAATCATCTGTGTGACCAGAGGGAATCCTTTAGGGTTCATCTGCGCGACGCGCCCTAAAGGATTCCGCTACGCATAAAGCTAGTACTAAAGCATACCGCTACGCATATCCTTTAGGGTTTATCTGTAGACTCTTTTAATCCATTTATTTCAACCTAGATATACTCTTTTACAAAACAAGATGAACCCAATAAAAATCAAAACTGTACAATATCAAGATGAAATAGCAGCAATAAAACATATCAGAACAAAAGTATTTCAAGAAGAACAAGGAGTATCGGCAGAATTAGAATTTGATGGTTTAGATCCAGATGCAACGCACCTTCTGGCTTACATAAAAGACGAGGCTATAGGCACAACGAGAATTCGCGAAATCGATCGCCATACGATTAAGATAGAAAGACTAGCAGTATTACCTCAAGCCAGAAAGCAAGGCGTTGCTCATCAATTGATGTTCGCTGCTTTGAACATAATTTCTGAGCAAAACAAAACCACCGTAGTTGTTCATGCTCAAGAATACATTGCACCTCTATATCAACAGCTAGGTTTTGCCATAATTGGCGAAAAGTTTAGCGAAGCTAGTATCGATCATGTAAAGATGGTCAAACAATTATCGCAAAGTGATTAGGTTTGGTGAGAGAAAAAAAACAGCTTAGTTGGCAAAAAGGATTGATAATTCTTGGTTTGATTTGGTTGTCGGGAACGATATGCGATCGCCTTTGGTATGCTTTAGATAATTCTGTACCAGCATGGGATCAGGCTGATTATCTTAACGGCGTTTTGAACTATGCAGAAGCGTTACAAGCTCCCCAATGGTTAAGCGGGGAATGGTGGCGTAGCTTTTGGTTATTGTCTAACAAAATACCGCCCCTAAATTATATTCTCACTGCACCTTTGGTTAATTTATTCGGTACTACTGAAGATATAGCAACCTTAATTATGCTGTTTTACAGTGCAGTGTTGCTGATTTCTGTATATGGTTTAGGTATAGCTTTGTTTGATGTTACCACTGGCTTATGGGCAGCAGGGTTATGTCAGTTGCTTCCTGGTTTGTATTATCACCGTTTAGAATTTATTCTCGACTATCCCCTCACCACTGCTGTTGTCTTTAGCTTTTGGTTACTGACTGTTTATTTTTTTGAAAAAGCTCAGTTGAATAGTTGGATAATCGGTATTTTGTGGGGAATATCTTTTGGTTTAGCTATTTTGATGAAGCAAACGGCATTATTCTTTTTATTTTTGCCATTGGTATCTGTTTTTATCAGCTTTATACTCAAACGCCAATGGTTGCGTTTATTCCAGTTGATTACTTCATTATTAATAGGTATTGCTATAGCTTTTCCCTGGTATCGCACCAACTGGCTATTGATTCTTACTTCAGGAAAAAGAGCAACAGTAGATTCTGCGATCGCAGAAGGCGATCCTGCTTTAAATACTCTTGGTGCGTGGACATATTATGGGGAAGTTTTACCCTATTTGCTGTCTTGGCATTTATTAATTATTCCCTCGATTGGATTATTAGTTTATTTACTTCGTAAATATGCTTTTCAACAGGATAGTAATAAAAATTTAGTTTATTCAAACAAGCAATCTTGGATTTGGATTGGAGTCTTCTTGTTAGGAGGTTATTTCCTTTCCTCCCTCAATATTAATAAAGATGCTCGTTATATATTGCCCTTATTACCTGTCTTGTGTTTAATATTGGCAGTCGGCTTATTATCTTGGCGCAGTCGTTGGCAAAAATATCTTTTATGGACAACAGCCAGTTTGGGAATCATATTGATGCTGTTAAATATATTTCCCTTAGGAGGAAGCGCAATCGCATCAAAACTCAATCCCCGCACTCAACGTTATCCCTACAGGGGAGAACCTTATCCTCATCCTGAAGTAATTGCAGAAATTAAGAATACTTCTCCCTATTTAAGAACTGTGTTAGGAGTTTTGCCTTCTACACCCCAAATAAATCAACATAATTTCTCTTTCTACGGTAAACAACATAATGCTCGTGTATCTGGTCGTCAAGTAGGAGTTAGACAAGAGGAAATATTACCAGATTCTCGATCGCTAGATTGGTTTATTACCAAAACAGGGGAACAAGGATCTATTCCCGAATCTCAACCTGCAATGGTTAAATTAATTGAAGAAGAAAAAGATTTCAAACTGCAAAAAACTTGGCAACTACCCGATAATAGTCAACTAAAACTTTACCATCGCGATCGCCCATTAATAAAAGTTTCATTTTCAGATAGTAATTCTTTATCCTTGACTATAGAAACTCCCGCTACTTCTCCTCCAGGAGTATCCATTCCTATAAATTATCAGTGGACAGGCGATCGGCAAACTTTAAAATCTAGTATGGTTTTATTAACCTGGGAACACGAAAATAATCCCAATTCTTTTTGGATACATGACCATAGCATTGGCATGGGTGCGTTAGATTTTGATTCGGCTGTTGCTCAATTGAGACTTGCTATATCTCCCCGACTTTCTCCCAATTTTCAGGTAGAGGAAAGAACTGCGATGCTACCTCCACAAGATATACAGCCAGGAAAATACTATCTCAAAGCTGTTTATTTAGACTCCATCACTGGTGAGACAAAGCCAACAAATATTCCCCCCACGTCTATTATTATCGATTCTCAAGCAAACTCTACTCCCGCACCAGAATTAGATTTGGTAACTCAGCTACGCAATACTGCGCCCAAAATGGCGGAAAATATTCAAGGGTTAGATCCAATTTTTGCTCAAACTACTCGTATCAATCAATATGATGCCCAGCAAGATTATTTAAAACAAGCAGAAGTTACCTTGTCTTATCGCTTAAAAAACCAACAAGTCAGCCAGAAACAAAAAATAGATTGGCTATATGCGATCGCTTTATCCCAAGTTCTTCAGCAAGACGTAAACGGTGCGATCGAGTCTTTTAACCAGATTACCCAACTAGAACCTCAAAATCCTTATGGATATGCTTATTTAGCCTTTGTGCATCTTTATGATTGGCAACCAAACCCTGCGGAGGTGGCACTTAATTCTGCTACCAAACTAAATCCTAATATTCCTGAAGTAAAAACTCTTCATGGTGCAGCAGCAATTATGCAAGGAAGATTTATTAAGGCATGGAAATTTTTTGATTACTGATTACTAATGGATAAAAGCGTATTAAGAAAACAAATATTAAATAAAAGGCAGGCTTTATCTAAAGTAAAATGGCAAACTAAAAACCAATTAATTTGCGATCGCCTTATAAGTTTATCTTTATTTACACAGTCAGATACTATCTTTGCCTACTTTAGTTTTCGTAAAGAAGCCGATTTGTCTTCTTTATTTTCTCTTAATAAAAAATGGGCATTTCCTCGTTGTGTTGATAAATGTTTGATATGGCATTTGTGGCAGCCTGGAGAAGTTTTAATTAAAGACAAATATGGTATTCAAACACCTTTAGAAACTGCACCAATTGTCTCCAGTTCTTCAGCAGACCTCATTCTTGTTCCTACTGTCGCTTACGATCGACAGAGATATCGTTTGGGCTATGGCGGAGGCTTCTATGACCGCTTGCTTATTTCCCCTCAATGTGCTGACATCCCCACAATTGGTATTGGGTTTGATTTTGCTTATTTTACCCAATTACCAGTAGATTCTTGGGATATTAAACTAGATTTTATTTGTACTGAAACAAAGTTATTAGATCGTTAATTAATTTGGATTTCAGAAAATACATTTGTTAATAAAAAAGTAGAACACAAAGATGTATTAAGCGACGGCAAAACAGGACTAAGCATAATTACTTAATAAGACTGTTTGACAACCAAATTCATTTAAGGTTTGTTAAGTAATTAGAGATAAGTATTCTAAAAAAATAGTGCTTTTGCTAATCTGTTAAGACAGCTATAAATAAACTGATATTTTAAAGCTTAAATTTCTTAATATTTATTTTATTAATCAAATAACTCTCTGAACAAAGTTACTTTATAAATCTTTATGCAACACTTTCACGACGAATGGATTCAGGAATGGTGCGATAGCAATGGTTGGACAGATTTAGTCCGAGAACGTTACAACAGCTATTGGGCTTTTCCACCTAACTGCGTAATGCCAGAACCTATTCCTCAAAAAGTAATGAGGCTAATTAAAAGCGAAAAAGGTCTTAGCAAGAGCGAACAAAAACTAGTAGCTGCGACAGGAATTATCAGTGCTTTTGCTTTATTATCCAGCTATTTTTGGATGTCGCCCATGCCTTTGATGTTGGCGTTTGGATTTAGCGCGATCAGCTTTGCTAGTATGGAATGTGAAATATAGTTGAAGCTAATTTCTGGTTTTCTTTATTTGACTTTGGTTTATTCTCAGAAGACTATAAATAATGGTTGAGTTTTGATTTTTCGGCAAACTTAAATAAATCTGTTAATCAACTTCAGCCTAAAACTTATAGTATTTAATTATTTAAACTATGTTTGACTTGGGTAATAATCGACCAGAAATAGCGCAGCAAAAATGGCGATCGCAATTAGATAGTTTTGTAGGCGACTATGAACCCCAGCTTGCAGCTTTAGCTTGGGGATTAAGACAAGAATGGGGAACAAGCAACGATGTTTTGGGAATAGATCTAAAACCACAGCCTCATTTTGTCGCTTGTTCCTATGAAAATTTGGAAGCGTTAAATAAAAACACGAGAGGACAATTACAAGAAATCTTAGGAATTGTTGATGGTTACGATCCAGAAATAGAAGTAGTTGTCGTCGCTATTGGAGAAGGACAAGTAAAACTAATTAATTTTCAACCAGAGTCTACTCCATCTAGTTGCTTTGCCGAAACAGATAGTGATGTTGATAAATTGATTGCTACTTTAGAAAATGCTTTAGCAAAATATATCGTTTGATCGTATAAAGGATTTTCTGATAATTCAGCTATAAAATAATGTGTTATCTATATATAGATTAATGGGCATATTTTAGATATAAGAAAAAATTTTATAATTCTCTTTTCTATGTCTAGCTACTATTATCGAAATCAGTCAATTGCTACCCAAAACTTTTCTTCTGTAAGTTTTGCTTTACCAGAAATGAAGCTTACAGAAAAAATTTTTCATACTCCTGCTTGGGCATTGAGTAGCTTAGGTTTATTCCTAACTGTAATTAGCCTAATTATTTATGGAAAGCTAAAGTATAAACAATTTAAAAAAGCTATTCAATACGAACAGGCAAAAGTAGCTAGTCTAGAAAAAAGACTAAATACAGCTTTGTTAACTATTCGCCAATGGGAAGAAAATCCCGACTTAATCAACTCTAGAGACTGTAACTTAGACTATATTAGAATGCGAATGCAAGAGCCAGTATTTCGCAATGTTTTAGTAAATCAGGCTAAGGTAAAAGTTAAGCAGTTTGTTAGTACTGCCATGCGGATTAATTTATCTCAAAATGCTGGTGGTGGTATTGCCAGCCGAAACGGTTTTAACATTGATGAAACCTTCGACATTACTTACGATAGAGATAGTCAAGGAAAGAGCATGCGTCGAGTACTTTTTCGGATTCAAGTCAAATTAACAAAATTACCCACCCAAGCTACTTCCACGACTATTAATCAAATCGTGGAATGTGTGGAAATGTTTCTTAGCCCTACGGAAAGACGTAATGAGTGGCAATCAAACAGTAAAGCCGACAGACGCAGTAACAATTGGCTACCCTCAATTCAGGGACACATCGTTACCATGAGTTGGAATCAAAAAGCAAAGCCGACTCCTTTGTTGCTTTTAGAACAACACAGTGGTGGTGTTAATGTGAGTTTTCGCACCAAAGTTGCTCACAGATACCGTACTTTCACGAATAGAAATGGCTAGCCAAAATTTACTATTATCTAAGTAGTTAAATTTTCTTACTTTCTTAGGTAACTAAAATGTTACAATTTTTGTTGACATGGTTAGCCACAGCCGTATCTTTAATAATTACTGCTTTTGTCGTCCCTGGTTTTGCCATTGTAAGTTTTTCTTCAGCCATTTTAGGTGCAGCTATACTAGGGCTTGTTAATGCAGTCGTTAAACCAATATTAATTATATTTACTCTGCCCTTAACAATTTTAACTTTAGGCTTATTTCTGTTCGTAGTAAATGCGATCTCTCTAGGCTTGGTTAGTTATTTAACTCCAGGCTTGTTGGTAAACGGATTTTTTCCTGCTTTGTTTGGTTCAATAGTATTAACTGTTGTTTCAGGCTTTGTCAACCAAATCTTTGCTACTATTGAGCCAAACAACTAGTTCATCTAACAAAAATATTTTTTTACATTAAAAAAGGGTTGACTTAAATTTAGTCAACCCCAATGCTTGGGAACGCGCTTTAACTTCAAATCAAATTCTTGTTACTGAAGAACTAGTTTAACGTTTGCGTTCTGTAAACCACGCTGCTTAACTTCAGATAAAGTTTTATTAACAGCATATTTTTGGTTGATTGAGTTAATCAATTCAGTTTGGTTGTGTTTTTTAGCAACACCCCAAAGATCGGCAATTAAGTCAAAAGTACCATCGCTATTTTCAGACCAACCTAGATCGTATTCGCCTTCTAAAGTTGCAACGATATCAGCACGAAGTCTTTGACCGTTGTAACCACGAACATCAGCGTTAGTTTGAACATTAATACCAAGATCGCGAAGAGAATTAACTAGAATTGCAGAATCGCTGATTTTGGTGCGTAAAGTACTAAAGTGAGACATAAGATTTCCTCCAGTAGAAGAGAAGTAAACAACAACTTTAAAATTAATAACCGTCCTAAAACGGATTATTTAGAAAACTGCTAGCAATTGCTAGCCTTGACCTTTTATGAGTCATTCTAACCCACAAAAGAAAGCCTGTTAGAACTCCAGTCGCTGATATTCAGCAACGGAGGCTGATGCAGGTCTGGCTCTTTGCCCAGCCCAATCTCTTAGGGCTGTTACCTGCTCAGTCATTGTTCTAGATAGAGGTAAGGTAGCTTTAATCGCAGCAATTATATCTAGCTGCGTAAACTCCCTATCTTGAGCGAAAGCATCATACATTGCAGCGATGATCGCTTGCTCAATCTCTGCCCCAGAAAAACCATCAGATACCTTGGTTAGCTGTTCTAAATCGAAACGAGTAATTTCCGAACGACGTTTACCAAGATGTATCTCAAAAATATCTTTTCTCTCTGCGGAATTAGGTAAGTCCACAAAGAATATTTCGTCAAATCTTCCTTTTCTTAAAAATTCCCCAGGTAGCCTTTCTACGCGGTTAGCAGTAGCCATTACAAACACAGGAGACTTCTTTTCTTGCATCCAAGTTAAAAAAGAACCAAATATTCGACCAGAAGTGCCACCATCAGAGTCTCCAGATCCACCGCCACCTGCAAAGGCTTTATCCAGCTCATCAATAAACAGAATTACAGGAGAAATAGACTCTGCCGTTTTAAGCGCATTACGTAAATTTGCTTCTGAACGACCTACTGTAGAACCATCATATACACGACCCATATCCAAACGTAATAAGGGTAGACCCCATAGGCGAGACGTGGTTTTGGCAATTAAGGATTTACCACAGCCAGGTACACCAAGAATTAACATTCCTTTTGGCTGAGGAAGACCGTACTCTCTTGCTCTTTCTGTGAAAGCATTGGACCGTTGGTTTAACCACCTCTTCAGTTCTTCCAATCCACCAACAGAATCAATAGTTTCGTCCTCTTCAATATACTCTAAGATTCCGTTTCTACGAATCAACTGCTTTTTCTCTGAAAGGACTATATTAACTTCTTCTCCAGTTAAACGACCAGCCTTTACCTGAGCCTTGCGATAAACCTTTTCGGCTTCGTCTTTCGTTAAGCCTAACGCCGCTTTCAGCAACTTCTCTCTAGTTTCAGTGTCCAAACGCTTAGTCTTGCTCTGCGCCAGCCTGTCAGAAAGAACATGGTTTAACTCGGTCAAATTTGGTAGAGGATAATCTAAAACAACAACTTCCTTTTCCAGCTCGATTGGAACAGCTTGTACTGGAGACATCAAGATAATAACTTTATCAGAGCCTTTGAAAGATGCGATCGCGTCTCTTAGCCATCTTGTTATTACTGGACCTTCGATAAATGGATGAAGATCTTTAAAAATGTATATTCCACCTTCCTTTTGCCTAGTAGTCCACTCTATCGCAGCCTCTGGAGATACAGTATTGTGCTGGGTTGACTGACGAGATTGACCATATTCGACCATTCCTCTGGTTACAGTCCAAACAAATACTCGCTTGTATTCAGCGTTATCCTTGGCAATTTTTTCAATTGCTTGCTCCGCTCTTTCTTCCTCTGGTGTAATTAAATAGATCAAAGGGTATTGAGCTTGTACAAGAATATTTAGCTCTTCTTTCATGTTATCGACCCTGCTGAGTTTTGGACTTTCGTTAAAACTTTTGGTAACTAGCTTATAACTAAAACGCTAATAGACAAGACTTATAGGCAAGAGACTAATTCTTCCTCGTTAGATTCTCCAGAATCACCTGTTTCAGCAACTTTGAGGGAAATGTCATCAGCTATTACGTTAGCCTCTGTTTCCCAGAGATACCAATTTGCTATCTCTTTCAACCACTGCTGTGCTGCACTCAGGACAAAAATGTACCTGGGTGCGTGTTTTCCTGAATCGAAGCTTCAACTTGGTCTACCTTTTCTGGGTACTGCATATAAAAAGAGACTGCTTTTTCTACTAAAGTAGCATTGATTCAATATCTACCGGGAGCTTTTATTTTAATCTTCTATGAATTCTGGAGGTATGTATAAGGTTACTTTCTGCTTGCTTTGCATATCACTAAGTTAAATAGTTGCCCGGGTATATATGAAATGTACCTATTCAAATATTTCCTGTCAAGACAGCAAGAAGGTATAGCGTCAATATTGTAATATTGCTTAATAAAGACTTTTATTGGCAATTAGTTGAAGTACTTAGTTGCAGCA
>CAWCWY010000028.1:0-19371 GCA_963799375.1 uncultured cyanobacterium
AGCTAGTACTAAAGCATACCGCTAGGCATATCCTTTAGGGTTTATCTGTAGACTCTTTTAATCCATTTATTTCAACCTAGATATACTCTTTTACAAAACAAGATGAACCCAATAAAAATCAAAACTGTACAATATCAAGATGAAATAGCAGCAATAAAACATATCAGAACAAAAGTATTTCAAGAAGAACAAGGAGTATCGGCAGAATTAGAATTTGATGGTTTAGATCCAGATGCAACGCACCTTCTGGCTTACATAAAAGACGAGGCTATAGGCACAACGAGAATTCGCGAAATCAATTGCCATACGATTAAGATAGAAAGACTAGCAGTATTACCTCAAGCCAGAAAGCAAGGCGTTGCTCATCAATTGATGTTCGCTGCTTTGAACATAATTTCTGAGCAAAACAAAACCGCCGTAGTTGTTCATGCTCAAGAATACATTGCACCTCTATATCAACAGCTAGGTTTTGCCATAATTGGCGAAAAGTTTAGCGAAGCTAGTATCGATCATGTAAAGATGGTCAAACAATTATCGCAAAGTGATTAGGTTTGGTGAGAGAAAAAAAACAGCTTAGTTGGCAAAAAGGATTGATAATTCTTGGTTTGATTTGGTTGTCGGGAACGAATGCGATCGCCTTTGGTATGCTTTAGATAATTCTGTACCAGCATGGGATCAGGCTGACTATCTTAACGGCGTTTTGAACTATGCAGAAGCGTCAGAGTCCCCAATGGTTAAGCGGGGAATGGTGGCGTAGCTTTTGGTTATTGTCTAACAAAATACCGCCCCTAATTTATATTCTCACTGCACCTTTGGTTAATTTATTCGGTACTACTGAAGATATAGCAACCTTAATTATGCTGTTTTACAGTGGGGTACTGTTAGTTTCTGTATATGGCTTAGGTATAGCTTTGTTTAATGTTACCACTGGCTTATGGGCAGCAGGGTTATGTCAGTTGCTTCCTGGTTTGTATTATCACCGTTTAGAATTTATTCTCGACTATCCCCTCACCACTGCTGTTGTCTTTAGCTTTTGGTTACTGACTGTTTATTTTTTTGAAAAAGCTCAGTTGAATAGTTGGATAATCGGTATTTTGTGGGGAATATCTTTTGGTTTAGCTATTTTGATGAAGCAAACGGCATTATTCTTTTTATTTTTGCCATTGGTATCTGTTTTTATCAGCTTTATACTCAAACGCCAATGGTTGCGTTTATTCCAATTAATTAGTTCATTACTAATAGGTATTGCTGTAGCTTTTCCCTGGTATCGCACCAACTGGCTATTGATTCTCACTTCAGGAAAAAGAGCAACGGTAGATTCTGCAATTGCAGAAGGCGATCCTGCTTTAAATACTCTTGGTGCGTGGACATATTATGGGGAAGTCTTACCTTATTTACTGTCTTGGCATTTATTAATTATTCCCTCGATTGGATTATTAGTTTACTTACTTCGTAAATATGCTTTTCAACAGGATAGTAATAAAAATTTAGTTTATTCAAACAAGCAATCTTGGATTTGGATTGGAGTCTTCTTGTTAGGAGGTTATTTCCTTTCCTCCCTCAATATCAATAAAGATGCTCGTTATATACTGCCCTTATTACCTGTCTCGTGTTTAATATTGGCAGTCGGCTTATTGTCTTGGCGCAGTCGTTGGCAAAAGTATCTTTTATGGATAACAGCCAGTTTAGGAATCATATTAATGCTGTTAAATATATTTCCCTTAGGAGGAAGTGCAATCGCATCAAAACTCAATCCCCGCACTCAACGTTATCCCTACAGAGGAGAACCTTATCCTCATCCTGAAGTAATTGCAGAAATTAAGAATACTTCTCCCTATTTAAGAACTGTGTTAGGAGTTTTGCCTTCTACACCCCAAATAAATCAACATAATTTTTCTTTCTACGGCAAACAAAATAATGCTCGTGTTTCTGGTCGTCAAGTAGGAGTTAGACAAGAGGAGATATTGCAAGATTCCCGTTCCCTAGATTGGTTTATTACCAAAACAGGGGAACAAGGATCTATTCCCCGAATCTCAACCTGCAATGGTTAAATTAATTGAAGAAGAAAAAGATTTCAAACTGCAAAAAACTTGGCAACTACCCGATAATAGTCAACTAAAACTTTACCATCGCGATCGCCCATTAATAAAAGTTTCATTTTCAGATAGTAATTCTTTACCCTTGACTATAGAAACTCCCGCTACTTCTCCTCCAGGAGTATCCATTCCTATAAATTATCAGTGGACAGGCGATCGGCAAACTTTAAAATCTAGTATGGTTTTATTAACCTGGGAACACGAAAATAATCCCAATTCTTTTTGGATACATGACCATAGCATTGGCATGGGTGCGTTAGATTTTGATTCGGCTGTTGCTCAATTGAGACTTGCTATATCTCCCCGACTTTCTCCCAATTTTCAGGTAGAGGAAAGAACTGCGATGCTACCTCCACAAGATATACAGCCAGGAAAATACTATCTCAAAGCTGTTTATTTAGACTCCATCACTGGTGAGACAAAGCCAACAAATATTCCCCCCACGTCTATTATTATCGATTCTCAAGCAAACTCTACTCCCGCACCAGAATTAGATTTGGTAACTCAGCTACGCAATACTGCGCCCAAAATGGCGGAAAATATTCAAGGGTTAGATCCAATTTTTGCTCAAACTACTCGTATCAATCAATATGATGCCCAGCAAGATTATTTAAAACAAGCAGAAGTTACTTTGTCTTATCGCTTAAAAAACCAACAAGTCAGCCAGAAACAAAAAATAGATTGGCTATATGCGATCGCTTTGTCCCAAGTTCTTCAGCAAGACGTAAACGGTGCGATCGAGTCTTTTAACCAGATTACCCAACTAGAACCTCAAAATCCTTATGGATATGCTTATTTAGCCTTTGTGCATCTTTATGATTGGCAACCAAACCCTGCGGAGGTGGCACTTAATTCTGCTACCAAACTAAATCCTAATATTCCTGAAGTAAAAACTCTTCATGGTGCAGCAGCAATTATGCAAGGAAGATTTATTAAGGCATGGAAATTTTTTGATTACTGATTACTAATGGATAAAAGCGTATTAAGAAAACAAATATTAAATAAAAGGCAGGCTTTATCTGAAGTGAAATGGCAAACTAAAAGCAAATTAATTTGCGATCGCCTTATAAGTTTATCTTTATTTACACAGTCAGATACTATCTTTGCTTACTTTAGTTTTCGTAAAGAAGCCGATTTGTTTTCTTTATTTTCTCTTAACAAAAAATGGGCATTTCCTCGTTGTGTTGATAAATGTTTGATATGGCATTTGTGGCAGCCTGGAGAAGTTTTAATTAAAGAAAAATATGGTATTCAAACACCTTTAGAAGCTGCACCAATTGACATCCAGTTCTTCAGCAGACCTCATTCTTGTTCCTACTGTCGCTTACGATCGACAGAGATATCGTTTGGGCTATGGTGGAGGCTTTTATGACCGCTTACTTAGTTCCCCTCAATGTGCTGATATCCCCACAATTGGTATTGGGTTTGATTTTGCTTATTTTACCCAATTACCAGTAGATTCTTGGGATATTAAACTAGATTTTATTTGTACTGAAACAAAGTTATTAGATCGTTAATTAATTTGGATTTCAGAAAATACATTTGTTAATAAAAAAGTAGAACACAAAGATGTATTAAGCGACGGCAAAACAGGACTAAGCATAATTACTTAATAAGACTGTTTGACAACCAAATTCATTTAAGGTTTGTTAAGTAATTAGAGATAAGTATTCTAAAAAAATAGTGCTTTTGCTAATCTGTTAAGACAGCTATAAATAAACTGATATTTTAAAGCTTAAATTTCTTAATATTTATTTTATTAATCAAATAACTCTCTGAACAAAGTTACTTTATAAATCTTTATGCAACACTTTCACGACGAATGGATTCAGGAATGGTGCGATAGCAATGGTTGGACAGATTTAGTCCGAGAACGTTACAACAGCTATTGGGCTTTTCCACCTAACTGCGTAATGCCAGAACCTATTCCTCAAAAAGTAATGAGGCTAATTAAAAGCGAAAAAGGTCTTAGCAAGAGCGAACAAAAACTAGTAGCTGCGACAGGAATTATCAGTGCTTTTGCTTTATTATCCAGCTATTTTTGGATGTCGCCCATGCCTTTGATGTTGGCGTTTGGATTTAGCGCGATCAGCTTTGCTAGTATGGAATGTGAAATATAGTTGAAGCTAATTTCTGGTTTTCTTTATTTGACTTTGGTTTATTCTCAGAAGACTATAAATAATGGTTGAGTTTTGATTTTTCGGCAAACTTAAATAAATCTGTTAATCAACTTCAGCCTAAAACTTATAGTATTTAATTATTTAAACTATGTTTGACTTGGGTAATAATCGACCAGAAATAGCGCAGCAAAAATGGCGATCGCAATTAGATAGTTTTGTAGGCGACTATGAACCCCAGCTTGCAGCTTTAGCTTGGGGATTAAGACAAGAATGGGGAACAAGCAACGATGTTTTGGGAATAGATTTAAAACCACAGCCTCATTTTGTCGCTTGTTCCTATGAAAATTTGGAAGCGTTAAATAAAAACACGAGAGGACAATTACAAGAAATCTTAGGAATTGTTGATGGTTACGATCCAGAAATAGAAGTAGTTGTCGTCGCTATTGGAGAAGGACAAGTAAAACTAATTAATTTTCAACCAGAGTCTACTCCATCTAGTTGCTTTGCCGAAACAGATAGTGATGTTGATAAATTGATTGCTACTTTAGAAAATGCTTTAGCAAAATATATCGTTTGATCGTATAAAGGATTTTCTGATAATTCAGCTATAAAATAATGTGTTATCTATATATAGATTAATGGGCATATTTTAGATATAAGAAAAAATTTTATAATTCTCTTTTCTATGTCTAGCTACTATTATCGAAATCAGTCAATTGCTACCCAAAACTTTTCTTCTGTAAGTTTTGCTTTACCAGAAATGAAGCTTACAGAAAAAATTTTTCATACTCCTGCTTGGGCATTGAGTAGCTTAGGTTTATTCCTAACTGTAATTAGCCTAATTATTTATGGAAAGCTAAAGTATAAACAATTTAAAAAAGCTATTCAATACGAACAGGCAAAAGTAGCTAGTCTAGAAAAAAGACTAAATACAGCTTTGTTAACTATTCGCCAATGGGAAGAAAATCCCGACTTAATCAACTCTAGAGACTGTAACTTAGACTATATTAGAATGCGAATGCAAGAGCCAGTATTTCGCAATGTTTTAGTAAATCAGGCTAAGGTAAAAGTTAAGCAGTTTGTTAGTACTGCCATGCGGATTAATTTATCTCAAAATGCTGGTGGTGGTATTGCCAGCCGAAACGGTTTTAACATTGATGAAACCTTCGACATTACTTACGATAGAGATAGTCAAGGAAAGAGCATGCGTCGAGTACTTTTTCGGATTCAAGTCAAATTAACAAAATTACCCACCCAAGCTACTTCCACGACTATTAATCAAATCGTGGAATGTGTGGAAATGTTTCTTAGCCCTACGGAAAGACGTAATGAGTGGCAATCAAACAGTAAAGCCGACAGACGCAGTAACAATTGGCTACCCTCAATTCAGGGACACATCGTTACCATGAGTTGGAATCAAAAAGCAAAGCCGACTCCTTTGTTGCTTTTAGAACAACACAGTGGTGGTGTTAATGTGAGTTTTCGCACCAAAGTTGCTCACAGATACCGTACTTTCACGAATAGAAATGGCTAGCCAAAATTTACTATTATCTAAGTAGTTAAATTTTCTTACTTTCTTAGGTAACTAAAATGTTGCAATTTTTGCTGACATGGTTAGCCACAGCCGTTTCTTTAATAATTACTGCTTTTGTCGTCCCTGGTTTTGCCATTGTTAGTTTTTCTTCAGCCATTTTGGGTGCAGCTATACTAGGGCTTGTTAATGCAGTCGTTAAACCAATATTAGTTATATTTACTCTGCCCTTAACAATTTTAACTTTAGGCTTATTTCTGTTTGTAGTAAATGCGATCTCTCTAGGCTTGGTTAGTTATTTAACTCCAGGCTTGTTGGTAAAGGGATTTTTTCCTGCTTTGTTTGGTTCAATAGTATTAACTTTTGTTTCAGGCTTTGTCAACCAAATCTTTGCTACTATTGAGCCAAACAACTAGTTCATCTAACAAAAATATTTTTTTACATTAAAAAAGGGTTGACTTAAATTTAGTCAACCCCAATGCTTGGGAACGCGCTTTAACTTCAAATCAAATTCTTGTTACTGAAGAACTAGTTTAACGTTTGCGTTCTGTAAACCACGCTGCTTAACTTCAGATAAAGTTTTATTAACAGCATATTTTTGGTTGATTGAGTTAATCAATTCAGTTTGGTTGTGTTTTTTAGCAACACCCCAAAGATCGGCAATTAAGTCAAAAGTACCATCGCTATTTTCAGACCAACCTAGATCGTATTCGCCTTCTAAAGTTGCAACGATATCAGCACGAAGTCTTTGACCGTTGTAACCACGAACATCAGCGTTAGTTTGAACATTAATACCAAGATCGCGAAGAGAATTAACTAGAATTGCAGAATCGCTGATTTTGGTGCGTAAAGTACTAAAGTGAGACATAAGATTTCCTCCAGTAGAAGAGAAGTAAACAACAACTTTAAAATTAATAACCGTCCTAAAACGGATTATTTAGAAAACTGCTAGCAATTGCTAGCCTTGACCTTTTATGAGTCATTCTAACCCACAAAAGAAAGCCTGTTAGAACTCCAGTCGCTGATATTCAGCAACGGAGGCTGATGCAGGTCTGGCTCTTTGCCCAGCCCAATCTCTTAGGGCTGTTACCTGCTCAGTCATTGTTCTAGATAGAGGTAAGGTAGCTTTAATCGCAGCAATTATATCTAGCTGCGTAAACTCCCTATCTTGAGCGAAAGCATCATACATTGCAGCGATGATCGCTTGCTCAATCTCTGCCCCAGAAAAACCATCAGATACCTTGGTTAGCTGTTCTAAATCGAAACGAGTAATTTCCGAACGACGTTTACCAAGATGTATCTCAAAAATATCTTTTCTCTCTGCGGAATTAGGTAAGTCCACAAAGAATATTTCGTCAAATCTTCCTTTTCTTAAAAATTCCCCAGGTAGCCTTTCTACACGGTTAGCAGTAGCCATTACAAACACAGGAGACTTCTTTTCTTGCATCCAAGTTAAAAAAGAACCAAATATTCGACCAGAAGTGCCACCATCAGAGTCTCCAGATCCACCGCCACCTGCAAAGGCTTTATCCAGCTCATCAATAAATAGAATTACAGGAGAAATAGACTCTGCCGTTTTAAGCGCATTACGCAAATTTGCTTCTGAACGACCTACTGTAGAACCATCATATACTCGACCCATATCTAAACGTAATAAGGGTAGACCCCATAGGCGAGACGTGGTTTTGGCAATTAAGGATTTACCACAGCCAGGTACACCAAGAATTAGCATTCCTTTTGGCTGAGGAAGACCGTACTCTCTCGCTCTTTCTGTGAAAGCATTGGACCGTTGGTTTAACCACCTCTTCAGTTCTTCCAATCCACCAACAGAATCAATAGTTTCGTCCTCTTCAATATACTCTAAGATTCCGTTTCTACGGATCAACTGCTTTTTCTCTGAAAGGACTATATTAACTTCGTCTCCAGTTAAACGACCAGCCTTTACCTGAGCCTTGCGATAAACCTTTTCGGCTTCGTCTTTCGTTAAGCCTAACGCCGCTTTCAGCAACTTTTCTCTAGTTTCAGTGTCCAAACGCTTAGTCTTGCTCTGAGCCAGCCTGTCAGAAAGAACATGGTTTAACTCGGTCAAATTTGGTAGAGGATAATCTAAAACAACAACCTCCTTTTCCAGCTCGATTGGAACAGCTTGTACTGGAGACATCAAGATAATAACTTTATCAGAGCCTTTGAAAGATGCGATCGCGTCTCTTAGCCATCTTGTTATTACTGGACCTTCGATAAATGGATGAAGATCTTTAAAAATGTATATTCCACCTTCCTTTTGCCTAGTAGTCCACTCTATCGCAGCCTCTGGAGATACAGTATTGTGCTGGGTTGACTGACGAGATTGACCATATTCGACCATTCCTCTGGTTACAGTCCAAACAAATACTCGCTTGTATTCAGCGTTATCCTTGGCAATTTTTTCAATTGCTTGCTCCGCTCTTTCTTCCTCTGGTGTAATTAAATAGATCAAAGGGTATT
Organism: uncultured cyanobacterium; assembly: GCA_963799375.1. Classification (GTDB taxonomy): domain Bacteria; phylum Cyanobacteriota; class Cyanobacteriia; order Cyanobacteriales; family Xenococcaceae; genus Waterburya. The sequence continues at coordinate 8,232 of CAWCWY010000028.1, forward strand.
GAGCTTGTACAAGAATATTTAGCTCTTCTTTCATGTTATCGACCCTGCTGAGTTTTGGACTTTCGTTAAAACTTTTGGTAACTAGCTTATAACTAAAACGCTAATAGACAAGACTTATAGGCAAGAGACTAATTCTTCCTCGTTAGATTCTCCAGAATCACCTGTTTCAGCAACTTTGAGGGAAATGTCATCAGCTATTACGTTAGCTTGGTTTCCCAGAGATACCAATTTGCCATCTCTTTCAACCACTGCTGTGCTGCACTCAGGACAAAAATGTACCTGGTGCGTTTTCCCCTGAATCGAAGCTTCAATTTGGTCTACCTTTTCTGGGTACTGCATATAAAAAGAGACTGCTTTTTCTACTAAAGCAGACATTGATTCAACATCTACCGCAGCTTTTATTTTTAATCTCCTATGCAATTCTGGAGGTATGTATAAGGTTACTTTCTGCTTGCTTTGCATATCACTAAGTTTAATAGTTACCCGGGTATATATGTAATTTACCTATTCAAATATTTCCTGTCAAGACAGCAAGAAGGTATAGCGTCAATATTGTAATATTGCTTAACAAAGACTTTTATTGGCAATTAGTTGAAGTACTTAGTTGCAGCACAATTTCATCAATAGCTTGAACCACAGAATAACTAGATCGATTGGTAGGCTGGTTAGTAATGATACTAAATACAACAACTCCATATTCTGGATGATTAATGTAGCCAGACAAAGCTTTTACGCCTCTAAGAGTACCAGTTTTGGCTCTAACAGTCCCCTCTGCTGTAGTATGACGTAGACGATTTTTGAGAGTGCCACTCATTCCAGCCACAGGAAGAGATGCTAGGAATACATCGTTGCCTTTGGCATGATACATGGCGCGCAAGGTAGATACTAATGTTCTTGGAGTTGCCAAATTATTACGAGATAGCCCAGAACCATCTTTGAGACGATAACCTTTAGAGTCAATTCCCAAGTTAGTTAATGCTTGTTGAACTGATTGAGAACCGCCTAAATAGCTCAACAGAACATTAGCGTAGGAATTATTGCTTCTGAGATTAGTAACTTTGATCCAATCACTGATAGATGTAGAGCGAATTTGCCCATTAAGATCGAGCTTTTGTAATGCTGCTGCTGTTACTAAAAGTTTGACATTAGAAGCGGGAACCATATAAGAATCTGGACTAAGACTATATATATTGGTTCCATTCAAAGACTGCACTAGAATTGCCCATTTTCCACTACTCAACTCAGGACGCTGAATTATCTCATTTATGGATGGCTCTATTCGATCTGAGCAAATTCCTGAATGATCCTCATCCAAAGTCGGAAGAGGAAGTTCAATTGCATCGAAATCGCTATCTATGCCGATAGAACGATCTGCAAATACAGGTGAAACGTAGAAAAAGCTAGTAAGACTCAGAAAAGTAAAAATTAAAAAATTGCTTAATGGCAAACTGTATGAAAACTTCATCCGTTAACTCATGAAATGGACAAAATGAAAGATTTTTGTTTAATCATCGTCAAATATTAAAAAATACAGAATAGAGAACTGATGGTCAAAATGGAAAAGCTTTCCATAAAGGTTCTAATCGATTATTACTTTATTCGTCAAGTTCAACACTACAAGACTATTTTCTGAAATTTTTGATGTTCAAGAAATCGATTAAATGATGCGACTATTTTATAAACATGATAAGCAAACACACTTAATATAAATAGTTATTGTGCAGGTTTTTGACAGAATGATATGAAAAGTTTTCATGAAGATATTTGATAGCAAGTCGAAGAACATATATGTTCAGCACTTAAATTGTTATAAATGTGACAGATAAGAAGATATTATTACTTTTACGAAAGGCAAGCTTCTATCACATTTATTATAAATAGTAAAATAATTTAAATTTTTACAAACATATTCTACTAGCCAATGGAATGCTCTTGTATTATACGCTCATGAAAATATCAGCTAACAATTTATCTTATATTGCGACGAAAGTTAAAAATCTTCCTCGCAAACTAAAGCGCGAGATATATAAAATACCTCCAATTCAAGCAATAAAAGAACAGGTACATCAAAAGGCGTTGAACGACCACGCTCAATTTTTGCCTGAGCTAGATACTCAGGAACGTTCAATTATAAAAGTATTGAGAGAAGAAGGCACTTGCATAATTCCTATAGAAGAATTGGAATTATCTTCTACAGATAAGATGATGCAAACCGCATTGGCTTTGGCTGATAAATTAAAGGTTCTCGATCCCAACTGGAGTAAGAATAACAACTGCGAGGTTGGTTCTAGTCAAGAAGATTTAAGAGAATTCCCAGAGATCCTTTTGTGGGCGTTAGAACCAAAATTACTAGATTTGATTGAAAATTACATTGGTCTACCAATTTTGTATCAAGGATTTGCAATGCGAAAGAGTGTTGCTGATGGTCAGTATTCTGGAGTTAGAAGATGGCATATAGATTGGGAAGATCGTCGTATCATCAAAATAATCATCTATTTGAATGACGTTGTTGAAGGAGGAGGTGCTTATAATTATATCTCTCGCAAAATTACTTCTGAAGCAATTAAAAAACTTAATTACTATAATTTAGGATATGTATCCGATGAAGAAATGGCATCAGCGGTATCAAAAAGCGATTGGACTAATTGTCTGGCTTCAAAAGGAAGCGTTATTATAACTGATACTAGTAGTGTTTTTCACCGCGCACAACCGCCCACTGAGCGCGAGCGTTATTCTATAACTTTTTGCTATACATCTACTGTGCCTCAAGTAGTTTGGAATGGTAGAGCAATTTCTCAGGATCAGTGGAAGATTATAGATGGTAATACAAATCAAAGGCAGAAAAATTGCTTACACAAGAAACGTTTGGCTCAATTTATCTAGGATTTATGCCATCGTTAATTTTTTTTACAAAGGATAATAATTGTATGTAGCATTTGAAAAATTTGTTATTTGGATGTGTAATTTAAATTAGAATTTTTGATTACACACTTTTTTTTGTTAAAAATGAGTTGTGCTTATCTTCAATTTAAAGCAACTAGGAATAAATATTGCCAATAAGGTTAGATGAAACAGACTAAAAAATCTGCAGAATGGCAAATAAAGCAATACTTGAAAATTATTTTATTGATTCTTACTTCTATAATCTCAATTAGTTGCAATACCCAGTCTCAAAGTAATTTACAGCGAGAACAGACTTTGACTGATGCGCCCGAATCAAAGAGACTGATTAAAGTTGATGTAGAAACGGCTAGTTTGAGCAATTTATCTTCTGCGCGACAATATAAAGGAACAACTCAACCTCAAAGACAAGTATCCTGGCGATCGCAAACGGAAGGAATACTTTTAGAACTGTCAGCAGAAGTTGGTGATGTTGTAGATCGGGGTCAATTAATTGGAAGATTAGAAAATAATCTTTTACTTACGGATATTGAGGGAAAAACAGGTGAATTAGCTGCTTTACAATCAGAATTAGCCCAGGCGAAAATTCAGGTTGTTAATGCTCAAATAAAACTAGAAGAAGCTGAAATTCAGCTAGAACAAGCCAAAAGCGAAGCAGTCAGATATCAAGATTTAGCAAAAACAGGTTTGATTGCTCAACAACAGGCAGAATCATTTAAAACCGCTGCCAAAATAGCTGAAAAATCGTTGTTGACAGCACAAGAAGCCGTTAAATTGGAAGAACAAGCGGTAGCAATAGTAGAGGGAAGAATCGCTACGCAGAATTCTGCGATCGCAGAATCAAAGCAACGTCAGACCTACAGTCAAATAGTTGCACCCATAGGCGGTATCATAACGGCACAAGCTAAAGACACAGGTAGCTTGATTCGTGCTGGGGAAGAGGTTGTAACTATTGGCGACTTTAGTCTAATAAAAATAGTAGTACCTTTATCAGAATTAGATTTAGGAAAAGTAAATATAGGACAGAAAGTAGAGGTAAGGCTAGATGCCTTTAGCGATCGCCAATTTATCGGAAAAGTCAGCCGTATAGCACCCACAACTAATTCTTCCTCCCGTCAAATTCCTGTGGAGGTTGTAATTAATAATCCTGACAATCAAATTAAAGGAGGTCTATTGGCTAGAGTTAGTTTTTCGTCTACTCAAGAACCTCGCATAATAGTTCCCGAAACGGCAATTATTCAAGAAGAGAATAATAACTATGTTTTTATGGTGACGAAAAAAGAGCAAAACAACCAGAACAATGTAACCAAGCGTAAGGTAATGGTAGGCGATCGCTCCAATAGCAAAGTAGAGATAGTTGCAGGAATATCTCCAGGAGAAAAATATGTGGTTCGCAGCAGTAAACCGCTAAAAGATCGCGACTTGGTGGGTTTAAGTATTATTTCTCAGTAAAGACCAAAAATTTACTATTGTCTAAAAAGTCATTTAGCAAAATAGAGTCAGTTTTATTTACTTTGGCTGTGGACTTATTCTGTATACCCCGTCGAGTGTAGTGAGCTATAGTTGTGGACTTAACCTGTTTATCACTACTCATGGGGAAGTAGTAAACTGAGTGGGTAATATTATCTAACTCAAAAAAATAAATTTAAATTAAATGAATACTTCAGTTCAACACTACGGTAGGTGATCGTAAATGCAAAAACAAAGGGCCTATATTATTCTGATTTTGGCGTTAGTCGCAGCAGCGATCGCTATATTAACTACAATTCCTCCCCAGTTAGGGCTAGATCTTCGAGGAGGCGCGCAATTAACCATTCAGGTAAATCCAACTAAAGAACAGCCTGATGTTAAACCCACCGCAGAAGATGTGGAAGCGGTACAGCGAGTTTTAGAAAATCGGATTAACGAATTTGGTGTTTCTGAAACTACTGTTCAAACCATTGGAGAAGACAAAATATTAATTCAGCTACCAGGAGAAAGCAAACCTGAAGAAGCAGAAAGACGTTTAAAAGGAACAGCTAAATTAGAATTTAAACAACAAAAACAAGGTACAGAAGGAGATTTCATTGCTGAATCTCAAGTGAATCAACAGCTAAAGGCTCAGAGAAACTTCTTTAGTCAACAAGAAGGAGAAGAAAACCAAGCCAAACTAGCCGAAATAAAAGAATCATTGACCAAATCTAACCAAGCGATCGCAACTTTATTTGAATCGGTTGGCTTGACTGGGACAAATTTGACTGATGCTCGTCCTCAACCCGATGCTACAGGAAACCGTTGGGAAGTGGCAATCAACTTTGATGATGCTGGAGGTAAAAAATTCGCCGAACTGACCAAAAACTTGGCTGGCACTGGTCGTAGTATTGGTATCTTTTTAGATGATGACTTGATTAGTTCTCCTGTTGTTGGTCCAGAATTTGCCGACACTGGCATTGCGGGGGGTAGAGCCGTAATCACAGGTAATTTTGACCTCGAAGGTGCAAAAGATTTGGGTATTCAAATTAAAGGGGGTTCATTACCTTTCCCTGTAGCGGTAGTAGAAAACCGTACCGTTGGGGCAACTTTAGGACAAGACAGCATTCGTAGAAGTATCATTGCAGCCTGTGTAGGCTTGGTTTTGGTTTTAATCTTCATGGTGCTTTACTATCGTCTACCAGGACTTATTGCTGATGGCGCATTAATTGTTTATGCTTTGTTGACTTTAGCTTCTTATGCCTTAGTCGGCGTTACCCTAACTCTGCCTGGAATTGCAGGCTTCATTTTGAGTATTGGTATGGCGGTAGACGCAAATGTTCTGATTTTTGAGCGTACTAGAGAAGAATTACGAGCAGGAAAAACTCTTTACCGTTCTGTAGAGTCGGGATTTTTTAGAGCATTTTCAAGTATTTTAGATAGCAACGTGACCACTGCGATCGCTTGTCTGGCTCTACTATGGCTGGGATCTGGTTTGGTCAAAGGTTTTGCCGTAACTCTTTTGATCGGAGTAGTGGTTAGTATGTTTACTGCTGTTACCTGTAGCCGAACTCTCATGCTATTGGTAGTACTTAGCTTGCCCAAGGTAAGACAAAGACCAGAATTATTTTGTCCCAATCTGAATGTGGGAACTCAACCATCGGTATCTAGTAATCAGTAATTTAATAATCCATGAAAGTTAGTATTACAAGTAAGCGCAATTTATGGTGGGCAATTTCTGGAACAGCTATTGTTGCCAGTATCATCATGATGATTGTCTCCTTTAGCACTCTAAAAGCTCCAATTCGTCCAGGTATTGACTTCATTGGCGGAACTAGAATCCAAATAGCTAGAGATTGTACTGTAGCAGGGAACTGCGATCGACCTATTGATACGGCCCAAGTTAGAGAAGTCCTTGACGCTCAAGATTTAGGCAACGGTACTATTCAGCTACTTGGAGACAACAAACAAATTCTTTCAGTACGAACAGAAAATATTGATGGCGATCGCCGTGGTGAATTATTAAGTTCTTTAGGTAACGCCATTGGCAAATTTGACGACAAAACAGTACAAATTGACTCTGTAGGACCAACTATTGGCGAAGAGCTGTTTGTTTCGGGCATCTTAGCTCTATTAGTCGCATTTTTTGGCATTATTGTCTACTTGAGCATTCGCTTCCAATTCGACTATGCTTTATTTGCGATCGCAGCTTTGTTCCATGATGTCATTATTACCGCAGGTGTCTTTTCTTTCTTAGGCTTGGTAATGGGTATAGAAGCAGATAGTTTATTTTTAGTATCTTTGCTTACCATCATTGGTTTTTCAGTCAACGATACCGTAGTAATCTATGACCGTATTCGTGAAAACATAACCGTCAACCCAGACCGAGGAATTAATGAAATTGTTGACAACGCTGTCAATCAAACTTTAGGACGTTCGATCAACACAACTTTAACTACTTTGCTGCCCTTAATAGGTATTTTCCTTTTTGGCGGACAGACATTAAAGTTTTTTGCTTTAGCTTTGATTATTGGTTTTTTATTGGGTGCATACTCTAGTATTTTCATTGCTAGCACCCTTCTTGCTTGGTGGAGAAACAGCAAAGGAAAAAATTCTGTAGTAGTTTCTGACACAGCTGCATCAGAATAGTAACTATTTGGCAATTTATTCTCCGCTAAAAGCAAAATAATGAGCATTCAATCTGATTTTGAGCAAAAAGTAAACAGACTATATAAATTATCTATATATGCTCGTTGGCTGCTAGTTATATCTAGTTGGCTAACTTTAGGCGTATATGCTGTTTGGCATTTGCAGGAAGAGATTGCTATCGGTTTAGACTATTTTACTTGGGCGGCGGTGTACTATGGATTACACTTTAATTTTTTGCCCACCCTTTGTTTAGCTTTTTGTATTGGTACTACAGTTTCGGTCTTATTATGGCAAAGCCGCAACTTAATTTGGGGTCTGCCTGAGACAGAAAAACATAAATTAGAAAGGCAAGTAAAGAAAATAATGGCAAGGGGTACCAAACATCCCCTTTGGAAATGGATCAATAATTAATTGAGAGAGTTAACAATTTTCCTCGATCTGCCTTTAGTATGGTGGTGAATCAAAAACAGTCAGAATCATGTTTAAATAGCCATGAAAATTATAGTAAAAGCTATCCGTTGGACTAGTTTAATTTCTTTACCAGCTTTCTTATTAACTGTGCCTATTTCTCCTTCAGTGGCAGGTAGTATTGGTAGCTGTGCTGATAGCCTGATTGCAGACGGCGTAAGGAAACCAGCAGCAGCAGCAGCTTGTTCTGATGCTTTAAAACCGAACGACCTTGCATCTTGTGTTGCAACTATTAGTAGTGGAACAGACATCAAAGGGAATGATGCCCTACAGTCCTGCTACCGTGTTCGTAGACCTGATGAATTAGCTAGCTGTGTCACAACTGTTAGTAGCAGTTTAGAAAAAGGAAAATCTATGATGGCTTTGGATAGTTGCCGTCGTAGCTTACTACCCGAACGTCATGCAGAATGTACCGTCGATTTAGCTGGTATTTCTCAAATATCCAGTGAAGAGGCAATCAAAAGTTGTATTGCTGCGGAGTTTAATCCTGGTGAAGTAAGTCCAGAAATTACTGAATAATAAATAATAAATTTATTTTTAATTAATAAGGTGGATATAGTGTTTGATTGAAACTAAATGCTGTATCCACCTTGTTTTTTTATAATATCAAGAACAAAAATACTTTCCTAATTGCAATTATTAGAGATGACTTGACTATCATTAGATAAACTTCCAAACCAAGCTTGAGATAAAGCTGCTGATTCTGGACTATCGATTACTGAATTAACAAAATCTCTCCATTGAGGATCTTTAGCAAGAATCATTCCATAGCGATCGCAAGTTAAAGGAGTGTCAGGTATTAAAGGATATTTCAAAGCTGACAATTCTTGTCGCTGTGCTTCTGCTCTCAACAAAATACCATCACTAATCATAGCGTCTATCTTGCCTTGGGAGACTGCCTGCACCCCTCTATTTCTTGCTGTCACTCCACTAAATTTGTAAATAATTGCCGAAGGATAAGTTTCTGCAATAAATTTCTCCGTCGTTGTGTTTTTAATTACTCCAAGTTTGATTTCTGCTAAATTCTCGTCTAATTTGAAGCGATCGCGATTTTTCTTGCTGACTAAAAATTGTGTCCCAGTAATAAAGAATGCTGTAGAAAAACTAGCCTTTTCATGAACATCAGTGCGAATCGTATTAGGACCGCACTCTAAATCGATAATATTACTGCTAATCAAAGAAAAACGGTTGTTTGCCGTAGACTTGAATAACTTTGTGCTTAAAGTGTTGCGCTCCAAATCTTTAACCAGCTGTTTTTCTAACAAAGCAAAAAAGTCCAAACAGTATCCTTGCAAATTATTATTCGAGTCTAGATAACCAAAAGGTGCTGCATCCTCTCTAATAGCAACTTTCAAAATTCCTGTACGTTGAACTTTAGTTAAGACGCTTTCCGCTTTAACTGGTAGTCCCAAACAGCAAAAAAACAAACTACTACCTAGATAATATGCAATCCTTTTTTTCATAGTATATTCAGTACATTAAGGATAAAAAGCTAATTTTGGTAATCCTGTTGCTTCTTCCCAACCCATCATTAGATTCAAACATTGTACCGCTTGACCTGCTTGACCCTTAATCAAATTGTCTATCGCTGATAAAACAATTACTCTTCCTGTACGTGGATCTACCTGGATACCTATATAGGCTAAGTTTGTACCACAAGCCCATTTGGTCTGAGGATAAACACCATTAGACAGAATTGTGACAAAAGGAGAAGAGCGATAAAAAGCATTATAGATAGTAATCAAATCTTCTCTAACCAAGCCAGGATCTCGTAAAGTTGCATAAACCGTTGACAAGATTCCTCTCACCATAGGGATCAAATGAGGAGTAAATTGTACAGTCACATCTTGACGAGCCAAATTGCTACAAATTTGTTCAATTTCTGGTGTGTGACGATGGCTAGCTACGCCATAAGCTCCCAAGGAATTATCGGCTTCTGCCAAAAGCATACCTATCTTACCCTGTCGTCCACCACCAGAAGTTCCTGATTTGGCATCAATAATTATCGTAGATGGATCTATTAAACCTTGTTTTAATAAAGGTGCAAGAGCCAATAAACTGGCTGTGGGATAGCAACCAGGACAGCCAATTAATTGTGCCTGTTTGATTTGCTCTCGGTGCAATTCAGGCAAGCCATACACAGCTTGAGCAGAAGTATCTTTATCTATACGCTCTTTTTTATACCAGTCGGTATAAGTATCCAAATTGTCAAATCGATAATCTGCGGAAAGATCTAATACCTTACATCCCTTCTCCACTAGAATCGGTGCAATATCACACGCTAAACCATTAGGAAGTCCTAAAAAAACTGCTTCGCAACGATTAGCAACTTCATCTAAATCAATTTTCTCAACGTTGAGATCGACACAATGAGCTAAATGTGGATAAATAGAGCCGTATTGTTTCCCTGCACTACTATCTCCTCCCAGATAAGCAATTTCTACTCCAGGATGTTCAAATAAAAGCCGAACTAGCTGAACTCCACCGTATCCAGAAGCGCCTATAATACCGATTGGTTTTTTGACCATATCACTCATGATGCTGCATTGTGAACTTGTATTTATTGAAAATATTTTGCTTGAAGATCTATAGTGTATGCACAATCGGGGTCTTTTACACAAATAAAACTGAAGTAATGTTTATTTATAAAATTGCCGATTGATGTATTGCTCAAAATATTTTTCCTCAATCCTTATAAATAGTAAGTAGGAAAATTAGATTTAGATTATTCTCATACTTAGATCTAACCAGTGAGATCTCGTGATCGGTGCGCTACTTGAAATATAATCGACACCAGTTTCAGCCACAGTACGAATAGTTTTAAGGGTAATGTTACCCGAAGCTTCAATTTTGACTCTGAAATTTGTATCACGAATTATCTTCACCGCTTTAATCATTTCTTCAGCGTCCATATTATCCAACATAATAATATCTGCTCCATGTTTCAGTGCCCGATCTACTTCTTCGAGGTTTGTAGTTTCCACTTCAATACTAAGAGGGTAAGGAATATTTTTTCTCAATAGTGCGATCGCTTTTTCTATTCCTCCTGCTGCTTGAATATGGTTGTCTTTGATCATTACCGCATCATCTAATCCCATTCGATGATTTATTGCGCCTCCTACCCTTGTGGCATACTTTTCCAACACTCTCAAGCCAGGAGTAGTTTTTCTCGTATCTACTAGTTGAGTTGGTAAATCCTGAATCTCTTCAACGTAACTACGAGTTGCTGTAGAAATTCCACTCAAGCGCATTCCTAGATTCAGCGCGACTCTTTCTCCCGTCAACAATGCTTCTCTACTTCCTTCTAAATTCGCTATCTTCGTACCCGATTTACAGAAATCTCCTTCTTTTACGGTTGGAGTGAACATTGCACTATTGTCTAACAGTTTAAAAACTCTGGCTGCAATCGGTAATCCTGCCACTATGCCATCTTCTTTTATTATCCAGATTGCTTTCTCTCTTTTGTCTTCTCCAGTGAACAATCCCTGAGTCGTACAATCGCCTCTGCCAATGTCTTCTAATAGCCAATCTTGTAAGAGGCGATCGATGATTATTAAGGAAGGTAAATTAATCATAGAAACTTTTTTGCTGTTTATTCTAAGAATAACAAATGCTTTAACACTATACCTATCAATACTTAAAAGGCGATTGCTCGATGTTGTTTTGAACCAAT
>CAWCWY010000029.1:0-65535 GCA_963799375.1 uncultured cyanobacterium
GACTATAGTTTTTAATTTTATTTTTAATTTTAATTCTAAATTAGTTTGGTTAAATCTAAAATAAAGATGGTTTTATTAGTATTATCTTCTTGGGAAATTACCGTAACATGACTAGCAATTTCTAATGTATCTGCATGACGATAAGACTCAGGAATTAAACGAATTTGTGCTGTAGGTATATCAATTAGTGCAGGAGGTTCTAATACTAAGATTCCTAAAGGCTCTCCTCCAACATCTTTACTAATAATAAAATATCCTTGAGTTTGAGATATTTCGGGTAGGCTAATCTTAAATAATTTTTGATGTAAATTGACTACTGCAATATCGCGATCGCCTAAATGAGTTAAGTTAACATGACTCAAGCCACTTCCATGAACAGGATTATGTTTAATTACTTTTTGCACCTGCAAAATAGGTAATGCTAAGGTTAGCTTTCCTATGGCAAATACCAATAGTTTTATCGAAGTTTCTTTACTGTCAAAAATCAATCTTGAATTTAAATCTACTGTTAAACTACTCATCACTTGTTATTTATTATTTACAGTTACTGTATCTTTTAATAAAACCATCTACATCTTCGATAAACTTATCTTGAATATAGGGTTTGGTGAAGTAACCATCCGCACCTAAGCTAGTAGCTAAAGAGCGATGTTTATCAGTACTTCTCGAAGTTAACATTACTACAGGGATATTCTTCAGAGTTGGTTCTTTTCGACGAGAAGTAAGAAATTCAAACCCATTCATGTTGGGCATTTCTATATCACAGATAACCAAATTAGTTTGCAAATTATTGCGGAGTAATTCTAGTCCTTCGAGCCCATCTCTTCCTTGCAAAACTCGATATCCTCTGTTTTCTAAACTAAGAGATAAGGTGCGTCTTAATGCAGAAGAATCATCAATGACTAAAACAGTTTTTTTCTTAACTACAGTCGAATTCTCTTTATTGCTTCTAGAGTTATTATTTTTATCGTTGAGAATCTTTTTAACTTCTGCAATAAATTCTTGCTCCACATAAGGTTTGGTGAAGTAGCCATCTGCACCTAGTTGACTTGCTAAATTACGATGTTTTGCACCACTACGAGAAGTCAACATAAAGGTAGGAATTTTCGATAGTTGAGAATCTCGCCGACGCATACCCAGAAACTCAAACCCATTCATAGTGGGCATTTCTACATCACAAATAATCAAATCGATCTTAGAATTTTGTCTAAATCCATCCAGTGCATCTTTACCATCTTTTTTCTGGATGACTCGATAGCCATACTTCTCTAAAGTCAAAGCCATTGTGCGACGCAATGCAGTAGAATCGTCCACCACCATAATAGTCTTGGTGGAAACTATCTTATTGTCTGGTATATTATTTTCAATTTGCAGATCTTGTAATGGTTGTTCGGTTAAGATTTCTAATTCTGGATTTGCTTCTTCTAATTCTGGTACAAAGTCAATCTCTGAAGCCACAGAAATAACTTCTTCCCCTAAAATAGTGCCGATCAAAGCTGCGCCATCAAAAGCGGGAATTAAGCTACCATCCCCCAAAATAGTACAACCATAACTATACTGCGGTGCTGCGATCGCTTTACCATAGGGTTTAATTACTAATTCTTGTTCGCTAATCAAACTAGCAACCTCTAGCGCAAATAGTTTCTGTCCTTTTCTCAATATTAGTAGGGGTGCAAACCAATCTTCAGGGGGTGCAATAGTTTTAAAAGCCGTACTAGTTGCATCTATATCGGGAACAGGACAGTTGTAGTGTAATATTTCTTGGAGAGAATAAATAGGAATTAGTTGGCGATTAAGAGATAAAAACTTTTGCTGATGGGAAATTTTGATTTGTTCTTCTGTGGGTATGATAATTTCTTCGATACTATCGGAAGGAATAGCAAAAGAAGTTGTTCCCAAAGAACATACCAATAGTTTGGCAATGGTTAGGGTTAGAGGTAGACGTAGAGCAAAAATCGAACCCTCTCCAGGAGAAGAAGTAACGGTTATCTTACCTTTGAGGGTTTCAATTTGCGATCGCACGATATTCATTCCTACCCCTCTACCAGATAGTTCACTAACCTTACTGGCGGTAGAAAATCCTGGTTCAAAAATCAGATCGTATAGTCTTTCTTTGGTAGCATTCTTTGCTTCTGAAGCTGAGATTAAACCATTTTCAATTCCTTTTTGAGCAATGCGATCGATGTCTAAACCTTTGCCATCATCTTTGACTTCAATTACAGTTTGATTACCCTGATAATAAGCATGAATTTCAATTGTTCCGCTAGCAGCTTTCCCCTGACTTGTACGTATATCTGGATCTTCGATACCATGATCGAAACCATTCCGTAATAGATGCAATAAAGGATCGGACAGTTTTTCTAATACTGCTTTATCAACTAATACTCCAGTTCCAGTTAATTTGAGATCGACAGGCTTTTTATACTTAGTAGATAAATCTCTTAGGGTGCGAGGAAAACGCTGTAAAATCTGATCTAGAGGGTAACATTCTCACCCACATTAACTCATCGCGCATTTGAGCCAACATTTGACGCTGACTACTAATAGTGCGATCTGACTGTTTGGCAAAGATAGTTATATCGTCGACACTTTCTTCTAGCTGAACCACTTCTTCCAGCACGTTTTGAATAGAAGCATACAAGCCACTGTAACTATCCATTTCTAAAGTATCAAATTCAGTTGACTCACCCCGATGAAATTCAGAAGAGGATCGATCGGATACAGATGAGGAAGAGTGACGCAAACTATTAGAACGTTGCTCTAAAACTATCTCATCAGATATTTCTCTCAGCTTTTGAGTAACCTCGCGGAAACGGAAAAACTTCTGTCCTAATTCTGAAACATTTTCCTGTAATTGTTCATTTTGCAGAGATAAACTATTACGGTTGATGGTTAATTCACCCACCAAATTATTCATTCTTTCCAAACGCTCTAGATCGACTCTGACAGACAATTTAGCAGCAGCTTTTTTAGATTTGGCTTTAGATGACGCAGGTTGGGATGTTTTCGACTTGTTACTAGCTTCTTTCTCTGTTGGTAAAGCTAGAGATGAATGATTATCAACAGAGGGAAGATCTTCAAAAATGTTTTCAATCGATGCGATCGCATTTTCTATACTATTGGATCGATCGGAGTCATTCGTTACCTCGGCTACAGTCTCGTTCAGGGATAGTACCAAAGATATCATCAACACTTTCTTCTTCTATCTACAGTCTCGTCAGGAATAGTACCAAAGATATCATCAACACTTTCTGCTATCTATTACAGTCTCGTCAGGAATAGTACCAAATATATCATCAACGCTTTCTTCTTCTATTACAGTCTCGTCAGGAATAGTACCAAAGATATCGTCAACACTTTCTTCTATTTCTTCTACAGGCTCGGCATCAGGGATAGTACCAAAGATATCATCAACACTTTCTGTTTCTTCTTTTTCTATTTCAGCTACAGTTTCGATTCAGGAATAGTGCCAAATATATCCTCGGCAAAAGGATCTGTATCCGTCGGAGAACCCCACAAACCATCATCCTGACTATCAAAAGAAAACTCTTCTGTATCATTAGCCACTGCTGAAGATGAAGATTGAGCCAATTCAATCAAAGCAGAAGATACCTCTCCACCCTGTTCGCGATCGCCTTGCAGTACTTTATCTTTGGCTATAGTACAATCAGCTAGGGTAACTTTAATTATTTCTAGAACATTATCGGGATTGTTAGCCAATGCCGTTTGAGAAGTTTGAACGATATCGCTAAACCCAGGTAAGTTAAATAGTTCGGCAAAACCAGCGAACATATCCAACGTTCCCTGTAATTCATCCTCTAAATCGTAGCTTGCAGGATGCTCGACTACTTGCTGTAAATGTTCTAAAGATTGAACTACATCCACCTCAAAAATAGAGGAAACAATGTCTACACCCAAATCGTTGGAACTAGGAATATAGCTTTCAGCATTTTTTAGAGCATCTTCTAAACGAACTTCTAAAGCAGCAAATACTGGTTCAGCCGTTAATAATGCCGATTCTTCATCATAAGAACCTGATTCAATTTGTTCTGTCAGAGGATTAGATAGACAATCATAACCCTGTAATAATAAACCTTCTAGTTCCGCATCAAATTCCACGCTATCGCTATAAAGAGCTTTTAAAAAGTCTTCTAAACGATGAGCTAACAATTCAATGACACTCAATTCGACACTGGCTGCACCGCCTTTGATTGAGTGAGCAGCCCGCATCAACTCATGCACCTTGGGAGTACTATGATCTTCACGGAGTTCGAGTAAGCCTGATTCTAGAACCTGTAAAAGTTCTTGAGCTTCTTCGATAAAAAATTGATACGCTCGATCGCGGATATCGGGGTTGAGTGACATGATTTATGTATGGCTTGCAAGAAATAAAGGAGATATTGAATTAAGTTTTGAATTTGCCAATACCTAACTGAAGTTTTTGGGCTACTGCGGACAACTCCTTAATAGAAGTAGATACTTGAGTTGCAGATTGAGAATTATTGGTGGCAATTTCGGCAACATTAACCATTGTTTGACTAACTTTGGCTGATGTCTCAGACTGTTGCTTAGTTGCCTGGGTAATCGAACTAACTAGTTTGCTAATCTCGTCACTAGCCTCACCAATTTGAGTCAAACTTTGTCGAGTTTGTTGTACAAGTTCACTACCCGCAGAAATTTGTTCCGTTCCCTTGTTCATTGCATTGGCTAGTTCGTTGGTTTCTAGCTGAATTTTGCTCACTAAAGTTTCAATTTCTGCCGTTGCTTGGGCTGATTGAGTGGCAAGCGATCGCACTTCATTAGCAATTACCGCAAAGCCTTTACCCTGTTCCCCCGCCCTAGCTGCTTCAATAGAAGCTTTGAGAGCCAAAAGGTGAGTTTGGGCTGCAAAACGACCAACCAAATTAACCGCTTGAGAAATTTCCTGGGATGATTCCCCTAATCTCTGAACCTTAGCAGCAGTTTCCGTCACGGTATTCTGTACGGCATTAATTTCGGCTACTGTATGATTCATGGCGTTGTCACCACTACGAATTGTTAAATTAGCCTGTTTGACAAATTCATCTGCTTGAGATGCGCTAAGTGCTACCTGTTTGATGGATTGCTCCATCGCGTTTACCTGTTCTAAAGTTCGAGCGATTTCTTGAGCCTGAGTTATGGTTTCTTGGGCCAACGCCTGTACCGCAACGTCATTAATTGCCGTATTGTTTTGCACTTCCGTAGCAGCGGATTTAGTTTCGTTTACTAGTTTTAGTAAGCTTTCAATTGTAGCGTTGTAGGAATCTGCTATTGTGCCAATCTCATCTTCGGTGACTTTAGCTCGAATAGTTAGGTTTCCTGTGGATACTTCATAAACTTCTTTTAGAAGATCTAAAGCTCTACTTTGGATGGCTTCTTTAGCAGCTTTTTCTCTAATTTCTCCCAGTATTTGTTTTTCCAAAAATCTCAGGCGAGTAACGGCAAAACTAATTTGATTGGCAATTTGACTGATAAATTCTACCTCTTCATTAATCCAGAGACGTTTTGCCGACTGATGCACCATCAACAAACCATCTAACTTATCTTCGATAATCACAGGGGCAATTAAGCTGGCGGTAATTCCCAACAGTTGTATCTGGTTTCGATAAGACTTGGATACATTTGCTTGATGGATATCATTAATAACTTCTACCTGAGTCTTGCCCTGCTCGTGTTTGTTTAAATAAGCCGTAACTAAATCGGGATTAAAAATTTCAGTATTTAAAATGGATGATGAACCTTTAGCGTTAGATTCAGCAGCAACTATTCCCGATGTATCTTCTACAAACTGATAATAGATAATTCGCTTAGCAGGAAGAGTTTTGTAAGCTTCTTTGACAGCAATATCAAGAATTTCTGTTCTATCTGCTGCATTGGCAAACTGTATGGTGGCGTTTTTAACTGTTTCTGATTGTTGAGCCAAAAGAGCCTGAGTTTCTACCAGATTGGATAGTTTAGTAGCCA
This sequence comes from uncultured cyanobacterium, assembly GCA_963799375.1. Lineage (GTDB taxonomy): Bacteria > Cyanobacteriota > Cyanobacteriia > Cyanobacteriales > Xenococcaceae > Waterburya. The sequence goes on from CAWCWY010000029.1 coordinate 5,983, forward strand.
TGCCGTTGATATTGGCACTTAGTTGAGAAATCTCATCTGCTCCCAAAATCTCTAGGCGAGTATTAAGATTGCCTCGACCAATTTCTTTAACCGCATCCGCAGCCGATAAAATGGGACGTAGTAGTCGATTGGCTAAAGCATAAGCGATCGCACCAACTCCCAAAGCTATAATTCCAATTCCTAAGATAAATACCTGACGTAGTCTTCTTTGAGGAGCAAAAACAATACTACTATCCGTAGCCATGATTGCTTGCCAATTTAATGTGGGTAATCCCTCAAACGTTGTGGCTGGGGCATAAGTAAGAAACTGTTCTTTTTTGGTTGACTGATTAATTGCTTCTTCTGCACTAACGCTACTGCTGTTTAACAGGCTTTCTACCCCCGAAAAAACTTCTTTTACCTGAATAGCTTCATAGTCAAAATTCTCATTATCAACCGTAGAATTATCACTGCGAGTTTTGATTACATATTCGCCTGCCGAGCCAAGGAAGATTTCGCCTCTATCGGTAAATAGATAGTATTGACTTCCTCCAGAGGTATATGTTTTGAGCAAATCTTTTAAAACTGATACAGGCATCCTTGCCCTTACAAAACCAATAGTTTTGCCTGAAAGTCTATCTTTAATAGGAGATGCAGTGTAAACACTATAAACACCAGAGCTAGTAGAAATTCTTGGTTGACTAATTATTGCGCCATCAGCTTTAAGGGCATCCTGTACATAACTACGATTCAGGTGATTGCCTAGAGTTTTTCCTTCGGTTTGGGCAACTAAATCACCTTGAGCATCAAATACACCAATGCTGTCATAAATGCTGTTAGCATTTTGAAATTTTTGCAAGGCTGCTGACTTCTGCTCTGCGCTAAAACTTTCTTGTAATTGAGGATCGGTAAAAATATCCAGATTTGCGATTACCTTAATATCACCAAGGCGATCGCTCATAAAGACATTAACTTGGTTTTGCAGATCCAAAACCAGCGTCTTTCTCAGATTAGTAGTTTCTTGCTCGATCGAGCGAGCCGAAAAGTAGTAAGCAACTGAACCCAATATTAGAGTGGGAATTGTACCAATAGCGATCGCTAAAACTGTCGTTTTAAAACGAATACTTTTACGCTCCCACCAAGAAGCAGTAAGTAACCTGCCCGTGTCAGACAGGGAAATATCTAAGGGTAATTCTAAATAGCCATCGGGGGATGAATTAGTCATTTCATTTAACATCTATTATGCAAAGCGGTATCATGCGCGGACGTTTAATATTCAAAATCTACGAGTAAAGCGATCTCGAATGACTAGCTAACTTTGAACTTAGCCACACTGTTTTGTAATTCTTGTGCCACGATTAATAAATCTTTGAAAGAGGCTGATACTTCCCCCGCTTCAGTGGCAGTTTTATCGGAGATGGCAGCAACCTGCATCATAGTTTGAGTCACAACTTCCGAGTCTTGAGACTGCTCGACAGTAGCTACCGCAATCTCTCCTACAAGCTGATTGATTTCTTGACTCACATTAGAAATTTCAATTAGGGAATTACGGGTGCGATCGACTAGTTTTGTACCAGCCACTACCTGCTCTGTACCAGATTCCATTGCAGCTACCACTTCATTGGTTTCTGCCTGAATTTCGGCTACTAAAGCCTCAATTTCTGCCGTTGCTTCGGCTGACTGGCGGGCAAGCGATCGCACTTCATCGGCAACCACTGCAAACCCTCTTCCTTCTTCTCCTGCGTGAGCAGCCTCAATCGAAGCATTTAAAGCCAACAGGTTGGTTTGATCGGCAAAGTTACTAATTACGCTTACCACCTTGGAAATTTTTTGAGATGATTCCCCCAGACGTTTAACTTTTTTGGCTGTTTGGGCTACTGTATTACGTATCTCTTGGAAACCTTCTACCGTTTGATTCATCGCATCATCCCCCGCCTTCACGGTTTGAGCTGCTTTTAGCACCGCAGCTTCTGCGGATTTGGCATTGGTAGCCACAGCTTGAATTGAATTAGTAATTCCTTGAATTTTAGTTAGTGCAGTATTAATTTCTTGAGTTTGAGCCAATGCACCAGTAGATAGTCCTTGAATGGAAATATCTTTGTCGCTAGTTGTGCTAGATACTTGCATTGCTGCTGTTTGTACTTGAGCTACTAATTTTCTGAGACTTTCAATAGTTGCGTTGTAAGAATCTCCAATCGTCCCAATTTCGTCTTCTCTTACTTGAACCCGTACCGTCAAATCTCCTTGACTTACGGGATCTACCTCCATTAGTAGTTCCAATGCTCGACGTTGGAGGTTTTCTTTGGCGGCTCTTTCTTTTTGCTCTGATTTTTGCTGTATTTCTACTAATTCAATTTTCTCTATTGCTGTACCTGCTTGAGCAGCTATTTGAGATAGCAATTCAATTTCATCTTGCTGCCAAGCTCTAGACTCGCTACATTGATGAGCAATTAACAAAGCTACTAACCTATCATCAATCAGTACAGGAGCAATCAGGGCTGCAATCACTGCCAGATTCTCTAATGTTTTAAGTTGAGAATCTTTTAGTTCGCTTTGATAGATATTTGCGATCGCTTTGACTTCTCCTTGCTGATATTGTTCGATAGATTCTGGAGCAAGATTGGAATTGCCTATTTGAGAATTGAAAGCAGAAGGAAATCTGTCATCGGCTGCTTCGGCTGCTACTAATCCCTGCCCATCTGTATCTAAAACATAGTAGATAACGCGATCGGCATTCAAGACATTTTTGCTGTTTTCTACAGCAATTTGCATAACACCTGAGACATCAACCGCATTGGAAATATCTAGGGCAATTTCTTTTAATATACGAGAACGTTCTGCATCTTGCCTAAGACGAGATTCATTGATTTCAATCGAGTCTGCCAGAATATTAAATGTAGTACTTAATAAGCCGACTTCATCATTAGTGTTAACTTTCGCTCTAGCTTTAAGATTACCTTCAGAAAAATCTTGAGCTACTTTTTGTAAAGTTTTAATTGGTTCGGCGATCGCCTTGCCTAAAATCTTACTCAAAGCAATAATCAAAATCAAAATAATTGCTGACAAAGCAAACTGTGCCAACAAACTATTTTTGAGTATGTTGTTAACTGAACTAACAGGAGTACCGTAAACAATAGCTCCCACGGATTGTCCTGCATTGTTTGTAATCGCTTTCGCTGCTAAAGCAAAACTTTTGCCCTGAATTTCACCAATTTTATTGACTGTACTACCGTTGCTGGCGACTGCCAAATCGAGAATTTCTGTATCTTCTAGGGCTATGTTTGTGCTTGTTTGATTGTCCAGATTACCGAAGGATGAAGATAAAACAAAGTCTCCACTTGGTTGGCGCAAATAAACTGCACTGTATCCCCCGTTATCACTAAAGGAAGTAACTGTTTTTTCTACAATAGATGATTTGCCATTAACAATATCACCAGATAACAAAACTCCTACTGTCTGACTTTTATCACTATTAAATACGGGAGTTACTGTATAACGAATTAAGGCATCTGATTTAGCAAAATCTTTGGGTAAAGGAGGCTTTTCTTTCTGTAATTCTTGCCAACCAACAATTTGACTAGTTTTAATTTGCTGAGGATTTTTTAAAACTTTATCGATCAAACCGTTAGGATTGTAAACTTCTCCTGTACGATTAGAATTGGCATTGACAATAATCTTCTTATCTTTACCAATTAGGGTAGCATATTCAATATTTCGAGCCTTGATTTCATTTTGCAAAATATCAGTTACCTGTCGCCTTTGCGTCTGAGATAAAGCCTTTCCTTGAGATGCAATAGTAGCAGCATTAACAATGGCTGTATTGTCCGATTGTCCTCGAAAGCCAAAACCCATCTGATCGATTTTGATATTGTATTCAATATTGGCAACTGCTAATTGAGACTCAGTTTGTTTTAGCAACTGATTTTTTAGAGAGCCTTGTAAAATCAAGCCTCCTGTACCTAAAACAAACAATAATCCTCCAAAACTAAACCAAGGAATCAAATCTGTTTTGCGAGTAATAGGAAGGTTATATAATTTCTGGAGCCAAAAATATTTAACCCCTGAAGAATTAGTTTTAGAAAGATAGTGTTTTTGATTTGATAATTCAGTTGAGTTATTCATAAAAACTAAAGTAAGAGAGATAGGAGTAATACGTCTAAAGAAAAATAAAATCTAAAAAATAAGTGTTTCGATATATTTTTAATGAGCTAAATTATTGGGCATAGTAGCAACTATTGCTTGTCCGTTTAAGACCATAATCATGTCTCCTGCTGGCTGTACCCAATACCCTTGTAAAAAAGATCCAAGCTGCGTATTTATGCTCTTGGTTGGAGGAACTTGGATATCAGCAACATTACACATTTCAATATCTTCAACCTGGGAAATAACTAATCCAAGATTGATATTATTGTCTGCATCTGTTTTTGTTTTCTCCTTATTAGGAGATAAAACAATTGCAGTCTGTTTAGAGCGATTAATACCGTGTTGATACCAAGGATTAAAACCGATCAAATGTCCCAAATCTACCATCCAGAGAATATCTCCTCGCCAGTTGTATACACCCATTACCCAAGCTGGCATTTGGGGGATAGGAACAATTTGACCGAGCTGAATTTTTAAAACTTCTGCAATCTGCTTGATAGGTAACATCACTTTAGTGCGTTCATAAAGACAAAATCTCAAGAATTGCTCGTCCTCTGTTTTGTTGACTAGCTGTGTATTAAACTGTGGTTGGTTTGATTGAGAGAATATATCGGACACAACTATTAATTACCTTTAGTAAAATTTTTATGAATAAATTGCCCTAAATAAATTTATAAATAGGCTCAAGCCATTAATTCTTGAACTTTTTTAACTAATTCTTCTTGATCTATAGGCTTGGGAATATAAGCATCTGCGCCTTGTTTCATACCCCAAAATTTATCCATGTCAGTGCCTTTAGTCGAGCAAAGGATAATCGGAATTTTGTTGGTGTTATCCGAACCTTTTAATTCTCGACAAATTTCAAAGCCACTTCGTCCTGGCAAAACTACATCCAGAACAATTAGATCGGGGGAATCTTGCTCTATTTTCTCAAGAGCTTCTTCTCCGCTTAGAGCGACAGATACATTAATGCCAACTTCTTTTAAACAACTAGTAATGATAGATCGTTCAGTGGCTGAGTCATCAACAATTAGAGTGTATCCCATAGCAATTTTTACCTCAATTTATAACTATTCTGGATTTTGAGCTGTTGCATTTTCATGTTTGAAAATTGAATTTTGGAAATACTTAAGTCGGCAACCTTTATACTTCCCTTTTGAGCGCAGAAACTAACAGCAGGTATTCAACCTACTTTTTAGGCTTTTGAGTCACATACTTATTGATAGTTTCTAAAACTTGCCCTTTTTTTGCAGGTTTGCCCAGAAAATCGGTCGAACCCACCATTTTCGCCCGTACTCGGTCAACAATGCCATCATTTCCTGTCAAAATTACGATGGGGGTAGTTTTAAAGAAAGACAGCTTGCGTAGTTGAGAACAGATTTCATAACCGTTAGTATTGGGCATTACCAAATCTAGAAAAATTAGATCGGGTTTGCGACTGAGTAGAACAGCGATCGCTCTCAAGCCATCCATTTCGCTAATAAAGTTATATCCCGCTTCTTTGATAATGTTTTCCATTGTTTGACAAATAAGCGGACTATCATCAATGCAGGCGATAGTTATACGACGAGGAGCTTTACTTTTAAACAGCTTTTGAGCTACAGGTGTAGAAACAGGAGGAGCAATATCTTCTACCTCTGTTAGCTGTACTAAACCCAATTGAATGTATGGCAGTAATGAGCGAGTAACCGTCACCACATCTCGCTTCATACGCACACTCAAATCTCGCAAGGTTTGTTTTCCATCCAGCAATTGACTGAGATTTTGATAAACTTGAGCAGAGGTTTTTTTCCGTAACGCTTCTGGCTGACGGATAGCAGGAGACATATCAGGAGAGCGATCGGCTATTTTCGCATCTTGCCAAGCAGAGTAGAGTCTGTTTGCTTCTTTGATTACCTGTTCGGCATCAATTAAAATTAGCCGAGTAGATAACAAGTTATCTCTGAGTGATTCGTAAGTAACATCTACTGCTTGGGTAATATCAAAAAGAATCTCAACTACAGTGGCTTTAATTACCTTGGTGGCTTGCTCTCTGGTAATTTTGTTTTGGTCAATCCAAACAGATAGCAGTTGATATTCCCAAGAAATTCTAGATTCTTCTTGGGCAATATTAGCTAATGCTAATTGAATATCTTCGACATGAGATAGTCTTTCAGGACAATATGCAACAACGTGCCTTCTCCATCTTCTGACGGGATGTATCCCCCCACTAGCATAAACAATACGACCTAAATATAGATATAATATCCAGGTGCGATCCTGAGCATCAGAGACGACCAACTGACCGCTAAATCGAGATTCTTTTAGAGATTCAAAAAGCTCAATTTGCTTGGTGGGGGTGAATTGTTGAACATGAGTCCGATTATGACTAATTCCATTTTTGGCAGTCGTCATTGCAAACTTCCTCTTATAAAATTATTGCAGCTTGTTAATAGACTGGTACTCAACATATAAAAATTAAATAAGTGACTTGTTAGTAAATTTGGGCTTGATTAATTTTTATAAAATTAAAAAATATTCTGATCGCGAGAAGGCATAGCCTGCGTTCACTATCAAATTCAGATAAGTGGATTCTTTTGTACCAGAGTTTTTCTCTAATTTTTTGCCAAACTATAACCACCTTTTCTTGATTGCTTGAACATCTAAAAATAGTTGGCAATTGACAAAAATCAAGGCACATTATCGATACCTTGTTTAAAATTAAGTTTAGGCGCAGCAAAATTTTAAAGTCTTTTCACTGTGTAAAATTAATTGGTTGAAAATTACCGTGTTGTCGATCGAGATCGACTGACAGTTTTATAATTCCCTAAAATGCAAAAATATTAACAGGTTAGACTAATTCCTCTGAATAATCACACCCTCGACAGTTCCTACAACGGGAGAAAGGACGCTTCGTCCGCATCTAAGGCTTTTCCTAAAGGATACACCTTCGGATAAGCCGCATCTGACCCCCGCAACGGACTGTCTCGCAAAAGCTTAGAGGATGTGGCGATCAAGAATCAAAATTGAATTAGCGAACAAACTTAATTACAGGTTTTAAAAAAATGCAGCTTTTCGATAAAGTAGTTTCCTGGGACAATCATCTTACAGATGGCATTGTTAGCTCTATTTATTTTCGTATAGATGCCTGGCTAACAAGCCACCCTCTACTTCATTGGCTAGTTAATCATTCTTTAATCAGCCTGGTGGCGGGTTTAATTTTGTTCGTTTTAGTAATTCGCCTATTTTTGACAATTTATTATAGTGTTGCTTCAGCTATTGACCGAATGTGGCTGTGGGTATTGCGATCGCCTTTTTTACTGCTCAAATTTGTTTTTGGTTGGGAAGTCAAGTCTAAAAACGATTCCCTTAATACTACTATCACTAACTATGAGGTAACTAATAACCCAGAGCAGTTGCAAGAAATTATGACCCGTTTGGAACATATTCAACAGCAGCAGCAGCAAATAATTCAAGATATTACCCTTCTAAAACAGCGATCGCTTGGTATTGATTTTCCAGAAATTAAGCTACAGCTTGTCAAACAAGAGTTACCTTCAGCAACAGAAGAGATTTGATGCAATAACTGATAAATATTTACAATCGACTAACTAGATATCTTCTGTAGGCTGAATACATATTTGTTCTATTAGTTCATTGGTTGTTGCAATATTTAAATTGATAATTTTTCCTTCTTTAGTTTCGATTAAAGCTCGATCTGGAAATACATCATCATAAACAAAGTTGTGACCATTATTCGTAGCATATTTATTAGCTGTATCTGGAGATTTTCCTAGCAATTTTTGCCAATTGTCTAAGCTAGGATTTAGGATAGAACTATCCTTGACACAGACTAAAGAAGCATCGCTGTTTTGCGAAGATTCTGATTGCCAGTTAGCATTAGTAGTAGGAGTAATATTATTTAATGTTATATCCCCAAAAGAAAAACTAAGTCTGCTATTAACAATATCTTGGTCAAAAGATGTTGGTGTAGGAAGCAATTCTGGTTCTAAAATAATTTCGTTGTTATTCAACATTACTGAAGAATAATAGCGATCGCTATCTTTTCCAGCAAAATAGATGATTTTACCGCTAGTTGCCTGAAAAACGCCACCCCTAAATACCTCTTTCGCAGGAATTATCGTATTTCTAGTAGGATTTAATTTAGATTGTCGATGATAGTAATAATCATCTTCTTGTTGGCAAATATTAATGTGGTGGTAGTCTGTTTCAAAACTGTAGACTTGGCTATATGTATGATTGATTTCTTGACAGCTAGATCTTTGTTGAGATGATTGACTATATTCTTTTTGATAATTCACTTGCAAAGAACTATATTTAAAATCGAATCCTTGCGAATTTATTTCCCCTGAAAGAGCAGGAGTAGTTTTTCCTCTATAATAACAAATAATAGCTATTAATAAAATCGCCCTTTTACACCAAGCAATTGCTGCAAAACTCATTTTAATTACAATATTATATATTGGATAAATTTACTTAATAATCAACTGTATACTTATAAAACGTGATTTTTAAAAGGTATTAATTCTTTTTTTATCTATACTTTCTATTTTAAACTCAAAGAGTAAGGAATTGGACAATATTTAGATTATTTTTTGATTGTGATTGTTTAATAAACAAGTAACCTTAACAACAATTTATATACAAGCCCTGGGAATAATTATGTTTTGAAGCTGGATCTTCCCCTACCAAACAAAAAGTAGTATTATTTGCTTCATAATTAATAATTATCATCAAAGCAGCGAAAGCTAAAAGTTATTGGATGTTTGATTGGTAAGATATAAAAACATATTTTGTTTTCAACTTAATTAATGGCTTTTTTACCAGATCACAAACCTAAAAAAATGTCACTGGGTCCATTGGAAACTGAAATTCTGGAAATAGTTTGGCAATTAAAAGTGGCAACAGTCAAAGGTGTTCATGACCGCATATTGAAAGATCCTAATCGGGAATTAGCTTACACTTCGGTTACTACGGTTTTGAGACGACTGACGGAAAAGGGCTGGCTCAAATGCAGTAAAAAAGATCGTGCTTTTTCTTGGCAGGCATTAGTGTCTCCCGAACAAGCCCAAGCTTGGAGATCTTATGAAAAACTAAATCGTTTTTTAGCAGTGAGCAATCCTGATGTGGTTGCTTCTTTCGCAGATAGTCTAGATGCTGCTAGCATAGAGCAAATCGACGCGATCGCTGCTCGTCTCAATGCTATTCGTCGCCAGAGAGAGGAAAAATAATGCACTTGTTGACTACTTTAACAGTAATTATTATAGCCTGGATAATTCGCCACCAGACGATTTCTGCTCGTGCTACTTGGTCTGAACGATGGTATAAAGCTTTATTCTTATTGCTATTTCCTTCCCTGTTAATTTTAAGTACGGCGATCGCCATTTTGTATATGGGTTGTCATGGCGCAATGTTAGGCATCAAAGCTGGTTCGTGGGGATGTGGGGTAGCAATCAGCCTGCTTTTATTATCTTTTAGTTGTTTGATTAGATTGACGTACCAAAGTCATTGCTCAATCGCTAATTTAGCTGTTTACCAGAGAAAAGTAATCGGCGACAAAACCGTCAGGTTAATTGACACCGATTTACCATACAGCGCGCAAATTGGCTTTTGGCATCCCGAATTAGTTGTTAGTCGTGGTTTACTCCAAAACTTAGGCGAAGAACATTTAGAAGCGGTTTTAGCTCACGAGCAAGCTCATTTATATTACCGCGATACCTTTTGGTTTTTTTGGTTGGGTTGGATGCGCTCTTTTACCTCATGGCTTCCTAATACAGAAGCTTTATGGCAAGAGCTTCTACTGTTGCGCGAATTAAGAGCAGACAGTAAAGCTGCGGAGGAAGTAGATTTTTTGCTTTTGGCAGAATCTTTATTAACAGTAGCTAAAGCTCCTCTAGAACCTACTGTATTGTCGGCTAACTTCAATGATTATAATCCTGGCGATCGCTTGAATGAAAGAATTAACTTTTTGATAGAAGAAAAAACTTCAGACTCAACCAACCACTGGCACAACTGGAGTTGGATATGCCTGTTGCTTTTGCCTTTATTGACAATTCCACTGCATTATTAATTACTAATTACTAATTACTGATTACTATTACTCCTTTTATTCCTTATTCCTCAGTTCCTCAGTCCTCATCCTTCACCCTTTATCCCTTATTTCTCTCCTGCATGATAAGAACTACGTACTAAAGGCGCGGATCTCACATGAGAAAAACCCAATTCTTCAGCAATATGACCAAGGTGAGTAAATTCATCGGGAGTCCAATATTTCTGTACGGGTAAATGAGCTTGAGATGGACGCATATACTGACCAATGGTAAGGCGATCGCAATCTATTGCTCTCAAATCCTTCATCGTTTGAATAATTTCAGTTTCAGTTTCCCCCAAACCTAACATTAAGCCTGATTTAGTAGGAATAGTAGAATCTAGCTCTTTAACAAAACGCAAAACATTGAGAGAGCGATCGTACTTTGCTCCTCTTCTAACGGGTGCTTGCAAACGTTCTACTGTTTCTAAATTATGGTTATAACAGACAGGTTTGGCTGCCACAACAGTGGAAATCCTCTCTTTTTGACTAATTACTGCATCTTTGCCACTCCAAAAATCAGGAGTTAAGATTTCAATCTGAACTTCAGGATTTTTTAGGCGAACAGCAGTCATAACTTTAACAAACCATTCTGCACCGCCATCACTCAAGTCGTCCCTAGCAACGGAAGTTAGAACTACGTAGCGTAGATCGAGCAAACTTACTGCATCAGCAACTTTTTGAGGCTCATCAGGGTCTAGTATCATTGGTTGATGACCTTTTTCCACCTGGCAAAAAGCACAGGCGCGGGTGCAAGTTTGTCCCATTAACAAAAAAGTTGCTGTCTGATTGGCATAACATTCTCCTCGATTGGGACATCTACCTTCTTCACAGATGGTATGAATGTTTCTTTGCTTAATAATCTTTTGTACAGTAGATAGCTCACTAGCCTTGCCAATTGGTCGTTTTAGCCAATCTGGTAAAGAGATAACTTCATTCCGCCAACTGTTTTTAATTGAGTGAGACTGTTGAATCTTATCCATTGCGCCCTAAATATAAGCAACATTACTTATTTCAGAATACAAAATTAATTGTGACTTAGATAATTTTTCCTGTTATTTTGGTACTTTAATAGGGAACTCTAAACTTGTAAACAAAACTAACTGCCAACACCGCGATTAGAAATGGCGAGGAAACCTTATCCGAAGGTGTACCGCAAGGGCATCAGATATCCTTTAGGGCTCCCTTCTCGCGGTCACGACGAGCGCGTACATGCGGCGAACTAAACGCCTTTGTCTTGCGGTCTTACGCCGCCCTAAAGGAGGCGGAAAGGGAGGATAGAAACGCGGATTTTATATCCGCTTGCCATTGCACGGTTTAGCCGTGTTCCACACCCGCCCGTAGGGTTGGGTCTCCCGACCATGTTCCTAATGGGTCGCGCTTGTCAAAATCAGTCTAGTAAATCTCAGCCATGAGGAGTTAGTCGCTCAGGAGTAAATCGTGTCAACCCACAAAATTTTGGTTATTGATGACAGTAAAGTCATCAGAATGCGAGTTAAAGATATGTTGCCTGAAGGAAACTTTGAGGTAATCGAAGCCAAAGATGGCTTGGAAGGATTCAATTTAATTAGAACCGAGTTGCCCAATTTGATTATGCTCGACTTTCTGCTGCCCAAGATGAGTGGATGGGAGGTATATCAAGAAATTCAGAAACAACAAAAGTTTCGCTCGATTCCACTAGTATTGATGTCTGGTCGAAAAGAAGAGGTCACAGATAAGCTAACTGAGCCTTTTGAGTATTTTTCTTTTGTAGAAAAGCCTTTCGATCGCGAACAACTGGTCAGCGCGATTCGAGATGCGATGATGAAGGCGAAAAAACAGCCTCAAACTACTGCCTCTAGTAGAATGGTCAAAACATCAGCTCCTTCTGCTTCTGGGGATATTACCGCTCTAACCTCTGAAATTGAATTGTTGAGAGCCAAAGTTTCTAAGCTCGAACAAGAATCAGAAAGTATGAAAAAGCAATTTAATCAGCTAGTTAGCTTCATAAAACAGAAAATTACATAGCATTTAGTAAAAAGTCTGACAATATATAAAAAGCTAGAAAAACTAAATATTTTGGAATTGTACAGTTTATATATAAGTTTTCACTGAATCAAAGAATCAAACGCTTTATAGTGTAATGAGCTAGTAGCTTAATTTTCTTGATTTTATGGAAACATTTTTTTTTATTGTAGAACCGAGTGTTGCTGAGGTTTCGATCAAAGGAAATCTGGAACAATTTCTAATCGTCTTATCTGTATCTTTGAGCGTTGCCACTATTTCACGGATTTTTAGTTGGTTTCGGCAAATTCCCTATACCTTGCTACTCGTAATTGTGGGGTTGGGTTTGGCATTTGTAGATATTCGTTTGGTTAGCCTATCTCCAGAGCTAATTTTAGAGATTTTTTTACCACCTTTGTTGTTTGAAGCAGCCTGGAATATTCGTTGGCGGAGTCTAAAGGACAGTCTTTTTCCTGTAAGTTTGTTTGCAATTGTTGGCGTAGTTATTTCGGTTATTGGCGTAGCGTTCCCTTTGAGCTATTTTACGGACTTATCTTTACCCACAGCTCTTTTGGTTGGTGCAAGTCTATCAGCTACCGATCCTGTCTCTGTAGTGGCACTATTTCGTGAGTTGGGAGCAAGTAAACGCCTGACTATTTTAATGGAGGGAGAAAGCCTATTTAATGATGGTGTAGCAGTAGTTGCATTTTTGCTATTAGTTAATATTCCTTTGGGTAGCAGCGAATTTGGTATTTCTACCATTGTGATTCGCTTTTTAACCTTTGTTGGTATTGGTTTGGGTGTTGGTAGTCTGATCGGTTTCGGAATTTCTTATCTCACTCAAAGGTTTGATTTGCCTTTAGTCGAGCAGTCTTTAACTTTAGTATCAGCCTATGGTACTTATTTAATTACAGAAGAGTTGGGTGGATCTGGGGTAATTGGCGTTGTAACTGTAGGAATCATTCTTGGTAACTTTGGCTCTAGAATTGGCATGAATCCCCGTACCAGACTATTAGTTTCTGAATTTTGGGATTTTCTGGCATTTTTCGTTAACTCTATTGTTTTCCTACTGATTGGCGACCAAATAAACTTTAATAGCCTGAGAAATAACTTCGATTTGATTATAGTAGCGATCGCTGCTGTCTTAGTTACCAGAGCAATTGTGATCTTTGGTTTGGGTAATCTTAGTAATTTGGTAAGCAAAACTAAAACGAATCTACGGGAACAAACAGTACTGTGGTGGGGTGGCTTGAGAGGTTCGGTTTCTATTGCTGTGGCATTAAGTGTGCCTGTTGTTCTGACAGGAAGACAAGAAATTATTGATACGGTTTTTGGTGTAGTTTTATTTACTCTTTTGGTACAGGGATTATCTACCAAATGGTTACTCCAAACATTAAACTTGATTGGCGATCAGCCTTTACGCCAAGAATATTCTGAGTTACTAGCACGCAAGGTAGCTATGACTCGCGTCATGGAGTATTTAAACAACAATGAATTAGCTTCTGAAATCGATCCTGAATACTATCGATATCAGCAGGGATTAGTTAAAGGACAACTAACTAGTATTGAAGACAAGATAGATACCATGCAGCGAGAACATGACAACTTGCGAGCGATGACCATGGAACAACTTCAAGAACAACTCTTAGATATTGAGGCGGACACCTATGCAGAGTTTATTCGCGCAGGTAAGTTGAACGAAAACCTTTCTCCCGTATTACAAGAGGTTTTAGCAAAGGCAGGAGATTAATTTATTAACTGTCTAATGATAAATTTGATCATTAACAATTAGTTAGTTTTATGGGCAGAAGCAAGTTTTGAGCCTTCTGTCCTAAGCATTTGGAAGACTACAGGGAATGCTTTAGAACTGAATTTGAGTTTTTCTCACAAATTTAATCTTGTTTAGTACGTTTAATATTCTGCATCTTTCAATTTAAATTTAATAAATACTAAGACGCTACTAATCAAAAATCCAATAATAAAGCCAAAAAGGTGGCTGTGAAAGCTGACTTGAGGAATAAGATTATCGAAAATGAATTGAATAACAACAATTAAAATTACTTGTTGTAATCGACGTTTTGCAGCGAGTGAATGTCTTTTTCTTAGCCAGATCTGTAATGAAATTGCCAATACTGCGCCAATTAAACCCATAATGGCAGCCGAAGCTCCAACTAGAAAAACATTACTCAGTCCCAATTGAAAAGCTAATAAAGAAAAAGTAAGCATCGAGCCAATGCCACTAACAAAATAGATAGTTAGGTAATATTTCGCTCCTAAACTTAGTTCGATTAAACGTCCAATAAAAAACAGAGATAACATATTAGTTGCTAAGTGAAACGAACCATAATGAAGAAAATTGGCTCCAATAACTCGCCACCATTCCCCTGCCAATACTTTTTCGGGAACTAATGCCCCCAAGCGTTCTAAAGCAATCGAATTTTGACTACCGCCAAATTTGATTTCTACAGCGTACACAAGTAGATTAAGAGCAATTAAAATATAGGTTGTGTATGCAATGCCAACTGTGCGATCGCCTTGTTTCATCTAAAATAATTTTGAATTAGTACAGCCAATATAATCTTCAGTTACGAATTTTAAAGTTAAGTAAAGCGATAATACTATAAGTAATTGTTAAAACTACCATGCTGAAATAAATAATAATGATGTAATCATACCCCTTTGTTTTTAAAAAGCAAGATAAACACCATACTTTCCTTACAGTTGCCTGTGACCTCCTTCCACGGTAAATTAATAGCTGTTGCCAATTGCGACCGTTAAAATTTTATTACAGCTACTATGACTACACAGCACCGCATTACCTTGCTTCCTGGCGATGGAATTGGCCCAGAAATTATTTCAGTGGCAATAGAAGTGTTGAAGGCGATCGCTTCTAAACATAATCTAGAATTTACTTTTACCGAAGCGTTGATCGGCGGTGCGGCGATCGATGAGACAGGCGAGCCTTTACCCGAAGCAACTTTAACTGCCTGTCGTCAAAGCGATGCTATTTTATTAGCAGCAATTGGCGGTTATAAGTGGGATAATTTGCCTCGTCATCAGCGTCCTGAAACTGGCCTGTTGGGTATGCGTGCAGGATTAGGGCTGTTTGCCAATCTCAGACCTGCAACTATTTTACCTCAGCTAATCGATGCTTCTTCTCTTAAGCGAGAAATAGTAGAGGGAGTAGATATTATGGTAGTGCGAGAGTTGACTGGAGGAATTTATTTCGGACAGCCAAAAGGAGTCTTTACAACGGAGACTGGCGAACAAAGAGGCGTTAACACTATGGCATATAGCGTTAGTGAAATAGATCGCATTGCTAAAGTAGGATTTGAAACGGCACAAAAGCGTAGTGGCAGATTATGTTCTGTGGATAAGGCGAACGTATTAGACGTTTCTCAATTATGGCGCGATCGCGTTACTGCCATGGCAAAGGATTATAGTGATGTAGAGTTGAGTCATCTGTATGTGGATAATGCAGCCATGCAGTTAGTCCGCGCTCCTAAACAATTTGATACTATCGTTACAGGTAACTTATTTGGCGATATTCTTTCTGATGCTGCTGCCATGCTGACTGGGAGTATTGGAATGTTGCCTTCTGCAAGTTTGGGCGAAGCTGGCAAACCTGGAGTATTTGAACCCGTACACGGATCTGCACCTGATATTGCAGGACAAGATAAAGCCAATCCATTGGCACAGGTGCTTAGTGCAGCGATGATGCTACGTTACGGTTTAAATCAACCTGACGCTGCAATGGATATTGAAAATGCTGTTAATCAAGTTTTGAACCAAGGATATCGTACAGGAGATATTATGTCCCCTGGAATGAAAGCAGTAGGTTGTAAAGAAATGGGCGAAGTATTGCTTAAGTTGATTGGATAGAATAGAAAAAGCCCTGCTTTGAGCAGAGCTAATTAACAAAAGTTATGAAATTGTTTTCAGTTAATACTATTAACCAATAACTTCTTTAGCTTTAGCAACTACGTTGTCAACGCTGAAGCCAAATTTCTCTAAACATACCGCGCCAGGAGCAGAAGCACCAAAGCGTTCGATGCTTACAGAACCACCTTCAAAGCCAACATATTTCTGCCAACCAAAGCTAGTACCAGCTTCAACAGATAGGCGTTTGCCAGCAACTTTAGGTAATACGGAATCTTTGTAAGCTTCGTCTTGAGCTTCAAATACTTCCCAAGAAGGCATCGAAACTACGCGAACTTTCTTACCGTCCGCGATTAGTTTTTTAGCAGCACCAGCACAAAGCTGTAGTTCGCTACCAGTACCAATTAAAATAAGGTCAAGCTCATCAGGAGCAAAGCCACAGGAAAGTACATAAGCACCTTTAGTTGCTTTTTCCATTGAGCTTCCTTCTAGGTTAGGTAAGCCTTGGCGAGAAAATGCCATCAAGGTAGATTCACTGTTCTTAGCTTTTTCAATCGCTACCTTATATGCTCCAGATACTTCATTACCATCAGCAGGACGATATACGGTTAGGTTAGGAATAGCTCTTAAGGAGGCTAGAGTTTCAATTGGTTGGTGCGTAGGACCATCTTCACCCTGTCCAATGGAGTCGTGAGTCATTACCCAAATCGCACCTACTTCTGATAAAGCAGATAGGCGGATAGCAGCACGCATATAATCAGTAAAGATTAGGAATGTTGCACCATAAGGAATCAATCCAGAACAATGTAAGGAGATACCGTTACAAATCGCACCCATCGCGTGTTCGCGAACGCCAAAGTGAATGTTGCGGTTTTGGTATTCACCTTTTTGGAAGTCACCAAAGCCTTTTAATTCGGTTAAGTTGGAGTGGGTTAAATCGGCAGAACCCCCGATTAATTCGGGAAGTACGGGAGCTAATTTGTTAAGACAAGCTTCAGAGTGCTTACGAGTTGCTAGAGCTTTATCTTCTGGAGTAAAGGTAGGTAATACGTCAGCCCAACCGTCAGGCAGCTTACCACTTAGATAGCGTTCAAATTCTGCTGCTTCCTCGGCATATTTGGACTTGTAGTCAGCTAATACTTTATTCCATTCTTCTTCTTGACTAGCACCACGTTCGACTGCTTTGCGCATATGATTGAGAGCTTCATCGGGAACTTCAAACGGTTCGTAAGTCCAGCCTAAGTTTTCGCGAGTTAACTTGATTTCATCTCCACCAAGAGCAGAACCATGAATCCCGCCAGTATTCTGCTTGTTGGGCGCACCATAACCAATAATGGTTGTTACCTTGATCATCGTTGGTTTGTCAGTAACAGACTTGGCTTCTTCGATTGCTTTGGCGATCGCTTCTAAATCTGTGTTACCATCTTCTACGTGAAGAACGTGCCAGCCATAGGATTCAAAACGCTTGGAAACGTCTTCTGTGAAGGCTACTTCAGTCGAACCATCAATAGAAATATGGTTATCGTCATATAGAGCAATCAGCTTACCTAGTCCTTGGTGTCCAGCAAAGGAAGCTGCTTCGCCAGAAATACCTTCCATGTTGCAACCGTCACCCAAAATTACGTAGGTGTAGTGGTCAACTAAGGTCGCATCGCTCTTATTAAACTTGGCTGCCAAATGAGCTTCAGCTACAGCCAAACCCACACCATTGGCAATACCTTGACCCAAAGGTCCTGTAGTGACTTCAATACCATCGGTAACAAAGTTTTCGGGATGTCCTGCGGTGCTTGAACCCCACTGACGGAATTGCTTAATGTCTTCGATTGACACACTGTCAAAGCCAGCAAGATACATTAAAGCATATTGCAACATCGAACCATGACCAGCAGAAAGTACAAAGCGATCGCGGTTAAACCATTTGGAATTCTT
This sequence comes from uncultured cyanobacterium, assembly GCA_963799375.1. Classification (GTDB taxonomy): domain Bacteria; phylum Cyanobacteriota; class Cyanobacteriia; order Cyanobacteriales; family Xenococcaceae; genus Waterburya. Next base: position 23,984 of record CAWCWY010000029.1, read on the forward strand.
GGGATTGAACTTCATAAACTGATCCCATAGCACAAATGCCATTGGAGCAGCTCCCATAGGTAGCCCTGGGTGTCCAGATTGAGCTTTTTCTATTGCTTCTATTGCTAGAAAGCGAATTGAATTTATACAAAGTTCTTCAACTGATTTGCTTGATTGGGTGGCAACTACCATATTCGTTATATAAATAAACTACGATAAAACAAAATTTGAACGAGCTTTGGCGCACCTAGAAGGAGTAGTAAGTGCTTTCTAGACCAATTTATTAAAAAAGCCGTCTTATTTCCTATCTTCTCATTCTAAATGTGGCTCTAGCAAGTTCGATTATTTTTAATGGGAAAGACAATTTTTTCCCATCCTATTATGATGATGTGTTGTATATCAAATAAATGAGTAATGTTGGCTTTTTTCTCTTAAAAAGTGTTTAGTAAATTAGTTATCTCTTTAGCTATACTTTTTAAAGGCTAGAGTAACATTGTGACCGCCAAAACCAAAGGAATTAGATAAAGCTACGTTTACAGTGCGATCGCGACTATCATTAGCGATGTAGTCTAGGTCGCATTCATCATCAGGGTTAGCTCAAGTTAATTGTGGGCGGAACTTTGTCGTTTTGAATTGCCATCACTGTAGCAACAGCTTCAATTCCTCCTGAGCCTCCCAACAGAGTGACCAGTCATGGACTTGGTGGAACTAACTACAATTTCTTTTGCTCTTTCACCCAAAGCTTTTTTTATTGCTTTAGTTTCATTGGAGTCATTGGCTTGAGTACTCGTACCATGAGCATTAATATAGTCAATCTGCTCTGGTTTCAACTCTCCATCACTCAAGGCTAATTCGATCGCCTTGGCTGCTCCTTGACCTCCTGGTATGGGGGAAGTCATATGATAAGCATCACAGGTCATGCCGTAACCTACAATTTCTGCGTATATTTTTGCGCCACGAGCAAGAGCGTGTTCCAATTCTTCTAGAAAGAGAATACCCGAACCTTCTCCCATGACAAACCCATCGCGATCGCGATCAAATGGTCTACTAGCACGAGTCGGATCGTCATTACGGGTAGAAAGAGCTTTTGCCGAACAAAAACCAGCAAAAGAAAGAGGTGTAACCGCTGCTTCTGCACCACCGCAAATCATCGCGTCTGCGTAACCTCCTTGAATAAGGCGGAATGCATCACCAATAGCGTGAGAACCTGCTGCACAAGCCGTTACGGTACATGAATTAGGACCTTTTGCTCCTGTATGGATAGCTGTCAGACCTGCTGCCATGTTAGCAATCATCATCGGAATGGTGAAAGGACTAACTTTTCTTGGTCCTTTGGTCAACAGATTTTCATTCTGGTCTTCCATTACCTTAAGACCGCCAACTCCCGTACCAATTAAGACTCCTACGCGATCGGCATTAAGATCGTTGATTTCAAAACCAGCATCAGCGATCGCTTGTTTACTAGCACATACGCCAAACTGAGCAAAACGATCCATCCGCTTTGCGTCTTTTTTATCTAGATATTGATGAGGATCGAAGTCTTTTACCTCAGCAGCAATTTGACAGGCGTGTTGTGAGGCATCAAATAGAGTCACCGAGCCGACCCCGTTACGCCCTTGCAGTAGCCCATCCCAATATTCCGTGAGATTATTACCAATAGGGGTAATTGCACCTAAGCCTGTGATTACAACCCGTTTATTTTGCCTATTTGTCATATTCGCTCTTTTTACATTATTATTCTGCCAATATTCTTTTTGAGGCTGCTGTGGGAGTACTATTGTCTCCTGGGTGATGACTATCTTAGTGATGCACTAAAGGCAATGGCAAAGCTAGCTGTAGACATCGATTTTTTTCGGTAGTATCTTTACTTAAGCTCAAGCCTACAAAGTTAGCCGTGTTATTTAGCAGCCATCATCAACTTAAATAAAATTAATAACTTCTACCAAGTTATGCAGTTGCACCTTTCTCTACGCTAATATGCTCGACTGCTTTACCCACTGTATCAATTTGCTCGGCAGCTTCATCGGGAATTTCGATATCAAACTCTTCTTCTAGAGCCATAACTAATTCCACTGTATCCAAAGAGTCTGCACCCAAATCATTAGCAAAACTTGCTTCTGCTGTAACTTGATCTGCTTCTACTTCTAGCTGATCGACAACAATACCTTTTACTTTTTCAAAAATTTCTTGATTCATTGTTCTTTCTACTAAATTACCCGATTCAAATACCGTAAGCTGACGTTTAAGATAAATTGATGGAATCGTTTCCTAATTAATGCTGGCTTAATTTAAAAAGCGGCAACTTTTATCTTATCTGAAAGAGGGACACTTCGTAATCACTGATTATCTCGATGTATGTACTTTGGCTGTCGCTTTATTTATTTTGTTTACTACTGCTCATGGGATAACAATCTAAGTTAGAGGACTAAGACAAAAAGTCGATCCTCATTATCGAAGGGGTTTGAGTTGTTTTAACGGTGCGACTAATTCTATATGCTGAAGTCTCCTCATCAATATTTTAGATAAAAAAGATAGGCAAAATTACTATGATGCTGTTTGGTTCACCAGGATTTTAAAATTGAAATGTTTGTAAGGTTTGACTCTCTTCAAATAAATGTGTTGGGCAGCCAGCTAATATACTTGTTCAACTACTTGTTAAACCTCAGTCAATATACTCACTTGTTCAAGAGATATTACCGACTACAATTTTCTCTTACTCAATTAATTTGTAATCATAGTTAATAAATAGATACTTGTAAACTCGGTAATATCTCTTTTAGTAATGAAGCATAATTTTTACTAAAACATATGCATAAACAAGATGCGGGTGAATCGTTACTATATTACTTATAGACATAAAAGCTGGAACTTAAATAGCAAATAGATAATTTATCTTCAATATAAAGTGCTTTGAAGTAAATCGTTATCTATTATTTTACTTTTGGATTATGTTTACTGTTCTTCTGTTTTTAATTTCAAATAAACATATATAACAAAACTCTTACCTTCTTTTTTGCTTTTGTTGCCTAGAAGGGACGCTTTTTTATTTTTTTAGTTCCCTTTCTATAGTAAAAAAAATCTTTTCAAAAAAAGTTTATTTGCCTATCTTTTTCTTTACTTTTTATCTTTATCTTGTAGAAACCAAACGAAAAGAATAAATTAAAAGCATAACCATGAAACTTCAATTAAAAGCTCTATCTGTTACTTTAGGTTTAGTTGCACTACTAGGTGTTGGTACTTCCGTTAGAAGCAACACAACTGAAATTAGCCAAGCTGAAGATTCCACAGAAGTCTCTCCTGATGGAATCGAATTACAAGACTTAGAAGAAAGTGATTACAACACTGGGTTAGAAGCATCCGAAGAAATGGATGAAACTGAAATGGAAGCATCTGAAGAAATGGATGAAACTGAAATGGAAGCATCTGAAGAAATGGATGAAACGAAATGGAAGCATCCGAAGAAGTTGAAGACGCTGAAATGAAACATCGAAGAAATGGATGAAACTGAAATGGAAGCATCCGAAGAAGTTGAAGACGCTGAATTAGAAGCATCTGAAGAATTGAAATGAAAACATCTGAAGAAATGGATGAAACTGAAATGGAAGCATCCGAAGAAGTTGAAGACGCTGAATTAGAAGCATCTGAAGAAATGGACGAAACTGAATTAGAAGCATCTGAAGAAATTGAAGACGCTGAATTAGAAGCATCCGAAGAAATCGACGAAACTGACGATCGCTCTAGCATTGAAGGAACAGTTGATGACGCAGTAGAATCCGCAGAAGATACAATCAACGATGTAGAATCCAAATAAATTCTAAACAGTTAGCTGAACTGAATAATAGTTGCCAGAAAAAGATCTCTCTAGACTCATTAGGGAGATCTTTTATGTTTTCAAAGACTAATTAAAAATCAAGAACTATGAACGGCATTGCTATCAACTTCCTGTTTAATCTCATGAGAGTTCAGAAGGCTATTTTTTTTTAAGGCTGCTTGAACAAACCCCAAAAACAATGGATGAGGTGTGTTTGGACGAGAACGAAATTCTGGATGAAACTGAGTGGCGATAAAAAATGGATGACTGGGCATTTCAATTATCTCTACCAAACGCCCATCAGGAGATGTTCCGCTTATTTCATAGCCTGTTTCGAGCAGTAAACTACGGTAAGCATTATTAAATTCATATCGATGGCGATGACGTTCGTAAATTACCTCGTTTTCATAGAGAGAAAAAGCTAGAGTGTCAGGCTTGAGACGACAAGGATAAGTACCCAAACGCATCGTACCGCCAAGATCGATTACATCTTGTTGTTCGGGCAATATATTGATAATTGGGTTGGGACTTTCGGGATCGAATTCCGAACTATTGGCATCCTCCAGTTGGGCTACATTTCTCGCCCATTCGATCGCACAACATTGCATTCCCAAACACAATCCCAAAAAGGGAAGATCGTTAGTACGGGCATATTCAATTGCTGAAACCTTACCGTCTACCCCCCGAATACCAAAACCGCCAGGAACAACTACTCCAGCCACATCACTAAGATATTTTGCTGCACCATGAAGCTCAATGTCTTCTGCACTTACCCAGCGTAAATTAACTTCTCCTCCAGCAGCGATTGCACCATGTCCCAAAGCTTCAACTACAGACAGGTAAGCATCACTTAATTGAATATATTTACCGACGATCGCAATTTCAATATTGGTGCGGGTAGAATTCATTTTAGTAACGAGATCCCGCCAATTGTTTAGATTAGGTTGACGTTGTTCTAGCTGCAATAATTCTAGGGCTTGTTGGGCTAATCCTTCTTTTTCCAGAATTAACGGCACTTCGTAGATAGTACTCGCATCGAGAGAAGTAACCACTGAGTTTACCTCCACATCGCAAAATTCCGCAATCTTTTCTTTGATTCCAGGGAATAAAGGGCGATCGCTACGGCAGACTAATATATCTGGTTGAATCCCAATTGAACGTAATTCCTTGACCGAGTGTTGAGTCGGCTTGGTTTTCATTTCCCCTGCTGCGGGAATCCAGGGAATTAAGGTAACGTGCATATAAATTGCATTACTTCTACCCACATCCTTGCGAAATTGGCGAATTGCTTCCATAAAGGGCAGGGATTCAATATCTCCCACTGTTCCCCCAATTTCTGTGATCACCACATCAGAATTGGTGTTTTTAGCTACACGATGGATTCTTTCTTTAATTTCGTTGGTAATGTGGGGAATTACTTGAACTGTGCCACCCTCATAGTCCCCTCGTCTCTCTTTATTAATGACTGCTTGGTAAATCGATCCCGTGGTGACACTATTAAGACGAGACATGGAAGTATCAGTAAAACGCTCATAGTGTCCCAAATCTAAATCTGTTTCTGCACCATCATCAGTAACAAACACTTCCCCGTGTTGATAGGGACTCATAGTACCTGGATCGACATTAATATAGGGATCTAATTTGAGAATTGATACAGAATAATCCCTTGACTTGAGCAATCTACCCAGACTTGCTGCAACAATACCTTTTCCGATGCTAGAAACAACACCACCTGTAATAAAAACAAATTTAGCCATAATAATAATTACTGATTACTGTGTAGATTGTCATCAAACGTCCCTAACTGTTTACTTTCCAACGAACAGCAAGGCGATGCCTTTATGCGAAACGGTATCCTTTAGGGCGGCTAGCTTCGCAATCGCGTATATCAAAAAAATCTTGCCATTGAACATAGGACTTATTTTCTGCATCTAAATATCCTACAAGGCGATGCCTTCGGCTAGCTTTATGGGTCGAGGTATCACGGCGTGGAACATGGTCGGGAGACCCGACCGTTTCCGCCTCCTTTAGGGCGCAATCGCGAGCAAAAACTAAATCTGCTGCTAATGCCATATTAATATCCGTCACCGAATCACCGATCGCAATTTTTTCCTCTGTGGGATATTGTGCCATAGCCTTAACTTTTGCCACTAATTCGGTATCACCCTCGAATGATGAATAAACCTGTAATAAATTCCCTGTAGTATCTACTTCTGCTGCATGAATACCCGTTACCTTATTGATTAACCCTTGTTCTTCTAATACTGCTTTGACTATATCTGTTAAACCGCCAGAAATCACAACTAAAGGCACATCTAAATCATTAAGAAAATCTGCAAATTCTGTTAACCCAGAATGTATAGGTCGATGAGCAATATATTCTATAATTTCAGGATAATGAACTGATGAAATTGAGCCTATAGTTTGCTTAATCCCTTCTTTAAGGCTCACCTTACGGTCAAAAATTATTGGTAACAGCTTTGCCGATACAACTGGGGCAAATTTTTCTAATATCCTAACAAAAGTGTCTTCCGTAGTAATTGTGCCATCAAACTCGCGCGTTCCCTTGCGCCTTTCGGCGACGCGGGGTCGCTCGTCAAACTCGCAAAAAACAGCTCTTTGAAATTTCATTATTTGTAATAAAAAGTGAATATAAAACTGGTTATCCCTTGACCAGAAAACGTTATGATCTACCTATAGGTATACTTGTAAATAATTTAAAATATTATGGGAGAATCAAAACGGCGCAAGGCATCAATGGGAAAACAGTATGGACAAGATTCCGAGAGACTTGTACCTTGGTTGCCAATTACCAAAAGCCAATCAGAAAAGATTATTCAACTGACTAGTACAGGAGCTTGGGTTGGTATTGGTATAATGATTGCTATCTGGGTCACTGTTAGGTTTATTGGACCTGCATTTGGTTTCTGGGAAGTTTATTAGGCGAAACCTAGAGCAGAATTTTAAATTTAAGAATTAACTTATAGACATACACAAAGCAGGTTAAGAAATGAGTGAACAAAATCCCTATGAACAACTTGGGGTCACAGAAAATTCTTCTTTTGAAGAAATACAGGCTGCGAAAAAGCGACTTTTTGACCAATATGGTAATGATAGTGCTGTGTTAGAAACAGTAGAAATTGCCTATGATTCAATCATTATGGATCGGTTGCGCTTACGTCAAGAAGGTAAAATTAAAGTACCTGAAAAAATTCGTTTTCCCGAACGGGGTTTAGAGAAGTCTTTCAAAGTTCCTCAAATTGTCAAGGAAGATTCCGCCGTTTGGTTACAAGAGTTGATTGATACTCCTTCTCAAGCTGATATCCTTTGGCCAACAGGAATTTTCTTGACTCTATCTGCGATCGCTGTATTCGCGCAAAATACTGCTCAAGCCACTACCGCATCCATACTTCCCCTTCTCATGGCATTGGGTTTTATTGCCAACATTTATTTCCTAAATCGCAAAGAAGGTCGTTCTGGTAGAGCTTTTTTGATTAGTTTTATTGCCCTATTTGCTGGAATTGCTTTAGGGACAGGACTAGCAAATCTACTTTTGGGTCAAGGAAGCAATGCTGCTTTGGGACAAGACCAATTTGCCTCGGCTGTCACTTTCTGCCTTTTCTGGTTGGTAAGTTGTTTCTTGCGATAACACGAGTCTCGAATGTTGCCTAAAATATTATTTTAATTGGCATATTTTCTTTTAATTTGTTCTGAAAAATAAATACTTTATAGATGCCCTAACTGATACATATTTGGGCATCTTTTTTTGCAGTTATTGTCTATCAGTTCTCAAAGATAAAGATTATCATTAACAGTTTAAAAATTATGTTTATGCTTAAAATATTTTTGATTACAGTTTTCACCTTGCTTAAAATTTTTGATGACTAAGAAATATTTATACGCTTTACTGATCTGTTTGTCTTTGACTGTAGCGATCGTGCCACAGATAGCGAATTCTAATCCAAATAGCTGTGAATACAATCCAGAGGCTTACCAAGGGCTAGAAATGACCAATTTGTCCCAAGAATTAAATAATACTGGTTTAATTGGCAGAATTCATGGTGCAGCAGCCGAATCACAAATGTTTATTATGTCTGTGCGAGAGCCAACTAATTTTTTTAGTCATCGTGAATTTTCTTTAATCCCTCAAGATGTAAAAACGGCTGATACCCTCACAAAAGCTAATCGCCACGATTTAGTATGTATTCGAGGCGATTTGATGGCTAATCCTAGCCCTCAAGCCCATATTACTGTCAATTCAGTGCAAATTATTGAACCTTGGCAGCAACCTAAAGGATTCGTACCCTATCAAAGAGATACAGACTTACCTGATGAAATTAAAGAGCAGACAAGTTTTGTTGGTGAAGTACACGCTATTGGTGAGTCAGGAAAAATTTTAGTAATGGGATACAAAGACATAGTAATTCCCCTCTTTGTTTCGATTACGGAATACACCAAAGATTTATATCGGGGAGACATTGTTAGGCTAACCTATGAGATTCAACAAAAACCCCACCAACCAGTCCATCTCCAGCTAAATACTAGAGTAGAACAACCAATAGAAGTCTTAGATGCGATCGCATCTTGGAATGGTCAACCAAAAACTCTTACAGGAAAACTAGTTAAATTTCCTCAAAGTCCTCAGCTTAAATTCGATGTTTACGCCATGGAAGTAGACACCAAAAATATTAAACGTTACTTTACCTTGATTAACTTTGAAAATATGGACGAATTCAATAAAATACGCCATAAACTCGCAAATATATGGGATAAAAATTTGAAAACTGCCATATCTGGTAGAAATAAATTAATTAATCCTGAAGTAATAATTGAAGCTCAAGGAATCGCTAATATAGTCTCAACAGAACAAGCCAATCCTCAAATATTATTGGATAGTGCAGAAGACGTTTATGTTTTAAATTAACAAAGTTTTAAAAAGCTGATAGCTAAGACAATGGTTCGGACAAAATTAAGCAGCAATAGCTCCGTAGTCATAAAGATTTGAGTAGTTAGGATGAGATTTAATTAAATATAGTGCAACTAATATTCCTGATATTAAAGATAATGGCTTTAATAAGCCAAGAATAATACCACTTATCAAACCAATAGGATCTATTTCTAAGATATATAAGAATATAGCAAAAGGATGAATCAAATATGCAATTGAATAATAAAAAAAGAATGGAGTAAATACTCCAACTACAACGGCTTTTAGTACCTTATTATTAATTACCTTGTTCAATACAGAATAGACTATCGAGTAACATATGATAATAAAAGAACCAATAAGTATTGCCTTAGATAATTCCTGTACCTCAAAATTATCCATAAAATTAAAACAACATAATAAATGTATAGCTTTTTCAACTAGTCAATCAGTGCGTATCATCAATAGACTTCTTGCACGAATAACAGATTAATTGCTTTTCCCTTTAACCTTTCCCCGTTTCCCTCTAAGAAAGATAGTCAATAATGATTCATGCAAGAAGTTTAATTAAGTAAACATTGCTTTTCTCATCGCAAAAGCAATCAAACTAACTGCACAAACCACGGCTATTTGTCCTGGGAGTGGTTGTAAAGAATAGATCATAATTCCCGACCAAAGAGAGTCCATCTCAGACCCTAAACCTGTGAAAAAATAGGTCACGATCAGGTAGAAAAGCCCAACAATATGGATTAATAGCAACCCAACTAAACAACTAGCAATCAAAGAAGAAAACTTAACCAAAGTCTGAAATGCTAACCAGCCACATACCCAAGCACCAACAATAAAGCCGAGGAGATAACCAAAATTTGGCTGTTGCAAATATTCTAGACCACCACCGCGATCAAATATAGGCAGTCCCATTAAACCCAACAAAACATATCCTACCTGAGATAATAAACCTGCATTTTTTCCTCCCAGACAAGCAATTAGTAACACTGCCCCTACTTGATAACTAACACCCAAAGTTTGAACCCCAAAGCCATCACCAAACCATGACCAAGGTGCAGGAAAACTATAGGCTGGTATAAAAGTTCCAGCCACAGTCAATATTAAGCCCATAGTAGCCCATAGTAGTACTTCTGGAACAAGAGGCGTGTAGGCTCGATTTGGCTTGTCTAGCCTAAGATCTAGCTGATCTCGCAGCCATTTATTTTCTTGCTGTAGAGAATCTAGGTTTTGCTGCTTCTGTTGCAAAAGCTGCTGTAATCTATCGATAATGATTTTGACGGTATTGGGCGTAATTCCCCATTCGTAATCACTGATGTCCGAGTTAGGCTTGGGTAGTTCTTTGAGATTAGCCATAGACTAAAGCTATTGTGAGCATTTTACAGTGTAGCTTTGGATTCAAAAAATGGTTGTACAGAAAAGAGAGATAATCTAGGTATTAGTTTTATTTCCCAATTTCTATAGCTGCTGGTTTTTATACTAACAACTAAAATTTAGATTCCAAACTAAATTGTAATTCCAACACCATTTTCTAAAAATTCGGCTACTGTTTTATCTGATAATTCATGGGTAGCCATTGCATTAAGAATCGACATTGGCACGGTTAAATGATCTGCCCCTGCTTGTAATGTGGCTGCTGCTTCTTCAGGAGATTTAAGACTTGCTGCGAGTATTTCTGTTTTACTATTTTTTAGTATTTCAGACATTTGACGTACTAAGGCTAAACCATCACCCAAAAGCCTAGTCGCACGATTGACGTAGGCGATCGCATATTTTGCTCCCGCTTCTGATGCGATCGCAGCTTGTGCGGGGCTATATATAGCTGTCACAGAACAGTCTATTGAGGGGGAAAGGTGAGCGGTGACTCGAAAACCTAATTCTGTGGCGGGTATTTTTAAAACAATTTTGTCGCCAATAATTCCCTGGGCTTTTTTAGCTTCTGCCACCATACTGTCAAAATCTTGAGCGCATAGTTGATAATATAATTCTCCAGGGCTAATAGCCGTTAATTGTTTTAGACAAACTTCAGGAGATAAGTTACTTTTATTCAATAAAGTAGGATTAGTCGTAATTCCTTTGACCCAGCCCATTGCACTAGCAGCTTTAGCTTCTTCAATTAATGCAGAATCAAGATAAATCATGTTTATTAAGACAAGTATAAAAAGGGTGAGACAATTTCTTAGTTTCTCTTGAAGTAAACTAAAAACAATAAATAAAAAATTATTATATGGTGTTAAGCAGCCAAAGCGAATTAAAAGCTCGTAACATAGATATTTTGGGGAATGATTATAGGAGACCATTGCACACATGGGAAAAGTAGTCGGCATAGATTTGGGAACAACTAATTCCGTAGTAGCGGTAATGGAGGGCGGTAAGCCTATAGTAATTGCCAATTCAGAAGGAATGCGAACTACCCCCTCTGTAGTTGGCTTCAATAAAGATGGAGAATTGGTAGTCGGGCAATTGGCAAGGCGACAAAGCGTTTTAAACCCAGAGAATACCTTTTATGGTGTAAAAAGGTTTATGGGTCGTCAATATGCCGAACTTCAGCCAGAATCAAAACGAGTCCCCTACACTATTAAACGGGATGAGCTAGGCAATATCAAAATTCGCTGTCCTAAACTGAAAAAAGAATTTGCCCCCGAAGAAGTCTCGGCAATGATCTTGCGTAAGCTAGCCGAAGAAGCAGAGCGTTATCTTAGGGGAAGAGATTACAGGAGCGATAATTACCGTACCTGCCTATTTTAATGACTCTCAGCGTCAGGCTACCAGAGATGCAGGACGTATTGCAGGGTTAGATGTGTTGCGAATTATCAATGAACCTACCGCAGCAGCATTAGCCTATGGTTTGGATCAGCGCCGTCCTCAAACCATTATGGTGTTTGATTTGGGTGGTGGAACATTCGATGTCTCTGTCCTAGATATTGGTGAAGGAGTATTTGAAGTCAGATCTACCAGTGGGGATACCCAATTAGGGGGTAATGACTTCGATCGCCGTATTGTAGATTGGCTAGCAGAAGAATTTCTTGAGCAAGAAGGAATTGACTTAAGAAAAAGCGATCGCCAGGCTCTCCAAAGACTCACAGAAGCAGCAGAAAAAGCCAAAATAGAGCTATCTAACCTATCCGTTACAGAAATTAATCTGCCTTTTATTACTGCCGACGAAAACGGACCCAAACATATTGAAATAAAGCTTAATCGAGCTAAATTTGAAGAATTATGTGGAGACTTGGTTAGTCGTTTGCGTCGTCCCCTCAAGCGGGCTATCTCTGACGCGGGATTAGGACCAATGGATATTGATGAAGTAGTGCTAGTTGGTGGTTCGACTCGTATTCCAATGGTACAAGAATTGGTGCGTAGCTATATCGATTTAGAACCTAACCAAAATGTCAATCCTGATGAAGTTGTAGCCATTGGTGCAGCGATTCAATCAGGCATTATGACCAATGAAATTAAAGACGTTCTGCTATTGGATGTTACTCCCCTCTCTTTGGGCTTGGAGGCTATTGGCGGATTGATGAACAAACTATTACCCCGCAATACTACTATTCCCGTTCGTCGTTCGGATGTTTATTCTACGGGGGAAAATAACCAAACCGTAGTTGAAATTCACGTCCTTCAAGGTGAAAGGGAAATGGCAAGCGGTAACAAATCCTTAGGTAGATTTAAACTAACGGGAATTCCCCCCGCACCGAGAGGCGTACCCCAAGTTCAAGTCTCTTTTGACATTGATGCCAACGGTATCCTGCAAGTTACCGCTAGAGACAAAACTACTGGAAGAGAACAAGGTATTACCGTATCAGGGGCTTCTACTTTAAGCGACTCGGAAATTAATCGGATGATTGGTGAGGCTGAGAAATTTGCAGAAGAAGACCGTGCCAGAAGAGAAAGAGTAGAAAAACGCAATCGCGCCAAGGCTTTAACTGACCAAGCACAACGTAAGCTCAAGGAAGTAACTTTGGACTTTGGTAGTCAATTCGCCAGCTATTATCGCCGTCGTATTGATGTCCTGTGCGAAGAAATTCTCAAAAGTCTCGAACAGGATGATGAACGTACTTTAGATCGAGCAGAAGCAGACCTAAAAGACACTCTATACGAACTAAATCGAGAAATTCGACTGCAATATGACGATGACGATGATGATAACTTTTTAGGGGCAATCCGTAAGACTTTCTTAGGAGATGACGACGATTACGTTACTGACGATTATTCCTACGATCCTCGTCAAAGTGATTACTACGGTGGCAATAATCGCGATCCCTATGCTAATCCCCCTGGGCGTGGTGCTGGACGTTCTACGGGATATAACGACTACAACAATGATTATGGTGCTGGTGGTGGCTATCGCAACGAGCCTAGTCGCCCTGAATACAATGATGGATATAGGGATAGTGGGTACAGCGATCGCAATACTCAACCTCGTCGTTCGGATAGAGGATATGATAATTATGGCGATCGTCCCGACGATATGGCTTCTCAGCGCAGTAGAGGTTCAAGCAGTCAATCTCGTCGTCCTGGCTATAACGATTCCTATGGTAATACCGACCCCTATGCACCAAGAAGAGAAACCCCTAGAGATAACCGTGGTGGTCGAGATAATTACCCTCCCCAAGATCGTAATAGCCCCCCCCGTAACGATCCCTATGCCAATGATTGGGATGACGAAGATGATGAATGGTTCTAAAGCAACTAACAACTAACAACTAACGACTAACAACTAACAATTGAGATATGCCACAAGTGCGTAACTACTATGAAATGCTGGGCGTTGATAAAAATGCCCCAAGTAATGAAATTAAAAAAGCTTACCGCACACTAGCCATCAAATATCATCCCGATCGCAATTTGGGAAATAAAGCTGCTGAAGAGAAATTCAAGGACATCAACGAAGCTTATGAGGTGCTATCTGACCAAACTAGGCGCGTACAGTATGATGACTTGCTCAAGCCAAAGTCTTTTTTTGGACGAGGCAGCAATAATAATCGCTCAGGGGCAAGACCTGCCCGTCCGCGTCCTGCTACGGTGGTTACAGATGATTTTCGCCCAGGTAGGACTAAAAGACAGAGAGAAATTCCTCAGCGTCGAGATATTGAGGCTAAATTAACTTTGGGTTTGGATGAAGCCTATCGCGGGGGGAAACGTAAAATTCGCCTTGAAGATGGTAGGTCTTTGGAGGTAGATATGCCTCCAGGAATGTTTAATGGACAACGCATTCGCCTAAAGGGACAAGGAATTCAAGAAGGAGACTTGTATCTCAAGATTACCGTGGCACGCCATCCTTTCTTTGAAATACAGGGAAATAATATATATTGTCAAATTCCTGTAACGCCCACCGAAGCAATCTTAGGTAGTGCGATCGAAGTTCCCACAATTGATGGTTTAGTAAAGGTTACTGTACCCAACGGAGTGCGATCGGGTCAAAGATTGCGATTGGCAAATAAAGGTTACTTTGACAAATCTCGCAATAGAGGCGACCAGCTAGTAGAAATTCAAATTGTTACTCCCAAAGAAATTACGTCTGAAGAGAAAGAGCTATACGAAAAACTGAGAGAATTAGAACAGTTTAATCCTCGCCAAAATATTATCAAAAACTTGTAGCTCTAAATTTCTATTTTTGACTTTTGCCAAATATTGTTTTGAACATAATAAACAATAGCCAATCATAATTACACTAATTTAATCAAGCAAATATTACTATTGACCGATTAATCCCCCTTCTTTTTCAGATAAACTTATATTTATCAGTAGGCTTTAAGACTTAAATGATTATTAATAACATTGTTGTTTAGTTGAAAAGATAAATAAAAGTGCCTTTAAAAATATAAAAGGCAATCTTTAAAATCAATGCAAATTTATTTAACTACCTGGGTAAAGTCAAAATATCTACTCCATCAGCAGTAACAGCGATCGTATGTTCAAATTGGGCAGAAAGTCCACCATCTTTAGTAACTGCTGTCCAACCATCGTCTTGCATTACTGCCTCCCAAGTACCCTCGTTAATCATGGGTTCGATAGTGAAAACCATACCCGATTTTATTTTTTTCTTTTGTCTAGGATCGTAATAGTGAGGAATTTGGGGTGCAGTATGAAAAATATGACTTACTCCATGTCCAACAAAATCTCGGACTACTGAAAAACCCTCTTGTTCGGCATACTCTTGAATAGCAGCACCAATATCATTAATTCTTGCCCCTGGTTTAACAACTGCAATACCTCTTCGCAAGCATTCTTCCGTAACCTCAACTAGCTTTTTGGCTTTAGCAGAAGGAGTACCAACAAAAAATGTTTTGGAAGTATCTCCATGATAGCCATCTACAATGGGAGTTACATCGATATTGATAATATCGCCATCTTTCAAGATCTGTTTTGCGTTGGGAATACCATGACAAATCACCTCATTTACACTGGTACAAAGCGAACCAGTAAAAGGATTATCTTTAGGACCATATCCTAAAGGTGCGCTGATTGCTCCTTTATCCTGTGTCCATTTTTCGGCTGCATCATTAATTTCAAGAGTACTTACTCCTGGTTTGACCATTGGTGCCAAAAAATCAAGCAATTGGGCTGCTAAAGAACCTGCCCGACGCATTTTTTCAATTTCTCGGTTGGAGAGTAAAGTGATTTGTTCGCTTCCCATTTCTATATTTCTTGTGCTGAATTGTTGCTACAGAGAATTATCCGTTTATTTAGTCTATCAATTCTTCTGAAAAGAATGAACTAGAAGACAAAAGTGCGATCGCAATAAAAAAAGACCTAGATTAATCTAAGTCTTTTTCTAAATTATCAACCAATAGAAGTAATACTTAACTATTTACCTGATTTTCTTGATATATTTCATTTGATTCGTAATTCTCTTCAAGCTCATCTTGCTGTACTGAACCTAATAAACCATTTAATTCATCAAATGATTCATCAGAAATTTGATTCAGCACATTAATTTTCTTCTCCGCCGACTCTAAAGCCTCTTCATCTGATTCATTGGAACTTAATTCTTCAGATGTTTCACTTTCATCGTCAAAGAAACCCATCATCAAATCTTCCGACTCTTCAGACTCTTCTAATTCATCTGATTCATTGGAACTTAATTCTTCAGATGCTTCACTTTCATCGTCAAAGAAACCCATCATCAAATCTTCCGACTCTTCAGACTCTTCTAATTCATCTGATTCATTGGAACTTAATTCTTCAGATGCTTCACTTTCATCGTCAAAGAAACTCATCATTAAGTCTTCTGATTCAGGAGATTCATCAAGACTAAATTCTTCAGATGACTCACTCTCATCAGCAAAATCCATCATCAACTCAGATTCATCAGATTCAGGAGATTCATCAAGACTAAATTCTTCAGATGACTCACTCTCATCAGCAAAATCCATCATCAACTCAGATTCATCAGATTCAGGAGATTCATCAAGACTAAATTCTTCAGATGCTTCACTTTCCTCAGCAAAATCCATCATCAACTCAGATTCAGATTCAGCAGGTGATTCGTCAAAACTTAATTCTTCAGATGCTTCACTTTCCTCAGCAAAATCCATCATTAAGTCTGATTCAGATTCAGGAGATTCATCGAAACTCAATTCTTCAGATGACTTCACTTTCCTCAGCAAAATCCATCATCAAGTCAGATTCATCAGATTCAGGAGATTCACCGAGACTGAATTCTTCAGATGTTTCACTCTCATCGGTGAAATCCATCATCAAGTCAGATTCATCAGATTCAGGAGATTCACCGAGACTGAATTCTTCAGATGTTTCACTCTCATCGGTGAAATCCATCATCAACTCAGATTCGTCAGATTCAGGAGATTCATCGAAACTCAATTCTTCAGATGTTTCACTTTCCTCAGCGAAATCCATCATCAAGTCTGATCTCAGATTCAGGAGATTCATCGAGACTAAATTCTTCAGATGCCTCACTTTCCTCAGCAAAATCCATCATCAACTCTGATTCTCAGATTCAGGAGATTCATCGAAACTCAATTCTTCAGATGTTTCACTTTCCTCAGCAAAATCCATCATTAAGTCTGATTCAGATTCAGGAGATTCATCGAAACTCAATTCTTCAGATGGTTCACTTTCCTCAGCAAAATCCATCATTAAGTCTGATTCAGATTCAGGAGATTCATCGAGACTAAATTCTTCAGATGCTTCACTTTCCTCAGCAAAATCCATCATCAAGTCTGACTCAGATTCAGGAGATTCATTGAGACTCAATTCTTCAGATGTTTCACTTTCCTCAGTGAAATCCATCATCAAGTCTGATTCAGATTCAGGAGATTCATCGAGACTAAATTCTTCAGATGGTTCACTTTCCTCAGCAAAATCCATCATTAAGTCTGATTCAGATTCAGGAGATTCATTGAAACTCAATTCTTCAGATGCTTCACTTTCCTCAGCAAAATCCATCATTAAGTCTGATTCAGATTCAGGAGATTCATCGAGACTAAATTCTTCAGATGTTTCACTTTCCTCAGCAAAATCCATCATTACGTCTGATTCAGATTCAGGAGATTCATCAAAACTTAATTCTTCAGATGGTTCACTTTCCTCAGCAAAATCCATCATCAAATCTGATTCAGATTCAGGAGATTCATTGAGACTCAATTCTTCAGATGGTTCGCTTTCCTCAGCAAAATCCATCATCAACTCAGATTCATCAGATTCAGGAGATTCATTGAAACTCAATTCTTCAGATGTTTCACTTTCCTCAGCAAAATCCATCATCGACTCAGATTCATCAGATTCAGAAGGTTCATTGAAACTCAATTCTTCAGATGGTTCACTTTCATCGGTGAAATCCATTATTAAGTCAGACTCAGATTCAGGAGATTCGTCAAAACTTAATTCTTCAGATGTTTCACTCTCATCAGTGAAATCCATCATCGAGTCAGATTCATCTGATTCAGGAGATTCATCGAGACTCAATTCTTCAGATGTTTCACTCTCATCAGTGAAATCCATCATCGAGTCAGATTCATCAGATTCAGAAGATTCATCAAGACTAAATTCTTCAGATGGTTCGCTTTCTGACATTCCTAATTCTGATTCAGCGAATGAAACGGTTAGCTTATCAACTATTTCTAACTCAGAATTTTGATTGCTTTCATGATTTTTTTCTGATTCTTCTGAAACATCAGGAACAAATGGATTGATGTCTGATTCTAAATTACTTTCAGATTCATCTAAAGGGGTTATTAAATGTTCAACATCTTCTTCTTCGTTAATGTCTGTTTTTGCTTGAATTGCTTTGGCAAAATGATATTCTTCTTCAAGTTTAATATCCTTCGTACTTTCTTCAATTGGAGATATTACTTGTTCTAATTCCTGTTGTTTTGATGATAGCTGTTCTACTTCGTTACTTAGGATATTTTTTTGATTCTCCAAAGTAACTATGTCAAAACCCAAAGCTTCTTCCAACTTTTGGTTTTCTGTTAATTTATTATTTACCGACTCTAATTCTTGTCTCTTGGATTGAATTTGTTCGTCCCAAGATTGAGATTCATTTTCCAACTGTTGCTTTTGATCGCTGAGATTGGAAATCATATTTAGTAGCTGACTGTGTTCATTTTGAAGCGAATTAATGTCAGTTTCTACGGCTTGCATCTGCGCAGTTTTTTCATCAAAAGACTTTTGTAATTGTTCTTCTTGACTGCGAAGTTCTGACAGTTGAGTATTTAGTAAACTATTATCTTGGTTATCGTGAGAATCTTCTTTACCTTTTGTGATCATACTTCCAGCCACACAAGCTAGAGAAGCTGCTGCACCTGTTCCCAATAAGGCTTTTTGAATAGTTTCATTTTCTACTACTATGCCAATACCAAAGATTGCACCCAAACCAAGGTAACTTAGCAGAATTTTATTAACAACTTTTGCTGGTTTCATTTTATGTAAGTTCGATATAAGTTAACTTATTAAAGAAGTTGTGTTTTCAGGCTAGTAGTTTTGTTAACCACTTTCTCTGGCAAACTTAGCAACCAAGGGTTTAGCGACTCTGAAATACGAGAACTTCCTTAGTCTTATCCTTAATAGTTCCCAAATAAATGATGAAAACTAACAAAGTAAGAGTTAAGTACCAATCATGAACCTATTAGATTTAGTTTCATAAATTGTGTTTATTATTTATGTAAATAGAATGGAATTTATTTATAGATAAACTTGAAATGTAATTTTGATGACGCATATTTCTTAAATATAAAGACACAAACTAAGAAGCTAAACAAATTGTTGTAATTTGTTTGTAAATGTATTTTAGTCTTTCAAAGCAGTGACAAATCAGTTTAAGATGGTAAAGACGTAATAAAACTTAATGTTTTTGTGATTATGGCAGCAAAGGTAGAAATATATACATGGAGTAGTTGCCCTTTTTGTATTCGCGCAAAGGGTTTGTTAGATAAAAAGGGTGTTGAGTATAGTGAGTATTGTATTGATGGGGATGAAGAAACTAGGGCGAAAATGAAGACTAGAGCTAACGGTAGGTCAAGTGTACCCCAAATCTTTATTGACGATCGCCATATTGGTGGATGTGATGATATCTACGATCTAGAAAGCAAAGGAGAATTAGAATCTCTATTGTAGAGAGGTGTTATCAGGCTGTACCTTATTAAATTAGAAGCACTAAGAATTTACTTTAAGGACAACAGCGTGAAACTCGCATTTATTATCGATCCAATCGCTCTTTTAGATCCAGGACATGATAGTAGTGTTGCCATGATGGAAGCAGCACAACTATTGGGTCATCAAGTTTGGATAACAGAATCTAATCAACTAAGCATTGTTGAGGGAAAAGCTTGGGCATATTTACAAACGGTTAAGCTGAAACCCGTGGAATTGATTGATGGGTTTTGGCATTCAGAATCGGATTGGTATGATGTAGGCGATCGCATTTTTACTAGCTTGGAGGAAATGGACGCGGTATTTATGCGTACCGATCCTCCTGTAACTGTTCCTTATTTGTATACAACCTATATTCTGGATTTAATAGATAGTCGCAAAACTTTAGTGGTAAATTCTCCCCAAGGATTGAGAACTGCCAACGAAAAAGTATACGCCCTTCAGTTTACTTCCGTTATTCCCGAAACCATTGTTAGTCAGGACAAAGCAGTAATTGCCAAATTTGTTAATGAGAAGAAAACCGCTGTATTAAAACCACTGGGAGGCAAAGGGGGAGAAGGAATATTATTCTTAAAAGAGGGCGATCGCAATTTTAACTCCATAGTTGAAGTTAGCACCCAAAGGGGGCGTGAACCCGTTATGGTACAGGAATATTTACCTGCTGCCAAAGAAGGTGATAAAAGAATTATTTTACTTGATGGCAAACCAATTGGTGCAGTAAATCGTGTTCCTAGCGGTAATGAATTTCGAGGAAATATGGCAGTAGGAGGAAAAGCGGAAAAAGTAGATATTACTGAGAGGGAAAAAGAAATTTGCGATGTGGTTGCACCCCAGTTAAAAGCTGACAATCTTTATTTTGTCGGTATTGATGTCATTGGTGGCTATCTGACAGAGGTCAATGTTACTAGTCCTACAGGTATTAGAGAAATAGACAGGCTAAACAATGTCAATTTGGGCAAAGAAGTAATACAGTGGCTAGAAACTAAGATATCCAATTGATTTGCGTAACCCAACAATTAGTAATCAGTAATTATAAAATGCACGCATTATCAATTCCAACCTGGGTAGTTCATGTCTCAAGCGTCCTAGAATGGGCTGCAGCAATATATTATATTTGGCAATATGGAAATGTTACAGGCGATCGCTCTTGGTATAATTTGTCATTCGCTATGTTACCTGCATTAGTGAGTGCAATGTGTGCCTGTACCTGGCATTTCTTTGATAATTCTCAGTCTTTAGAATGGCTGGTTATTCTACAGGCGTCTATGACTGTGGTAGGAAACTTTACGGTTTGTATTGCTGCTTGGGGAATTTGGCGTAGTTCAATGCAGTCAGAAATTAAATAATAGCTTCAGATGAATAAAGAAAGTTTGTTTGCAATTTCGTTGTTTCCCTATCTAGGTTTTTTGTGGTTTCTGACTCGCTCGGGAAAAACCCCCCGTCTAGCCTTGATTGGATTTTATGTGCTTTTAATTTTCGTAGCTGTTACGATTCCTGCGGGAATTTATGCCCAATCTCATTACGGTAAATCCTTAGCTAATGTTGATTGGTTACATGGAAGTGCAGAGATGTTTCTGACTCTTTCCAACATCTTGGTAGTTTTGGGTTTTCGCCAAGCAGTTATTAAGGTCAAGCGATCGAAGATTGATGCAGATTAAGCAAATTATATTTATAAACCCAGACAAATATATTTTGCCTGGGCAATCGATCGATTAACCTTGATCGATTTCTTCAAGCATTGCAGTGGCTTTTTGACAAAGTTCTTCGTGACAATGACCGTTGGTCGCAACAATACAGCCCCAACGTTTGACATCACCCTGATTATAATAAACAGGTTTGCCATTAACATAGGTAAACTTACCGCCAGCTTCCGTAAGGATTAGCTCAGGGGCAGCAAAATCCCAATCTTTAGCAGCCGATTTACCTGATAAAGAGATATAAACATCAGATTCTTGTTCTAACAAGGTCGAAATCTTTCCGCCAACACCCCCCATGTATTTCTTCCCAGCAAAAGGCAAACCATCGATTAACTTTTGAAAGCGATCGTCACGGTGAGAACGACTTACAATTAAGTATAGCTCTTCGATTTTATGGCGATCGCTTACTTTAATTGGGGTAACAGTACCGTCTTTGGTTTCAACAAAGCTACCTTGGTCTTTAGAAGAGAAATAAACTTTTTCTGACTCAGGAATAGCCACAATACCAATGACGGGACGACCTTGATAAGCCAAGGCGATGTGCATCCCATATTCACCAGTCTTGTCGATAAAATCTCTAGTACCATCAAGAGGATCGATGATCCATACCCAATCATGGTCTACTGGTTCGGCTTTTTTGACATCAAAAGTTTCTTCCGATAAGTAACCAAACTCTTCTGTTCCTAATTCCTCTTTTAGCCTACCTACAATATATCTATTAGCTGCCATGTCAGCTTCGGTAACGGGGCCATCTTTTTTATCTTTAATATCTAGGTCTGAGGTGTCCTTGTGATAAAAAGAACTAAGAATATCCGCTGCTCCCCATGCTACGGAACGAGCTACTTTTAGTGCGTCGGCTATCTTCTGAGTTTGATTGCTATCCAAAGCTATCTCCTTGTAATATTTTGTTCCTTGGTCATTCTCTCAGACAAATATATCCTAGTTAGTGCAGCAAGGCACTAAAGTAAGCGGTAGTCATCTTGCTTTAACTATTTTTGGTATTTTAAACGCTAGTTTCTTTCTCTCTTTTGTTATTAGGACGGAACAGATGAGAATGTTCGGGATGATATAAACGCGATCGCGTGGTGACGTTTTCTTGGAGTGCAGGACTAATTAAATATAGGGTAGTGCGAATCAGATCGTGTTCTCTCGTCACCGCAGCCATTTTTTCTAAGGGTACTACCCAAATTTGCTCGTCTTGCCAACCTACGCGATAGCATACTGCCACTGGGGTATCTGCTGGGTAATGTTGCAGCAATTTATGTTGAGCCTTTTCAATATGACGAGCAGCTAAATACAGGCATAAACTAGCTTTATGGGCAGCAAGAGACGATAATTCTTCAGCATCGGGTACAGAAGATGCTTTACCGCTAATCCTCGTTAAAATGATTGTTTGGACTAGCTCAGGGATAGTTAATTCGGTGCTTAGTTTGGCAGCAGCAGCCTGAAATGCACTGATACCAGGAATAAGCTCAAAGGGAATATTCGCATCGCTAAAAGCCTGCATTTGTTCGCCGATCGCACTATACAAAGTAAGATCCCCAGAATGAAGACGCACGACGGATTTGCCTTCTCTGACTCTAGCGATCGCTAAGGGGATAATTTGCTCTAGGGTTTTATTTCCCGTAGCGACTAATTCTGCATCATCTCGCACATCCTGCAATATTTGTTTGGGGACTAAGGAATCAGCATAAAGAATTACATCCGCTTGAGCGAGGATTTTATAGGCTTTGAGGGTCAGTAATTCAGGATCTCCTGGTCCTGCACCAATAATATATACCGCAGGTTTAAGAGTCATTTCATTTATCATTTATCATTTACCATTTATCATTGATTAGCTATCAGTTGCGATCGCTTTTAGTTATCCAGTCACGCAATCTTATTTATTTTATTTATTTAGTAGTTGTTTGTTGTTTTCGAGGAGAAACAACATCAGGTAGAGGACGTTTGAACAAGTAAAGCCAAGCTAAGATTAAAAGACCTAGAGCGATCGCGCCTAAGCTAATTACTTGAGCAACTTTTAATGGACCTAACATTAGACTATCAGTACGCAACCATTCAATCCAGACCCGACCCAAACTATAGGCAATTAAATATACTCCTGCCAATGTTCCTGTTTTAAGGCGATTACGATGTTTCAAACCCCAGAAGAACAACCATAGCAAGATGGCAAATACTCCCAGATTCCAAAGGGACTCGTATAAAAAGGTGGGGTGAAAATATTCGTTGTTCAATAATTCAAAAGGACGATAGCGAGGGGCAATATAAAGCTTCCAAGGTAGATCTGTTGGTTTACCAAAGGCTTCGGAATTGAAGAAATTACCCCACCGCCCAATCGCTTGACCTAAAATAACCGAAGGCACTACCAAGTCTAGCAATTGCCATAACGAGACGCGATTAAGACGAGCAAAAATAATTGTCCCCAAAGTACCGCCAATAATTGCCCCATGAATGGCTATACCTCCTTTCCAAATCGCAATGATATCTTCTGGACGTTGGGCATATTGTTGCCATTCAAATAAAACGTAATAGATTCTGGCTGCGGGAATGGCGAAGAGAACTAACCAGATAGCCAAGTCACCGAGTAATTCTGGATCGACTTTGCGACGCTTGGCTAAATATTGTGAAAGATTTAGACCGATTAAAACCGCTGAAGCAATTAGTAAACCATACCAACGGACGACAATTGGACCTAATTCAAAAAGTATCGGACCAGGAGACTGAAAAGCAGCGAAAAGCATATCTGTATATGTTGGCAAAATATTTGGTTGTACTTTACTTGTTTTATCTTAATCGCTGTTTATTATCTCAGGTTTATTGAGTTTATATCCACAGATGAACCCTAAAGGATTCCCTCTGCTATTCGCAGATGGGGTTATTGGTTGGTGTTGTTGATTGATTTATTGCGATCGCGTCTATTACAATTTTTCAAAAATGAGATAATCAAGATTAATATCCAAAACTATCTTTAAAAACATATAACAGGCATGAAAACGTTTACAGCGATTGTCGAACGAGATTTAGATACTAATCTCTATGTTGGTTATGTTCCTGGGTTTAAAGGAGCGCATTCTCAAGGAGAAACCTTAGATGAGTTAACTGAAAATCTCAGGGAAGTCATTGAAATGCTTTTAGAAGATGAAAATCAAATCTTTGAAACTGAGTTCGTTGGTACACAACAAATTACCGTTTAATAGTTCATGAGCAATATTCCCGTCTTAAAACCGCAAGAAGTTGTCCGAATTTTAAACAATCTTGGATTTTCAGAAGTACGCCAAAAAGGTTCGCACAAACAATTTCGTAATCTAGATGGTCGAGCTACAACAGTACCCTTCCATAAAGGACGTGATATTTCGCCCAGACTGTTAAGACAAATTGCTAGAGATATAGATCTGACAGTTGAAGATTTGTTAAAACATCGTTAATTTAAATTCAATCTGACTACAGCGTATAAACTAAAACAGGTACTCGTTTGAAAGCGGGCGTACCAGAACGAGACTCGATTGGGGCATCAAAAATTACATTAACTTCTGGATAAAACATTAAAGCAGCCCCAGGTCGAACTTGACCATAAATAACCTCAATATCTTCTAGCTGACCAGCATTTCCTTTAACTGTTACCCTTTGGTGTTCTGGCAATCCCACACTTTCGGCATCTTCACGATTCATCAAAATACAATTGCGATGAGTAATTCTGCGATACTTGTCTTCGAGGCGATAAACCACCGTATTGTGTTGGGCATAACCGCGCCCTGTCATTAATGCCAAAACTATTGCGCGAGAGTAATTATCGACGGCAAATTCTTCGGCTTTGGGCAGGGTTAAACTAGGTAAGGGGGTAGGGAACATTTCAGCTTTACCAGAGGGGGTAGAGAAATGAGGTTGATTGAAAATTCTGCCAGCGATCGTAAATTCTTCTTTAGTTTCATCAATGCTTGCTATTTTTTCATACCCAGGAATTGTTTGGGCAATCAGTTCTCGCACGTATTTGGTATCCTGTAGCTTGCGCCAATTAACGGGATATTCTCCATGAATTCTATGTGCCAGTTCGGTTAAAAAATCTACCTCTGGAATTAGATCTGCGTCCTTGAGATGAGTTTTACCTTCATCATTAAGACGGACAAAATTATTACCCGACTCTACTGTAGTTTTATGAGGATTTTCAAAACGATTAAAAACAGGAACAATAATTGTGTTTTCTGCTGCTAAACCATGAAAATGTCCCAGGTTGGGTTTAGTAGCCAAATAAATAATTGTTTTAATTTTCCCTAAAGCCCGCTTGACCTTATGGGAATTGGGACTTGCACCGTACAAGTTACCTCCCACGCAAATTAGAGTGTCTACTTTGCCTTCATCCGCTGCTGTAATCAAAGCCTGTGCGTCATATCCTGGTACTCGACTTAAAGAATGACCCAGCAGTTTTTCTAAAGATTGCTGAATTTCTTTTTTAAGATCGACTGTAACCCCCATCGAACCAAAACCCTGAACGTTGGAATGTCCCCTGACAGGCATCAATCCCGCACCGAAGCGACCGACATTGCCAGTTAACAGGGCAGTGTTGGCAATACTGGCGACATTATCGACTCCATTTTGCTGTTGCGTAATGCCCATTGCCCAAGCAAAGACAACTTTGGGAGAATCTGCAATAATTTGGGCTGCAACTTCAATTTCTGTTCTTGGTACGCCACAAGTATCAACAATTGTCTCCCAATCAGTAGCAGTAGCGCGATCGATAATCTCCGACCAATTTTCGGTATATGCTTGCAAAAATTCGCGATCTATTCGATCTTGTTCAATTAAAGATTTCTGAATCCCGACAAACAGTGCTACGTCACTACCAGGAATGGGCTGTAAATAAATAGAAGCAATATCAGAACCAGTAAACAGAGATTTAACAGGAAAAGCAGGAGAAGCAAATTTGACCAATCCTCTTTCTTTAACTGGATTGATTACAATGACCTTCCCGCCTCGTTCTCGTAATTTAATCAACTCGTTCATCAGGCGAGGATGATTATATGAAGCATTAGAACCTGCTAGCACCACACAATCAGTTGCCTTAAGGCTTTTCAGACTGACCATTGATGTGCCAGTGCCAAAAATCTGCTTTAGTCCAAATGTTGAAGGGGCATGACAAAGATCGGAACAATCAGCAAGGTTGTTTGACCCCAAAGTTCGCATCATCAACTGCAATAGAAATGCAGCTTCGTTGGAGGATCTTCCCGAACTATAGGATGCTACTCGTTCTGGACTTTGCTTAAAAGCTGTGTGGGCAATTTGATAAATTTCATCCCAACTAATTTTTTGATAGTGGGTATTGCCTGGAGATAGAATTACAGGAAAACTCCACCGCCCTAATCGATCTGCTTCTTGTGAGGTTAATTGCTGAAGCTTTTCTATCGTCTGCTGTTCAAAGAAACTCTTACTAATTCCAGGTTGGATTTCAGCCGAAATTGCCTCCACACTTTTCATGCAACGCTGTAGCTTTTCTCCCTCCTCGTTAGTAAAGCCTCCTTTTTGTCCCCCCGTTCCCCAAGAACAAGACAAGCAGGCACTTTTATGTAATAGTGTTTGCCACAAGTTTTGCTCCTTCTGGGGATAGGGTATGTTCTGCCCAATATTTGATTACGGGCAATCCTCCCCCCATATCTGGTGTATTTGGTTCGAGGGGCTGTTGGTTATCATCCATGCTGTTTACCTTATATCGCAGTAAGTTGATTGGTTAGGACGGAAAAGTTAACTGTTCGTAAGTAGGAAGTAGTAGGGTGCGAACGGCCGTTCGCCCGTACAGAAGTAGGAAGTAAGAAGTAGGAAGTGTTCTAATACAAATGCGTATTGCTGTATAGAGTAAAGAATTGGAAATACTTGTTAGTCTGGTTAAAGCGATCGCAATTTGCTCATCTACCTTCTGCACTTTTTCTAAATAAAGTCTATTTTTATAATTATTTTTAATTTTAAAATATCCGCGTAAAAACAAACGTAAATACTATCAAAGCAACTAAACGGATGCCAATTTTGACAGTCTTATTTAATTCCTCAATTAAAGTCACAATTAAAGTACTTGTTAACGAAACTAAAATGCTTCTGAAAACATAATTTATTTTGGGAAAAATAAGCAAAATAATAGCGGGTATCAATCCAACTAATAGAAGATGTTCTAGACTCATACTTTAGAAATAAATTAAATAAATTATATCTCTACAAATTATAACTTTAGAAAATCAAACTGTTTCTGGTGATCGCTTTGGGTAAAGGAATTCTAACAACAAGTGTGTATGACATTGACTTATAAATCTCGTAGTTTAATTGCTTTATTAATTAGCGTGCCATTTACTAGTATCGGAGCGTTTATGTCTCTCTGGGTTGCACCAGGGATAGTCGGACAGACAACATTGGTAATTTGCCAGATTTGGCTATTTTGTTTGCCAATTATTTGGTTATTAAAGATTGAGGGCAAACCTGTAATAATATCCAGACCTAAAATGCTTGATTGGATAACTGGAATAACAATTGGACTAATAATGTTTTGTCTAATCTTGGCAATCTATTGGTTATTTTTACGATCTTGGATTAATGTAAATCTTGTCAGAGATAGATTACAAACAGTTGCCGATATAGATCGACAGGCTTTTATTTTGGGGGGTGCTTATTTTATTTTGATTAATGCTTTAATTGAAGAATATTTTTGGCGTTGGTTTGTCTACTCTCGATGCGAAGAATTATTGGCTAGAGAAATTGCCGTTCCCCTCAGTGCTTTGTTTTTTACCCTCCATCATGTAGTTGGTTTAGCAGCATTTACAGACTGGCGCGTAACTTTAATAGGAAGTTTAGGAGTTTTTGTGGCTGGCGTTGTCTGGTCAGAATATTATCGTCGTTATCGTTCAATTTGGAGTAACTACTTCAGTCATGCGATCGCCGATTTAGCCCTACACATTGTCGCTTGGCAAGTTTTCTTTGGATAGCTATAAATCAATATTCTTCTTCTAATCAGACTGCCCCTGGTGATGCACTTAAAGAAGGTAAGAAGCTAACTATCTGCGGAAAGATAATAATTAAAGCCAGTACTAAAAGCTGCAAGCAAATAAAAGGAATTGCCCCGCGATAGATATCCTCTGTTTTAAGTTCTGGTGGTGCTACCCCTCGTAAATAGAAGAGAGCAAAGCCAAAGGGCGGAGTTAGGAAAGAAGTTTGTAGATTAGCCCCGATAATCACCCCATACCAAACTAAATCTATCCCTAATTGTTGGGCTACGGGGGCAAAGATGGGAATGACGATAAAGGCAATTTCAAAGAAATCGATAAAGAAGCCTAAAAAGAAGATTACCAGCATATTGACTAGTAAAAAGCCGATTGTCCCCCCTGGAATATCAATTAGGAGACTTTCCATAAAGCGATCGCCTCCCAAGCCTCTAAAGACCAAACTAAATGCCGTAGAGCCGAGTAAAATAAACATTACCATGGTGGTAATTCGCATGGTTGCGTCGCACACTTCTCGCAATGCTGCCCAACTTAGTTGACGATTAACCGCAGCTAATATTATTGTCGCCTACAGAACCTAATGCACCTGCTTCTGTGGGGGTGGCGATACCAAAGAAAATACTGCCCAACACCACCATAATCAGTATTAAAGGCGGAAACATTACCGTTATGACTCGAACTAAAAGCTTTTTACCGCCAATTCTGACGCTAGGGGGTAAAGCTGGGGCGACTTCAGGTTTTAAATAAGCAACAATCAATACATGGAGAGCAAACGCCGTTGCCATCATTAGCCCAGGAATCAACGAGCCGATAAATAAGTCACCCACGGGAATACCTAACTGATCTCCCAAAACTACTAGCACGACGCTAGGGGGAATAATTTGTCCCAGTGTTCCCGATGCAACAATTACCCCCGCAGCTAATTCTTTACTGTAGCCATAGCGCAGCATAATAGGCAGAGAGATTAAACCCATCGCTACTACCGTTGCAGCCACGACTCCTGTGGATGCAGCGAGTAATGCCCCGACGATTACTACTGCTAAAGCTAAACCACCCCTGACTCTACCAAAAAGGATGCCCATTGTTTCAAGTAGCTTTTCGGCGATGCCAGTTTTCTCTAGCATCGAACCGAGAAAGATGAAATAGGGAATTGCCAGGAGGGTATAGTTAGCCATAATGCCAAAAATACGGCTTGGCATAGCATTAAAAAAACTAAAGCTAAATTCCCCCACCGCTGCACCAATTAGGGCAAACAATATTGCCACTCCTCCTAAAGAGAATGCCACAGGAAAACCAACGGATAGTAAAACTAATGCCCCCGCAAACATTGCCATCCCCAACCAGTCGTAACTCATCTAGCTATCCTCCTGACTGGTGCTATTTTCTTGATAAATATGCCAATTTTTAATTGCCTCGGATATTCCTTGCAAGATTAATAAGATAAAAGCCAAAATAATAGCTGATTTGATGGGATAGCGAGGTAAACCGCCAGGATCGGGGGACATTTCCCGTATCTTCCAAGAACTTGCTGCTGTTCCCCAAGAATAGTAAATTATTAAAGAGCTAAAAGGAATTAAAAATAAAATATTGCCCAAAAAATTAGCTAAAGCCTGACGACGGCGACTCCAACCCTTATAAAAAATATCCACTCTGACATGATCGTTATATTTAAGGGCATAGGCTGCACCAAATAAAAACACCACATCAAACAAATACCACTGAATTTCAATTAGGGCATTGGAAGTAAGATTAGTACCGATGATGCGCCCGATATATCTTCCTAATACATTCCACGCTCCTACTGCCACCATTAATAATACTAGCCAGTAAGTCAGACGACCAATCCATTCATTGATTAAATCGATCGCACGGGCTATCTGTAATAGCTTGTTCAAACTTTTTCCTCGATCGCGATTAATCAATTATTGATTATTAATTAGCAATTGATGATTAATAATTATTGATCTTTAGTCAACGAATTCATTTTCTGACGTATCTCAGGGTTGTATAGTCGCAGATAGTTCCAATAGTTACCAAACACTCCTTCAACATAATCTTTGGTTTCAGGGAAAGGTATTTGCTCGATAAATCGATCCCGATCTTTGGTGTCGTATCTGTTTAGCCAAGAGCTTACATTGCCTGTCCCCGCGTTATAGCTGGCAACAGCATATAAAGAGCTATCTTCATAACGACGATGGTTGTGTTGAAGATACCACGTACCAATGCGAATATTATCTTCGGGATTAGTCAAAGAATATTCTGGTAAATTAATTTGCTGGGCTACCCAGTCGGCGGTAGGAGGAACAATTTGCATTAAACCTACTGCACCTACCACCGAATCGATTTCGGGGTCAAAGGTAGATTCTTTACGCATCACAGAAAGAATTAGTAAAGGATTGATATCCTCTTGTTTAGCGTATTGAAGAATTTTGTCTTGATAGGGGAAAGGAAACAAACCATGCCAATAAGCAGTAGTTTGACGCAGGGCTTTCCATTGGGCTAATTCTTGAGGGGTTTCTCGCTTGGTTAAATCCCAAATTTCCTGCATTCCTGTACTATATTCACCCAAAGCAATTTTTAACACGCCTTCGCTAAACTGCTCATCAACCGAAATTTGTTGGGGTTGTTCAATTTCGGCTTGCAACATTAGGTTGGCATCATAATATTGCCCTAATAAATACAGTTCTTGTAGTGCGGTTGAGCCTACAGGTAAAGGACTATAGTTCGTGGTTAAATCCAAATCGGGAGAAAGAGGACGCAATTGATTAAAATCCCCTACATCCCAACCAAGCATAATAGCCGATCGCCATGCCCAATATGATTGGGGATATTGCTTAATTACTTTTGTGAAAGCTGTTGAGGCATTGGCTGGCTGACCAATTTCTGTAGCCCATTTACCCGTCCAATAAAGGGCTTTTGGGGCAAAGTCTTGTTGTTCGGTAGACTTTGATTTAACTAAAGGCTGCATCCATTGCCAAGCGTCATTTTTATTACCATTGGCTGCTAGCTCTTTGGGCAGTTTTCCAGCGATATTCCCCCGCAGCGGTTGAATCACTATATTTATTTAAAAGATTTTGACGCGATCACTCTGCAGCAACATTCTTATCAAAACGTTCGTGAACGATCGCTTTTGAAAGGTAGGCGTTAGGAGCATTTTCAGGAAATTTAGCGATCGCTTTTTCTAAATACACCACCGCTTCATCACCACTAGAAATACTGGCTAGATATACCAGGGCTTCTCCTGCTTCTCTAGCATCGTGATATTCGCTCAATAGCCTCTGATAAGCTGTCTTTGCCGTGTCTATGTTGCCGTTACGATGGAAACCCCTTGCAGCACGATATAGGTTGCGTGGGGTCGAAGAGGCATATATATAGGCATCGGCAGCTTTACGATGTTCTTCATCCCGCCAATAGCCATCGGCGATCGCTTCCCAATCTTCTGGAGTTAGATTGGCAGGGTATTTTAAAACTAGGCGATCGCGAATTTGGTTGAGATCTGAGTCTCGACTATATTTTGCCAACAGCAGCAGCAGTTCAAATTGTTGGGGATCTTGCTTTAGACGTTGACGGGCAATTTTCTGGGTAATAGGATGATAGGGAAATTCTTTAATTAACCTGGCTTCATTTTGAGCTTTATTCTCTTCTAACAGTGAGAGGGCGTTAGCCGTTACGGGGGAAGCGGGATAGGTTTTAATTAAATACTTAAGAGTTCTTTGAGCAGCTTTTTCCTGTTTGTCTTGCTGATATGCTTGAGCAATTTTTAACAAAATTTGCGGACGCAGCAGGGGATAGTCTTTGCCTAATCCTTGAAGATAGGTTAGAGCCAATTCTCCCTTTTGTTGTTGAATTAAATCCGAGGCTAATAAATAAAGAGCGCGGTGGCGATCGCGCATTGTTGCTTCGCTGTCTCGTTTTTTGCTGTCTTGAGCAATCTCTGTCAGTT
This sequence comes from uncultured cyanobacterium, assembly GCA_963799375.1. Taxonomy (GTDB): domain Bacteria; phylum Cyanobacteriota; class Cyanobacteriia; order Cyanobacteriales; family Xenococcaceae; genus Waterburya. Next base: position 55,935 of record CAWCWY010000029.1, read on the forward strand.
GAGATAGTCTGGCTGAAGGGGAAATAGCTCGTAACTTAACTAAAGAAGATTCTGTTAAAGATTGTTCTGATTTTTTTTGAGACTGAGATAACCGATAACTATTCTGCCAAATCAAACAACCAAAAATGCTTAATAAAACGATTAAAATTAACTTCTTGTTTTTACTTAACAAAACTTTTGCCCGATCTTTTGGCAGTGTTCTTGGTTTTTTTTCGGGGCGCACATGGGATTCTAGCATGGGTTATTCTAGTCTGTCTTACGGAAAATAAGGGGTTTTGGGAACTAAGAATTAGGTTTAGAACACATCATTATCTGGAACTATGATGAAAAACTCTGCGTCAATGGGTCATATCTAATATCTATATGAGAATAATTTTTGCCTAGTTATGTTTAACGCAAAATACTCAAAAGTAACCACCTCTATTTCCATAACTTTGACTGCTACCATAGCAACAATCGCTTCTCTCGCCAATGTAACCCCCGTTCAAGCACAACTTTTTCCCAATCAACCCAGTAAACCAAGAATTTATAATTCTCCCCAACAGCCTAACCGCGACTTGGAAGTTCGACCTAACACAGTTCCTAGAGGATTTGTCATTCCTGTCGAGTATGACGAAGACAAAATTTTAGTTACCCCTGAAGAAACTGTTCCTTTAAGCTTATACGTGGCAGCAGATGTCAAAGATAGTCGCCGTAACGTTTTGATTCCCTACGGTAGCGAAATAACTGGTGAAATTCGACCTAACGCAGACGAATCTGGTTCTTTTTTTGTGGCGCAAGAACTAATACTTCCCGATGGTACAGTTCAAAGGATTGATGCCTTTTCTGATGTAGTCACTCGCCGAGAGACTATTAAAAAAGGCGCGAACGCCAAACAAATATTGCAGGGGGCAGCCATCGGTGCTGCTGCTGCTACTGTATTGTCCGAAATCTTTGGTGATATCGAATTTTTAGAAGTTTTGGGAGGTGCAGGAGCAGGCGCGATCGCTGGATTGCTGTTGGGAGGAAACGAAGCAGAATTAGTTTCCATTGACCCCAACAACGATTTGGATTTGACCCTGCAAACTGACTTAGCATTACGTTAAAACTTAAGCATATCTTAGTCTTTGCGTAATATCAGTTGTCTAACCTAGTTGAAAAATAAAGGTTACTAAATCGCCTTTACCCAAAGCAATGCGATCGCCAGATCGTAGTCGATGACGATTTCCCTGTAGCAAAGGAGTATGATTTACGTAAGTCCCATTAGAACTACCCGTATCTTCTAAGTAGAAAGTATCTCCTTCAATTCTGATGTCAGCATGAAGTCTTGACACAACTTCAGAATCAGGAAAACCTGCTACATCAATATCAGGAGGAATTTGACCATTAGGTTTTCCAATATGAACCACATCTAAATTGTCGGCTATTTCAATTGTGGTATTAGTTTGTAGATGCAAAAGACTAGCTGTCTGTATCTGTAGTTGAGTTGCTCCAACGAAGTTAGCTGCTACAGAAGGTTCTAATTGAGGTACGGAACTAATATTAGTAGCAGTGGTAATTTCCTCGACTTCTGGTTCGGGTTCTGGTTCAACTGTAATATCTGGTTTAACCTCAACTTCTGGTTCTATTCTAATTCCATCTAGGTCGATATCCAAATTTGGAGACTCTGCTTCCCAAGGCATCTTATTCGCCACATCTGGGTTTACACCCGTGGTTTCTTCTATATCGATGTCTGGAGGAGAAGGCACATCCATCATTTCCGTGGGTTCTAGGTTAGATTCAGGGAAGGTTTTGGGTTGTCCTATCGTCATATCTTCGTCTTCATCATCCCAGGGACTACTAATAGGAGAGGACATGGCAGTTTCAGGTAGAATACCTGATTCTACTTCAGATAGGGGCATCTCAGGAATTGCACCAGTCGATGATAACTCTTCCAAAGATATGTTTGGCAATGAACCAATTGCTGTCTCCTCAACTTCTTTAACAGAAGTCTCAGTGAGTGGATTCTCTGCCTGTAGGTTAAAACCACATTGACCACAAAAAGTGGCATCAGCCTGTACCGATGTTCCACAATTGGGGCAGCTAGTGGTAGCTGGCAGAGGAGTATAGCAATTTTCACATTGCAAAGATCCTTCTGGATTTTGATGATTGCAACTGGGGCAAGTAATCATAGGTATTTTGAAACTTAACTAATAATCTAAACTATTACACTGCTATGGGATTGAACCAATATGGTTTTTTTAATCCCACTATACTACTGAGTTATGGTTTTAAAAAATTTACTGGCGAAATACTATTATCTATCAAAAGTTTTTTTGTGTATTTTATAGTTCTGCTGCTGCACTTTCATCTAATAACCACAAAAGTTCTCCTTTAGGTTGAATCAAGCGAGAAGGATAATTCATGGCATCGGATTGTTCGGCAAACACTTCTTTAAGAGCGGGACGTTTGTTTGCCCCTGCTACCACAAATAAGACACAACGAGCCTGATTAATCAATGGTACGGTGAAGGTAATTCTAGGTTGACCGTCCTTGTTGCCCACCGTTACCAAGCGATCTCTTACTGATAAAGCCTCAGTATGGGGAAATAGAGATGCTGTATGTCCATCATCCCCCATTCCCAATAAAATCAGGTCAAATGCGGGAAATTCTCCTGGTTGAGTCTGGAAAAACTCCTGTAGTTCGCGAGCGTGCTGTTCTGCGTCTTTCTGGGGGTTTTTCGCCCCTGTATTCATCGGATGAATATTGCTCGCTGGAATATCCACTTTATCTAGCCAGGCTTGACGTGCCATCAGCTGATTACTGTCTTGATGACTAGCAGAGACATAACGCTCGTCTCCCCAAAAGATATGGATTTTTGACCAAGGTAAGGATTCGTTGCCCAAGGCTTCATATAACGGTTTAGGGGTACTGCCTCCAGATAAAGCGATGGTGAATTTATCTCTTGACTCTAAAGCCTGGTGTAACCGATCTAGAACGATTTCTCGCGATCGCTCAATCAAAGCAGTTTTATCGGACAAAACTTCAATATTTTTGTTCATAATGGTTTAGACTGCCGTTTTTGGCTGAATAAGAGAAGGGTTTAGATAGATTTTAAAACTTACCTTCATAAGCTATCAAAAACTTAAGTATATTTATTTTTTTTCTAGGTTTCTAAATATCTGTTGATTAATAAATGTATGGCGTGGAAAGGTAGAATGTATCATTGAGAATTTTTTCAGTAAAAATGTTTAATTCTTTAATTTTTAAAAAACTAGCATCATTCATAAAAAACAAACAAAGTCAATACTTGCAACAATTCTTTATAAGCTTTAAAACTGATATTAGAAGTAAAACAATACAAATACTAGTTGTGAGGAGAGTAATAGCTCTGTGCTGCAACGCTTAAAACAAGATTTGAAAAACGATTTGATTGCTGGATTGCTGGTGGTGATTCCCCTAGCAACAACAATTTGGTTGTCAATATCCATTGCTAAATGGGCGATCGATTTATTTACCCGTATTCCCAAACAGATCAATCCTTTTGATGGGTTAGATCCAGTTGTCACCAATATTCTCAATTTCACTGTTGGGTTAGCCGTACCTCTTTTAAGTATCCTAATTATAGGCTTAATGGCGCGAAACATTGCTGGTCGTTGGCTGTTGGATTTTGGAGAGCAGTTTTTGCAGGCAATTCCCTTAGCTGGCTCGGTATACAAAACCTTAAAGCAGATTTTAGAAACTCTGTTGGGTGATTCTAAAACCAAATTTAGAAGGGTCATCATGCTCGAATATCCCCGTAAGGGAATCTGGACAATGGGATTTGTAACGGGCAAAGCCAGTCCTTTGTTACAGAAAAACTTCCCCGAAGAAATGATTAATGTTTTTATCCCTACCACTCCTAATCCCACGTCAGGATGGTATGCTGTGATTCCTCAAGCCGAAGCGATCGATATTGATATTTCGATTGAGGATGCGTTCAAAGTATTGATATCTGGTGGAATTGTCAGTCCCGAAACCACAGTCAAACCACCTGTTTCTATCCCAACTCGCAAAGAAGTACCTATAGATACTACCTTACCTACTCAAAAAGCGGGACTAGTTCCCATAGAGGAAGAAAGTTAGAAAAACTAAGCTGTATAATGATTTGGCTTCAAATTTATCCTTGAGTATTTATTATTCATTTAAATAGAAAATGGCTCTCCGCAAACAACCCCGCAGTATTGCTCGTGAATTAGCACTATTAAGTATTAGCCAAATTAAAACCAAAAAAAACCAATTAGACTCAGAGGATTTGGATAGTTTGATTTTGGCTGCCATTCGTACTCTGACAATAGAAGTTCAAGATAATCTTGAAACTGCTTCAGCAGAGATTAAACGAGGAGAGGAGCGTCTTTTAAATAGCGAGACAAGAGCCAGCGATCTCAATAGTGCTAAGGTGATGCTGAAAGAAGCTTTAGAAGTATCCCAAGCAGCAGTCAATCGTTTGGGAATGGCAATTGAATTTCCTGAATTTTTGCAGCTTACCAACAAAGAGCAGGTAAGACAATATGCCGCAGAATTAATTTTGACGGTAAATGATTATCATCGTGAAATCGAACAGTCAATTGAAAATGTTTTGGTGGCATGGCAACTTAGCCGTTTAGCAAACGTCGATCGCGACATTTTAAGAATTGCTGTAGCAGAAATACTATATTTGGAGGTACCAGAAAGAGTCGCTATTAATGAGTCTGTCGAACTCGCTAAAAGGTATTCTGATGAAGATGGATTTAGATTTATTAATGGAGTGCTGCGCAGACTAAGCGATCGCATTAAGGAACAAGGTAAAGAAGCAATTACTACTTTGACAGAAGTATCAGAGACGGACACGAGTTCAGATATTAAAGCAACTCCAGATGTTGAAAATTTATCAGAGCCAAATCAAGAAGTAGCTGAAAAAACTATCCCCATTGTGAAACAGACTTTTACCGATAAAGATTGATAAGATACTTGCTCAAAATATGAGATTTTAAGGGGCTTAATTATAAGCAAATTTTGCCAACGTACTATGAAGTAATGTGTTCTCTACAATCAAATTAAGAATTAGATTAATCGTATCGTGTTTGCTACAGTTACTTTCTTTAAGCTCATCTTTAACTTTCTTTAGCTGATGTAAGACCCGAAAAGGTAAAGTATTATTGAGCAGAGCCTGATTCTTTCCTTTGCAAGACTCAATAATTTTAGCAATATCTTCTTCCGTGCAGTCTATATCCTCTGCAATCAAAGTTTCACAATAAGAATAAACTACATTGGTTTGAATCAACTGGAGCAAATTTGAACGCAAATCGTCAACTGTATATTCTTCAAACTGGGTAACTAAGTCTTCATCTTCGTATCGATCGAAAAGCAAGTCAGGAATCATTTGTTCTTTTGTTTATAAGGATTTGAAAAGATTATAGTGATTATCCAAAATTAAACCATCTGTAAATATACAGAAAGACTGTTAAATATATACGATGATTATATTAAGCAATATGTCTTAAATAATTAATCAAATCCCTTTCAAACCATCAAAATATAATGACGCTACAAACTATCAAGAAATCTACTAATTCAGAAGTTTTATTAGGTAAATCTTTAGAAGAATTAACCGCCTGGGTACAAGAGCAAGGACAGCCAGCCTATAGAGGTAAGCAACTATATCAATGGTTATATCAAAAAGGAGCGCGATCGCTTTTAGATATTTCTGTCTTTCCTAAAAAATGGCGCGAAGAAATGGCAGACTACCCTATTGGACGCTCTACTATTCACTATCGCAGTGTTGCCCCCGATGAAACTTGTAAATATTTGCTGCGTTTAGCTGATGGCTTAATTATTGAAGCAGTTGGTATACCTACCGCAAAACGCTTAACAGTATGCGTATCTTCCCAAGTTGGCTGTCCGATGGATTGCGACTTTTGCGCTACGGGAAAAGGTGGTTTTACTCGCAATTTAGAGGCGAATGAAATTATCGATCAGGTGCTTACTGTCCAAGAAGACTTCGGACGAAGAGTCAGCAACGTCGTATTTATGGGCATGGGCGAGCCTATGGCAAATATGGATAATGTAGTCTCTGCGGTAAAATCCCTCAATCAAGATATGGGAATTGGAGCGCGATCGCTTACAGTATCTACAGTGGGAATTCCTGGTAAAATTCAGCAGCTAGCACAGCACAAGCTGCAAATAGTCTTAGCGGTAAGTCTTCATGCTTCCAATCAGGCTTTACGACAACAGTTGATTCCTAGTGCCAGAAAATACACTATAGATAATTTGTTGGATGAATGCCGAGATTACGTCCAGGTAACAGGAAGAAGAGTTACTTTTGAATATGTTTTGCTGTCTGGAGTGAACGATTTGCCTGAAAATGCCCAAGAGTTGGCTCAGAAATTAAAAGGATTTCAAACCCACGTAAATTTGATTCCTTATAATCCCATTTCCGAAGTCGATTATCAAAGACCAAGACAATATAGAATCAAAGAATTTAGTAATATTTTAGAATCGGCAAACATACCCGTTAGTGTCCGCTATTCTCGCGGTTTGGAGGCAGATGCAGCCTGCGGACAACTAAGGGCTTCTAAGGTAGCTTAAGCTTTGCGTATAGCTACAAATGTCGTTTTTTTGAGATGCTATTAAAGTCATTAGTGCGCTAAAAATATTTATGAAATATTATAAGTTTTGGACAATAAGTATTACGCCAAAACTTTGCTTATCCCTGAAAAAATTAAGCAGAAACAGGATCGATCTTACAATAACTGCGGATACCAGGAGCATAAGCTTCGATCACCTTTCCAGTTTTAGCGCACTGTACCAAAAGATAATCACAGTGTTCGCATGAAGTCCGCTTTATATCTTTATCAGTAACATATCGAGTAGCGCGATCGCCACAATTGGGGCAAGGCATAATTTTTATTTTAGTCATTTTTTGAAAATAGAACTTTGAGACTTACTTAACCAAGTTATTAATTCTATTTGGATACTGAGTTTTAAAAGATTTGTTTTGTCTTTCACTATTATAATTTTCAATTATCTAATGTCTTTCATCCTTTATATAGATCTTGATTGGTTTTGTCTCGATCCCTATGTACATATCTATATAGATAGATAGAGTTAAAACAAAGTTAATTAAGAATTATACCTGTTTCTATGTTACTCAGTTCTTACAATGGTAGATTTTTAATAAAGGGATAAGCAAGCACTTTAATCGCTTATAAAAAGAGCAAACAATTGTATCTAAAATATGCTTAAAGTTTAATAAACAAAGCCCCTTAGTCTCTTGGTTAGCTAAAGCCATTAAATATAAAAGTCTACTCCTGCAAGATCTGCCCAGTTCCCAAGTCGTCCCTCAATCTTCAAAAAGATGATTTAATTTTAGAAAACAACAATTCTGCTTTCTGTAGCAATAACCTATGCAAGTTGAATGGCAAACAGCCAAAACTTACGAAGATATTATTTATCAAAAATATAATGGTATCGCTAAAATAACCATCAACCGTCCCCATAAGCGTAATGCTTTTCGTCCTAAAACTATCTTTGAAATGTACGATGCTTTTATTGATGCTCGTGAAGATAGAACCGTTGGCGTAGTACTCCTGACTGGTGCAGGACCTCATACAGACGGCAAATATGCTTTTTGCGCTGGAGGAGATCAAAGCATTCGCGGTAAAGCGGGATATATAGATGATGATGGTATACCCAGACTGAACGTACTAGATTTACAGCGATTAATTCGTTCATTGCCCAAAGTAACCATTGCTTTAGTCGCTGGATATGCCATTGGTGGGGGTCATGTCCTTCATGTTTTATGTGACCTTACCATTGCTGCCGATAACGCTATATTTGGTCAAACTGGTCCCAAAGTGGGTAGTTTTGATGGTGGGTTTGGCTCTAGCTATTTAGCTCGAATTGTCGGACAAAAAAAAGCCAGAGAGATCTGGTTTCTTTGTCGTCAATATAATGCCCAGGAAGCTTTAGAAATGGGATTAGTAAATCGTGTTGTACCAATCGATCAGCTAGAAGCAGAAGGAATTGAATGGTCTAAAGAAATACTACAAAAAAGTCCGATTGCAATACGCTGTCTCAAAGCTGCTTTCAATGCTGATTGTGATGGGCAAGCTGGAATACAAGAGCTTGCTGGCAACGCTACAATGCTTTATTACATGACAGAAGAGGGCGCAGAAGGAAAACAAGCCTTTTTAGAAAAACGTCCTCCAGATTTTAAGCAATATCCTTGGTTGCCATAAATAAATAAAATTTATTCGGTAATTTTGCCCAAAAAAATACGCTCCTGATATTTTGGGGCGTATTGTGATAGATAAATTATTGATTTGATTAAAGTTATTTAAATTGTATTTTTATTTGAAATTGAAGATTTATCGAAAAATTCTATTTCAAGCAGAAAAAGTCAAATTGACAAATATCATCTACTCTGATTGACGAGAAATTGTTGTTTGAAAACTATCCTCGACTTTAATCTCAGATGTTGTGGGAGATGTGTTTCGATTAGGCACTCTATTTACAGGAGTATCTAGCTGAAAGATATCTTCTAATTTTTTTAAAGTAGTCTCAAAAGGAGGGCTAGCAAAAGCGCAGGCTTTCCAACTACTCTCGACTGGCACACCCAGCATTTGGCATGAACCGCCCCTGCGACCTTCTGGCTCATAAAAGCGACAGTAACGACAGGCAGAAGTTGAAAAATTGATTTCGTTCATTTAGGTTTCTAGAATTGGTTTTATTCCATTCCGATATCTTTATTCTGCTTGTTCTTCATAATCCCATCGATCCCATTGAAATTTATATGCAGCAACGGTTTGAATGATCCCCAGGTACTACAATAACTTTAGATTGTCTTTATAATCTATTAATGAATAAACATAAACCATCAAAAAAAAGTATCAAGAACTACCTTTTTTTATCCGTAAATATATGGAGACTAGGGTAATAAGCCCACAGGGATCATTCGCAAAAAAGCCAATCGACCTTCAAGATATAATTTATTTTGATTCTGGAAAAGTTGCGGGTTTATATTCTTTCGACCATTTTTGAGCGATACAAAGATAACACGAATTCCATCGTTCTAATTCTCCTATAGGGGTTGAAGCATTACAGATAAAACAGGGTGACAAGGATGAATTTTGACTGTTTTGATTTATTGTTCCCAACCAGTGTTTCGCTGCTGCCTTTGCTTTTGCCTGTGGCGAATTTTTACCACTAGTATTTTCTATCTCTCGATCGCTGAATAACAAATTACTCAGATTATTTTTAGATTTCTGAGATCTATCCTGCTGACTAATCGTAAATAGGATCTTCTTTTCATCTTGAATATTTGGTGTGTGATGGAATCCTGAAGAAGAAAAGCGAATATCCTTCAAGACAAAGGGTAATTGCTTATTAAGTCTTTTTAGCAAGGTATAGCGTTGAAAAGAAAGCTCCTGCGCTCTAGAAGCACCCTTAGTTGCAACCCAAAGTACTTGTCGATTGATGTAAAGAGGACGAGTATGTTTGGCTATATTTTGGTTGACAGTATTGTCCCAGGCTTTTAAAACTTGACGATAGTCGCGAAATTTTTCCCAACCAGGCTGTTGTTCTAATTGCTTAAGGACTTGTTCTACAGAATTAAAGTGCAAGA
>CAWCWY010000030.1:0-24707 GCA_963799375.1 uncultured cyanobacterium
TGATTTTGGAGAAATAGTTAAAAATAGCTAGACTATTTGTAAACAAAGACTAATTACTGTTATTACTGCTATTAGTCGATTAAAAGTATCTATCGAGTCAAATTATAAGGATTTACGGGAATGACTGCTACACCAACAGTAATCAAAGAAAAGTCTAGTCAAACCATCAAGCAACACTATCCTAACTATAAGATCATTGTGTTGAATGATGATTTCAACACCTTTAAGCACGTTATAGAATGCTTAGTTACCTATATTCCAGGAATGAGTGGCGATCGCGCCAGAGAATTAGCTGACGAAATACATACCCAGGGACAAGCTCTAGTCTGGGTTGGTCCCCAAGAACAAGCCGAACTATATCATCAACAGCTGAAACGTGCTGGGTTGACTATGGCACCTTTGGAGAAGGATTAATAAGTAGTAAGTAGCGAATAATATTATGGCTTCTGATGGTCGTTTAGTCTGGAATCATTCAACTCATCTTGATGGTTTGATTCCTATTTTGAGAAAAGTTAGTTAAATATGAGGGAATTACCACAATTACTCCAGGCAGGAATCAAAAAAACCAGAAGTCATATACCCAAAATCAAGCTAAAAATTTCTGTCCCTATTCGTGGTGGTTATAAGGTTATCGCTCGTCAGGGTAAGACAGTACAAGAGGTATTTATTTTAACTACTTTAGAACAAAGCGTTTTAGAAAAAGCGATCGCAGATGTTATGTAACGCCTCAGAAACAAATCGATCTGTTACGGCTGATTTCTTGGCAAATGAAAGTTATTTTGCTTTTACTTAGATTTAATTAAAATCTATTTATTATGCGATCGCTTCGATTGAGAACTTTTTTCTAAATCAGAATGGCAATAGACGATAACAAGCATGAAATAAAACAACAACTAAAAACACTAGATTACGAATAGGGAGCAAATAAAATGCTAGAGGTAAAGCTTTCTGAGGAGATTGGGTTTGACGGGATTGAGCTAATCGCTTACCCAGGGATTTAATCCATTTTATACTGCGAGGAAAATCGATAATATCATCCAACCACTGTTGTCGAATTCCAGCCGTTCCCACTGATGCGCCGATAATACCCCCTAAAATAGCTGCTGTTGTATCTGTATCACCACCCAAATAAATTATTTCTTTAATCCCTTCAGAATATCGATTTTGATTTCTCAGCCATACCTGAATCACAATCGGAACAGTGTTATAAATATAACCGCTAACACCATTCTGGTTAGATAGTTTGTCGGCAAAAGCAACACCTGACTGGTTTTGTTCCACACTCAGACAAGCTTGTTCAATTAAATCTAAAAATTCTTTTTCCTCCATACTGGGCAATTTTGTTGAGGAATGCTGCAAAAATTCTTGGAGAGTTTGATAATACTCTTGAGGCTTAACTGTAAATCCTGTAGAAGCCAAATAAGCAGCCACAGCTACAGCGATCGCGCCCAATCTTGCCTTATGATTATTGTGAGTAATAATCGTCGAAGCTTCAACTAAGCTAACAAGTTTAGCTCGATCTTCACCATAACAAACTCCAATAATGGCACTCCGCATTGCTGGACCATTTCCTGCGGAATCAATACCACTTGTTTGAGGAGAAAAACCAATCCATAGCCTCAAGCAAGATTGTAAAGTAGCTAAACCAATTCCAGCAGGAAAACCTAACAACCACAGTCGCAAACGCCAGCCCAAATCGCGAGCAAACTTTTCAGAATCTCCACCTGAAACTATTAGAGATTGTGCAGTCATACAAATATGTTCGGTATCATCCGAAAACATTCCTTTGTTAAGAATTAAACTGTGACCTTTGATTGGCGTATGGGATCTATGAATTCTTGTTCTAGATAATCTTTCATAAGGCAGTCCTAAAGCATCTCCAACCGCACTACCGAGAAGACATCCCATAACTGGTTTGAGATAGGGATTTTGCATGGATTTAAGCTCCTGTGCATTTATGATCCCAGTATTACCTTTTTAACCAGATTTAACCATAGCGATCGCTTTTCGATATAAATAAGAAATAATATTAGGTTCAAACTATAAAGCTCTTTTAGTATTGCCTCCCTTAACCCAACCTTCTTGTTGATTCCAAGGCAACATAACTCTTTGCCATTTGCCATCATTAGAATCTTCCAAAATTGCAATTTTAGAATTGTATTCAATTCCTCCTACTCGTTCTGCATCAACACTTGGTTCGGCTCTAAGACTCAATCCTTCAGGCCAAGTAACTACCGCATAGTAAGAATTGGCAGGTAGCTGAAGTTCTGGTTCTGGTTCTTGGTTCTGGTTCTGGTTCTGGTTCGGGAATAACGGCAGTTTTTTCCTCTTCAAAAGTGGTGTCAGATTCAAATGGTTCGATTGCAGTTGCAGATTCCGTCTCGCTTTCATTAGGTGTTGATTCTGCCGATGAAACAGGAAAAACTGGTTTCTTAGGTAATGCCGACATTTGTTTGTAGTAGGCGAACACCATACTACCAGTCACTCCGACAATTAGGCTGATGCCAATAATGAAACCTAAAATAAATTGAGCCGTAGCTGATATACGTTGAAGAATTATAGATTTAGTCATCTCTTAGTTAAGTTGACTTTGAATGCGATCGTTTAGGTTGTTGTTTTTTGAAGCCAGACGAGCCTTCCCTGCTGCCACCCATTTTTGCAAAAATTCAATTTGCTCTTGAGCAGTCTTTGCTAGGGGAACAATCTGACTAGCAGCTTCTAGAATATCATCGGTGGCAAAATCACGGTTTTGACTAAAGCCAATGTGCATTGCCTCAATGATAGTCTGTTCAATTTCTGCCCCAGAAAAGTCTGGTGTTTCATATGCTAACCGCTTAACGTCATAATTGCCTAGATTATGGGGACGTAATTTTGCTAAATGTACCTGAAAAATCGCCTGTCGCTCAGATTCTGAAGGTAAACCAACAAAAAATATTTCGTCAAATCGACCTTTGCGCAACATCTCTGGCGGTAACGCCTGAATATTATTAGCAGTAGCGACAACAAACACGGGAGTTTTCTTTTCCGCCAACCAATTGATGAATGTACCAAAAACACGGCTAGTTGTTCCTGAATCTCCCTTTCCATCTATCCCAGCAAATCCTTTATCAATTTCATCGATCCATAAAATGCAGGGTGAAAGAGCTTCGGCTAATTCAATAGTTTGACGAGTACGAGATTCAGACTCACCAACCAAACCCGCAAATAAACGTCCGACATCAAGGCGTAATAGGGGCATATGCCAATGATGAGCGATCGCTTTGGCTGTAAGAGACTTTCCTGTCCCCTGTATCCCCACCAATAATAGTCCTCTAGGGTTTGGTAAGCCATAAGCTCTTGCTTGTTCGCTAAATGCACCACCTCGCCTTAACAACCAGCTTTTAAGGTTGTCTAAACCACCGATATCTGATATTTGTTCGGTAGCGGGATAATAATCTAATATTTGTGTCTGACGAATTGACTGACGTTTTTCTTCTAAAATCAATTCCACATCCCCTGGTTCGATCTTGCCACTCGAAGCGATCGCCTTAGTTAGTACTCTTCTAATTCTTTCTAAAGATAGTCCTTGTGCTGCTCGAACTAGTTCGTCTAAAAGTTGTTCGGGTAAATTTTGTCCTGTTGCTGAAATTAAGCGTTCGATTTCGGTTTTTATTTCAGAAATAGAAGGTAGCGCAAAATCTACTACGGTGATAACTTCCGTCAATTCTTCTGGTATGCTCACTTGAGGAGCAATTATAATAATATTTTTCGGCTGAGATTTAAGTTCTCTGGCTAAATTTCTTAATTCGCGAGAAACAGCAATATCATCTAAAAAACGCTGAAAATCCCGCAAAATAAATACCCCACCTGCATTGGCTGGCATTCTGGTGACAAATTCTAATGCTTGTACGGGATTACGCTTGCCAAAACCTGTATTGTTAGGATTCTCTTGATATCCATTAACAAAATCCCAAATATAAACACTACGTTTACTTACATTTTCTGTTGCCAGGGCGATCGCTTTTTCGGCTCTTTCTTCCTCGTTTGTTGGGATATAAATTATTGGATAACAGGCACGTAAAAGTAAAGTAAACTCTTCTTGAAAATTCATTGTGGAAATTATATTATTGCTCTTTATTTAAAACTTATCTTATTCTTAATATACGCTCGATCTGGATTAGCTGGGTTCACATTTACTAGTTTTTAGCTATCAGCTATTAGCTATTAGCTGTTAGCTTTTTTAAACCTTTAAATTATATTTATATCAGTCAATTTAATGCCAAAAATAGATTATTTACGCATCAGTTTAATCGATAAGTGTAACTTCCGCTGTCAATACTGTATGCCAGAAGGGACGAAGCTCAATTATGTCCTCAACGAAGAATTATTGAGCGATCGCGAAATTATTTCTTTAGTGCGAGATGTCTTTATGCCTCTTGGCTTTACTAAGTTTCGCTTGACGGGAGGAGAACCTTTATTACGCCCAGGGGTAGTAGATTTGGTTCGAGAAATTACTAATTTACCTGCGACGGAAGATATTGCTTTGACTACTAATGCTTTTTTATTAGAGGATTTAGCAAAGCCTCTCTATGATGCAGGTTTAACCCGCATTAATATTAGCTTGGATTCGTTGATTCCAGAGACTTTCAATAAGATAACTGGCAATAGAGGTAAAAGTCGTTGGCAACAAACTTGGCGAGGTATATTGGCTGCTCATCAGGTAGGATTCGATCCCCTGAAACTTAATGTAGTGGTAATTCCTGGAGTAAACGACACAGAAATTTTAGATTTGGCAGCTTTGAGTATCGATCGCAATTGGCATATTCGTTTTATTGAATTTATGCCTATTGGTAATCCTGAATTATTTGGTAACAAAGCCTGGATCGATTCAGCCCAAATAAGAAACCAGCTTCGTCAAAAGTGGGGACTAGACGAGTCTAATATCAAAGGAAATGGTCCAGCAGATGTGTTCAAAATTCCCCACGCAAAGGGGACAGTGGGCTTTATTTCTCAGATGTCGGAATGCTTTTGCGATCGCTGTAATCGCGTCAGACTATCAGCAGATGGTTGGTTACGTCCTTGCTTGCTCAATGAAACTGGTCAAATAGATCTCAAAACTGCTCTACGTAGCGGTGTAGATACAGCAGAATTGCAAAATCAGATTGCGGAATTATTATTATTAAAGCCTGAAATCAATTTCAAAGAGCGGGACTCTGGTACTGATGGAACTTACACTCGTACCATGTCCCAAATTGGAGGATAACTTTGAAAGGATGAATTATGAGGGATAAAGGATGAAGAAAGTGCTTGTCCTAAGAATAAGGCTCAATCGGCTAAATTGCGTCTTATGTTCTTTACATCAAAGCTAATAGCTAAAAAACTAAAATTCACCAGCGAAATAAAGTTACTAAACTTATTTCTATGCCATTCGAGAATAATACTCAACGACCAATAGTTCATTAACTTGTAGAGCTACCCATTCGCGCTCAATAACGCCGTTGACTTTACCAGTGAAGGTATTTTTGTCAAACTCTAAATGACTGGGTAAATTAGCTAAACCTGGGTATTCCATGTTGGTTTCAACTAATTTGCGAGAGCGATCGCGATCTCTAACTTTAACAACATCACCAGGGCGACATTGATAGCTAGAAATATCCACAACGCGATCGTTTACTGTGATATGTCCGTGGTTGACTAGCTGACGTGCGCCAGGAATAGTACCAGCCATACCCATACGGAAAATAGTATTGTCCAAACGCATTTCTAGAAACTCTAGTAAGGTTTGCCCTGTAGAACCAGCTACACGACGAGCTTTACGGACATAACGTACCAATTGCTTTTCTGTTACTCCGTAGTTGAAACGAAGCTTTTGCTTTTCTTCTAAACGAATAGCATATTCAGAACGCTTGCGACGACTTTGACCATGCTGTCCAGGTGGATAAGCCTTACGAGGACTCTTTCTAGTTAGACCAGGCAGATCTCCCAAACGACGAACGACCCGCAAACGTGGGCCTCTATAACGAGACATATATTAATTCTCCAATCGATTACAGTTACAAAATATCTCCAAATATAAGATTATACATTACTGAACTGCAAAAACATAGAGGTAAACTAGATCGGGCGTTAAAAGTCATAGTTTTACAGCAAAGGTTAACGGCTAACTGTCAATACATACTGACCAGTACCACCCTCGTCATAAGCATTAACAATTACGTTATAAACGCCATTTTCAGGGATAGTCACTCTAATTCGAGAATTGCTATCTTCTTCATTTATATCGTCGTTTTGTTCAATAATATTACCTTCAGCATCAATAAGAGCGACAAAGGCATCAAATTCATCGCTTTCAAGAGCAATAGTAAAAGATTCTCCCGATTTAGCATCTAGAGGATAAGAATCATAAAAACTGCCATCTTCAGCAATAATGCGATCGCCTTCTTCCAATGCTCCTCGTTCAACATTTTCTAAAAGTCTAGAACTGTCAGAGTTAGTAGCGACTTGTTCTTCTTCATCTTCTGGATCTTCTTCAGCTTCAAATACTTCTTCTTCTACTTCTTCGTTGTCTGCTGCATCTTCAATATCTTCTTCTTCAATATCAGATTCTACTTCTCCTTCATTGTCTGTTACATCTTCATCTTCTAATTCTTCTTCAACTATCTTCGTTGACGATTTCAGTGTCTTCGTCTTCATCAGATTCTAATTCTTCTTCTAGTTCGGCTTCACTAACTTCCGTCTCCTCTTCAATTTCTTCAGCAGATTTATCTGCTTCAGGAGTTGGTAAGCTAACTTCAGGAGGATCAGGGGGAGTAGGCGGTACTTGAGGCTGGGGAGGCTGGGGTAAATTCTCCGTGGCAACCTCCGTATTTTCAGTGGTAGCTTCAGGCTTTTCTTCAGTTTCAGGAATAGTTTCGGGAATGTCTGGCTTATCAGCAGTAGCTTCTGTTTCTACTGGAGGAGGTGTCTTTGGTTGACTAGCAACTGTTTCTGTCTCTGAAGAGGAAGGCGTTTCTGGTTGTTTCCCTGCTGTATTGTCAGCTTCAGGATTAGAGTAGGCGATCGCACATACTTTGGCATAGCGAGGATCGTTTTGACACACTACCCCAGTATCTTCGACATTGGGACTTAAAAGATTTTTACGGCGACGGCGATCGGGAAAAAGCTCGTCTACCACTAAGCTCATTACAATACCTTGAGGGGTAATTCTACCGTAGCTAATATTTTGAATATTGTTATTAGCAGAGGCAAAGTCTTCTAATCTTTGGGTAGCAGTAGCAGAAGTTTTTTCAGAAATACCCAAAGCAGGTAAAGGTTTCTGTTCTTTTAAAACGGCGATCGCTTCATCGATTGCCTTTTCCAATCTATGCGCCCTTATAGGCTTTTCCCCTGGTAGCTTGAGCCAAATTTGGTCGTAATACTGTTTTTGATCTTCTAACCAGTGAGCGTAACCTTGAGGATTAGTTCTAACTCGATTAATTTCAGCTAATATTTCTGGCTCTACACCAGCCGAATTAGCACTATTCCCTTGTTTGTTTGTCTCTAATACTACTGATTCTTGAGCAATTGCGCGTAATGGATAAATGCCTAAAAGAAGAAGATTGACGGTTAGGCTAAGAGTGCAAATTGCAAAACTAGGTAAATAAACTTTAACCATCTTAAGTTTCGTACATTGTTATAGCCTCTTGACACTACCTTCCATCTTGAGGAGATTAATTCCTCATCAACAGGAATTTAGCACAGCACAAAGTGATATTGAGCTTTTTTATGAGGTTGAGATATCTAAATTAGCTTATTAATTGATGTTTGCGTAGTTTGAACACAGGTATTCTAATATAAAACAATTTTAAAACATCCCAATCAAAATTATATTCAATATTGCGACCGCGGTAACACCACACCGATAAAACAAAAGCTACATTGGCATGATAATTATCGTTTTGACCGCGGAAGGCGGTGAACCTGTGACAATATTGTGGCGTTGAAAAACCCAATAATACAATTAATAATCGGTTTATTTAAACCGCTTAGATTAAGTTTTGCTTATTTTGAACTTGTTTGAAATACAATTCTAAGCTAATCTTCCATAAAAATATTTTATCGACAGCAAACATACTTTTTACAAAACTTTGTATTCAAAACGATAGGAATAACATCCAAGTAAATACAAAAAAATAACTTGACTTGTCTAGTTTCAGCCATAACCTGTAGTTCTGCTACATAAGAATAAAAAAACACTATCTAACCAAACACTACTGTTACCACTCATGCTCAACAATAATGTTTCATTTTCCGAAAAGCAGGTTTTGAATACAAAAAATATTAAATCTACCCACAATATTTATCAAAGCTGCCATTCCTTAGTTCCTTTGGCTACAGCAGCATTCTGCTTATTGAATTTAAGTCAGTCAGCTTTGGCAGCAGATATCAACACTCAGATAGCAGCCGACAAAATTACTTTTTCTCATCCGAGCTTGGCTCAAGATGATAGCAGTACTTATGAGCATGACTGTCGCCATCACAATCATTCTTCTGGGCTTTTGCCACGGATACTTAGTTTGATTACTGCTCCTTTCCAAACTCACTTAGATGCTCTATCTAAAGCTTATTTTCACCAAGAGAATCATCAAGAAATTCCCCAGGCTGACGGAATGGGTGGCAGTTTTGTCCAAAATTTAGCTCCTATTTATTTGAGTCAAGCAACTTCATCTTCTGCTAAAGAATTTTTTGCTGATACTACAATCAAATCTATTTGGCTGGCAAACGACTCTGTTTCATCGGCGATCGCTTTTGAATCTGAACTATATACAGTAAAAACTGGAGATACCGTCAATCTTATTGCCGACAAATATCAAGTATCTCCTACAGAGTTAATTGCTCTCAACGAAATCCAAGACTCTAATATTATCTCGGTTAACCAAAAATTAAGACTTCCAGAAAACAAGTCAGACAAAGTTGAGTCAGCAGAAATAACTCTCACCAAAACTAGTTTTCCTCAAGATGCTCAAGGGCTAATAACTCCAAATGATTCCTTGAATAATTTAGCTGATGTTAGGTTAAATTCTCAAAGCATATCGAAGCTTGATGCCAAAACAGATATTTCCTCCAAAAAGCTACAAGAAAAGCGTCTGGCAAAATTAAGAGCAGGAATAAATCAGATGCGAGCTGAAATTGAACAAGGAAATAACAATCTCGATCGAGAAAAAGCTGATGTAGTTAGTTCAATTAATCCTGAAAATCAACAGAAATCTGATTTAATCTCCGAAGAAGCTATTTCATTCAAATTACCTCCTTTACCACCTTCAGAAGAATATTTGCCAGAAGCTTTTGATGGCTATTCTTGGCCCGCTCAAGGAGTGTTGAGTTCTGGATATGGTTGGCGTTGGGGAAGACTACACAAAGGAATAGATATTGCAGCACCTGTTGGTACACCAGTTTTTGCAGCAGCAGCAGGAGAAGTTGTGAGTGCGGGATGGAATAGCGGTGGCTACGGTAACTTAATTAAGTTGGAGCATCTTGATGGCAGTATTACTGTATATGCCCACAACAATAGAATTTTGGTTAATAATGGTCAAATAGTAAATCAAGGACAACAAATTGCTGAAATAGGCAATACAGGATTTAGTACTGGACCTCATTTACATTTTGAAATTCACTCAAGAAATCGAAGCGTGCTTAATCCTCTGGCTTTGCTCGATAGGTAAGGTAATGATGAAATATTAGAGGTAGTAGGTATTTGAAGTAAAAACTTGACCACTACCTCCCAATTCTGTATTTACTTTAAAAACAGTTTCTTAGGCTTTATGGCGAATATCTGGGAAAATGAATTCGGTGATATTTAAGATTTAGGAGATCAGATCAATGAGCGATCCTGTCAAAACTATGAAACAAGAAGTAGGTAGAGCTGCTGCTGCTCGTGTAAAATCAGACTCTATCGTCGGACTAGGATCGGGTTCTACTGCTGCTTATGCCATTGAATATATTGGCGATCGCCTTGCTAAAGGGGAAATCAAAAATGTTGTTGGTGTCCCCACTTCCTTCCAGTCAGAAGTATTAGCTAAAAAATTTAATATCCCTTTAGTTACTTTAGATGCGATCGACCACATCGACGTAGCGATCGATGGTGCAGATGAAGTAGATCCAGACAAAAACTTAATCAAAGGTGGTGGTGCAGCCCACACTCGCGAAAAAGTTGTAGACTCCTTGGCAAAAGAATTTATTGTAGTGGTAGATGAGGGCAAACTTGTCGATAAACTAGGTTCAACTTTCCTTTTGCCTGTAGAAGTAATTCCCATGGCTGTTGCCCCTGTAATGAGAAGTTTAGAGAAGTTGGGTGGTAAGCCTGAGCTACGTATGGGTGTCAGAAAAGCTGGTCCTGTGGTGACGGATCAAGGTAACTTGGTGATCGATGTGAAATTCGACCATATTAAAAACCCTGCTGAAATGGAAAAGGAGATTAACAATTTACCAGGGGTATTGGAAAACGGTATCTTTGTTGGCGTAGCCGATATTATTATGGTGGGCAAGATTGTCGATGGGAAGCCCGAAATTAGCGAGTTTTAATTAAAAGCTGTTAGCTTTTCTATCACGGATACCGCTTCTTGCTCAATAAGCTCAACGGGGGGAACCCCCGCAATGCTTTTTCGCGCTACGCATATAGCTTTTGTAGGTTGGGTTAGGGTAATTCATAACCCAACAAATTACGCTCAATGCGTCAAGATAAAGGTATTAGCCAAAATCCTACGTTCCAATCAGGAGAATATAACCTTGCAGAAGATTGTCACCATAATTGCGATCGCCTTCCTATTTTTCACTTCTATCGATTCTGCTGTTGCTGCTCCTATTACCAATTTAGATAATGGTGCCGAGATATTTAAAGCTAACTGTGCTGCTTGTCATGCTAAGGGCGGAAATATTGTTCGACGGGGCAAAAACCTCAAGCTAAAAACTCTCCACAAACGCCAGGTAGATACCCAAGATGCGATCGCATCTTTAGTAACTAACGGCAAAGGCATCATGTCAGCATATGGCGATAAATTGACTCCTGAAGAGATCGCCAATGTCAGTGCTTATGTATTACAGAGAGCCGAACAAAATTGGAAATAGCATTTTTGCGTTGAGATCGACGTACTTAAATACTAATGATTTGGCATGGCTGAATATTAGGTTATGAAAAAACGCTCTAAGGTAGAACGAGCGTTAATTTTCACTATCTCATTTTTTCTGTCAATTGGCGATGATTCTTATACTGGTGCGATCGCCTATGCAGGAATTACTCTCGGTTCTTTAATCGGTGGTGATAATTAAGATTGAAACTAGAAGATTTTGTTCATGCCCACCATCAAGATAATGGATGACAAAGCGATCGCGATTGTCAAAAGCATTGTGATATTCACTACTTGCATACCAATATTGAAAATTGGATCGTATTAATTTATCAATTGGTGGGCAATAAGCTATTCCTAAAATGTAAATTTGCTCTGGTTATTTTTCGCCCACCCTACAAGGCTACAAGACGATCTCTCTTCTGAGGAATTGAAAGCGCGATATTGAGACAAATTTATCTTTAACCCTTTCCCTTTTCCCTTTAACCCATCCTAACAAGTCAATTTTGTAAGTCATTGAAATCACCCTGGTTTGGTAAGGCACAACCAGCTAAGATCGAAGCAATAGCAAAATATTTTTAAATTTAAATAAATAACTTCTATCAACTGTGGTCAACCAAGCTCTAACCATTCAAGTCCAAGATATTCTCGCCCAAGCATTAGCAGGAAAAGATATTTCAGTTCATCAAGGAATTCAGTTAATCGAGCAAACCGAACCCCAAATCCGTCAGGCGATCGCAAAAGCTGCTGATAATTTACGCCAAAAACAGGTAGGAGATACTGTTACCTATGTGATTAATCGCAATATTAATTTCACGAATATCTGCGAGCAACACTGTAGTTTTTGTGCGTTTCGTCGCGATGCTAATGAAGCTGGATCTTTTTGGCTAAATATAGAACAAATAATTAGTAAAGCTGATGAGGCGGTGAAGATTGGTGCAACGGAAATTTGTATGCAGGGTGGTTTAAATCCTGAAGCAAAGCTTGATGGTACATCTTTGGCTTATTATCTCAACATAGTAAAAGAGATTAAATCAAATTTTCCTCAGTTACACCTACACGCTTTCTCTCCCCAAGAAATTCAGTTTATCGCTAGAGAAGACGGCATTAGCTACGAAAAAGTCTTGTTAGCTTTAAAAGACGCAGGATTAGGCTCTTTACCAGGGACAGCAGCGGAAATACTAGACGATCGCGTTAGAAATATTATTTGTCCCGAAAAAATAGATAGCGCAACTTGGTTAGAAATAGTTAGTTTGGCACATCGTTTGGGAATCCCAACTACTAGTACAATGCTGGCTGGTCATATCGAAACCCAAAGACAGCAAATAGAGCATTTAGATACACTGCGATCGCTCCAAAAAAAGGCGATCGCTAATAATTACCCAGCCAGAATTACCGAGTTTATTATTCTACCTTTTGTCGGACAAGAAGCACCTGCACCAATTCGTCGCCGTGTTGGTCGAGATCAACCAAATGTATTAAATGTATTACATTTGACAGCTATTTCCCGAATCTTTCTGGGAAACTGGATTACTAATCATCAACCAAGCTGGGTCAAAATTGGCTTAGAAGGGGCGAAAAAAGCTTTGCAAGGTGGTTGTAATGATATCGGAGGAACATTGATGGAAGAGCATATCACTACTATGGCAGGGGCAAAAGGAGGAACTTGTATGTCAGTTGAGGATTTACAACAGGCGATCGTCTCAATTGATCGCACTCAAAGACAGCGTAATACCGTTTACGATTACCTTTAGAACACAATATTTGTTCTATTCTGTAAAGAAAAGGATTATCCCAAATATGTCTACCTTGGTTTAATATTAGTTCTGAAATAGTAAAAAGTTAATTATAATTGCATGAGAGTATTAGTAACTGGCGGTGCTGGTTTTCTTGGTTCCCATTTAATCGATCGCTTGATGAAACAGGGACATGATGTAATATGTCTAGATAATTTCTTTACTGGTCACAAGCGCAATATTCGACATTGGATGGATAATCCTTATTTTGAATTAATTCGCCACGATATTACAGAACCAATTCGCTTGGAAGTAGATCAAATATATCATTTAGCTTGCCCTGCTTCTCCAGTTCACTACCAATACAATCCTGTTAAAACCATCAAGACAAATGTGATGGGAACAATGAATATGCTGGGATTAGCCAAGCGAGTACAAGCTAGATTTTTGCTCGCTTCTACATCCGAAGTATATGGCGATCCTGACGTGCATCCTCAGCCTGAAGAATATCGCGGTAATGTAAATACCATTGGTATTCGTAGCTGTTATGACGAAGGTAAGCGAGTGGCTGAAACTTTGGCTTTTGATTACCACAGACAAAACAATGTTGATATTCGGGTAATGCGAATTTTCAATACTTATGGGCCAAGAATGTTTGAAAATGATGGTCGCGTGGTCAGCAACTTCATTGTGCAAGCATTGAAAGGTATTCCTCTAACGGTATATGGAGATGGTTCGCAAACTCGTAGTTTTTGCTATGTTGCCGATTTGATTGAAGGTATGATGCGTCTGATGAATGGCGAACATACTGGTCCAATTAATATTGGTAATCCTGGGGAATATACGATCTTGCAACTTGCCCAGACTATTCAAAAGATGGTTAACCCTGATGCAGAATTAACTTTTAAGCCCCTTCCTCAAGACGATCCTTTACAAAGACAGCCTGATATCACCAAGGCAAAAAATTTGTTGGGATGGGAACCAAAAGTCAATTTAGAAGAAGGGTTAAAAATTACTATTGAAGACTTTCGATCGCGTCTGGAGCGTGGTGAAGCATAAATAGAGAAGCACAATAAACAGATTTTATTTTGATGTGTCGAATTTTATAACTAGAACACATCAATAAACATGACAACAAATATAAGAGGTTAAGTTTTATGCGCGTTTGTGTTATTGGTACTGGATATGTCGGTTTGGTTACTGGTGTTTGTTTATCTCATATCGGACACGATGTTATCTGTGTCGATAACAACGAAGAGAAAGTTAAACTAATGCAGTCTGGACAATCACCTATATATGAACCAGGCTTGTCTGAACTTATGAAATCATCGGCAGAATCAGGTAAATTAATTTTTACCTCCGATTTGGCAAAAGGTGTATCTCACGGAGAAATTCTATATATTGCGGTTGGTACTCCTCCTCTACCTACAGGCGAAAGTGATACTCGCTACGTCGAAGCTGTGGCTCGTGGTATTGGTACACATCTAAAAGATGAGTATAAAGTAATTGTCAACAAATCTACCGTTCCTATTGGTTCGGGTGATTGGGTCAGAATGCTTATTTTAGATGGGAACAAAGAATCTGGCAGTACTGTTGAACCTGTTTTTGATGTAGTCAGCAACCCCGAATTCTTGCGAGAAGGTTCTGCCGTATATGATACATTTAACCCCGATCGCATTGTATTAGGTGGTAATAGCGATAAAGCGATCTCGATGATGCAAGAACTTTATCATCCTCTTGTCAAGCGCGAGTTTGCTGAAGATAAATCTGCGCCTCCCGTACCAGTGGTAGTAACTGATTTGAGTTCTGCTGAAATGATTAAGTACGCAGCCAATTCTTTCCTCGCAACCAAAATTAGCTTTATTAACGAAGTAGCTAACATTTGCGATCGCGTTGGTGCAGATGTAACTCAAGTTGCTGCGGGAATTGGTTTAGATTCTCGTATTGGCGGGAAGTTCTTGAGTGCTGGTATTGGCTGGGGTGGCTCTTGTTTCCCCAAAGATGTTTCTGCTTTAGTCCATACTGCTGATGACTATGGTTATGAATCTGAACTATTAAAAGCAGCGATCAACGTCAACCAGCGTCAACGCTTATTAGCCTTAGAAAAGCTCCAAAACGAGCTAAAGATATTAAAAGGTAAAACTATTGGTTTATTGGGCTTAACATTTAAGCCAGACACCGATGATATGAGAGATGCACCTGCACTAGATCTAATTGAACAATTAAATCGTCTTGGTGCAAGAGTTAAAGCCTACGACCCCATTGTATCTCAATCAGGTTTGAGTCATGGACTATCTAATGTGATCATCGAATCAAATGCGGAAATGCTGGCTGATGGTTGTGATGCAGTTGTTTTGGTTACAGACTGGAAAGAATTCCTCAAACTTGACTTTAATAAAATGGCTAAGTTAATGACTAATCCTTTAGTAATTGATGGACGTAACTTTTTAGATCGTGACGTAGTTGAAGCTGCTGGCATACGCTACATTGGCATGGGAAGATAATTATTTTTCAATTAATTTCAGTCAGAAAAAGCAAGGTAGGAAACACTACCTTGCTTTTTTGCATTTATATTCAGAGAGAGTTTTATCTAATAAACCTTTCTTGTAGATCAATATCCCCCTGGTTTAGCCAAACTTTCAAATTTAGTTAATTCGGCATTAAACAATAACTTGATTGTCCCCACTGGACCATTACGATGTTTAACAATACTTACCTCTGTAATACCCCTATCGGGAGTATCAGGATTATAGTACTCATCACGATATATCATCATTACTAGATCCGCATCTTGTTCGATTGAATTGTGAACCACAATGTCGTTGGCAATAAAATTATGATGAACAGGAACAGTAAGATCGTAAACTTCAGTCTCACCTTCGGCTTTAATAGAAGTGATTTTATCCCAATATAAATCGCTGTCAGCTAAATTTTTAATATCTTTAGATCTGACTACTGTAGCTAATTTACTGGCCCTCTCCCGACTGAGATTTTGTTTATAAAGGCTAGTACCAGAGTATTTATTTCCTAATTCAAACTGCATTTGGCGAGTGGTCATTTTGTTTTGCTGCATAGAAGGTACAGCATATATTTTCCAAATATCACGAGGAATAATATCTCGATTAGTATTAGTGGATATTTGCTCAAAGTGATGAGATATCTTAACTAATTCTTGGGTTTTGTACTCGCCAAGTGTTCCCACTAATTCAATGAATTTTGCGATATCTGGTTTCCGACTAATAGTCACATGATATTGATCTTTTCCTTTTCCTATTTGAGGATGTAAAGATAAACGAGCGTTGATTTCTAATCGAATAAGAAGAGATTGAACATCACGTGCTAATCTTTCACTGCTACTAGAATAATAGATAGTAGGAATTGTTTTTTTTCCATTCACTAACTTAATACAGCCATCTGTAACCCACAAATGGCGCAAAAATATAGCAATTGATTCTTTCGATTGTTGAAAAACTATTTCAGGAATGAACTTTTGGTGAGAACGCAAACCGAAAATTCCTAATTCTTCTAGCCATCTTGTTATGGGATTTTTGACATTGTGAGTTAGATGATAGTTAGCAGGTAAATAAACTTGATACCAATTGCGTTCTGGATTGACTCTGGGCTTTAGGTCGTCACCAAATATTTCTTTTGCCAGAAGCGCAACAAAATCTGCCAAATCCTTTTCTCTTGTGGTGTATTGAATGGCATGACGAGGCAAAGTACAACCATCTCCAATCAAATGACCTAATAAAGCCAATTCTGCTTGATTGATAGTAGGCGAAAAATGGCTGGGTATTGTTCGAGGAATAGCTAGATAATCACCTTCAACTAATTCATCCAATCTTTTCCAGCCATGAATTGTCAAAAACTTATGATTAGCTGTGGCGCAAATTTTACGTCCTAAAGCAGTTTGCAAGCTGAAGGCAGATTTAACTCCTGTCGCAAAAGCATTACTAACTAAGGCTGGTTCAATTTTTTGAGTAGTTTGATTTAATGCCCAAACTTTGAAACCCGATCTTCCAACCAAATTTTTAATTGGTACTCTAGATCCATTATCTGCCATCGTAATTAAGCTATCACCAGATAAACAACCAGACTCTCTCAAATCAGACAGCATTGGACGTTTGTTAGTTCGCTGTTCTACTCCACGACTCAACTGAGACAACGCCACAATAGGCACATTCAATTCTCTGGCTAAACCTTTTAAACTCCTCGTCATTTTTGATAGCTGCTGTACGCGGTTATCATTGTCTCCCCCTTCCATCAACTGTAGATAGTCAATCATGACCAAACCCAAAGGATCTTTTGTCTGTGCTTGGAGACGACGTACTTGCGATCGCATTTGCATTACCGTTAAGTTAGCAGTATCGTCGATATAGATGGGCAACTCTGATAAACTTTCTACCCCACCAATCAACTGTTCAAACTCATTTTGAGCTATCCTACCCGATCGCAATCTATTACTTGGAATTCGTGCTTCACTCGATAATAGTCTTTGGGTCAATTGTTCCCGCGACATCTCCAGGCTGAATACTGCCACAGGCAATTTGGAATCCTTGGCAATATTGGAAGCAACACAAAGAGAGAAAGCCGTATTATGAACACAGATATCGTTAGCTACAAAATTGTGAGTTTCAGGAATAGTCAAGTCATAAACCTGCTGTTGCCCCACGTACTCAATGCTGACAATTTCATCCCAGTAAATTTCGCTAGTTGCCAAGTTCTGTAGAGGAACATCATCTAAAGCATAAGCTAGATTAAATAGCCTTTCTCTAGATAAAGCTCGTTTACCTACGTGAATATTGCTATATCCTTTGATATTCGCTTTTTTTGCCACAGATATCCAAGATTCTTTACCCCTCTTTCGGTTCAATTCATGCCATATTTCGATTGGAATTAAATCTTTGTTAGTTCGATATTTTCTTTTAGATATTGCTTGACGAACATTTTCCACTGCCTCTTCTTTACCAAAAATACCAATGTCATCAATAAAATTCTTAATAGATTTGGCATCGGTAATATCCAACTGCCAGACTTGCTTGCGAGCCAGCGCGTTGTGGGGGTTCCCAAGGCAGCGCGTTGCGGAGGTTCCCTCCGTTGTAGCGACTGCCGTCCCATTGCCATTGTCATTATGCAGCTTGTCTGTGCACGGTTTAGCCGTGTAGCGACTGGCGAGGGTGCGATCGCCCTTATACTTAACAGAACGATTCTTTAGAGTTGCAATTACACTAAATCTCAACAGCAAGTGTTGTATCTGTCTGGCTAGTTTTTCGCTGACAGTAGCATAGCCCAACTGAGATTGCCCGCTACTTAATACTGTCGCCCAACCATCTGTAGCAAACAAACGATTGAGAAACAAAGCAATTAAATGAGGCTGTAAAGTAAATATAAGTTGAGGAATACTTTTATTGTGAGCATTCTTTCCCCATAAACCTAATTTTTGCAACCACAATCTCAGACTATTAGGGCTACTTTTGGCGATTGTTTTTATTCCATCAGGTACAATATTTTCAGGTTTGACTCCCAATAGATTACACAATCGAATAAATGTACTTTCATTGGGTACACAATCACCTTTAAGCCAAAATTTGACTAGAGAAGAACTAATTTCTAGTGATGAGGCTATTTTGTTCAAAGAAATATTTTGCTTATTGATTATCTGCTGCAAATTTTGAGCAAATATCTGGCGATTGTGATCGACAAAAGCCTTATTTTTACTAACTCTTATAGATGTTGTTCTCCTGCCTTGATAATCGTTTTCTAAACAACTAAGCCCAGGAAAAGCCGAAACAGCATTAATAAAATCATCTCGCAGTCTTGAATTACTATTAGTAAATTCAGGACAAGTTTTGGTTAAACAGCCATCGCCAATTAAATATCCTAGTAATTTGACTTTAGCTTCTGAAATTATTTCATTACCAAATGCTTTTATTTGTCGGGGAACAGCAATTTTATTGCCTACTTGTAATAGTCCTAAGCTACGCCATCCTTGAATAGTCAAGAAAGGATGAGTGATGGTAGTTTCGATTTTTCTACCTAGACGAGTTGTTACCCTGTAAATAGGTTTAATACCATCATCGACGAATGCTGACGGCATTCTCCAAGAAAATTGCCAATTAGGTTGCAGAGTTAAAAGGGAATCTTTGCCACGATGGTAAATTTCTTCAATAGTTCTAATACTTCCATCCTGACAAACTAATTCGGAACTAGCTGCTAAACATTTTCCCATTGACGGTCTTCCAGCGATAATAATTAAGTCAGAACGACTAAAACCGCTAGTCATGGCATCCAAATCGTAGTATCCCGTAGGAACTCCAGGTAAAGCCGTATCCTGATGAAGTTCTTCGATGGTATTAAACGTATTGACCAAAGTTTCCGCAATAGGAACTAAACCTTCTTGGGGACGTTCTTGAGTCAGACGAAAGATCTTTTGTTCGGCAGAATCTAAGACTGTTTCTAATTCCGTAGCGTTATCATAACCAAGATCGACAATTTCATGTCCCGAAGTGATTAGCTGACGACGGATATATTTCTCCATTATCAGATTGGCATAGCGGTCGATGTTAACCGCTGACACAGTACGGTTGAGCAACTGTGCCAATTTAGCTGTACCGCCTACCTGTTCTAGTAAATCGCGATCGCTCAAATACGTACTAATAGAAATAAAATCCGTAGGCTTACCTTTGCTATTGAGGCTCAATGCTGCATGATATATTTCTTGATGAGCCTTAACATAAAAAGCATTTTTGACTACTAGTTCTGCTACCCTGGTAATCGCTTCTGGGTCAAACAGGATACCTCCCAAGATTGCTTCTTCTGCATCAATGCTAGCTGGAGGTAAGTTATTTATTTCTGCCATTAATTGCCTTGGATTCTTACAAAACAACTATAGAACAAATATCCTACTTTACAGTTTGATTTTACAGAAATTTAGTAATTTCAAGTTTGGCAAAAGCGATCGCCTTGACAAATTTATTTGCTCGATCTGAAAATATTGTTTTATTATAAAACAACCGCTCGATATAATAAAATGCCAAAAATAGTAGATGCCCAGCAGTATCGACAAGAACTTCTCAGTAAATGCTTCGATCTATTTGCAGAGAAAGGTTATGCCAATGTGACTACTAGACAAATCGCCAAGGAGTTGGAAGTGTCAACAGGTACTTTGTATCACTACTTCCCTAACAAACAGGTGTTGTTTGAACAATTAGCAGAACAAGTTTGTTTCCAAGACATAGAGATCTATCGATCGGGTTGACAAAAATCAAACTATTCCCCAACGGATAGCTGCTTTAGGTCAACTACTAATTGAAAATCAGGAGTATGTGGTCAAACAAGCTGTAATTTGGCTTGATTTTCGTCAACATTGTTCGGCAGATATTAACGATAATTTGCTATTTCAACAGATTGATTCTCGTTATGAGCAAGCCATCTCTAAATTACTCGATTTCGACGATCCTAAGCTAGCAAGTTTTATTTGGACTTTAGTTGATGGGATTTCAATTAATCAGATTGATAATTCAGGTTTTGTGGCTCAAATTGAATTACTTACCCAAATGTTGATCGCTTATTTTGAAAAACATATTTTGACATAACCAAAAAAAGCAAATATTTTTCTGCTTTTTTATAACGAGCGTCCGATTAACAATATTCAGGAAAAATTAAATGTTAGATGTCACTAAACTAGGAAACTCAATTGAAGAGATAGATTTTGTTATTTTGATTGTATTAATACTGGTCGAAATAGTAATAGATGTCTTTAAAGGTAATCGACGTAGCTATCGAGATTCAATCGCTAATATCGCGATCGCAATTGTATATGTATTTACTAGTACAGCAGCAGTTTATTTAATTGCTTTTACAGGCTTGACTTTTTTCAGTCAGTTTAGTTTGATGCAAATTACAACGAATAGCTGGACATTAATTTTAGCTATTGCGATCGCCGATTTTCTTTATTATTGGGAACATCGAGTTGAACATCGAATTCGCTTTTTCTGGGCATATCACAGCGTTCATCATAGTTCGACGGACTATAACTATACGGTAAGCGTCCAGACTATCTTGGGTCGAAACCTGTTTTTTATGGATCTTCTATATTCCAATGGCACTGCTAGGCTTCGATCCGATACTAATCATCGTCAGCTATTCAAATTAGTGTGGCATATCAAACCTGGATTCACACTCAAAAAATTGGTCGGCTTGGGGAATGTTGGAAAAAATATTTAATACTCCAGCACTGCATCGAGTGCATCATGCCTCAAATCCTCTTTATATAGATAAAAATTTTGGTGGAATTCTGATGATTTGGGATCGATTATTTGGCACATATCAACCAGAAACCGAACAGCCTATATATGGACTGACGGAAAATATTAAAACTAATAATCCGATTAAGATAAATGCGATCGAATATCAGCGTATAGCTAAATACATGATCAAATCAAAAAGCTTTAAAGACATTTGGATGAGCATTTTTGGCTCTCCCGATCGACCCAACAGGAGAATAAAAAAACACCAATAATCTATTTTTTGAAGTACAGCGATCGCTTTTTCTTTCCTCGTTCCTTATTCCTTAAATTACGCTTCAATAACGACTTTACCCACTGGGCGGGCGACGCAGGTGTAGATAAAACCATCTTCGCAACTGATATCATTGTCGTAGATAACTTCACCCTCAATTTTTTTAACCTTACAAGCCTCACAAGCACCAACACGACAACCAAAGGGTAAGTCTGCGCCCTCGGCTTCGGCTACGCTCAGAATAGGTTCTTTTCCATCACAAGCAATTTCTTGACCAGATTTCGATAGAACTATCACGGAATTAAACGAGGGTGTTGGGCTTACTGGTGGTAATGATTCGGGTGCTGCTTCTGGGATCGGATCGGAAGGAAACAACGAAGTTGGAGCAACTGTGGGAATTACAGTTGGAGGTGGTGCGGGTTCAGGAGAAAATATTGAAGTAGGGGAAACTACAGGCATTCCAGCAGACGGTGGTTTAGGTGTGGATTCAGGAGAAAATATTGAAGTAGGAGAAACCACAGGCGTTTCAGCAGACGGTGGCTTAGAGGCAGATTTGGGTGTAGGAGTAGATGGAGGTTGAAAAACGGATGTACGATCGCCTGATGGAACTGTCGGAGTTGCTGGCTTTTTCTTCTTTGCTCCACTAAAGCTTTCTTCGTAATAATTTCCCATTGGAAAATCAATCTTCTCTAGCAATTTTTTAGTTGCTTCGGTGAAAGAATTAGAACCACACACATATACGGTACGATCTTTATAGTCAGAAGCGATCGCAGGTAATATAGTTTCATCGATCCTACCTGTGTATCCATACCAGGGTTGACCAGGTGCAGGATCGGTTACAGTAATTGCCAGCTTAAACTTGGGATAGCGAGCTGCCATCATTTCCAACTCTTGGCGAAAAATAATATCTTCTGGGCTACCCGCGCTGTGGAGAAAAACAACATCAACATTAGATATAGTGTCGCAGATCCAACGAGACATAGACATCATTGGACTAATGCCGATACCTGCCGAAATCAGGAGTAACTTGTTAGAAGGATTGGCAAAATTAGTGAATTTGCCCATAGGCGCGTTAATTTCGATTTCACTACCGACCTTTAAGTTATCGTGTAGCCAGTTACTCACAAATTCTGGAGGCGAGCTAGGTCGATCAACAGGCTTAGGAATTCGTTTAACAGTAACTTCTATACTGTGAGGGCGAGAAGGAGTAGAAGAGATAGAGCAAGGGTGTTTAACTCTCTTGCCGTTTATATCCAAATTTAGGGTGATAAATTGTCCTGGCTGATAATTAAATTTGACAGGAGGCTCACTCACGAAGCTAAATGTTTTGACATCAGCAGTTTCATCAATGATTTGCACACATTTGACTTGTTTTGTTCCTTTAGTCCAAGTTTCTAAGGTTGTCACATCGACTGTAGCCAGAGGCATATACTGTCTGGGAGTCATCGGCTGTGGCGGTGCGGCAACTTCCATTTTCGCGATCGCTTTTACCCAGAGTAAATGATTGCCCAAGGCGATCGTATCAGACGGTTTTAGAAGATATTCTCGATCGGGTTGGGCATTTATATTATTAACTTTTGAACCGTTTTTACTACCCAAATCAGTGTAGTAGTATTTGCCATCGCGGTAAGCAATTTTGCCATGAATACGGCTAGCCAAAGAGTCGTCTAATGCGATACAACAGATATCTTCTCTACCTAAAAAACATTCTTGATTTGGTTGCTTTTGTGGAGCAATCAAAATCGATTTGGTTTCTTGAGGTTTTCTAGTATCAATAATTATAATTTCGGGCATTTATTGTTCTCCCTATATAAAACGCTTAATATAAATTGGCTTCCTTCACAGTAGTTAGCTGTTAGCCGTCACGCGAAAAATATAAAACTTAAATTTCTCATCGCTTTTTTATAGCTTTCAGTTCTTAATACATATAAGTCCAGATTATTTAAATTTTACTATGGACTATTTGGTAAATTTGTTTGGTATTTTCTGGTATTGGTTTAAAAAGATAATGAGTTGATATAGAAACCAAGGATTTATCTGTATTGTTCTGGGCAAGATAAGTTAGCATTGAGCTTTTCCTCTAGAAAATACTCAAGATTTGAACATATGAGAGTTATTGGTTTGATGAGTGGCACTTCAGTCGATGGAATTGATGCTGCTTTGGTAGAAGTTAGTGGCAAAGAAACAGATCTTCAGGTGAACTTGTTGTCAGGTGAAACTTTTGCTTATCCTCAAGAGCTAAGAAACAAAATACTAGCTGTCTGTGGTGGTCAAGCAATTTCGATGTTGGAATTGGCGATGCTAGATGATGCGATTGCTTTTCAGTTTGCCCAAGCTGCTCAAAAAATTCAAGCGAACCATTCCCCAGCAGATTTGATTGGCTCTCATGGTCAAACTGTTTATCATCGACCACCGTCCCAAGGTCAATTAGGCTATAGCCTACAGCTTGGAAGGGGAGATTTAATTGCTAACTTAACCAATCTTAAAACCGTTAGCGACTTTCGTGCAGCAGATATTGCTTTAGGAGGAGAAGGTGCGCCGTTGGTTCCCAAAATCGATGTTTGCTTGTTAGCTCATCCTACTAAAACTAGAGCAATTCAAAACATTGGTGGTATTGGTAATGTGGCATATTTACCTCCAACTCAAATTTCTGATTGGGAACAACAGGTTTGTGGCTGGGATACAGGACCAGGAAATGCTCTTTTAGACTTAGCTATAACTTGTTTGAGTAATGGAACTGAAACCTACGATCGTAATGGTCAATTGGCTTCTCAGGGTAGCCCAGATTGCGCTTTAGTAGATCGATGGCTAAAACAAGACTTCTTTCGCGCATCTCCACCCAAATCTACAGGGAGAGAGTTATTTAGCGCAGACTATTTTGATGAATGTTGGCAAGATATGGAGCAAGAGAACTTAAACAATAGCGATCGCCTTGCTACCCTAACAGAATTGACCATAGCCTCTATTATTGATAGCTATCAGCGATTTTTGCCCCATATGCCCGATGAAATTTTGCTTTGTGGTGGTGGTAGTAAAAATCTGTATCTGAGACAACGCCTGCAAGCTAAGTTAACATCGACACAGATTATGACAACGGATGAAGTAGGAATTGATGGCAATTTTAAAGAAGCGATCGCTTTTGCTGTTCTAGCTTATTGGAGAGTTAATTCTATTCCTGGCAATCTGCCTCAAGTCACAGGAGCAAGCAAACCAGCATTACTGGGTAAAATCTCTTGCAACTAAAGCTAGATAAAAACCCTAGCTGATAGTGTTTTTTCCACAAATTCTAAATTATGAGGATAAAGTTATGGCTCATAGTTTCCTGAGTACTAGAATCAAGCTTTTGGAATGTAACAGGTCATTGGCTCAA
>CAWCWY010000031.1:0-116295 GCA_963799375.1 uncultured cyanobacterium
GGACTCGAACCCGCGACCTCCTGCGTGACAGGCAGGCATTCTAACCAGCTGAACTACAGTCCCTTATGTTTAACTCAAACACTTGATTTAAAGTGTCTTTGTTTGTCACGAAATTTATAATAACATATAAAAACAATAAATCAACCAAAAAATTTATCTGACTATTTAAAATTGCTGAAAACAGCAAAATGAATATAAGTTGCAGGAGTAGAATATCGTCAAAAGTACCATTTCTAGATTGATTACGATTGAGTAACTCCAGTCCAATTATTGATAGAATATTTAAATTAAATAAGATTTCCAGTACGGTATGAGGACTAATTTTTCAATTGGCTTACCTTTTCATTTTAAAATGTAATGTCGGTTAGTTTTCTATCAATCAGAGCACAGCTTGTTTTTATGATAGGTAAGAGGGCAATATAATATGCCACATTCTAATATATATCAATAAAAATTTTATAAATTAATATACTCTAATAACCTCACCAGATATACATCGTGTCTCCATCTCGAAAAAAAGTGCCTTTAGGTGCAATTTTGCAGCAAGCTGGTCTTGTGTCTGCTGATAATGTAAAAGAAGCTCTCCAACAACAGTGTAAAAATAGTCAGGATCTGCGTATTGGGGAAATTTTGGCCGATCGAGGTTATATAGATTCAAAAACAGCAGATTTTTTTGCTGAAAGTTGGCCCATTCTTATTAAGAAGGTACAAATACAACCCATAGGTCAATATTTTAGACAAGCCAGACTACTCGACGAAGAGCAAATTAAAGTAGTTTTAGAGAAACAAAAGAAAAGTAAACTGAAATTCGGTGAACAGGCGGTAAAACAAGGTTTTCTGAATCAAACTACTGTTGATTTCTTTTTACAATCTTTGTCCTATAAATCCATAGCAAAGTTTGACAAAATAGTGAATAAGCCCGAACCTATGGTTCAAAATACCCAAAAAGTACAAGACAGCTTTTATAAAATAAAGCTCAAGCTTCTTAATTTAGAAGATCGAGAAGATTTTTACAAAACAGTCTTGGATAGAGTCCTCTTTTGGACTGAAGGACAGTCTTTTTTGACTCAAAAGTTATTTAAGCTTATTACAGAAAATCAAGCAAAGGTTGTCGCAGGAAAAGAAGCTAAACAAGTAGATTATTTGATTCAAAATAAAATTTTGAAAAATTGGCGCAATCAAATAGCAGGAAAACATCTTCAAACTATAGAAGCTCGCTTACTTAATAATCAACAAAGTGAACCGATTGAATTGCTCGAGCTATATCAACAGATATTGACGACAGAAGTTACTCTCGATCGCAGTCAAAAACAGCAAGAATTAACAAAAATAGGTTTGGTAGCCAGACAACAAGAACATTTAGTTGTAGCTAATCGTATATATAAGTCGGTATTTGATTCGAGTTGGATACAAGAAAAACTAACGGATATTAACCGTGAGAAAAAACTAGGAATGGCAGTTGTTCCCGTACAGTCGACGGCAATAGTATCTACTTTTAAAGAAAAAGAGCAAAAAAAACTTTCTCTTAAAAATTTGCTGCTACTATTGACTTTAATTGCTTTACTATTAGTATTTTTCAATAATTTAACGAAAAGGATCAAAGTTAGAACAGCCTTTAAGCAAGGTAATAAGTTTCTTCAGCAAAAATCTTTTAGTGAAGCGATCTCAGAATATAATAAGCTGTTAAATATTGATAGTAATTACTTTCAAGCCTGGACTAATAGAGGATATGCTCTAGCAGGATTACAGAAGTATGAGGAAATGAGACAATCTTGTTCTGCGGCTACAATTATCGCTCCTACCGCAGTGTATGCTTGGAATTGCCAGGGAGAAGCCTTACACAATCTGCAACGAGAAGAAGAGGCTATAAACGCTTTTGATAAAGCGATCGCTCTCAACAAAAGCGATCCAATTTTCCTGATTAATAAAAGCGAATCATTAAAATCATTAGGTAAAGAAGAAGAGTCCTTGACTACTATTTCTGAGGCGATTAAAGTTTTAGAACAGATAGAAGCAATCAAGGGAAAAGATGAAATCAGCAGTGAATTTGCTGTAGCTTTAACTTTTTTAGGTAATGGCTATCGAAAGAAAGAAAAATATGAACCTGCGATTTTTAGTTACAATCGCGCATTGGAATATTCTCCAAACTATTTTCCCGCTCAGTTAGGCAAAGGAATAATTCTCAGTCGAGTTAAACGCTACCTACAAGCACAAGAAGAATTTGAAAGCATTTTGGAAAACAAAGAGCTTTCAATAGCTAAACAAGCGCAAACTTGGTTTTATCTCGGCAAAACTCTCTGTCAATCTGGACAAAATGCCGAAAGCATTATTGCTTTTGAACAAGCTATTGAGCGAAATACAGACTATCAAGCAGCCAAGGAAGCGAAGAAAAACTGCGAGTAATATCTATCAAAACTACCTTAAAAGGGCCACCAAGTAGGGCGTAGATCGGTATAGATGCGACTTACCGTCCTAGATGAAGGAATTTGAGAATCTTTAAAATTGCCTCCCAACATATCGTATAAAAGCTGACTGGGATTGACCGATTTATTTAGAGAAAACAGTATTTCACTACGGTATCCATCGCAACTTATGCCTCTTCTTTCTACTGCACAAACTACTGGCTTGCCGTTTATCGTATCACTGGCTAAATAGTTCATCTCACCTTTAGCATAGTAGCTTTGTAGAGATTGGGCAGTTTTTTGGCAGTTTGTAGACGCTTCTTCTGGAGAAAAATATTCTGGTAAAAACGATAGTATTTCTGTCTTTTGAGAAACTTGTTCTGTCTGGTTAGAAGAACTTGCAGGGTTTGATAGAGTTGCTGTAACTGTAGGTGCAGACAAATTTGTATCGCAGACTACTTCAACTCCACTGGCAGCATTAGCGCGACCTGAGTGCAAGCCTATTACGCCGAATATTATGGGTATAGAGATCGCCTGAACTAGGTAGCTTGTTTTTTTCATGGTTTTTCTCACTTTGAAAATTCTGGGACTCTAAAGAAATTAAATATAATCTTAATAGTAAGGTTAATTTAATCACTGGAATTTAATTGTAACAAAAAAATATCTTGGGGAATCACAAAAACCAATTCTTGAACCATTTGTTACTTTTTACGCTTAAAAAGAACACATCATGATGATTTTGTTTCAAAAGGTAAGTATTCTGCCAAAATAGTTGTTATTGCCTATATTGACCGCGAAAGGCGGTCACTCGCAAGCCCTGCCTTTTCAAGGCAGGGAACGAGTGACCACAGATGACACCTTAAAAAAAATAAATGGTTGAGTTTGAGCAATTGTTTTGCTGTTTATTTACTTAGAAACTAAAGAATGTCAGACAAATTCTATCCCAAATTATCGAGTTGCCAAAGTAAAACTACATTTTTCAATAGCAACAACAAAATAGCTTTTCCGTCTGCGATGTTTTATGGTGGGATTGCATTTGCTTTTGTACTCAACTACACAAATTCAGCTTACGCACAAATACTCCCAGATGATACAGTTGGGACTGAAGTTAACAACTCTGGAAACACAGCAGAGATTACTGGAGGCACTACCCAGGGTTCAAATTTATTCCACAGTTTTCAAGAATTTTCTGTACCCACAAGCAATAGTGCTTATTTTAATAATGTTAGTGAAATTGACAATATAATTGGTCGAGTTACAGGAAACTCCATTTCCAACATTGATGGGCTTTTACAAACCAATGGTAGTGCCAATTTGATTTTGATCAACCCTAATGGAATTGACTTTGGCGCAAACGCTCGATTACAAATTGGTGGTTCTTTTTTGGGCAGTACAGCAGAAAACTTGATTTTTGAAGATGGCACAATATTTGGTGCTGGCGATTTAAATACATCCCCTTTATTAACTATCAGCACTCCAGTTGGGTTACAGTTAGGGCAAAATTCAGGTGCAATCAACGTTAGAGGATCGGGACATAATCTAGGAATAGATATTCCAATATTTTCTCCCTTTAATCGAGGAGAAGTATCTGGATTGAAAATGCAGTCAGGTGGTACTTTCGGACTAGTAGGGGGCGATATATCTTTTACAGGGGGAGTAGTCGCTTCGGAAACAGGAAGAGTTGAGTTAGGAAGCGTTGAGGAAGGTACGGTTGCAATTAAATGGAGCGAGCAAAATTTTTTATTAGATTATCAAGGGATAGAAGCATTTAAAAATATCAGTATTAATCAAAGATCGCTAATTGATGCCAGTGGTAATAATAGTGGCTCAATCAACATTCAAGGCAATGAAATTGCGATCGCAGATGGTTCGGTTGTGTTGATTCAAAATCAGGGAATAGAAGCTTCAGGAAATTTGGTAGTCAATGCAGCTACCTCTTTTTCTTTGAATGGAATTAGCGGGGATGGAATTATTGCTAGTGGCATATATACTGAGGCATTAGGAGAAGGTAGGGGAGGAGATATCACTGTCACTACGCCAAATTTAGAGATTTCGGGAGGAGGAAGTATATTCACTGATAGTTTTAGTTCAGCAGCATCAGGAAACCTTAGCATTAACGTCGCTGATTCTTTAACAATAGCTGGCTATGGCGAGAGCAACCCTAACAAATTTAGTCTTATTTCTGCTCAAACTTACGGTACGGGAGATGCAGGCGCGATAAATATTTCTACTCGCAATTTTACAGCTTTAGCAGGAGGAAATGTTGCATCCGTAACGGGCAATAATGCTACTGGCTCTGGCGGAGACGTAACTGTCAACGCTAGTGAGTCAATTTTGTTATCGGGAATTAATCCTACCGCTTTTGCTCCTAGTCAGATCACCGCAGGTAGTGGCAGTGCTGGAAATGCTGGTAGCGTAGAGCTAAATACTAAAAATTTAACTTTACAGGATGGTGGAAGAGTAGATGCTTCTGCCACTGCCACAGGCAATGCTGGAAATGTAAAGATTGATGCTTCTGAGTCGATTATGGTGACAGGCACAGTGCCAGATTCAGTTAATCCTAGCTTGATTATTGCTTCTGCTAATATTCTCGATCCCGAATTAAGAGAGCTATTCAACTTACCTGATGCTCCTAGTGGTAATTCTGGCAACGTCACTATTGAAACTCCACAATTACAGATTATGAATGGGGGACAGGTAACGGTTAGAAATGACGGCACGGGCAATGCAGGGAATTTAGAAATTACTGCCGATACTATTGCAATAGCTAATAATGGAGGAATCACCGCAGCAGTAAAAGAAGGTGAAGGGGGAAGAATCAATTTAGCCGTAGCAGATTCTCTTAGTCTTACCAGTGGTAGTCAAATTTCTAGTGATAATAATGGTGCAGGGGATGGAGGAGAAATTGCGATCGCCTCTAATACTTTGTCAATTAGCGATCGCGCTTTTATTACTACTACTACTTTTGGTTCGGGCAAAGGAGGAGATATTACCCTTGATGTTGTTAATTCTCTCAGCATTACAGGAACAGGCTTCGAGCAGTTTCAAGAAACTTTTTTAGCTAATTCTTTGAATGGTAACTTATTGCCAGGAACTAGAGGTACGGGGATATTTACGGGTACTGCTGCCGATGGTGTCGGGGGAAATCTAGAGATTGATGCCAATGCTTTAAACTTATCGGATGGAGGGATTATTTTTAGCCCTATTTTCACCGATGGCATTGGTGGCAATATTAGAGTCAATGCCCAAGATATAAATATCAATGCTTCAGCTATACAAATTGGAGCAGGGGTAGACAGTACTAATTTAGCAGTATCGGGAAATATTTTTGTTAATGCCGATAGGTTGGTAATTCAGGATGGAGGCACAATCATCAACGCTACTTTTGGTGAAGCTACAGGAGGAGATATAAATATTGATGTAGCTGAATCAGTTGAGTTACGAAATACACCAGATGGTTCTCGATTATTTACTGGAATATATGCCAACACCAGTATTGGCAATGGTGAAGGAGGAGATGTAACCCTTCAAGCTAATAGTTTGTTAATTGATGATGCTTTTGTCAGCAGCATAACAGGGGGATTTATCAACGATGATGGTTCTCTAATTTTTAGCGGTGGCGGAGACGGAGGAAATATCACTGTTACCGTTGAGGATTCGATTGAAATTGTTGGTATACCTAGCGATCCTAGATTCGCAAGCGGAATCAACTCTAGTTCTTTTACTGCTGGTGCTGCGGGGGAGATCGATGTTTTTACAAATACCCTGTCAATTCGTGATGGTTCAGAAATTGCTGCTACTGCTATTGGTACAGGAGATGGAGGTAATATCAATATAAGGGTCAATGATTCACTAGAATTGATTGGCACAACTACAGTCAACAATATGCAAAGAGGGGGTTTAGTTGCCACATCAGGCAGATCGGCTTTTTCCGATGTGGTTGCTACTGGTGCATCAGGAGATATTACAATTGATACGGGCAGTTTGACCATCCAAGAAGGTGCGAGTATTGATGTTCAAAGTTTAGGAACAGGGAGTGCAGGAAATTTAGATATCCAGTCTAGCAACGATATTCTACTTGACGATCGAGGAACGATATCTGCTGCGAATAACTTTGGTAATGGAGGTAATATTAATATCTCAACTCGCAATATTTTCTGGCGTGGAAATAGCACGACAACTGCTACTGCAACGGGCAATGCTAACGGTGGCAATATAAGTATTGTGGGAACTAACTTAGTGGTTTTAGAATCTAGCCAACTCATTGCCGAAGCAGAAAGCGGTATGGGAGGCAGTATCGATATTGATGCCAACGGGCTATTTGTCTGTCAAGAATGTCTTGTCAGTGCTAGTTCAAAATTAGGTGTAGATGGAGTGGTAGAAATTAATACTTTAGAGCCTGAGACTAACTTTGGCATAGTCGAAGTACCGATTAAGCTTACTCAACCAGAAGAAACTGTAGCTCAAGTTTGTTATAACTCCCCAAATTCTGGTAATAGTAAACTAACTATTACAGGCAGAGGAGGATTAACACCTAGCCCTAGCGAAACATTGAGTAGCAAATCGATAGTGAGCTTTGGCATTCCCCAACAAAATAACCAAACTATCAAAGAAGATAATAAACAGGCTGTATTGCCCCGTCCCGCCCGTAACTGGTATCAAAACAGCCAGGGAGAAATAATTCTCACTGCACAACCTGCTGCTGATACTCCCCAATTCAATTCTCCTGACTGTCATGTTCGCTGAATCACGCTCTAATCGACCGAAGATAGACTTGTATCCGTCTGCTAAGGTTAACCTACCTTTTGTGGGAGGCGATTTGGCAATTGTGAATACAGATTACTCCCATCATGCTTTTGAGCGGCATAATAAATACCAACTTAAATTCAGTTTTTGGGAATATTATATCTATCGATTTGCTCTATTAGGTTATCAAATAGCAGCTAATAGTAAGTTAAGGAGCATTAGGAAATTAGGTAAATTCTCGATCTATTGTTTATTTTTATCTTTGGGTTTAATTCGTCATCTTGGGGCATCAGCACAGTCTTTTGACCGCGAAAGGCGGTCACTCGCAAGCCCTGCCTTTTCAGGGGGAACGAGTGACCCATTAACACCCGATCGCGAGCAACCACCTCAACCTCAACCTTTACCCCCCAGTAATAATCCTTTGGATAGTTTGGATATTCCACCAATTCCAGAATCAGTCTTGGATATACCTGGAACGGTTGTGGTAGATGAATTTACCTTTGCTGGAAGTACAGCGTTTAGTCAGGCAGAATTAAAGCGATCGCTTGCTTCTT
This sequence comes from uncultured cyanobacterium, assembly GCA_963799375.1. GTDB lineage: Bacteria > Cyanobacteriota > Cyanobacteriia > Cyanobacteriales > Xenococcaceae > Waterburya. The sequence goes on from CAWCWY010000031.1 coordinate 7,703, forward strand.
TTGTAGGAAAGCCGATTTCTTTTGCCCAGTTGGTTCAAGCTGCGGATATTATTACTCAACTATATGTCAAACAAGGTTATCTCACCTCTGGGGCATATCTTCCCGAACAAAATCTTAGTTCGGGGAAAGTACAAATTCAAGTATTAGAGGGAAGTCTGGCAGAAATTGAAGTTAATATTACTCAAGGGAGACTGAAGGAAAACTATATTCGCGATCGCCTTGAAAATAGAGTTTCTACTCCCCTAAATATCAATCAACTTCAGTCTACACTACAGCTACTCCAGCTCAATCCCCTAATTGAAAGTTTGGATGCAGAATTGTCCGCAGGTATTCAACCAGGGACGAATTCCTTGAAAGTATCTGTTGTAGGTGCGGATACTTTTACTCTACAAGCCAGGTTAAATAACAATCGCAATTCCAGTATTGGTACTTTTGAACGAGGTGTCCAGCTAACAGAAGCAAATCTTTTTGGTATTGGAGATAAAATCGACTTTAGTTTTTTTAATACTGACGGCAGCGATCAATATCAAGTCGGCTATACTTTACCCTTAAATTCTCGTGATGGTACTCTTAGTTTTGATTTTCGCTCAACCAATAACGAAATTGTTGAAGCCGATTTTGAAATCGTCGATATTGATGTTGAATCTCGCAGCTACAACCTAACTTGGCGACAGCCAGTTATTCAAAGAGCGACTCCAAAAGTCAGCCAAGAGTTGGCTCTAAACTTTACTGCGTCTAGAAGAGAAAGTGACACCTCTATACAGAATATTTCTACAGCCATATCTCCTGGAGCAAATGAAGCAGGAGAAATTCGGACTTCAGTGATTGGTTTTGGTCAAGAATGGTTGCAGCGTAACCGTAAACAGGTAATTGCTGCTCGTTCTCAGTTTAATCTAGGAGTGGATGCTTTTGATGCCACCATTAGCAACGACGAACCCGATAGCCAATTTTTTGCTTGGCGAGGACAATTCTCTTATTTAAGATTGCTGAGTATGCCAAAAGGTAAGCCCGCTGTTGGCTCGACTATATTGTTGCGCTCGGAATTGCAGCTAGCAGCCGATCCTTTAATACCGACAGAACAATTTAGCTTAGGTGGTGCTACAACAGTGCGCGGTTATCGCCAAGATGCTCTATTAACCGATAGTGGATTTTCTGCTGCTGCGGAATTACGCTTGCCTATTGCACGACTATCAAAGTTAAATGCCAGCCTTCAGTTTAGTCCTTTTATTGATTTTGGTACTGGTTGGAATGTTGATGGTGAAGCAACTGAATTTAGTACTTTATTGGGAACGGGAGTAGGCTTAATTTTGCAGACAGAAGAAAGACTTTCAGCACGCATAGATTGGGGTTTTCCCTTAATTAATGACCAGTCTAGAGATATTAATTTGCAAGACAGCGGAGTCTATCTACAAATGCAATATGATTTATTTTGACCACTTACAGAAAGATGATTAATAAACGATTTTTGATTTTTATATTTTCTACTTGGTTAGCGATAAATTTGCATTTATCCGCCCAGTCTCAAGCACAAGATGGTCTAAACTTGGCGATCGCAGCCCAAGAGTTATATAGTGCGGGAAAATTAGTCTCTGCTGCAACCACTTGGCAACAGTCAGCAGAGGCTTTTCAGGCGCAAAACGATCGCCTGGGAAAAATCAAAAGTTTAATCAACAAAGCTCAAGTTTTGCAGGATTTGGGACTATATTCTAAAGGTTGTGATACTTTGCTCACAGCCTTTGAAGTACAAAACCCTGATTGCGCTCCAGAACAAATAGATGGGTTAATTGCTAAGTTTAAGGCTCAAGATAGACTCTCGACTACTCAAGGTGTGGGCTTACGTAGTTTGGGAAGTGTATTAAATCATAAAGGACAATTAGACCAGTCTCAAAAACTATTACAGTTGAGTCTAATTGCGACTCAAGATTCGGCTGAATTGGGGTCAACCCTACTGGCATTGGGTAATGTGGAAAAATCCTTGGCGACTCAAGAACGCGATCGCCAAAACTACGATCTCATTACCGAAATTATCGACCGCCAAGATCCAGAGCTGGTATTAAAACCCTACATCAAAGCTTTCTCGGCTTACAAAGATGCAGCAGCCAACCAGCAAGCTCTACCTATTACTAAGATTCAAGCACAGCTAAATTATTTGAATTTATTAATCGAAGTTGAAGATTGGTGGCTAAATAAAACTGCGAGAAGAGTCAAAACTTGGCAACGACAAGAAGATGTCAGATTAATCGAAGCTGCAACTAACTTTTCTAATTTATTAAAACTGACATCTGCTCAAACTAAAGCTAGCTTAATCACTGCGATTAACCGCAATTGGAGTACGATTACCCCCAGCCATGAAAGTATATATGCTCGAATTAACTACACTCGTAGCTTAACCAAACTAGGAGCAACTGAAAAGGTAGAATCAATTTTACAAACAGCCTTAGCTGAAGCAAAAGCTCTCCAAGATACATTAGGGGAAAGTTATGTCTGGGGTTATTTAGGAAAATACTATGGTCAACAACAAGAAACAGCCAAAGCGATCGCTCTGACCCAAAAAGCCCTCATGACTGCTCAAGGACAAATTAACAATCAAGCCAGAGAAACAGCCTATTTATGGCATTCTCAATTAGGTCAACTCTTAGAACAACAAGGAAATATTAACAAGGCTATTTCAGCCTACGCTTCTGCTTTTGAGACTCTTCAATCTCTTCGCACAGACTTAAATGCCAATAATCAAGTCGTACAATTCGATTTTCGTCAGGAAGTTAAACCAGTATATCTGCGTTTAGCCGATCTACTCCTTCAAAGCGATCGCCCTCAAGCCCTCAAATCCCCTCAACTGGTGTCTCAAACCACCAATTCAAATTCCAATTTAGAATTGGCTCGTCAGGTAATAGAATCTCTTCAACTAGCAGAATTAGACAACTATTTTCAAGATCCCTGCTCCGAAACTGCTGATACAACTGTAACCATCGACCAGATCGATCCTCAAGCAGCAGTGATCTATCCGATCGTACTGAGCGATCGCCTAGAGGTAATCCTTTCTCTGCCAAATCGACCATTACAAAAGTTTACGACCTTGGTTGACGCAGCACAAGTCAATCAAACTATAGACTTACTCTATGACAGTCTCTACAATCCCAGTGCGAACAATTCTGCGGTAAATATTTTCAGCACGACTCTTCTTGACCCCACCGAAGTAGAGAAAAATATGCAGACTCTCCTACCCATTCTGCAACAGATAAACAGTTGGTTAATTGAGCCTTTGACCCCAGCATTAACTGTTAATCGAGTTCAAACATTGGTATTTGTTCTCAATGGACGCTTACAAAATGTGCCGATTTCCGCCCTCTACGATGGTCAGCAATATTTATTAGAAAAGTATGGAGTAGCTTTAGCTCCTAGTTTGCAATTACTCCAGCCTCAAGCGATCGCTAGAGATAGAGTCAAGGTACTTGCTGCGGGATTGAGTCAACAAGTAAAAGTTCGAGGAAATATTTTTCCTGCACTGGATAACGTTCCTTTAGAGTTAGATCAAATTGAAAATGTTTTCCCTAAATCTCATCAGTTGCTAGATCGAGAATTTACTACCAGCAATATGGAAAAACAACTGGAGTTGGGTTTTTCTGTCGTACATTTAGCAACTCACGGGATATTTAGCTCCAATCCCGATGAAACATTTATCATTACAGGGGATGGTCAGATGATTGACATCAATACTTTGAGTAATTTATTAAGCTCTAGCAGTATCAATCCTGAATTAGTAGTTCTCAGTGCTTGTGAAACTGCTGCTGGAGATGAACTAGCTATCCTTGGTTTGGCGGGGGTTGCTGTTCGTTCTGGTGCTAGTAGCACGATAGCTTCTTTGTGGTCAGTGGATGATGCTTCGACGGCTCAACTAATGAGCAAATTTTATCAAGAATTCGAAAATCCCCAAGCAAAAAAAGTAGACGCATTACAAAAAGCTCAATTGTCTTTAATCAATTCCCTACGTGAAAATCCTCCGTCTCCCGCGCTAAAAAACTTTCCTCCTCACCCCTATTATTGGTCTCCTTACGTTTTGGTAGGGAATTGGCAGTGAGTTAAAGATTAGACTAAGGAATGAAGTTTAACGAAGGAACATTAGGGCTATTCCGCCGAGGGAGATTAAAACACCGAATATTGAGCGTAAATTAATCTTTTCTCCCTGTAGTGCAACTATAGGTAAGACAAATAAAGGACTAGTAGCTAAAAAGGTTTGAGCAATACCTGTGGGGGCGAATTTGAGGGAGGTTTGCTGTAGCCAGATCCCAAGATAGGTGCTTCCTAAAGCTGCGATCGCGATTATGCCCAAACTACGCATTGATAGAGTTACTCTTGTTTTTGGTTGCTTAGGTTTAGAAGATAAGAATAGCAAAGCTATAACGATGATAGTTCCACCAGCTAAACGAATCAGAGTACTTTCTAGTGAACTAATATCAGAATTAATCAAAGCAAAACGAGAAATAACCGAGCCTATAGCTTGAGCGATCGCTGCTAAAATTCCCCATATTACACCTTGGCGCGAAATACTCTTATTATCTATCGGGTTGCGTTCGCTAATTACCCAGGCTATACCAAGAATAGTTAACAAAATACCGCACCAAGAAAGAGGTGTTAGCTGTTCGCCAATAAAAATTAAAGCGAGTAATGCACCCATAGGTGGAGAGGCTGTCTCTAATAACAAAGTTCGTCTTGCACCCAAACTATTTAATGCCGAAAAATATGCCGTATCTCCTAAACCAATACCAATAACACCACTGAAAGATAATAAAGCCACCGTATCCCAGGATACATTGTTTAATACTGTTCCCTGAATTGCCAAAGTTAAAACAATAAAAGCGATCGCCATAATTCCTTTATACAGATTAAGCTGCAATGGTGGTATCTTCAGCCCCAAACGGCTGTAAACAACTGAGGACATTGCCCACAAGAAAGCAGCACTTAATGCTGCAATTTCGCCAATATAATTATCAAACAAGAAAGAGATTATTTTATTAGACATTCACTTTGGTTGTTATCGCGATCGGGAGTGATTTTCCTCACTTATTTGGGAATACTTAATTATTAGACACTTTAATTATGGTAGAAAAATTGCCTGTGAAATTCAGACTTACAAAAAAAACTTTAACAACAGATAGGTTTAAGTTGGGTTAATCAAACAGTATTATGTCGGTATTTTTTGTGGTGAACAATTTAAGTGTTACGTGAAGATTTTTTAGTTAAGCAGCAAATAATATGAAAGTTAAGTAAATTCTCTTAGTTAAAAGCGTTTATCTCTAGGCAATTAAATTTATTTATGTATATATAGTAGAAGTAAGATTTCAAAACAAATTCTTATTTACTCCAAAATAATTTTAAGTAATAATTAATGGTAATGAAAAATAATAAACTAGAAAGCGATTACATTAATCGTAATGTCATGGAAGTATTAGTTTCCGAAGAAATTGAGCGGCAAATTAATCGTCTTCCCAGTAATATTAAAAAATTCATTAATCCTATTGAAGTAGCTACCTACGCTCTTAATAGACTACCTGCTTTATATGCTTCTTCTCAGCAAGGATATAACAAGCAAAAAATCAGAGGACGCTCTGAATATACTGTTAAAATTACTCAAGAAGTTCGTAAAGGATTAGCCGCTGTTCAAAAAGATCTGCTACGTAGTTCCACTCCTTTGACAGCAGATTTAGAAAAAAATATTGATCGCGATATTCAAGAGGCAAAGGCAGCTTTACAAGAACTAGCTGATTATTTACCTAAAAAAGACTTGACCTGGAAAAATGTTATTAAGCTAGTCAAACCTTTATTAGCAGAAATGCAAGAACAAGATGATGCTGAAGCTAATGCTAGAAAAGTTAGATCTAGGTCTACAACTATGTGGGAAGACTCTGCTCATAAAAGATAGTTTATTTGTCAATTATTGTTAGACATAATAAAACTAGAATGATTGATAATCATTAATAACTAATACTATAATATTTTGCATCGATTCCATAATAAACTATCTTTTATTCTAGTTCCATCCATAGTTTTTTGTTACTTTGACTAAACTGTGACTGGAACCATAATATTGCCACAACAGGAAGCATAACTTTGCCGAAGATTCAAAATGGAATCATAAGCTTGCCAAGAGTTTTTACTTCAGTAAAAACATTTTAAACTGTTGATATAGCTGGATTATACAGTTTATCTATAGATTTATAAGGTGCTAAAGTCTTTTTAGCTTTTGTTTGAGCGATCGCGCTACACATACCTTACTAATCGCAACAACTATCTTTATTTGCTATTCGTCTTAAAATGACTGCCGTTACCGCTAGTTTGGTAAATTATAAGGAGAAAGCAAGCTTCGTCCGCGATCGCTACGTCGCGATGAGCGCGTACATGCGGGGAGTACCCCTTTGTCTTGCGCCTGTCGGCGCCCTAAAGAATACACCTTCGGTCTCGAAGCGAGTCCTAAAGGATACCGCTACGCATATGCTTTAGTATAACGCGGGGTCGCTCATCCTTTCCGTTCAGGAAAAGTGGCAGATTGAAGAAAGCGAAACACTTTTCTCTTGCTGATTCCTAACTTATTGGCAATAGCAATTTTTGTCCAACCCTGTTGATTCAAGACATGTACCTGTTCGTATTGTTCTGCTAGTTTGCTGCGATTTGATTCGGCTTTTTCAACAGTAGCTTTAGCTGGGGGTGGAGATGGAACAGGTTGAGCAATAATTTTGTCTTCTTCACTCATAATCTTGGCGTTAATTGTAGCCTCAACGTTTTTAAGAGCCAGAGGATATTCATCGAATACTATCTCGCTTTGGATTATTTAAATTCTCCAAAAGATGAAAACGATCTGCATCGATTCAAATGCTGAAGTATTCCGTTAGACTTTTAATGCATTATTTAAGTATCCTTATTTGTTGCTATTACTCCACTTCAAGCTAATTTGAACCTTGTTAACCTGGTTTTATTCGTTTTTCCTCACGTTTTTCTCACAATTAAAACATAATTTTGAAATAGCTCAAAATGAGAGTCAACAAAATAAAATTGAAAAAATTGTCTATTTACACAAAGAAGTAATGTTAGCAGTTTCAAGAACAAAATCTAGATTTGTCTTGCAATGTCCAATTCAATCTGAATCAAAACTCAAAGAATTTCTCAAGCAGAATTTTCTACAATTTGCCATGAAAATTTACATTAATCGAAAATTTGAGTAATCATGAAGTTTTTTCACTCAGCATCCACTATTCCCAGGCGAAATACTGTCGATCGCAACCCCGATTATTCCATAACGAAAGTAAATAATCCAAATTCAAGTAATCTCGTTTCAACTACACAAAATTCAGCTTCTTTAAATACGACGGTTTCTCCTAATATCGCCAAAGCTCAAGTCTCTAGCTGGTCGCCTACTCTAAACCAAGTTTTAGAAGAACCGCCAGCTAGCTTTCCCCAATTAGTTACCCTAGGAGCAATAGGATTTTGTTTAACGTTTTTTGCTTGGGCTTGGTGGGGCAAAATTGACGAAGTAAGTAAAGCTCAAGGAAAATTAATTCCTCAAGGTGAAACTTATAAAGTTGAATCTGTCGAACTAGGTAAAGTTAAGCATATTGCCGTTCGAGAAGCAGAAGAGGTCAAAGCGGGACAACCTTTAATCGAGCTGGATACCGAATTGACGACCCAGGAAGTAACAAGACTAGAGCAGATGATGCAAGCCTATCAATCTGAACTACGTCAAAAAAAAGCTTTACGAGAGAAACTAATACTCGAAGCTCAAACCAGAACGGATATTACCAAAGCTGAAATTACAGCCCAACGTGCTGCGATTTTGTTGGCTCAGGAGAAAGCTGATTCTTTTAACTACCTACTGGCTTTGCAGCAGTCTGAAACAAAAGCTTTTACCGATAAACAGGCTAGTTTACTACCTCTTCCTAACTTGGCTCAAGAACGTCTGAATCAGTTGAACTCCGAAAAAGTATTTCGTCAACAGCGTTTGGATAAGCTCAAAACTTTGGCACAACAAGGAGCAGTATCTCAAGAATATGTTTTTCAGGTAGAGCAGTCATTAAGAGAAGCAGAAAGAGAAATTACTCAAAGTCAACTTCAAGAAGTCACCAGTACCCAAGAACAAATCTTTCAATCCGATCGCGCAGTGCAAGAGCTTCAAGCTCGCATTATTAACAATCAAGCCGAATTGGCTTCTACATTGAAAGAAGTTGAGATGTTGGAAGCAGAGTTAATTCAAAAGCAAGCAGACGGTAAGAGAGTTCAGCTTGAAACTCAACAAAAAACCGACCAACTAGAATTTGAACTAGCTCAAATAGAAAGTAAAATTGTCGATACGCAAAATTTGTTGTCCAGTGCTAAATCTAGGCTTCAGCAAAGATCCTTAATAGCACCAGTGGACGGTGTTGTTTTGTCTCTCAATGTTGATAATGCTGGTAAAGTTATCCAAGCTGGTGAGACGGTAATTGAGATTGCACCTATGGAAGTTCCTCTAATTCTTGCGGCATCTATTCCCAATTCTGAAGCGGGATTTATTGAGAAGGGTATGCCAGTACAGATGAAAATGAACGCTTATCCCTACCAGTATTATGGTTTGATTCCTGGTGAGGTAAGCAAGATTTCTGCTGATGCCAAACTCGATCCCGAATTAGGGGAAGTTTATCAGGTGGAAGTAGAACTAGAACGAGATTATATCGTCGATAACGAGCGACAAGTTAAGTTTCGAGCAGGTCAAACAGCTACAGCAGATATTGTGATTCGCCGTCGTCGCATCCTTGATGTTTGGCTAGAGCCGATTAAAAAACTACAGCAAGATGGCATTGAAATGTAAAGGTCGTTAAATACGGCTTGTTTATACTAATTAACCGAGGATATCTGATGAATCCTGAAACCAAATTCAATAAGGTTACGGAAACAGAGAAGTTCGATCGCATTGTCGGAGCAATTTTAGCGGGAAAGTATTCCTGGGCTTGTGTTTTGATGTTGCGTTTTGCTGGATATAATCCACTGCAATATATTCCTTATCGAACTTATAATCGACTCATGAAAAATAATCCCGAACAAAATAATTCGGAGAAGTTTTCCCAGAATAATCTCAATCAAAAATTAGATAAAGATTCGATCGCCAGCTATCCACATAAATCTTCAGATCGGTCTACCTATCAAATCGACGACCTCAACTATCTAGAACAACTTTCTCGGTCGGACAAACAATTACGAGGCGGTAGTTCTCTCGCTTTCTCTGCTGATTGGGATTTTTCTCAAGATGACTTTGAGATCTTGCTGGAACGATCTGCGATCGCATTTTAAAATCGGCTATCGATCCCCATTCAGTTCGGCGCAAAATATGAGTTTTCTGGATTTTTTAAGGCAGCTATTTCTTTAAAAAACCTCTAAAAACATATTAGCTACCGACGTTTGCTATCGCTGCCCTTTTCTTACTCTTGTTTGCTAAGGGAGCTAGTAAGTTAACTTTCAAAAGCGACAGCTCAGATAAACTTTGACTGCGCTTGTTGGCGAGCGAGCGGGAACTAGTTAAGTATTTTCCGCCATTTGTTTTCTTTAAATATAAATATAGAGATTTAGAACAAATTCATCTGTAGCGGTCGCTACATAGCAGCATTTAATTTAATTTCGTCTTACTACTAAATGAGTTGACATGAATATGTACCAAGATACTCAAACTAAATCTGTTTCTGGCGAACAAGATAAGTTAGATACTCTAATTTTGCCCTTAGAAAAACAATTAAAGATAGATTCAGAGAGTAAATTATGCTTAAGTTCCTTAGCTAAACATTTTGAAGTTTTAGAATTTAACCTGGGGGATTTATTAGAAACAGTAAGCCAAAATAAAAACGCTGATAATTCTGCCGAAAAACATCAAGAAAATCAATATTTTTATTTAGTTTGCCAAGGACGCATACGACTATTAGGTTTTAATCAGAAGAAACAGCGAGAAGTGCCGACGGGTTTACTAACGGAAGGAAATACTTTTGGAGGAGAACATCTTTTTGATCAAGATTACTTGTCTTATAAAGCGATCGCTGCTGCCAAAACAGTACGAGTTGCCAGAATTCCTCTTCAGAAATTACAGCCAGAATTAGCACCACAGTTAAAAGAACACTGGCGAGTCGAAACGCAAAATCGCCAAAGCTTAATTTTCTTTAAAACCTCAACGGCTCTCCAGGCACTTTCTAGTCAGAAATTAGAGCAGATCCTGCCCTACTTTGAAAAACGCCAAATTCCTGCGGGAACATCTTTGGCAGAGATGGATACCTCCTTTTGGCTTTGTCGCGGTGAAATAGCCCCCCAGTCCTTAGATACTGGTTCTTTTGTGGGATACCCCGATCCTATTCCCGATGATTGGGTAGCCCAGAGCAATCTATTCATTTATTATCTGCCCAAACAGCATTGGGAAACCGTATGCAGGATTATCCCTGCTTTTGCCAATCTATATGCTGATAATTCCGATCGTTCAGAATCTAATAATAACCAAACCAAAACCATCGTTATTACTCCCCGCGACTCTAGTGCGATCGCAGATACTCAGGCTCAGATTTCCCTGCCAACTGAGACTGAACCAGACTCTTATTCGATTGACTTTCCTCAACCAAAACAACAAAATCGGGCTCAGTTTTGGCGACGCTATCCTTATATCCAGCAACAAAGTTCCTCTGACTGTGGTGCTGCTTGTTTGGGAATGATTAGCCAGTACTGGGGTAAACGATTTACGATCAACTATTTACGCAAGCTGGCGGGCATTGGACGCACGGGTATTTCTCTCAAAGGGTTTGACCAAAGCAGCAGAAAATCTGGGGTATCAAGCTCGTCCCGTCAGAGCTAGTCTGAATCGTCTGGTCGAACAGACAAACCCCTGGATTGCTCATTGGGAAGGCAATCATTATACGGTTGTCTATTGGGTCAAAGGCGATCGCATTTTAGTTGCCGATCCCGCTAAAGGCAAACATATTTTGTCTCGTCAAGAATTTTTGGCGGGTTGGACGGGATATGGTATTTTACTCAATCCGACAGAGCGTCTTTATCAAACCCCCAATGAAAAGCGTTCTTTGGGTAAATTTTTTGGTTTGCTGCTGCCTTACCGCAAATTAATCGTACAAATTATCAGCCTTTCAATCCTAATTCAGATTTTTGGGATTGTTTCCCCTTTATTTACGCAGATTATTCTCGACCAAATAGTAGTTAATAAAAGCCAAAGTACTTTAAATGTATTTGTAATTGGAGCATTGCTGTTTGGTATTTGGGGGATGGGTTTATCTGCTACACGTAACTATTTGCTGAGTTATTTTTCCAATCGAATCAACCTAACTATGGTTAGTGGCTTTATCAACCACACCATAACTTTACCGCTCAAGTTTTTTGAATCCCGTCGAGTGGGAGACATCACCACTAGGGTAGGAGAAAACTCGAAAATTCAACGATTTTTATTAGGGCAAGTTTTGCTATCGTGGCTCAACTTTCTGACTGGATTTGTCTACCTGGGATTGATGCTCTACTACAACTGGAAGCTAACTTTGCTCGTCTTGGGGTTAATTCCGCCGATTATAATCTTGACTTTGATCGCAACGCCTTTACTACGCAAGTTATCCAGGGAAAGATTTAATGCAGCAGCCGATCAAAATTCCTCTCTAGTAGAAATGATCTCAGGAGTGGCGACGGTAAAAGCAACGGCATCAGAACAAGAGGTGCGCTGGCGTTGGGAAGACTTATTAACTCACCAAATTAATGTTCGCTTTAAAGGTCAAAAGCTGGCAATTAATCTGGGGCTTTTAAGCGGACTGATTAACTCCATCGGTGGAACGGCTCTACTGTGGTACGGTGCGACTTTAGTAATTCAAGACCAGTTAACTATTGGTCAGTTTGTGGCATTCAACATGATGAAGGGTCATATTATTAGCCCTGTGATCTCTTTAGTCGGTCTTTGGGACGAACTGCAAGAAGTATTGATTTCTGTCGAAAGATTGAATGATGTCTTCGACACAGAGCAAGAAGAAACCCCAGACAGGCAAATGTTGGTAATACCCCAACTACAGGGCGATGTCCGATGTGAAAACGTCACCTTTCGCTACGACACCGATGAAGAACGCAATGTTCTGCAAAATATTTCTTTTGAAGTTCGAGCGGGTCAAACTCTGGCTATAGTAGGTCGTAGTGGTTCGGGAAAAAGCACCTTGGTTAAATTACTACAGGGTTTATATTTGCCTACTAGCGGTCGAATCTGGATCGACGGACACGATATTCAGCACGTTTCTCCCCAATCCTTGCGATCGCAATTGGGCGTAGTACCCCAAGACTGTTTCCTATTTTCGGGAACGATCTTAGAAAATATTACCCTATACCGACCCGAATTTAGCTTAGAACAGGCGATCGAGGCAGCTAAAATGGCAGAGGCTCATGGCTTTATTCAAGCTATGCCCTTGGGCTACAACACCAAGGTAGGAGAACGCGGTTCGACTCTTTCTGGAGGACAAAGACAAAGAATTGCGATCGCTCGCGCTTTATTAGGAGATCCACGAATTTTAATTTTAGACGAAGCAACTAGTTCTCTCGATACTGAATCAGAAAGCAGGTTTCAGCGCAATTTGGCTCACATTAGCAGCGAATGTACGACTTTTATTATTGCCCATAGACTTTCCACGGTACGTAACGCAGACTGCATTCTAGTGCTAGATCGGGGCATTGTCGTCGAGCAAGGAACTCATGAAGAACTAATTGCCCAACGCAATCTTTACTATCATCTGGCAAAACAACAGTTAGATATCTAAACTAAAAAACTTGCCATATTGGCAACCTTAGAAAAGGCAACTCTACTATCGTGAACTTAGCAATACGCAGTTGTATTAGGAAACTTATTACTTATTACTTATTACTTACGTTTGTGCTGTTCGACTCGATCGGGTAATAAAGTTATTCCCAGAATTTAGGAGATCTAAAAAATGGCGACTTATAGACCAGGAGAAAGAATCACCGAACTAAGAGAAGCCAGGGCAGACACCACTGCTTCTCGCGAAAGCCTCCGAGATTCTTTTATCGATACGGAAGGAGATGACGCATTAGAAGGAAGCATCGAGCAGGATATCATTCGCGCTGGTGAAGGTAACGACATCCTATCTGGTTTAGCTGGAAATGATTTTCTCAAAGGAGAAGAAGGTGACGATGAACTAAATGGAGGAGAAGGAAACGATACTCTGTTTGGCGAAGATGGTATCGACCGATTAGATGGTGGAGAGGGTGATGATTTGCTTAATGGAGGTCGAGATAACGATCTTCTTTTAGGTGGAATTGGTAATGATGATTTACTAGGAGGCTTGGGAAACGATCTGCTTTTTGGCGGTGAGGGTGACGATTTACTTAATGGAAACAGAGATAACGACCAATTATCGGGTGGTGCTGGTAACGATTCCCTCGATGGAGTGGCGGGAAACGACATTCTCTTGGGAGAGGATGGTAATGACGAACTGACGGGTGCTGGAGGTTTTGACCAACTAAGTGGCGGTAATGATAACGATTTACTAGATGGAGGTACAGAAAATGATACCCTCTTTGGTGGTGCTGGTGATGATACTCTTACTGGTGGGAGTGGTGGAACATCAACTGGAGAAATAGACAATCTGGCTGGGGAAGCTGGTGCAGATACTTTTGTTCTGGGTGATGTCGAGAGTGTCTTCTATATTGGAGATGGCACGGGAGATTTTGCCCTGATTCAAGACCTGGAAATTGAAGCAGATACAATTCAATTGAATGCAGATAATTTAGGCAGCTACGACTTTGCCACCGATGAAAGTGGTAATGCCTTAATTTTTTATGATGACGATTTGATTGGTGCTGTGGTCGGAATTGACGCTAATAGTCTTGTGGCTGGGGATATTTTTAATTCGGCTAGTTAATTAACTCCCAAAAGAATCAAATTATCAAATAATTTTAGGTTTAATAAATATGCCATTATGGCAACATCTAGCTATTGTTTATTTCTAATATTATTAGTGACGATTCCTAGAGAACGTTGTAATAAGAAAATATTGAAATAAAGGAGAAAGATAGTGGGTGATATTGCCTTTGAAATTAGATCTAATGTTGATATTAATAAAAATGTCGATTTTGATATCAACAAGGATGTCAACGCCAACGTAGATAATCAAGATCAGTTGGCTACTGCACAGTCCGATGCGGAAGCATTTGGTGAAAATGCATTAGCTGAAACTGATACCTATACTTACGTTAATGGCGAACCAGGCGAACCAGGTGAACCTGTGCTTAATCCTGGTTCAATCGATGCTTTGGGTAATACAGATGACTTGATTGTAGGGGAAGACGGAGATGACGATGACCTGTTAGCGGATACGGTCACAATTTTGTTTGACTCGGCTGGAGATCCTCCGCCAGATGTGGATGATATCAATGGTTTTGGGTCATTAACTGGTTTGAGTTCACCACCACCTGATACAGCTGATGCTCCCATACCCGATCCTCTTCTTTCTATTACTAATTTAAACCTTTCTCAGACAGGAACTATTATAGAACCTCTAGCGGAAGGCGAATATAGTAACGATGAAGATTGGGTAGTAAACTTCGGCGCGAGAGAACTTGACCTTGATGGTGACGGAACAACAACAACCGACGATTTACTACTAACCGTACCAGCGGGTAGCGTATTTTTAGCTGATTTTGCCCCGCCTACCCCAGGAGTTGAGGTGATATTTGAGTCATTTGCAGCGGATAATCCAGGTTACTTTACCCATGATGGAGTACAGTACGATACGACTGGGTTCGTTTTTGACAGCGAAAGTCTTGGAATTGGCGATACTGGAGATTGGGCTTTTGAGGCTGCAAGTGGTTTTGGTGGTGCTATTCCGCCGATTCCTGGTGATGGTGAATCATTCTCTTACAGTGAATCTGTTGCTGCTTTAGACCTCAACAGCGATGGAGACATATTGTAATAGCCAAGACAATCGAGAACAGTTCCGCGATCGCTATTAACTGATAAATTGCGATCGCGATCGCTATTAATTTAGTTTTTAGTTTCTAATTTAAAATACTTTTGACAATGGCAAATTTAATATTTTAAAAACTCAGATAATATTAAAAAGTTATGGGTTTGCCACTATAATTCAGGCGGATAAATATGCTTAACAACTACGTTGATACCCTAGGCAATGTTATCTTTTCTAACTACAGTCATGAGCCTTCTCAAATTTGGACGGATACGCAGAGCAACACCTTAGTCGAAGGTGGTGAAAACTTGGGTAACTCAAGCGCAGAGGCTTTTTTTTATGAGTCCGAACTATCGGGATTCTTTACTGAAAGTAGTGGTTTAGGTCAAGAAGGTTCTTTTGCAGGAAATGCCACTAATGATGCTCAAATTATTGCCAGCTTTTCGATTCAGCAAGGAGAAACATTTTCCTTTGATTTTTCCCAAGATTTGTTACTAGAAACTAAAGAAATTGAAAATCCCGATGCCGAACATAATCAAGGTGAATTAAACACTAGTTTTTTGCTGCTCGATACTTCCGACCCCAATAATATCAAAGTTTTAGACTATGCCGATAGCTACGCCTATTTAGTATCTTCTCAACAAGCTGGCGATTTAAGTCAATACTTTAGTGATAATTTTACGCTCAATAGTAGCGATACGAGTATAGATGTGGATGGCAACAATGAGATTGACTTTATCTCTGCCATCAACACAGGAACTTACCAACGCACCTTCGATCGCGATATCAATATAACTATAGTTCAGGTTAATCAGAGTTCTATCGAATGGATGGGAGACTCTTTAATTGGTAATTTAGACTCTGATTTTACTTATGGCACGATCTGGGAAGAAACCTGGTTTGGAACGCCACAGGATGATAAATTTTACGCTAGTTTGGGTGACGATTTGCTGTTTGGAGGAGATGGCAACAACACTCTCTTGGGTGGCAATGGCAGCGATCGCCTTTACGGAGGTAGCGACAAAGATTTGCTGTCTGGCGGAGAAGGAGATGATGTTTTAAGTGGCAGTAATGGCGATGATTTTCTCGAAGGTGGTAGTGGTAACGATCTGTTAAATGGAAGCAACGGCGACGATTTGCTGTTTGGCGGAGGGGGAGAAGATACCTTAAATGGTAGCAATGGTAATGATATTTTAAGGGGTGGTGCGGGCAGAGATCTATTAAATGGAAGCAATGGCGACGATCTGCTGTCTAGCGGAAATGGAAATGACACTCTAACGGGGGGATTTGGCGTAGATCGATTCTTCTATCAAGCTTCTGAGAGTTTTGACTCTGCTCAATTAGGGATAGATGTCATTACCGATTTAGAGACAAACACAGATAAGCTCGTTCTCGGACAACAAACTTTTACTGCGATTACGGGCAATGCAGATGAATTCCTCAGCACTGACGAATTTGAAGTAGTGACTAACGATGAGTTTGCAGAAGCTAGCGAAGCTTTTATTGTTTACAGCGGCAGCACGGGAAATCTATTTTACAATCAAAACGGCAATGAGACTGGACTAGGAGAAGGGGGACAGTTTGCAACTATCCAAAATATGCCAACTATAAACGCCACTGCTTTTGAAATTGTAGAGTAGTTAGTCAAAAGAGGTATACCTAATTTGTATGGTGGTTAGTCCTAAAGGATACCGCAAGCATAACCAAAGGGAATGCTTTAGTGCATATTGTTAGTGGTTGTGAACTACAGAATTAAACTCGCTTTCAAGCCATTCTTTAAACAATCGGTTGATAATGTCTTGATGTTTTTCGGGAGTTAGTTCGGCACGAATAAATTTTTCCACCATCACAAGATGATATTCTTGTTTGCGATCTTGTTCGACCGCGATCGGTTCGATAACCTGTCCTTCCTCGGCGTTACCTATAGCTTCTGCAAGACGTGGTGGCAAATTCCAGCGACCAATTTTGCCTTCATAGCCACAGTGATATCTGCGCCTTTCATCCACATTATAAAGGTGAGCAGCTTGATAAAAACTAATTTCTTCTTCTTCTATTTGATAAAATATTTCTTGAGCTAGCTGTCGATCTAACACCACAATTTGATAGAGAATAAATTGGTCAAAATCCAAACAGTTCTTAGCAAAATACGCTTCCACCTCTGATTCAAACAGGTGTTTTGCTAATTTTTGAGCCAACAAACGTTTTTTAATTCCTGCCTCCCACTCTTCAGGCGTTAGCATCTGTTCTTCTAACCAAGCCAAAGTGTCGCTAGCATTTTCTAAACGCTTTTGATGACGAATGCCGTCTGCTTCGATTTGAATCTCTTCAGGGGAAATTTCAAGATTGCGTTGCTGTGCAGCTTTATTAATAATTTTTTGATAAGAAATTTGCTGGCAAATTCCTTTTAAGAGCATCTCTTGTTTGAGAAACTCTATGACTTCTTTTGGTTCAATTGATATACCTTGAAAATCAACCATAATCGAGTTTGAAGTTAAAACCATTATCTAGCAAAAAAATTCAGTTTATTTGAAAATAATATATATAGCAAATTTGCTAAAGACTCAAAGTAGCATTAAGCCTTTAGCAATCTTATTTTTTATTGCCATTGTTACTATTTATAGCTATATTTACATGGCAAAAACTAGTTTGCAGGATATTAACTATTGGCTTAAAAATCGATTTTTCATAAGTGTCTTCAAGCTGTAGTTAATACCCCTATAGTTTGAATTAAACGCAACGGGTGTCTCTCCATTACCTCCTGCTCCAGGATTTAGATCGAGTGCAGAAACTGATTCACTATAAGAGAACGCTTCTTGGTCGGTAACGTAAGTATAAGTATCTGTTTCAGCTAGAGCGTAAGTACCAAAAGCTTCAGCATCAGACTGGGCGGTAGCTAGCTGATCGGGATTATTTACATTGGCATTAACATTTTTAACAATGTCAAAATTGACTTTTTTGTTAATGTCAACATTGGATGCAATGTTAAAAGAAATATCGCCACCGCCAGCTAAAGATTTACTAGCTTCAGTGTTGACAGATTCCAAATAGTTAAGATCGGAAATAATCATGGTAGTTCTCCTTTTAAAAGAATTTTATTGACAACAACCTTTATCCGTTGTTACTAACAAGTCTATGAATAAAAACCAAGTTGGTGTTGCCATTTTGGCAGGTTATTTTATTTTCCAAATTGAGAGTAATTATTTAAACGCTTCGCATTTAGCTTTTAGCTTCAGTCAAAGAGTATGAGTGTAAACTTTGCCGATAAACGGAGTCTTGCACAGTTTTGGTGAATCCGAGATCGGGCGATCGCTGTGAAAAGAAATAGTAGGGTCGAAAGGTTTTGTGAGTAAATAGAATAAGAGCTAAAAAAGTCCTAAAGGATACCGCGCACGCATATGGTTATTTATGTCAGAAAACCTACCCCTTAACAATTCTCACTTGCTACAGCATTTTCTGCCTGATTTTTTTGCCTCAAGATAACATCTTGGTCAATCAGTGAGACGGAAAATCGACCAACGATACAAGTCAAAACTCAAAATACACAGGCAGTTTGTCCGATTTGTAATTCAACAAGCGATCGTATTCATAGTAATTATCAGCGATCGCTACTGGATGTATCTTGGGGCAACTATCAAGTATGCTTAAAACTTTCAACTCAGAAAATATTCTGTTCAAACTCTAATTGTAAACGTCGGATTTTTACTTCTTCGATTGCCTACAATAGTAGCACCCTGGGCGAGACGAACAGAACGATTGAATACTCAATTGACCAAAGTAGGTTTAGCACAGGGAGGATTACCAGGCTCTCGTTTGACTCAGCACTTAGGAATTAAAATTAGTCGTCAAACCCTATTAAGACTAGTGATGAAGATGCCATTACCATCTTATTCTGTACCAAAAGTTCTCGGAGTAGATGACCAAGTGTACTAATGTAGATGGCTTAAAAAGAAATGTAGCCATCTAATAAGTCAATTTTCTGCGGAAGCATAAGATTGCCAAGAGTCAGAGGAAGCATAAAGCTTCCAAAACGGCAAAGTTATGCTTCGGGTCACAAAAAGCTGTCTCTGTCAAGCCGTAAGGCGAATGGGGATGGAGAGACTTGAACTCTCACTCTCTTGCGAGAAACAGATTTTAAATCTGCAGCGTCTACCGATTCCGCCACACCCCCAGGTATGGACATCGTTGAAAAAGCTTTTTCAACAAAGACTAATATATCATACAGCATTGACATGGGTCATGCAATTTAATTTATTGAGTAATCAAGAGATTTTTGGAGTATCAGCCAGCTCAGAGATTTATGTTCATTATTCGATCGAGAAAACTCGATCGCCGATCGCAATAGTTTTTCCTGCTTGAGTGGAGGATAACCTGGTGTTTACAGCCAACCGAAAAAAATGGTTGAAACGCGATCGCTCTGTCCATTCTGGCAGGGTTTCTTTTCTCTTTTGAATAAAGGTTTTTTGAAATTGAGGGTAAGGTTTTCCCGTTTGAGGATCGCGAGTCACCACAATACAGCGTTGACAGGGATTTACTCCCATAAACTCGACTTCTCCAATCCTAAATTTAACTGTTCTATCTGCTTCGGCAAACAAGCAATCTTCCCAAAAGGCTGGTACACCATCTATTTCGATATTGGCTCGAAAACGACGACGAATATCGTCAAGATCCAATCCAGGATACCAAGAGGCGATCGCTTTAAGAGTGGCAGTACTAATTATGGTTGCCCCTGGAGAAACAGTATCATCAGGAAAACCCATCGCTAAATTTTGGACTATTTTTACTTCAAAACCAAAGTATTGACTCAACCAGACACATAAGTCTTCTTGTTGCTCGATTAAATTAAACGTTTTTCTGTCATTTTTCCCCTCTATTTGCAGCGAAAGGGTTCGATCTAAATTAAATTCAGAGCGTAAATTATGAATTTTTTGGTTACGTTTGCCATTAACAAAATTATTATTTAGATCGAATATTGCCCAAGTGCGATCGCCTTTTATCGCCCCAGATTCTAAGATAGTGACGCGATCGCTTTTTTTTCGATCTAAAGACTTGATTGGATAAATAAACAACTTAGCAACACAAGGCTTTACAAGAGACATTATTTATTATTTAATTCTTTATCAAAAAAATATATGTAACTGTGTATTTAGATACTAAAAGAAAGCTTTTGTCAATACTTATTTGCCATAATAAACATATCCGTAACCTTTATTCATATATTAGGTATCGGCTAGCAATTATTAACCTTCAAGCAAATATAGCTAATTAAAGATTATGGGATTAATCAAGGGTGTAACGCTAGAGGCGATCGAGTCGATTCAAGGAGGAATGGCAGAATTTTATACTCCTCAATCCAGCGATGAAACAATGGTGGTAAAAGTACCTGCCAACACAGTAGACGATTTATTTGTTCATAAACATCAAACAGATCAGCTATTAGTGGTCAGAGGAAGTTTTGTACTGGTAGTTTTATATAACAGGCAATATCAATATATTCCTCTGAGCGAAAAAGTTCCCCAGGTTGCAACCATACCTAGAGGTATTTTACATGGTGCAATTAACCTTAATGACCAAGATTGCTTATTAGTTAATGCAGTCTTACGTCATGGTGAGCCACAAGCAAAAGACTATCAGCCCACAGCAAAACCATTTCCTTACGATTTAGAGCGAGCTAAATTTAGCCTGAATAATCTAGAACAAATGCCAATAAATTTGGTTGCAGGTGCAGGAATTTGAAGCAGAATTATATCCCAAAAACCTAAAGGGGATTACTATACTTGCAATCCCCTTCAATAAAATATATTTTATTTTTATTAGGCTTTATCTTTATCAACGAGTAGCCGTGGTGGCAACTGCTTTGCTGCCGTCCCATTCTTGAATGTCTATAGATTGTAAGCTAGGGAAAAGAAAATGGTTTTCTTCTACGTATTGCGCTCCAAACAAACCTTTTTCTGCCCAAAAATAACGATCGGTGGTATGTTCGTTTCTCTTAACTACTAAAAGTGCTGGAGGTAGTATACCTTCAGAAGATATATAGTTGCGAGCAGCGGTTACTGGTTTCTCTTCACCACTTTCGATATGATACTGAGGGACAACCTCTAGAATTTTGCGTCCTTCTTGGCGACGACGGCTTTTACGCTTGCGTTTTCTTGCCAACCCTTTGACCTCCTAGAATTTACTTAAAAAATACTGTACTGAAAGTTACCAATTTGTCAACAATTGTATCGTAATGAACAAAAAAAATCAACTGTTTTGTTGAAAGCGTTACCAAATAAAAGCTATTTTGAAGTGTCATGTATAAAATGTCATATGAAGTAATTTATGATGTTTAAAAATGATAGCAATAATAAATAGATGAATAAATGCTTATTAGTTCAAGAATTTAGTTTTATGAGCCTATTTGGGAATTTTTGTCTTTGGAGCGTTAATGTCTAACAATCATATTTCTAGCACTGATTTTACTACTTTGTGTCAGTCCCAAATAACCTTGTTATCCAAGAGCCTGGGAGCGGTTTGGAGCATTGTTTATTTGGCAGAAGATGTGATTGAAGATGGAGAAACTCAACTATTTCCCTTGGCAATATATCCTCAAACAGAAGATAAAAGCTTACCCGAATTACCTACTGTTAAGTTATCTGAAGTTTGGCAGCAGTTGAAGTCTCATTCCTCGATCCAATTATTGCCTGGAAATTTGATTGCGGATGACAAGAAAACGGATATAAATCAGCAATCGGATACAACAGAAAGGAAGCAACTGATATTACCTTTGATACACCAAGATACATTTATAGGTTTGCTAGTAACAGGGCGAGAAGATCGAGAATGGCTGCAAACTGAGTTGAAGCAAGTTGAAGATATTGCCTTGACCATAGCGATCGCTCGGTTTATAGAGCTACAGTATAATTGGACTCAAGAAGAACTTACCGTTCAAGAAAATTTAAGAAGAATTGAAAGAGATCGTCTTGATAATTTGATTCATCAATTACGCAATCCTTTAACTGCATTACGAACATTTAGTAAATTATTAATCAAGCGAATTTTGCCAGGCGATCGCAACCATAAAGTAGCTCAAAGTTTATTAGAGCAAAGCGATCGCTTTCAACAATTATTAGAACAGTTTGAAGCAGAATCATCTCAAGAAACAGCAAGCAATTCCCCAACTCCTTTATTGGAAACGAGTGATAGTACTGAGTTATCGAGTAACTTTTTGTTACCTGGCTCAAATTCCGAATTAGACTCTATTGATTTGAGAGAAATATTAGAGCCATTATTAAATACCGCTAAAGCGATCGCTAAAGAAAGAAATCTTAAATTGCAAAACAACATTCCCCCATCAATACCCAAAGTAAAAGGAGATTTTTCAGCCTTGCGAGAAATCTTTAATAATTTGGTTGATAATGCTCTCAAATATACTCCAGCAGGAGGCAAAATAAGACTCGATTTGGAGATAAAACAAGCAATGTTAGGTATCGCCATTAAAGATACTGGTTATGGAATTCCTGAAGTCGATCGAGAGCGTATTTTCGAGCGACATTATCGGGGTGTCCAGGCAGAAAGTGATATTCCTGGTACGGGTTTGGGTTTGGCGATCGCACAAGAGCTTGTGACAAAAATGCAGGGAAAAATCGAACTAATCAGTCCTAATAATTTAGCTGAAGATAGTCAGGGTACGACGTTTATTGTTTGGTTAATCAAGTTTGACGGTTAAAGTATTTTTATTTTTATTCGCAATCTTGTAATCAATAACGAATTATTAATCATGAGTCCTCAAATTTATAACCCACTCCAACAACGGTTTGGATAAACCTGGGCTTCCCCGCTTCTGGCTCAACTTTTTTCCGTAGTCTGGCAATATGGGTGTCAATCACTCTTTCTTCACCAAAAAAATCATCTCCCCACAGCTTTTCAATTAGTTGTCCTCGTTCCCATACCCTAGCTGGATGTTTGACAAATAAAGCCATGAGCTTAAACTCAGAAGAGGATAAATCCAGCTTTTTTGCTGATTCTTCATCAACATGGCGATTAATGCAGTGCTGTTCTAAGTCGATAGTAAAAGATTTTGTCCTAATCAATTTGGAATAGTCGTTAGAGTCCCGTAAACGACGACGTAACAAAGCCCTCACCCTAGCCACTAATTCTCTAGGACTAAAGGGTTTAGTATAATAATCATCTGCCCCTGTAGATAAGCCGATAATGCGATCGATTTCTTCTCCTCTAGAGGTTAACATCAGAATGTAGGGATCTTTGGCGACTGGCTTTTGGCGAATTTGAGTGCATACTTCTAAGCCATCCATTCCAGGCAGTCTAATATCCAAAATAATTAAGTCTGGTTGATATTCGTTATATAGTTGCAAGGCAGAATGACCATCATGACATACGCGACAAGTAAAACCTTCCGCTTCTAGACTTTCTCGAATAATTTCCGCTATCTCACGTTCGTCTTCAACGATTAAAATTTCCATTGGAGATATTATTTTAGTCACAGGATTCAATAATACTCATTACTTGGTATATTTAGCCAAAAAAGACAAATACGGCGATCGCCATATCTATCTTTTGTTTTATTATTTATTTTTATAAATAGTTTAAATATTTTGTTCTTGATAGTTTTAATTGATTAGTCTGAAACAACAAAAGAGAATATTACTTGCTAGGTTGACCATTGGACAAATCTCTTAGCAAAGGACTAACTATGTTGTTGTAGATTTGGTCAACGCTATTAGCCAGAGCATTGGGATTAACTTGAGGTTGAGTAGAGCTTCCTTGAGTAACGGTAGTGCTAGGAGTAGCAGAGTAGGTATTTGAACCATTGCCACTCAAGTAAAGATGGTCAATAGTTTGTCCTTGATGAATTCGTTTGGTAATCTGCCAACCAGGATTAAGCATGATTTTCATTGCGCCATCAGTCATACCATTGGTTTTGCCGATGACAATGCTGGGTTGAGAAGGATCTTTGTGGAATGCTACTAACTGCAATTCTCCGTTATTTTCCACTATTTTAACCACGTGAGCCACTCTTTCATCTTCACCGTTAAGACGGAGGGTATAACCATTGGTGTTAATAATGCGACGACAGCTATTAGTATGGTCAAAATCTGTCAGTAACAAGTCTAATTTTACGGGAGCAGAACCAGATTCTTGCCAACACTGTCTTTCACCAGGAACTTGCTCGATGATTTCCAAACGATGCTCTTGATAACCAAAAGGTACAGCCACTACAGCGAAGTCATCTTGACTAACTTTTTGTTCTTGGAAAGAAACTGCTTTTGCTTGGGGTACAGCCATAACAGTAGTACTGGCAATCGCGGATAAAGCTAGGAATAATGATTTGATACGGTTGTTAGATTTCATGGTTAAAGTCTCCTTTGTTTAAGTTGTTACTTTCTTAATAGGAGACAAATCTAATTTTTATGCAAATCTATTTTTCTTACTTATGGGGCGAACGATAAAAAGGCTTTTTTACTACTGTGGCAGGATACAATTTACCGCGAATTTCAATTTCTAGAGCCTGTCCCACCTTACTCAAATCCTTAGCAACATACGCCAAAGCGATCGCTTTTCCGACAGTTGGGGCTAATGTGCCACTTGTTACTTCTCCGACTGTTTCCCCATCATGGATCACTTTATAGCCATGACGAGCAATATGTCTGCCCGACATTTCTATTCCCACCAGACGGCGTTTTACTCCCGATGCTTTTTGTTCTTCTAATACAGATCTGCCAATAAAGTCTCCCTTATCCTTGAGATGTACTACCCAACCCAAACCCGCTTCTAAAGGTGTAGTCGTCTCATCTATATCTTGTCCATAAAGACTCATTGCTGCTTCTAGACGCAGAGTATCCCTTGCACCCAAGCCACAGGGAACAACTCCCGCTGCTAAGAAAGACTGCCATAGCTCTTGTGCTGCTTCTGGCGAGAGCATTATCTCAAAACCATCTTCCCCTGTATAGCCAGTACGAGCAATAAATGCCGAGTTACCGTCGATCTTAACTGTCCGATGACTAAAAGCCTTCATGTCCCTAATATCTTCGGTCACTAAACTCTGAAGGATAGTTGCAGCCGTTGCGCCTTGAAGGGCAATTAAAGCCTGTTCTTGAGAAATATCTGCCATTGTGATGGAACTAGCTTGCAGATGGTTGAGAATCCAGGCTTTATCTTTATTGGTAGTACCTGCATTAACAATAACAACAGCCTTTTGTGGTGATTCTTTTACTTGAAGATAAAAAATAATATCATCGATAATTCCCCCCTCGTCATTAAGCAATACTGTGTACATTGCTTCTCCTGGTTGCAAACGGCTCAAATCAGAAGGAACTAAACTTTGCCAAGCATCAACCAAACCCTCCCCTGCAAAAGTAAATTTGCCCATGTGGGAAATATCAAACATACCAGCTTGCGATCGCACTGCCTGATGTTCTAATTTCAATCCCCCATACTGTACTGGCATTTCCCAGCCAGAAAAAGGTGTAAACCGCGCCTTTTGTGACTTAGCTAGGTCATATAAAGGAGTACGCAACAAGTTTGATAATTTAGGATCTGCCATATCTACTTCAAAATATTTCTATCTAATAGCTTAAAGGGTATTGCTACCAGAGAAATCGAATTATGGTAAGGTATTCGGGTATGATTTAATAATTACATAAGGTTTGTTGTCAAGAATATCCATTTGTCTGTTCTAGGCGCGATCGCTTAGTCCAGACTACTAATAAAATACTTTTAGTCATTTGGTTTAATTCTCAAACAAAAAATACCTATAGATAATTCTTTCAATTACTAGTCAACTTTTTTTTAGATTTATTAGGAGCAAATTAAAATGGCTACTCTCAAAATTGCTGTTTACATCACTGTATTTTTCTTTATCGGTATCTTCATCTTCGGCTTCTTATCTAGCGATCCTTCACGTAATCCTGGTGGTAGCGATTCTGAATAATTTTTATTCTCAATCAATATATTAAGCAAAAAGAGGCAGTATAATTGCCTCTTTTTTAATGAATTTGTTCGTTTTTGACACCAGGCGATCGCAGTTGGTAAAATATCAAATCCAGCCACTTTAAGACCCAAGTCTGATAAGTCCTCTGTATCATCACCAAAACCATAACCGACAACTAATGCCGTCTTTCCTCTGTAATAATTATCAATTGCTCATTGATTTAAGTTTCCGAGTCTGAAGTAGGAGTTTCGAGAAAGGTGGGAGACAAGAAAGCAACCGTTGCACCCAACATAAAGCCAATAATATTGCGGAATATAGGTAAGAAATCGGGGGTACGAGTAACAATAGGACCCATGCCAAAGGCTATAAAAAGAATGCCCCATAGTGGAGACATAATCAAACCCCATTGCCAAGCAATAAACTGATTTTTATCGCGGGGAATTACCGCAACGCCTAGAATCACACCGCCGACAATAGAGCTAATCAAGGTTAATATCCATAGCTCTTGAGATAGCCCAGGCACACTGTTACAGCCGTTTTTCAGCAGACATCCCTTAACTGATTCGAGAGCTGTGACGATCGCATTATTTTCGCCATTTTCGCGAATATAGTACATATTGCCAAAGCGAGTCTGAAGTTCAATCCAGAAGTTACGAGGTAACAGTTCGTAGACATCATCGCCAATACTAAACGCTAAGAGATTTCCGCCTCTGCTGTCTGCTACCAAGAGGATACTTTTCTCATCTAAACCCCAAAATTTCTTGACTGCACGACCAGGAGAGCGATCGTATTGAGTCAGAACACGCATTTTCCAGCCTGTTTCTGCTTCAAAATTCTCTAAGTTTTCAATTAGTTGGTCTTCTTGTTGTTGAGGTAATAAATTTGCCAAATCTACTACAGGGGTTTCTTTATCGGGTAGTAGTTCTGGATTATTAACCGCTAATGCGGGAGAAGTAAAGCAAGTAGTAAAAAATAGAAAGCAAGCCCCTACGGTGAGCAGGATACGCTGTATAAACTTATTTCCCATAATTGTTTTATTAAAAATATTTTTTGTATGCAATTTCGGTTTTATGAAAATGTTGCGAATTTCTGTTACATTTATTTACCTTAACTTAAGATTATCAGCTATCAGTAGTCGGTGACTACTTTCTTCTATAGAAAAAAAACTAAAAATTAATAAAAAATTAATCTAATTATTCTAAGTCTTTTCTTTCGACGAAGGTAATTTAGCTCCATTAAGCTTTGAATATGAATCGTCTGAAGCTACACCATCGTCAGGGTTACGCCATGTCTTCCAAGCAGCTTGAACCCCTGCAACCAAACCCCGACTACTTTGTTGGACTTGTTGGGCTTGTATTTTGGCATTGACCAATCCTCAATCTACTTGCTTGACCACTCCCGTGGCGTTGTTGATTCCCTGGTTTAATTCATCGGTTAATTCGCCTACTTCTTTGCCTGTCATCCGAATAGCTTCTAAAGTCGGCGGAAATTCTCGATTGAGAGTATCAAAGAGTTTTTCCGCACTACGAGCAGCCCTAGCCACTTCTTGAAGAGTAGGAATAGTAACCAACAAAACAGCAAATAAACTAAATGAAACTAAAAGCAAGGAAAGTCCTAGCCAAAATAAAGGATCTATCATAAAAATTAAGCATTGCGTAACAGAGTCATGCCGTAGGCCGAGCGCATTCTTACAATTTTAAGAGATTGTTTACCAATAAAAGATTAAATTGCCAGAGTTTTGAGGTAATTCAAGGTCATATTATGCCTTGTTGAGTCTTTCTAACCATTGCCTATAGGCGATCGACAGTAGAAGATTGTATATTTTGCTTTTGTAGATTAGATTTGTTGTTCACTGTAGCATTTTGACTGGCTTCTACTCCTGCTGCGATCGCTTTTCTGAGTCTGACTAATGTATCTTCCCAATTTTCTAGGGTAGATTCAGACAAACGATCTGCTTGAAATTGAATACTAGTGGAGATATCTTCGGCTAACTCTGGCAAAGCATCGGCAGATTTCCTGATTACTTTTCTAGTTTCTTTACCAGTGCGGGGTGCTACCAATAATCCTATTACAGTGCCAACTGCACTACCAATAATCATTCCACCGATGAAAACCCCTGTTTTATTTTCCTTGGACATGACCTTATTCTTTCTTCTGGGTTGAATTATCTTAAGCTTATGACAAAATCTAAATATCTTAAATAATACTTATTGCCTAATTTATGGATCTAAATACAGAAATCAAAGGACAAGGATATCCCATTCTTTGTTTACATGGTCATCCTGGTAGTTCTGCTAGTATGTCTGTATTTACAGATTATCTGGCTCAGGAATATTTAACTATCGCTCCCGATCTGCGTGGTTATGGCAAAAGTAGGTACGAGCGAGATTTTGTTATGGAAGATCATTTGCAAGATATTATAGCTTTGCTAGACAAACATAGTATAGATCGCTGTTTGTTACTAGGATGGTCGTTAGGGGGCATTATCGCCATGGAATTAGCACTCTTGATGCCCCATCGCTTTAGCGGTATGGTTTTAATCGCCACGGCTGCCCAACCCCTTGGCATCCGCACTAGCAACACCTGGCAAGATCAATTGTTTACAGGCATCGGGGGCATAATCAATTTAATTAAACCAGGATGGCAATGGAATATTGATACTTTTGGCAAGCGATCGCTTTTTCGCTTTCTAATTGAAAACCATAGTCCCGAATCTTATAGTTATTTAGCCAAAGAAGGTACACCAGCTTATTTCCAAACTTCTAAAGCTGCCACCAATGCTTTATTTAATGCTATCCGTAAAGGCTATAACCGTTTAGAAGATTTACACAGGATAGATTTTCCTTGTCTCATGCTATCTGGGGAATGCGATCGCAACATCACGGCATACTCCAGTCAAAAAACTTCAGAATACCTTCCTAATTGCTATTACATAAACTATCCCCAGGTTGCTCATCTTTTTCCTTGGGAAATACCCGATAAAGTTTTACAAGATATTCAAAAATGGCTTGATGGACATGAATTTAATTAGATCGGAGTTTTCTCCTGTGACAAAAGGCGATCGCATTCTGTTAAAGAAGTCCCAAGATAAACGCAAATGAATTGTTTGCTTTCTTACTGTATAGTTGCTTAGCTTAGAGCTTATCAGCCTAAAACTGATTTAGATTATCGCTGAAGCTTTTTCTGCATCTAGAATTGACCAAATTTTTTGCACGACAGTATCTAATCCTTTGCGAGATACAGCCGAAACAGCATAGATAGGTGTATTGGTTACTTGTTGCAATTCTGAAATGATCAACTCTAACATTTCATCATCAATGGCATCTATTTTGTTAAATGCAATAATTTGAGGACGTTGAGGTAGTCCATGTCCATAGGCTTCTAATTCTTGTTGAATAGTTTCGTAGTCAGCAACGGGATTTTCGGCATTAACATCAATCAAATGTAGCAAGACGCGGGTTCGTTCGATATGACGCAAAAAATCATGACCTAAACCAACACCTTGGGATGCACCAGAGATTAACCCAGGAATATCTGCAAACACTGTTCCGTCTCCTGTGGGTTTGCGTACAACTCCCAAATTAGGAACAAGGGTAGTAAAAGGATAATTGGCTACTTTAGGTTTAGCCGAAGACAAAGAAGAAATAAGAGTAGATTTTCCCGCATTAGGTAAGCCAATAATCCCTACTTCGGCAATAAGCTTTAATTCTAGGCGTAAATTGACGGTTTCCCCTTCTAGCCCTGGTAAAGCATATTCTGGAGCGCGATTACTATTGCTGAGAAAGTGCTTATTACCCAAACCGCCTTTGCCTCCCTGTGCAACGCAAAGAGTTTCTCCGTTGGTAGTTAAGTCCCCGATTAATTCTCCTGTATCGGCATTGGTAATCAAAGTACCACAGGGAACTTTAATAATGCGATCGCTTCCTGTTGCTCCAGTACAATTGTTCGTACCACCTTTTTTGCCATCTTCTGCTTTAAAAATTCTGGCGTAGCGAAAATCTAACAAAGTTTGTAAACGGTCTGAAGCCTCTAAAATAACTGAACCGCCCCAGCCTCCCTTGCCACCAGAAGGACCACCAGCAGGGACATATTTTTCTCGACGGAATGACACCATTCCATCCCCACCTTTTCCTGCTATTACTTCTACTTCTGCTAAATCTATAAATTGCATCGATTTTTTAAAATAATTTTTTAAAATAATGTTGCTCGAATAAAATTTTATGATGTTGATATTTTTTCGAGCTAATCTCTAATTATAATTCTTTAGGGTATTTAAAATGATAAATGCGATCGCTTTATTAACTTAATTTATCTTGCCAGCAAAGCGATCGCATTTCAATAAATATCACTGAACATACTCGGTCACGTCTTCCCCACAGTCGTCAGCTAAATAAGATAAAGAGCGGAAGCGTAACATTGTAAACTGCTCGTACAAAGGATTTAGCTTGCACAAAGGAGGAATGTGCGCAATTTTACGTCCAAATAGGTTTATATCCCGTTCAAAAGGACATTGAGGTGGAATTACCTTGCAGACAAACTTAGCCAGACGAGGATCTTTTACTTCCATCCCTTCAAGCCAATCTTTAATCGGATACAGAACATCAACACCGCCTTTGGGTTTCTCTGGGGGTGGAGCTAAGGGGGTCGCAGCACCAGCAGCAGTCTCTGCTTCTTCTGGTTTGTAAAGAGTGCTTTCTAGAGATTTGAGAGCTTCAACTTCAATTTCTAAAGCATCGCTAAATTTGTGCAGTAATTCATATTCAGGAGTAGAATAGACTCCATCTGCTACCGCCACCAATACAGCAGTACGTAAAAAGTTTTCAGCCGTATCAGAATCTTTTCCCAGGCTTTCTGCCAGTTCTTCTGGAGTAATTATATCTAAACTACTAAATGCGTCAATATCGGCTAAGTCTTGAGTAAGTTGAGCGATTAATTCTTGTTCTTCTGGATCGTAGTGTCCATCGGCTAGTGCTACAGAGTATAAACCTCTTAGCCAAGCTGCGATCTGGCGATCGCTATATGCGGATTCTATAGTGGTAGTAGTCATGAGAAGCTATCTTTATTATGTGTTACGAGATTGTTTAGGTTGATCGAGCTATACGGGGTAAGGGAACACTTCATGCACAACAAGATAAAAGTCTTACACCTCATACATCATAACGAAACCTCGTCTCATGCATTCTATTAGATGGGAAATTTCTGAAACTTTGTATGTAATTGATACGAGCATATTTTTTATCAAAGCAATTCTAATAATTCTGATTCGCTCATTTGTTTAACGCCTAATTTTTCTGCTTTAGCTAATTTAGATCCAGCATTTTCTCCTAATAATAAATAATCAGTTTTTTTGCTAATCGAACCCGTTACTTTTCCTCCTGCTTGTTCGATTAACTTTTTTGCCTCATCTCGCTTTAGACTAGGTAAAGTACCTGTGATGACAAAGCTTTTTCCAGCAAATATTAATTCCTCTTCATTTTTATCATCGATTTCTTCAGCTTTAAACTTTAATCCTGCGGTTTGTAATGCTTGAATTAAAGCCTTATTATCCTCTACTCGTACCCATTCAAAAACTGATTGGGCAATTTCTTCGCCAATGCCGTAAACTGCCTCGATAGATTCAAAAGATGCCCCCGATAGTGCCTCAATTGTCGAAAAACTTTTGGTTAAAATCTTGGCGTTGGTACTGCCTACATAACGTATACCCAAACCATATAAAATGCGGTCAAAAGATTGATTTTTAGACTCTGCGATCGCCTTAACTAATTTCTCTGCCGATCTCGTTCCCATTCGTTCTAAACTAGCAATTTGTTCGATGGTTAAAGAATATAAATCGGCAACCGAATTAACTAAATTATTTTCAATTAACAGAACTGCAATTCTTTCCCCTAAACCGCGAATATCTAACGCATTGCGGGAGCAAAAATGAATAATACTCCCCCGTAAAATTGCAGGACAAGATATATTGATGCAGCGAGTTACAGCTTCTTTCTCTGGACGTACTAAAGTAGAATTACACTCAGGACATTCTGTCGGCATTTGATAGGGAACAGTACCAGAGGGGCGAAGATCGGGTAAAACTCGTACTACTTCAGGAATAATTTCCCCTGCTTTACGAATGATTACCGTATCCCCAACGCGAATATCTAATTCCGCCACGCGATCGCTATTGTGGAGAGTGGCACGCTGTACCGTAGTTCCTGCAAGCTGTACGGGCTGCATAACTGCCATCGGTGTAACTGCACCAGTACGCCCTACGTTAACAATGATATCCTTAACAACTGTAGGGGATTCCTCGGCAGGATACTTTAAAGCGATCGCCCAACGAGGGAATTTATTGGTAAACCCTAGCTGTTGCTGGAGTTGATAGTCATTAAGTTTAACTACTACGCCATCAGTCATGTAGGGTAAAGTTTTTCTCCCTGTATCCCATTCATTAAAGTATGCTTCTACCTCGGCTAAAGAGTTACACAGCTTGCGGTTGGGATTAACCAGAAAGCCCATTTCCTGTAACAATTCCAAAGAATTCCATTGAGATGTTACACGCTTTATTTTCTTGGTTAGGACGATGTGTAAGGTGTAAGCAAAAAAGTTTAATTTGCGATTGGGCTACGATCTTAGAATCAAGCTGGCGTAACGTACCCGCAGCAGCATTACGCGGGTTGGCAAACAAAGCCTCTTCCGACTTGCTTCTTTCTTGATTAATCTCTTCAAATACATCTAGAGGTAGAAATGCCTCGCCTCTGACTTCTACCCGTCCTCTGATCGGAAAATTCAATTTTAAGGGAATAGTGCGAATAGTTTTAATATTCTGGGTAATCTCTTCCCCTGCAATGCCATCACCGCGAGTAGTACCCCTAACCAGAATACCGTTTTCATAAGTTAAAGCGATCGCGCTACCGTCGATTTTTAATTCGCAGACATAAGCAAATTTTTCGGGTACTGCTTCCAACTGTCTTTGCCAGCGAGTTTCCCATTTAGCTAACTCTTCGGAATTAAAAGCATTCTCCAAACTATAAAGAGGTATATTATGCTTAACCGAATTAAACTGAGATACTGGCTTGTCTCCTACCCGCTGCGTTGGACTATCGAGGGTAACAAGTTCGGGATGTTCTTGTTCTAGATCCTGTAACTGACGATATAACTTGTCATACACCGCATCTTCCATAATCGGATTGTCGAGAACATAATAAGCGTACCCCGCCTTTTGTAATTGTTCTCGTAGTTGAATAACTCTTTGTTTAATTTCTTCAGTTACAGCCATAATCATTTGTCATTTATCAATGGGTAGGGACAAATCGCACTAAAGCATTCCCTTCGGTCTCGATTCGCCCTTACAATAATCGGTAATTAATTCCACAAATTGCGCCACCATTTGACAGGTTTAGCTTCGACAAAAGTAATTTTGTCACGGATATCATTAATATTCCACCCTGTTAAGCTAGCAAGATTTTGGGCTTCCTGTTCCTGTCTAGTGGCAACGCCTCGCTGATATTGTTTTGCTGCACTACAACTCATTTCCCCAGTATAGGGATGGCGGACAATATAACGTCCTTGAAAATTAGTGCGATCGCTGGTAGATTGGAATTTGAGATCTTCGGGGAATTTGCCGCGAGAATAGCGAACATGGAGACGAGTAATAAAAACGTTACTATTTCCACCCCAGCGATTATTAGAATCATTACTATCTAACCAAAATACTCCAGCCTGTTTTAACTCTTCCCTATTCAAAGGCTGTGCCGAACAAGGATCGCAAGTACTCATATCCCAGGCATATTCTAAAAATGCTACCTGTTTGTTTTCCTGTTCGTAAGACTTTTGGAACATCGATTGATAAAAGTCTTTAAACTCTGTTTTGACGAATTCGGGTACTTCAGTATCCGAAGGAACTTTAACAGTGCGATAGTTAGTTAGTTGTACCTGTCCTTTGGGAGAGAGTAAATAAACTAATAGATCTTGATCTCCTTGAGCGTTGATCATTCCCAAACGAATAGGTAACATAAACTTAGGTGATTCATAGGCGATAGAGATTGGTCTAAGTTTCTCAAAACCACTGCTGTCAAATTCTTCTAGATTAACTTTCGCCACAAAGAATTTTAGATTCTGCTTGATATAAGGCTGGAGTAATTCTTTTGCACCCTGGGGAATTTTATAGTCGTTTTGAATTAACCAAGTTTCTAAGCCATCGGATTCTTTAGCACTCAGAATCAAGATGTCATATTCTCCAACGCTAAACTGTTCTTCAATAGTCACCCCTAAATCTGCTTCGGCTTTTTTCGGCATAGGCGCAGCTTGAGGTGAAGCGGAAGATTCTCTCATTCGATCCTCCATCATATATTGTGGTTGACAAGGATCTTCATCGAAATATTCCACTAACCTTGGCGCACTAAAACCATCTAGCCTTTCTAAGATTTTTGATTCGCCAACGTGTACCTGTTCTTCTTTTAAAACTACTGGTACGGGGACAACCATCGCAAAGTCTTTGACTTCTCCCTGATAGTCGTTGGACATAGTTAAAACTGTTCGTTGTTCGTCTCTGGCGATGATTACCTGAGATGCTTGATTGTATAAGCTGCTATCGGCTTTTGCAACATAGAAGCCACAGAATGCTAGTGCGGGTTTGATGCCGAAGATGAAGATTGCACCTGTTAATAACAACGAGAATGAAACTCTAAGTATTTTCATATGAATTATTGTGTATATTTCAGATCGCTTCCTGAATCCCTCAAGTTTCTTTAGCGATCGCAAATTGACTCTGTTGGGTTACGCTATTTTTTTGTGAATTGGCTTTGATGAGTAAGTTGAATTGTTTGCTAACCCAACCTACGAAGATCGATCTTTTAAAGAGATCGCTTTGAATTATCGGCGATCGATTAATTCCCCCGAAATTGGGGGCTAGGGGGCTAATTTATGCCAATTGAGATTTCATCCAATTAAATCTTGGTGCATTCCAAATCATGTCTAACAGCATTGTCATGGGAGAAACAATAAATAATGACCAGAAAATCGCGGTAGATAAATAGAAATAGTGTTGCAAAACAAAAGTGGAAAGTGCGATCGCCATACTCCAAATCCATCTACCCTTTCGAGAATTGGGAATCGATCGCGGATCGGTCAACATAAACAAGGCAAACAAGAGTAAACTACCACTCATAAACTGATGTTGCCACACATCCCAACTCCATCCTAGCCATAGGTTTCGTGCTGCTTCTAAACCGCCATAGGATAGGAGAAAAGCGATCGATGTGTCCCAACGTCCAACCTGTTTTAATACCACTCCTCCTAAGCCCAGAAATAGCAAGATATACCACCAATCTGTTCCCCATTGTCCAGGACTTACCCAAGCATCGTTTGTTAGGGTTAGGGCTGCAATGATGCCGAAGTTGGCGGGGTTAAAGAAGTGTTTGTTGTGGTGACGGAAGAGAAATTTACTAGCGATCGCCAAACAACCTGCGATCGCCATTGTCTGCGGACTATTACTCCGCAATAGCAGACATAAACCCAAGGAAGTTATTAACGCACTCCGCAAGGATGTTAATACTTTGGGACTAATTAAAATATTTGATTTACTAGCAAAATTATTCAGACTGTATTCATCGTTGCGTTTGCTATATTCCACTATTGAAGACAGTATCCATTGAGTGATTAAGCAGCTAACAATTACTACTAGCATTAGGTTTGACTGTATCGTCCAGTCTCTTGTGCTGACACCTAAAAGTAAGAATAAACCGAGAAAAATTATTTGCGTTACGCGAGCATCTTTTAATAACATTGACCGTTAATATATAACTTTTAATCAACGTCTCTAGTATGTCCTTTTAATTTATTAAATAGGGTGGCGTTACGTTTTTTGTAACGTAATTAATTTAGATATTTCTGCCAGACATGAAGATCTTCGGGGCGATCTACATCAGATAAGGTAGTGAGATATTGTGTATTTAAGTTTAGCTGTTGCGCGATCGCTTTTGTTTGATTTAGTACTTTATCTGTTCCCCAATCTATGTTTTGAAACAATTCGGGAGTTGCTTTGTTTAGACCAATTAAATAATAACCGCCATCTTTCGCTACTCCTAGAACTAAATCATTGTTTTGTAATGAATTAAAAGCATTGTTAAGTATCTGTCGATCTATATCTGGGCAGTCAATACCAATGGTTACAACCCCTCGACTATTTGAATCAAATGCCTGAGTAAAAGATGAGTTCATTCTATCTCCCAAATCTCCCGATATTTGAGGAACACATTTAATATCTTTCCCTAACCAATCTGACATCAAATGTTGATTTCCTCCCGCAAAATGTATTTCTATATTTATCTCGCGATCGCTTTTAATTTTTTTTGCAGTATTCAAGGTGTGTTCGGTCATTTCTCGCTGTAATTGGGCTGCATCTTCTGCACCCAATTGAGGAATCATACGAGTCTTTGTTTTTCCAGGTTCGGGATAGCGACTGTAAATAATCAAGGTTTCTTTTAACATCTATTATTTATCTTGCCACTGGCTGTAAGGATATTTTATTAAGCTGGAATTAAAGTATTTTTTATCATTGACTTCTTTGTCGATCCAAGAGGGAATATTTATCTGTTGCTGTTCATTTTTAAGTTCGACTTCAGCAATAATTAGCCCTTCATTTTCACCAAAAAATTCATCTACTTCCCAAATTAAATCATCATAATTTATCTCGTACCTAATCTTTTCAATTAAAGGTTTCAGACACAAAGCTTCTAGCATTTGTTCGGCATCTTCAATCGGAATAGGATATTCAAATTCGGAGCGAGTATACCCTTTAGTCTTACTTTTAATTGTAAGATAAGCCTGTTGACCTATTGTTCTTAATCTTACGGTAGTTCCGTTACTCGTTGGAATATAGCCCTGGCAATATTTTTTGCCTATTTCGGGAAACTGTTGTTGCAGCTTTTCTTTATGCGATCGCCATTTTGCTTGCTTTACTAAATACTTCCGTTCGATCTCTGTTCCCATCAATAATTATGCTTGTCTAAATAAAATTATCTTACAACAATTAACAAGAGCTAAAGTAAATAGACCATTTTTTATTAAAATCAAGATAACGTAAGCAAATTTATTTTAAGTAATTAATTGGGGTCTAAAAATTGAAAAAAGTTGAAGCGATTATTCATTCTCATAAACTAGATGATGTCAAATCAAGCCTAATCTCTATTGGCGTAATTGGTATGACAATATCAGAAGTCAAAGGTTATGGACATAAGAAAGGAGAAACAACTCGTTATCGCGGTACTGAATATAAAGTAGACTTTACAACTAAAGTTAGAATCGAAGTCATTGTTGAAGGTGAAATGGCAGATTTGGTAGTAAAACGAATATCTTTGGCTGCACGTACTGGAGAAATTGGCGATGGGAAAATATTTGTTTCTGAGGTCAATCAAATTATCAGAATTAGAACTGAAGAAAAAGGAGTGGCTGCGATTTAGACTACGAGAAATCGTATTTTAAATAGTTGTTAAAATAGCCTTAACTTCTAGAACATAAGCTAGTACCTATAAACAAGGAGTTAGTCCATGTTTATAATCAAAAATATTTTTATAGTTCCATTGTCGCTGTTAGTAGGTAATTTCTTGTCAACTTTCTTATATCATGTTCTAAAGCAAGTTTTTGGTAAATTTTATACTATTTCCATCATAGCAAGAACCGTATATTAATTCATTATGCAGTTCTTAGCAGAAATCCTTTAGTAATTTTAATGACTTTTGGGGATCTTTGCCATATTTTGTTTTGATACCCTTTGCTTGGCAAGTGTCACCAATTGGAACAATAGTTGCTTTGATTTTAGGACAACTTAATGTAATTTAGCGGCACATTTCTATTCTTGATTGGCAAACTTATAAGGCGATCGCTTTACTGTGTCTTTTGTTTTTTATTATTAATCCCGAAAGACATTGGCAACTTACCCAAAATGCAAATATGGCTTTCTGCGATATTTTTATCACGAACCCGCGATCGCCTGGATGCAATTCTTGGTTAAAATTAAGGAAAAATATATTAAAAATCAGCCGATATATCCAAAGCTTAACCCTTTCGTTATTTTTTGTTTACTTTGCCTATTTAAAGTGGAGGCTAAATAGTAACTTTGCTTAACAACTCATTAAATTATGCTACTGAGTCAAAAATTAAACTCTAATTTAAATCTCAAGAAAAAGAATAATGAATCTTTACAGCAGTTTGAAAAAGGAGATGAAATAATTATTTTAGATTCAAGTGTTTGGCAGGTTTACCGAGGTGTGGTGCAGTTAAGCAAAGTGCAGCCAGATGGTAGAGAAACGATATTGGGGTGGGTAGCAGCAAACGGTACTTTTGGTAGCTTGGATGCTTCTTCGGAAATGTATCGTGCTGTGGCAATGTCAGACGTCTATGCTCGAAGTTATGTGCCTCAAGATATAATCAACAATCCTTTGTTAGCAAGACAGTTTTTAGCTCAGTTTAGCGATCGCCTGGTAAAATCAGAGGAGCTGTTATCTATAATTGCGGTTAAAAAAATAGAAGAACGTTTTACTCAGCTACTTTTGATGCTCAAACAAGACATAGGACAACCTGCTGAGAATGGAATTAGGTTGCAGGTACGTTTTACCCATCAGCAGTTAGCCGAAGCAATCTGTACCACTAGAGTAACGATAACCCGCATCATGGGGGATTTTCAAAACAGAAACTTGATTTGTGTAGATAAAGATCGCCACATTATTATATGCAAAGGTTTGTAAGATTACATTGATAAATTTATATGTTTTGCAAAAAGGTATTTGTTTAATACCTTCTTTTTCTGCAATTTATATCTACAGCTAGAAGAAATTCAAAAGCGATCGCTTTACACTTATGTAGAAGTGAAGTTTATCAGTATTTAAATGGATAAGATTCAGCAGCTAAAGAAACTTAAAAAGATTCGCAAAATAGCTAAGTTATTAGACACAGCTATCGGTATTCCAGGTACTAAAATTCGTTTTGGTTTAGAACCAATATTAGGACTTATTCCTGGTGGCGGAGATTTAATTACTGCATCAATTTCTGCCTATACAATTTATCTTGCTACTAGTTTTGGGCTAGAAAAATCAGAAGTTTTTAAAATGATTAAAAACGTAGCTATAGATACAGCGATCGGCTCTGTTCCCATTGTCGGGGATATTTTTGATGTCTATTTTAAATCTAATATTCGTAATTTAGAAATTTTAGAAAATCATATAGCTAAAACTGAGTCGAATAGTGAAACAGCTAAAGTTCCTACGCCAACCACTGTAGCAAGCTAAGATCGACCATTAGAACGATTTATTGTTTTAATATTTATGTCAATATGCAGGCGTAATTCAAAATTTCAAAAAATATGCTTCAAGGAATAGAATTAATAGATTGCGCGAAAGCAAGCGCAAAACAAGGTAGCGCAGCAGCAGCTAAAAATTGCGGTTATGACGATAACATTGGCTTATTTATTGAGAATTTAAATAAAGCTTGTCAACAAATTGGCGTAAATATTGATGAGTTAAACGATTTAATTACAGATCAGCAAATAGCCAAAACAAATAGAAAGGTATTAGAAGTATCTCCTGATACAACTTCGGATCTATAGAAATTTACATTTGAAAGGCATTATGGGCATCTTTATAATATGCCAAAAAAAGGAGAGCAATTGCTCTCCTTTTTTTATACTTAATCATTACGCAAATGCAGTTTCAAATAATGAACCTTTCTTATCTTATTTAACTCTAAGAATAATCCATACAGCATGAATGATTCCAGGAATATATCCTAATAAGGTAAGCAAAACGTTGATAAAAAATTGTTTGCTAATTCCTACCTGTAGAAATACTCCTAAAGGTGGTAAAAAGATAGCGCATATAAGTCTGATAATGTCCATTTTTAATACCCTTCGATTACTTTATTTATTGCTTGTTAACTAAAAATAGTAGATATATTCTTGTTTTAAAAGCTATTGGCAAACTAATAGTAGCAGAAACAACTCAATTCAAAATCTAGCTAAAGTAAGAAATCAAAGATATATATATCAATCATTGTCTGTCTCAGGGTAGATAAGAGTATGTTTCAAGTGGTTGCAATGGCTTTTTCTGGCGATTCAACAGATTTATCGTCAATACGATCTGCGTACACTTTCATATTGTTTAACTGCACTCCACCGAAGACTGTAGCAAATGCTGTATCTGCTGCATCCCTACCTGTACCAATACGTATTAACCCCTCCTTTGGTGCAAGACGAGTAGCATCAAACAAGTACCACCTGTTCCCTAAATAAGCCTCAAAACAGGCGTGAAAATCGGGTGGCTGTAGCTGCCAAGCATAAGCCGAGATAAATCTTGCAGGTATGTTTAAAGCACGACAAAAAGCAATACCCAAATGAGCAAAATCGCGACATACTCCTGCTCTTTCGGTTACGGTATCATAAGCTGAGGTATGAGCATCGCTACTACCAGACATATAGGTGACTTTATGGTAAATCCAGTCGCATATAGCCTGTACCTTGGCATAACCAGGTTGACAATCGCCAAATTCATCCTGTGCAAATTTCATCAAGCGATCGCTTTGACAGTAGCGCGATGGATATAGATAATGAATAACATCCAGAGGTATATCTGCTGGTGGTATTTCTTGAATATCGTTTTTGTTATCCTTACT
The DNA here is from genome assembly GCA_963799375.1 of uncultured cyanobacterium. Classification (GTDB taxonomy): domain Bacteria; phylum Cyanobacteriota; class Cyanobacteriia; order Cyanobacteriales; family Xenococcaceae; genus Waterburya. The sequence goes on from CAWCWY010000031.1 coordinate 48,227, forward strand.
GTGATGTAAATTTACCGTTGCTTGATAGGAGATTGCTAATTTTCCCTCTGGTACAGTCAAGCGTAAATAGCTATTTTCTATATGGGGAACAATATATTCCTCCACATCGCAATCTGGCTTAATTTCTAAATTGCTTGCTATAACCTGCTGATATTCATTTTTGATCGCACGTATATTAAAAATACAGGTACTAAGGCTTGATACATCGTAGTCTAGTTCGCATCCAACTTTGAATTTCATTCGGATATAATTTTTTGATTTATTTACGTATCATAGGGGCAAACGGGTATTCGCCCCTACCGTCAATTATTGAACGAACACTTGCGCTTCGTATTCAGGCAGATCGATTATAATTTGAGCGTCACCTGCTTCTAAATCATAATTACCAGTCCATTCATGCCAAGTGCCATCCGCAGGAAAATTAGGTACGGTATAATCAGCTAAAAACTGGTCTGAGAAATTAGCAACCACTACTACACGAGAACCTTCATCATTCCAACGAACATAGGCAATTACCTTTGATTCTAGATCTTCATAGAAGAATTCAATGTTTTCTGTATAAAGTGCGTGATTGTTTTTCCGTAGGTTAGTTAAACCTTTGTAGTGGGCAAACAAGTGTTGGTTGAGATCTCCTGCTAGCAAAGTCCAATCAATCTTACTTGCATCTTGATTGAGAGGGTTATAGTCGCCAAACTCTTGACCCATCCACATCATCGGAATACCTACCGCAGTCATCATTAGTACTGCGCCAAGCTTAACTCTTTTAAAGGCAGCCTCGCCGACGATACCACGGTTGCCCAACTCAACCATTACTCTTTTATGGTCGTGGTTGCTAAGATAGTTGACTACATTAGTTGCACCCATAAAACCACTACGCTTGCAGTCAATCATATTTTTTAATTCTTCTGCATCATAGCGATCGCCACAAATTTGGGCAGTAATGTTAGCATAGAAGCTATAGTGCCAACAGCCGTCCATTGGACCATCAATATTGGTAATAGAAGGATCTTCAGGAATATTTTCGGCAATATTAACAAAGGGCTTCATGCTGGCATTTCTCTTTGGTTTTGTTGACAATCCAGTGAAGAAAATCGTAGTTGTTAATTTGTCTGGTTGCATCGTAGCGAATACCATCAATATGATATTCATTAATCCAGAAACTCTACATTATCGCCAATATATTTCCAGGCTGGTTTAATGTCAAAATTCTCGTCATATTTTTCGTAGTTAAATTCTGGACCCCAGCTATTATCAGGATCGGTAGGATCGTGATGATACCAATAGTCGTGGTCAATTTGAGTTAAAGGACATTCTGTATTGGAATGATTATAAATCCCATCGAGAATTACTCTAATTCCTTTGCCGTGGCACTCATCGATTAGATGTTTCAATTCGTAGGTAGTACCGTAATTGGATTCAGCAGCAAAGAAGTGTTGTGGACTATAGCCCCAACTGTATTCCCCTGGGTTTTCTTTGACTGGCATCAATTCGATCGCATTAATACCCAAGTCTACTAAATAGTCTAATTTGTCAATTACGTTTTCATATTTGCCTTCACCATCAGGATCGCCATTTCCCCCTGAAAAGTCGCCGATGTGAAGTTCATATATGACTAATTCATGGTCTGCGGGTAGTGGCTTATCGTCATGCTGCCAGACATAGGTATCAATTATAGGTTGACCATCTTTAACAGTAATTGTACCGTTTTGGCTTTCGGGGTCAATGTTTACTGCATAAGGATCGACTACTTCTGTCCATTCATCTTTTTCTAAAAACCAGCTTAAAGATCTAACTCGAAACTTATATTGGTGTTCTCCATCTTCTAGTTCGACCTTAGTTCTAAAATAACCGTCTTCGCCTTTCTCCATTGGAATAGGTTGCCAATCAGAAAAACAACCTTTTACCGCAGCTTCCTTGTTATAGGGAGCAAATAACTTGAATTCGATGGAATTGGTCATGTCAAATAAATTTTAAAAAGTAATTGTTCAAATATAGTTACTTTGTATCTGCAACTATATTCAAAGTAACTATGGCAAAACATCTATCAAGAGATTGAGTCAAAAATAATGTCAAGGTTTTGTTACTAAAATATTTATTATTCACTTTAAATTCCCGTGAATCAACACTCAAAAACTGTGTTTGTTAGATCGGATACTATGTTTATAACGATAGATATATATATGATTAAACTGCGGTGTCTCAATCAACAATCAAGTCTACTAAGAATCGTCGGAATTACTATTGGTCTAAAATTCCTATAGTCTATCGTGGTGCAGCTATTTTAGGAATTCCCATCATTGCTATCATACCAGCGATCGCTAGTTGGAACTGGTCGCGTCAAGCTAAGGCTGATGCTTATTGGTGGATCGATCGTACTCAAGAAGTTATTCAAGAAAGCAATGCTTTGATGCAGGTATTGATTGACGCTGAAACTGGGGTTAGAGGTTACACTATTACCCGCAAAAATGAGTTTTTAGAACCTTATGTTCAGGCAATAAAAGAAATACCCATTCATGTGGAAAAAATAGAAGAATTAACTACAGACAATCTTCCTCAACAACATCAAGCAAAAATTATAGATCGACAAGTAGAAACAAGATTAAGCCTATTGGCTCAAGTTCTAGATAATATCGAAAAGTCATCTAACCTACAGCAAAGCAATCAGCTTCCCAAATTGTTTGCTGATGGGAAATCTGAAATGGATGATATCCGAGATTCGATAGATGCTTTCAAAGAAGAAGAGTGGATCTTATTGAGGATTCATCAACAGCGTTTGAATAAAATTGGACGAACTACTAATATTTTGCAAGGGGTAAGTATAGCCTGCGGTTTGTTGGGTTATGGTGTGGCAATTAAGCTTTACTATGAAGCAGAAAAAAAGTTAGAAGCAAACCTAAAACAAGTAGCTCATAGCAACGAAATTTTATCTGAAACCAATGAATTAGTTAAAGAACGTAATGAAGAATTAGATCGATTTACCTATATAGTTTCTCACGATCTCAAAGCACCATTGCGAGCAATTTCCAATTTGTCAAAATGGATTGAAGAAGACCTAGAAGATAGACTAGATGAAGATACGGCAAATAATATGGCGTTGTTGCGTAGCCGTGTTCAGCGCATGGATAATTTTATTAATGGATTATTAGAATACTCCCGTGTGGGTAAAACTAAAGAAGAAATAGGTACAGTTGATGTCCAAAAACTATTACATGAAATTGTCGATTCAATTGCACCACCGCCTCAGTTTGTCATCCATATTGAAAACAAAATGCCTATATTGCAGACTGAGTTTCTGGCTTTGCACCAGGTATTTAGTAACTTAATTAGCAATGCGGTCAAGCATCATCATCTCGATCGCGGCAAGATTGTAATTTCTGTTCAGGAAGGCGAAGAATATTATCAGTTTTCTGTAAGAGATGATGGTGTTGGAATTGCTGCCGAACATCAAGAGAAAATATTTATTATTTTTCAAACTTTAGCAGCAAAAGATAAGAAAGAAAACACGGGTATCGGTTTGTCTATAGTCAAAAAGATTGTTGAAAATCACGGTGGCAAAATATGGCTAGAATCAAAATTACATCAGGGTACAGTATTTCACTTTACCTGGATGAAAATACCCATCAATAATCGATAAATCATTCTTTTGGTAGATGATTTAATTACTCATGCAAAGTATCCTCGTATCAACTCAAAGATTAGGAGATTAATTTAGATGAGTATTGAAGATAGAATTAACGCTACTGCCAAAAACGTCGAAGGAAAAGTACAAGAAGCAGTAGGAGAAGTTACAGGAAATCCTCAAGACAAAGCCGAAGGACAAGAAAAGCAGGCAGAGGCTCAGGTTCAGCACAGCGTAGAGAACGTCAAAGATAAGATTAAAAAAGCGATCGACTAGATGAAAATATTAATAAATGTTTGTGAGAAGGTTTGGCGATGCCAGACCTTTTTCATTATTTATTGATATCTAAGTTTAAAGATAGAGAAGTTTATCTCAATCTCTTGTTACAATAGTTAACATAAAGTTGTCAGCGTCAGTCTTAAATCCATGCCTCAACAGACATCATCTACAGTGAATACTATTAACGTCCCGTCCAAGGCAATCGACACCTACGAAGATACCGACTTGGCATACGATGAACCAAATGCCGACTGGCGTTACAATTCGGAAACTAACAATGCGCGATATCGCAATCGTCCTTTTGCGGTATTAGGTCGATTGATTAGCATTATTTTTCCCTTCACCAGTTTTGCTATAGGAGTATGGTGGGACAATTTTACAGGGGACTCTATCATCAAGCAAAAGAAAAGAGCGCGTCAGTTAATCAAAATTTTGACCAAATTAGGTCCTGCATATATTAAGATTGGTCAGGCTCTTTCTACTAGACCTGATGTTGTTCCTCCTTCTTATTTAGAAGAGTTAACTACTCTACAGGATAAAATCCCTTCTTTTCCTAATGAAGTAGCTTTTCGTTTTATTGAAGAAGAGTTGGGTAAAAGACCAGAGGAAATCTATGCAGAACTTTCTCCAGAACCTATTGCAGCAGCTTCTTTGGGACAGGTATACAAAGGTAGACTAAAAACAGGGGAAGAAGTTGCCGTTAAGGTGCAGCGTCCTGGTTTGAATCGTCGCATCAGCCTCGACATCTACATAATGAGGCTGCTGGCTGGCTTTATACAGGATAATTTCAAGGTAGTACGCTCTAATTTGCGCGCCATCATTGATGAGTTAGCCGAACGTATCTTTGAAGAAACCAACTACAACCAAGAAGGTCGTAACGCTGATAAGTTCAAAGAGCTTTATGGTTATATAGACGAGATTTACGTTCCTAAAATATATTGGGACTATACAGGCAAGCGCGTTCTAACCATGGAATGGATTACTGGGACTAAGCTAACCGATATAGATGCTGTTCAAGCTCAAGGAATTGATGCTACTCACTTGGTAGAAGTAGGGGTGGAATGTTCCTTAAGACAGCTATTAGAACACGGTTTCTTTCATGCAGATCCTCACCCTGGAAACCTCTTGGCGATGAGAGATGGTAGATTGGCTTACCTGGATTTTGGTATGATGAGTCGAATTAAACCCTATCAAAGATATGGTTTGATTGAGGCGGTAGTTCATTTAGTTAACCGAGACTTTGAATCTCTATCAAGGGATTACGTCAAATTGGATTTCCTCACTCCTGATACTAATCTACAGCCTATTATTCCTGCATTAGCCAATGTATTTGGTAATGCCTTGGGTGCTAGCGTAGCGGAATTAAACTTTAAGAGCATCACCGATCAGATGTCGGCGATGATGTATGAGTTTCCTTTTACCGTACCAGCATATTATGCTCTGATTATTCGTTCGATGGTGACATTAGAAGGTATTGCTATTGGTATCGATCCAGAGTTTAAGGTATTAAGTAAAGCCTATCCCTATATTGCTAAACGTCTACTAACCGATCCTGCGCCAGAATTAAGAGCGTCTTTAAAAGATTTATTATTTAAAGAAGAAGGTTTTCGTTGGCATCGTTTGGAAAACTTGCTTAACAACGCTACAGACTCTAGAGACTATGACTTTGACGGAGTAGTGGATCAGGCTCTCGATTACCTATATAGCGATCGCGGTATTTTCATTCGGGAAAAAATTGCCGATGAGTTGGTCAACGTAATTGATAGCTTTGGACGTAGAACTTTATTTAGTATTTCTACCGCCTTTCGTCAGCAAGTGGGGTTAGCGGTACAGAGAAACTCCTGTTGAGTTTAGAGAAGATTCATACACGATGACTCATTTGAGAAACATTGTCGGTATTCTGCAACAAACTCCAGGGTTCGATCCGACTCGCTTAATTTCAGTTGTCACTAGAATAATCACTAAACCAGAAACTCAGCAAATAGGACAACAGGTAGCAGAAAGATTAACTCAAAAGATGGCAGCTAGATTAATCAGAAATTTGCTTTTAGAAGAGACAAAACCCAAACAACCGTTGGCTTTACCTGCTATAAGCCGTTAATTTTTAATTTCAAAAACAGAAGATATAGATCAAAGAAAAAGAAGCACGTCTGGCGACGGTGCTTCTTTTAACTATATTACCGAGTTGATAGTGATAAAAGAAAAGTCATCTGCTATCACTTAATTTATTATTTCATAGTTATTTTGTAATGCAATAAACTTCACGCAATCTTTGTTTGTTCTACATCTTGTATACACATAACTATTAATTAGCTGCGATCGCAAATAGTTGATAGTTAGCAAATTAAACGTTTTAACTGAAATTCTCAATCCTCCAGCTATCGACAAAGCTGCAAATTAATATTGAGTTACAAATTATCAATTGCTGGCGGGTAAAACTCAAGAATACGATCGGAAAATGGTATTTTGATTTTAAAAGACCGTAATTATAAAAACTAGTTTAATTTTATAACTATCATTACCATTCTTCAGAATCAAAATGAAACCAACTTTTAAAAATACATTAGCTTGGGAACAAGCCCAAGTATTGATGCAGCCAGCATTATTAAGAGTAGTAGATAATATCAGGCGAGAATTAGATACATCTAATTGGAAAGGTAAATATAGAGAAGTCTCCGCTCCTATTCCTGGTTATCACCTTTGTTTAAGCCGTTCTGACTATCAAGTAGAAGTTGATGTTTGGGAACTGTGTTATCAGGTTTGTTTTGATAAATATGAGCCTGTCCAGCACATTTTTAGCCTTGAAGATGAGACTTCTTATCCTGTGGAAATAGATACGAGATTGATTGATGATTTGGGAGAAATAGATTGGCAACTATTGGAATCAAAAGCGCAACAATCGGTTAGAAAAGTTTTTAGTAATTTGCCAGAACAATCAGTATGAAGATTGAAATTGTCAAACTTAACCCAGAAGCAATTATTCCCTATTATGCTCATCCAGGGGATGCAGGATTGGATCTCTTTTCCATTGATGAAACAGAAATATTGCCAGGAGAAGCTAAGTTAATCAAAACAGGGATAGCGATCGCACTTCCTCTCAATACAGAAGCCCAGATACGCCCCCGTAGTGGTTTGGCACTAAAACATTCGATTACAGTCCTAAATTCCCCTGGAACAATTGATGCTGGATATCGTGGTGAAATAGGCGTAATTTTAATCAATCATGGAGCAAAAGCTTTTCCAGTTATTCCTGGGATGAAAATTGCCCAGATGATAGTCGCTTCAATTATTCGCACAAAGGTAACAGTAGTAGAACGATTAGATAGCACTACTAGAGGTAATAATGGCTTTGGATCTACAGGAGGTATGTATTAACAATAGTGATTGAATCATATATTACTAATTGTTTTTCTGCTCTGCTGGCAATGACAAAGGGTCTCATTTTTATACCAAAGCTATGTAAATTCATTTATAGCAAACAATAATTACTATTTTGGTTATCTTTGTTACAATAGAAGCATCAATTAAAAATGTAGTTTTATTGTTTCTTAATAAGTATTAAAAAAAGATTAAGATAACCTAAATACATCTGGCTTTAGATTTATAACTTAGGGAAGATGTTCTAGCTATAGCGCATTTTATACAATGGTTTTATCTTATAAACCATATAGTTTAATTAATAATTAACCCGCTAGTCATGTTATCGAAAAGTAGAGGAAAGATTGCTTTAATCTCCGTACATGGAGATCCTGCTATAGATATTGGGCAAGAAGAAGCAGGTGGTCAGAATGTATACGTCAAGGAAGTCGGAGAGGCATTAGCCCGCCAAGGATGGCAAGTTGATATGTTTACTCGTCGTAGCAATGAAAACCAAGCAGAAATTGTTCAGCATGGCCCAAACTGTAGAACAATACGTCTTACAGCAGGACCACAAAAATTTATCCCTAGGCAAAAAATATTCAGATTTTTATCAGAATTTCTCCAACAGTTTCTTGACTTTCAGGCAAAACAACAAACTATCTATCCAATAATCCATACAAACTATTGGCTTTCGGCTTGGGTAGGAATGGAACTTAAAAAAATTCAAACAGTACAGCATTTGCACACATATCATTCATTAGGAGCGGTTAAATACAGCTCTATTAGTGCTATTCCTCTAATTGCTAGAACTCGTTTACGCATAGAGAGACAGTGCTTAGAAACCGCAGACATGATTATTGCTACATCTCCTCAAGAGCAAGAACATATGCGATCGCTCGTATCGAAAAAAGGTAATATTAGAGTTATTCCCTGTGGTACTAATATCGACTGTTTTGGCAGCATCGACCGAGATGCGGGCAGAGCCAAACTGGGTATCGAGCCAGAAGAAAAACTGGTGATGTACGCAGGACGTTTTGACGAACGCAAAGGAATTGAAACTCTCGTCAGAGCAGTTGCTAAACCAGAAGTTAAACGGCACTCTAACCTTAAGTTGATGATTGCTGGTGGTTATACCCCTGGAGAAACAGACGGTATGGAGAAAGAGCGCATCACTAGCATTGTCAAAGAATTAGGTATTGAAGACATTACTGTATTTGTTGGAAAAGTACGCCATGAAGACTTGGCATACTATTATGCTGCTGCTGATATCTGTGTTGTACCCAGCCACTACGAACCTTTTGGTTTGGTAGCAATTGAAGCAATGGCTTCTAGAACACCTGTAGTCGCTTCTAAGGTAGGAGGGTTAAAATTCTCTGTGGCAGATAAGAAAACAGGGCTTCTGGCTAATCCTCAAGATGAGGCTGACTTTGCAAAAGCGATCGATTCCATTTTATCTAATCCCGAATGGTGCGAGCAACTCGGTAAAAACGCCAGAAAGAGAGTAGAGAATAAATTTAGTTGGGATGGCGTTGCCAAGCAGCTAGACGAAGAATATCTTTCTGAGTTAAATAAGTTATATGCAGGATTGGGTTTACTAGTTCCCGCAGTCTAATCTCAACTTTGCACTAATCTATAATTGATGAAATAATTCCGATGGCGTTGCCGATTTAATAGTCAGCAACGCCAGTATTTTTTAAAAAAATATAATTCAATTTACTTATTACTCATTACTTATTACTTACGAGCAGTCGAATAAAATTGTCATCATCTAACGTTGTACGGCTATACTTACCCTGAAGCTTTTTTACTCGAGTTGTATAAGTAAAACAAAGCAACAACAAGACCAACAACTCTAAGGGTATCAGAAACTAGAGTTGCCCAAATTGCTCCATATAAGCCATACAGAGGAATTAGCCAGAGATTCAAACCAACATTAAATACTGCTGACATGATTTGAATGATGCTACGGGCTTTTTGATGTCCCAAACCTGTTAGGGTGTTGGAAACCAATAACTGTAATCCACTGATTAAAGGTAGCGGTGCTAGCCAGCGTAAAGTGGAGATAACATTTCCATATTCTGCACCCAAAATTTTAGGAACAACGGGAGCAAAAACCTGAAAACCCACCCAACTTATAATTCCATAACCAACAACTATGGGTAGCAGTTTTTTAGCAAAATTCAAGCATTTATCCCATCCTTGAGAACCATACTGGAAAAATCGAGGATAGGTAGCGTTAAACAAAGACTGCACAGGAACATTACCAATATTAATAAAGCGATATGCTGAACCATATACTCCAGTTGCATTTAGACTTGCCATACTGACAAGCATAGTTTTATCAATGTTGTTGTTGATGTTGTTGGCTGACATTCCTAAAGAAAAATAGATTCCCTGCTTAATATCTGATTTAAGTCTAGATAACATCAGTTTGGGCTTGCCTACAGTCTTATTGATGGTTAGAAGAGCAAATAAACTGACCAATAAAGAACTTATAAAATAAAGTACAGACCAGGTTTGTATGTCTACAGCAGCAGAAAAATCAAGGTCATTAATAAAAGTTATGATACCTAAGATAGCAAGTAACTTACCTAAAGTACTCAATACTATAAGTTGAGCTGCTTTTTTGACGATACCTACTGTTCTCATCGCCTTATTGCTAGTATCTTGTAAATTTAGACAGAGAAGATCGGCTATTAGAATAAATCCAATTGAAGTTAGTGGAACGTTATCAGGAAATATTAGTCCTGAAATTAATAACAAACAGCTTGTTATAACTACACTATTAACTAGCAAAATCAGCAAAGCATTACCCCAATAAGTTGGGAAAACGCCTCGCTTAACTGATACTTCTTTGACCAAGATATCATCGCTACCAAGAGGCACAAAAGGGGATAATAAAGATGCTAAAGCAGATATACCGACAAAAGAACCATAGTTTTCTGCTCCTAAAGTACGAGCCAAAATTATGAAATAGGCAGCTTGGATTGTAACATTAATTAATCTAGCAATTAATATCCAAGAAGTCTCTTTGAACAATGATTTATTAGCAATATTCTTAATTTTAATTTTGATATACTTTAAATTCATTATTTCAAATAATTATTCTGACTTGATGTTATATATTATGCTTTTATACGCAGTTATTAGAGTTAATGTCTCAAAAAACATCAATTTTGTTTTGAACAATATACAAACAAAATATAGTTATTCATCATTAATAATATAAAATTAAATTACCATAAAAACAGCCTCGAAAATAATAGTTATGTCAACTATTATCTAGACTTATTTACTAATTCAATTTAAAATTATCTTTGATGAACAATATGCCGCTCTCAAAATATTTACCTTAATTTGATATATATTTACAGATAATCATCGAGCTAATAAAAAACTAGAAATTTACTCTTGAGAGAGCGACACTAAATTACCTTGACAAATATTTTTTTAAATTTTAAAGCAGAACGATTACAGTATGCTAGTTTCAATATGCGTTGCAACCTACAAAAGACCAAAGAGACTTCGGCTTTTACTAGAGGGACTCAATCAATTAGTCTTTGAAAAAATTGAACAACCTGCGATAGAAGTTATCGTCGTTGACAACGACAATGCAGGAATAGCCGAGCGGGTTTGTCAAGGGGTTAAATCAGAATTTCAATGGAAATTAAAGACAGGTGTCGAACCCGAAAGAGGCATTACTTATGCACGAAACAGAACTATTTCGATGGTTTCGCCCGATGCAGACTTTATTGCCATCGTAGATGATGACGAAATTCCTGAACCATCATGGCTAGAAGAACTATTGATAGTACAAGATAAATATAATTCAGATATTGTTACGGGACCAGTGATACCCCGTTTTGAAAATAAAGAAGTTCCTGATTGGATTGTGAGGGGTAAGTTTTTTGAACCACCGCGCTTTCATACTGGAAAAATAAGACCTGTGGCATATACAAATAATGTTCTTGTTAAAGCTGATATATTGAGAGGCTTAGATCCTGTTTTTGATAATCGCTTTGCTATTTTGGGAGGTTCTGATTGCTTTTTGTTTTTGAATCTCCACAAAGCAGGACATCAAATCGTTTGGGCAGATGATGCTGTTGTTTATGATAATATTCCGTCCTCTCGTACTAATCTCAAATGGATCTTGTTCCGTGGCTATCGCGAACCAAGTAGCTATAGTTCGGCAGAAAAAGAACTTTATCCTTCTTTTGTTGTTCAATCAACTCGTATCATGAAAGGACTTGCTCTAATCGCCATTGGTTTAGTCAGACTTATTCCTTCTCTATTGATTGAGAAAGCTGCTGTTGTTAATTCCCTAGTATATATCTGTCGTGGATTGGGAACTTTAGGCGGTTTGCTGGGAGTATTTTACGAAGAATACAAAAATAGAGGAAAACTAAAATCGGCAGAAGAATAAAGCTCTATTGGCGATCGCTCTTAATAAATTTGAAAAGCATTTAAAGTATCAATGCGATCGCATTATGCAAAGCAATGTTTTATTATTGTTGTTAACAAAAAAAATGCAACCCAAACTTGACTGCTAGCTCGACACTTACAGAAGGCAAGTTTATAAATGCCTATAAATCCCCTAGATCTTTTTGAAACCAAACCAAATATATCCCATTTTTCTCTGCAAGTAGAAGAAAACTTTTCTTTGCACTATCGTCACGATCTGCCAGGACAATTAGAAGTTACCGATGGATTTTCTCATCATCAAGTCTAATTTAGATAAAAAATTGAGTCTCAAAGTTCTAGCAGAAAATATCCATATGGGTAGATACTATTTTGCCACCCAATTCAAGCAGGCGATGGGAGTCTCCCCCCACCAATATATTATCGAGCAGCGTATAGACAAATCCAAACAATTATTACGAAAAAAAAGCGATCGCTTTTAGAAATAGCCTTGGACTGTGGTTTTGCCAGTCAAAGCCATTTCAATAGAGTATTTCGTCAATATGTTGGCACAACTCCCAAAAAATATCAGCAGCAACAATAAGCGAATCTACTGCAAAAGCCAAAGGTTCACAAGATTAGACAAAATTTCCCAACTTTTTGCAAGACGAGAATAAGCACAACGTTTTAAAATTCTTTGGCGGTGATAAAACTAAAAATAAACGTGCCAAATATAAAACGAATCGATTCTCCAGAAATGAAAGACACTTCAGACTATGGATTTGCTCAAGCTGTAGCTGTGCCATCGGGGTCAGAGTTAGTTTACATCGCGGGACAAGGTGGTGCAGACAAAGACGGTAATTACGGCAGCTTTAGTTCGCAAATGGAACTAGCCTTTACGAATTTAAGTACCGTACTAAGAGCAGTAGGTGCAACTCCAGAAGATGTAGTAAAAATCACTATTCTTTCAGTCGAACACAACGAAGAGAAATTAGATTTAATTTCGGCTAAGAGAAAATCTTTTTGGGTAAACCATAAACCTGCTAGCACCCTAATTCCCGTTCCCAGGCTGGCAAGTGATGGAATGTTGTTTGAGATTGATGCTATTGCCGTAATTAACAATTAGTTTTAGGAGATAAAAAAATGACATTACCCGTAGTGCTTCATTCAGGAGAAGGAGATTCGGTAACTATTGGTACGAGTCAATGCACATTTAAGCTGACGGGCAAAGATACTGACGGTCGTTTTGGACTATTTGAATATGTTTTGCAGCCCGAAACCGAAGGACCGAGTCCTCACATCCACAAAGAAATGACGGAGATCTTTTATGTGGTAGAGGGTGAATTGGAATTGGTGCTAAACCAGGACAAAATTATTGCTCCTGCTGGTACTTTGATGAGCGTACCAGAGAATACACCCCACGGTTTCTCTAATCCCAGTCAGGAAAAAGCCAAGTTTTTGATTATGTTTTGTCCTGCCGACTCGCGGGAACAATACTTTATCGGTTTAGCTGAATTGCGAAAAAACGGACGACAACCGAGTCGAGAAGAACTATTGGATTTAATGGAGAGATTCGACCAATATCCTGCTGGCTAAATTTATTTTATTAGGTCAACAAAGTCAATCAAGGCGATCGCAACTATTTCCTTGATTCTCGATGCAAAATCAACTATCAGAAAATGTGAAAAGCATCCGTTTATAGAAGCTAGTAGCTAATTTTAAAAACAGATGAACTATAAACTGTATTTGCGCTATTTTAAAGATTGAGACTATAAAAATATCTATATCTAATGAGCTTGTTTAATCTACAGTCGCCCTTTGAACCCCAAGGAGATCAGCCAAGTGCGATCGCACAGTTAACGGAATCATTACAGGCAAACAACCGTTTTCAGACTTTGTTAGGCGCAACGGGTACGGGTAAGACTTTTTCGATCGCCAATGTGATTACTAATGTCCAGAAGCCGACTTTAGTATTGGCGCACAATAAAACTTTGGCAGCACAGTTGTGCAATGAGTTGCGCTTGTTTTTTCCCGATCATGCGGTGGAATATTTTGTTAGTTATTATGATTACTATCAGCCAGAGGCTTATATTCCCGTTAGCGATACCTATATCGAGAAGACAGCCTCGATTAATGACGAGATAGATATGTTGCGTCACTCCGCAACGCGATCGCTTTTTGAACGGAAAGATGTGATTGTAGTAGCGTCGATTAGCTGTATTTATGGTTTGGGAATGCCCGCAGAATATCTTAAGGCTGCTGTACCCTTAAAGTTGGGTATGGAAGTAAATCAGCGAGAATTACTGAGGGATTTAGTAACAGTACAGTATTCTCGGAATGACATTGAACTCGAAAGAGGACGGTTTCGGGTCAAAGGGGATGTGTTAGAAATTGTTCCTGCTTATGAAGATCGTATAATTCGGATTGAATTTTTTGGCGACGAAATTGAAGCGTTGCGCTATGTCGATCCTGTTACGGGAGAGATTTTGCAGAGTATGAATAATGTTAGTATTTATCCCGCCCGTCACTTTGTTACTCCTCAAGAAAGATTAGAAAAGGCTTGTCAAGATATTAAAGATGAATTGGAGGCTCGTTTAATTCAGCTAGAAACTGATAATAAACTATTAGAAGCCCAAAGATTAGAACAACGCTGTCGTTACGATCTAGAACTACTACAAGAAGTTGGTTATTGTAATGGCGTAGAAAACTATTCACGACATTTAGCGGGAAAAAATCCAGGCGATCCTCCAGAGTGTTTGGTAGATTATTTCCCTGATGATTGGTTATTGGTTATTGATGAATCTCACGTTACCGTCCCCCAACTCAGAGGTATGTATAACGGCGACCAGGCTCGCAAGAAGGTACTAATCGAACATGGTTTTAGATTACCCTCTGCTGCGGATAATCGCCCTCTCAAAGCTGATGAATTTTGGGAGAAAGTAAATCAGTGTATTTTTGTTTCTGCCACTCCTGCAAAATGGGAATTAGAACAGTCAGAAGACAGGGTGGCACAACAAATTATTCGTCCCACAGGAGTAATCGATCCTGAGATTTTAGTTCGTCCTACGGATGGACAGGTAGATGATTTGTTGGGTGAAATTCACGAACGAGTTCAGAAACAAGAACGAGTTTTAATTACTACCTTAACTAAGAAGATGGCAGAAGATCTTAGTGAATATTTTGCCGAACGAGATGTTAAGGTGCAATACTTACATTCCGAGATTAAATCAATCGAAAGAATTGAGATTTTACAGTCTCTGAGAAAAGGTGAATTTGATGTCTTAATTGGGGTTAATTTATTGCGAGAAGGTTTGGATTTACCCGAAGTATCTTTAGTAGCAATTCTTGATGCTGACAAAGAAGGATTCTTGCGCTCGGAAAGTTCAATTATCCAAACCATTGGTCGAGCAGCAAGACATATTGAGGGTCAGGCTATTTTATATGCCGACAACTTAACTAAAAGTATGGCTAGGGCGATTGAGGAAACAGAAAGAAGACGTAATATTCAGGTTGCTCATAACAAAATGCACAATATTACTCCCAAGCCAATTATTAAAAATGAAGAGAATTCTATTCTAGCTTTCCTAGATATTTCTCGTCGTTTAAGTTCCGATCAATTAGAAGAAGTTTATGAAAAGTCCTACGATCTACCTTTGGAAAAAGTGCCAGAATTAATCGAGCAACTAGAGGCAAGAATGAAGGATGCAGCTAAAGATTTAGAGTTTGAAGAGGCTGCTAAATATCGCGATCGCATTTTGAAATTGCGGGATAGATTGTTGGGGAGAAGTAAAAATAAGTAATAAGTAATGAGCTTGCCTAATGACGTGGATTTTCAGTTTTTGAGATGTCGTCATAGTTGCTTAAAACAAGATTTTCATCTTTAATTTTCATTTCAACTGAGTTTGTGAATCCACATTGCTCCATAATTGTTTTAGGAATTCCTTGTTCCTTGTTCCTTGTTCCTTGTTCCTTGTTCCATTCCTTACTCCCTCCCTCATCCCTTATAAATATGTCCGATTCCCAAGCTATTAATCAAGCCGTCGCCAAACTTTATAACACCTATCCTTTTCCCCCCGATCCTCTTTCGGATCTTGAACCTCCTGGTTATAACTGGCGTTGGAGTTGGACAGCAGCCTATAGTTTTTGTACGGGAATGAAACCCCCGACTCAAGACATTCGTATCCTTGATGCGGGTTGTGGTACAGGTTCGGGTACAGATTATTTAATCCATCAAAATCCTGAAGCGGAAGTTACGGCGATTGACTTGAGTGAAAAAGCGTTGGAAGTAGCACAAGAGCGTTGTAATCGTTCTGGAGTAATTGCCAAACACGATAAGCCAGTCAATTTTTATAATCTTAAACTCGAAGAAGCGACAACCCTAGAAGGAGAGTTTGATTTTATTAACTGCGTGGGTGTATTGCATCATTTACCCGAACCTGACAAGGGTATTCAAGCTTTAGCCAAGAAACTAAAACCAGGTGGTATTTTACATATTTTTGTCTACGCAGAATTAGGGCGTTGGGAAATTAGCTTGATGCAAAAAGCGATCGCTTTGCTTCAAGGAGACAAAAGAGGAGACTATCGCGACGGCGTACAGGTTGGTCGAGAAATCTTTGCTAAATTACCTGAGAACAATCGTCTTTTAAAGCAAGAAAAGGAAAGATGGTCATTAGAAAATCATCGTGATGAATCCTTTGCTGATATGTACGTTCATCCCCAAGAAATTGATTACAACGTCGATACTTTATTTGAACTGATCGATGCTTCTGGCTTGGATTTTGTCGGCTTTTCTAATCCTAAATATTGGCAACTCGATCGCCTTGTCGGTGAATCAGCAGAATTGATGTCTCGCTCAAAAGATTTAAGCGATCGCAAATTATATCGCCTAATCGAATTACTCGATCCTAATCTAACTCACTATGAGTTTTTCCTGGCAAAACCACCCTTAGATAAGCAAAATTGGTTGGATGATGCGGCATTAAATCAAGCCATTCCCTACACTGCATCCTTGTATGCAAGGTTTTCCTAGCAAAAGCTTTCTTAACTTTGAATATCAGATGGAAAAGTTGTCTGATGAGGAGTATGAGTTTATGATGGCTTGTGATAATAACGAACAAAAAACTGTTGGAGAAATACTAGCCAGTTGTCAACTGGATTTAACCCGAGTGCGATCGCTTTTTGACAGACAGTTAATTATTCTAAGCAATAATCAATCGTAGCGATTATCTTTGAGATCGATTTTGGTCGAACAAGGCGATCGCTATCTATACTATCAAAATCTGTTCAACACTATTTATCCTTATGACAGAAAGCGCATTTAATAAAAATTATGGTCAAATTCACAAGCAATTTCTACAGCAGCACGCCCTTTGACATTTGCTTCTTCAGCGGTTAAAAAGATGCTATCAAAGTTAAATGGAATACCTGAGAAATCAATAATGCTGAAATGATATAGCTTATCTAAGGTACGATAGATTAATAGAGTGTAGCCACTGATACCAATTACATTTTTGATTTCCATCTCATAAACTCCTGTATAAGAAAAATTGCTTGACGCTATTGTTTTTAGTTCCAGTTACGAATAAATACAGTTATTACGCTTTGTTTATGCAGCGTACTCGCCCTTACTAGACGATACAGTATCCAAAAAATTATTTAATCAAACGGAGGTTAGATAATTTTCTATACCAAATTGAGGATTAGGTTTACGACAACCTGCGCTTTTATTTGGTCTTAGGATAAAAATATGTCAACTGCTATTTATTTTGTTTCTTAACTTATATTAGGCTTTTTATTTGGAGCAAAATCAACCGTGATCTTACTTAATTTAAGTGGTTTTTTAAGCTATCTCTACTTTTTATACGTATTTTTGCCGACAACGTTGAGTGGCTATATTCTATTTATAGAACATTGGAACTATATACGAGTAGTTTTTGAGGGTTTAGCTAAGATTACATAATCATCGACTGCATAGTGGGATTGGTAGTGTTGGAAAAGATAGGTTTTGCTGAAATTGCTCATCTGTTTTTGAGGTGACAAGTTTTCTCTAGCAAATTTATGAAATTGCTTTTTATTATTTGTTCTTTGCTCGGTAGAAGAAAAGTATTTATACCAATCTAGCTTTAAACCTAGTTCTTCAAGGAACATCTGCACTACTGTTTTTTCCTGGTTAATATCTTCATTCATAGAAACATCAAAGAAGTTAAATAGTTTTTTGCCTTGAATAATTAATAAAACTCGACCATCAGGACTTAAGTTTTGCTGAAATATTTGCTTGTAAATTTGACTTGATCGCTCTCTTGGTTCTGATTCATAAAAGAAGCAGTGAGAAATATCGGTAACGCTACTCATATAAATGCAAGGAGGACGATCGTGTTTTTTTTGCCACCTAGTTAATTCCTTTTCCAAAAGAGCAACACTATTTGCTTTAATAACGACCCAATCACCCCAACTTTGTCGTTTTGCTTCATCTGGACTAAAAGCTGCTGCATAACAATAACTACATCCATATTGACAACCACGATAAGGATTAAGGGTAAAATCATAAGCAGCCATAAATCCTGTAGCCTTATTTAAAAGCGATCGCGCTTCTACTGTATAGATATCGGTTTTAGCTCTCTTTTCTTTAAATATCAAAGATGATTTCTGTTCTTTATATTTCATAACTAATCTTTAGTAATTAATTATTTATCAAACTAAGCCAGTTATAATTTGCCAAGATATTCCATAAAGCACAAACTGAATAGCAACAATGGTTAATATTCCGACTGAAACTAAAGGAAGACCATCTTGAATATTAATCTTAAAACTCTTAATTAATTGACTAATAATTACAATCGCTAAGATAGAAAGAACGATGCTGGCAATTAAATTCAACATCGGTAAATTAACGGCAATCAGTTGGGCAATTCCCAAAACTAAAGCTGCAAGATAAATTGTTTTAGGGCGATTAGTTATCTGGATACCTAATTTAAATTGAGACGCGATCGCAATACCAATAGCAGAAAATAAAGTAAACAGTCCCAGATTAATTAAATTAGTATAAATACCAAAAGAAAGATTAGACTCCGATACAGCCTCTTGTTGATAGTGTTCCGTTGGCCAATCGAGAGGAATGATATCGCTAGCTAAAATCGTTGGCGATCGCTCTCCCGCTCCTGTAGTATAGACACAGCCGACTCTAACATTTCTGGGTTGAATGGCATCTTTTTGAACTGCTTCAACTACATAAATATTAGGAAATATTTTTTCACCGTAACTAGAAATAACAGGATTTTGTTGAGGATCTAAATTATTAAACGCTCCTGCTTTAACATTAGCAAATCTTTCACAGCCAAATTTGGCTACTGTTTCGGTAACTTCTGTTAACGGAAAAATATTTTCCCCCGACTGCGTAATAATATCTTTTCCTGCTAAATTTACCCCCAAACGGCAGTAATTGGGAGATCCGATGGTAGTTTTACACAGTGCAGGAGTTTGTTGCGAAGTAGCATGAATATCTGAGTGATTGGTATATATTCCCAAGCAAATCAAAATCACTGTAGCCAATGTCCACACGACAGGAACAATTAGTTTTTCAACTATGGGAGGAAGCTGAAATTTGTCCTCTGTCAAATAGCTGAGTTGCTTTTTATGCCTGGGAGTTTGCGAACTTGCAGGAGTAAAAGAATTATATTGGGTATTGCTGCGCTTTGTTTTTTCAGCAATCTTCAACTTAGCCTGTTTATCCTCCATCTCTTTCAATTCAGCCAGAGTGGTTGAACTATCAAAACAATAACGACTAAGCCAAATAGCGATCGCCTTACGGTTTTTCTCATTTAACTCAATAATTTGCTTGAGCCACTTTGTGACTATAGGAGGCAGCTTTTCCGTGTCTGAGGTTTTGCCCTTTTTAAAATACTCATCCACAAAAGGAAGTATTTTTTGCTGATTGGTTTCAGAAATATTATGAAAAAACTTAACTAAGCGGATAACCTCCTTGTCGGGAGCGAGAATATCTCCTGTTAAAATCTTTTTGTTAGTGACAAAACAATATTGAGCCAAAAGATTGATGTTGGTATTAGCTTCAGCAGAATCGACCTTTGTCCCTTCAGTAGAAATATTAATTTCTTCTTGCAAAGGTTTTTGATGAATCATGCCTCTGTTTTTCAGCAACCCCGAATCTTCCTCTAGAAATTCTTTAAATTCAGGAAAATTAATCTCTTGGGGATCTCCTTCTGAATTATTGACAGTATCTACTTCATCTACATTGCTTTGTGTTGGCGACTCTACAAAAACCTGCCAATCTGGTTTAACCTCTCCTAGTTCACGGCTATATAACCAAATACCTGCTAAAGAATCTAAGTTTAAATCAGCGATCGCCTGAGTTATAGTATTCGTAAGCAACGTATAGTCTGGGGTATAATCTGCTTTACGGTTGATGTAAATGTGTAGTTTAGACTTCTCAACAATCACCTGAAAACGAAGATTGTTATTGCCACAGGCACTTTTTAAAGCTTTAATAATTAAATCTCGATCCATAACCACACAATTGGAGACACAGTAGCGTTAAGCTTATACTGCCCAAAAATGCAGCTCGAATTAGCTTGTTACTGATTTATCCATCAAGAGAGTTATCAGATCGCGTTACTATTTTTCCATGAGGCTAAGAATTTAATAAGTATATATGTCGATCGCGAAAAACCTTTTACCCACAGAAATTATCCTAACCCCTGCTCGTCAATGTATTGGTAAGCTAAGTCTAGATCGCAGACTGCAACCAGGAAGTTACATGGACTTTGAGGGAAAAACCTATGCCATCCTCGAAAGACACCATTTCTATCAATATCGAGTGGGTGGTTATCGTTTTGACAAAGCAACACTTCATGTTCAAGAGTCAAAAAGACCAGAAGAGACAACTCTAATTGGAGATCGCCAAGTAATTGGAAATGCCAACTGTCGTTTTAATGCGCGATCGGAGATTATGCGCTGTGCGGTAAATCCAGAAGGACCTTGTGAGGGATGTCGCTATTTTGAGAAGATAACTAATGATTAGTAATTACTAATTACTAATTACTGATTCTATGCGTGGCAACAAAAACAAATGTACATAAAAGTATATCCTGTTCCTAGCAACTAAAAAACCAATAAAATGCAGTGTTAAATCAACAAACATACATTCAAAACATTTTTACTGGGCAAAGTGTCAGCGAATCTATGATGGACAGTTTTGTCGAAAACTACATGGGTTTTGAACAGTTAGGAACTTATTTAATTTCTTTGTTCGTGGCACTAGCTTTAGCTACAGTCATTGCTTATCATCCTCAAACTTTTGGTAAAAAAGAAGATATCAATGAAATTGAAGCACCAAAAACCCTACTCTTTTATGCCATGATAGGCTCATTAGTTGGCGCAACTGTAGCTGATTATGGACCAGAATTAGGATTTATCTTTTTTGGTTTGGGTGGCTTGATGCGCTTTCGCACCAACACAGGTACATCTGTTCAAACTGGACGTTTGATTTTAGTGGCTTTGATTGGTCTTTGTTGTGGTTTAAAAATGCTTTACATCGCACTTATATCTACTGTGGTTGTTTGGATCTTAATTTACTTTTTGGAAAGAAGAACTCTTTATCAGATAGAAATAAAAGGAATCAAATCAAAAGTTTTCTTAGAATCGGTTGCAGCTTATCGTCATATTCTCAAAAAGCAAAAGTGCAATATTATTGTTGAGAAAAAAAATTTAGTAAAGTCGAAAGTTAGCTTTGTTTTTAGTTCTCCTCCCAAGCTAAGAAGAGACGACTTGGAACATTCTTTGGAGGAACAAATAC
This sequence comes from uncultured cyanobacterium, assembly GCA_963799375.1. GTDB lineage: Bacteria > Cyanobacteriota > Cyanobacteriia > Cyanobacteriales > Xenococcaceae > Waterburya. Next base: position 69,691 of record CAWCWY010000031.1, read on the forward strand.
CTGAAGAAAATAAAGGTTCAGTTGACTGGAACTAATTAAGGGATGAGGGATGAGGGATGAAGGATAAGGAAGGAGGAACAAGGAACGCCCTAAAGGAAGATGCGGTGGGTAAATGGGTCGCGGTATCCGTGATAGGACACCTTTCTCGCTTCGCATAAGGAACAAGGAACGAATAAACATCGTTTTCCTTGTTCCTATGTTTTGAGCTAATCTATACTTCTACTTTGACTCCTTTCCAAAAAGCGACGTAGCCTTTGATATTATTAGCTTTTTCTTTAGTTTCGGGATAATACCATGCTGCATCTGCGTTTTCTTTGCCATCAACAACAACGGTGTAATAACTGGCTTGTCCTTTCCAGGGACAGGATGTATGGGTTGAGCTTTCTTTAAAATATTCTTGCTTAATTGAATCTGGAGGAAAGTATTGGTTGTTTTCGACAACTTCAGTGCGATCGCTTTCGGCTATGACTTGACCATTCCAAATTGCTTTGGGCATTGTTTTTCAATTAAATAAATTACGTTCTTAATAATTTTATTATTGATTACGCTCAAACTCTACTAAACCAGACCAAACTACCAATAATTACAGCTACCAAAGAAAAAGCAAACCAGAGAAATTGATTATCTTGAGCATCTTCGGGGATCAACTCAAAATCTTCTTCGGACAACTCAAAAGAATCTTTAGGCTTGATTTTTTTTGCCGTGACGTAGCGGGATGCGCTTCTATCGGCACTTAAATCGGGAATTTCGCTCATCCATTCTTTAGGACGTTCCAACTTAGGAGCTTTGATGATATAAAGGATACGTTGAGCTTGCTCGCGAGTTTGGGTATTAGGATGGACAATTAACTCTTGGCATAATGCGATCGCTTCAGGGATCTTATCAGCAGCCTGATAAGCACTTACTAACCATATTCTTGCCTCTCCTCCTTTTCTGGAGTTGGGCGCAATCAATTCTTGAGCAGCCTCTAAATTTTCAATACTGAGACGATAGTTACCTCTTTCTAGTGCTGCTTTTCCTGCTTGAAATTTTGACTGAAACTTTTCTAGATTGTCTGTCGTCACTTTAGATATATTGTAGTAATTACTGAAATTTATATAAATAATTTTACCGTCTCAAATAATTATCTACTGGATTATGAACAAGAAAAATAAACCTGAATTGACTTTAGGTAGTGCTTTGGGTGCTTTGGCAATTGGATTTGTCACAATTGGCTTCACGAACATCTCCGCTACAGCAGCACCAATTAAGGCTGATTTACAACTAGCTCAAGTAGGTGTTCGCAGCCGTATAACTCCCCCAACTCCCCTAAATCTTAGACCCCGCACTCATATTCCCTTGCCCGAAAGTAATTATTCTAGTTATCCCAGTCGTGGCTACTCTAGACATAACACTTACTATGATAATTCTCATAGACACGACCATCATTATGGTGACGGCGATCGTACTCATTATGGACATAATAAACGCAATCGACATCGTAACGGAGGGACGGTAATTATTATTAGTCCAGGCAACCACAGTGGTAGCAACTATAGTAATAATGGCTACATTCGGGTCATTGGTCAGTAGGTAATTTGGACTACCTAAAAAGTTCAATCCATCAATCACTATATATTCTTGATCTATCTTGAGCTTGATAGGTCGAGTTTATAGTGTTTGAATTTAGGTTGTAATGCCATATAGAGCGAACAGAATTTTTTGAATAGGTTATGAGGGCGATGCTATTACCCTTGGCAAAGATCTCTACTACAGGAGGCTCGTAATTATTACTGTCGTATAGTCGATCAAATCCCGTCATGCGATCTCTTATATTTTCTTGATAGAGTAATTCTCCCGTACCAGCAATGAACAACAAGTTGCCTTCATTCCTGCCAAAATCTTCAACCCAACCAACATATCTATCCAGAATTCGATCGTAGGTCAAGGATTTAACATCAATATTTTTAAGCGATCGCACATCTAACCAACGGCGTTTTCTTGCATCAAAACGATAAAGATATCCTTCTCCCCCAAATGAAACCAAAGAAACAAGATCGCGTTTGCTGTCATAGGCAATATCTGTTCCCCATGAAAGTTCGGGAAATTTGCGAGGTAAATTGAAATGTTTTTGTCTACCAGTTACTCTATTGGTAAGTTTGATACCTTTGTTGGTTAGCTGATAGATTTTTGTACCGTCGGGAGACATAGCAATACCTATTTGGGAACTAGTTCTAGGTAAAGTTGCTTTGCTGCGACATGGTTTTCTAAGTTTAATCGGTTCTTCGGCTGAAAAATGTTCTTGAAAAGAGCGAACAGATAGTTGATAAATTTGCTGATATAAAGGCGAATATAGTCCGAATCCAGCAACCAAAATTAATGAAGCCAATAATCTTTGCTTGATGTTTACCATAATGATAGTTTGTGAGGAATATTAATTATATTTATCACTAAATGGCAACTAATTTTTGTAGCTAAACTCATTTAAGGTGGAGTTGAAGATAGAACACTCTTTAATTTTTGGGGACGACCAAGATAGTATCCTTGGGCATAGTCTACTTTTAGACCCTGTAATGTATTCAAGATTTTTTTATTTTCGACAAACTCGGCTACAGTTTTCAAACCCATTCCTTGTGCTATATGATGAATTCCTTCAACTATGGTTTTAGAGGTTTTATCTTGATGTAATTCTTGAATAAAAGAGCCATCAATTTTTAGATAATCTATCGGTAAGTTTTTCAAATATGATAGAGAATACATTTCTTTGCCAAAACCATCTAGGGCAAAACTACAGCCAATATTTTTCACTGAGTTGATAAATTTGACTACGGTATCTAAGTTATCAATACCAATAGTTTCAGTAATTTCAAAACAGAATACATTGCCAGGTAAATGATAATTATTTAGTTTTTGAATTAAATAATCGAGGAAAGCTTGATTATCTAATGATGCTCCTGAAAGATTAATTGAGTAATGGTGATTTTGCCAATTGTTATGATTGCATTCCTCTAATGCTTTTAATAGATTGTCAATAACCCATTGATCTATTTTGGGCATTAGATAATTACGTGCAGCAATGTCAAAGTAAGCATCAGGATTAACAACCTTCCCTTCCAAATCTGTTAATCGTAATAGAATCTCAAAACGCTGTTGGCAATCGCTTTCATCTAAAGAAATAATTGGTTGAGCATATAGACTAAATAAATTTTGTTCTAGAGCTTGACGGATACGTTGACTCCAATACAATTCGTTATTTTGCGATTGCTTAGATAGAGAAATGTCTCCCTCATACACAGCTAGACGATCTCGACCAAGGCTTTTAGCCAGATATAATGCTCGATCTGCTGCTTCTATTAACAGATCGGGAGTATTCTTTGTCCTAAAAGCAATGCTGGCTATTCCCAAGCTAACGGTAACTACTGAAGCTACACTAGAGTTAAGATGGGGAATTTTAAGCTCTTTGACTGTTTTTCTCATTGCCTCTGCAACTTCAACTGCACCTGCTCGATCTGTGTCAGGAAGCACCACCACAAATTCTTCTCCCCCATAGCGAGCTAAGATATCGGCTGGTCTTCTTAGGACTGAGTTGAGGGCTTTAGCCAACTGCTGCAAACATTTATCCCCTTGTTTATGACCATAGGTATCATTGTAGGTTTTGAAACAATCTACATCACATATAATTAACGACAAATTAGAAGGTGCATTGCGCTGGAGTCTAAGCCACTCTTGATTTAAATGCCGATCGAAGTAGCGTCGGTTGAAAATTTTGGTGAGAGAATCAAGGAGTACTAACTCTTTTAAATTGTCATTATTTGTCTTTAATTCCCTGTTGACGATCTGTAGTCGTTGGTTGTCTTGTTTTATTTGTTGATAAAGTAAATCTTGCTTTAGGGGAATAGACAATTGTGCGGTTAAACTGCGAATTAAGTCTATTTCTTCTGATTGCCATTGTCGAGGGGAAGCGTGTTCGGCGATTAGCCATCCCCACAAAGAACTATTTTGATTGGGGTTGTGATGCGCTTTTTTAAATAAGATGGGTGCGCTCAATTGAGATTGATTCCCTTCAGAAATATTACATGAGTCGTCTTTTTGTTTAATGACTCGAATATCTATTTCCCAGGAATCTTGCTGTTGTTCGACTAAAGTATTGCAATAGTCAAAATCTAGCTTTTGGGGCAATTTGCCCGTAGTTTCCTGGGCAACCGACTGCGCTTTGACCGACAAACTTTCATTCTCTAAAGATAGTATTGTCAAGCGATCGCATTGCAACATTTCTATTATTGCCTCGACTGTAGTTTGAAACATAAAATCTAAATCCAAAGAGTTAGAAATGCGATCGGTAATTTCTCCGATCATCTGCCTATGTTCAACTTCATTATTTAACTGCTGTCGTAGTCTTTTTACAGTTAAATGAGTATTGACTTTAGCCAATAGTTTTGGAAGATGAATTGGTTTTTCAATATAGTCTATTGCTCCCAATTCAAAATCCTGAAATTCATTTATTTTTGATGTACCTGTGATGATAAATACAATAGAAGTATCTTTACTAATAAATTTGTTTCTGTTTCTAAAAAGATAGTAAGCTTCCAAACCAATACTCTCCAACAGCACGAAATCCCATAGAATCAAATCAATCTTGGTCTCTTTCGCTATTGATATTGCCTTTTCTGTATCTTCGGCTACTAAAACTCGATAGCCAACATCTGTAAGTAACTTATTTATAGTTATTGTGTTTCCAGAAATATAATCAATTATCAAGATACTGTTATCACGATCAATATCTAAAAGCATAAATATATCAAATAAATAGTATTATATATTACTTATCATATCTGTTGTAACTTATACAACATTAATTATACAAATGTATAAATTACTAAGGCTTTACGAAATATAAAATCAAAATATTCTATATTCAGCACATATACTCAAAGTAGAATGATATATTGTCAGTTTCCATTGCAATTTGAAGCGATGAATTTTAGCTTTTATTAACCTTGAATTTCTTTCTATATCTAAGTTTATAAAAATACTTTCAAATATACGGCAATAACTTTAATCAACAGACTGTGCTAACAAAGCACTCGCTGCACCCAAACCGAGAAAATTAGGTAGCCAAGCAGCTACCCAAGGGGGAACAACTCCAGAAATCCCTAGAGATTGACTAATAAAAGATAATAAATAGTAACCAAAAATTAGTCCGATACAAATTCCAAAACTAGTGGCTTTACCTGAGTTTTGCGGTTTAATACCCAATGCAGTGCCAATTAGAGCAAAAACCAAGCAGGCAAAGGGAATTGCTATTTTTTCTTGAATACGAACTTGCCATTTACGAATTCTTTGTTCGTCAGCACTATGTTTGACTATTTCTAAATATTCTCTGGCTTCAAAGATATTCATTTGGTTAGTATCTTTACCTTTTTGAGTAATATCTAAAGCAGTTTGGGGTAAAGCTAACTGTTGATGCTGAAAGCGCACGACGTTATTATAGCCACCGTCTACCCCAACTAAATAAATCGTCCCATCATAAAAATCCCAGATATTTTCTAATACATTCCACTTAGCCGATCTAGCAACGACAATCTGACTAACGGATCTGCGAGAACGATCTAATACGGTCAGGTTTTTCATTTGTTCGCCATCAAATTCTTCTGCATAAAACAGCCTGGTTAATACATCCCTTGTGCTGCCGTTTTCTTCCACTTCTTTATATTCGTCAAATAAAATATTCTCCGTTTCAAAGTCAGGGCGAGTTTTGCCTAATGCTTGCTTTAGGGTCACTTCCGCTTGATAGTTGGCAGCAGGGGCGATGAAATTATTAAAGAAAAAAGTGATGGTCACAATACAAAAACTAAAAGCGATCGCCGGTAAAATTAAACGATATACATTTACCCCGATACTCCGCAGTGCAACCAACTCACTGTCACTCGAAAGACGACTATAAGCCATCAGAGTCGCTAACAAAATCGACATAGGAAAGGCAAAGACAATAAATTCTGGCATTCTTAATAGGAGAATCTTAAACGCCACATCCCAGTAAAGTCCTGAGTCTGTCACCTTCCGAATTAATTCAAATACCGCACCGATAGACAAACCCAAAGAAGTAAAAATTCCCATGCCAAATAAAAATGGCAAGGTTAACTCCTTGATGATGTAGAGATTCATCACAGATAGACCTACACTTGCGCGATCTAATAGCTGGAATTTGCCAATTTTCATGTGTCAATAAGAGGAAAAAAAATCTAAACGTAGCCTAACCTTTTTTCTGCTTCTTATTAGATTTTTGTTTTGTGTCTTTTTGGCGGCGATCGCAGATAACCTGTAATTCTGTTTGATGTGCCTCTGCCCAATTTGCCAGTACTTCCAATGGCTCGATCAGCTTGTTACCAAAAGCAGTTAATTTATACTCTGTCTTGGGGGGGACGACGGGATAAACTGTTCTTTTTAAGATATTGTCTGACTCTAGCTTTCTCAATGTCTGAGTCAGCATTTTTTTGGATATTCCTGGTATCTCGCGCTGTAGTTCGCTATACCTTTTTGTACCTTGGGTTAGAACGTACAAAACAGGCAATGTCCACTTGTCACCAATGATGTTAATCACTTGGCGCAACGAGCAGTCTTTATTTAGTAAAGGTTCTTTGTTATCTTTGGAAACCATAAGGTGACTATAGTACTAATCCGTGCCTACTTGTAAAAAAGAGTCTATATACGCCATATTATAGTCAAGTCTTAACTATTTATTTATATTCTTATGAAGTACGATCGTGCTGGTAAAGCTCTAGGGGCATCTCTATTGTTTTTGTTATTGACAAGTTGTGGCAAACAACCAGAAGCCCAAGCTCCTCCTCCTCCTGTAGCTGTCGAAGTAAAAGACTTGAGCAAAGATACTGTTAGAGCTAGTTCTGAGTTTGTTGGCAGCATAGAAGCCAAACAAAAAGTTGCTCTTGCTCCTAGAGTAGACGGTAGGGTAATTGAGATTGCCGTACAGGAAGGAGATACGGTCAAAAAAGGGGACTTAATCGTCGAGATGCAGCTTACTAGAGAGCAGGGAGAAGTTAACGCAGCCGAGTCTGAGGTTAATATTCAAAGAGCAAATGTAAGTAATGCAGAGTCAGAATTAAGAGCCGTTGAAGCAGAGGTAGCCGAAGCCGAAGCAGCAGTAGAACAAAGTAAGGCAGATCTAAGACAGCAAGAAGCAGAATTAGAGCTAACCAAAACTAATCAAGATAGAGCCAAGATGCTTGTGGAGCAAGGAGCAGAATCGCAACAGTTTTTAGATAACAGCACCAGGGATTTAAACGCAGCCAAAGCTCAAACAGATGCCCTTAAAGCAGCCTTAAACTCTAGCCAAAAAGCTCTCAATGCCAGTAAAGAAAGAGTGGGTTCGGCACAATCGGCAATCTCAGGACAACAGGCAGCATTAAAACAGGCAGAAACGAGAGTAGGTATTGCTACAGACAATTTAGACTTTAATCGCATTACTGCACCTATAGATGGAGTAGTAGGCAACATACAGCCCAAAGTTGGTGACTATGTAGACATTGGGGAGCAAATTACCAGTATTACTCAAGACAATGCTTTAGAGCTAAATATTGGCGTACCTTTAGAACAAGCATCAAAACTAGAGCTTGGTTTGCCTGTAGAAATTATCGATCGCCAAGGACAAGCGATCGCCGAAGGAGATATCAGTTTTATCTCTCCTAGAGCAGATCGTAGCAGTCAAGCAATATTAGTTAAAGCAGCATTTAACAATAACGGCAGATTAAGAGACGATAGCTTTGCCAGAGCTAGAATCATTTGGTCAGAAGATTCAGGACTATTAATCCCTACGGTAGCAGTATCTCGTATTGCGGGGAAAACTTTTGTCTTTGTGGCAAAAGAAAAAGAGCAAGAAGACGGTACAAAAGCTCTTGTAGCCGAACAACGTCCCGTCGAGCTTGGAGCAATTCAGGGACAATCTTATCAAGTCATCTCTGGTTTAAAACCAGAAGAAAAACTAATCACCTCTGGCATTTTAAACTTAGCAGACGGCACACCAGTTAATGCCGAAACAGTTACTAGCCAAACAGTTACTAATGAACAATTAACAATGGAGGATTGACAACCATCTGAGTACAGAGGATCTGAACTCTTCTTTTTCCTCATTCCTCGTTCCTCGTTCCTTATCCCTTAAAAACATGATCTTCAGCATCGCCGATACCTTTATCAAAAGACCAGTCCTGACAACGGTTTGCGCTGCTATCGTCGTGCTAATTGGTGGAATCAGCATTCCCATGCTGCCTATCTCCCAATTACCCCAGGTAGCCCCCATTCAAGTGGAAGTTAGTTCGGCTTATATTGGCGCAGATGCCGAAACCGCAGAAACTAACGTTACGACAATTGTTGAGCGAGAAATCAATGGTGTGGAAAACATGAGCTACATCTCTTCTAATACTAGTAATGATGGTATTAGTAATATTGTGGTTTCCTTCCCTCCAGATACAGATCGCAACATCGCTCAGGTTAACGTTCAAAATAGAGTTGCTTTATCTGAACCGCAATTACCCGCGTCAGTACAGCAAACTGGTGTTACAGTCCAAAAATCTTCTCCAGACTTATTGCTGGGGATTGCTTTTTATGCCGAAAATGGGGAATATGATGACCTGTTTTTGAGTAACTACCTCGACCTGTATTTACTCGACCAGGTTAAAAGAATTGACGGGGTGGGACGAGCAGTAATTTTTGGTGAACGCAAATACGCCATGCGTTTGTGGCTCGATCCTGATGCCCTATCCGCTCGTAATTTAGGTTCGGAAGATGTAGTTAATGCTCTTGAAGAGCAAAACATCCAGGTAGGTGCGGGAAGTATTGGCAAACAGCCCACCCAAAGCGATCAACAGTTTGAATTTACTCTCCGCGCTTCTGGAAGATTGAAAAGTGCCGAAGAATTTGACAATTTGGTTGTGGGGACTGGAGAAAGCGGTAACTTAATCAAGCTGCGAGATATTGGTCGAGCAGAATTAGGAGCAGAAAATTACGATACATCCGCAGAGTTTAAGGGTAAACCCGCGGTAGGTATGGGGGTATTCCAACTTCCTGGTAGTAATGCTTTAGAAGTAGGTAGCGCAATCAAAGAAATTGTTGCCGAACTCTCAGAAAACTTTCCCCCTGGGATGAAATATGAAATCGCCCTAGATACGACTGAATTTGTGCAAGTATCGATGACAGAGGTGATAAAAACTCTAGTTCAGGCGGTATTGCTAGTAGTTTTAATTATTTTCATCTTCTTGCAAGACTGGCGCACGACGATAATTCCTGCGATCGCCATTCCCGTATCTTTGATCGGTGCATTTACCTTCCTCAATATTTTTGGTTTTCAGATTAATACCCTGACCTTGTTTGCGATGGTATTGTCTACAGGTTTGGTAGTAGATGACGGCATTGTGGTAGTAGAAGCGATCGCTACTAAAGTTGAACGAGGAATGAAGCCTCGTATTGCGGCGATCGATACGATGAATGAATTAAGCGGGGCGGTAATAGCCACGTCTTTAGTATTGATGGCGGTATTTATTCCCGTGTCGTTTTTCCCAGGTTCAACGGGAGTAATCTTTAAACAGTTTGCTCTGACAATTGTATTTGCGATCGCTCTTTCTACTTTCAACGCCCTAACCTTCTCTCCTACAATGGCAGGTATCTTATTACGCCCTGCTAAAGAAAGAACGGGTATTTTGGGTAAGTTTTTCAATAAATTTAATCAGGTATTTGACTGGATCACTACCAAATATACCCAAGCGATCACTTTTTTAACTAAAAAATTTGTTCGCCCCTTTGTACTGGCTGGCTTTACCGCACTGCTGCTATTTACTTATTTCTTATACAATATTGTCCCAACAGGTTTTATTCCCGAAGAAGACCAAGGTTACTTCTTTACCATTGTTCAAGCCCCTGATGGTGTATCTCTCAACTACACCCAGGAGATAATGGAACAGGTAGGGGATAAGATTGGTGAAATACCAGATATTCAAAGCTATTTTGCCCTGAGTGGATTTGGTTTTGAAGGTAACGGCAGTAGCCGAGGCTTCGTCTTCGGCAAGCTCAAGCCTTGGGATGAAAGACCAAACAAAGACCAATCAATTTATTCTATTCTGGGTCGTCTTAATGGCTCATTCCAAACTATTACAGGAGCAAGAGCCTTTGCGGTCAATGCTCCTCCTGTTAGGGGTTTGAGTTCCTTTGGTGGTTTTGAATTCCAGCTACAGGATCGCCAAGGCTTACCCATCTCGGTATTAGTCGAAAATGCTAACAAAATGATTGGGGCAGCTAACCAAAGACCAGAAATTGGCGCAGCCTTCACCCAGTTTGCAGCTAATACACCCCAAATAGAAGTAGAGGTAAATCGCGATCGCGCTAAGGCTATTGGAGTCGATATTGATGATATCTTTGCGACTCTCCAATCTTATTTAGGTTCGCAATACGTCAATGATTTTGTTTTGGGTCAAAGACAGTATCGGGTATATGTCCAGGCTGACGGCGACTTTCGCTCGAACCCTCAAGATATAAATAAACTCTATGTAACCTCAGCTAGTGGACAGCAAATATCTCTCGGTACGTTAGTCCAACTTAAAGAGTTTACTGGACCCCAAACCATCACCCACTATAATCTCTTCCGCGCCATTAAGATTCAAGGATCTCCCGCCCCTGGCTATAGTACAGGACAGGCAATTACAGCAATGGAAGAAGAAGCAGCCAAAATATTACCTAAAAGTTTAGGCTATGAATGGACTGGTACGGCTTTAGAAGAAAAATCAGCAGGGGGACAAGCAGGACTTATCTTTGGCTTGGGCTTATTGATGGCATTCTTAGTACTGGCTGCTCAATATGAAAGCTATGTTGACCCCATTATCATTATGCTAACCGTACCTCTAGCGGTATTAGGTGCGATCGCAGCTATTTGGTTGCGGGCTAACATTCTCCAAGCTGGCAGTATTTGGCCTGTAATTAATAATGATGTCTATGTCCAGGTTGGTTTGGTAATGTTAATCGGACTGGCAAGTAAAAACGCCATTCTAATTGTAGAATATGCCAATCAGTTAAAAGAACAGGGACTTAATACCACTAAAGCAGCAATTAAGGCAGGACAAGAACGTTTTCGTCCAATTTTAATGACTGCTATCTCTAGTTTGGTTGGTTTTTATCCTCTCGTTGTAGCGACTGGCGCGGGTGCATCTAGTCGTTGGTCATTAGGTACAGCCGTATTCGGCGGAATGCTTTTTGCCACAGCTTTAACCCTATTTTTAGTACCTTCCCTTTACATTATGATTAAAGGTTTGGAATCCTACTTTAAAGGGGATAAAGGCGATAAGGGTTCGGGAAGAGATGGTAACACCAGCATCGGCGAAGTACCGAGCGATCGCGTGTCACAAGAGCAACTAACTATCAATTACAAACTCGATCCCAATTCTTAATCTAAATCTATTGTCGAATAGTTTATCCTGCAAAAAAAGCTTTTAGGAGAAGAGTTTTGAAATTATACGGTGGAGCAAGAAGTAGAGCTTCCATAGTTCAATGGTATTTGGAAGAATTATCTATTCCTTATGAATTTATCTTGTTGGATATGGCAGCAGGGGAACATCACCAGCCAAAATATTTGGCTATCAACCCTATGGGTAAAGTTCCTGCCATTGAAGACGGAGATATAAAGCTATGGGAGTCAGGCGCGATATTACTGTATCTGGCAGAAAAATATGGCAAAGAGGGGACTTCAATTGAAGAGAGAAGTATTAGAGAGCAATGGGTTCTATTTGCCAATTCTACTCTGGCTACGGGATTATTTGTAGAAGCCAACCGAGAAAAAGAAGTCCCGAAACTATTGACAGCTTTATCAAAAATCTTAGAGCAGACTCCTTATATTCTAGGAGAAGAGTTTACCGTAGCTGATGTAGCAGTCGGTTCAATTCTGGCATACGTGCCGATGATGCTCCCAATCGATCTGAGTACCTACCCCGTAATCCTTGATTATATTAAACGTATGAATCAAAGGGAGGCTTTTCAAAAAACTATTGGTAAACGATAGTGCGCTCAAGGATTATTCTAAAATAATTTTACATATATCGCGATCGCTTTTCTGGAGAAGGGCGATGCCTTTATGCCCTAAAGGATTCCTTTCAGTCTCGAAGCGGTATCCTTTAGGGCGGCTAGCTTCGCGATCGCTTTGTTTATAGATTGTGATAATAACCAGCTAGCTTATAAACAAGTTTGGCTGCGGTAAATTCAGATACTACCGAGTCATTTGTGGGAGCTAATTCCATCACGTCGCAACCGATTATCTGATGCTTGACAAACACTGTTTTGAGAAACTCGATCGCTTCATACCAATTCAATCCCCCAGGCTCAGGAGTACCAACCCCAGGCATTAAACCAGGATTTAATCCATCGAGATCGATAGTAATAAAAACTTTTTTGGTCGTAATTTTGGCGATCGCTTTTTCGATCCAGTTTGAATCGCGATAGATATCTTTTGCCCAAATGACAGGAATTTGTTTGGCTTTGATTAATTCCGCTTCTTCTAGACATATCGCACGAATGCCTACAGGTAAAGTAGGTAAGCCCAGATCCAAAACTCGGCGCATCACACAAGCATGATTATGAATTGAACCTTCATAACTGTGACGCATATCTCCATGAGCATCAATCTGAATTACGGTAAATGGTTCATCCAAAGCCTGTCGATAAGCTTTAACTAATCCTGCGGTAATACTATGTTCTCCTCCTAATCCAATCACGAATTTGTTGTCAGCAATTAATTCTGATACCCGCTCGGTTGTAATTGCAATCATCTCCTCGGGAGTTAGATCGGGGTTATCTATGGTACTAGCGATCGCATTTACCGTATGAATACCAACTGAATGGCAAATTTCTTGTTCTAGCTCAATATCATAAGCTTCTAGCTGCTCTGAGGCGTCAATGATGGCTGCTGCGCCATATTGACATCCTTTACGATAAGTAGTGGTTTTTTCAAAAGGAATAGGCAGAATAACAACCTTTGACTCTTGATAAGTTGTTTGAGCTTCTGAACCAATAAATTGTTTGGGGAACATTCTTTAAGGGATTAGGGATTAGGGATTAGGGATGTCCTAAAGGATGACATGCTTAAGCGAAAGTATAATCTGTCAGGACACCCACGAAAAAGGGATGATGCATTTTAAACTGATAAGAGATTGAGCAAACTTAAATTAAATGCGATACAACGTCATTTTACGAGACAGCGTAGTGCGATCGCCGTTACAAGTTTCGTCTTACTTTCTGTTAATTAGAACTCATCCCCGCCGACTGGAGAGCCATCTCCATAAAGGTTTCATGGGTATCTCTCACCTCTTCGTCTTTTTTCGGCTTCCTCTGAATAAATGTTCCGTCAGGCTGCAATTCCCAGGCTTTACGGTTGTCAGCTAGCATTACTCCCAAAATTTCTTGCAAATCTCGAAACATTTCAGGAGATTCAATAGGAGTCACAGCTTCGACTCGACGGCTGAGATTGCGAGTCATCCAGTCTGCACTGCCAATATAAATTTCTTCCGCTCCATTGTTGTGGAAGTAGAAAATACGAGAGTGTTCTAAAAAACGTCCAATAATACTAATGACGCGAATTTTGTCGCTAAAGTCAGAAATACCAGGACGCAGACAGCAAATTCCCCGCACGATCAAGTCGATTTCTACTCCAGCCTGGGAAGCTTTATAAAGAGTTTGAATTACCTGCTGATCTACTAAAGAATTCATTTTTGCCACAATTCGACCAGTTTTACCTTGGCGACAGTTTTCCGCTTCTCTATCAATCATTTCGATCATGCGATCGCGTAAACTAACAGGAGCAACCAACAGCTTACGATAGGACTTTTGTTGGGAATAGCCCGTCAAAAAATTGAATAAATCGGTTAGATCTGCACCTAATTCTTCACGACAGCTTAGAAGACCTAAATCCGTATATATCTTAGCTGTTTTAGGATTGTAGTTCCCCGTACCAATATGAACGTAGCGACGTATATGCTCTTTCTCTTGGCGCACGACCAAAGTAATCTTAGTATGAGTTTTTAAGCCTGTGACTCCATAAACTACGTGAACTCCAGACTTTTCTAGCTTTTTCGCCCAGAGAATGTTGTTTTCCTCATCAAAACGAGCTTTTAGTTCAACTAGGACAACAACTTGCTTGCCATTTTGTGCTGCTGCAATTAAGGCTTTAATAATTGGCGAGTCTCCAGAAGTACGATATAAAGTCATTTTGATCGCCAAAACACGATCGTCATAAGCTGCTTCAGTGATGAAACGCAACACCGTGCTGGAAAAAGAATGATAGGGGTGATGAACTAACAAATCTCCGTGACGAATTACGTTAAAAAAGCTTTCTCCTTCTACCCTTTCTTCTCCCTCTTTTTCTTGTAGCCAACTAAGACGAGGAGGTAGTACGGCAGTCCAAGGTTTGTCTTTGAGTTCAGATAGGGGTAGCGCCATGAATGACATCAAATCTCCCAAACCGAGTAACCCATCGATATCGTAAACATCATTTTCTTCTAAAGCCAATTCTCGAATAATCGTCGAGCGAATTTCAGGTGGTACGGAGGCTTCAATTTCTAATCTTACCGAAGAACCAGCAATACGGCGTTTTTGTAGCTCTTTTTCGATCGCCAGTAACAAATCATCTGCTTCATCTTCTTCCACTGACAAGTCTGCATTGCGGGTAACTCGAAACGGATAAGATTCTAAAATACTCATCCCAGGAAACAAATATTCTAAATTATGAGTGACAATTTGTTCGATGGGTACTCCAGTCCAAACCCCTGGCTTATTACGATGAGCTTGTCTCAAGTCTTCTGGCAAAGCGACAAATCGATCTAGTACTGGAGGAATTTTGACTCTAGCGAATAGTTCATTATCAATGTGAGGATCTTTGAGAACTACTGCCAAGTTCAAACTAAGATTAGATATGTAGGGAAAAGGATGGGAAGGATCGACTGCCAGGGGAGTTAAAACAGGAAAAATGTAGTTCTCAAAAAATTTATTGAGAAAAGATCTTTGTTCTTGGTTTAAATCTACATAATTGAGTATGTAAACTCCTGATTTGGTTAGCTCTTTTTTGAGTACTTTTTCAAAATGTTGATGTTGTTCTGTTACCATCGAAGGCAACATATCGGCGATCGCTTTTAGCTGCTGTTTGGGGGTTCTACCGTCTGCCGATAGCTTAGTTACCCCCGCTTCAACCTGTTTTTTTAGTGCAGCTACTCTGACCATGAAAAACTCATCTAGATTTGAGCTAAAGATTCCCATAAACTTTAAACGTTCTAGTAATGGCGTTCTTTTGTCTAACGCTTCTGACAAAACCCGTCGATTAAACTCCAACCAACTTAATTCTCTGTTGAAATAGTATTGAGGATCGTTGAGATCGAGCTTGTTTTCAATCGATTTAGTGCTAGTCATTACTCGGTTTGTTAATTGGGGCTTAGTTGGTAGAGTATAAGGTATAAAGTGTTTGGTTAAAACCTTAGCTGAACAAATACTACCTTTTATCGATGTTACCGCTTCATCTATCCACAGTAGTAAATATTCAATTTTCTAATTAACATACAACTAATCAGTTGGCAATTTCTTTGATTTGTTCTGATTTTTGCTCTAAAACCAATATTTCTGCTCTTAAGTTATCAATTCTATCGATGATTTCTTGCTTCTTTTGATTATCTCTAATATGAACTAAAACACTAGACCAGGCTCGTAGTTGAGCTTCTTTTAGATCGATCTCATCAGTAGATTCTAATGCTTGTTCTAAATCTTTAATTGTCAAGCCATCAGCGCCACTATTTTCGCTCAAGCTAGCCCATTGAGCAGCTGTTTTATAAGAATTTATTGCTGCTTCTTTATTGCCTAAAAATAATAGTTCATCTAATCCTTTTGAAGTCCAAAGCAATGCTGATTCTTCTGATTCTGGATCTACCGATTCTAATACTTGATTCATCAAGACAATAGTTTGATCGGCATTACCCGCATACATAGAATTTGCGATGGAAAGTCTAAGGTGAGCCTGAGTGAAGCGAGGATCGATGTGACTTATGGCTTCAAAATATTCAGGTACTAATTGATAGCCAATAGTTTCCCTGGCGTTAGCATCCCCAAAATACTGGACAAAATTTAGATATGACCAATCTGCAACTAAGTTGTCAAAGCCTAAATTGGGGCTTTGTTTTTGAAACTTAATTAACCTTGCGTCTTGGTTTTCTTGACTTAAATAATTTGCATAATTAAGCTGCTGTGCCGATTTTTTGTATTCTTGGCTTTGTGAAATTACAATTCCTGCTAAGCAGACAAAAGGTGCAATACTTTTGGCAAACTTTGTAACCGTAATTAAGGCTTTTGTAACTTTCCCTGGTTGAGAGAGGGGCATATCTATATTGACCGACAAAAAATAGTAGTGTTCAGTATTTTCTCTTAAGAGATTACACTTATACTATCATTCAGTTTATCGATCGCCACTAAAGCAATTTGGGTGGTGCAACTAACAGGGTAATCAACAGAAACCTTTGATACCTTTTGCTTACAATATTGACGAGTATTAATTAAAAGATTTGGCATAACAAAGTTCATCAAAACTTTATTATTAATCCCACCAAGCATTTACAATCAATACAATTGCTATGAATAATTACTGATGGTTTTGAATGTGAATGCAGGACAACTTTGTAGCCTGAGATAGTTTTATTTTAAATATTTGTCATCTATTTGGTAACAAATGAGTAAAGATAGAAGTAGATATTTTTCTTATAAATTTTTATTAGCTATGCCAAACGAGCAATCATCCAGTTTTTCTAGCGATAGTCAAAAAAGCGTCAGAGAACACATCGCTAGAAGTTCAGGAGGAGAAACAGATTTCCAGCGTTCTCCACAAAACTACAACCCTCAGACAAAATCTTCTAAGATATCTAGTACTAAAAAAAGCCGTATGGAGCATATAGAACGTAGTAAAGGAAACTACGATTTAAGCTCAGTTAATAAGCAAGAACGCAAAAGTAGAATTATGAGTCACATTAATATTACTAGACCATAGGAAACCCGAATCAAGGCTTGTGATTTGTCAGACAACAACTAGCTTAAACTCACGTCACATAATGGCTATGGTTTCAAGCTGGTTGTTGTAGTGTTAATACTGAGATAAATCCTGCACCAATTCAGCACCACTTTTTGTTTTTAAAGAGTAGAGGAACAAATCCTTAAAACCACATCGATCGCTTATTCTCAGCATGATGTCAGTGATTTGAGAAATTACTTGATAAAAACTTTAACTTCTGGCATACTAATAAATGGCAAGGAAATGGCACAGCCTATAAAACCTATAAGTTGTGTGTCTCAGATGAAATGCGGGTGTAGCTCAGCGGTAGAGCGTCACCTTGCCAAGGTGAATGTCGCGCGTTCGAATCGCGTCACCCGCTTAAAAATAATAAGGTAAAGTCAGGTTATGGTAACAAGCCTGGCTTTATTTATTAAGATTAGATTGAGGAGCTTCAGAAAAATAGCAGATAGATAATATATTGATTTTTATAAACTGCTATAAAAGTGTGAATAGCAACTCACTATAACTCCAATCGATTAAGCGTGCGTCCATACAAAACTCAGAAAATAGACTTAAATAGTGAATATCCATGTCCTTGTAGGCGCAAAGGTAATTTGAAACCCATTGTGTTGACAGAGGCTTTGGGCTGCGATCGCTGTCAACAAATTTTTGTGGTAAAAAAAGATGGTCACGTAATTGAGCAATTATCTTCAATTTATCAGAAAAAGTCCTGGCAGTGGACAGGAAATCGCTGGAAAAATGCTTATGTTCGCTGGAAGCAAAGTTATTTGCTAATAATAGCTTTTTCAGCTATCAGTTTAGCTATTTTGACAATTATTGCTTGGCCTTTGATGTTGCGCTGGTTGAGTAGCCAGAGTATCATTTCTTGGGTAGTGTTATTTCTAATTGTAATTATACTGCTGATACTGAAGCTGTTTGTAGCCCATCGGCATTAATTAAAAGGCAATGCAAAGTTCATCAAACGAAGTATTGAATCTAGTTCGAGAATCTAATAAAGCAGCCACCAGACTGGCTCAAACCTCTACAGCCAATAGACGGCTGGGAGTATCAGTACTAGCTGAGGCATTGGCGAGTAGTTTTGATGAAATATTGGAAGCTAATACAATAGACTTGGAAATGAGTCGAGAAATGGCAATCGCCGAGCCAATTGCAGACTGGATTAAATTAACTCCAGAAAGATTGGAAATGACCGTTTCAATTTTGCAGCAGCTGTCCAAATCAGCAGATCCAACCAGGCGTTTGATTAATGCACCCTATCAATCAGAGCCATCTCAGACCTATTGTCAGTTAATACCTTTAGGTACAATTGCCTTGGTATATGAAGCCTTCCCCGAACTAGCTGCGATCGCAGCGGGAATGTGTCTCAAGACTGGTAATAGTTTGATTGCTAGGGGATGTAGTGCTGCTAGTAACTCCAATCAGGTCATCGCTAACATTCTGCAAAAAGCATTGGCTGCAACAGATTTGCCACCCAATTGCATTACGACCATAGCTCCTGATTCGGGAATATCAGTTCAAGAATTAGTCACTCAAGATCGCCATTTAAACTTAGTTATACCCTATGGTCGTCCTAGCCTAGTTCAACAGGTGGCAGAAAAAGCTACGGCAACGGTGTTGAAAACTACTATTGGCAATTGTTATCTATACTGGTCACTTAGTGGCAACTTAGACCTAATACGTCAGGTTATAGTGGACAGTCATGATAGTGAGCCTGATGCCGTCAATGCGATCGAAAAGGTATTAGTCAATCAAAATATTAAGTCTGCTGCATTACAAGCTCTATTCAACAGTTTGCAACAACAAGGTTTTCACTTGCGAGGAGATGAAGTCTTAGTTGAAGCATTTCCCGAATATCTCAAACCGATAAAATCTACAGAATGGCGTAGACCATATCTAGGAAAAGTTGTTGCGTTTCGTTTTGTAGAAAGTTTGCCTCAAGCTGTGGCTTGGATTAATCGGTATAGTAGCGGTCATGCAGACTGTATCGTAACCGAATCTTATCAAGAGGGTCGTCAATTTGTTCAGGGTATCGATAGTGCTTTAGTTTATATCAACACTTCTCCTCGATTTTCCCGTAATCCCGAAGGTGGAGAAGATGTATTTTTGGGAATGTCCAATCAAAAAGGATATCGTCAAGGTTTGATTAGCGTTGAAACTTTTACTACTATCAAGCAAATAGTTCAAGGATGAAGAATAAAAGAGATAAAGAGATAAAGAGGAGAAGTAGTTATGAATCATCCAGAGCGTATAGAGCCACAGCCAGGACAGGAATCCGTGTGGGATTATCCCCGTCCACCTCGGTTAGAGAAGTCTCCCAAACAGATTGAAATAATATTTAATGATGTTGCGATCGCAAATAGTTCTAATACTTATCGAGTATTGGAAACTAGCCATCCTCCTGTTTACTATATCCCTCCTGAAGATATTAAAACCGAGTATCTTCATTCAGCAAGCTCTCAACGCTCTTTTTGCGAATGGAAAGGGTTTGCTGGCTATTATGATTTGGTAGTGGAAGAAAAGAAAGTAGTCAATGCAGGTTGGTATTATCCTCAACCAACAGAAAATTTTGAACCTATTAAAAATTATGTTGCTTTCTATCCGAGTAAAATGGATGCTTGCTATGTTGATGGGGAACTAGTTCAAGCACAAGCAGGGGATTTTTATGGTGGTTGGATTACCAAAGATATTGTTGGACCTTTCAAAGGCAATGCAGGAAGTTGGGGATGGTAACTCTTGAGGGATGGTTCAAGATGAAGGATAAGGAATGAATTTAGTTTGTTATTGAATAGGAGGAGAAATAATGCTTAAGGCTTGGTTGGTTGGAGTGGGTATTCTATTTGTTTTGGCTGAGTTTGGTATTTGGCTAAAGCAGTTTATATTACCGTTGCCGATTTACATTTTAGGTGGGGCTTTTTTGGCGATCGCATCTAACTACGAACAGGGCATAATTAGTATGTTTAGACAACAAGAATTGACTACTCCTGATGTGTTGGCGCAAACTGCTACTTTGATTAAGGAAGCCAAAATGCTTGAGGATAATAGTAGTGTTTCTAGGCTTCCTATTGCTTCGGAAACATCAAAAACTGATAAGTAAAATATCAATTTAATTTTAAACTAAGGTCTATTTCTGATTTGTATTTATAGTGGTATAAAGAATAAGTTTTCTAGATTTACTTCGTGCTGTCAGATTCTTTGCTTTTGTAACCTCTAGGTATATAGTTTCTGCTTTGATAACGAACGGGTAAATAACCTGCTTTGTCGATTAGAGCTTGACCTTGTTCCGATAGCAGTAAGTTAACATAAGCTCTGCCCGCCAATTCATCTATTTCTCCGTCTTCTCGCAAAATAACAAAGATACGTCGAATCAGAGGATAACTACCATCTAAGATTGCTTGTTTATTTATTTCTCTAGAATTTCGGGCTGGTTGGATATAATTTTGCGAGCCTCTTTTAGCAAGACCAATAGGACGGATTGTGCTTTGCTCGACTACCAGAGGTTGCGCGCCATAACCAATTGCACCAGGAGTTTGGGATACCTGTCGCACTGCGCTAGTAGTGTCCCTCACAACTTCGACATTAGAACCAAATTGCTTCTGAGACTCAGGCATTCCCTGTAATAAAAAACTAGTAGAGCTTTTAGCATCAGGATCTTGGCTAATAGGAACAATTGGTAAGTCTGGACCGCCAAGCTGCTGCCAATTAGTTATGTTACCGCTGTAGATCTGCTCTACTTGGTCGAGGGACAATCCAGGGATATTGAGATTAGGGTTGACATAAAAAGCGATCGCGCTGGTAGCTATGGGGACTTGCTTGAGTTTGAAACCGCGAGAACTGGCTAGATCGTATTCCGACTGTTTGAGAGGGCGAAAAGATTCAGCAAAACTAATTGACCCATCAATCACCATTTGAATTCCCGTGCCAGAATCGGGGGGAGTAACTAGGGGATCTTCGTAAGTTAATTGAAATTGAGGCTGTGCTTTAGCAATTTGAGCTAGAGTATTTTGAGAGCGAATGCCAGCAGATGCCATAGCACCACCATAAAAGAATACTCCTTGGGGAACATCGGTAACTTCGGCTAAAGATTTCTTGAGCTGTAGTCCGCTTTCATAAGTTTGGGCTGGTTCGGCTTCGGTGGGAGCAGTTTCCACGATCGCATCTTCAGTTACCTGCTGGAGAGAAGTCGAGCTTTTGCGCCACAGTATACCGAATCCGCCACTGATTAATAACAGCAAGAGGATGGGAAAATTCGACCACATAGCTGATGATATTTTATTTCTGCTAGCAACGTTCAACAGGCGATCGCATCGCATACAATTGTTAGCATTAAGGGGATTTTCGGTAAAGCCACAATGAGGACAGATTTTAGTTTGAGTATTGTTTGTCTGCTTCATTTTCTGGTCGTTAGATACAAACATGATCTTGCTTCATCTCCTATAGGGTGAATTATATATATGGAAATAACCGATTGAACAACTCTGGTGCTGCCTTGAAAAATAAAAAGCCATAAAAGATTGCTCCTAAGACAACTACAATTTCTCTCCAGAGTGGAGGCTGCAATTCGGGAGGTAAAAACTTACGATTCACATACAAAGTATGTAAGCTCACAATCGTCATGTTTAATCCTGCCATGTTTGCGCCAATAAGAATTAGTAACAAAGGGTTGACTTCCAAAAACAAAATGGCAATTCCTGAGAGGGAGAAAACCAGTAAAACCCCGTAATAAACAAAACGAACATCATCTTGAGATTCATCTTCGCTAGTGCCGCCGTTCGTCCAAATTATATCTGTTACCATCCTTACCAGAGCATCGGTAACGCCAAGTTGAGTACTAAATAAAATCCAAAAACCAATCAGCAGAGTAATATTCCACAAGAATTCGTTTCCCGTCGCTGAGACAATATACTGAGCTTGATAGACGGCTATGCCAAATTGATTGACAAATTCAGTTCCAAAAGGAATAAACTGCAACGTGATCAAGGCAGGTAGCATCATTCCTAAAAAACAACCAACTGCCCAAACCAAATACTGATCGACATCGACGAATTTCCACCAATCTCGCCAACGCTGTCTATTTTCGGGTGTCGGCAGAAAAACCTTGCCAGTTCTCGGTAAAGAAGTTTTGTGTCCCCCTATTAGTGCGGGAATATACCCGACAACACCCCCCATTCCTATGCCTTTGTCACGATACCAGTTGCTAATTGCACCATTGATCACACCCCCTGCCCCCGCATCAGATACAAAAGCACAGATCAGCAGCCAGTCCAAACCAGAGGTGATTGCGCCAAAATTTGTCAGTCCAATTGCTGCTTTGCTGTAGGTTTCTAAGTCTGTATAAAATGAAACGATCGCCGTCAAAAAGAGTAGAATTGCTACAACAAAAAACCACTGAATCTTTTCTAGAGTACGCTCGATTTTATCCCCAAAGACAATCACTAAAGCCACTAGCAAAAACCAAATCAGACCAAAAATTCTAATTAGATAAGCGTGTTCGGATTCTGGCATATCACCTATATACAGGGCTGTAGCTGCCGTAGCTGCTGCCGATACCCAACCAGGCCAAATTAGCTGTAAACCAGCAAGGGTAATATAAAACATCGCCCAAAATTGAGAGCTAGGAGCAGTACGCATAAAACCCGTATAAATTGACTCCCCTGTATACATGGTATAGCGAATCGATTCGGTGTTCATAATAGCCTGTAGAACAATTGATACAGGAATAAGCCACAAAAGAAAACCGCCATAGTGAGCTGTTACCGCAGGACCTATCAGCCATTCACTACTACCAATAGATGTGCCAAGTAAAATTGCACCAGGTCCAATTGTCGTAAAAATATTGCGCCAGGCAAACTGAGGTGGTTTCGGCAAATCGGCAACTTCCCAAGCAGGTAAATTGCCAGCGGGTATTGTTGTCGCAGAAGCCGATATTGGTTCTGGGTTACTAATATAAGGAGAGCTTAACTTAGATAAACCGAAAATAGATACAGCTAAATAGACTACATAACCAACAATTATTCCCAACGCCAGCCAACCGTATAATCCATACCAAAAACTTAGCTGTGCGACTACATCTAAACCTTCTCTAAATATTTGTGCTATCGAGCCAGTCAATAAAACCGCTATAGCTGCTAAAACTCCATATTTTTGCGACGGTGCTTGAAAGCTATGCATTACATTTTGGTTGATAACTTTTCAAATTATGCTTACTTTTTGTGCTTTAAAGATGTTTTCCTCTATACAAAAAACCTCAAAAACAATATATATTCATAAAATCTTTATATTAAGTAATACAAAAATATTACTCTTTCCATGGGCAATCTAAATTAGACGTTGCCGATCTAAAGTCCGATCCAGCAACGCTAAAAGTATTGGGGGAAAGTTTAAATTGCGATCGCCTACTTTGTCACAGGCTTTTACAGGTATATCTTTACAGCTTGAAGCTGCTAGAAGTATTTTGTTGACTCAACCCGAAGCTGCACGGGAACATTTAATAAAAGCTAAAAACATAGCCAAAGAAGGGATTAGCGAGGCTCGTCGTTCGGTTCGCGCTTTACGCCCAGAAACCTTGGAATATAACAATTTGGAGAGCGCTTTACAGCAGCTTGTAGACAACATGACTTCTGCTACAGATATTGAGGCACGAGTAATTATCAAATGCCAACCTCAATTAAATCCTGCCGTAAAAATAGACTTATTTCGCATCGCCCAAGAGGCAGTAACTAATACCCTAAGACACGCTCAAGCTAAGGAATTATTAGTTAGGTTAAATTGTCAAACTGATACAGTCTTTTTACAAATCAAAGATAATGGTATTGGCTTCGATCCTCAACAGCTTCTAAATAATAGTTTTGGTTTAATTGGAATGCAGGAAAGATGCGATGCTATTCGATTTATTTTTTAAGCTATGGGATTGAGGTTCGTGCATTTATTTTTCTTTGAACTCAAAACTATTAAAAACGATTTTTTTTAAAAGATAATTCAAAGCTGAAATTGCTATCAGCGAACTAATACTTAAGACGTAACTAAGGATAATTGTTAGCTTTAATTGTAATAATCGTCTTTTCAAATAACATTCATCGTCCTACAGCCCGTTAATAATGTTATTGTAAAATTGACCAATGAGTATGCTGCATAATATAAGTCTTTTTAATTGCCAAAACTTGTTCGATCTTTTTTTGAGCTATGGTTTGAGCCTCGTGCATTTATTGTGCCTTGAACTCAAAACTATTAAAACGATCTTTTTCAAATTTTGAGCTCAATTAATTATAAAATTTGTGTTTAATTTTATTAAGCTGAACTTTTATTATTTTATTGAGGCTGGCAATTGTTCAAGATGTTGCTGTGCGATCGAGATCTTTTAGTTACGTCGAAGAAATTGCAGCAAGTTTAAAGAGACTATCAACCACAGATAACCAAAAACATAGCCAGCCAAAACATCGGTTAGCCAATGAGCATTAGTATAAATGCTACCAAAGCCAATTAAAATTGTTACTGTGGTTGCCACACCATAAACATAAACTTTTAACTTGGGGTATTTGGTGGCGATGATAAAAGACAGGTAGAAATATAGCACAATATTTCCTGCTGCATGACCGCTAGGGAAACTATGACGACTGAGATCTTCAACTAAACGGGGCTTGGGAGGACGATTGCGATCAAAAAAAGGCTTTAAAATTTCATCAACAAGTATTAAAACACCTAAAGTTGCGAAAGCAAAAGCTAGAGCTTCTTTTTTATAATTTTGCCAAATCATCACCATCAAAGCAATAATTACCACCCCCCCCGCAATGTATGTGTCACCAATCTTATAAGCCCCTTGAGACAAACGATTGAGATAATTATTGTTTTTTTCGCTAAATAGGACTAAAAAATAATTATCTATCTCAAAGTATTCCTCTTGATATATACGAATACAAATCAAACAGAAAGGAATTATAAATAGCCTTTTTAAAAAACTAGTTTTTTTCCTAAAATTACCAAGCATATATAAGCAATATCTGACAAATTCTTACAAACTATTAATTGAATTTTAAAATAATATTTATTTTGCCTGCCAGTAGTCTTTAACAATCTTGCGTTTTTAGTCAATTATTGATTAATATTGATTAAATTTTAAATACTTGCGATCGCGCTCCCTAAAGTTTTTATCGAACACTGGCTGATATTGTCCATTTAATTTTGTGAAAGTTAGGTCACTATTTGAAAAGCTCAAATAATTGTAGACGGTTTAAATTTAACTTTCGTGGCTAACCTTTCCGAATTAAAAATGAACAAGTACCTCTTAGGTAGGATGGCAGTGGATATTGAATGTTGAGTTAATGAGAAGTTGAAATATTAGTAAATTTTGCAAAGAAATGCTTTTAGTCTCAAAAATTAGGCTGCGTCGAATTTTAGCTATTGGTTTAATTTCAATTACTTTGGTTTTTGGTTTTTCCCTGGGAAATGGTAATAGCGATCGCGCTTTGGCAGAAGTTTTGAAGAGAGATACCGTTGGTATTTCTGAAGATAAGGTATTAAACGATACAGAATATGAATCAGCAAAAATAAGTCGCAACCAAGAACAGGCACAAAGATCCAAACAGGCTGAAGAAAAAGCTGAGAAAAAAGCCGAACAAGAAAGCATTGCCGAAAAACTAAATCTAGATGAAATTGAAGAGACTTTAGATTTGGATTAAACGGATCGGCAACAAATATTTGCTTATTTCAGATTAATCTCGATGGAAATAGGCAGATTATAAATTAATTTTATTAGGGCGATCGCATTGACAAAGCGATCGCTATTTTTATTACAGTAAAAAAGGGCATTATTACAATGCCCTCAGAGGAAAATGTTTATATGCGTAGCGGTATCCTTGAGGAAAAGCCAAAGATTAAGCTAAAACTGTTGACGATTCTTCAGTATGCTGTTGTGGTGATTCTGCTTGGTTAAGTAAAGATTGAAGCTTTTCGCCTTCAATCACCTCTACTTCCAAGATTTCCTGGGCAATTTGTTCAAGTAAGTCCCGATTGCGCTTAAGAACATCTAAAGCCTGTTGATGGGCAGTTTCGACAATACTTTTAACCTCGTCATCAATCGCTTTGGCTGTTTCATCACTTACCATGCGACGAGGATTTCCCATTCCTTGACCGAGGAAATTGTTTTGTTGGCTTTTCTCGTAAGCCAATGGTCCTAAAACTTCGCTCATGCCGTAAGTTGTCACCATTCTTTCGGCTAGGTCAGTAGCTTTTTGCAGGTCATTGGATGCCCCTGTAGTAATACTATTAAATATTACTTCTTCGGCTGCCCTTCCTCCCAACATAGTGGCAATCTGATCTTTTAATTCTGTTTCAGACATTAAAAAGCGATCTTCAGTCGGCATTTGGAGAGTATAGCCCAACGCAGCCATCCCACGAGGAACAATTGAAATTTTAGCAACTCTACCACCGCCAGGCATTACTGCACCAACTAAGGCATGACCGACTTCGTGATATGCCACAATTTTCTTTTCTTTCTCGTTAAGGACACGGCTTTTCTTCTCTAAACCAGCTACAACTCTTTCTATAGCTTCATTAAAGTCTGCTTGAGTTACCGACTGTCTTTTATTTCTGGCAGCTAACAGTGCAGCCTCATTAACTAAGTTAGCCAAATCTGCCCCTGCAAAACCAGGAGTACGAGTGGCAATCTTTTTCAGATCTACTTCACCATCTAGTTTTACTTTCGCTGCATAAATTTCTAAAATCTTTTGACGACCAGATAAATCGGGACGATCTACTAATACCTGTCGGTCAAATCGACCAGGACGTAATAAAGCAGGATCTAAGACTTCAGGGCGGTTGGTAGCAGCGAGGACAATTACCGTAGCATCCCCCGCAGCAAAACCATCCATTTCTGTCAGTAGTTGGTTTAAGGTTTGTTCTCGCTCGTCATTACCCCCGACAAAACCAGCACCGCCACCGCGAGATTGACCAATAGCATCTAATTCATCGATAAAAATAATGCAGGGTGCTTTTTGTTTTGCCTGGTCAAACAAGTCTCTAACTCTGGCTGCACCCGCGCCGACAAATAGTTCGACAAACTCCGAACCAGAAATACTAAAGAAGGATACTCCAGCTTCTCCTGCAACAGCTTTTGCCATCAAAGTCTTACCAGTACCAGGAGGTCCTACTAATAATACTCCTTTGGGTATTCTCGCACCGATCGCCTTATAACGTTCTGGCGTTTTAAGAAAATCAACAATCTCGGTTAATTCTGTCTTGGCTTCTTCTACTCCCGCTACGTCATCAAATTTAACTTTGGTGGAGTCACCATCGACATAGACTTTAGCTTTGCTTTTGGTCAAGGACAAAGCACCCTGTGCGCCTCCCGCACCGCGACTGATAAAGAATTGCCAAATAGCAACAAAGATCAACGGTGGTATTACCCAGCCCAAAATGCTACCAAACCAATTATTCTTTGGTGGTGCAGCAGCAAACTCGACTCCATTACTTTCTAGTCTTTTAGGTAATTCTAGGTCTAAAAGTGGATTAGTACGGAAAATTTGAGGCTGTTCTGCGTTTTCGTCCTTTAGTTCGTAAACAATCTCATTTTGACCTACAGATGCTCTGGCGACGTTGCCATCTTCCACCTGGTCGATAAACATACTATAGGGTACTTGAGAAATAGGATTACCATATAGCTGAGGGAAGAAAATATTAGTAACTAAGAATAGTCCCGATACTATAAATAGAATATTGGAAATTAAACGCGATCGCGATCCTGGTGGTCTATCTTTGACAGCCATAATTATATTTTTTTAGCATACACATCTATATTCGATCTTTTCACAATTAAAAAGCTCTCTGATATAACCAAAGATGGACTTTGTTAATTACTAATTCTATCTATCTACTTATTCTTAAGTTGGCAACTGTAACTGCTGTGGATCGAATGGTTGAAATGAACTACCCTAACTTCAAGCGTTAGCTAAGTTAGGGTAGTTCATTTATCTAAATATCCCGTACAAACAGGGTACGGCTTATCTTTGCCTTAACCCACCGTACCTTCAAGTTTTAAACTCAACAACTTGTCTGCTTCTGCTGCAAACTCCATTGGTAATTCATTAAGGACATCTTTACAAAAGCCACTTACCAACATTGATATCGCATCTTCTTCAGAAATACCTCGTTGAGCAAAGTAAAACAGTTGTTCTTCACCAATTTTGGCTGTTGAAGCTTCATGCTCTAATTTGGCAGTATTATTGTTTACTTGAATATAAGGGAAGGTATTTGCTTCGGCATTATCCCCGATCAGCATCGAGTCACATTGAGAATAATTACGTGCGCCAGTAGCTTTGTTGCCAATCTTGACCAAACCACGATAGCTACCTCTAGAATCTCCCGCTGAGATACCTTTAGAAATGATCGTACTGCGGGTATTTTTGCCCACATGAATCATTTTTGTACCTGTATCCGCTTGCTGCTTGTTGTTGGTTAAGGCGATGGAATAAAATTCACCTACCGAATTGTCACCTACCAATACACAACTAGGATATTTCCAGGTGATAGCCGAACCAGTTTCCACCTGTGTCCAAGAGATCTTAGAATTTACTCCTTTGCATAAACCCCGCTTGGTAACAAAGTTATAAATTCCACCTTTACCTTCTTCGTCTCCTGCAAACCAGTTTTGCACTGTGGAGTATTTAATATCGGCATTATCTAGTGCTACCAACTCCACAACCGCAGCATGAAGCTGATTGGTATCAAACATTGGTGCAGTACAGCCTTCAAGATAGCTCACAGACGCCCCTTCTTCTGCCACAATTAAGGTACGCTCGAATTGTCCAGTATCACCGTCGTTGATACGGAAATAGGTTGATAATTCCATCGGACAAGTTACACCTTTAGGGATGAAAACAAACGAACCATCACTAAAGACTGCTGAATTTAAAGCGGCAAAATAATTATCAGCGGTGGGAATTACAGTACCTAAATACTGTTTGATTAATTCTGGATGATCTTGCAAAGCTTCAGAGAAAGAGCAAAAAATTACTCCATCTTCTGCTAGCTTCTCCTTAAAGGTAGTTCCAATCGAAACACTGTCAAAGATAGCATCCACAGCTACATTGACATTACCCAGTCTTTTTTGCTCGGATAGGGGAATACCCAATTTATCAAAAGTCTCTAGTAAAGCAGGGTCAAGCTCATCTAAGCTACCGATTTTTTCTTTCTTCTTTGGTGCAGAATAGTAAACAATGTTTTGATAATCAATAGGAGGATATTCCACATGGGGCCATTTTGGTTCTGCCATCTTCAACCAATGACGATAAGCCTTGAGGCGGAAATCCAACATGAATTCTGGCTCATTTTTCTTTGCCGAAATCAAACGAATTACATCCTCACTTAAACCACGAGGAATTTGGTCTTTCTCAATGTCGGTAACAAAACCATACTTGTAAGGTTGGTTAACTAAAGTTTTGACGTTGGCACTCATAGTAAGGAATTTATATAAACGTTATCTTCAACAGTTGTTTTAAATTTTGTAGAGCAATAGCAAGGGTTTTGATTAATGCTTTTGTACAATTAAACTAGGAGACGGTGGGAACAAAATATTTTAGTGACTAGTTTAACAATAAACTTGTTGTTTAAGTCTATTGTAGAATAACATTACCAACAAAGATGTTGTTTAAGTCATTTTTTTTAGATACTGTCTTTTTTACTAGCTCAAAATATATTTCTTAAGGCGATGACAACCACTGGTTTACCGTCTACTAAACAAAATATTCTGCAAGATTTGCTCAAACAAGGTCAAGCCACAGCACAACAGCTAGCGCAAAACCTCAAAATTAGTAAGCAAGCAATTCGTCGTCACCTTAATGAACTCGAAGCAGAAGGATTAATCAATTATGATTCGGTACAGCAAGGCATGGGTAGACCCCAGCACCTGTATCAGTTGAGCAACTCAGGTCGCGATCGCCTTAGTCCTCAAAAGTATAGCGAATTTGCCGTTTCTTTTTTGGACACCCTGGCAGAAACCGCAGGCAAAGATCAGGTGAGTAAGGTACTCGAAAAGCAATGGCAGCGTAAGGCAGCGGAATATCGCGATCGCTTGGGCAAAGGTAGTTTGGCTCAACGTATTGGTAGGCTGGTGCAGCTAAGGCAAGAAGAAGGCTACATGGCAGAGCTACATCAGGCATCGCCCAGCAAAAAACAAGAATTTGTTTTAGTCGAGCATAATTGCGCTATTTCCGAGGTGGCTGAATCTTATCCAAGTATTTGCGGACACGAACTGGAAATGTTTTCGGCAGTATTACCAGATTGTATTGTTGAACGTACCCACTGGATTAATAATGGTGAGCATCGATGTGGCTATTCGATAACGAAGGGATAAGAAGGATAAGTAATAAGTAATAAGTGTTAATGGCTAGTTGCCAGGCATAGGTTTTGTAATTGGCTTAATTTTTCGTTGACTGCGCCAGTGGTGAGCATTTCTTCGGCTAATTTGAAGCCATCTTCCAAAGTTGCTGCTATTCCAAAACGCCAGAGATAAAAGCCTCCATTTAAAATTGCAGAGGGAAAGAGTTTACTGTTGTTGCCTTGAATTACTTCTTTGGTAAGAGATACGACCTGAGTTTTAGATTCTAAAACAATATCGTGACCATGCAAACTGTAGTCTTGAGGATTGAGTAACAGACGTTCAAAATCACAACCCGATCTGCTCATAGCAATAATTCCTGTACGGTTACGGGAAAGATCGCAACTGCCTTCTAAACCTTTAGTTAGGGTAAAATCATTTGTACCTCTAAGTTTAAAAGTTGCTCTAAAACGTTCTTCTGTTGGGGGATGAACAAACCCAATGGTTAGATGGGCATCTCCTGCAACGGGACACCAGGCTAATTCAGCAGTGGCAAAGGGGGGACGTTTGCCAATTTGTTCGCGGAAGGGAACAAAGTTGTGTGCAGCCGGAAAATGTTGAGGAAGATAAAGAAAGCCAAGACAGCTTTGGTTATACATTTCTTGGGCTTGAGCTAAATTGAAGCTTGAAAAGTCTACACCTAACTCTTGCCATATTTCAATCAGGGGAATGCCATATTTGGTTGGCATACAGTCGCCACCGTGCATAATCACAGGTACGTCCGCAGCAGCTAAAATAAGGGCGGTAATAATGGTTACAGGAACAGTCCGAGAGCGTCCATCGTAAGGATTACCCAAAATGACTGGTTTATGGTTATGACGGGGGTAAATGCTTAGTTTTGAGCCTAATTCTTCAAAAGTATCGAGTATTCCAGCTAATTCTTCTGGAGTTGGGCGTTTGATACGGTGAGCGATCGCAAATGCGCCTATCTGTGCGGGAGTTGCTTCTTGCAACAGCATCATTTTAGTGGCTGTAGCAGCTTCAGCACGGGTTAGGTTTTTACTGGTATGAGTACCGCTACCAACTCTTTTTAATAGTTCTCGAAACTCATTGCTCATTGCTTATTACTTGCCCGTAGCGTTACTAATTGGGTAGATTTGAAATCTGAAGATTTGGACAAATCTTTGACTAGATTATAGAAGTGGGCAATGGGGGGAATCATCAAGCGATCGCTGGTTGTGACCATAACTACTTGGCGAGTCAGTACGCTTTCTAATTCTTCTGCTTCTGAAGTACTTGTTTCCATTTGAGGTTGGGCGATGGGACGAATAGCCAAGGTAGGATCGTTATAGGAATCGATCAAAGCTTTATGGGGCAACAGGGCAATCATTTCTCCTTCTCTGATAACTCCTCTAAAGGCATCTAGGGTATTTAACTCCATTGCGGTTTTTATTTGCACATTTTGATTATTAAACCAATCCTGCACAAGTCTTTGCATCCCATAGCCGTCTTTAAAAACGATTTGAGGGTATTTAACTAACTCCAATAGAGGAATTGTCTTTAACTGACTTAAAGGGTGGTTAGCAGCCATTAGAACATCAACCTGTTCTTCATAAAGTACCGCTAGCTCTATTTCTGCTGATGCAGTTAAAAAACGATTGTTCATGACAATCGCTACATCAATTAAACCATCCCGCAACACTTTTAGAGCGCGATCGCTTCCTAAAGCAGTAACCCTTAATTGAACATCAGGATAATCCGAACAAAACTGTTGCAAAATTGGCGGTAAATAGTGAGCGCACACTGAATGTATCGCTGCAACACACAATTCTGGTTGTTTTCCTGCAATTAAATCAGTACATTCGTTACTCGCCTTATCCCATTCCTGACATATTCTTTGAGCGCGGGGTAATAGTTTTTCTCCTCCCACAGTCAGCTTGGCTTGGGTACTGCGATGAAAGAGTGGCAAACCCAAATCTTGTTCTAACGACTGGATTTGACGGCTAATAGTTGACTGAGTAACCCCGCATTTTTTTGCTGCTTGTCCAAAATTTCCCGTTTCTGTAATGGCTATAAAGGCTTGTAATTGCTCGATTCGCATAAACTTCTCTATTAGCAAGCAGCCGTACTATGTTGCTAACTTGTCGTCAAATGAACATAGCTGATTTACCGATCTCATTTTGGTATAAAAAACTACATTTCATTTCCAAACTACCGCTAATTTACATTAGACGTAAGTTGATTGACTGAATAACAAAAGCGATCGCCACGAGAAATCGTTTCTCCATGAACTATCGGACGATTATGGATCGTGTAAGCAGTGTGGCGGTAAACTAGCAATGGATGACCCAAAGGTACATCTAAATATTCACTAAGTTCTAGATTGGCATTGGTACATTCGATAATGGCTGCGACTCGCTCAATATGCCAGTTATGTCTCTCCAAAATAGGAAAGGTCATGTTTTGTTTTAGCTCTTTAGCAAACTCCTGACCTATTTCGGGCAAGATATAGGTTATGTCAACACCTCCAGGCACATTATTTGTAATCAGCAGTTTTTTTTGCACATACGCAGTGGGATTGTTTGAAGATAGTTGCAGTATTTTTTGTACTTCTTTTGGGGGGAGAACAAGCTCAAAGGTAATATTTTGCAGCGATAGTTCGATTCCTTTGTTTGCCAAATCATCTTGCAGAAACATTAGAGGATTAGAGAGGGTATAGGCTACTTTTCCTTGTTCGGTAACAAATGCTCCTTTTCCTTGATAGGTAGTTACTAAACCTTGTTGAACTAAATTAGCGATCGCTCTTCTGATGGTAATACGACTTACCTGCCACTGTTTAATTAGCTCTCTTTCGCTAGGTAATTTGTCTCCTGGCAAATAATGGCGATCGACAATTTGCTGATGTATTTGTTCGGAGATATTCAAATGAAGTGGTATCTGCTTTTGCGATCTTGCCAAATTTAGGAAATTGGTAACTAATGTGACGGATTTATTATAACAAGTTGCTAATATTGTGTTAAATTAAACTTGTTATAACAAGTAGAGCTATTGTCAAATCATGAATAGTCAAGCAACCACAAAATCGGCATCATCCGAGCTAAAGCCAAAACAAATTTTAGATTCGTTAGAGTTAAAAACCTTGAATGCTCGTTCTAATTGGCGCGGACTTATCCAATTTGCTGGACATATCTGCGTAATGGCGAGTAGTGGTTATTTATGGACAACGGCAGATAATTTGTTGATTAAAATACCAGCTTTAATTGTCTATGGCTTTACTTTTGCTGTGATGTTTGCACCTTTGCATGAGAGTTCTCACCGAACCGCCTTTGCCAGCAACCGTCTCAATGATACTGTTGCTTGGATAGCTGGACTTTTATCTTTTTATAACAGCGATTTTTATCGTCGCTATCACAAATGGCATCATCGCTATGCCCAAGTTAACGGCAAAGATCCCGAACTAGACGATCCCAAACCAAGTAACTTTAGAGAGTATTTAATAGAACTAAGCGGTTATAACTGGTGGGTTGGTAAATTCAGAAGCTCATTATAAAGTAGCAACCCGAAATCTAGAAGATTATTTTTATATCGCCGAAGATGCAAGAGATGAGGTTGTCAGATCGACACGCTTGCAACTGGCAGTTTATGGTATTGCGATCGCTATTTCTCTCATATTCCAGCAACCTTGGTTTCTTACCCTCTGGTTACTACCCCTAGCAGTAGGGCAGCCAATTGTACGCTTTATCCTATTAGCCGAACATACAGGATGTACTAATGATGGCAATCCTTTAACCAACACCCGCACTACTTTAACCTGGTTTCCTCTAATAGCGTGGAATATTCCCTTCCATGCCGAACACCATCTTTATCCCTCGATTCCCTTTCATGCTTTGCCCCAGGCACACCAACAGTTGAAGGAACACTTTACAGTAGTTGAAGATGGTTATGCCAAAGTGCATCGAGATATTGTGACTAATTTCTAGGTGGAATATTGTGAAGAAGCGATCGACTACTTGATTAGTCGATCTCAGATGAACAATAGAATATGTCAAATCAGCTAAGTCTTATCACTGCAAACCATTGCAACAAATGCGATCTCATATTAACTTATTCATCCAGATTGAAAACTTAGTTTTTTTCCTCAGGTTCGAGATGTTTTTTAACCCGCAAGCGATCGCTAATAAAACCGAATTGCAAAATTATTTATTAGCCAGCATTTTTTCTACATTTAATTGGACATTTGGGAAACAAATAGTACTAATCATTCCATTACTAAAGGTAGCTTTTGTCTTATAATCATTTCCTGATGTTTCCCTAAATACAATCAATTCTTTATTTTTTAAATCTACAACCCAATATTCATTAATTCCCATGCTGGCATAAATTCTTTTCTTCTTATTCAAGTCGTCTTCTAAGGTTGTATTAGAGATTTCGATCAACCAATAAATATCTTCAGGATAAGGATGGCGGTTGAGATAGTTTGTATTTGGCAAACGAACTATTGAGATATCTGGTTCGGGTTCTGAATTGTCTAAAGTGATAGGATGTGCCTCAAAAACCTTAGCAAGTCCCTGTAGTTGTTGTCGCAGATATTCAGCTATCGAGTCATTGGTAAATCTGTGTAGAGGGCTTTCGGGACTCACTTCAATAATTTCTCCTTCGAGCAACTCTACCGAGCGATTGTTTAAGACTCCGCTTTTAATCATTAAATGATAGTCATCTATCGACCATTTAACTAAAGCTGTCATAGTTTTTTTTAGCGAATTTTACTAACAATTTATCTTGTTTTTCAAATCGATAGTATTTATCGTTACAAATATCTTAAGGAGATCGCTTCATAGTAAGAGTTAATTGTAATAGGTATTGCTGATCAATATGCTGCTATCAGAACTTGCTCACGATCGCGGAATAAATTATTTTTTAATTTCCTTTACCGATCTATTTGGCGTACAGCGAGCTAAACTCGTTCCCGCCCAAAGTATTGATGAAATGGCGGAAAATGGTGCAGGATTTGGGGGATTTGCTGCTTGGTTGGATATGAGTCCCGCAGATCCCGATATCTTCGCCATACCAGATCCCAATAGTTTATTTCAGTTGCCTTGGCAGCCAGACGTGGCATGGATGCCCGCCGATCTGTATGGAGTAGATGGAAATCCCATTATGCAGAGTCCCAGGGTAGTGCTGAAACAAGTCCTCAAAACGGCAGAAGAACAGGGATACAGTGTTAAAACTGGGGTCGAATGTGAATATTTTCTATTGTCAGCAGATAAGTTAGAAATTTCCGATAGTCGCGATCGCGCTTCTAAACCTTGCTACGGGCAACAGGCATTGATGCGCCGTTATGAAGTGGTTAAGGAAATCTGCGATGGGATGCTGTCTTTTGGGTGGAAGCCCTATCAAAACGATCATGAGGATGGTAACGGGCAGTTTGAAATGAACTGGACTTATGATGATGCCTTAATCACAGCCGATCGCCATGCTTTCTTTAAATACATGGCAAAAAGCATTGCCGAAAAACATGGGTATCGGATTACCTTTATGCCCAAGCCTTTTACTAACTTAACTGGTAACGGTTGTCATATTCATGTTTCTGTTTGGGATAATGTCGGTAAAATTAATTTATTCAAGGAAGAAGAGCCAGAGTCGGAATCAGAACTTTCTGCCATCGGCTATCAATTTATTGGTGGAATTATAGAATCGGCTTCTGCTTTATCTGCGTTTACCAATCCTGCGATCAACTCCTACAAACGCCTCAATGCTTCTAATACAACGTCTGGTGCAACTTGGTCGCCCAATACTATTACTTATGGTGGCAACAATCGTACCCATATGATTCGTATCCCCGATGTTGGACGCTTTGAGTTTCGACTACCCGATGGTGCAGCAAATCCCTACTTACTCCCAGCAGCAGTTATTGCAGCAGGCTTGGACGGCATGGATCGCAAGCTAGATCCAGGAGAGCGATCGGAAAATAATAGTTATACGAATCCGTCTGAAAATGCCAAACAGCTTCCTAGTAATTTATTAGATGCTTTACGCTGTCTAGAAAACGATAAGGTTCTGACAAAATATATGGGAGAATCTTTTGTCAATTCTTATTTAAAACTGAGATATCAACAGTGGAATCAATACAGCAGTCATGTTAGTAATTGGGAGATAGAAAATACTCTTGATTGTTGAGCGAAGATTTGAAGTTAGAAATCAACCTTAGAAGATTTCTTTTCGTCAAGTAAAAAATTAAAAGCTATACCAATTCAATTAATTTTCACAACAGATAGTTTTATTTGTAGGGGCAGATAACCATTCGCCCCTACAGGCAGAAAAGTCTTAAAATATACAAAAATATTTATCTCATAGAAGTAAGATTACAGCTAAAGAAATAACTCTTGTTGTTATTTATATAAATCTGATGCGTAGTCTTTCCCAATCAAACAAAATAGAGTTTGATACTTCTGGTACTGTGCATTTAATTTGTGTAGAGGATCGAGCTATAAATATTATTTTAGATAGATTTAAAAATCTTGATTGTGCTCGCGATCGCATTCAAATTTTACAGCTAGGAACGACAAAACTCAAACAAGATGTTTTAAGCGTAAAACAATTTTGTTCAATAGAAAATTTGCAGGCAGAATTAATTAAAACTCTCGATCGCGCCAGAATGGGAACGAGATTTTATGCGATCGGTTCGGAAGATTTTGTCTGGAATTTGCGGAGTTACGCTTGTAGTTTTGGGCTGTCAGAAGCAGAAACTAGCTTGGAAGTTGTTAACAACAAAGCTAAGAATATTTATTGTTCTAACTGTCAGACAATTAATCCTTTAATTCAAGATAATATTTTTACTTGTTTTAGCTGTGGCATAAAACTAGAAGTTCTAGAACATTTCTCGCGTCGAAAAAATGCCTATCTTGGTATCTGTGCCGATGCGGAAAGCTTTGAAGAATTATCAATTAGACAATGAATGAGCAAACTGTTGAAATTGTAGATATAGCCAAATTAACGCCAAGGATAAAACGTTTGCGTTTGGTAAGTGCTGGCAAAAAAAAGCTAGTACCATTCTCACCAGGTTCTCATGTGGCGGTAGAGATTCCCCTAGAACAGAAAACACGACGTAATTCTTATTCTTTATGTAGTTCTCCTTATCAAACATATTTTTACGATTTAGCTGTACTTTCAACAGAAACCTCTCGTGGTGGCTCTCAATATTTACATCAAATAACTACAGGAAAAAAATTAAATATTAGCTTGCCAAAAAACTCCTTTTATCTAAATAATTTGGCTAGAAAATATATTTTGATTGCAGGAGGAATTGGTATTACTCCTTTACTTTCGATGCTATTTTATTTGGATACATCTAATACTCCTGTTGAACTGCATTATGCAGCTAAGTCTTCAGAAGAATGTGCTTTTTACGAGCTTTTACAACAGCAATATAGCGATCGCGTTAAATTTTATTTTAGCCATAAAGGCGAACGTATTTCACCCAAACAGATCCTTAAAGAACAACCGTTAGGAACTCATGTTTATTTATGCGCTCCCCAAAGTTTGATGGCAGATTGTTGCGATGCAGGGCGAGCTTTAGGATATCCCGATTCGGCAATTCATCGAGAAATTTTTGGTGCGGTTCAAACAAATAAGGTCAAGCCCTTTACTGCTGTTTTATCTCAGTCAGAAAAAGAGATAAAAGTACCACCAAATAAAACTTTACTCGAAGCATTAGAAGCTGCGGGAATCAACCATAATTATTCCTGTCGTGTAGGGGGCTGTGGTGCTTGCGAAGCAAAGGTAATAGAGGGAGAAATAAATCATTTAGATAATTATTATTCCCCTGAAGAAAAAGCCGAACAAGACCGTATTTTGACCTGTGTATCTCGCGCCCAAAGTAAACAGCTAGTAATCGACCTATAAAGAATATGACTAATAGCCCCGAAGCGATTAAGAACTTTCCTTTTCCTTTTGCCAATGATTCTTATATGTATTCGGTTAACATTCAGCCCGTAACCAACGAAGCTTTATTTGATGTTGACGAACACTATTACACAGAAATAGAAGAACGCGATCGCATTTTACAAGCAGGCAAACAAGGTCGCTATTTTGCTTTCCCACACATGAAAATTGCTCAGTGGGATGCATTGGAAATAATCATGAACGATCTGGTTACTTATAATCCCGAATCATTTTCTTTAACCCAAAATGGCAACCGCTGGACGTGGGAAAATAAAAAACTCAACATTAAAGATACCTTTACCTTTTTAGACGAATCAACTTTACCCTGCGAACCCTTTGAATATATCTCTCGCCAAGTCCAGGAAGATATTATCTTACTCGACCAAAGAGAAGGGGATTTGTTTATGGATGCAGGAATACTTACCTTTCCCGCCAGTTGGTCTTTAGATTTTGATGCGGGGATGCGTTTTGAGGAATTTCACGGACCAGTACCAAGAGCGCATGAAATGGGGGTGTTTAAAAAAGCCAAAGCCTTTTTAATGCGGGTACAAATTGGCAAACCCTGGACGAGACTCAACTGGACGATGACCGTCAACCGTCGTTTAGATACCTCTCTCGATACCTATGCCGAATGGAAAAGCGATCGCAATACGGTTACGTTAGCTAACTGTGGTGAAAAGCTACATTTGCGTGTCGAAGTACAGCGATTTATTCGCTTACCCCGTAGCAATGGTCTAATGTTTCCCATTCATACTTACATGATTAGCTTAGAAGAACTTTTAACTAATCCAGTTTGGACGAGAAGACTGCATCAGGTATTAACCAATCTGCCCCCTGACCTAGTTGAGTATAAGGGCTTAAGTAGTTACTACGACACGGTATTAACCTGGCTATCTCAGTTTGATAAAGAACCTGAATTGGCTTCATCTGGGAAAGGGTAAATAAGTAACGTTCGGTGTGAATTGAGTTCACTATATTAAATTAGTGAAAAACTTGATTTTATAAAGATGTTCAGGAACTTGATTAAAATAATCAATTGCCAATTAAAAATTGAGAGCAAAAGATAATTACGAAGATAGATATCGTAGCTAAATTTCTTGTATAGCAGGCGAGCGACCCCGCGCCGCCGTCAGGCTTGTAAATGTGTAACAAGGCTGACAGAATTAACTCGTCAGGTTGTATAGCTTAAAAGACAAAGCAGTATATTTTGAAGTGCCTAATTAATAGTTACTCTGGCTCACACTTGAGCTTGTTTTAAAAAAGAGTAAGTAAGCAGGAAAATCTCTGCCGAAATTAGTTATTTTTCGCGCTCATCCGCTATTCAACCTTCAAGTTTATGCCTTGATGCAGTTAGCCTGTATCTTCATTTGTTTTACCCAGATTCATTAGTTGGGAAACTTTATGTGTTTAAAAGATTAAAGAATTGGTGAGTATCTAAGATGGGATTAGTAAATTTTTTAGTAGCGATCTTAGTGTTACTTGTTTCGACGTGCTTCTTCTGTTTACTCATGACTACAGATTTCGGTTGGGGTCCTGTTGTTTATGTCGCTTCTTTCTTTGGCGGAATAATCTTTATAGGTTGGGCTAGTGTAGCCTGTCTCGATTTTTTTAAAGATTGAAATCAATTATTTCCTCTCTCATCTATTGTCAAAATTTACTATCATGACTACAACCACAACGCGATCGCAAACCTTCCGTAATCTTGCTTCTCCCCAACATCCCCTAGAACCATTAACAGCAGCAGGAAATTAAAACTGCGGTAAGTATTCTCAAACAAGAAAAACAATTAGGCAAAACGATTCGATTTCCTACCGTCACTCTTAAAGAACCCGATAAACAGGCTGTCTTCAACTTCGAAGAAGAAGATAATGTAGAAAGAGAAGTTTTTATTATCATTTTAGATAATGCGGACGGGGCTACTTACGAAGCGGTAGTGTCTCTTACTTCAGAAACCGTAACCTCTTGGTCACACATACCAGGAGTCCAGCCTTCAATTATGCTCGATGAATTTGAAGAATGCGAGGCTGCGGTAAAAGCTAGTCCTGAGTTTCAGGAAGCAATAAAAAAACGAGGTATTGAAGACCCCAACTTGGTAATGGTCGATCCTTGGTCGGCTGGCTATTACGGTATTGAAGAGGAAAAAGGCAAACGGCTATCACGGGCTTTGTGTTGGGTGCGATCTAGTCCTACAGATAACGGCTATGCCCGTCCCATTGAGGGGGTAATTCCCGTTGTGGATTTAAACACGATGGAGGTAATTCGCGTCGAAGATTACGGGGTTGTTCCTTTACCACCCCAGTCGGGAAACTATGCTAAGGAATTTATCGATGAATTTCGTACTGACCTCAAACCCTTAGATATTACTCAGCCTCAAGGAACTAGCTTTGAAATAGAAGGGCATTTTGTGCGGTGGCAAAAGTGGCAGTTTCGCATCGGCTTTACTCCTCGTGAAGGTTTAGTCTTGTACACCATCGGCTATGAAGATGGCGGGCGGATAAGACCGATTGTTTACCGCGCCTCCCTGTCAGATATGGTCGTTCCCTACGGCGATCCGCGTCCCCAACACTACCGTAAAAACGCTTTTGACGTAGGAGAATATGGTGTAGGCACTCTAGCTAATTCCCTAAAATTAGGCTGCGACTGTCTAGGGATAATTCGCTACTTTGATGCCTTTATGACCAATAGTAGAGGAGATGTCTTTACCATTGAAAATGCAGTATGTATGCACGAAGAAGACTTTGGTATTCTTTGGAAGCACGTAGACTGGCGTACCGAACAAGCAGAGGTCAGGCGATCGCGTCGTTTAGTAGTTTCGTTTATTTCTACGGTGGGTAATTATGAATATGGATTTTTCTGGTATTTCTACCAAGATGGCACAATTCAATACGAAATCAAGCTAACGGGAATTGTTAATACTGCGTCTGCCATGCCAGGAGAAGATCCTAAATACGGTACGCTGGTAGCAC
Source organism: uncultured cyanobacterium (assembly GCA_963799375.1). Lineage (GTDB taxonomy): Bacteria > Cyanobacteriota > Cyanobacteriia > Cyanobacteriales > Xenococcaceae > Waterburya. The sequence goes on from CAWCWY010000031.1 coordinate 110,969, forward strand.
CCCAACTCAATGCACCGATTCACCAGCACTTTTTTAACGTTCGCTTAGATATGTGCGTTGATGGCGGGGATAATTCAGTTTATGAAGTGAATACCGAAGCCGAACCTTTAGGGGAAACCAACCCTTACGGCAATGCCTTTTTTGCCAAGTCTACTCCTTTAACTACCGAATTGGAAGCACAGCGCATCATTAATCCTTTTTCTGGTCGCTATTGGAAAATTGTCAATCCTTCTAGCCTCAATGGATTAGGTCAACCCGTCGGCTACAAACTAATGCCAGGAGATAATATATTGCCTTTTGCCCATCCCGAAGCAAGCGTGATGAAACGGGCGGGCTTTATGAATAAGCATCTGTGGGTAACTCCCTACAGTCCAGATGAAATGTATAGTACGGGAGACTATCCCAACCAGCATCCAGGGGGTGCAGGGATTGCAGAGTGGACACAAAGCGATCGCTCTATCGAAGATACCGACGTGGTGGTCTGGTATACCTTCGGACAACATCATATTACCCGTCCCGAAGATTGGCCCGTCATGCCCGTAGCGTATATCGGCTTCAAGCTCAAGCCGATAGGCTTTTTTGATGCCAACCCCGCTATGGATGTCCCACCCTCAGCTAATGGTAATGGCAAGTGTCATTGAATTGAAAGTAATAAGTAATAAGTACGGAGCATTATTTACTCTGTACTCCTGCACCTGCGATCCTTAGCATTAGAAGTATTGGATGTAGTTTAATATTCCAAAGTGCGATCGCCTATAAAAATAAGCTGTGTATTTATCAGTAAGTCATAACTCAATCTAACAAGTGTACCTGATTATACTTTTCCCAGGTTCAATTGCTTTTATTTTGAAATAGAAAGCAAGTCTCTACAGTCTTGGCACAAATCTTCATTGGAGATATATTATGTCAGCTACCATGATGTGGGATAAAGAGCCGTTCTGGGGATCAAACTACAATCTCGATCCGCAGTAGCTTTTAGCTCCAGCTCAAAAAGAGCTATAGACCTACACGAATTGATTAGTGCATAACATCAGAAAATAATACATGACTGCCATACATAAAATAGAGCAAGATTTAATGACCGCAGATTCCAAATTACTGCGATCGCAACTGCAAGACAAAGGAGTAAAATATGCTTTGGCTAGCTATGTAGATCTTCATGGAATGTGCAAAGCCAAGATGGTGCCTCTGAGTCATTTTGAGCAAATGCTACAGGGATCGGAATTGTTTACGGGGGCTGCTTTAGATGGTGTTCCCCAATCTATTAATGATGAAGAAGTCGCTGCCCACCCCGATCTCAATAGCGCGACTATTCTGCCCTGGAATCAAGAAGTTGTCTGGTTTGCCAGCGATCTATATTGTAAAAACGAACCTTTTGAAGCTTGCTCGCGCAATATCTTAAAGCGGGTATTGGCACAGGCTAATGGCATGGGGTATACCTTCAATTTGGGAATTGAAACCGAATTCTTTATTCTGAAAAATACTCAGGATGGTAAATTTGCCCCTGCAAGCGATCGCGATAATTTAGTTAAAGCAGCTTATGATGTGCCAACTCTTTTAGATAACTACCAGGTAATCAACGAGTTGGTAACGGCAATGAATGAGTTGGGTTGGGATGTCTACTCCTTCGATCATGAAGATGCTCAAGGACAATTTGAGATTGACTTTAACTATAGTGATGGGCTGACTATGGCAGATCGCTTTACCTTTTTCCGTTTAATGGCAAAAGAAATTGCTAAAAAACACGGTTGTTTTGCCTCATTCATGCCCAAATTATCGTCAGAGCTTACAGGCAGTGGCGCACACTATAATATGTCCCTGGCAGATAAAGATACGGGTAAAAACCTATTTATCGATTTAGAAGATGCAAGAGGTTGTAAACTATCAAAGTTAGGCTATCAATTTATTGCGGGTATCCTCAAACACGCTTCCGCAATCTGTGCCGTAACCTGCCCTACGGTTAACAGCTACAAAAGACTAGTACGTCAAGGAGCTATGTCTGGCTCAACCTGGGCTCCTGTCTATATCTGTTATGGCAACAATAATCGGACTAATATGCTGCGAATTCCTTTAGCGGGTGGCAGAGTTGAATGTCGAGCAGCCGATATCTCAACCAATCTTTATCTTGGCGCAGCGATGATCTTAGCAGCAGGTTTAGAAGGCATCAAAGAAGGGCTAGATCCTGGCAAACCTCATACTGAAAATATGTATGAATATACGCTGGCGGAATTGAAAGCCAAAGGAGTTGAATCCTTACCTCGAACACTAGGAGAAGCAGTGGAGGCATTTGCAGCCGATCCCCTAAGCGAAAAAGTTATGGGCAAAGCCATGTATCAGAGTTTTGTCGATTACAAACAACAAGAATGGTCAGAATATCACGCTCACGTTTCGGATTGGGAAATTCAACGTTATCTTAAATTCTTTTAAAAATATTGGAAATACAAGCAGAAATAATTGTTCGTTTTCGTTACTAATTGTCAATTAGTAAATAAGTTGTAGCTAAGGTTACAGAAAAAAAATATACAAACTATAAACTTATTATATTAAGTTAAGATCCCTCTGAAAATCAGGTTTATAACTATCGTTTCTGAGGGAATAAATCTAGTATTCAAACATTACTAAATATAAATCATAATGAATCCCGAAGCACAAGAATTCTTGGCAACATTTGTCTCGGAAAGCTATTACTATTGGGCATCTGTATTTATGCTTTTGATTCACGCTGGCTTTCTGGCATACGAGGGGGGTGCATCTCGCTGTAAAAACGTACTGGCGACAATGGTTAAGAATTTACTTACCTTGTCTAGCGTGGGAATTTCTTTCTTTCTCTTTGGCTGGTGGGTTTATAATGCTTTCCCTTTGTTTCCTGTGGCTGGAGGAATTATTGGTCCTTGGACTAACCCCGAAACTAGCGAACTGATTGCGGAGTTGAAACCTTTAGCAGATGCTTCCTATCCTTGGTCGGAAGCGATGGGACCTAATACTGCCGACAATTTAACTGGCGTGTTTTTCTTTGCCTTTGCTCTATTTGCGATGACCACGGCATCAATCCTTTCTGGTGCAGTCATCGAGCGTATTAAAGTAGGAGCTTATATTGTTCTCTCGATTGTATTAGGGTCGTTTACCTGGATGGTAGCTGCATCCTGGGGATGGCATTATAAAGGCTGGTTTTTAACTTCTTTGGGTTATCACGATTTTGGTTGCTCGGCGATACTCCACGGAGTTTCTGGCTTTTTTGCTTTAGGAGTTTTAATTAACTTAGGACCAAGGGTAGGAAAGTTTGATAGCAATGGTAAACCCAGGGCTATTTTGCCTCACAATTTACCTTTGACTATGGTAGGTTTGATGCTTATTTTCGTTGGCTTTTATGCTTTCTTAGCAGCCTGTGTAATCTTTGTCCCTGGTCAAACCGTAGAGACGACTATTTATGGTACGCCGATGACTTTAGCCTCGATTGGCGTTAACACCACCATGGCTTTAGCTGCGGGCATTATTGGTGCTTACATTTCTAGTAAATCCGAACCCTTTTTCACAATTTCTGGCGGTTTAGCAGGAATTATTACCGTTGGTGCGGGCTTAGATTTATATCATCCCCTAATCGTAATTCCTTTGGCTTTTTCAGGAGCTTATGTTATGCCGAAAGTTGCTGCTGCTTTAGAAAGAACGGGAATTGATGATGCGGTGGGAGCTTTTGCAGTACACGGTTTTTGCGGTATGGTGGGAGCTATCTTACCAGGATTTTTTGCCTACGGTTATCCTCAAGCTGAAGGCATACCCGTTATCAATCCTATGGGTCAAATTATTCCTACCCTAATTTGTGTGGTTATTTTGGGCTTTATTCCTGGTTATGGAACTAGTTTTATCTTGAAAAAATTAGGTTTGTTAAGAGTTTCTCGTGCCGAAGAAATAGAGGGTTTAGATATAGCTGATATGGGTGTAGAAGGCTATCCAGAATACAATACAGCTTGGCAACAATCGGAAACTATTAATAGTAATAATACCGCCTCAGTAAGTAGTTCCGTAAATTACCCATAGTTCGATTTAATAATTAACAAGTAGGAAACAATAATATGAGTAGTCCTTTTAAAACATCCCAAGAGTTTTTAGAGGTGAAAGGTCCACTATATACTTTTGCCAATAGTCCTTTTTGGCTGATACTTTTTCTAGTATTTACCGTTTTAATTTTCTTCTGGTTTATTTATGCTAGCTATAAAATAAAAAGTAGCGAACCCTCAAAATCCGATCCTGCGGTAATGAGCGTTTTGATTTTGACTGGCTTTATCTCTTTGGCTCAGTCAGCTTATATTTCTGGCACGACGGCAATTGAAGCTTATCGGCAAAACAAATCTCGTGTATCTATGCAAAAAAATCATACCTCGTCAAGAAAAATAGCTAGAAATAATACTAGGCAATATTACTCATCGCGAAGCCGATCGCAGCGAGATCGAACAATTCGTAGAGGTTAATATGATTTTATTTATTGTGGTTAATTGATTAATGGGTATTAGCCTCTTAGTAATTCAAAACTCTCCTACTGCACCTTTAGGACTATTAGAAGGATGTATTCGCGATTACCCAAAGGGTACGCTGCGCGATCGCGATATCTCAATAGAAATCTTAACTCCCTTAGCTGGAGAAAGACTGCCTATTAATACCTCTTATAGTGGTTTAATTGTTTTAGGTGGTCCAATGAATGCTGAAGATGATGCCAATTATCCACATTTAATAGATGTTGTCCGTTTGATACAGCTGTTTGCGTCAGAGGACAAACCAATTCTCGGAATTTGCTTAGGTGCTCAATTAATTGCTAGAGCCTTTGGCAGCCGAGTGTACCAGCATGATGCTGTCGAGCTAGGATTTACACCCTTAAGACCAATTAGTTCGGCGATCGCAGACGACCCTTTGTTAACATCAGCGTTACCATCTGATTTAGATACGATTCGTATTATGGAATGGCATTTTGATACTTTTGATTTACCCGATCGAGCAAAGCTCTTGATGACAGGGGACAAATGCCAAAATCAAGCATATCGTATTGGCGACAATATTTATGGATTTCAATGCCATTTTGAGGTTAACGAGTCAATTCTAAAAGGTTGGCTGGCTAACGGTAGAGACTATATTCAAAACAATCATCCAAACTTTCCAGAACAACTATCAAAACAAGCCTTTCTTTATTTAGATCGAGCTAATCTTTTTGGTTATAAAATTGGTCATGCTTGGTTAGATCTGGTTGAATTACAAGCCGATAAAACGATTAACTAGGAAAAGGCAATTGCGGTTGTGATGCTAATGGCGTTGGCTGGTTCATTTATTGATAAAGAATA
>CAWCWY010000032.1:0-140877 GCA_963799375.1 uncultured cyanobacterium
CTAGCTGTAAAGGCGATTTTTGGAGTAGCTGTTGATATAGTTCCAGAAAATTATTAATTTGCCTACTTTCTCCCTGGCAGGAGGGCAGAGTGACGCTATATTCATGGACAATAGTAGCGGTGACTTGTTCTAAATCATACAGTTCAACCTGACAACTACCAAGATTGAGGACAGTGGCTAATTCTTCTGTCGCAATTTGCAAACAGGAATTTTCGTTGAGACTATCGCGAATTTTATCTGTGATCCGTCGCACTGAAGCTTCAAAATCTAATGTCTGCTGTAACTCTTTATTCTGTAAAGCTAGGGTGTGGCGCATTCTTTGGAGGTTGAGATGAGTTTGAATGCGAGCCAATACTTCTTCTTGCTCTGTAGGTTTGGTAATGTAGTCAACTCCCCCCAGTTTGAACCCTTGAACTTTGTTGACCGACTCTGATAGCGCAGTCAAAAATATCACAGGAATTTCTTTAGTAGATCTTTGCGCTTTAAGCCGACTACAAGTTTCAAAGCCATCAATATCGGGCATTAATACATCCAATAAAATTAAGTCTGGGGTTTGAGATTGAGCAATTTGTAAGGCACTTTCCCCATCTTCGGCTAGCAAAACTTTATAACCTGCTGTTTCTAAATAAGAAAATAACACCTGCAAATTATTTGGGGTATCATCTACAAGCAAAATTGTGGCTGGATAATTAATCGAGTTGTTGGATGTAATATCTCGACTGCTACTACGAGGTTGCAATACAGATTCATCAGGGGATAGAGAATTTTCCTGATAAGTTAGCTCTAAGTTGGATTGATTTTGTTCTTGCGGACTCTCCTTTGACTGGCTTCCCATCACTTTTGCTATGGAGACAGGGACAGTAGGACATGGTGGCTTTTGATAGGTCAACATAAAAAGCGATCGCCATTAAGCGTAAAATTTAAAGAGCGTTTATTAAAAAGTTTTATTATTAAATTAAGTTTAGTTTAGTATCTTATTTTTATGTGACATTGATTGTATTTTAAACAAAATGTTAATAGATACTTCGATTGGCTCTTACAACGATTGACCAAATTTAATTAACTATGCTATTTACCCCGACGGCTATAAAATGAGGCGGTATGTCATCAGGGTTAATGCGATCGCAGCTTGAGATAATTTTAAGTTGATTCTACACGGCTATTTAATCCTTCTCTTTCTATGTCAGGTAAATTGTGCAGTAATTCTGACCAAGTGTTGTAAGTCTGTTAGAAGAAAAAATGAAGCAGTATATAGTTGAAGATAAAGAGCATAGGGAGTTTATTGCTACTCAAGTAAATGGCATTAAAGTAGAAACTCGTCGTATTGTCGAACATCTATTCGGTGTAACAGATAGCAGCTAAACCTATTTTATTTGAGCAGGGATAAAAATCTACTCAATATATACTGCAACTTTAAATTATTGGTGTTAATTCAATATTAATTGCTGACGATGAACATTAACTAATTGCACCTCGACTTTAGCGACTTGTTCCAACATATAAACCAAATTATCTGGGGATAAATTAGTACCGTCATTGCGACAGCTACCAGTAAAGCGAATTACGGCTCGATCGCCAGTTTCAGATTCCAATGTCAGAGAGGAAAGGCGATCGCGTAAGTTAATCTGCTTTTTGTTACCTGACTTAGTAAATTTCTCCCAAATTATTTCTTGACTATTATTAATCCCATCAAGCCACGTTTGCCATTGGGGGGTTTCAGCCTCTACGGTAATCAAATACTCCGCCCGATCCATGATGCGACTGGCGTTAAGGGATTTAAGCTCAACTTCTTCTATTTTATAAATAGGAACATTAACTGGTAATTGTTCGGCTAATCTAGTGCGGAATTCTTCTGGATTGATTTCTTCGGTTAATTCAAAATCAGCTATCTCACCATTGCTAGTAATACCAAGGGATAAAGCACTGGCGATGGAAATTTTCGGACCAGGATGGAATCCTCCAGTAAAGGAGATAGGTAAGGATGCACGACGAATAGCGCGATCGAATAGACGAACTAAATCGAGGTGACTGATAAGTGCCATTTCATCTATCTTGCCAAACCACATTCTGAGCTTTTGGGCTTTGTCTTGGTTGGGTTTGAAGTGTCCTTCAAACTTGGGAATTTCAGGGGGTTCAACAACAATATTGTGTCCGAAATCCGTCCCGCAGACACCACAATGGGAACAGCCTTCAAAAGCACAGTCAGGCACAGTAGCAGCATCTAAAGCTTTTTGTAAGTCGTCTTTTAGCCATTGCTTATCGATACCTGTATTGAGATGATCCCAAGGTAAAGGCGCATTTAAACTATCGCTTAATGTTTCTCCTTGTTCTTTTCCTTCTTCCTTAAATATGTTCCATTCGCCATTTTCTACTAAGCGATATTTCCAGGTAAGATCCGCTTCGGCGATCGCTTGTGACCACGCGCCATAGGCTTTCTCTAAGTTTTCCCACCAGGAGTCCATTCCCGCGCCTAATTCCCAAGCACGTTTGACTACGGGGGCTAAACGGCGATCGCCTCTGCCGACAAAGTCTTCCATTGCAGAGATACGAACATCGGTATAGTTGACCTTGATACCCCGCACCCGACGAAATTCTTCTTTGAGTAATTCTTGCTTGCGGAGAAATTCACTGGTAGATACGGAATGCCACTGGAAGGGTGTATGAGGCTTAGGAGTGAAGTTGGAAATGGTGATATTAAAGTTAAGGCGTTTATTACTAAGTTGAGTGCATTCGCGACGCAACCATTTAACAGTATCTACAATACCCACTACATCTACATCAGTTTCTCCTGGTAAACCAATCATAAAGTAGAGTTTAACCTTACTCCAGCCACGGGCGACAGCAGTTTGGATACCCCGCAATAACTCTTCGTTAGTTAGCCCTTTGTTAATTACATCTCGCATCCTTTGCGTACCTGCTTCGGGGGCAAAGGTTAAGCCAGATTTCCGCAAGCCACCAATAATATCAGCAATGTTGTCATCAAAACGATCTACCCTCTGACTAGGAAGAGACAAAGAGATATTTTCTTCTTGCAGGCGGTTTTTAATTTCCATTCCCACCGCAGGAAGGGCTAAATAGTCAGAACAACTCAGGGATAATAAAGAAAACTCATTGTAGCCTGTGGCACGCATTCCCTTCTCGATCGCGTCTACCACTTTTTCGGGTTCAACATCCGTTGCAGGGCGAGTTAACATTCCTGGCTGACAAAAACGACATCCCCTGGTACAGCCTCTTCTTATTTCTACTGTAAGGCGATCGTGTACGGTTTCGACAAAAGGCACTAAACCTATCGAGTAAGCAGGAATAGGAGTCGCTACTCGACGCAATATTCTTTTGGGTACTTCAGGATTATTTGGATGAACCGAGCCGTCTTGAGCCATATCATAGAACCTGGGTGCATATATCCCAGGAACTTGGGCTAAATCTAGTAATAACTCTTCTTTACTAAGTCCTGCTGTCTTTCCTTCTCGAAGAATCAAACCAATTTCAGGCAACAATTCCTCCCCATCCCCCATAGCAATAAAGTCGAAGAAGTCGGCATAGGGTTCGGGGTTGGAAGTAGCAGTTTGTCCCCCTGCAAAGATTAAAGGATAATCTCCCTCATCTCTTTCTTTCCAAGTAAGGGGAATTTGTGCCAAACTCAGCATTTCTAAAATATTGGTCGCACCAAGTTCATAGCTGAGACTAAAGCCAAGGATATCAAAATCTTGTAACGGGCGTTTTGATTCTAAGGCAAATAAAGGCGCATTGGTTTCCCTCAGTTTTGCCGACAGATCTGGTGCAGGAAGATAAGTGCGATCGCATAACTGTTGCGGTTGGGCATTGATTATATTGTAGAGAATAATATGACCTAAATTAGATGCCCCGACTTCATATACTTCAGGATAAGTCAGCACCCAGCGCACCTGGGCATCCGTCCAGGGTTTATGTACTGCGCCAAGTTCATTACCTAAATATCTGGCTGGCTTAAGTATACTGGCATCAATAGGGTTCTCAAAAGTAGCGGTCAAAACTTATATCTCCTAGATCGGTCAACTATCTTAGTTCTCATACTATACCGAATCTCCATAGGCAATAGTAAGGACGATCTAAAATAAAGGGGCGAAGCCCCAGCTATAAGCCGACAGATAAATATTCTTAATCCGAACTAACGTTAAATTAGCTTATTTTATTTTTTACTATCATTTGAAAAGAAGCTGGAGGCGCAATAGTTAAACCACGACGGACTGGCTTCATCGGACGATCGCTTGTTAGCTTTAATTCAAAACGGGATAATATTGTGGCTGTGACTAGCTTCATTTCCAGTAATGCTAAAGCCGAACCAATACAACGGCGATTGCCCCCACCAAAAGGAATATATTCGTAATTGGAATAGGTTTTATCGATAAATCTTTGGGGATTAAACTGTTTGGGATTAGGATATAAATCTTCGCGATGATGTAAATTATAGATGGAAACCATCAACCAAGTATTTGGATCTAAATCGCATTCTAAGACAGACATTGGTTTGGTAAGCAAGCGGGCAAAAGTTCCCGCAGCAATCGGATAAATTCTTAAAGTTTCTGAGATTACTGCATTTAAATAAGTTAAATCATTTATTTCGCGATCGCCTGATTCTTGTTGCCAATTATTTAATTCCCAACGTAATTTATCTTGCACTTCTGGAAGATAGTGAACCCAGTAAAAAACCCAGGCTAAAGCTGAAGCAGTTGTTTCATGACCAGCAAACAACAAGGTAATTAGTTCATCGTGTAATTCCTCATCCGTCATCCCTTCACCATTTTCATCTTTGGCCAATAACAACAGACTTAAAATATCTTGGCTGTGTAATTCGTCAGCAGATAACAATTTTCGTCTTTCTTTTATTTCTGCATAAATTACAGTTCTAATTTCTTGTTGTAAAAGTAAAAATCTACCCCAAGGGCTAAATTTACCCCAATCTTTTTGTAAGGAAGGAAAAAAGATTAAGCTAGAACTCCAAGGCGTATTAAAAGTCTCTAAAAGTGTGGTCAATAATTCTCTCAGGTGGTCGTATCTTTCCCCCGAATCAATCCCAAAAACCACCGTTAAAATCACTCGCATGGTAATTTCTTGGGTCAAAGAACGAACTTTAAAAGGCTTATTTGTTTCCAGGCGATCGCACGCTTTATTAGTAATATCAACAATTTGTGCGCTACATTTTTGCAAGGATTCACCATGAAAAGGAGGCATCAATAAACGTCGGCGATTTTTATGTTTTTTGCCATCTAATAACAGTAAAGAATTATCTCCCACCAGAAAACCCAGCATTTTATTACCCTTTCCTACTTCAAATTTGTCTGGGGAAGCAGTAAAAATCTCCTCAATTGCTTGAGGATTGCTAGTCATGACTGTTGGTGGCGAGTTTTTAAATGTTACCTGATAAAAATCTCCATGTTTACGGTTGCGTCGATCCATAAACTCAAGAGGGCGTAGAATAGCATTAATTTGGCGTATAGTTCTCAGCCAACCAGACGTACTCTCGATCGTTGGTATTGATTTCATTTGTGCGATCGCTTTTTGTTGCATTTAAATTTATTCTAACGAAAACAGTGAAAGCGATTGACTATAGATTTGGATGATTAAAACTGCCAACTACTCTATCTATGGCTGCTGCGATCGCCAGTAAGTTCATATCTTGCCATCTTTTTCCCACTATCTGCACTCCAATAGAACCCATTTGAGATCTCTGAAAAAGACTATAATAAACGAAAATGCCATATACAAGTAGCTTAAGCGATCGAGAATGGACAATCATTATTAACCTGAAGTATAAATTACAAAATAATTAAAGAGTAATTAATGATTCTTGATCAATAGATTTCATGTCGGTAAAATTTTCTCAACCTTATCAGCCACTATTACTGCGTATTCTTCACGGTTTAACTGGCTTAATGGCGATCGCAGCGATTGTTACTGCTTTTTGGACTTACAATACTTATGATGGACGTTGGGGCAGAATCCCTTTACCCAAATTTCTGGAGATTGAAGGTATTCATGGCACATTTGGCTTATGGACATTACTCATTTTACCTTTCTTTATTGTCTATGCTTTCAATCGGGGTCAACGAAGGTTAATTCAATCAGATTCAATTAATAAACTGACTCAAGTAGGCAAACCAATCTGGTGGTACAGTCTACATCGCTTGGTTAATACCTTTAGTATTTTGGCACTGACTTTTGCAGTTTTTTCTGGCAAAATGATGAGTGAAAAATGGCTACCCCAAGGAGAACTCGCTCATTTTTGGTACTATGCTCATCTTATTTCTTGGGTAATTTTAGTAATCGCGATCGCGCTGCATTTATTAATGAGTATTAAAGTAGGTGGCACAGCTTTAATTTTATCGATGGTCGAGCGGCAGTTTCGCAGTCAAGATACTCCTAAATTATGGCGTAAACATTGGAAAAAATGGCGTAATAATTTTAGTATTACAGTTCTTAAGAAGTGGTTCTTGCCTTTTTCTTTACTTAAATTTCTAGAAATTTTTATGTTAACTACTATTATTTTAGGTTGGATAATTTCGTCGATTAAAGAAATTGGTTAATCTTTAATGATTCAACTTTTTAAAAAGCGATCGCTTCGATTTTTTCAACTTAAAATACTTTTATGGCTCAAATGGGTTCTATAGGCAATCCTGACTTACTTTGACCGATGGGAATCACCACCACGGGCTACCCGTAAAATTTAACGACATAATATATCCGCCACAATAATGGGCTGGAAGACGAATTGAACCTCCAATGTCACTACCTAGATCTAAAGGCGAAAAACCAGCAGCGATCGCACCTGCCGATCCTCCACTACTTCCACCTACCGTATACTCTAAATTCCAGGGGTTATTTATAAAGATGGGTGGTTAAAATTACCGACTATTTCGTCAATTGTTTCGGCGATCGCCAGCAAGTTCATATCTTGCCATCTTTTTCCCACTATCTGCACTCCAATAGGCAAACCTAACTTACTTTGACCGATGGGAATCACCACTACAGGATTACCTGTAAAATTCAACGGCATAGCATATCCGCCACAGGCTAAAAGATAGGGAAATTTGACCCCATCAACCTCAATTGACTGACCAAGATCGCGGTGGGTAAATGCAGAAGTAGGAGATACGGGACAAATCCAGACATCCCACTCATCCATAAAGCGATCCATTTGTGCCATAGCGCGATCGCGTTCGGCTAAAATAGCCTTGTATTTTGCCAAACTAGGTGGAAAAACCAAATTAGTTTTTTTAGTAAAAGGTGTACCCGATCTGAAACTAGTTTGAGTTCGGGCTAAAAATTCTGTTTTGAGACTAAATTGAACCCCACCGATCAGATCTTTAATTGAAGGGGTAGAAGCGAATAATTCAAAAAAAGACAGAATGCCATAGTTAGTTAAAATTTCCGACCAATCTAAACTAGTAGGTTGAGACTCGATAAGCTGACAGCCAGCATTAGTCAAACTGTCAACTAAGTTTTTAATACATGAGCGTGTATCTTCATCTACGGGTAAAAAATCGTAGCCAGATGTCCAAGCAATTTTTAATTCAGATAATGGTTTATCTGTTGGACAATCTAAAGGTACGGGAGGGACATAGGGCTGTCTGCTGTCTGCCCCCACAATTAACGACATACATAGCTGCAAATCTTCAACAGAACGCGCTAAAGGTCCAATTCTCAGCATATGGCGGATACGATCGGGTTTTCCTGGCAATTCAGGAATGTTTCCCGCAGTGGAAACTCGTCCATCAGTCGGCATAAAGCCATAAACACCGCAATAATGGGCTGGAAGACGAATCGAACCTCCAATGTCACTACCAAGATCTAAAGACGAAAAACCAGCAGCGATCGCACCTGCCGATCCGCCACTACTTCCCCCTACCGTAAAGTCTAAATTCCAAGGATTATTGGTTTTACCAAAAACAGGATTATTGGTTTGATAATCTGCCCCAAATTGCGGGGTATTAGTTTTACCTAAAACAATCGCCCCTGCTGCTTTTAACCTCTCCACCGTAGTCGCATCTTGTTGGGGTACGTAATTTATCAAGGGTGGATAGCCAGCCGTAGTAGTTAGCCCAGCCGTTTCTATTAGATCTTTAACTGTTATGGGTACGCCGTGTAAAGCACCCCAGTTTTCCCCTTTTGCGATCGCTTTATCTGCTTCAATTGCTCTTTTTAAAGCTGCATCTCTATTTAAAGTAACAATGGCATTTATTTTATGGTTATATTTATCGATCTGTTCTAGATAAGCGTTTAAAGCTTCAACAGCCGAGACTTCTTTATCCCGAATCATTTGTGCCAGTTGAGTCGCCGTAGCAAAGACAATATTCATATTTAGCAGTTGTTTAATAGGGTTATTTATAAAGATGGATAATTAAAATTACCGACTATTTCGTCAATCCTTTCGGCGATCGCCAAAACTTCCATCTCTCTCCATCTTTTCCCCACAATCTGCACTCCTATAGGCAATCCTGACTTACTTTGACCGATGGGAATAACGACTACAGGATGTCCTGTAAGATTGAATAGCATTGTGTATCCACCATTAGCTAAAAAATAGGGAACTTTACGCCCTTCTATTTTAATTACTGCACCTTTAGGACGATGAGTAAATGCAGTAGTCATAGCAACGGGACATAACCAAACATCCCAAGGTTCTAAAGCTTCGTCCATTTCTGCAATAAAGCGATCGCGTTGAGTTAATAGTTCAAAATACTGTTTCAGATTAGGATTTAATAACGCAGGTAAGAATTGGCTTAAGTTACTCAACTCTCTTAATTCTTTATCTCCCTGAGTTGCTTCTCGAAACATCGCAGGTAGGCTTTTTTTAGCTGCATCAAAATCTGCTGGTTGAGAATAGACAAAGTTTAGTGCTGTTAGCTGATTACATACTTGAAATGCTTCGTGTAAGTCAAACGGGGGAGATTTCCACTGTTCCATTCCCGCACATACTGGCTCAAGTTTCCTAACAGCTATGTTGATAGAGTTTTTTATTTCTGAAATTGGAGTCATTTTATCCCAACTATCTGACCACACTATACGTATATCTGATAAAGCTTTTTCCTCAAACGTATTTAAGGGAACGGGTGGGACATCTGGCTGTCTGATATCTGCACCTGCTGTTAAAGACAAACATAGTCGCAAATCTTCAATTGAACGAGCAAAAGAGCCTACTGTCATTAGCTGACGAATACATTTAGGCATTCCTGGTGCTTCAGGGATGTGTCCTGCGGTTGATATACGGCGATCCGTGGGCATTAGGGCATATACGCCACAAAAATGGGCTGGCTGGCGAGTCGAACCAGAACAATCATTGCCCAAATCCAATGCCGAAAAACCTGCTGAGATCGCTGCTGCACTGCCCCCAGAACTACCTCCCGCAGTATAATCTAAGTTCCAAGGATTGTTTACCCGCCCAAAAAGTTCATTTGTACTTTGAAAATCGCTTGCCATTTCTGCAAGATTACTTTTTCCTAAAACAATCGCCCCTGCTTGTTTTAAACGAGCTACAACTGTTGCATCTTGCTGAGGAATATGATTTTTTAAGGGTTTGTAACCTGCGGTGGTTAATAAACCTTTTGTTTCAAAAGTATCTTTTAGGGTTATGGGTACGCCGTGTAAAGCACCCCAGTTTTCCCCTTTTGCGATCGCTTTATTTGCTTCAATTGCTCTTTTTAAAGCTGCATCTCTATTTAAAGTTGCGATCGCATTTATCTTATGATTATATTTTTTAATTTGTTCTAGGTAAGCATTCAAAACTTCAACAGATGAAACTTCTTTATCCCGAATCATCTGCGCTAGTTGACTTGCTGTAGCGAAAACAATATTCATTTCTATCAACCCAATAGAATGTATGCAATTTAGTTAATTGTATTAACTTGATGCAGTCAACCAAAATATAAATATAAAATTGAACAAAAAAATGAGTGCAGCAGGAACACCAACCGCAGAAATAGAAATAAATAAAGCATTAGTCTTTAATCTTTTGCAAGAACAACATCCAGATTTAATACACTTGCCAATTGAATTTTTTGACGCTGGTTGGGACAATGTAATATTTCGACTGGGAGATAAACTATCAATAAGGCTTCCCCGTCGCCAAGCAGCAGCGAAGCTGATTGAAAACGAACAAACCTGGCTGCCACAAATAGCAGACAGACTAACAATACCCGTCCCAAACCTCTACAAATTTGGTAAACCTACATTAAACTACCCCTGGCGGTGGAGTATATTACCCTGGCTGACTGGTATTCCTGCCGACTTAGAACAACTCGATCCAGATCAGGCAAAAATATTCGGCTTGTTTATGCGATCGCTACATCAAACCGCACCATGCAATGCACCCTTTAATCCAGTTCGGGGCATACCATTGGAACAACGAGCAGTTGCCATGAAAAAACGAATACAACGACTCGAACAAAAAACCAATTTGATTACTAAAAAGATTAAAAATATCTGGAATGAGGCTTTAGACACATCAATTGATATTGATGCAAAATGGCTTCACGGAGATCTTCACCCAGGCAACATTCTGGTAGAGCAAGGAAAGATAGCAGGTATTATTGATTGGGGCGATATTACTTCGGGTGATGTGGCAACAGATCTTGCTTCAATTTGGATGCTTTTCGGCGATTGCAATGCCAGAAAAAAGGCGATCGCTGAATATAATACTTCGGCTCAAACATTACAACGGGCAAAAGGATGGGCAGTATATTTTGGCATAACTCTGTTAGACGTAGGACTAATTGAAAACCCAAGACAAGCAATTACAGGAGAACAAACACTATACCGTGTTGCAGAAGACGGATAAATATTCAAAGTAGCGTAAATAATATGGGAACAAATACAGATAAAATAAAAGTAAAATCATATATCATCTAATTTTAGTTTAAGTAACGTCTACAACATTCTACGGAGTAGATTTGAGCTAATTTCAAATATATTATCTTTAAATTAACTTAGGAAAATCTTTATGACAGCAACATTTTGCGAATATAAGCCAGGATTAGAAGGTATTCCTGCTACAAAATCTAGTATTAGTTTTGTCGATGGTCAAAAAGGCATTCTAGAATATCGAGGAATTGCGATCGAAGAACTGACCAAAAGAGGTAGTTTCTTAGAAACAGCATATCTGTTGATATGGGGTAAATTGCCCAGCGCACAACAGTTAAAAGAATTTCAGAATGACATTTTATATCATCGCCGTATTAAGTACCGTATTCGGGACATGATGAAATGTTGTCCTGAGACTGCTCATCCGATGGATGCACTGCAAACCTCCGCAGCAGCATTAGGCTTATTTTACGCTCGTCGCGCATTAGATGATCCAGAATACATTAGAAGAGCAGTAGTGCGTATTTTGGCTAAAATTCCGACGATGGTAGCTGCATTTCATCAGATGCGTCGGGGAAATGATGCCATTATGCCCAATGATAATCTTGATTATGCAGCCAACTTTTTATATATGCTGACAGAAAGAGAACCCCATCCTTTAGAAGCACAAGTATTTGATGTCTGCTTAACTCTTCACGCAGAACATACAATTAATGCTTCTACCTTTTCGGCAATGGTAACAGCCTCAACCCTAACCGATCCTTATGCAGTGGTAGCCTCTGCGGTAGGTACTTTAGCTGGACCGCTTCACGGAGGAGCAAATGAAGAAGTATTACTAATGTTGGAAGACATTGATTCAGTTGAAAACGTTCAGCCTTATATCGAAAACCTGATTGCTAACAAACAAAAAATTATGGGTTTTGGGCATAGAGTTTATAAGGTTAAAGATCCTAGAGCTAAGATCTTGCAAGAATTAGCTGAAAGACTCTTCACCGAAACAGGACACGATCGCTATTATGATATGGCTCTAGAATTAGAAAGAGTCATCGAAGGCAAATTAGGATCGAAAGGCATTTATCCTAACGTCGATTTTTATTCTGGCTTGGTATATCGCAAATTAGGTATTCCCAACGACTTGTTTACTCCTATTTTTGCGATCGCCCGTGTTGCTGGTTGGTTGGCACATTGGAAAGAACAACTTGCTGTCAACAGAATTTTTCGCCCAACTCAAATTTATACAGGGGAACATAATGCACCTTATATTCCTATGGAAGAAAGATAAACATTGTTTGGTAGTTATTTAAAATGACTGTGATAAGTGATGAATAAGTAATAAGTAATGAGTAATAAGTAAATAATACTAATATCGCCAAAAAATAAACGAGGACTAATCAAAAATCCTCGTTCCTTGTTCCTTACTCCTTACTCCTTATCCTTCATCCTTCATCCCTTAATCTATCCTGGTTCTTCTTCGTATTCAGGGGCTTTTTCTTTTTGAGGAATATTCACTGGTGGAGGATTATAGCTTTCTCCCTTGATATCGTCATCCCACACATCCTCTACTGGGACATCCTCGTATTCATATTCTTTGACTGGTGGAGGTGCATCATACACAGGAGAATCATAGACTTCTGGATCGGCATCTTCCCAATTGTTTTCCTCATACTCATCATCATAAGGAATAGCTTCTGCTTGCTGTCTTATGGGTGGTGCGGTGCGAGTTTCTTGCCACTCATCCTCATCCCATCTTTCTTCCATCACAGGCTCTCTCGTATCCATCGGGGGGGTAGAAATTGGCGGACGAAGGGGTGTACCTGTTCCTAACATATTTTCTGTTTTAACAGGCTGAGGATAATAGTCTTCGCGATCGCGTTCCCATACAGGACGACCAATACCCAAACGCTCTAATAAACCGACAGAAATTTGCTCGATACGCTCTTCTGAACCTTCAAACACAATTAGTCGATCTGGACCACTGCTAACTACTTCTTCAATAGACAATTCGTAGGTACTAATGAACTGCTCTGGTATTTGGGGTATTCCCAATGAGGCAATAATAATAGCATTTACTGCACCATTGTCAGCATCAAACTGAAAATCCCTGACTTTGCCTAAAGGCTCTCCTGCTTCGGTAATTACTTCGCAATTAACTAACTTACTATAGGCTTCTACTTCAATATCTTCGATTACATTTTCGTCATCTACTAAAATCACGTCTCCAGTCTGACGAACACTATCGAGATACATATATTTCGGGATGCCAGAAACTGAAAGTAAATTGTCTCTAAGACCTAAAGCTACTATTTCCCTACGGTCTATATCTACCAAAACTTCTTTCACCACTCCCAGTCTTTTGCCACTGTTGCGAGCAATTACTTGAGTGTTGATAAATTCCGAACGTAGATGTGTGTTTTCAGTTGTCATTTTATTGTTTGGTTAATGTAAGCGACTGCTTGCACTTAGATTTATATCTATAAAGTAATTTTATTTAAATTCAAGACTATCAATGCTGTGTTTCAAAATAATGCCATAAAAATCACCCCAGTCAATATTTACAGATACTCACACACCATTTTAGCGGGTTCGAGAAAGTATTTGACTTATTGGAGCATGAATACTTTTTTTTGGCAAGAAATTAAAATCAGATGGTTGTTTTTTGGTTAATGTTATTCGATAACTAGAAATGGGTATCCTAGAATTGTTGCTGTCTGATGTAGCTTTGAGAGTGCATGAATCATCCTCACCCTTCTAATCTTGAGAAAGATAATATCGAGAAAGATCGACCAGTTTTTTTGACTGATACATTTGTTAGCATATTGGATCGAGTATCTGATTTCCGACGAAATATTTGCTTACAAATTATACATAATTCAACAACTTTTTTTCTTCATTTTAATGAAGGTAAGTTGGTCTATGGGACTAATTCCCTTGCTCCCTTTGAAAGACTCGAACGTCACTTGCGTCGCTTAAGCAATCTCAATCCAAGGCTGAATAATGCGGTAATCAAATTGCCTCGCTCTCAATTTCACGATGGTTTACAGTCCTATTCTCAATTTCCTTCTGACTATAAAAGCGTTATTTGGCTAGTCGAACAGGGTCATTTAGATTCTGAACAGGCGGTTACTATAATTAGAAGAATGACTAGAGAAGTATTTGAATCTTTATTGTGCATATCATACGCGTGTCAATGCCAGTATCGTATTGTTCATAGATTCGACAAAATACAAGAGCTATGTCAGTTTGATTTTGATGTTTATATTACCCAATGTCAAAAAAGAATAGAAGCATGGCAGGTTTTTGACGAGAAAATTTGGTCTTCTTATCAGCGTCCTTATTTAGTTACAGAAAAAAACCAAGCAATTGGCGATCTAACCGTACAGCAAAACAAGACAATTTGTAAGCTTTTAAAGGGGTTAAACTTTCGTCAAATTAGTGCGATTTTAGACCTTGACGAACTGGTAATAGCCAAGATTCTTTTTCCTTCAATGTTGGACAATGAGATTGTCGTCAGAGATCCCAAACCACCATTTGACAAATTACCTCCATTCCCCCAAGAAGAGAAATTTAATTTAACATCGGATACAGATTGGCGTGGAGAAGATTCTAGTGGCTTTAAAGTTAATTCCAATAGTAAACAGACAGTTTATGTCTTAGAAGAGACTTGGAAAATTGCTAATGTAGATGATGATTCGGCTATTCAAAGCGATTTTGCTCAATGTTTAAATCAAGAGATGTTCCATCTTCTAACTATCGAAAACTCTCTTGATGCTTTTGCTGAATTGATTGAGTTTCAACCAGACTTTATTGTAGTAGATATCAATATGCCCCATCTCGATGGTTATGAGTTGTGTAGCCTATTGAGAAATCATCATGATTTCAGAAATACTCCGATTATCATGTCTCATGAAGCATACGAACAAATTAATATATATAAATTAAAGCGTGCAGGTGCCAACACAACTATAACCAAACCGTTTAGTCGTACTAAATTGCTGGATGTAATTTTTAATCACATTCAGTGAGGTTAATTGATTGAAATGAAGAATTGCTATATATCAGAGTTTTAATTTTGAAAACTGATATTGCTCATTATTGCCAGAAGATTTCTTAATATAAGCTAGCTGCACCTGTCCTAAGCGATCGCCCTGTTGGAAGTGGAATTTTCCTGTTGCACCATTAACTGAAAAATTTGATTGAGTTAGGACAGAATGTAAACTCGAACGATCGCTACTCTGCTGTAACCCTTGAGTAATTGCTCCCACGGCATCATATGCCATTGCTGTGCGCCAGTTTACCTTACCACCCCAATATTGCATGGCAGTTTGAGTAAAGCTGCTGCCATCGCTATCATCAGATAACCAGGGAGAAGGTATGACCATTCCTGCGATCGCATTTTGTCCCGATTCAATCGTTTCGTAGGTGTATAAAGAATGATTGCCCAATAAAGGTAATTGCTGTTGATTTGCTCGAGCAATAGCGATCGCCCGATCCATTTTATTGACCGATGGTGCTAAAAGTATAGCATCTGCATTTTGAGCAATAGCTCGATCCACAACGGAGTCAGGTTGAAATTCAGCTTGAGCAAAATCACAGTTAATTTTCTGAATTTGACCACCATTTTGCGTATTTTGTTCGATAAATTCTTGAGCAAAAGATTTACTGGCAGAATCTTGAGAATCTGCACATAAGGCAATTTTGGTTAAAGACTTGGCTGAGGCATAATTAGCTAGCTTGCTTGCTAGTGCATCAACACTGGGAATTGTTCGCATAATATGACTACCCATTCCCGACAGCTTGGTAGAGGTGCTAGTGGGTGAAATCATGACTAACTTTTCCTCTTCATAAATCTTTGCCCCTGCAATGGAAGAATTACTATCGTTGTGTCCTACTACTGCTAGGATATTCTTATCTGCTGCTAGCTGTCTTGCTAGTTGTTCGACCACATGAGGATCGTTATCATCATTAACTATTTGCACCAATAATAGTTTTTGATTTATCCCTCCTTGCTGATTAACTTCCGTTTGTGCTTGAGCCACACCGCGCAAAATTTCCCAAGCAATATCTGGCTTGCTACCGAGGGGAATACTCACCGCTATTTTAAAATGCTCTCCTGCGATCGCTTGAGAGTTATTATGATAAATTAAGGCTTCTGGATTATTTTTATTTATCTCTAAAGATTCTTGATATTTATTTTGAGCAGCCGAAAACTCGCATCGGGCAAAAGCAGCCATTCCTTCATAAGAAGCCATTGTTCTATTAGGGTTTAACTGATTTGATGGCTTGGTTAGTAGTTTTTCTCCCAAACTCATCCGTGGAGATTGACGGCTAGCCAAATCAACACATAGTTTTTGCTGTTCTAAATTAGAATCGTTATCAACTGCAACACGATACTTTTTAGCCCAGTCAAAGCTTTTAAAAGATAGGAACAAAAAAGGTATTAGCCACAGCAGCAACCATCTTTTATCAAATTGCTTTTTAGGTTTGCGTTCTATTTCTGCATCTAAAAAGGATTGAATCATCAAATCGGATTCTTCGCAAATACCTAATGATTCTGTAAAAACAAATTCTTTTGGCTTAACAATAGACGGTTTATAAATACTATTTTGATAATTAGCCAAACTATTATTTTGATCGGTAATAAAGTAGCTGTCTAACCCTATTTTACCAACACTAACAGCTTGAGCTTGTTTATCTGTTAAACCCAAGCTCTTTTGCAATTTTAATAAAAATATTTTATCTTCATCTCTAAGCAATCTATTGTTTCCTTCCAAAAGATTTTCTATATCTTTTGAATATAGTTTTTTCCTAATGTCTAAGGTTAAATTATCTTTTTTAAATTCTTTTATTAAACGATTTCTAATCACTCTTTCAACTGCGCTTGCTTCCTCCCCTTCATCAATTCTTTGGTTTGATTGCAGCACATATTGTAAAAGTTGCTTTGTCAACAAAGCCTGTCCTTTAGTCCACTTCATCACTATTTTTGAGACTAATTTAGGATTGTCCGCTCTCTTTAAAAGCTCCATTTTTTGAACAAATGTATCTAAAGATACCTGTAGTTTCTCAGGATGTAAATTTTGTCTCATAGGATTTTAAATAGTTATATATGCTTAATATATATACCTAAAAATTGTTAATTTTAAAAGTGTATTGTTAACATTTAAATTGAGTACAAATGACCGCAAAAAGCGGTTAACCTGTGACCTCAAATTTTGTAACTAGATGCTTGTAAACGAAACATCTCAGCATATAGACCATTTTTCTCCATCAATTCTGAGTGAGATCCCACTTCAATAATTTTGCTGTTTTCTAAAACAACAATGCGATCTGCTAGCTGCACAGTAGAGAAACGATGACTAACAAAAAAGGTCATTTTTCCTGCGGTTAAAGCTCGAAATTTTTCAAATAATTCATATTCGGCGATCGCATCTAAAGCAGCAGTAGGCTCATCTAAAATTAAAATTGGCGCATCGGTCATGAAGGCTCTTGCCATACCAATTTTTTGCCATTGTCCCCCAGAAAGATCTACTCCACCTTTGAACATTTTTCCCAAGCGAGTTTCATAGCTTTGGGCTAAGTCTGCCACTACCCGATCTGCACCTGAATCTTTGGCTGCTTGTTCAATGCGTAGCTGATTATCACTTTCTTTGAGATTGCCAAAACCGATATTATCCTTCGCACTCAGTTGATAGCGGGCAAAGTCTTGGTTTAATACGCCAATGTTGGTGTGTAACTCTGACAGCTTTATTTCTGGTAGAGGTATGCCATCAATCGAGATCGTTCCCGAATCTACATCATAAAGTCGAGTTAACAGCTTTAATAAGGTGGTTTTTCCCGCACCATTTAAGCCCACTAGGGCAATACTTTCCCCTGGTTTAATATCCACACTCAAATTACGCAGAGTTGGCTTATCTGCCCCTGGATAAGTGAAGGTAACGTTTTTGATTGATAGTCCCTGCTTTATGGGTTGAGGAAAAGACTGGGGACGAGAAATATTAGTTACTTCGGGCTTTAAATCCAAAAATTCAAAGTATTGGGACACATAGAGATTATTTTCGTATATTTTAGCGATGTTTTCTAAAATTGCGGGCAATACCTGTTGTGCTTGGCTAAATGCTCCCGTATACATGGTAAAGTCACCAACGGAGATCTTTCCTGCGATCGCCTGTACCAAAGTCCAGCCATAAGCGATATAAAAGCCACTATTAACTAGCATCCCAGACAAACCGCGCATCTTGGCATATTCAAAAGCGATTTTAGCTGACTTGCCATTGAAATCCGTTCGAATACCCGACCATTTGCCCAACAAATGCTCTCCCAGGTTAAACAACCGCACTTCCTTAGCAAAGTTGGGATTAGTTAATACACGCTGGATATAGTCTGATAAACGACCGCTTTCGGTTTCCATTCGCGTCATCCAAAATCGTCTGCCAGAATAAACAATGCTCGTCCAAAATGCAGGTAGGGCGGTAAAAAATAGCAGGGGGACAACTGCCCAATTAAATTTTAATAACAGTCCTAATAAACTAATTAAAGTAATAGCCTGACCAAATAAACCCGTCAAAGTTTGAATTACCCTAACAGGATAGTTACTACCGCTGTCTTGGGCGCGGGAGAGGGTGTCATAAAATTCTGAAGATTCAAAATGCGCCAGATCTAACTGGGCCGACTTTTCTAATAAGATATATTTAGTGTAGAGCATCAGGCGATCGTTAAATATCTGCCCGACATAAAGATTTGTTTGGCTTAAAACCGCCCCCAGTAAACTAATGCCAAACCTGATCGCGACTAGAATTATTAATGGTTGCCAGACAAAATTTGCATTACCCCAATTAGCAATCACCATATCTATAATTCTCTTGTTAACCAACAGCATCACTGCGGGAATTAGAGATTGCAATCCTGTTATGGCTAGAGACAGAAACAAATATAGTGGTGTTGCTTGCCAGACAAGGCGCAACAGCAAAGGGGTATTGACTAAGATGTCTTGGAGTTTTCTTTTAGATGTCAAATTGTTTCGGCGTTACAGATTTAATAGCGAGTAATAATATCTAAAAATTTAAGATAGCAAATAAGAACTCCATAGCATTCTATAACAATACAAAGTTTGGTAACAGAAACAAAAGTAAAGAACCGATATTACACAGCCGACTGATTCGTTAAGGCTGGTAAATAACTTGTATAGTTGATTCTCATCGGCAATATTTTGTCAGAAAAAATGAGTTGATGTAAATATTAATATTTTATATTTCTATGTTGAGCATGTTAATTCACCATTAATAAATACATCAGTCGAAGTTGTAAAAAATTCCTATAAAAAAGTAAGTAAATTTACCTCAAGACAATTTATATAATTCAATTTTTTTAGCAAAAATACTGTGTCCTAGCCTGTAAAACTGTGTCATTTTTAAACTGTAGATTTTTATTCTCACAAAAAATGAACAAATATATAGCTCGATCTACTGGTGCGGGATTAGCAGTCACTCTTGCGTTTGCAGTTCAATCATCGGCTCAAGCATTTAATTTTGCTGGTTCTGACTTTACTACCAATGATGCTTTTAGAACTGATTCTGTTGTTAAATCATTAGACCCAGATGGTGATAACATTTATGGTACTGATGGTTATACGGTGTTCAGAAGCACTGGTTCTGGGGCGGCGACTTCTGCCAATAATAATATTGTTGCAACACCTAGTTATGCCAATATTAATATACTTTCTGGACTGATATATTATACAGGAGATTCTTCAAGTACAAACTATGTAGATATTGACGATCCCATTCAAACAGGATCGGGTACAGTACCTAATATAGAATCTGGTATTCTTTTTAAAGGTGGCGTAAATGGCGGCAATACTCAGTTTCTCGACCTTGATTTCACCAATGCAGGAAATTATCGCGTTGGCTTCTTGGTTGACAATGCCGATTATACCGCGATTTCTCCCGTTAGTTTAACTCTCGCTCAAACTGCTGGAGGTTCTAATTCAGCTACAACAAATTTAACCGATAGAGATTTAGACGGAGATTATTATTTCTTTGATGTAGATGCACAAGTCGGTGATGTTTATCGGCTATCAGGAGTAGGCGATCCTAGCTTTGCCTCTAACGGAATAGGAGCAATTACTTTCGATACTGTACCTGTACCCACACCTGTTCCTTTTGGAGTTTCTACGGATTTAAGTATTCTCATCTTAGGTGGATTATTTGGTGCTTCTCGTCTGCGTAAAAAGTTAGTAGCGCGCAAATCTTAAACATTAATAAGCCTAATTTTTAGATTTTATTATTTGGCACAATATAGTGTTTTAAGTGGCTAAATTTGTCACTTTTCTACATTTTTTTATCTGCCTTTTCTTAACGGACAATATTTCGTAATTGAAGATAATTAATATTAGGCAGAGATATTTTCAAACCTATATATTACTTAATCAAGATTGAAGTTGATTTCTTGTTTGTTAAAAGGCAAGTTGTTGTTGACCGCAACTATTTCTTCTTGCTCCATTTTATTCACTTCGCCAATATAATTTTGCAGAATTTGGCTCATGCGACGATTATAAAAACGATGCAGACTATGGTTAGGAGTAGCAGGAAAACCGCGTCTTTTTTTATGTCTGCCTCCCGCACCAGGATCGTACATTTTAATCCCATTTTCAATCGCCCATTCAATTGGTTTGTAGTAGCAGGCTTCAAAGTGGAGACAGTCGTATTCTGATTCACAACCCCAATAGCGTCCATAAAGATTATCTCCCTTATGGAGACAGAAAGACATTCCTACAGGGGTGAGATCGTCATGTTCGGTATAGGCTGCAACTAATAAAATGCGATCGCTATAGTTAGGATAAAGCTGTTCAAAAAACTTACGAGTTAGATATTTGCTGCCCCAATAAAACTTATTGCAGGTACTACTATAAAAACGATAAATCTCAGGATAAAGATGTCGGGGGATCTCATCCCCTACATAGGTTTTAGTATACAAACCTGCTTTACTTACCGCCTTTCTTTCCTGTTTAATATTTTTACGCTGCTTGGTATTAAACATCTTTAGATAGTCATCAAAACTCTCAAAATTATTATTCTTCCAAATATAGCCATGATGCAGCCAGCTATGAAAACCAAGATTCTCCATCATCTCTCGCCAGTCAGGATCGACAAACAAAAAATTACAGCCAGAAAGACGATTGCGATCGCAAAAGTTGTCAATCGCTGCCACCATAATCTCCGTAATCTTCTCTTCATCCTCCCCTGATGCAATCAAAAATCGATAACCCACCGCAGGAGTAAAAGGAGTCATTCCCAACAGCTTAGGATAATATTCCACACCCAAACGATGAGATAAATCTGCCCATTGATGATCGAAGACAAATTCTCCATAGCTATGCCCTTTTATATATAGGGGTGCTGCGCCAATTAATTGGCTACCGCGCCATACAGCTAGGTGACAGGGTTGCCATCCAGTGCGGGGGGATACGCTACCAGAGGTTTCAATATTATTAAGCCATTCCCATTCTAGAAATGGCGTATTTAGAGGTTTTGCCAACTCATCCCAAACTAGCTGAGGAATTTCGGCAATTGTTGAAATCCAGGATAGAGAATACTGAGGCTTAATCTGCTCAACCATAACCGCGTTTTGAAGACTGGAGTAAGTTTAATTATCGATTGCTGTTATTTAGCCTAATAAATATTGGTAAAGTTTGCAGAAAAATAACCAACTATTCTCAAATAATAAGAATATAAGAAGCTGTTTGCTAATCAAAGACTAAGCCAAAGAACGACCTGAGTATTTTATATTGAAGTCAGTCTATCTATATTAATTTCAATTTATGACTGTGCAAGATGCCTCTTCTTTTTGTTTAGTGATGGTTACTGTTAGTTCTGAAGCAGAGGGAGAAAAAATAGCCACCGCCCTACTAACTGAAAAACTAGCAGCCTGCATCAATATCACGCCAATTAATTCTTTTTACACTTGGTCGGGAAAAATAAACCGCGATCGCGAATGGCAATTGTTTATCAAAACTCGTCTCAATCTCTTCGAGCGATTAGCTGAAAAAATTGAAATTATTCATAGCTACGATGTTCCAGAAATTATTGCTTTACCCTTACTTGCAGGCTCATCGTCTTATCTAAATTGGATTACCCAAAGTACCCAACTGAGCTAAATCCCTTATCCCTCGTTCCTCATGCGCATCCGTATCCTTTAGGGCGTTCCTCGTTCCTCCTTCCTCGTATCCTTTCCCTCATCCCTCATCCCTTTCTTTTATCTACCCATCGTTTGGCATTTCTAATGGCTAATTTGCTAGTCATGGCAAAAGGCACAGCCACCGCGCTACCCAAACTGTATTCTGCCCAAGCTGTATAAAAATCTTGTCCTTGCCATTCATCCCGTGCAATCTGTATTTTGAAATCGCGATATACAAAGGCTAAAACAATGTTCGGATAGTCTGGATCGCTCATTTGTATGACTGGTTAATTTGTATGGCTAATGTGAATTTAAAAATCTTAAAATCCTTTCAAAGATTAGTTTTCGGGTGTCACATCTTCGACAGGGCGGATAATTGCTTTAGAGTCAGAATTTTGGGGTTGAAAAATAGCATTTATTCCTTCATCTAAGGTTTCTGCCATGACAATTTGGTTTTCATAGATCACAATCACTCTTGCTAAAGCAGGAAGACTATTCTCTTCTGCTTCAATATATAATGGCTCTACATAGAGTAAAGACTGCTCAATGGGAATAATTAAGAGATTTCCTTGAATTGCTCGCGATCCTTCCCGATTCCAGAGGGATATTTGTTGAGAGATTACGGGATCTTGGTTGATTAAAGCTTCGATTTGATTGGGTCCATAGATTAGCTTTTGTTTGGGAAACTTATATAGTAGGAGTTTACCGTATTCCTCACCATCAGATCTTGCTGCTAGCCAAGCGATTAAGTTAGGGCGACTAGTAGGGGTATAGGGATGTAAAAGAATAAATTCTTCTTCTGTGGCGGTGGGCAACTTCATAATTAAGTAATACGGTGATACTGCTTGGGATTCGGTGCCGTATATTTCTTTAGGAATTTGCCACTGATCCTCTCGGTTATAGAATACCTGAGGATCTGTCATGTGGTAAGTCAACAGTCTTTCTGACTGGATACTAAACAAATCTTCGGGATAGCGGATGTGACGGCGCAAATCTAAGGGCATTGCCGTCAGGGGCGTGAACAGTTTAGGAAATATTTTATCCCAGGTTTGAATTATTGGATCTTCGGTATCGGCAATATAAAAATCTATCTTGCCATTGTAGGCATCTATAACTACTTTGACTGAGTTGCGGAGATAGTTAAAATCATTTTTACCAGGATCGGAATAGGGATAGCGATCGCTGGTAGTATAGGCATCAACAATCCAATAAAGGTTATCTTGGCTGTTGTTTTGACCTTTGGCTTTGGCTGCTACTAGGTAAGGATCGTTGTCATAATTAAGAAAAGGTGCGATCTCTTTGATTCTTTGTCTGATATTTCTTCTAAATAGTAGCTTTGTATCCGTGGTAAAGTTCTGGGCAAACAACATTTGCCAGTCTTTGAGATATTCGGCAAATAATACCCGTCGGAAATAATTGCCAATTTTGATCCCCCCCCCGCCATCGTAAATGGTGTAGACGTTTTCTTCTCCACTAGGAAAATCTAACTCCCTGACTTTGGTTGAAGTCATAATATAGGGGTTGGTTAATTCTCCATAATAGATGCGAGGTTTGCCGATAGGAATACTGTTGCGAATTACCTCATCGGACACCGTAAGAGTGCCAGACTCTTTACTCCCCGTACCAATATCTTTGACGTAGTAATAGGGTAAGCCACCTTCAGCTACTCTGTTTACAGGAGAAAGGGTAAAGCCATAGCCATGGGTGTAGATTAGATGTTCGTTAACCCAAGTTTTGGCAATATCAATAACTTGTCCGTAGTCTAATTCTCTGGCTGCAATAATTACCTGCTGTTTATCACCTGCAACTGTATCGTCTTTTCTCAATAAATAACGATCTATGTCTGCGTCATGAAACTGATAGTAAGGACGAATCTGCTGCAACTGTCGATTAGTCTGTAAGATGGGGCGAGTATCCCATAGGCGAATGTTTTTAATCGTGGAATCATTGTTTTTAATATCTTCGGCAGTTAATTGTCCTTTAGGATTAAAAGTTTGTGCTTCAATATCATCTAGGTTAAAAGCCTTGCGAGTCATAGTAATACTACGCTCGATGTAGGGTTCTTCTTTGACTAATTCATTGGGTTGCACTATTAAACGCTGTACTGTTGCGCTAACAAAATTACTGAAGACAAGGATTAATAAATATACGGTAAAAGGTAATATTAAAAAGAGAATTCTTTTTAGTTTTAGTTTTTGAATTTGAAGGTTTCTATAGCCAGTGAAGCTCTTATAGAATAACCAGAATGCACTG
Source organism: uncultured cyanobacterium (assembly GCA_963799375.1). GTDB lineage: Bacteria > Cyanobacteriota > Cyanobacteriia > Cyanobacteriales > Xenococcaceae > Waterburya. Next base: position 24,259 of record CAWCWY010000032.1, read on the forward strand.
ACAAGTGATATCAGACTCAAGCATATTTCTATAGGCAATTGGACTTTAATATTGGTATATCCAGCACCATAAACCACTCCACGAGAACTATAAAGTAGATCGAAGCGATTGAGCCAGTGTTGTATAGCTAAACCAATCATTACTACTGCACCTAAGAAAGAAAGATGGCGAAGTTGCACTTTAGAAAAGCCTGGAAAACGTCCTTCGGACAAACTATTTCCCGATAACAAATAGTACAAGATGCAGCTAATCAAAGCAGTACAGGACAAACCAATTAACCAAGTTTCAATTAACTGCCAAAGGGGTAAACGAAAAATATAAAAACCAATATCTTTTTCAAATTGAGGATCTACATAACCAAATCCAGAAGGATTCAAAAACCGCATAATTGTTGCCCAATTGCCCGCAGCGATGAAACCAAAAGCTAAACAGATTAAACTTGCGATCGCTTTAATACTAATTTTTGGTCTCAACAGTAATAATGCTACCCACATACCGACTATTGATACCTGATAAATATAACGCTGCAAAAAAGTCCTTAAATCTAAGCCATCGAGTGCTGGTTTTAAACTCAAGGCGATCTTTGGTAGCTGGTAACTCGTTTGCCAAACAGCTAATGCAATACCTGTATAGTGGAGCAAAATCAAGGTAATTGCTACAGCTAAAGCGATCGCACTTAATAACAATAAGGGTAATTTTAAGCGAGGAGAATAGGTTGTCTGACTAGGATAACGTCTGGGAGTCAACTTTTTAGCTAGACTCAATTTTCCATCAGAAGCAACTAACCGATTATCCTTGGGTAGATAAGGAATTCCCATATCATACCAATTATGGGTCGCGGTATCCTTGAGGGCATCTTTTGACAACCATTGCCATTGCCAACGATCTGCCAACCAAAGATTGACCCCAATAAACGTGCCAGAAATAAGAAAAACTAATAACCACAAACCATACTGGCTGGCACGACGGGTTACAAACGCAGAAAGATAGTCAACCTCAGTAAACCAAAGTATCTCTGCAAATAACCGTGCCGATCCTTCAAAGATCAGCCACAAGCCGAAGATAATTGCGATCGCGATTAATATTGGTCGATAAAGACGTTTCATATAATAGCTCTAAGCTTTAAGCTATAGGCTCTAAGCTTTTGAAAATAAATATTTTTTTGGTTGAGTATACTCGAACCTCTTGATTTTAATTTATCAGACAACTTAATTGAGTGCGATTACCCGCAGGGTACGCTTCGCGATCGCAAGATTAAGGAATGAGGGATAAATCCTTTAACCTTTAACCTTTAACCTTCTCCTAGCCTTTACAAATCAACCAGTGTGTAACATCAGTTACAATGCTTTAAAAACATATCAACAAAATTTGATGTCAGTTAGTATTCAATCAACCCAAATATTATCGGGTTTTCGCGCCCTTGGCGATCCTTTGAGAGTGCAAATAATTGAATTATTGCGATCGCAAGAACTATGTGTCTGTGAATTATGCGAACAATTAAACGTCAACCAATCTAAGCTATCATTTCATATTAAAAACCTTAAAGACGCTAATCTGGTTAATTCCCGTCAACAAGGTCGCTGGATGTACTATAGCTTGAACCTGGTTCAGTTTGTCGCTTTAGAACAGTATTTAGCCCAATTTCGACGCTTTGGGGACATACTACCCGCCCGCAATTGCGAGGAATAATTTTTATCCATCAAAAAAAATTGATGCATCAAGATAATTTGATGTAAACTAAAATCACTCTCAAATTTTTCAGTAGAGTATTTTAGTTAAATGAAATCAGAAAGTCCGAATATCAATACCCAGGCTGTCCAAGCAGGGGGTCAATTAAACGTCTTTGAGAAATACCTTACTGTGTGGGTGGCACTGTGCATAGGCGCGGGAATTGCTTTAGGAAAACTTTTTCCTGGGGTAGCTCAATCTCTTGATGCGATGAGCCTTTATAACGTCTCCATTCCGATTGCGGTATGTTTGTTTTTCATGATGTATCCCATCATGGTAAAAATCGACTTTTCCCAAGCTAAAAAAGCAGCGCGATCGCCCAAACCTGTAATATTAACTCTGGTGATAAATTGGCTGATTAAGCCCTTTACGATGGTGGTATTTGCCCAATTCTTTTTAGGTGGGCTGTTTCAGTCTTGGCTGTCCTCCACCGAAGTAATAAGGGGAGTAGAAGTCACCTTAGCTAATTCTTATATAGCGGGTGCTATCTTACTAGGAATTGCCCCCTGTACTGCCATGGTATTGATGTGGGGTTATCTTTCCTACAGTAATCAAGGACATACTTTAGTCATGGTGGCGGTTAATTCCCTGGCAATGCTGTTTCTTTACGCACCGTTAGGGAAATGGTTGCTATCGGCTAATAACTTGACTGTACCCTGGGAGACTATCGTACTTTCAGTTTTAATTTATGTCGGCTTGCCATTAATAGCAGGGTATATTTAGTCGTTACTGGATTTTCCACAATAAAGGAAGACGGTGGTTTGAAGAAAGATTTTTACAATATCTTTCCCCAATTGCGATCGCAGCACTACTCTTAACTTTAGTCTTGCTATTTGCTTTTAAAGGAGAACTAATTGTTAATAATCCCCTGCACATATTATTAATTGCCGTTCCCCTATTTTTACAAACTACATTCATTTTCTTTATCACCTATGTAGCAGCCTTGAAGCTAGGACTAGATTACGAAGATGCAGCCCCCGCAGCCTTAATTGGTGCGAGTAATCACTTTGAAGTTGCGATCGCAACTGCGGTAATTTTATTTGGCTTGAACTCTGGCGCAGCCTTAGCCACCGTAGTAGGGGTGTTAATTGAAGTCCCAGTCATGCTGATGCTAGTGGAATTTTGCAAACGCACCGCCAATTGGTTTCCCCGACAGCCAGAAAAAGCCACCCTATTAGATCCTCGCTGTTGCAAGTAAATCAATTTTATTAATTATTATCCATGTCCAATTCAGATCGTCCACCAAAAATTTTATTCCTATATGGCTCATTAAGAGAACGATCCTATAGTCGTCTTGTAGCCGAAGAAGCAGCCAGAATCATCACCGATATGGGTGCAGAGGTAAAATTCTTTCATCCCCACGAACTACCACTGCGGGGACAGGTAGAAGAAACCCATCCCAAAGTACAAGAGTTGCGGGAGTTAAGTCAATGGTCAGAAGCACAAGTATGGTCTTCCCCTGAAATGCACGGTAATGTTACGGGGATTCTTAAAAATCAAATCGACTGGATACCTTTAACTATAGGTTCGGTCAGACCAACCCAAGGAAAGACTTTAGCAGTAATGCAGGTTAGCGGTGGTTCGCAATCATTTAATGCAGTTAATACCCTGCGGATTTTAGGACGATGGATGCGGATGTTTACTATTCCCAATCAATCTTCTGTAGCCAAAGCTTATCAAGAGTTTCATGAAGACGGAACGATGAAGGACTCTGCTTATAGGGATAGGGTATTTGACGTGATGGAAGAACTATATAAATTTACTCTATTACTACGGGATGAGGTCGATTATCTAACGGATCGTCATAGCGAACGTAAAGCTAAAGAAAAAGCTGCGAATAAGTAATTTAACAGAAAAATAAAGATGAAAAAAGTAATGTTTGTCTGTCGTCGTAATTCTTGCGATCGCAAATGGCAGAAGGTTTTGCTAGAACATTAGGTGAAGGAAAAATTGAAGTAACTTCTTCTGGGCTAGAAGCAAGTCGTGTACATCCGACAGCAGTTAAGGTAATGTCAGAAATTGGCATTGATATTACCAATCAAACTTCAGATCCTTTGGGTGACTTTAAAGCTGATGATTACGATGCAGTGATTTCTATGTGTGGCTGTGGCACAAGTTTACCTTCTGAATGGGTAGCAACAGAAGTATTTCAAGATTGGGAACTAGAAGATCCTGACGGAAAACCGATGGCAACTTTTCACCGTGTTAGAGATGAAATCAAAGAGCGAGTAAATAAATTAGTTGATCGCCTAAGTGATATCTAATATTAAATTCTAGTTTGCTTCTGGAAATAAAGTCCAAAAATCGAGCGACTCGTGTTTTGACCACTTCCTGCAAAGTTTTGGTGGTGGACGATCGCGAAGGAAATAGACTTTTGCTAGTAAAGTATCTTGAGGACTTGGGGTTTACTCAAAAAGAGGCTATAAATGGTCGGGAAGGAATTGCGATCGCCCAAAACTATTACTAAATTAAATTTCGTTGTTCCATCGCAAAAAAACTTAATCGAGCTACTTAAATTAGCAAGTCTAGGTCAAATGAAAAAAATAAACCAGCAGATAAATTTACTAGAAAAAGAGAATCCCAAATATGTTTATTTTCGCAATAAGATTCGCATTCCTTACTGATGGATGTTTGGTAGATAACTTAGAAACAATGCTAAAAAAGCTAATTAAATCTCGTTTGTAAAGCTATTAATTGATCTTTTAAATCTTTGCTAATTAAAAAAATGTAGCTTTAATGTTGTCATTTAAGCCCATTATAGTCTGCTGGTTTATCAGTTAAAAATGATGCACATAGTTTGAAATATATTTTTACTAATGATCGTATTAAAAGAAGCTTTGGTATCGAAAACTATTCTAATAGTGGATGATAATAGCCAAAATTTACAGCTATTATCTGAATATTTAGACAATGCTAATTATAAAGTTTCAATTGCAACCAATGGTAAAAAAGCGATCGCCATAGCCAAAGCTTTACAGCCCGATCTAATTTTGCTTGATGTAATGATGCCTGGGGTAGATGGTTTTGATGTTTGTCGCCAGCTAAAAAACGAGTCAACGACTCAAGATATTCCTGTCATTTTTACGACCGCACTGACCGAAACCCAAAACAAGGTAAAAGGTTTAAAGTTGGGTGCTGTAGACTATATCACTAAGCCCTTTGAAGAAGAAGAGCTACTAGCACGAATTAACACTCATCTCGCTCTCAAACACCTTTATCAAAAGCCCCTCGAAGATGCTGCGCGACGACGTAAGCTAGTTCTAGAAATTAGCGATCGCATTCGTCAATCTTTAGACCTGGAAGTAATTCTAAAGACCGTTACTCAAGAAATTCAAACCTTGCTTGACTTGGATTTTGTGGGATTAACTTCCCTTGATAAACAAAAAGTTGCGCTTCAGGCATATTCATCTAAAGCAAAAACTGAAATCGCACCTAAAATAAATATCTCTTACGATTGCCTTTGTCCTGATTCAAATATCTATAGGTCTTATTTAAAAGGAGATATCAGAGTTATCAAACAACAAGATATTCAATCCTGCTTCAAAATCGGGCAATTGCCGAATCCCCAAGTCAGATTAGTAGTTCCTATCGTGTTAAAAAATCCCAACTATACATCGGGTTTTTTAACAAACTATACACCAGCCTTGCTTTCATCTAGCGCGAATCAAATCCTTGCAGAAGATACGCTATATGGTTGGTTGATTGTCGATCAATATTCAACTTCTCCCATTTGGCAAACAGAAAAAATTAATTTGCTTACAGAATTAAAAAGCCAATTGGCGATCGCTATTCAGCACGGACTACTCCATAAGCGACTATCTCAGTTAGCCTTATTAGATTCATTGACTCATATTTATAATCGTCGCTCTTTTGACCGTCAACTAAAACGAGAATGGGGAAGAATGAAACGTGCTTCTACTCCCCTATCCCTAATTATGTGCGACCTCGACTATTTCAAAGTCTACAACGATGTTTACGGTCATCAGCAGGGAGACAAATGCTTGCAGCAGGTAGCAAAAGCGATCTCTTCTGCTCTTAAAAGACCAGGGGATGTCCTGGCTCGGTATGGTGGAGAAGAATTTACCGTTATCTTACCCCAGACTCATCAGGCTGGAGCATTGAAGGTAGGAGAAGATATCCGAAAAGCGATCAAAAATTTGGAGATTCCCCATCGTAATTCTTTAGTTGATTCTGTCGTTACTATCAGTTTGGGAATAGCAACCACTATTCCTAATTCAGCGGACAAGCCACAGCTTTTAATTGAAGCAGCCGACCTTGCTCTATATCAGGCAAAAGAACGAGGTCGTAACTGTTTGGCAGTTTATCCCGAATCTATTTCCCATGCCAAAAACCGTAAAGATTTAAAAATACGTTGGGTTAAACGTCTGCGTCAGGCTCTAAAGAAAAATCTATTCAGTCTATACGTTCAATCAATTACATCATTAAAGGGAGATGATTCTAGAAAATCTTTTGAAGTTCTTCTGCGTCTGACAGATAAAGCAGAGGAGGTAATTCTTCCTGGTGTATTTTTAGATATTGCCGAGCGCAACTTTTTAATGAGCGATATTGATACTTGGGTAATTAATAATCTATTTGACACCTTAGAAAAATGCGATCGCCATACTTGGGATAATTATCGTTTCTCAGTTAATTTATCGGGAGCATCACTCAACAACGAGTCGTTTCTGCAATTTCTCAAACGCAGACTGAGGGAATGTTCTCTTCCCCCTAGCTTATTTTGCTTTGAGATTACTGAATCAGTGGCAGTATCCGACCTCGATAGAATAGTTGAATTTGTTGATTCTCTCAAAGAAGTAGGCTGTAGCTTTGCTTTAGATGATTTTGGTAAAGGAGTATCTTCTCTTACCTATCTCAAAAGTTTGCCCGTTGACTACCTCAAAATAGATGGTTCTTTTATTAAAGAATTAAACATCGATCGCACTTCCAAAGTGATGGTCGAAGCAATCAATCACATAGCAGAAGGCATTGGAATTAAAACCATAGCTGAATTTGTGGAAAACGAACATATTTTAAACAGCGTTCGAGATTTGAATGTTGACTATGCTCAAGGATTTCACCTGAGTCGCCCAGAAGCTTTGATGGATGCGATCGATTAATTCTTCCAGTTTGTTAGAGAGGTAGGATAGAAGAAAAAATAGTGAAGATGGTGCAAAAACAATCTTCTTCTAAATACTTTTCTACCCTGAGAATAATCTCTTCCTCTACTTCAATTGATTAAGTAATAACAGTAGGCTCGTCACGTTTAGTGTATTCCTTAATTTGGGCAATTTCTTGCGCTAAATCGATCAAAGGTTTCAAAGCCTTCTGAGTATCCATATTATGCTTGCTAGCATCAGGTTCATAGCTCTCAACATATAAACGTAGAGTTGCACCTTTTGTTCCCGTACCAGAAAGACGAAAGACAATTCTCGATCCGTCGGTAAAGCCAATGCGAATACCTTGCTTTTTACTCACGCTATTGTCTACAGGATCGGTGTAGCTGAAGTCGTCGGCATATTTAACTTCATAGTTGCCAAATTTCTTACCAGCCATAGTATCCAGCATACCCCGCAAACGTTCCATTAATTCAGTAGCGGGTTCTTTGGCTACTTCTTCATAATCGTGGCGGGAATAGAAATTGCGTCCATAGGTTTTCCAGTGATCTTTGACGATCGCTTCAACAGATTCTCCTTTTACCGCCAAAATGTTTAACCAGAATAATACTGCCCACAGTCCATCTTTTTCGCGGACGTGGTTTGAACCCGTACCAAAGCTTTCTTCCCCACAAAGGGTAGCCTTGTCTGCATCTAACAAATTGCCAAAGAATTTCCAGCCTGTAGGAGTTTCATAACAGATTATATTTAGCTTGTCTGCTACTCGATCCACAGCTTCACTAGTAGGCATACTCCGTGCCACACCCGATAATCCATCCTTGTATCCTGGGACTAAAGTCGCATTAGCGGTTAACACAGCCAAACTATCGCTGGGGGTAACAAAAAAGTTATTGCCCAAAATCATATTGCGATCGCCATCGCCATCGGAAGCTGCACCAAAATCAGGCGCGTCTTTAGCAAACATAATGTCTACTAAATCGTGAGCGTATACTAAATTAGGATCGGGATGTCCCCCACCAAAATCTTCTAGAGGTACACCATTTTGCACTGTACCCTTTTCTGCACCCAAACGCTTTTCAAAGATGTCCTTGGCGTATGTACCTGTAACTGCGTGCATTGAATCAATGCACATTTTGAAGTCATTCTTAATCAACTGACGAATTTTATCAAAGTCAAACAAAGACTCCATTAAACGGGCATAAGGCTCGACGGGATCGATAACCTCAACGCTCATTTCACCTAAGCGCGTCACTGTAAGCTTATCAATATTAATATCATCCGCTTCTAAGATTTTGTAGCGATCGATAACCTTAGAGCGATCAAAGATTGCTTCGGTTACTTTTTCTGGTGCAGGACCACCACTAGTAATATTGTACTTAATACCAAAGTCTCCATCTGGACCACCTGGGTTGTGGCTGGCAGAAAGAATAATCCCGCCATATGCTTTATATTGACGAATAATCGCAGAAGCAGCAGGAGTAGACATAATTCCAGCTTTTCCGACTAAAATGCGCCCAATACCGTTAGCAGCAGCCATTTTCATGATAATTTGGATGGCTTCGCGATTATAGTAACGACCATCTCCACCCAAAACAATAGTTTGTCCTTCGCAACCATCTAAAGAATCAAATATTGATTGAACGAAGTTTTCTAAATAATGAGGTTTTTTAAAAACAGCAACAGACTTACGTAGTCCTGATGTTCCTGGCTTTTGGTCGGAAAAAGGAGTTGTGGAAACAGTATTTATGTTCATTCAGGTATCTAAAAATAGAGTTTTTATTACTGTAGATTCAAACTACATACTCCTAATTGCAACACTATCGGGAGATAACTTGCGGTCTACCACTTTACGAAAAATATAGTAAACATTAGGAAAATATAAAGTTAATTTTACAGGTTTACAGTAATTCCCAGGTTATCGAATCGCAACGCAAATTCTTAACCTAGAGGAAATTAGCTCTATTTTCAGTATTTTTAGACCTTTGTTATCCGTTACTTACGCGCAGCGATACTAATCTCGTTCGACAGTCAATCTTTTAATCGCTGAAGTTCCCATCAATTTGGCACTGCCCAAGGTAGGAAAGCTACTGTTGCAAGTATATATTTGACCTAATACGTTAACCACACTGAAATAATAATCTTTTTCGCCATAGCGGTAGATCATAAGAGTGCAATCATCAAGCCCTACCAAAATTTCGATAGTCATTATTTAAATTTTTATTTTACTAGATGAATATATGGATATTGAGGTATATAGATGATTTAAGCAGCTTCCTCAACTATTACAGCTGAATGCTGGTAAGTTTTGCTATTTTTCTTTCTTTCTTTTAATAACTCCAGCATAACCAGACAAGTATGCTGGCAACCATGAGTTGCTAGCAGTTTGTTATTTGAGTAAATTCCCCATCTTTTGCTGGGTAATTGTTGGACTGAATAGCTCATGTCAAGCCTCAATGTCGTGAGATGTACTTAAATTAAGATATATGTCTTATCTTTTTAAACCGTAATTATACGGAATTGTCGATCGCAATATCATTGATTCCGCACAATTACGTAGGTTTTTATGACGAAAATTCTTAATGCTTCAGAAACAATTGATTATGACTGAATTTAACCAATTAACGGAATATATAAACAAAATGTAAAGTTACACGGTAGAGCGATGAAATAGTAATAGTATTACTTTGTGTAATTTGTTTTAATTGCTTTTTGAAAGCGATCGAGGTGCATAGTAAAAATAGCTAAAATCCAAATTCAAATTACTTGAAATATCGCTACAGATATATTTGCCTTGGATTTTGAATCCAAATAGATGTGTCAAGCGTAATATATTTAGATCCTCGAAGATAGTTTTTATGCTATTTTCTTGTGCTATTCGAGGGGAAGCTACTAAATTCTTAGTGTAGATCGTCATCACCACGGAATTAGCTAACGATTGTAGAAGCTTCTATAAATAGCGAGATTTTTGTCACTTTAAATTACGTTTGAAAGACAAAAATCAGGATAAATGTACTGGCGTGAAGCATTGCTTTGAGCCTGGATATTTGTCTTGTCTGTAAATAAATAAGAATCCAATCTTTACTGCCATTTCAGCAGCGCAAAGATTGGATGATGTCATGTCGGGTTAATTAAATAAAAACTGAGGAACAAACTGTGGAAGAGTCAATTATATACGTAGATATTAACGCAACAGAAGGGGGAAATAATGGTTCTTCTTGGGGAAATGCCTATACAGATTTACAGTCTGCTTTAGCGGTTGCTGGTGCTAGCGACCAAATTTGGGTTGCCGAAGGTACTTATCTACCAACTAATGGCAGCAATTTACCAGAAGATGTCGAAGATCCCCGCGAAGTTAGTTTCAATATCAATAACGGTGTTCAGGTTTATGGTGGTTTTGCTGGCGGAGAAACATCTTTGGCACAGCGCGACATACGCGCAAATCCCACAATTCTTAGTGGCAACATAGGCGAAAATGGTCAAGCAGATAATAGTTATCACGTAGTTGACATAACTGGTTCTACCGCAAGTACTATCATTGATGGATTTACTGTTACGGGTGGTCAAGCTGATGGTGGATGTGGGTTTACTTGACGAAAATGATGGTGGAGGTATTTTTGGCGAAGAAAATGCTAGTGCTACTATCAGAAATTTAATTGTTACTGGAATAATTTTGCCAGCGATGCAGGGGGCGGATTAGTTGCAGGAGATAGTAGTAGCCCTAATATTGTTAATACTGTATTTAGTGATAACATCGCTGGAGAAAGAGGTGGAGGTATCTTTTTAGAAGATAGCAGCAGCCCTAATATATATTAACAGCTTGTTTACAGGCAATGAATCTCAACAAGGCGGTGCTATAAACATATCTTCTGTTTACTCAGGAGCTATTAATGATGTTGTAATTACCAATAGTACTTTTTCTAATAATTCGGCTGGCGAAGGTGATTCAATTTTTAACAATATAAGAGAAGATGAACTTGCTATCCATGAAAACAATATTTTCTGGAATACGGAAGGTCGAACAGATAATCATATTGTTCCTAGAGATATTTCTCTTGGAGGATTTACAGATCTTCCCATTATAAATAACAGCATAATCCAAGGAGGTTATGGTGGACCAGGAGAAGGAAATATTACTGAAGATCCTCTTTTTAACGATCCAGCAAATAATGACTTTCGCTTACAGTTAAATTCTCCTGGGATCGATACTGGTAACAATGAAGTTCTTGCTAATGTTGCTGAAACTACCGACGTTGCAGGTAATCCCAGAATTTATAACGAAACTGTCGATTTGGGCTCGGCTGAATATGGCTTATATCTAGACATTAACGATGTCACAGTTACCGAAGGTAATGAAGGAACAACTGATGCTACTTTTACGGTGAGTCTTTTAGACACTTTGGGTCAACCAGCCACGCAACAAATAAGCGTTAATTATGGTACGGCTGAGGGTAGCGCAAGCGTTGGCACTGATTTTACTCCTACTTCTGGTACATTAGTCTTTTCCCCAGGAGATACGGAACGAACCATTACTGTTCCAGTTTCTACTGATACTCAACCAGAAAACGATGAAACTTTTTTTGTCAACTTGGTCAACCCTACAGGTAATGCAGTTATCCGAGATAATCAAGGCGTTGGTCTTATTTCTAATGATGATATTAGCAGAGAAGGTGATACTGTATTTCGTTTGTTAAATCCTGAAGTTGGAGTTCACTTCTATACCACTGATGTTGCAGAGAGAGATGAATTTATTGCTTCTGGCAATTACGAATCTGAAGGTGCATCTTTTACTTCGATAGATCCTGACGCTGAAGGTGCAGAAGAAGTTTATCGCTTCTTTAATGCAACTACAGGAGTTCATTTGTATACCACTGAAGAAGTAGAAAGAGACTCAATTCAAGCAAATTTGAGTGAATTTGCCTTTGAAGGAGAAGTGTTTAACGCTTACGCGACAAATGTTGAGGGATTGATCCCCGTTTATCGTTTCTTTAATCCGTCCCTTGGGGTACATTTTTATACTCCCAGTGAAGTAGAACGAGATTCTGTAGAAGCCAATTTGCCAAACTACGAATCTGAAGGAATTGCTTACTATGCTCTTCCTTTGGAAGAATAAACAAAGCGACGTATTGTCTTAAGATTAGAATAATACTTGGAATAACCTGGGGCGTTTAGCTGAACGCCCTGACATAGTTTATCTATTTCTTAGGGGTTATTAATTAACGGTATAAGTGATTTCTTCTACCTGCCCTGGTGCGCCGAGTACTTTTTGCTGTTCGTTATTAAAACTAATTACTACTCCTCCTGCATTTCCTGCGCGAATAGTTACCTGTTTTTTGCCACTCCATTGACGTTGTGTACCTTGGGGTAAAATGCCTTCAAATGCAACTTTGCCATCTACCATAACCTTAAGCCAACAACGCTCTTGAAGGTTAATTCCAACGGTAACTGATTCTGGAGTGTTGGATTGAGAAACAAATTGAGGTGCAGGTTGAGACGAAGTAGTATTTTTTTCTGCTTCGGCTTTGGTAACTTCTGATTCTATAGCGGGCTTTTCTACTGGTATTTCGTTGATAATTACAGGGCGTTCGACCAACACTGTTATACCCTTGACAGACATAATCACCAATAAAATATAGATCAAATATAGGTGAAGCGATCGCAACTGGAAATTAAGCCAGTATTTACGAGAATTGTTTGTTTTGGCAGAAGATGGTGTAACCTCTGTATCAATAGCTGAAGCAGCTTCAAATTTAATTTGGTTTGCTCCTATTTCCTGGGCATATTTAGATACTAAAGCCTGTATGTAAAAAGCTTCTGGCAATTCTTCAAAATTTCCTGTTTCAATTGCTTCTAATAACCGTTTGGAAATTAGAGTATTCGCTGCGACAGAATCTAATGAAATTGATTTAGCCAAACGAATACGCTGTAGGTTAGCACCAATTTCGATTAGTTTTTTCTGTTGTTCTAGAGATAAATTATTATTTGTCATACTACTGCGCTCCCAGGTTGAGCAGCAAACGTCTAAAGGTTAGATTTAAAAGAATTTTTAAGAAAATTAATTTCAGTTGGTTGAAGATTTCTATATTTTCCCTGGGAAAGCTGGTTTTGACCGAGAGAACCCAAGGTAATTGAACCAATAGCAATCCGATGCAGCTTTTTGACCTGATAACCAAGTTTTTCGGCTACACGGCGTATTTGCCGATTTCTGCCCTCAGTTAAGACTATTTCAATGGTTTTGTCAGAGGAATGCCGACCGTTAGCTCCGCGACACGGAGTTAGTCCTTTAGGGCAATCGCATTTCATTAATCTCACTTTCGCACTTAAAGTTTTTTTACCATCTAGCATTATTCCTTTGCGCCACATTGCCAAATCCTGCTTCGTAGGAGAACAGTCTAACTCTACATGATAGGTTTTAGGTAAGTGATAACGAGGATGAGTTAAGCCGAGGGTTAGCTTGCCATCATTAGTTAATATTAAAGCTCCACTAGAGGCAAAGTCCAATCTGCCTACAGGATGAATTCCTGTTCCTTGCTGGAAATCTTTTGATAATAAATCAATCACAGTAGGACGATTTTGAGGATCGGAGCAAGTGGACACTACTCCTGGAGGTTTGTTGAGCAACAGGTAAATAAATCGGGGACGATCTGATACTTTGATTAATTTACCATCTACATGAAGAACATCTGTCTGTAAATCGACTTTATCCCCCAAATTGACTATTTCACCATTAATTGTAATTCTTTGGGCTAAAATCATTTTTTCCGCTTTGCGTCGCGAGGCTATTCCCCACTGTGACAAAACTTTTTGAACTCTTTCAGACATTGAGAGACTTTCCTATCAGCAATGTAGCCTTTAATTTTACAAGGTAGCATCCTCCCTGTCTTCCTAAACTATCAATTATATTTCCCTAAAACAGTAATAAAGTATCAGCCAACTTAACCAACTTATAACTTAACTCAGCAAAACCATTAGCGTGCAATATTAGCGTCCAAAAAATTTATATTTGTAATGTCAGAAATAAACAAATTTTCCTTCTCCCCTCTCCCTTTAACCAGCCTTGACTGATTCAGGTTCAAACGTTTTTTTGATAATTTGATAATATGCAGTTTGAATCCACATCGGCTTATTAAAATTGATTACTAAATTATTATCTACCGCAGTCAAGCTCTATTTGCGATCGCAGGTTAGCCAAGTAGATGATTTACAGGTAAAGATTAGCGGTAAAAATCGTCAAATTCTTACAGGATATATTCCTCAAGTATTCTTAAGCTGCAAAAAGGGGATTTACCAAGGGCTACATTTGAGAGAAGTCGAGATTAACGGTAATGATATTGCTATCAATTTACCAGAAGTACTAAAAAAGAAACCTTTGAAACTTATAGAACCTATATTTGTGCAGGTTAAATTAGGTCTAGATGTCAAGGATATTTTGGCTTCTTTAGATTCAGAATTGTTGCAGAGTGGCTTAACAGATTTATGGCAAATTATCTTAGCTGCAAAAAAAGAAGATATTCTAAATTTAGAATTAAATGATTCTAATATTAAATGGAATCATATTGCGATCGCAAATAAACAACTAACCTTTTCGGGTACTTATAAAGATGAGAATGATAGAGATAACAAGCTCAATTTATCTACAGGAATAACTTTAAGCAATAGTCATACTCTATGTTTATTTCCTCTGAAGATTTATAATGACTCAAATATTACTAAAGAATTAGCAGAAAAGCTAGAAATAGACTTGGGTACAGATGTCAATATTAAAAAATTAATTATTGAATCTGAGCAAATCATATGTTTGGGAAACATAACAGTTAACAATTAATTATAGTTATTCTGATTAGTTTCGCCACGATTAACTAGTCAGTAGTCAGTAATATTAAATTTTTAGTGCTATGTAATTTGCATGGTGCTTAACTTGGAATGATTATATATTTAATTCCAAGATTCCAATAGAGAAGCACTAAGATTTAAAGCCTCTTGAAAAGTGGCGATTTTAGATTCAATTTGGGCTACTTTAATTTCTGTTAGCAACTTGCCTATTATCGGAGAAGGCTTGATGTCCAACTCCCGAATCAAATCATTACCAGTAACTAAAGGTTGAGGATAAACAATTATATCTTTTGGGTTTAAATAGCGTTCAATCAAAGGTTTTAATAAATCAAAAGATACACCAATTGCAATCGCCCTTACTATTAAGACAGGAAAAATATCTTTAACGTCTAAAAACCAGAAATATTGTTCTCGCAAAGTCATATCTTTCTTCTTGGTTTGCAATTGAGGTAAATGCTTAACTGTTTTGGCTACGGCTTTAATTTGATTACGAGAATATTTAAGCTTATTTAATTCCACTTCTGCTGTAAGCTCTTCCGTAGAGACTAAGGTAGCTAACTTACCCAAAATAGATAATTCAGGTAAATTCAAACCTAAATTAGAACAAAATGCGATCGCATTCTCAACTTTATCTAATTGCTCAGTTTTGTTGCGATCGATACTTGGCAACCAAAACTGTAGTAAACCATCTTCTACTGCTGCTATTAGCCATTTATTACCTTGAAAAGTAGTAAACATATAATTCAATTCTGCTTGAACTCTTTCCGCTGCAATAGTGGATAAAAGATTAGCGCGATCGCAAATAGCTTTTCTGGTATCTTCTTCAATCGTAAGATTTAATTGTGCAGCCTGACGATACGCTCTTAAAAGTCTTAATGGATCGTCTTCTAAATTATTAGGAGAAACCATCCTTAAAATCTTTTTATCTAAGATCTATCAAACCCCCTAAAGGATCGACCAATTGTTGCAATAAAACATTGTATGCGATCGCATTAATTGTAAAATCTCTTCGCTTTAAATCTGTTTCTAAACTATCCCCTTCTTGCCGAGCAAAATCCAAAGTACCTTGAGGAAAGACTACCCGCGCAATTTCTCTTTCTCGGTCTAAAACTACAAATCCTGCATGATAAAGATTAGCAATTTCTTTTGCTGTGGCGATCGTATTTTCTGACAGAATAAAATCTAAATCTAAAGGTGTCTTATAACGCTGCAATATAGCATCTCGCACCGATCCGCCAACTAAATATGCTGAGGTAGGTAATTGATTCATATCCCAAGGAAAATCTAGGGATGATAAATATAACTTTATAAGTTCGACAGTCATTTATTTGGCAGTCTTTGTTAAATTAATAATTAAAGCATGACACCCAGAGAGAGATTATGTGTATTTGTATTAACTGCCAATATGTCGATCGCTGTCAAACTTATAATGCAGTAGAAACTCAGCACCAACAACCCCATTTAACCGAAGATCCTACTTTTGAACCTGTTGAACCTACTATCGAAGTCAATATTCGCACAGAAGGGGAGACTATCGAAATGGAGTGGGATGTAGTCGGCTGTGAAAGTTTTGTCGAAGAAGCAGGTAAATGGTCTAAACTACGCCCAGGAATGGCTGTACCTACTTAATACTAGGAAACAAATCAATCTATTAGGATTGGTTAAAGGGTAAAGAAAAAAAGGAAAACTAAGTGTTGAAAATATTAATATCAAATCAATGTACAAACTTTATGATTTTTTGCCCTCTGGCAATAGTTACAAAGTTCGTTTGCTGTTGAATTTATTAGACATTCCTTATGAAAGAATTGATATCAATATTTTAAATGGGGAAACCCGAACTCCAGAGTTTTTAGATAAAAATCCCAACGGCAAAATTCCTTTGTTGAAGATTTCTGAGAACAATTTATTGGCGGAATCAAATGCCATTTTATATTATCTGAGTCAAAGCACAGAATACTTTCCTAGTGATAGCTATGCTCAAGCTCAAGTAATGCAGTGGCTATTCTTTGAACAATATAGTCATGAACCTAACATTGCTACTTCTCGCTATTGGATCGCTATTCTCAAACAAGGGAATAAGCATAAAGAAGAACTAGAGCATAAACATAAGCTAGGTAATGCTGCATTACAAGTAATGGAAAAACACTTAAGTAACCATAACTTTTTTGTAGAGGAAATCTATACCATTGCTGATATTGGTCTTTATGCCTATACCCATGTTGCAAAAGAAGGAGGATTTAATCTTGAAAAATTTCCTGCTATTTTAGCCTGGCTAAAACGAGTCGAAAAACACCCCAAACATATATTAATTACTGATATTGGTGGGCAATAGAAAACTATTCTTTATCATCAGAAAATTAGTTTTAATTGCCCTAAAGGATTCCTTTAGGGCGCGTTGCCTACCTTATAGCTCAATCCTGTTTATCTTTCCTTGTTCCTTGTTCCTTGTTCCTTGTTCCTTGTTCCTTGTTCCTTGTTCCTTGTTCCTCAAAATCATCCACCAAACATTCAACCTAGCCATAGAATTGAATTTGCTTCATGCTAACCAGACAGGAGGAGAACAGGATTGCGATCGCTTTGATAATCAGAGAATTACCTGTCTTAGTATATAGATTTGGAATTGGTTGCCAATAATATGCGCCACATAAACCCTGATGTAGCCGTTTTTTCTGTATCTATCAAAACAGATGCAGGTTTGATTTTGTGGTTTGATTGGCAATTAAAGCAAGTGCAATATCCCTCTAATTTAGTTTCTAATTAATGTAAAAGCGCGAAAAAAAACAATTCACAAAAATTACAGATTGATGTAAGGTTGTTTCAGCTTAAAACAAGAATTACATTTTAAGTTTTAGGCTAACAGAGATTTATAAATCTCAACTTTATGTTTGTGTTTTTTAAAGTAATAAATAATGCGGATTAATCGAAAAAAACTAATATCATCTCTCAGCATATTTTGCCTGACGTTAGTACTAGCAATTAGCTGTTCTCAAACCCCTCAATCTTCGGATTCAGATGCAGGCTCTACTATTAATCCAGATAAACCAGTCGTTATAGGATATAGTAATTGGGCTGGCTGGTGGCCCTGGGCAATCGCAGAACAAGAAGGACTATTTGTTAAAAATAACGTCAATGTTCAAATGAAATGGTTTGACGGTTATTTAGAATCAATGGAAGCTTTTGCTGCGGGACAATTAGATGGTAATTGTCAAACTCTTAACGATACAATTTCTTTTGCTGCCGATGCAGTTAATGGAGAAGTTGCAGTCTTAGTTAATGATAATTCTGCGGGAAATGACAAAATCATTGTTACCGAAGACATTAATACTGTAGAAGATTTAAAAGGAAAAAAAGTTGCGGTAGAAGAAGGAGTAGTAGACGACTTTTTACTTACCTTGGCATTAGAATCAAAGGGGATGAAGCGGGATGATGTTGAAATTGTTCCTCTAGAAACTGGTGCTGCTGCTGCTGCTTTCGCTGCGGGACAAACTGATGCTGTAGGAGCTTTTCCTCCTTTTTGGTTGACTGCTTTAAAAAGAGAAGGCTCAAAAGAATTGATTTCTTCCAAAGAATTTCCTGGTTCAATTCCCGACTTGTTAGTAGTTAGTCAAAAGCTGATTGACGAACAGCCAGATGTGGTTCAAGGATTAATTAATACTTGGTTTGATACTTTAGATTTCATGGAGCAAAATCCTGAAAAAGCCGATGAAATTATGGCAGCTAGAGCAGACGTAACTGTAGATGAACTACAGCTATTTAAAGAAGGCACAAAGATATTTACTATTGAAGAGAATTTAGAGGCTTTTAGTGATGGTGACAGCATGAAACATATGCCCTTTTCATCTCAAAGAATGTCCAAATTCATGGTGGATGTTGGTTTTATTCCCGAAGCACCAGATTTAAGCACTGTCTTAGACGATCGCTTTGTCAAAGCCTATAGTAAATAACTTTTAATTTCTATGAGAAATAGCTAAAGCTGAGATGGCTGGAGGTAATCTTTCTGATACTTCAGTCATCTTATTTTTATATAGATCGAAAACACCAAAAACAAATATTTATAACTTCAAAACTACTAATGCTTAAAATTCATCACAGGAAGGTAGAACAATCTACAAAATCTAGTCTCAAAACTACTACTTTTTGGAGAATTGCCGAGGGTATTCCTCCAGCTTTATCCTGGACATTAATTAGTTTATCTATTATATTTCCTTTAGCTCTATGGTTTTTAGTAAGTCGATATGCAGGAATAGATTCAATATTCTTACCTTCTCCTACTGATGTTATTGAAGCTTTTGGTAGATTGTGGAGTAAGGGATATTTAACTCAAGATATATTAGCTAGTTTTACTAGAGTAAGTTTGGGATTTTTATTGTCAGCTATTGTTGCTGTGCCATTAGGAATTTTGATGGGAACTTTTGCTAGCATTAGGTCATTATTTGAACCAATAGTCGGTATTGTCCGCTATATGCCAGCACCAGCTTTTATACCTTTACTAATTATTTATTTGGGTATTGATGAAGCTCCAAAAATTGCTTTGATATTTATTGGAACTGTATTTTTTAATGTTCTGATGATTATGGATAGTGTCAAATTTGTCCCTCAAGATTTGATCGAAACTACCTATACTTTAGGGGGAAAACGAAGTCAGGTTTTACTCCAGGTAATTACCCCCTATATAATTCCTCGTATTATTGATACTTTTAGAGTTAATATGGCTGCTTCTTGGAATTTAGTAGTAGTGGCAGAATTATTAGCAGCAACCGAAGGTTTGGGAAAGCGAATTTTATTAGCCCAAAAGTTTCTCAAAACTGATGAAATTTTTGCCTGTTTGATTATTCTTGGTTTGATTGGATTTATTCTCGATTTATTTTTTCGTTTACTTCTTCGCTTCACCTGTAAATGGGCGTTCTAAATAGATTAGAAGCGACGAAAGATAGATTGCCAACAACATTACTTATTACTTAACAGCAGTGTCTTTAAAAGTATCAAATTTAAACAAGGAATTTAAGACAAAAAAAGGAGTGATTGTAGCTCTTGAAAATATAAATCTGCACATAGAAAAAGGAGAATTTGTTTGCGTTGTCGGTGCTTCTGGTTCGGGAAAATCTACCCTGCTAAGGTTGGTTGCTGGTCTGGAATTTCCTACTTCGGGAAAAATTGCTGTAGACAATCAAACAGTTTTAGGACCAGGTGCAGATAGAGGAATGGTGTTTCAAAAATACACTCTTTATCCCTGGATGAACGTACAGAAAAACGTTGAATTTGGGATGAAGCTGTTACAAATTGAGCCAAAAGAAAGAAGAGAATTAGCATCCTACTACTTAAATATTGTAGGTTTGACAAGTTTTGCTAAATCCCTACCTAAAGAACTATCGGGGGGCATGAAACAAAGAGTTGCGATCGCTCGTGCATTAGCGACAAATCCAAAAATTCTGTTGATGGACGAACCTTTTGGTGCATTGGATATTCAAACTAAAGAAAATATGCAGCAGTTTCTTTTAGAAATTTGGCGCAAGACAGGCTGCACAATTTTAATGATTACTCATGACGTTCGCGAGGCGGTATTTTTGTCTCAAAGAATTTATGTACTTTCTACACAGCCAGGAACAATCAAACAAGAATTTAACATAAATCTACCAGGCGATCGCAATTATCGCATAAAACGTCAGCCTAGTTTCTATCAGCAGACAGATGAAATTATGGATTTGCTGAGAAATATGTAGATTCTCATCTCCATGATAAATATCTTCATATTGACTTCAATAAAAGTAACGTTAGATCTATGGGGATCGACGTAAAACTTCCGTTACACTAGGAAATCTTAATTGAATTTACGGAATATCTTGGAGACTAAATTATGAATCCTCAAGCATTTGGCAATAGTCATTCCCCCACTATTTTGATAGTTCAGAATAATATAAAGAAAATAGAGTTTGACTCTTCAATCTTGACTTTGTTTAACATGGTTTACCTGTCAAGAAATGAAGATACCAACATTTTGTCTTGGATACAGCAAAACCAGCCAGATTTGATTATTTTGGAGTTTGAAAATCACGAACAAGTTTGTTCGAGCTTAATTACTCCTTTGAAGTTAGATTGGCTTACTCGTGATATTCCCATTATTGCTACGGGTAATCTATTTACCCTTCAATCTCTAGTTAATCTAGGCTGTGATGCTTCTTTGAAAATACCTTACTCAGTAGTCAATCTAGAAAAAACAATTTTTTCTTTAGTTGAAATATCCTTTTTTAGCGTTCACTATACAATTTAAAACACCTATTAATATTAATTGTTTTTTTAGCTAAAGACTAGGAGGAAAGTTAGCATTTTTAAATAAAAGCAATTATTCAGGATTGATATATAAAAAAGAATTTTGCTTTGCCAAAAACTGTTTCAACTTCACATAATTATACAATCGCCCTGGAGGATTGAACAGGCGTGCAATGGTAAGCTAACAGTTGCACTTAAAAAAAATATTAAAAGGAAATAATAAGATGAGCGAGGTTAATGAAACACCGTTATTGTTAAGAGCAGCTCGCGGTGAAGTTTTAGAACGTCCTCCTGTTTGGATGATGCGCCAAGCTGGCAGATACATGAAAGCATATCGCGATATTAGAGAAAAATATCCTAGCTTTCGCGAACGTTCAGAAATTCCTGATGTCGCCATTGAGATATCTTTACAACCCTGGAAAGCATTTCAACCAGACGGCGTGATTATGTTCTCAGACATTGTCACTCCTCTTCCTGGCTTGGGTATAGAAATGGATATTGCTGAAGGAAAAGGACCAATCATTGCTTCTCCTATCCGCAGCCAAAAACAGGTAGACGATTTACACCCTCTACAACCTGACGAATCGTTACCCTTTATCAAGCCCATCTTACAAAGCTTGCGCTCAGAAGTAGGTAATAAATCCGCTGTATTGGGCTTTGTAGGTGCGCCTTGGACATTAGCAGCCTATGCAGTGGAAGGAAAAGGTTCAAAAACCTACTCCAACATCAAAGGAATGGCATTTTCTGACCCGACTATACTGCACCAGTTGTTGAGCAAATTCGCCGATGCGATCGCAACTTATATCTGCTATCAAATCGACTGTGGCGCACAGGCTGTACAAATGTTTGATTCTTGGGCTGGTCAACTCTGTCCCCAAGACTTTGAAACTTTTGCTCTACCCTATCAGCAACAGGTATTCCGCAAAGTAAAAGAAACTCATCCCGACACACCCTTGATTCTTTTGGTTAGCGGTAGTGCTGGTTTACTAGAGCGCATGGCTAAATCTGGCGCAGACATGATTAGCGTAGACTGGACGGTGGACATGGCAGAAGCCAGACAAAGACTAGGAAAAGACATGAAGGTACAGGGAAATCTTGACCCAGGTATTCTGTTTGGATCTCACGATATGATTCGCGATCGCATTCTGGATACAATTCGCAAGGCTGGAAATCAAGGACACATCCTTAATTTGGGACACGGCGTACTAGTTGGTACTCCTGAAGATAATGTCCGTTACTTCTTTGAAACAGCCAAACAGGCAGATCGATTGCTAGCTCATGCTTAAATTTAGCTATAAGTTATAGGTTTTATAAGGTGGACATCATCCACCTTTTTTTATTGAAATGAATCTGAACAGAATTTAGTATTACAATTACTCGAAAGACAATTAGGTGGGTTTGAGGAGATACAACATGGGCATTCAACTTCAACAAGCAGTTACGGTAGGTAAGTATTTAGTTACTCAACGCCTAAAAGGACGCAAGCATTTTCCTTTGGTATTAATGCTAGAGCCTTTATTTCGCTGCAATTTAGCTTGTTCGGGCTGTGGTAAAATTCAACATCCTACCGAAATACTAAAACAAAATCTTACTCCCCAACAGTGTTTTGATGCGGTGGAAGAATGCGGTGCGCCAGTCGTATCTATTCCTGGAGGAGAGCCATTATTACATCCTCAGATCGATGAAATTGTACGAGGCTTGGTGCAGCGTAAAAAGTTTGTCTATCTTTGCACTAATGGAATCTTATTAGAAAAAAGCCTAAGCAAATTTGAGCCTTCTCCCTATCTTACTTTCAGCATCCATTTAGATGGATTCAAAGAACAACATGACAAGTGTGTCGATCGCGAGGGAGTCTTTGATAAAGCGATCGCAGCTATCAAAGCTGCTAAACAGCAGGGATTTCGAGTCACTACCAACACTACTGTGTTTGAAGGCGCAAATCCCCAACAAATGCAGCAATTCTTTGACTATTTAGAGACATTGAATTTAGATGGAATGATGGTATCTCCTGGCTATAGCTACGAATGGGCACCCGACCAAGAAAACTTTCTTAAAAGAGAACAAACTAAAGCCTTGTTTAGAGAAATATTGTCTCCTTGGAAATCTGGGGCAAAAAAATGGAATTTTAACCATAATCCCTTGTTTTTAGAGTTTCTCATGGGAGACCAGGACTTTGACTGTACTCCTTGGGGTAGCCCCAGCTATAGCGTATTGGGTTGGCAAAAACCTTGTTATCTACTCAACGAAGGACATTTTTCCAGCTACAAAGAATTGATTAATAAGACCGAGTGGAGTAACTATGGTAAGAAAAGCGGAAATCCAGAATGTGCTGACTGTATGGTGCATTGTGGATACGAGCCTACTGCTGCTACCGTAGCAATGCAGCCTGAAAACATGGGTAAAGCGATCGGTGCTTTATTTGGAAATTAGACTCTAGTTTTGTAATCTAGTTCTTTAAAAGTGATTTTGATTTTAGTACCGCGATCGCTTTTCATTTCGATTTTTCCGTCAAGCTGCTCTACCAGGGTAGACACTAATTCTAGTCCTAGTGATTCACTTTCATAAAAGTTTTTATGGTCGGGGAAACCAACACCGTCATCTTCTAAAAGTAGATTACAATAGCCAGATTCATCTTGATAAAATTTTAAGATAATGTTGCCTTCTTTGTCATTAGGAAAAGCGTGTTCCAAAGCATTAGAAATAAGTTCATTGACAATCAATCCACAAGGATGTGCCGTTTCTATATTCAGTTCCGCCTGCTCAATATCAGCCTGGAAATTAATTCGATCGGTGAGATAAGAGTCTGCTATGTGTTCGGTTAATGCTGTTATATATAGTTGAAAATCAATCTGAAATAAGTTGGTGCTAGAATGAAGCTGTTCGTGAATTAATGCCATTGAAGTAATCCGATTTTGGCTATTCTCCAGTATTTTGATTACCTGTTCATCTTCTATATAGTCTGCCTGAGATTCCAAAAGACTGGAAACAATAAACAAATTGTTTTTAACTCGATGATGAATTTCTTTTAATAATAGATTTTTTTCCCTTAAAGACTGATTTACTTTTTGTTCTGCCTGCTTTCTTTCGGTAATTTCTGCTTGTAACTTTAATTCAGTCGCTTTATGATTTTCAATCTCTTTCTTCAGAAATTTATTGGATTGAGATAAACGTTCATTCATATTTAGTAATAAAATTTCTCCTTCATATCTGTGGTTGATTTCGTTTTGCAACACAATATTTTTATCTGCTAAAGCCTGGCGTAAATTACATACTTGCAGCTGAGATTTAACCCTAGCTAATAATTCAGCTTTCTGAAAAGGTTTAGTAATATAATCACTACCACCAAGTCTAAAAGCTTCTACCTTCTTTTCCGTGTCTACTAAACCAGACATAAATATAATCGGAATGTTTTGCGTACTAGGATGTTTTTTTAGTGTCCGACAAACTTCAAAACCATTAAAATTAGGCATCATTATATCTAACAAAATCAGGTCTGGATGTTTTTGATGAGCCAGATTGATAGCGTCTTCTCCACTTGTTGTACTGATAGTTTCAAACTTAACTTTAGCTAAAATTCTACATAACAAATCTAGGTTTAAACTGTTGTCGTCAATTACTAAAATAGTACCTGAACTATAGGTTGTCGGCATGGAATAAATTCGGCATTTAAATGCTAATAAAAAATAGGTTTCAAGAACTACCGAACATAAAAACTAGCGATCGATAATATTTACTTTAATTATGAATAATTAGTTATTGTGGCAAAAGAATTGTTTACGCTCAAGACTAAATTTTTGAATTTTTTAGCTCCTAAAGGTAATCCACAGCAAAATCCTTGAGCTTGATCGCATTTATATTTTTTTAAACACTGCAGTTCAGCTTCCGTTTCTACTCCTTCTGCCACAACCTTTAAGCCTAATTGATGTGCCATTCTAATAATATTCTCGGTAATTACGGCATTCACCTCATTTTTATCGATGTTATGAATAAAACAAGAATCGATCTTTAGTAAATCAAAGGGAAATTGTTGTAAATATCCCAAAGAAGCATAGCCCGTACCAAAATCGTCTAGTGCTATTTTTATTCCGAGTTTTTTAATTAGATTTAATCTTTGAATATTAGTTTTAATATTTTCCACTAATATTTTTTCAGTTAGCTCTAATTCCAAACATTGAGGATCGAGAGAAGTCTTAAACAATACTTGGGTTATGGTGTGAAATAAGTCCGACTGTTTGAATTGAAATCCAGACAGGTTAATCCCAATTTTTAAAAAATCTAATCCCTCGTCATGCCAAGCTTTCGTCTGCTTACAGGCTTGTTCTAAAACCCATTCTCCAATTGGTTTTATTAAACCACTTTCTTCTGCCAAGGAGATAAATCTTTCTGCGGTAATTCTTCCTAATGTAGAATGATTCCAGCGTAATAATGCTTCTGCACCAACTACAAAATTTGTATTAAGATCGATTTTTGGTTGATAATGTAGCTCGAGTTCACCTCTATCTAAAGCATGGTGTAGATCTGCTTCCATAGCCAAGTTTTCTGTAGCTTGAGAATTTTTAATATTAAAGGCGAACGTAAATAGCTGACAGCGGTTTCCTCCTTGTTTTTGGGCATATTTAGTTGCTTTTTCTCCTTGTTCTAACAATTCTTCTAAACTTTGATTATCGCTTGGATAAAAGGAAATTCCTATGCTGGCAGAAATAAATATCTCATGGTCGTCAATGTAAAAAGCTTGATTAATTGAATTTAAAATATCTTGACCATACCTAGTAGCTCTGATTTGCTTATCTAGGGGAATCATAACTAAAAAGCTATCTTCTTTTAGATAGATAGTAATTCCAGGAAAATAACAGTCACTAACGTATTGACTTAATCGTCGAGCTATTTCTTGGACAAAAATATTTTTTTGCTGTTGGTTTAAGCAATTGTTTACTTTATAAAATCTATCTAAATTAATATTGAAAAGTGCTATTAATCTTGTCTCTATTTCCAATGAATCATGATTATCAACGGAGATTTCATCACTATCAGATAGTGTAGATTTTAAATAATCAAAAGAATCTCTTAAAAACAATTTATTAGGCAAATTGGTCAAATCATTCAAATATACATCGTCGAAATGGGATGAATATTGATTAATCGCATCCTGTAGAGATTTTCGGATAATTGACTGCTCTTGATGTTTGCTCAGACTCATTTTTATAGTAGCCTGCAATTCTGTTTCCCGAAAAGGCTTTATCAAGTAGCCATAGCATCCTGTTTTTGATGCCCTATCTACGGTCTTATCGTTAGCATAAGCTGTTAAAAAAATAATTGGAATATCGGCAATTTCTTCTTTAATCTTCATGGCGGTTTCAATACCATCCATTGCCCCTTTGATAGCGACATCCATCAAAATCAAGTCTGGTTGATTGTGGTTTACATATTCAAGGGCAGCTTCTCCAGATGAAACTATCTTATCAACAGTATAACCAAGTTTAGTTAGTTTTTTAGCCGTATTTTTTGCGATGATCAATTCATCTTCTACGATTAAAATACCGATCTTATTCATAATATTTTTATTGTAAATAATATATTTATGGGATCGAGATTTTATCGATTATTAAAATAATTAATTTTATCTATAAGAAAATCTCGCATATAGACACAAGTTAACAGTAAAAAAAATGAACGTAAATAATCATTTTTTCTGTCGTAAAATTACCTAGTTTATTGCTTTTAAAAATTATTAGCCAGGGGAAATGTATTTCAAGTTACCTGATATCTTGAAATCTTCCACAATGTATTTTTGCTCACAGTACAAACTTCTACGATTTAAATATTAATCGGTCAATACTATTCTAGAATATAAGCATCTAAACCCAAATCTTCTAAAGATCTTTTTGCTTGTTTGGCTTTATTCCAATTATTAAATGCGCCTATCTGCAACACAGATTCACCCTGATATACAGTATTAAAGGCTTGGGGATAAAGCGATCGCACTTCTTTTTCTGCATATTCATCCGTCGCTTCTACTAAAACCTTATATTTAACCGAAGCTGAACCCAAAACGTCTGACAAACTGCTGACTTGAGAACTATTAGAACCCAAAGCAGAATTATCGATTTGAGGTAAGAAAGGTACTGGTTCTGCCTCTGGTGTTTCAGATACAGTAGAAGATGCTGGGGTGAATATTAATTCTTTATCATTACGCGGTTTAGCCGTGCCATTATACGGTTTAGCCGTATTGCTGGTTTTTTGCTCGACAACAGGAGGAGGAGATGGTAGGGATGAAGGAGGATTAGGACTAGGACTAGTAATAGGACTAGGACTAGGACTAGTATTAGAATCTAAGGTTGCGTTTGTTGGTAATGGACGTAGTTCCAGAGTATTTGCACTAGCAATAAACTCACCGCTATTAAAGTTTATACTTGCCATCAATATCTCCATTGACTTGCGTTCCCACCGCCACTATTTCATTACTAGTAGCATTTTGAATATCTAATTTTTTATTACTACGAAAAGTATTGTTTCCAGGTTCATTACTAGTACCTAAGTCAACGCGAGACTGTGCGATCGCAGTTAAGCCTGATTCTGAAGAATTGAATATTTCGTTGTCTCGCAAAGTTGCTTGAGAATTACCTTCAAGAATTACGCCAATGCGATTTCCATCAAACTTATTATTACTTAAAGTAGATATGGCATTCTGTACTAAACTAACGCCAAATCCAGTTTGTTCAAAGGTGTTTTTAATTACTTGGGGTTTAGAAGTACCATAAACCAATAAACCATTACCCGAATTATTATAGAAGTAATTATCTTCAATTAGTGGCGAACTCTTACCATTAACCGAAACCCCTGTATTGCCATTACGAGTAAAAGTGTTGCTGACTATTTCAGGATTAGAAGACTCTATCCATAAACCATGTCCTCGCGAATGGTTATTGGTAACAGTAACGCCAGCAATTCTTCCTGCATCTTTGAGAACTGCGATCGCTACATTTTGTCCCGCACCAGTAGGACTACTAAAGCTGCCACTACCTTTGATAATAATATTATGCCCTTGATTATTTGGATTACCCTGGAGCGTTATTTCTTGATCGATAACTAAGGGAAAAGTTTCCCCCGTCTCCTCACTATACGTTCCTGATGTTAGCTGAATTTTCGCTCCTGGCGTAGCTGTTTTCAAAGCTTGGGTAATAGTTTTGAAAGGAGACGTTTTATCTCCTGTTTGAGAATCATTACCCGATTTAGAATTGACGTAAATAACATTCTTGTTTAAAGAAACTGAAGATTGTTCTTGAGCAAAAGCTTGAGATTTAAATGATAAATCGTAGGAAACCATAGCCATTGATACTACCAACAGAGACAAAATATATCTGTTGATTTTTAATGGCTTTCTAAAGCATAAATAAATCCAATTAATTACTTTGCTATCATTTCTGTTCATCATAGTAAATCTCCTAAACAGTTTTGTCGATTGAATAAAAATCAAGCCCCAAACTTACACTTCATCGTTCGCGTAACCAAATATATATGTCTATCTAATAGCTACTGCTTTAATACTAATAAAACTATTATGCAAACCTTACATAATTCAATACGATAATTTGCTGGATGTTAAATAACGTATAATTGCCTAAGTCTTAATTTACTGACTTTACATATTTTTACAGCGTGAAACTATTCGTCTACCACACTCCTGAAGATACTCCAACAGAACTACTGCCAGACTGCGCTGTAGTAATTGATGTTCTGCGAGCTACTACAACTATTGCCACCGCTTTAGATGCAGGAGCAGAAGCAGTCCAAGCATTTAGTAACATAGAAAAACTAAAGAGTCAATCAGACTTATGGCAACCAGATAAACGTCTTTTGGCAGGAGAAAGGGGCGGAGAGAAGGTAGAAGGGTTTGATTTAGGTAATTCTCCCCTTGCCTGTACGGCAGAAATTGTTAAAGACAAACGATTATTTCTAACTACCACCAATGGTACTCGCGCTTTGCAAAGAGTGGAAAAATCTCCTTGTGTAATTACCGCTGCTCAAGTTAATCGCCAAGCAGCAGTTAACTATCTATTAGAAACCAATCCAAAAACCGTTTGGCTAGTCGGTTCGGGATGGCAAGGAGACTATTCTGTAGAAGATACTGCCTGTGCTGGAGCGATCGCGCAGTCGATTTTTCAGCAGACTAATGATTCCCCTATAGACTTTTTTGGTAATGATGAAGTAATTGGCGCGATCGCCCTTTATGAACGGTGGAAAGACAATTTATTGAATGTTTTTCGCCAGTGTAGTCATGGACAACGCCTTTTGAAGTTAAAAGGAGAAGCGGATTTGAAGTACTGTTCTCAAACTGATATTTTGAATGTATTGCCAATTCAAAAAGAGCCAGGAGTTTTGGTAAGAAATAGTTAGGGCGATGACTGTTACCTGGTACTCCAGCAGTTTTGTGCTTTATTTTTTTCGAGCGGCAAAAACAATCGATTAACTTTTTGTCTTAGCTTCCTATATGAAAACTACTGATAACAAACTTACTAAACTGCCAAAACTTCAATTGGGGCTGGAAACCATCCTTAAGGCGATCGCTTTTTTGATTACTACTTCTATCTTTCTTAAGGGTTGGATTGATATTGATGGGACTTATGATACCTGGGGCTATCACCTGCCATTTGCAGCAAGAATTTGGGGTATTGTGCCAGGGGAACAATTTATCCATATGGAGGAGCGTTTTCAAGGTTTCCCCCTGTTAGGAGAGTTTTTTCAAGGTTTTCTCTGGCTAATTACTCAAAGGGTGCAGAGTGCTAATTTAGTCGCTTTTGGTAGTTTAGTATTGTATGGCTATTTCTTGAAGACTTATTTTAAAGTACCTTATTATCTTACGGCGATCGCTCTTTTAGGTGTTCCTTTAATTCAAGCTCATGCAGTTAATTGCTATGTAGATTTATTAGGTAATATCTTTTTAGCCATGTCTATTATGATGGCTTATGTTCTGTTTAAACAGCACGATTTACCGACTACCAAAGATTTACTAGTAATATTTTTTGCCAGCTTTGGCGCATCTAATAGTAAGCCTCAATTAGAGCCTTTAGTCTTTTTATTATTGGTTATTATTGCATTACGGATTCTATGGTTGCGTTGGCGTTTAAATCGAAACACTATATTCAATTGGTTATTAAAAGCTCTACCAATTTCTTTACTGGCTTCTTTATTAATCTTCGCCACGCCTCTTAAAAACATTGCTATTCATGGTAATCCTTTTTATCCAGTCAGAATAGAAATTGCAGGAAAAGTTCTCAACCACGATTTACCAATGTATAGTGAATCTCCTGGCTATCTAGCTAATGCACCTAAAGCGCAAAGATGGCTCTACTCCATACTTGATGTTAATTCAGCTTATTGGAATCACGACCTATACAGTGCCAATATTGACCGTAACCGTATGGGAGGGTTTTTCGGTGCTTATGTTGTGTTTCAAATATTGTTATTAATGTATTCGATCGTAACTAATCCTAATCGAGATACTTATACGGCTGGATTAGTCATGTTAATAATGTCACTAGTGGCAGCAAATTTTCCTCAGTCTCATGAATTACGCTATTTCATGTACTGGATGATTATTATAATTTCTTTGAATTTATATTTAGTCCAAAATTATCAAAACAGGTTAATTAAACCCTCTTACTTAGGAGCGCTCTCCCTTATCGCATTAATAATTGTTGGCATTAAGACCAATTACGTATATTTAAAACCTAGTTTTAATACCTTAGAAACATTCAAAGATAAAAAAATAGATCGAGTTGTGATGGCTCAAATAAAACCAGGAGACGATATTTGTTTACCCAATAGATATCCTTTCACTTTTGGTTACACTCCTTGGTTTCATCCAAATTTGAACTATACCTATAGTATTCGTTCGGCTTTTCTTAAACCTTGCGCCAAGTCTGACAAAGTAATTGGTCTTAAATAACTGACGTTACGCAATACAACGAAAAATAAGTAGTTCTAATGAGCAACAGAGAAAAGATCGATTAACCCTTTACCCCTTCCCCCTTAACCAACCTTATGCGTAGCGGTATCCTTTAGGACAACAGATTAAAAGCGTGCGTAACATCAGCGTCTAAATAATTCTGATTCGTAATGTCAGAAAGAAACAAATTAACCTTTTCCCAGTCATAGCAGATTAATTTGTTTCTTAGGAGTTAAATAACGTTCGATCGCCCTAAGGGCGATCGTTAATCAGTTGGCTGCCAAAATCATTACGAGAATTACACCTATACTAGTTACCGATAGTAAAACTGCTAATGAAATTGATTGCTGTAAATTAGAAGAGACTTTCATTGCTTTTAACTTCCTGAATTAATTAGTAAAAAGTAGCTAAAGCTAAAACGCAAATTATTTAATAAGTGAAAAGCAGTCGGGGATCGACAAAATAAATATCAAAAATGCTTTTCAATTAGCTTTAAGCTTGTATTTTAATAATAGCTAAAGCCTTTGAAAATAATTAAAAAACAAAATTTTAATTCACATAAGTTTGTATAACGCAACATTGATGGCAATTTTAGGAGTTGCTGATTTAGCTTTTGATTTCTTGGACTATCTGGGCATATTTCCTGTCTTCAATTACAGGAATCAATTTATCAGTCGGAATAGCTTCAATCAGATCTATCCATGATTTACAACCACCGTAACTGTCGTTGTAAGAAATAGTTTGAGGTTGTGGCAGTCGATAAACCCTTAATAATAAAACTATTATGGGTTGTTGAGGTTTCCATTTAAGGCGATCGCTTATCATTTGCTCGTTCCAAATATGATAAGGTAGCAATGCCTCTATTTGAGAGCGATCGCTTATTGGTAGAACATCAGTGATTTCGGCACAGCTTTTTACTTCAACAGTCTTGGGATGCCATCCTGATTCTACAGGAATAACCGATTTAGCATATTCTGGCTTGAGTAAATGGGGTTTTTGATGTTCGTAGGTAGGATATAGCCAAATAGGAGAATGTTGGACTTGAAAGTTTTTTTCTTTGATACCGCCTTTGCGCAGCAGAATGATGGTTTCTCCTGCTGTTAAAGCCTCAACTGCGATCGCCCATTCTTTTAAAGCTTTTTGATTTGGTTCGATCAACTTCCCATTGCTCCCCTATTGCAACTATCTTTCGAGCTTGTTTATATATTAACAATTTGACTACTAGAGCCCGTTACTTTTGAGTATCGCTAAGATTAAACAAAAAGGGAATACCTGCCTGCTCATTTCCACCCATCACTAAAACTTTAGGCATTTGAGAACCGCCTTCTCTCCAAGCTTGAATTGCCTCTTTTTGCAACACCATTTGACCTCCTTCAGCTTTCAAGGTTTCAGCTAGTAACCTTTGAGCTTCGGCTCTACCCGTAGCACGGTTAATGTCAGCCTGTGCCGTTTGTTCTGCCTCTTGAGCTACATAGACAGCTCGTTTAGATCTCTGTTCGGCAATTTGTTTCTCTTCTACTGCCTTGGCAAACTCTGGAGAAAAGTCCAAATCGACTACGCTAGTATCGAGTACAATAATTCCGTATTTATCTAAACGCTCGCTGAGAGCATCATCGAAATCTTGCTTAAGTTCGTTTCTTTTAGTGATTGCTTCTTCTACTGTTCTTCTAGCAGCAGCAATTTTGAAAGATTCTTGAGTTTGAGGGGCGATAATGTTGGAGACGATATTGGCTAACGTTCCTTGTTTTCGGCGAATTTCCACTACCTGAATGGGGTCTAGGCGAAAGTTGATCGCAAAACGAGCTGATAAATCCTGAAGATCTTTAGTCGAACTTTGTGCTGGTACTTCAAATTTTTGTACGGTCAGATCGTAGATATCCACCGCAGAAACCAAAGGCGGTCTAAAGTGGATTCCTTCTAGTAATACTCCATCTCTGGCTTTTCCTAAAATGCTGATTACTCCTGCCTGACCAGGATTAAGAATGACAAAGCTATTAAACCCAATAAATAGGGTTAATACTATTAAAATGACAGGTGTTATGAGACTATCGCTCAGGGGAAATTGTTTTTTCAAGTTTTACTTTCCAAAGTTTTAAATAAAAATAGGCAAATATTTGTAGCGATCGACATTTCGATCGACACTACGAATTTCTCTTAGACTTCGATAAATATAGCAATACGCAGTTGTATTAGGACTCTTATTACTTATTACTTATTACTTATTACTACATGGGGTGGTTATATGCCCTAAAGGATTCCCTTCGGTCTCGTAGCGGTATCCGTGATAGACACCTTTGTCGCGTCGCGCATATGACCAGAGGGAATGCAAAGAGTGCATGACGCGGGAATCATTTGTAACAAATATTTAAATATTTCATGTTATTTGAGTCATGCTTGAGTTGGGCTAAGATGCTAATTTGCTTTTTGACGAACTAAGTCGAGTAGATCTTTTGGTGATGCCAGCAGGTCAACCGCTACAAAGAAAATATTGTCTTGAGGATCGAGTAAAAATCGCCAGGCAATATTCATCCCAACACTAGAACCAAACCAAGGTGTTTGGACTTTGCCTGTAAGTTTAATCGAGGTATAGCCCTCGTCTACTGATTCAATAGTGCCTCGTTTTGGCATTAACTTAAGCCCCTGACATTCTTCTCGCATATAGCCCAGAACCGCTTCTCGACCAATAATTGGTTTTTGAAAGGGTGGTTGTAAAGCACCATTAGGGGCAAATAGATTGACAGCAGCTTCAAAGTCATTAGCATTCATGTTGTTGATGTAACTCAACACTGCGGTGTTAGTAATGCCATCTATCTTTGCCTTTGTACGAATTGCGATCGCACTAGGAACAGCGATTGGTTCTCGAACTTTTTGGTGACTCCCAGTAGCGCGATCGTCAAAACCCATATTAACTACAGTATTACGCAGGATGGTAATTTGCTGTCCAGGATCGGCATTGGCAATTGCCTTAAGCACAGACTCAGCTTCAGAAGAAAGCTTATACCCTTTGGGTATGGTCGCAATAAGTCCCTCTTCCATCCATTCTGCCAACTGATTCCAAAAGCCTAACTTGAGGTTGGTAGTAAAGAAGCTATAGGAACGACAGATGAGTGTATCGGTATGATTTGCTAGGTCGCACATCACCTGTGTTTGCTGAGAGGGAGACATCTGCTTGATCTTTTCCAGCAGTTTTTGAGCAAATATCATGCTAGTTGAGCCTGGTGCTGCAACCGTAATCGTTTTGCCCATTTCAGCATAGGCAAACCAGATTAGTGCTAATTGATCTTCGGCATTAAGTTGATTAAATCGTTCGATTACATCTGGAACAATGTTGGCGACTTGAGTATCTGAAAAGATAGATTGAGCAGACTCAATAGTCATTGACATGAGATAAATACTCCAAATAATGAATTAAAAAAGTGCATTATCAATCTCGTCTACAAATTTTGCAAAATCTGTATCAATTAGTATTTGCGATCGACGGAAAACTATTGGTAGTAACTGGATACTGGGCTTTTTTTAGAGCTACAGACCACCAGCCGAAAATGGGATAATTGGCTTTTTTCCATGCACGTAAACCACCGATTAGTTCAGAAACTTTTTGATAACCAAGGTGTCGTAGATTTTGCGCTGCGATCGCAGTTTGTATATCAGTTTCTGCATAAACATAAATATTGTCGTTCAATTCGAGACTAGAAAGAGTCAGATCGGCAGGCTCTTCCATTGGCATCGAAATAGAACCCATGATATGAGTAATATCGAAAAATACTTTAGGTCTGACATCGATAATAGTTAGGGCTGCTTCACCCCGTTCAAGGCGTTTAAAAAGAGTCCCAGCACTAGAGCGATCCTGAATTACTCCAGGGATGGGAATAAATTTTGAAAATATAGTCATGAGTTTTCTTTTGTGAGGTGCCGATCCAACCCTTAAATATTTGCAGATGAGGATTTTAGCAGCTAGTTTGCGATCGCTGATTAATGTTTTGTCGATCTAGATAGTTTGATATTCGATAAAGATGCGATCGCTTATCCAATCTGAAAAAACTAGATAAAGTTATACTTGCAATTAAACTGAGGATTATTGATGTTAACTAGAGATTTAGCCTTTTCCAGAAAATATTAATTCTCAGCCGACCGTGGGATATTTCGCTTTTTTCCAAGCATCTAAACCACCAATTAATTCTGAAACGTTTTGATAACCAGCTTGGCGCAGCATCTTAGCAGCCACGGCAGTTTGTTCGTCTGTTTCGGCGTAAATATAGATATCGCGCTCTAATTCTAGGTTAGCGAGGGTGAGATTGGGAGGCTCATTCATCGGCATAGGAATGCAACCCACAATATGAGTAAGATTGAAAAGTTCTCTCGGTCTAGCATCGATAATGGTTAAGGCTGGTTCGCCCCAATCAAGGCGTTTTTTTAAAGTACTAACTCGCGACTTGCTTTTAATTGGTTCGGGAGTAGGAATGAGATTAGAAAATATAGCCATGAGTTTCCTTTAGTAATGTGCTTCTTCAACCTTGTCTGTTGAAGAGGCACTTTGGTTATTTGTAAATAGTAGATCCCAGGTCACACCCTTGGTTGATAAGGTCGCTTTCGCTTTAACAGATATCAAATATATAGAAATGCCCTTTTACCTTCATTCCAATACTCTGTTTTAACCTAAGTTCCATTCTTGCCTAACAAAAAATTGATACATTTTTTCTTCGATCATCATGTGCCGACGCAGCTCAACTAAGAATTCTTGAGCTTGTTCGCGAGACATACGCTGCACTCGATCGGCAAATATTTTGAGCTGAAGTTCTTCTTCTAGGGATAGGTTCGTTGATAAATTCATCATTTGCTCCTGTGCCAATAATAGGACGGAGTTTAGAGCATAAGTGCAAGCTAAATATATTAAAACTGAAATGGAATATCTAGCTCTGGTTGATTTTAGTTGAGGTTAAATGCAGTTGCCAATGCGATCGCTATAAATAATGTCGCTCCAATTCCAAATAATATGTAAGGCTTTTGTTGTTTAGGTGAGAGATTGTTTGCCAAAGACGTATTAGGTTCGGTTGCGTAGTTGTTGATGATTCCCTCATCATCTACGATATAACCTGTTGAAATGGATATCTTACTGTCGAAACTATTTGCTTTTTCTGCTGGGGGGATTAATTCACTTCCATCACTGTTATGATGCGCTACTACCTTTTTTGTTAAGGGTGATGGTCTGGTCATTATTTGGTTTATTCATGTTCTAATGGTAACGTTTTTTAATAAATCTTGCCTAAAACACAAATATTTGATAGGGACTGTAATTCTATAAAAGCAAGATACTTTAACCAAATAAACCTTCTACATTTTGCCGAAAGGCGATTAAAGCGTGATTTGGAGGAAAATGCTTTAAATCTTCTAGCAGTTGGTTGGATATTTCCTCTGAAACAATGGTTTTGACTTCAATATTAGTGTTATATCCTGCCATATCTCCCATCCGTCTACCATGACTACCTGCGCCTTGGGCTGGAATAATAGTATATCCAGAGACGTTTAATGTTTGAAGTAGCTTAATTAAGCGGTCTTGTAGAACTGCTTCACAGATAACTGTAACTAGAGTCCCTTGACTAAAAGAAGAAGACATAAAAACTCCGAGAACAAATGTATTTTATAAATTTCTACTTATCAGAATAAGAATTCATCAAATCTCTGGTTTTCTTCTTCTCCCACTCTGATACGAAGTTCCCCTATTAATTAATGAGGATTCTTCTACTATCAAGTTAAACTACAAATCTGAGGAACTTGTGAGTAATTGCTGATACACTTCATCGAGCAGTGTAGAAATGTATCTAATCAAATCGCACCGATTAAAATACCATTTGCTTCTATTAATTCAAGAATTTTTGAGCAAACTTTTCTGTAATAAAGGGCGTAATATTAACGGTGAGACAATACAAGTTATTGCTGAAACCAAAATGGTGGTAGTGAATATTGGCGATGATACTGCCCAATCTCCTAATTCTCGTCCTCTTTCCATGACTACCATCGTAATTTCTGCACGAGGAACCATGCTCACTCCCAGCAACAAAGCACTTGATCGCCCTCCTGTAATTAATGCCAATCCTCCAGTACCAATAACTTTACCCAAAAATGCCACTATTAAAAGAACTAAGCCCAAAATCCAAGAGCCAGATAAAGATTCAAGCTGTAGTTGTAAGCCTAAATGAATAAAGAAAAATGGGACAAAAAATTTGTACAAAGTAGCAAAAGAAGCATCAAACTTAAGTGCATCGGGATCGCCACCAAATACTAAGCCAGCAAAGAAAGCACCAACAGCAGCGGAAAAGCCCACCAAACCAGCTAAAGCAGCAATGATAAAGACCATTCCTACGATCATTAGTATGGGATCTTTTACTACCATCAGTATGGGATCGGGGGATGGTTCAAGTCGTTCAAAAAAACGAGTTATGGGTTGTTCGAGATAGCGAAATAAAATCAGGCAAAATGTGCCAAAAATTGCCACCTTGAGCAAAAATGGAACAATTGTGTGGACAAAAATTAGCGA
Organism: uncultured cyanobacterium; assembly: GCA_963799375.1. Lineage (GTDB taxonomy): Bacteria > Cyanobacteriota > Cyanobacteriia > Cyanobacteriales > Xenococcaceae > Waterburya. The sequence continues at coordinate 61,679 of CAWCWY010000032.1, forward strand.
AAAATCAGCTGCAACATCACCTTGAAAAACTGGAATCATCGCAAAGAGAAGTGACATTAGAGCGATCGCAACAATATCGTCCATTTCCGCTATGTCTAGTAGAAGTTCACCATTGGGTGAATTTAGAGCTTTTGCTGACTGCCACACACTGACTGAAATACCAACGCTGGTGGCAATAAAAGCAATAGTAATAAAGACACTAGGAACTAGGTCTAAACCTAGCCAATAATAAACACTGACAAAAGTTAGTCCCCCACTAAAAACCACATCCCCCAGCAGTAGAAAACTGGCACGAGAAAGCTGACGCAATAATCCTGCTAGATTACTTTCTAAACCCACCCGAAACAATAGGGAGATAATGCCCAACTCGCCCAAAAAGGCGTATACTTCTCTAACTGGTGGTGTCAGAAAATGCACCTGGTTATCTAATAAGCTTATTCCCGTTCCTAAAAGCAGATAGCCAACCAAAGGAGGAATGCCAATTCGCTCCAAACCAGCTTTGATTAGAGTAGCGAGAATAATAGTTACTCCCACCAACAAGACGAGCAACAGTTGTAAAGTCTCCCCTTCAAGCACTCTGATTCTCCTTACCTAATTTTTTGCTTTTGAGCATATTGCGATCGCTAAAACAACAGAAAGAGATTGCGCCGTTCCTAATAGTCGCAATCTCTTACAAAATGTATCAAAGCAGAAAGTAAATCAGTTTTTGAGCTAGAGAATATTTAAATGTTTCATTGCTCATGGGAATGATCGAATAGACTGATAACAGATTCATCATGTCTATTGAAGTTTTTCTTTTGCTTTTTAGTACCACCAGATTGCTGTTTAGGTTTTTTAGCTTCTCTGTTGCCTTTTTTCTCTTTAGACATAATAATTCTCCAATCGAGGTTATTTGAATACAATCTTTGATTTATAAATTACTGACGTAGCAGCCTGGGTGGATGGATGTAGAGGTAAACGAGGATATTAATGTCAAGTTAGACTAAAAATCTGAGGAATCTGTGAGGAAGAAGCTAGAAGACCGCATTAAGAAATGAGTCACGCACTGAAATCATAAGAGGAATACGTTGAGTAATGCGAAAATCATCGTCATCAATTCTGAAAAAACATGACGAAATATCTGCAATTAAAACGAAAACTCGTTCTTATTGTATTGATTGGTTACTCGGTCTTTTCTACGTATAGTCCACCAACCGACAATGGGATAATTAGCCTTTTTCCAAGCACGTAAACCACCAACTAGTTCAGATACTTTTTGATAACCAGCTTGGCGTAGTTCATGTGCTGCCACAGCAGTTTTATTGTCTGTTTCTGCGTAAATATAAATGTCGCGGCTCGGTTCGAGACTAGCGAGAGTGAGATCGTTAGGCTCATCCATCGGCATCGAAATAGAGCCTATGATGTGACAAATATTGAAAAGTACTCTGGGTCTGGCATCAATGATAGTTAGGGCTGCTTTGCCCCACTCAAGGCGTTTCTTTAGAGTATTAATACTAGATTGATTCTCAATTGCCCCAGGGATGGGAATAAATTTGGAAAACATAGTAATGGGTTTCCTTTAGTGATGTGCCAACTAAACCCCAAATGCTTGTCAAGTCAAGTTTAGTTTGCTTGTAAACTGTAACCGATCGCTCCACCTCCCCAAAAAGAGCTTGCTCGCAAGACATTAGCCTTATTTTAATAGCCAAAATCGCCTCCCATGCCAGCACCCATAGCGGATTTAGGTTCTGGTTTTTCCGAGACGATACATTCGGTAGTTAACACCATACCTGCAATCGAAGCAGCATTTTGCAGTGCTGCACGGGTTACTTTAGCAGGATCGACTATTCCAGCTTTAAACAAATCGACAAACTCATCGGCAACAGCATCATAACCAACGTCAAATTCCAGTTCTTTAACTTTTTCGGCAATTACCGCACCGTTTTTGCCTGCATTCTCGGCAATACGTTTGAGAGGGGCAGCTAAGGCGCGAGCAACAATACTAGCAGCGATTAATTCTTCTCCTGTTAAATTATCTGCTGCCCAAACTTCTAATTCTGGAATTAGATGTATTAAGGTAGTACCACCACCAGGGACAATCCCCTCTTCTACTGCTGCTTTGGTGGCATTAATCGCATCTTCAAGTTTTAACTTGCGGTCTTTCATTTCCGTTTCCGTAGCAGCACCTACCTTGATTACCGCAACCCCACCAGCTAGTTTAGCCAGACGCTCCTGTATTTTTTCTTTGTCATATTCCGATTCTGCTTCTGCCATTTGCCGACGAAGCTGTTGACAGCGGGCTTGAACCGCTATTTTATTGCCCTCCGCGATAATGGTAGTGTTGTCTTTGGTAATCTCGATCCGACGGGCTTTGCCTAGTAAATCTAACTCGACTTTTTCTAGGGTTAAGCCAGCATCTTCGCTAATCAATTTAGCACCAGTGAGGGTGGCAATATCTTCGAGCATTGCTTTACGGCGATCGCCAAAACCAGGAGCTTTTACCGCAGTAACATTAAGTACCCCGCGAATTTTATTGATTACTAAAGTATTCAAGGCTTCTTGCTCGATATCTTCAGCAATAATTAGTAAAGGTTTGCCAGTCTTAGCTACTTTTTCTAAGATAGGAACTAAATCCTGAATTAAAGAAATTTTTCTATCGGTGATTAAGATTTGAGGCTCGTCGAGAACCGCTGACATTCTTTCGGTATCGGTAACAAAATAGGGAGAAAGATAGCCTTTATCAAAGAGCATCCCCTCAGTAACTTCTAGTTCGGTGGTCATAGAGTTTCCTTCCTCTAGGGAAATAACCCCTTCTTTACCGACTTTTTCCATCGCTTCGGCAATCATCTGACCAATTTCTGCATCGTTACCCGCTGCAATTGCTCCTACCTGAGCGATCGCTTTTGAATCATTGACGGGACTCGCGCGATCGCTAATCTCCTGTAATAAATAGTTGGTAGCCTTCTCAATGCCTCGTCTGAGGTTTATCGGGTTAGCCCCTGCTGCGACGTTACGTAGACCTTCTTTGACAATTGCTTGAGCTAAGACAGTGGCAGTGGTAGTACCATCACCAGCTACATCATTAGTTTTGGCAGCAGCTTGACGAATCAAAGCTACTCCCGTATTTTCCACATGGTCTTCTAGCTCAATTTCTTTGGCAATGGTAATACCGTCATTAACAATTTGCGGTACGCCAAATTGGCTTCCTAAGACCACATTGCGTCCTTTAGGTCCTAAAGTTATCGCCACAGTTTCTGCCAAAACATTAATGCCGCGTTCTAAAGCGCGACGGGCATCCTGATTAAAACGAATTTGTTTAGCCATCTTGAATTTACTCCTTTAATACCTGGAATGAAATTACTAATTAACTTTCAGTGAGCGTTTGCATCGATGCAAAACTTAGACTATTGTGCCGATTATGGGCTGTTTTTTGACGATATCGGCTAAGAAAATTCCGTCAACAGTTTTTCCTTCTGCTGCTTAAATTTTTAGCAAAATGAGATCGTCCAAAGGCTTGTAGTTGCAAGTAAAGCTATCCCAGCCATTAATAATCCTCCTGGTAGTTTTAAATTTATTTTGACTTCCGCCTAGCAGCCCTATATACAAGAAGTTTCCTCGGTGTCAACATTTGAGTCGGCATCGGATAATATTAATCGGTCATCAGTCTCTTTAGAAGAATCTATCTCTTTTGCGCTTTTTATCTCAGATTCAGCTAATTTGTCTCCTTTGCTAGATGCTTTTTCGGTTTTATGTTTTAATTCTTTTGCAGTATCAGACAGCTTTTCTCTAGCTACTTCAGTTACATGGTGAGCTTTTGTTTGTAATCCAAATGCAGCTTTTTGGGTATTTTGTACTACTACATCAAAATCTGACTGACTTTTGGCGATGTCGTCATGAATAAATTCTTTAGCGTGCTGAATTTTTTTGTTCAAACCTTCTGCATACTGTTGAGCATCTTCAATACTGGCTTCAGCCATAATGATTCGCTGACTGCCGAAAGTTATTACCGCATCAGGAGACAAAAGATAAGTCCCATTCGCAATTCCCTTCCAACCATTAGAGGTGAACAAATAAGCAACTACCGCACCAGTATTGACATCTATACAATAATCGACAAGTTTGCCTACTTTATTACCTGCATCTGTCCATACTTTCAGTCCGATTACATTATCGGTTGACTCGGGTTGCTCGACAGTTTCTTGGTTTTCAGTATTGACCAGAATACTATCATGACCAACTGTGACAACTTTATCCCAAGAGAATATATGTTTTTCACGGTCAAACACCCCATGAGCGCAGGTTAAACCTCTTACCTGATGGGCTTTGACATCGAGCCAGAGCTTTTTGACACGACCAACTATTTCAGTAGTATTAAAATCGAGGACTAATTGATTTAGAAGTTCGCTTTGTTTGACATCATTTTTGGATAGGGTAGTCATGATTTTTGCTTTGTCAGCCTCCTCCAAGTTAATTTAGATCGTAGTTCTAAAATTTGAGGAACTTGTGAGTTTGTCAATTCTGATTTGCCAAGTTTTTGGCATTGCATCGGCTTATCTTCAATTTAGAAACAAGATAATGAGGCAATTATTAGTAGCAAATAAAGTGATTTGGTTTTTGTTTCGAGAAAGGTGTTAGTGTTGAGGTTGAGGATCATGATTATTAACGATTAAGTTTGTATCCAGTATATAAAGGTTTTTTCCATAAAGTATTGAGCTATTTCTTTCCCAATAATCGAGTCTCTCTAAACACAACACTCATTGAGAAGACAATTAAAATATGTCAATTTACGTAGGCAATTTATCTTACGAAGTAAACCAAGAAGACTTAAGCGAAGTCTTTGCCGAGTATGGAACTATTAAACGGGTTCATGTTCCTAGCGATCGCGAAACAGGTCGTCCCAGAGGATTTGCATTTGTAGAAATGGAATCGGAGGCTAACGAAGACAAAGCGATTGAAGCTCTAGACGGAGCAGAGTGGATGGATCGTGCGCTGAAAGTCAATAAAGCAAAACCTCGTGAAGATAATAGAAATGGTGGTGGTCGAAACAACCGCTTTTAAACTTCTTTCACTAGATTAAAAAATAAATGCCTCTAGAAATTTAGTAGATAGTTCTACATCTCTTTTCTAGAGGCTTTTGTTTGTGGGAATGAGTAGGGACGTTTTATTCTTTAAGAGATTAAAAGATATATGTGCGATCGCCCTGCTTGATTTCACACCAGCTTAGAGTAAACAGACGATCGCTTCAATTCTTTTATTTCGGGAATAGATGTCGCCTTACCCCAATACCTGGATTTAAAATACCTGCCACCTCCTCATCAGATAATTTACTGAGTTGAGTTTTTAAATCTTTGACTGTAAAGGCATAGCCTTTGGCTTGAGCCATAGAAATAAAAGCTTTTGGATCGCTAAGGGCTTTCTGTCTTTCCTGTTGAGCTTGGGCTTGCTCTACCTTTTTGTAGATTCGAGCAGCGTTTTCCTCAGTCATGATTGTGCCTCCTCTTACAAGGACGAATTTTTTAAAGGATGTTTTTCTGGCTTTTTACAATTTTAGGTTAGGATAAGAAAAAGTTATTAAAACATATTTTAATTATAAGCCAATATAATTTTTAGTAACCGAAGTCTTTTTGAAGCTTAATGAAACTCATGATCTAATAGCCTCCTTTATATTCATGTAGTTGTAATGCTTGTCATTAGTAAATTGGCTCATATATGACGTTGTTTAAAGCGGATTTCTGCTGTCTATTCAAGTGCATTAATTAAATAGTCGAAATAAGAACTAACTTCGCTAAGATCTTCGGCAGGTAAAAGAGCGATCGCAATATTTTTCATGTTACGGACACTTTCGGCAACAGACTCAATTGGAGTACCCAGAGATCTGTACATTTGGCTAACACCAACAGTGCCAATCTCTTTAATTGGTGAATTATCTCCAGCAATAACGCTGTAAGAAATCAAGCGTAGGTAATAATCCATGTCCCGCAAACAAGTGGCTGTCATTGTTTTACCGTGGGCATTACCACCAACTGCCACCAGGCGCGGACGATTGTTAAAAAGTTCTTTGGCAGCTTGTTTAACAATGCGCTCGTGACTTTGGGTTAAAGCTTTGACAGTTTTTAAACGGCGATCGCTATTTTCAAGAAAGGTAGTAATTTGCTCTAGTTCTCCAGGAGTGAGATAGCGAACTTCATCATCTGCTTTAGCAATCATCTTGGTAATCAAACTCATTAAATTAATCCCTAATATTTTTAAGTTAAGTAGATCGTTTTCTAACTTTTCTAGATTTATTTGCGCCCAGGTCTATTCTTTTTTATTAAAATGCAGTATTTGAGATAACTATTGTTTTATCTCTTAAGCTTTTGTCGATTAAGCTTAAGATTTATACTTATGCAGTATGACAGCTAGACGTTTCAAATGATGTTTTAGTAAGAGCTTGAAATGTATAGCATGAGTTTGAAATGTTTGATTTAGTTGCAAAGTTTAATCTAAAAATTAGAATCAAAGTAAGATCGATTCTAATTTTCATTTCTTTCAACTAGAAATCTTATCTATAAGTAGTTACTGACTGCTTATTCGATTTCCACTGCCTTGACTCTAATTCTTGTTCGGGAGATAAAAGAGCAGTTTCAATCTTTCGGCGTAATGGGATTGTTAATTCATGGTTGCGATCGAGACAATCGATTAAGAATTTATTTGTGTTGCGATAGCACTTTAAAATTTCTTGATTCGACAAATTTTCATAGTAATGAGACCGTATATTTCGATAAAGAAAGATTGTCGTGTTTAATTCTTCAGCCCAAACAAGCTGTTTGATTTGCCACCATGACTCAAATATTGCTCGATTTGCTTCAGGATTAGGAAGTTGTTCTCGGAGTTTTCGTAAAGATTGCCGTAGCCTAACATCAGGAATAATAGTCACGATAATGCTCAGGGCATCAATACAGGCATAAACATAGGCAAAATTATAGCTAGTAAAATCAGATTTTGTGACGCATTGCAACCATAAATTATCCAACAACATATCAAAGATAAATTGATGCTTAGAAACAAGTTGAGATTTGAGCATGATTTTAATTAAGCAGCAAGAGGATTTAAAATGTTTGATTAATAATGAGGCAGTAGAATTCAGCCCTTTTTCATAACGAAAGGGAGATAAGAGAGGGTTTATTCTTGTTTTAGTCTATTTATGTTTGATTTTTAAATATTAAAGTAGATTTACGATGTGTAATGTTTGAAATGTATAAAATCAGCTTGTTATGTTTGATTTAGTTACAAAATTTAAATTAACATCTGCAATCAAAATCATTCCCTTGGCTTCAATTTACACATTAATTTTGTTTCTTTTACCTAAAAGCATTTTTTTAAAATAACTACTAATTTTTAATCCCATTCTCTTTCTTCAAGTTCTGTTTGGGGCAACAATAAAGCAGCTTTAATCTCTTTACGCACTTCAGTCGTTACTTTACAATTACTGTTGAGACAATCGATCAATAGCTTGTTAGCATCGTAGTAATCTTCTAAAGTTTTCTGCTGTGTTTGGCTAAAGTGCCAACTGGAGCGTAAATTGCGATGAAAGGCGATCGCGGTTTTTAAATGCTCATTCCAGGCTGGACGATCGACTTCCCACCATAGCTGAAAAGTTGCTCGATCCCGATCTGGCTTGGGTAGCCGATCTTCAAGCTGTTGCAAAGATTGTTTTAAGCCAAAATCGGAAACAATAGTTAGAGCGTTGCTGAGGGCATTGGCACAGGAACGAGCATGGGCAAAATCAAAATTAGATCTTATACTCCATTCTGATATTAGGTTGTCTAATAGTGTATCGAGAAAAATACCTCCATCGATAGTGCAGGCAAGAGCGAAGTGGGGAGAAAGATAGGAAGATTGAGTAAGACCGAGATAAAAAGCGCGAGTTGCAGCCAAAGTAGGTTGGGGTAGGATCGAAGATTTTTCACTTGCCCAGGTTAAAAACTCTTGAAGATAGGGATCTTGTGCCACTAAAGCATCGATTTGTTGCTTCATTAAATGAATTAGGGAATCTGCACTCCGTAACATCCCAGCCGTCAATAAAAAGACTTCGCGCCACCGTGGTTCGGTAATGTGACTAACCAGGCGTTCCAAAGGTCGCCCTAATGACTGCAAGTTATGGCTGGCAACGATTTCTCTGGCGGTTAAATATTCGTGAAGAGTTAAACAGGAGAAAGAAAATATTCCCCGCACTCGTTCTGCTAATATTCCGTGTTGTAATTCGATCGCTTTAAGCACTACCTCGCTATCAAGCTGTAATTCTTCTGGTTCTTTGGGAGCATTGGGTAAATTACCGATAAAGTCGCCAATCTGCTGTTCGGCAGTCTTTTGCTCAAAAAAGTAATCTCCTTTTTCAAAAGTGGCAGCAGCAATTTGACTCATCAGCTTGAGCTTTTGAGGCAATAAAAATCCTTGATAAACTTCATCCCGCTCAATACCTCTAACTTCATCCCACTGGCATAAAAGAAGGTCTAAACATTGCTTATAAAATTCGGCTTTATTATTGGGAAATTTTTCTTGGCGGTGAAATACCCAACAGGCGAGATGGAGAAACAAAGGGGTGACTACCAGTCTGCGAAATGCCAGGTTTTCAGGCAGACCTAACCTTTCTATGAATTGAACTGCCAGATCTAAATCGTCTAGAGCGTTTTTTTGGGTGAATACGGCAAACCACTTTTGAGCAAATGCCTCAATTTGCGATTGAGTAAACGGAGCAATTTCGACATCGACAAAGCCTTTGAGGCTAAATGTTCTTGCAGCAGTGCGACAGGTGACAACAAGAAAGTTTTGGGAATATTTTGCAGAGAAGCGACGAATTGCCTTTAATACTTCTTGGCTATCTTGATGCAGCACTTCATCGACTCCATCCAACAATAGTAAGATTTTGCCCTGACACAGTAAAGTTTTAATACTAGATTCAACAACACCATCAGCCAGAAATTCAGAGTGGATGTAGTCTGATAAGCTAAACTTTCCCGTCTCTTTGGAGTAATCGGCAAAATCTCTTAAAGTAATAAAGATGGGAATTAAATCGGCAGCAAAGTTACCCTGGCTACATTGAATAGCTAGATGCTGCAAGAAAACAGTTTTACCACACCCAGGTTTGCCCAAAATTCTAAGCTTAGAGTAGGTTTCGACAGCTTTCATCCCTGATATTTGTGTCTGAGAAATTTCACCCAAACCAAAGCGATCGAATTCTTCGGCATTAGAATTTTGTAGATTAGAGATATCCAACCATTGTTGGCTGGCGATTTCTCGTAAAATATTAACGTCAATGTAGATGTCTTCAAGATCGACAGGTCGGTTTGTGTCTAATAACTTTAGAGTGCCACACTGAGTTTGTATTTTTGCGTGGCGTAGCGATCGCATTTTTTTGACCAGCACATCAATATTGACTTCTGGAGGCTCTGCTGGTTCGGGAAACTCATCTGGAGGATCGACAGCAATTTCTCGCCAGTCCAGCTCCAAAATTTCACAAATTTCGATAAAGTTATAACGTTCGATCCCACGACCCGTAAAAAATCTCCAGACTGGCTGACGAGTTTTTAAATTTATTTCTTCTGCTAAGTTTTCTTGAGTCCAGCCTGTATTGCTAAAAGCTTTTTTAGCCTGTTTGATACCTGTTGCCGATGCCTGGAGCGATCGTTTTGCCATGAAAAATGCCTCCAAGTTTTCTCAGAATATTTAAAAATTTGATTTGAGAATGGATTTTAAACCCCATACCCCGATCGTAAACGTCTTTATTAAAAACAATTTATACAAATCAAAACAATTGCCCTTTAATTACTTTTGTTACCAAATAAAATAATCCAAGCCTTGTTAAATATACGGTGTAGAAAAATTTGTATAAGTTAAGAAGTTTGAATTTACTCTCTAATTTTTGCTATGTCTGATATGGGGCGGACAAAGTTATACAAAATGTATAAGATTTAGGGCGGTGATAATATTGGCAACTAGCAAATCAATAGTTGCGCTCGATAAAAAACGTGCTTAACACCTCAAAGTATTGTCTAGATAGAAGCATTTTCGACATCACAAACTACTAAATATTTTATTAGAAATTGCATTTTATGAGTCAAGTAACGAGTATAAATTCAAACACTAATTTAAACACTAAAAGCAAAGCAAAAAAACTGGCTCTGCAACAATATAGACAAGGGGATGAAATTTCAGTCTTGAATTCTGGAGTTTGGCAAGTTGATCGGGGTGTAGTGCAACTAAGTAGACTTGGAGCTGATGGAAATGAAGTAATCGTTGGCTTCATAACAGCCAAAGGTACTTTTGAAAACAGTTTACCTAGATCCTTGGTAGCTTATCGTGCTATAGCTTTATCCGATGTCGATCTTCGATATTACTCACAGCAGAACATAGCTGACTCTCCAACTTTGGCAAAAAATCTTTTAGCAAGTTTTAGCGATCGCTTGATGAAAACCCAACAGCTACTAACGCTCGTGTTGCTAAACGATAATAAAGAGCGTTTAACAGAGCTATTACTGATTCTCAAAGAAGAAATTGGCATAGTTACAGCTGATGGCGTTCGTTTACAGGTACATTTTACTCATCAACATCTAGCTGACATAATTTGTACTACTAGAGTAACTATTTCTAATATATTAAAAGATTTTCGACGTCAAGGCTTAATTGCTTTGGACACTGAACGACACATCATAATCAAAGAGTTGTGATTTTTAATCTTATAATTGCAAAGTGCGATCGCTCTACTTAAATAATCGCCACTATACGATTGGTCTGGGTTCTTTACGGATTTTAGCTTCGAGAAATTGTTATTGACCGAAGGTAAAGGATGGATCGATAAACTTAAGAAAAACGGTTTTTTGCTACCTGAACGAACACTTCTTGCTGTCGAAGATAAAGGAGGTGCATTTTACACAGGCGATTTTTCAGTTCATTCATATCTTCAATATTTTGAACTGCACTGCAAAAATTGCGATGTGTTAACTGTTTTTTTAAAGGTGAATTGTTGATAGATGAACTGTTCATGGTTTGTACTACCTTTTAATCTAATAAGAGATTTTGCCGAGGGTACGCCCGTCGCGATCGCCTTACTTTTCCAAAATCTATTGCTTGAACTTCCATTTCTTCTAAAACAATCTGAGTTTCTGCACCAATTCTACCCATGTCTGGTTCTATACCCAGTGGCATTTCAATGGTATAAAACCATCTTCCCGAATCAAAGCAGCAGTCTTTTATTTTGCCTATACCACCCGTGAAGTATACCTTTTGATCGAATTTAAAACGAGATTTTTTTCTAGTCAATAAGCTCAATGGATATTTATATTCGTATTTTTTTCTAGTCACTTCATTTACTCCCAAGGCTTTGTCTTTGCTTGCCCGCGAGGAATAAAACTCTAACCAATTTGTTTGAGCCGATAATAAATTGACTATTTAGGAATTGAGGAGTTTAGAGCTTCATCTTCTGGACAATATCAATATTTGTCAGCGAAATTTTTAATGTTGTTACTTAAAAACTTTTATTTGAAATCAATGAAGTAATAAACTGCAACGGTCAATGCGGTTATTACTCTGTTAATCTATCTATTTAAGCAGCATTTATTGCGGTATCTACGATATCAGCCATTTATTGGTGCCTGTTTTTATGTAATCTGTTAAGGAGTGCTAACACAGATCAGCATGACAGTCTCCTATTTGAAATCGTGTTTGAGTAAACGTTTAAGCAGGGTATAAGTTGTCTTAATTGTCTTGAAACTAAACAATATTTAACATGGTTTTTAGCTGGTTAGTTTTGACAATTTCTGGAATTTCCTGAACTTGAGGTACATGACTGTATTGCAACTATATCGCGATCGCCTTTCTGCTTCTGGATAAAGATATAGACCTGCCCTAATTCTGCACGAGTCAGGTGATGAACCTCTACATCTGCCTCGACAATCATTTTTGCAATGATGTTCCGTGACTTCTTCTTAAAACATTTAAAGATGGAGGGCTATTTCGACTTTAGCTTGTCAACAATTACAGTAAAAATTTTTATAATCTCTATGACTTCTTGACTTGTAAAGATAGTTTGTTTTGTAGAAAAAAGATGAATTTTAAGCATAATTTAAATCCAAAAATAAATTCATTTTTCCTGAATATTCTTTCGTGTATTTTAACTCTAGCTAATTAGTCTACAGTCAAACAAAACAAATACAACTCTTATTAATTTAATATTAAAATACTATTATGCTTTTTAGAGTATTGACAAAACTATTAAAGTTATAGAACACATTGCTGATTACTTCAAAATAAAACGAAAAAGTTTTAAACAATGTAATTAATAATGCGTTTTATGTTTGCTCACCAGGGCATTAATACAGTGTCAATGGCATGAATAACGCCGTTATCAGCTTTAATATCGGATTTTAAAACTGTAGCGTGATCGACTTTTATACGTCGATCAATGTCAATATTTACATTCAAATCTTCATGGCTAACTAAGTCAGCAGCCATAACTTTGCCAGAAAAAATATGATGAGTCAAGATTCTCTTGAGCAAGGGAATATCTTTGGCTAATTCATCTACCATACCTTCATGAAGCTTAGAAAATGCCAAGTCGTTGGGTGCTAAAATGGTAAATGAACCTCTGCTGTTGAGATAGTCCACTAAATCGGCAGCTTTAACAGCAGCAACTAAAGTATTAAAAGAACCATCGTCAATTAAGGTATTCAAGATATCAGTCATTGTATTTATATTTCACCTAGTTTTATTTAGTCTGTAATTATCATCAAAATATCAATTGATAAATTTAAGAAAAACGATTTTTTGCTATCTGAATAAACAAATAAACACTTCTTGCTGTCGAAGATAAAGGAAGTGCATTTTACATACCTGATTTTTTAATTCATTGATATCTTCTATATTATGAATTGCACTGCAAAAATTGCGATGTGCAAACTGTTTTTCCAAAGGTAAATTGTTAATAGATGAACTTTCATTTCTTCTAAAACAATCTTAGTTCCTGCAATGAAGTTAATTTTTTTGTTGTTCTTCAGTATATTTTGATGCTAACCAATAAAGCTTTACTCTAAAAATAAAAATACAACTCTTATCAATTTAATATTGAAATATTACTATGCTTTATAGAGTACTGACATAGACATAAAAGTCATGAGATATTAAAGATATCAACTTCAATATATACCTAAAATCATGATCGTAAAATCTTTGTTACTTATAGACGACGATGCTGATTTTAATATGTTGGTAGATTTTGTTTTAGAACATGACACAAACTGGAATATTTCAACAATCTTAGACCCAAGAGAAAGTGTTTTTCAAGCCGAAACAAAACAGCCAAGCGTGATTTTACTAGATTTTGTCATGCCTATTTTAAATGGTTTAGATGTCTACAAATCACTTAAAAACAATCCATTTACCTGCTGTATTCCGATTATTTTTGTAACAGCTATGGCTAGCATAGAGAAAATAATTAAATTGCAGATTGATGAAGATATAGAAGTAATTACCAAACCATTTGACATTATGACATTAGCGAATCGAGTAATTAAAATATGCGATCGCCTGTTGTGATTTAATGTCGATTGGTAAATACTTTATCCGCTATATTGGCAATGCCTATTTTCCAAAATCTCTATTCCGTTTATCAAATAAATCAATTCATTAAGTCAATCAAGGCTTCTGATTTGAAATGAATAATACCCGAACTTAAATAGCGATAACGTTCGCCAATAAATACAGATAGAGTAATATTTGTTTTGTCATTACTAGCCGTATATTTCTTTACCGTACATACCTGCATTCTGTTTTTATAATAGGCAGTAATGCGATCGCCAGATTTAATATCTAATGCTTGAATTTTCATCTTTATCACTTGGATTTAGTATCCGTTTTGTATTTCTAAAAAGTCATTATTCTTCTACTTCTAGTTCCTCCTCATCTTCAGATAGAATGTCTTCCAGTTCATTTGTTTCTTTTTCATCACTAAAATGATCTGATTGACTAGGCATAAATCGACCAGTACTCTTAATCCATCTATAAAGAGATTCTCCGTCTCTAGGGGCAATAATTGCTGCGGGTTCGCCTATCGGTTCTTGTTGGAGTCCAGGATAATTGCGTTTTTTAATCATTTTCATCGTTGTCTCAAGTTTCTATTTAATAAATTGCTTTTTGATAAAAGGCGAAGTCATGGCTGTCAATAGACTGCCGTAGTCTAGGTTGAAATTCACTCCCACTCCCACTTTGAGATCGGAGTTTTTACTATCAATAACCGTGTGATCGCTACTCGAACCCAATATTTCGAGATCTCGATCTAGACTTAAACCAGATATCAAAGTGTCCTGCTTTCCTAAAGCAACAATCGCTCTTTGGTGGGTACCGCGATCTTTGAATACGGGGATATTACCAAAAGCATCTCGACCAACTTCTCCAAAGGGAACAGAAGGCTTTACTTTAGATTCAATAACTTCGGCAATCAATTTGAAAGCATTAGTATGTAATTGCGGAATGGGTTGGCGATTGACAGTTCCACAGCCGAGAAGAATTGATTCTCCGATCCGCAGGTTATTAATTCGCCCAACCTGCTTGGTGGATTTGTACCATTCGTAGTTAGCGGAGTTCCCCCCAGAAATTAAGGTTAAATCAATTGAAAATTTCTGTTCTACAGCATTAGTTAATGCTGACAATTGCTGCATTTTCCGAACGTCAGGCTTGATACCTCCATAACAAGCCAAATTACAGCCGAGTCCGATAATTTTAAGATGAGGTAGGCAAAGAACTTTTTTAATGAAGAGAAAAATATCATCGGGAAGTATTCCCTCTCGCAAGTCACCCATTTCCACCATCAAAATTATTTGATGAATTTTATTTTGCAAAGATGCGTAATAGTTAAGCTCTTCCAGGGTGGCAATTTCTGTATTAAGGCTAATATCTACATCTTCAACAACCGATTCTGCTTGACTGAGGGCAGTGCGGAGTAAAACAAACTGAGCCGATACTCTGGCATTTTTCATCCTTTGAATATTTTCTATACGAGAGTCGGCAATGAACTTGACTCCGCCACGAATCATTGCTTCAGCAACCAAAGGTTCTCCCAACACTGCCTTAGAGACTCCCATTAGGGAAATACCTTGTTTTCCGTAAAGTTCGCATAATATCCGAGCATTATGCTGTATGTCGGATAAGGTAATTTCGATCCTGGGCATAAACCCCAATCTATTTTTGTGGCAATTAACGTTCACCCCGTTGTTAATAAAGGGCGTATCAGAGAATTTCTTTTGTTTTGTCGGTCGAGGCTAGGAAAAAGCTTACCCAGGGCAACTATTAATTTGTCACAGCCATAGGTTAAGACATCTGTTGTGGGCAATAAAAGACGCTCTTCATAGCCTTCGATAGTCTTCTGAATCTCTGTTGCGGTCATATTTTCATGACTTAAAGCGATCGCAATTACCTGTGATTGGGATATTGCTTTAATCAGCCGAATTTCACTAACAACATTAGGCATTGGTAAAAGGGGAAAATCGCAACGGAATTTTCTGCTAGGAGGATGTTGTAGAATAACTCCATCGGGCATACATCCTTTGAGAATACCCACCGAACTCATAAAGGCTGGATGGGAGACGGCACTTTGCCCTTCGACTAAAATAATGTCGGGACTCTCTTGTTCAAAGGCTCGAACAACAGCGTGTTCTATTTCACCAATTACAAATTGAGACACCAGGGCATCAATTGCTACACCATACTTCGATCCTTGCATCAAGCCAGTTTGACCCGTTGCCACTAGCACTGATTTAATTCCTAGGTTGTTTAAGGCTTTATTTAATTCCACTGCGGTAGTCATTTTGCCGCAGGCGCAATCAGTACCTAAAATAGCAATTACAGGAACAGTCACCTCAGTAATTTGACCAGTAAAGACATGGAGATCTTTAAATTCGGGCGGTTTTCTAATATCTTTAATTTCAACTCCCCATCGATTAGCTGCTTTAACAAATTCAGCATCTTCAGAAAAAAACTGATGAAGACCATTAATGATATCCATGCCCTTGCTCATTGCTTCCAATATAAAAGTTCGTTCGGCAATGGGTATGGAAGCCTCTAAAGGAGCTTTGCCGTAAATATAGCAATCTGGAATTTCTGCTAGGTTAACTAAAGCTGATTGTAAGTCAGCAAAAATGGGAATATGGTTTTTCTGGTTATCTAACTCTTCTCCTGCATCTTTACCTGCTAAGGAACTATCGATTACCCCTACAATATTATAAGTTTCGGAGTGTCTGACTAATCCTGCTGCGGTTTTGCCATCCATTAAACCAAATTGATTTTCACAGTAAACTAAAGCTGTTTTTTTGTTAATTGACATTATTAAAGTTATTTTCCCTGATTAATTTTGAAATTTTGATGGGGCATTGCCCCATATTGATAAATCAGAGAGATTTATTGATTTCTACTGCCTGAAGTTCTGACTCATCAAAATAAGCCCCTTTTAAGTTAGCTCCCTCTAATTTCGTCATTTTCAGGTTAACTCCTGTCAAATCTGCTCCCCGTAAGTCTGCGCCTCGCAAATTAGTATTCCGTAAGTTTGCCCCCCGTAAGTCTGCTCCACCAAGATTAGCCCCTCGTAAATCTGCGCCTCGCAAATCTGCTTCTCTTAAATCTGCTCCACTTAGGTCGGAGTCAACCATTTCTGCATCAATTAGACAAGCTTGAACCATTTCCGTATCTGCCAAATTTGATTCATTTAGCTTGGCTTGATTCAGATGTGCCTTAGTTAGGTTTGTTCCTCGTAGATTCGAGCCAATCAGGTGCGCCCCAGTTAAGTGCGCGCCAATTAGATTGGCATTAGTTAGACACACTTGAATTAGACTCACCCGACTAAAGTCTCGTTGTCCTGCTGCGTATCGCTCTAAAATTTCTTGAGCATTCATTTTTTTTGTCTCCTGAAATGTGTATTTGAAAAGTAAGTTGAGTAATTAAGTTAGAAAGCTGGCATTTTTTGGTAACAGTAAATACCACAAATTTATAGATGGCGAAGTAAAATATATGAACAACAAGGGCAAGTATATTTGCTTATTATGAACCTAATATGTATGGCTATATTCTCTTGACTGTTTACAGCTTTAGTTTTAGCCAGTTGTTGAAAAGATATATTTAATAAAATATGCGTTGTTAAAACCCGATCTGTGCAGGCATCTACTTCGGATTCTGGAGTAAGCGGTAAACTGTAGCTGAGTCCACAATTCTAATTAACCTTCGAGGTCAAAAATATTTTAATTGTAGATACTAATTATTTCCTTCTAATTGGTAACTCTAGAGGCAGTTTTGAAGCTAGAAAACGAAAATAAGCCAGCTAGATAAAACCAGAAATAGATAGTTATGATAGGTGAATCGGCATCAAAGTTTTCCTCAATTAATGGGTGTAGAGATCTATACTCGGAGAGGGATTTGTGAATCTAGTCAAGATTCCGAAAATATTTCTTAACACTTTAATCTTAACGCGGAACTCGATTACAAATAAGATCCAGATATAACTCTTATTAATCATCCGCCTTATTTGATGATTTTGATGCCGAAGCGATCGCATTTACAATAAGAACGATCGACTTGAAGCAAGTTGCTTTTGGTAAGAACAAAAATATTACTAAGCTAAATAAGCACTCTTTGGATTCCTTAAAGTATGCTAACCTCCACATTTCAACATCTAAAGGGTATTGGAAAAACAAAAGAAAAGAAACTATGGGATTCTGGAATTACTTCTTGGCAAGATTTTGAAAATCAGAATGGAACACAAGTTTCTATTTTTGCCAAAGATAAAAAAATAGATAATATTCTCAATGAATCAAAAAAAGCATTTGAAAAAAAACAGGTGGACTTTTTTGCTGAAAATTTGAAGAGTCAAGAATATTATAGAATAGCCTTCAGTTTTCCTGAAGATACTATTTTTCTAAACATAGAAACTACTGGATCGAGTAAATATTATGATGATATAACTCTACTGGGCTTGAGTCTAGGCGATCGATATCATGTTCATATTAAAGGACAAGATACAAAATTAATTAGTAATATAATATCTAAAGCAAAGGCTATTGTTACTTTTGATGGTTCATTATTCGATCTTCCTTTTATAAGACAAAAATTTCCTGAATTAAAATTACCTTTAGTCCATATAGATCTTCGTTTCCTGGCAAAAAGAGTTGATTTGTCTGGCGGACAAAGAAAAATTGAAAAAGAAATTGGAATTAAAAGAAAAAAACAACTAAATAACTTGAAAGGAGAAGCTGCACCTTTGTTATGGCATAGATATTGTCGAGGTGATTTAGATTCTCTCAAAGCTTTAATTTCTTATAATCATGCTGATATTGAGGGCATGAAGCATATCTTTGATGAGGCTGTTAAACGTCTTCTGTGTAAGGAAAACATTCCCAAACAAATACGACCACAATATTGTTTTTCCAATTATCCAAGTCAATTAAATTGGACATATAGCAAGACTGCAAAGGTGAGTGAAAAAATTGAAATATTTCCATATCAGGGAAATTATAAATCTTTAGTTTTATTCACCGATTTATCCACAGTTACAGACTTGTCTAATTTAAAGATTGTTGGTTTGGATACTACGGGATCTGAGCAAAAAGCATCAGGCTGGTGTTTGCTAACTGGTAATTATGCAGAAACACAGAGACTAAAAAGCGATCGCGAAATTATTGAAGCAACTTTGAATGCTAATCCCGATCTAATTGCAATAGATTCACCGCTTTGTTTACCGAAAGGTAGATTAACAGTCGATGATGAAGATCCAGGTCGAAAAGCTTATGGTATCACTAGAGAGTGCGAAAGAATTTTGAAAAGAAGGGGAATTAATGTGTATCCCTCTTTGATTAAAAGTATGCAGGGTTTGACATTAAGAAGTATACGTTTAGCTCAATATTTTAGAAGCAAAGGTATTCCTGTGATTGAAGTTTACCCAGGTGCAGCACAAGACATTATGAGAATTCCTCGAAAACAGGCTGGCTTGGAGTTTTTGACCGAAGGATTAAGTGACTTTGGAATTGAAGGAGAGTTTCTTGAATAATTCAGTTAGTCATGATGAATTGGATGCCATAACATCTGCTGTTGTTGGTCTTTTCTTCTGGACGGGTAAGTTTGAAGCATTAGGTAACGAAGAAGAAGAATATTTAATCATTCCTAAAATCAATTAGTATGCAACATAAGCAAAAAAAGACTGCCTTGCAAATATGCTTTGGCAGCCTTTCATTATTCAAGGTTTATAACCTTAATAATCAAAATCACCAGCACCACCGCCAGCACCTTTTTCTTTTTCAGGCTTGTCTACGATGATACATTCAGTAGTTAGAATCATTCCCGCAATCGAAGCAGCATTTTGCAATGCAGAGCGGGTTACTTTTGCAGGGTCAACAATACCAGCATCGAACATATTTACATATTCGTTAGTAGCTGCATTGAATCCAATGCTCAATTCTTTTTCTTTAACTCTTTCTGCTACTACTGCGCCGTTTTGACCAGCGTTTTCAGCAATTCTTTTTAGAGGAGCAGTCAAAGCACGAGCAACGATATTTGCTCCTGTTAGCCCTTCGTCTTTCAGGTTAGCTTTTGCCCATTCTTCCAAGCTAGGAGCGAGGTGCGCCAAAGTAGTACCGCCACCAGGGACAATGCCTTCTTCTACCGCTGCTTTAGTAGCGTTAATCGCATCTTCAAGACGCAATTTACGGTCTTTCATTTCTGTTTCGGTTGCAGCACCAACTTTGATTACCGCAACACCACCAGAAAGTTTAGCAAGACGTTCCTGTAGTTTTTCTTGGTCATAAGAAGAGTCGCTAGCTTCGATTTGACGACGAATTTGTTCGCAACGACTCTTTACACCTTTTTCGTTACCTTCAGCAACGATAGTAGTGCTGTCTTTAGTAATGTTGATCCGACGAGCAGTACCCAACATTTCTACAGTAGCAGTCTCTAGTTTTAGACCAGCATCTTCAGAGATTACTTGACCACCAGTTAGGACAGCAATGTCTTCTAACATCTGCTTACGGCGATCGCCAAAACCAGGAGCTTTGATTGCAGCAACGTTTAGTACGCCGCGTAAACGGTTAACTACCAAAGTAGCTAGAGCTTCTTTTTCGATGTCTTCAGCAATGATTACTAAAGGCTTACCAGCACGAGCAACCTGTTCTAGGACGGGTACTAGGTCTTGTACTAGGTTGATTTTTTTGTCGGTAATCAAGATGTAAGGCTCTTCTAGAGCAGCTTCCATTCTCTCGGTATCAGTGACAAAATAAGGAGAGATATAGCCTTTGTCAAAGCGCATCCCTTCAGTAATTTCTAATTCGGTAGTCATGGACTTACCTTCTTCTAGAGAAATTACACCTTCTTTGCCGACTTTATCCATCGCTTGAGAGATCATGTCGCCAACTTCTTCGTCGTTACCCGCAGAAATTGTTCCTACCTGAGCGATCGCTTTAGAATCTCCTACAGGTTGTGCTTGTTCTTGGATTTTGCCGACGAGAAACTCGATCGCTTTATCAATACCGCGCTTGATTGCAATAGGATTTGCTCCTGCTGCAACGTTACGCAAACCTTCTTTAACAATGGCGTGAGCCAATACTGTAGCTGTAGTAGTTCCGTCTCCTGCAACATCATTAGTTTTAGATGCAGCTTGACGAATCAAGGATACGCCAGTATTCTCAATGTGATCTTCTAATTCAATTTCTTTGGCGATTGTTACCCCATCATTGACAATTTGGGGCGCGCCAAATTTTTTTTCAAGGACTACGTTGCGTCCTTTGGGACCAAGGGTAACTGCTACCGCTTCAGCCAATAAATCGATCCCCTTTTCTAAGGCGCGACGAGCTTCGTCGTTATAGATTATAGATTTAGCCATAAAATTTGATTTGTGTGTATGAAATTAATGAACGGTGAATAATTAAAAGTCTTGATGGAAAGAATTTCGACATCAATTACTAATCAATCTATGGGCTTAGGAAACTGCTGCGAGAATATCTTTTTCAGATAGCAATACGTAATCTTCGCCACCTAGTTTGATATCAGTACCAGCATATTTGGAGTAAAGAACTTTATCACCAACTTTTACTTCTAAAGGATTATGACCACCATCATCTTTTGGTTTACCAGGGCCAACGCCGACTACTTCACCAACTTGAGGCTTTTCTTTTGCTGCATCGGGTAGCAAAATTCCACCAGCAGTTTTTTCTTCACTTGCACTGACTTTGATGAATACGCGATCGCCTAATGGTTTTACAGTTGTAACGTTGATACTAATAGCTGCCATGCAAAAATCTCCAGAAAACTAAACGCTTGTTGTTGAGTACTATTTCTTGATATGAGAGAGTAGTCTTTTTTAGATTAGCACTCTCACCATTCGACTGCTAATTTAGCTAAACTTCGTAACCTATGGCAACAGTTTTCTTAGTGTAGATTACCGTACAAGGAGGGAAAGATGAGGGATAAAGGATGAGAGATGAGGGATAAGGGATAAGGGATGAGGAAAAAATAACAGGAAAAAGCGATCGCCTTCTCGTTGAAAAAGCGATCGCCTTATATATTTATACAAGTTTTGTCTGTAGGTCAGCTAAAAGCTAAGAGCTAAGAGCTAATAGCTTTTTAAACAGACACTTCACTCAATTGGCGAGTCATATATTCAAAAGGCTCATCAATAAAGTTAGTTTCAGCAACACCCTTGTCTGCTGCCATTTCTTTAAGCATATCTTTCATAATTTGGATACCTACAACTGTAGGGCCAATGGGTACACCCAGAGAGTTATAAGTTTCTCTTAAACCCTGTAAAACTCTTTCGTCCAGAACGTCCATGCTGCCTGCAACTAAGGCATAGCTAGCGTAGCGTAAATAGTAGTCCATATCCCGCAAACAAGCAGAATAGCGACGGGTGGTATAAGCATTACCCCCAGGACGTAATAGTTCGGGAACATCTTCAAATAGTTGAAGACCAGCATTTTTCACAATTGTGGCTGCATTACCACTAATCATTGTGGCTACTGCCACTCTGGCAGTCCCAGAAATGAAATAGCCTTTGAGACTATCCATCGCATCGCGGTCTAAATAACGACCTGAAATATCATAATTTTTAATTAGGTTGGTAACTGCGTCTCGCATCTTCCTTGATTTCTCCCAACAGCATTTATATTTAATTTGAATTTGGCTAATTTTAGTTTAATTCGCCTTTATCTCTAAGCTATGTCTTAAGCTACGTTTACTTATAATCTCACATACAGCGACGAGACTATAGTTTGCTTCAAATTTTGACATCTTAATGTAAAAACTGCGAAGCGACTAGCTAATCAAACAGTATATGCCAACATAAATTTTGTGCCAAACCTCAATTATTTGGTTAATTTGGTCACACTTTTGTAAAGTTTACAGATTTGGAACTCAAATAAGAAATGATAATTCTGTAACATTAATCACAAACTGTAGCGTTCTAAAATCGATAAAATTCATTAGATTACAGACCACCTATCTTGAGAGCGATCGCTTTTATCCATAGCACCGTTACTAAGATATTACCAAAATCAATCAAAAGATTTAAACAGTCTAAAATCTTAGGGGAAGTTGAGAATGTGACATAATTCTGTTGCATATTTTACATTTCCTGACTCATTACCAAGATACGATTGTTGAACGATCGTGCGTTCCCACAGCGAGATATTTTCGCTAAAGTCGCTAGTCCAAACTCAATACATATAAATAAATTTAATTGTCATGGGATACGAATCTCGCAATCAAGCAATCTACGAAATAAATAACCGCGAACCTATTGTTGTTGGGCCTCCTAGCCGATTGGAAGATATTTGGGCTGCGGACGTTTTCAGCTTAAGCAAAATGAAGCAATGTTTGCCTAAACCCGTTTTCAAGTCTTTGAAAAAAACTGTCCAAACAGGGGAACAGTTAGATGTTTCTGTTGCCGACATCGTAGCGTCGGCAATGAAAGATTGGGCGGTCGCTAAAGGTGCATCTTATTATGCCCACGTCTTTTATCCCATGACCAATGCTACTGCCGAAAAGCATGATGGCTTTATTTCAACTCAAGGGGATGGGACTGCCATTTCTGAGTTTGCAGGAAAGCTTTTAGTTCAAGGCGAGCCTGATGGGTCTTCTTTCCCTAACGGTGGTATTCGCTCAACTTTTGAAGCTAGAGGCTATACCGCATGGGATGTAACTAGTCCTGCTTATTTAATGGAAACAGATAACGGGGTGACTCTTTGCATTCCTACCGTGTTTGTTTCTTGGACAGGAGAAGCTTTAGATAAAAAGACTCCCTTACTACGCTCTATTGGCGCGATGAACAAGGCAGCCACTAGAGTTTTAAAGCTATTGGGTCATACTGATGTTGCTCCCGTCAACTCTAGCTGTGGTGCAGAACAAGAATATTTCTTAGTAGATGCTTACTTTGCTAATGCTCGTCCCGATTTATTACTAGCTGGTAGAACATTATTTGGTAAGCCTCCAGCCAAAGGTCAACAGTTTGACGACCATTACTTTGGTGCAATTCCCGAGCGCGTCCAAGTCTTTATGCAAGACGTGGAAAAGAAAATGTATCGTCTAGGTATACCTGCGAAAACAAGACACAACGAAGTTGCCCCTGGTCAGTTTGAAATTGCACCATTTTTTGAAGCTGCCAACGTTGCTTCAGATCATCAGCAGTTAACTATGACCCTGTTGCGCCAAACTGCTAAAAAACACGGTTTTGTCTGTTTGCTACACGAAAAACCCTTTGCTGGAATCAATGGTTCTGGTAAGCACGTTAACTGGTCTGTGGGCAACTCAACCCAAGGAAATTTACTCGATCCTGGTGAATCTCCTCACGAAAACGCTCAATTCTTGGTCTTCTGTGCTGCGGTAATTCGCGGAGTACACAAATACGGTCCTCTGATGCGGGCGGTAATTGCTAATGCTAGCAACGACCATCGTTTAGGCGCAAACGAAGCACCTCCTGCGATCATGTCGGTTTATCTAGGTTCTCAACTAGAAGAACTATTTAACCAAATTGCTAGCGGAAGCATGAGCGATAACTACAGCCATAGCGGAAAACTAGAGTTTGGGGTTGATACTTTACCCCCTCTATCAAAAGATGCGGGCGATCGCAATAGAACCTCTCCTTTCGCCTTTACTGGCAATCGTTTTGAGTTTCGGGCGGTGGGTTCGAGTCAGTCAGTCTCTGGCCCATTAATTGCGCTTAATACGATGCTAGCGGACTCACTGACTGCTGTAGGAGACTTATTGGAAGCTGAACTTAGTAAGGGTTCAGATCAAAATGCTGCTATCATGGCTGCTTTAAAAGAAATCATGGAAAAGCACAGTGCAGTTATTTTTGGTGGCGATGGCTACTCTGAAAAATGGCACAAAATGGCTGTGGAAGAAAGAGGTTTATTAAACCTGCCTACCACTGCCGATGCTTTACCTACTCTCAAAGAGAAGTACATTGAAGAGCTGTTTGAAAGAACTGGCGTACTGTCTCCTGTAGAGCTTGAAAGTCGTTATGAAGTTTATGCAGAACAATATATTCTCTCGATTGAAGTAGAAGCTAAATTAGTTATAGATATAGCAAAAACTTCTATCTATCCCGCTGCTATGAGACATTTAACTGATATGTCTCAAACTATTGCTGTTGTTGGCGAGATGGGCATAGATCTTGACAAAGGTAACGTCAAAACTGTGGCTGAGTTGACCAACTCAATCATGTCTAAAGTAACTAAACTTGCTTCTGCTATTGAAAAGGAAGACTTTAGTAATACCGAAGAGCATATGAAACATTATGCTAGTACTGTTCGTACTTTGATGGATGATGTTCGAGCAGATGCTGATGCTTTAGAAGCCGAAATAGCTGATGATCTTTGGCCCTTACCTACTTATCAAGAAATGTTATTTATTAAGTAATTAATAGATCTTCTAGCTAAATTTCATTAAGTTTTTTTACGAACCGTTCTTTTGGGACGGTTTTTTTTGTTTATATAAGTTTTTCTAATCTACAATTTTTCCAAATTTGTAGAATATTTTCAGACAGCTTTTGAGTCACGAATATTTGTAAAGCAAATTGTTAAAATAATTAATATAAGCATTTTAATTGGGTCTTAAAATCATATTTTTTGTTTAACCCACAATTGTATACTTCTTGCGGTCGAAAAAACGTATTAATCAATACGGCAAGAAATGAAAAAAAATCACAAACTAGACAGAATTGAGTTTGTGATTGTAGACAAACTGACTATATTTTATAAATTAATTGAAGCGTAGATGAATTCTAAATTCTTAGAAACAAAATCAGCATCAAGGCATGAAAATGCTGGAGATGTTGGTAATCAAATTAAAGGTTTGATTCCAAGACCTTTAAGAACAATATTTAAATCTTTCTCTCCCGCATGGTTAATCTGCATTCCTCTAGCAGCAGCAATCGTTGTTGTATGGGATTCGGCAGCTACGGCTCAAGGATTAGATGCCCCTGCAACTCTAGATGAACTTAGAGTTGTTCTAGATTCAATCTTTTTGCTATTTTGTTCCGTTCTAGTAATCTTTATGAATGCTGGATTCGGAATGCTAGAAGCAGGCTTCTGTCGTCAGAAAAATGCGGTAAATATATTAGCTAAAAACTTAATTGTATTTGGGATTGCGACCCTTGCTTACTGGGCAGTGGGTTATGCTCTAATGTACGGTGATGGTACTCCATTTATCGGTTTAAAGGGATTCTTCTTTAATGGAGATCCCGTGCCTTATGGAGACGATCCATATCCCCTAGCAGTTCCTCCTGCGATCGGATTCTTATTTCAAGTAGCTTTTGCAGCCACAGCAGCAACTATTGTTTCTGGTGCAGTAGCAGAAAGAATAAAATTCAGTGCATTCTTGATCTTCAGTACCCTATTAGTAGGATTTTCTTATGCCGTTACTGGACACTGGGTATGGGATGGCGGTTGGTTAAGTGAAATGGGCTTTTCTGACTTTGCAGGTTCTACTGTAGTTCACTCTGTTGGTGGATGGGCTGCTTTGGTGGGCGCTGCTATTCTTGGGCCAAGATTAGGTAAATATCAAAACGGCAGAATTAGCGCAATTCCTGGTCACAACATGGGTTTTGCTACTCTAGGTTGTTTAATTCTATGGATCGGTTGGTTTGGTTTCAATCCTGGTTCTGAATTGGCTGCAACTGCCAACGTTGCATATATTGCTGTAACTACTAACTTAGCAGCAGCAGCAGGTGGTGTTACCGCAACCTTTACTTCTTGGATCAAGGATGGTAAGCCCGATCTATCTATGGTAATCAACGGTATTTTGGCTGGTTTAGTTGGTATTACTGCTGGTTGTGCCGATGTAGATTATTGGGAAGCCGTAGTTATTGGTGCGATCGCAGGTATTATCGTTGTATTCTCTGTTGCTTTCTTTGATAGCATCAAAATCGATGACCCTGTAGGTGCAACTTCCGTTCACTTGGTATGTGGTATCTGGGGAACTTTGGCAGTAGGCATCTTTGGTACTGGTAACATCGTTACTCAAATCATTGGTATCGTAGCGATTGGTGCATTCACCGTTATATTTAGTGCTATCGTTTGGACTTTGCTAAAAGTCACCATTGGGATTCGTGTTAACGAACATGAAGAAAGAGTAGGTTTAGATATCAGCGAACACGGTATGGAAGCATACAGTGGATTTGTTAAAGAGGCTGACGTTTTATCTGCTGGTAGTTCTGGAATGGGAATGGGAACAGCCCCCGCTGAAAGTTCAGAATTTTAAGCTTTGTTTTTAAAAACTTAAGCGTAGTTTGAGTTAAAAGCCATTGCGATCGCATTATTGCCTTTGCAATGGTTTTTTTTATGGGTTCTACTATCTAAGGTTAAGACTCTGGATCGATTAACACTACATCAGAAAACCAGACATCTTTCCACCTTTCAATTTTTTCAATACTATTAAGCTAATTTCTTTCTTAGAAATCACTAATAACAAAAGCTCAATTGAGAAGGCAGATCGACAAATAATGGCAATGCTGAGTTTTTTGGAACAGCGACTTGCTAATAATTTATATATTGCTGCTTAATTTTGTCCGAACCATTGATAATAAACAAACCAAATAAATTCTTTTTAAAACATTGGTGGCGCAGTCAAACCTTGAAGAGATTGTTCGGAGTCGGTTAAATTCTTGCCTTGAATTAATACTCCAAAGTTACCCAAGCCAGTAGGATCGATTAATTGATGTAAAGCGTTTCGACGCTGAAATATTTGCGTGACATCAAATTTACCACTAGAGAGTTCATTCAAGCGATCGCCAATTCCTAAAGCCATTAAAAACAATCCTTGTTGAGTAAAGCCAAGGGTTTTTAGACCGCACAATTCTCCCTGACGTTCTAAAGCTGTAAAATCGACATGAGCAGTTATGTCCTGATAGCCAAGATTGGCATAAGGATTATTATGACGGCGGTGCTGAAAATGACATTGCAACGTCCCTTGACTACGGCTAGGACGATAGTATTTGGCAGCAGGATAGCCATAGTCAATGGTAAGGATATATCCTCGCTTTAGACTATTGTTGACGGTTGAGAGCCAATCTAGGGCATTTAAGTTAACTTCTGTACGATAATTCGAGGGATATTGGGGTTGGGATAAATCGATACCTACCAAATCAAAATATTGGTTTATTTTTTCTTGGGAGAGGGAATGAATAGTTTCAGTTAATTTTCCTTGTTCGAGAGTAAGATAAACTTCTTGGAGTTCACCTTCATTTTTGGTCACTAAATGAACGGGGAAAGCATCAACAAGCTCATTAGAAAAAAAACAGCCCACAACAGGGCGATCGCTAAATTCCGACCAAGTCTTGCCATTCTATATCGAAAGTTGGCAAGGATTTTAATCGCTGCTGCTGAACTTTAATTAAAGCAGGTGACTGCTCGACGATCGCATATTTCAGAGCTTGAATAAATAACTCGTCATTCTCTACTTGAAAATAATTTAAAATGTCTTGAGCTAATTCTCCATTTCCCGCACCCATTTCAACCAAATAAAAAGGATTAGGACAGCCCAAATTGTGCCACATTTGTTTAAACTGAATCCCTAACAACTCCCCAAAATCTTTGCCCAGGGAAGAAGAAGTAAAAAAATCACCTTCTTTACCAATTTTGGTAATACCAGAATTATAGTAGCCATAATCGGCATGGTATAGGGCAAGATCCATATATTTAGCAAAGGATATGCGCTGATGGGGAGAACTGGCAATTTCGGTTTCCAGAATCTTTTGTAATGCTTGAGAATTGAAAAATTCTGGCGAATTCATAATTAAAATGCTATCAATTTAAAACCATATCTATAAATTATCTAATTAAGAGGACTATTCTCAAGGTGTCACAACTATACTCTGTTTGAGTAGTGGTTGATGTAAGCTGTGGAGGAATTTAGTTTCTCTGGTCAGAATTATGTTCTAACGAGATATATACTTGGATTCTCGATAAATAAGATATGGTGTAAATTGATTTAAACAATCAAAAGTGAATGAGTGGTCTAAAAAACAAGATTAAAGCAGCTACCTTGGTTGATATTCTCCGTAATCGAGCCAGAGAACAACCTCATTTCTCAATTTATAATTTTTTGGTGGATGGAGAAAACGAAGAACTCAGCTTGACCTATGGTGAACTAGAACAAAAAGCTCAAGCGATCGCTGCTTATCTTCAATCTGTCGCTTCTCCTCAAGATCGAGTCCTATTACTATATCCTGCTGGATTAGACTACATCACTGCTTTTTTTGGTTGTCTTTATGCGGGAGTAATTGCTATTCCTGCTTATCCTCCTCGACCCAACAGATCTTTAAATCGGATTCAAAATATTCTGCAAAACGCTCAAACAAACTTGGCGTTGACTAATAGCGATACTTTTCAAAGCCTGGAAAAACAGCTAGAAAAGACTCCAGAATTAAAGAAACTACACTGGATTACTACCAACACTATTTCACCTCATCAGGCTAAAAATTGGCGTGAACCCGATGTATCAGAAGATAGTATTGCTTTTTTGCAGTACACTTCAGGCTCAACTGCCGAACCAAAGGGAGTAAAAATAGCCTATCAAAATCTACTCCACAATCTAGAAGCCATTCATCGTTGCTTTAGACATTCTCCCCAAAGTAGAGGAGTAATTTGGTTGCCACCCTATCACGATATGGGATTGATTGGTGGTGTTCTTCAGCCCCTTTATGGTGGGTTTCCCGTGACTTTGATGTCACCTCTAATATTTTTGCAAAATCCTTTACGTTGGCTAAGGGCTATATCTAACAAGAAAGCTACCACTAGTGGGGGTCCTAATTTTGCCTATGACCTATGTGTGCGTAAATTTAAGCCCGAACAGCTAGAAGGATTAGATTTGAGCAGTTGGCAAGTCGCATTTAATGGTGCAGAACCAATCAATCATGAAACTTTGAATCAGTTTACCGAAACTTTTGCTCCCTATGGATTCGACCCATCAGCGTTTTATCCTTGCTATGGCATGGCTGAAGCAACTTTGATTATTTCTGGAGGTTCGGGAAATAATGCTGTTATAACCAAAAGTGTACAGAGAAAAGCTTTAGAAGAAAACAAGATTGTTCCTAGCGACGCTAGTGATGCCAACCCTCACACCTTAGTTAGCTGCGGTAGAAGTTTGTTCGATCAAAAAATTGCGATCGCTCATCCTGAAACTTTAGTTAGCTGTTTACCAGGAGAGGTAGGGGAAATTTGGGTATCTGGTTCTAGTGTTGCTCAAGGTTATTGGGAACAACCCCAGGTAACGGAAGCAACTTTTAACGCCTATTTAAAAGATACTAGGGTCGGACCTTTTCTGCGTACAGGGGACTTGGGCTTCATTGATGGAGGAGAGCTATTTTTCACTGGTCGTCTTAAGGATATGATCGTGATTAAAGGACGTAACCACTATCCTCAAGATATAGAAAAAACAGTAGAAGAGATAACTGATTGGATTAGACCTGGTTGTGTTGCTAGTTTTTCGATTGATATGCAAGGAGAAGAAAAACTAATCGTGTTAGCAGAAGTAGAACGTCGTTATTGGAGTAGTAATCGTTCTGGCAAATCTGATGATAATTCGACTAGCGATATTATGACCGTCAAAGACTTGACTCAACTGATTAAACGAGAAATCAGCAAAAATCACGATTTACAGGTATATACTACTCTACTGCTTAAGCCAGGTAGTCTTCCTAAAACTTCTAGTGGTAAAATTCAGCGTCATGCCTGTCGTGCCGACTTTTTAGGTAATGTTTTAGAAGGATTACCTGTATAATTACCGATCGCTTAAAGCTAGGTGCTGATATTTAGATTCATACTTAATAACACCAGTCACGATCGCCAAAAGCTAGGTAAAAATTGCGTCAAATCTCTGACAGTTTTATTAATAGTTCTAGCTGCTTGAATATGGGGTTCATCGGCTTCGATGGGAATAATATTGGCATTTCTACCGATGCCATATTCACTGATGATGAGATTTGCTGCTTCTAATCCCGTAACATAGGCTTTTTCTTGTGACCAAGAACCGTGACGAGTAACAATCCAATCTCCACTCATGTATAGATTGGGAATATCGGTTTTTGCCGAGAGTAAATTTTGATAGCTACCAGGGAAGAAGTGAGTGACACCTTCTTTAACGCGGATAACGCTGCTGTCTGTTACTTTAGCTGCACCAAAACCCCGAATACAGGTAGCAAGATCGCGGTGTACTTTCTCAATGATTTGTTCGTCGCTCATGGGTAACAATTGATTGGCATGATAAAAATCTGCTTCAATGACGCTATTTGGTTCATCTTGATATTCATCATGAAGATCGTTGAGATCGAAAAATGTCCAACCAGTAGTAACGTCAAAACCAAAACAAGCATTAGAAGGTAGGGGAATATCAATCTTGCGATCGAACCACAGGCGAGTAGCTAAGACATCGATTCCTTTTAAATTGGATAAATTGCGGAATTGAGCATAATTATTGAGAGTGCTGCTGTTTTCAACAATCTTTTTCATTCCCGTAATGCTGACGCTAGAGATAATTGCATCCGCAGCAAAAAATTCATCACCACATTTTACCCCCGTAGCTTTTCCTGTCTCATCAACTACAATATCGCTAACTCGCTTATTGGTTAACACTTTCCCGCCAGCCTGTTCGATTTGGGCAATCCAGGGTTTGAAAATCTTTTCCCCTACAGTACCGCGACACCACACCACATCAAAATCAGGCTGATGCGCCAAAATGAAATAGTAGAGCATTCCCAAGGCTGCTGCTGCCGAACACTGTTCTCCTGGGGCAAACAAACCAACCAGTAGCATTGGTTCAAAGGATTCCTTGTATAGTCTTTCCGACACTCCATACTGCTTAAATAATTCTCTGGCGGTCATTTTGTCGTAGCGCTGCCAAGCTTCGTGAGAATTATCGAAATCGATTACCGAATAGAGGAGAGGTAAAGCAGAAAGGCGATCGCTTAAAGGTAAACGTTTAAACTTAGTATAAACAAATGTGCCTAAAGGAGAAGGTAAACGAGGCTCATTCTGAAAAATAGGTGATTCTACCTCTAAACCCGCAGGAGAATATTGGGACGAACGGGTAAAGCGAGTAAAAGGATCGAGCTTTAGTGCTTTGACTTTACTAAAAATATTGCGGTAGGGATACCAAAAACCGTGAATTCCTCCCTCAACAGATTTCCCTCCAGGGGTTTTCCAACCTGCTACCAATCCCCCTGGATATGGTGCTGCTTCAAGGAGAGTAACATCATAACCCTGTTCGGCTAAATGGGATGTCGCACCCAAACCAGCCCAACCCGCACCAATCACGATAACTTTTTTTGATTCTGACATTTAATGATGTTTTTGGATAAAAGCTAAATTAAAAATTATACTTATTTACCATATCTCAACTGTCGAATCTCTGTTTTTTGGGAAACGGAGCAATTTTCGTTAGGGCGATCGCTTTTGTTCGTGTTTAGGGAAAGTAACGATAAACGTCTTTACGATGCAGTACTCTAGCAAAAGTTATTGTTTCATTTTCAATAAACACGCCAATACGATAATTACCAACTCTGATACGATAAGCTTCTGATGAGCCTTTGATCTTTTTTATGTTGTCAATCTCTGTAATATTTTCGCATTGGGGTATTGTTTTAAATATTGTCGAGCAAATTCTAGAATACACGGGTGTTTTCTTTAGCTTTTTCAAGTCTCTGATAAAACTTGGCAAGTATTCAGTTTTCACTTTATAGTTCTAGTTCTTTTAAAGCTTCTTCTCTACTCATAGGAACTTCGTCTATAGTAATTTTCATTGCCTGATAAAGAGCTTGGTCTTCAAGCATTTCTAATATGCGCTGATAATCATCAAAATCAATTATTACTTTGCAAATATTACCTTCAATGTCAGTGACTAGTTCTTTGGCAAAAGGATAATTATCTTTAACAAGTTTATTCCTAAAATTATTAGTATGCTTTTTCTCTATTGATATTATATTTTATTGCGATCGCTCTGAATACAAAGGTTATTGGGAAGCAGCAAAACATTGCGGTTTATGGTGGACATTTGCTGATGTAGCAGTTGTTATTCCTAAACCTTCCAAAATTCATCTAGATAGCGAATATCGACTACACGCGGAAGGAAAGCCTGCAATTATCTACAGAGGTTTTGAATCTTATGCTTATCATGGACAGTTTATAAATCCGCAATCATGAAAAGCTTTAAAAAAATTACTTTAAAATATAATTATATAGTTACAAAAAATCGCTTTGCTGTTATGATGCTATCAAAAAAAATTAAATAATTAACTTTCATTAACTCAACTAAACTGTTAGGCAATATTGAACTCCACGATCAAATTGCATTCAAGAAGTTTATTTTGTTTTCCTTTGGATTTATTGCACTTTCCTGCACTCCACTTTAGTATATAGCCGCACCTGGAATTGCTATGAATGCTGCCAGGTGTTTGTGGGATCTTTACCAGATCGAGGGCAAAGAATTAACTTATATTTTGTATATTTTAAGTATTTGTTTGGTTGCTAAGACATTAGGATCGAAATCTCTATTCTATTTCAACCATATTGAATAAATTTATAACAGATTCTTTGTCTCTTCGCGTCTTTGCGTCTCTGCGAGAGACAAAAAAACTACTTCATCTTAATCCCCAACACCTGAGTATGCGCGCCTCTTGCTTGAGTAACCCCGATAGTTCTCTCTGAAGCCTCAATCATTGGACGACGAAGACTAACAACAATAAACTGTGCTGACTGTGCTTGTTTCTTCACCATACGGGATAGCTTCTCAACATTTGCACCATCGAGGAACATATCTACTTCATCAAAGGCATAGAAGGGAGAAGGACGATATTTCTGTAGGGAAAAAATAAAGCCCAATGCTGTTAAAGATTTCTCTCCCCCAGACATGGAACTTAGTTTTTGTACTGCTTTACCTTTGGGGTGCGCCACGAGATTTAAACCACCATTAAAAGGATCTGCTTCGTCTTCTAATTGTAGATGTCCGTCACCGTCGGATAGTTCGGCGTATATTTTTTGGAAGTTCTCATTTACGGCATCGTAAGATTCTTTAAAAGCCCGCAAACGTAAAGTAGTAAATTTTTCAACGCGGAGTAATAATTCAGTTCTTTCTGCTTCGATAGTGTCTAATTTATGAGATAGTTCCTGCAATCTGGCTTCTGTCTTTTCGTATTCTTCTAATGCCAACATATTGACAGGTTCCATTGCTTCGAGGCGTTTTTCGATCTTGCGAATTTGCTTTTGTAATTGCTCTACCTGTTCTTGCAGACTGGAAAAAGTAAGTAGTTCTCCTGCTTCAACTCCGTCTTCGTTAACTAACTGGGGAATTTCGGGAATAGGAATCGGGTAACTCTTGTTCTTGTTCGGCTATTTGCTGTTCTAAAGTTTGGAGAGTTGCTTGTCTTTCTTGTTGAGTGGAATTTAGTTTTTCTAGCTGCCAAGTTTGTTTTTGATGTTGATCGCGCAGTTGCTTTAATTCGTTTTCAAGGCGATCGCGTTCTTCTTTGGTTGCTCCTAATTTTTCTGATAGTTTGGCTAGTTCTATTTCTGTTTCGGCGATCTTTTCTTTTATTTCTATTAGTTGATTGCTGACTATCGATTGTCGATCGCTTATCTGGGAACAATCAATAAGTAGCTGGGTTCTATGTTCTTTTGCTTCGGTATTTTTTTCTGTCAGGCGTTGATGTTGATTCGTTGTATCTAATAGTGAAGTCTCCGAGCTTCTTAAATTTAGCTCTTGTATTTGTAACTGTTCTTCTTGACTATTAATAACAGCCTGTACCTGTTGCCATTCGCTCTCTTGATGAGACTCTTCTAATACTTTTAGTTGTTCTTGTAATGACTCTAATTGGGTTTCTTGTTCGGGAATAGACTGATTTAATTCTGTTAGACGAGTTTGAATAGTATCTCGTTCTTGACGATTATTATGTAGCTGATTAATTAGTAATTCTCGTTGTGCGGTGAGGCGGGCAATTTCTTTCGCCAGTTGTTCGGAAAGCATTTTATTGTCTCTACCCAACTGTCTGGCTTCGGTTAACTCTTCTGCCAAATCTTTAATTTGGGCTAGCTGATTTGATAATCTTTGGTCGTAACTAGTTAAGATGCGGGTTATCTCTGCTAAACGCGATCGCAATTCTTCCATTTGTCCAGATTCGCGGTTAGCTGCACCACCAAAGTGTAGTGTGGAACGACTAGATTTACTACCCCCAGTCATTGCACCACTCATTTCTAGGATATCCCCTTCCAAGGTAACAATGCGGTGCTTGCCTAAGCTAGAACGAGCATTGTTGAGATTATCGAAGACTGCGGTATTGCCAAAAACGTAAGCAAAGATTTCATCGTAACGAGAGTCACAGTCAACTAAATTAACTGCTAAGTCTACAAACCCTCTGCCAAAACGCATGGTTGCTATGTTGCCAATTTTGGGTGCTTGGATTTTATTTAAAGGTAAGAAAGTTG
Organism: uncultured cyanobacterium; assembly: GCA_963799375.1. Classification (GTDB taxonomy): domain Bacteria; phylum Cyanobacteriota; class Cyanobacteriia; order Cyanobacteriales; family Xenococcaceae; genus Waterburya. Next base: position 96,628 of record CAWCWY010000032.1, read on the forward strand.
CTCGCCCCCCTCTTTCCCTTTTTAGTAATTCAATCCCTTCTGCTGCAACGCGATCGCTTTCGACGACAATAAAGCCTAATCTACCCCCCGCAGCCGTTTCTAATGCCAAACGATAACGCTGTTCTACTTGTCCTAGCTGTACGACTAAACCTTCTACCCCTGAAATGTGGGAATTGAGAATTATCTTACTAGCATAAGTTCCCTGCACTTCTTGTTGAGCTTGGGTTTTTGCCTCTAGCTTATCCAACTCCCTTTGTTTATCTCGTTGTTCTTTTAATAATCGTTGCTGAGTTTCCTGTTGCAAAGCGCGATCGCTTTCTGCTTCTGCTAGTTGGCTTGCAATATCCTGGACTAAGGCTTGTTCGGTGGTTACTTTACCTGAGAGAGCATCGTATTCAGTCTGCTTGGCGGTTAATTCCGTTTCTACCGCTGATAAAGACTGGTTTTGTGATTGGATATTAGTATTTAATTGATTGTGCTTCTCGCTGATTCTAGCTTGCTCTGTGCGTTCGGGGTTAAGGGTTTTTTGAATCGCTGTTACCTGACGAGAAAGATTTGCTTGCTCTTGTACCCAGGCTTCAGAAGCTTGGGCGATCGCATTGGCGTTTTGTTTGCTTTGAATAACTGTTTCTCTAGCAGCTAAAGCTAACTTCGTTAGTGCAGGAATGGTTTCAGTCTCTAACTTACTTTTCTCTAACCCCAACTGTTTAATTTGCTGCTGATATTGCTCTAAGTTTTGTTGTGTCTGAGTTAAGGCTAGTTGTTTTTGCTGGCTAGTATTACTCAATTCCTCTAATTTCTGTTGTAGAGTTAGCTGTTTGGCTTTTTGCGTTGCCAAATCCGAAGCTACCGATAGCTGTTCATCTTCTCCCAAGGCTTTTACTTGAGCGTTGAGAGTTTCCAGCTTTTCGCTACACCCTTTTACTTCGACCTCCAGCTTGGCAATACTACCAGTCAATTGTGTCTGTTGCGACTCTCCTACAGAGACTTTTGATTCTAACTCTTCTTGCTGTTGAACAAGCGATCGCCAGACTAAAACTTTTTCTTGGTTTTTCTTTTCCTGTACCTTTTCTTTTAACTTGCGATACTTCTCTGCTTTCACCCGATCCGCAGCCAGGCGATCGCGATTAGCAATTAATTCTTGAGCAATAATATGACACTTCTCTTCCCTTTCCTGTACCTTGTCTAAAGTCTTCCGTGTCTGTCCAATTTTGCGATCAAATGCTGCAACTCCCGCTAATTCATCGATAATTTCCCTTCTTTCTTTGGAATTCATCGTAATGATGCTGGTAACGTCACCCTGCAATACTACGTTATAACCTTCGGGATAAATTCTTAATTTCTGTAGCTGTTCGTGTACTTCCGTGGCTGTAGCAACCTGTCCATTAATATAAAACGTCGAAGTATAATTACCCTTCTTCCCTACCCGCAACCTCCGCGTTACCTTCCACTCCAGACTATCCCCATTAGCGATCGCAATAATCTTTTTATCTTCCTGATCGACTGTGGCAGTTATTTCATCTTCTTCTATTTTTTCATCATGTCCATTCCCATTACCATTCCCATTTCCATTACCGTTGCTACTATCTCCCATCATCTCTTGCAACTCTTCCGAAGAAGAGATCGGAGTCAAATCCCTCGCATCACTGATGGTTGTCACTACATCTGACAAATCCCCTAGATCCGTTAAGTCCAAAGTTACAGAAACAATTGTCTCTGCTGCTTTCCCATTACTAATATGCTTATTATTAACAAGATCGGGCAGGCGATCGGCTCTCATGCCTTTAGAACTTGCTAAACCAAGGCAAAACAAAAGCGCATCCAAGATATTCGATTTTCCTGAGCCATTAGGTCCAGAAATTACGGTAAAACCAGGTAAGATGGGTACTTTCGTAGTACCACCAAAAGATTTGAAGTGAGAAAGTTCAACGCGCTTTATATGAACCATGAACTAGATCGCAGTTACGTTAATAGGTTGGGACAGATGAATTAATGGCTCGGAAGCAGGAAGTAATGGATAATAGTTCTTTCGAATGCCTCTGACTTAGCAAGATAAACAGTATATTTATACTAGTTGACAGTCATATGATTGGGAACACTAATGGTTGTACCTACAAATCAGGCAAATTAGGTGTAAAAGCTCAATTTTCTTAATACTTAGTAACATTTATACGGTTGTTTATTGATTTTTCGCGCTAATGCGATCGCCTTATGACAAACCAGCAAAATTACGGGGAAATATAAAGAAAAGTGCCAGAATCTCGGTTATTATCAAAAGTCTTTGGGAAACTATAAGTAATCCCGTTCAGCAGTTGCCATACAGAATATCTTGGGTTTTTACGAAATGAAACTAGCAGCAAGAGTAAATCAAATCTCTCCATCCCTAACTTTAGCAATCTCGGCAAAAGCCAAAGCTATGAAAGCAGCAGGAATTGATGTTTGTAGCTTTAGTGCGGGAGAGCCTGACTTCCCTACCCCCAAGCATATCTGTGAGGCTGCAAAAACTGCTCTTGATGAAGGAAAAACCCGTTATGGTGCTGCGGTGGGGGAATTAAAACTCAGACAAGCGATCGCCGCAAAGCTGAGAGATGATAATAATCTCAACTACCAAGCGGAGAATATTATTGTCACAAATGGTGGTAAGTTCTCTTTGTTCAATTTGATGCAGGTTTTAATTGAAGCAGGAGATGAGGTAATTATTCCCGCACCCTATTGGTTAAGCTATCCAGAAATGGTTAAGTCGGCTGGAGGTACTCCTATAATTGTCGATACCCTAGCAACGAATGATTATAAAATTACGCCCCAACAGCTAGAAGAAGCAATTACCTCCAAGACAAAACTGTTTGTTTTTAATTCCCCTTCCAATCCTACAGGAACAGTTTATGCTCCTGATGAAGTTAAAGCTTTAGCTAAAGTAATTGTCGATCGCGATATATTAGTCGTTTCAGATGAAATATACGAAAAAATTCTTTATGATGACGCTCAACACTTGAGTATTGGCTCAATAAACGAAGAAATATTTGCTCGTACCATTACCAGTAGTGGTTTTGCTAAAAGCCACTCTATGACTGGATGGCGCGTCGGCTATGCTGCTGCACCTGTAGAGATTATTAAAGCAATGGCAAAAATTCAGGGACACAGTACGTCTAATGTTTGTACCTTTGCCCAATATGGCGCGATCGCCGCTTTAGAATCTTCTCAAGAATGTGTACAGGAAATGATGAAGGCTTTTACGAACCGCAGAATCTATATGTATGAAGCCATCAATGCCATTCCCAAATTGAGTTGTCCCAAACCCTATGGTGCTTTTTATCTGTTTGTTGATATTTCCCAGACGGGTAAGAAATCCCTAGATTTTTGCAACGAATTGTTGGAAACAAAAAAAGTAGCAGCCATTCCTGGAATAGCTTTTGGTGCAGACAACTGCATTCGCTTCTCCTATGCGACTGACATGGAGACTATCAAAGAAGGAATGAAACGATTAAAAGAATTTGTTGATAACTAGCTCGGTAGAATCAATTAAATTACTTAGTCTAAATATTGGGCTAGGCAGACTCGAACTGCCGACTTCCACAATGTCAATGTGACACTCTAACCAACTGAGTTATAGCCCATTAATGCAAAATCATTATAGCAATAAAAGTCTAAAAATTGCACGATTTTTTCAAACTTTTCCCTTGAGTAGTTAAAATCAGCCATTAGCTAATAGCTGATTTTAAAACATTAATCCTTGTCCTAAGACAAATTAATTATCTTCCTTTAGAAAATCCTTAATCACCTTGTGTTCGTCCAGCTCTTGTTTAGTGGGATTGCTGCGAGTGTCAGTAATCAACCAATCTAAAGCTGCTGCTTGTAAATCAATCGCTGCACCAGTTTTATCAACGCAATAGCGTCCAAAAACCAATTTATCAACCAAACGAATACCTTCACCGAGACGAGAGTATTCAAAGATTACGCTGTTATCTACGGTTGCACCACTACAGATATAGCAGTTAGGACCAATCATCGCTGGACCTATAATTTTTGCCCCATCTTCAATTTTGGTCATTCCGCCAATATAGACAGGTCCTTTAACTTCTACCTTGTCCCAATTTACCGCTACGTTTAGTCCAATATAGATACCAGGAGCAACTTCTGTTCCAGGAATATTAACATTTTTAATTTCTCTGGTTAGTACTCCCCTTACGGCTTGCCAGTAATCAGGTACTTTTCCAATGTCAACCCATTCAAAATCCATCGAAACAGCGTAAAAAGGAGCATTCTCCTCCACTAATCTGGGAAATAATTCACCACCAATGTCATATTCCTGTTCAGATGGAATATAGTCAAATATTTCTGGCTCAAAAATATAGATTCCTGTATTGATATCCGTACTTAGAGCTTCTTCAACCGAGGGTTTTTCTTGAAAAGACTTAATTCTACCTTCGTCATCCGTCACGACTACACCATAGCTGGGGACATCCTCTTTGGGAACTTTTTTGGTAACGACTGTGGCGATCGCACCTTTAGCTTTGTGTTGTTTAACTGCTGCGGTCAAATCTAGATCGATTAAAGCATCTCCACAAAGAACGACAAAAGTGTCATCAAAAAACCGATTAAAGTCTTGAATCTTTCTCAAACCGCCAGCCGAACCTAATGCTGCACCAACCAATTCTCCATCGACAATACTACCTTCAAAGGAATAGCCAATGTCAACACCAAAGCGTTGACCATCACGAAAATATCCTTCTATTTCGTGAGCCAAATGGCTCACGTTGACCATGATCTCATCAAAACCATGCTGTCGTAGAAGTTCCAAGAGAAATTCCATGACTGGTTTTTGTAAAATCGGAATCAGGGGTTTGGGAATTGTATATGTTATCGGACGAACGCGAGTGCCTTTACCAGCCGCCAAGATCATGGCTTTCATGAAAGCTTCTCCTCAACCAGACTTACTATAAATATTTAAACCATTACAGTCTATCAACAATAGTTCCATAACACTCATGTTTGAAGGCATGAGTTGAGAGGGCGAACACTTAAATCTTGATAAAATTCTTCCTGGAATAATTCTACTTTAGACTGGGCAGACAGAAGTAACAACGCCCAAAAAACCCCTGCTCGATCTAAGTCGGAATCATGAGAATGGTCTTGATTTAGAATTTTTGCTGCATCAGCAGTATGCCATGTCTGCAACAAATTTTCCCAATCTACATAGTCTTGATCGCAAGACAACTGAGCCAAATTGAGATAGAGAAAGCTTTCTAGTTGAGCTGCTAATTCCGTCAGGTTTTCGTTGTGAGCTAACTGAGCGATCGCCTTAATTGCTGCGCTACGGGAACGTTGAGAACGCTTGGGAGATGTATCGTTGGCTGCTGCTTCTATTTCCGCTGCAATATGTTCTAGCTGCTCGATCAATTCTTGTAATGTTACCCGACGTTTGTTAACTGGTTGGACAGAAGTACGCCGACGAATATGCTGTTCTAAATTTGCAGGAAGCGATCGCCTTTCGGTTTCAATGTATTCTTCTTCAAAAAATTCTTCTTCTTCTATCTCCAATAATTCTTCCTGCAACAAGTGTAAACTATCAGCTTTAAACAAAACTAACATTGATGCCCAAAGAAATGCTTGACCAGAGCGAGGTAAATCCGCTTCTTGCTGCGGAGAATCGGTTTCACCCATCAACCCAAGTTCGTCTAAAAAACGGTCAATAATCGTAATTACAGGAACATCCCAAGGATCTATTTCTCCTCTTTCTGCCAGATTGATTAAATTAGCGATCGCTTCTTGTGCGGGAGTTATAGTCATAGCAAAAAATTATGTAATCCATAATTTATAGTCCACAATTCATTGTTTTTACAACTAATAAAATCAAAGATGTTGTGATCTACGTCTTATAACCAACATTTTTTAAAAGATAGGCTAGGCATGAAAATATTTATATACATCTCATTTATTTTGTGCGATCGCGATTTTTTATTCGTATCTTTTAAAATGAAAAAGCTATTTAAGATAATCTTTTTAACAACCATATTCAATTCTTTTACTATTACTGCTTTGGCTCAAGACAATTCAACTTGTTTCATGTTAGATAGTAATGGAGATCCAATTAATTTAGGCTATTTATGTCAAAGCTCTTCACCTAAAGAAAATCCTTCTAATCAACAACCTCAAACATATCAACCCAACAGTTACAATTATCAACAGCCTCAAACGTATCAAAAGGGCGTTTATAGCATTCCTATCAAAAGTAGACGTGGTGGAATCCCCGTAATTGATGTCAAATTTAATGATCGCCATGTGTTTGAAATGATGCTAGATACAGGTGCAAGCCAAATAGTAATCACCAAGCAAATGGCAAAAACTCTGCGGGTACAGCATCATCAAAATGTTTGGGTGTCCACTCCTAGTAATAATCGTGTAGCAATGTCTTCTGGTTACTTATATTCCGTCAGCGTGGCAGATCTCTACTATGACAACCCTCTAGTAATAACTGCCCCAACTATGGACATGGGATTATTAGGGCAAAGCTTTTTTAGTGGCTACGATATGACCATTAAAAGCAATGTTATCGAATTCCGCGAAAGATAATTAGTCATTAGTAATCAGTCATTAGTAATTGTTACCTTCCCAGCGAACTCAAAAAAAGCTATTATGGTAAATCGTGAGTTTTTATAATAGCCATGAATGCCGAAGCAATTATACGTTCAATAGAAGCAGAACATCTAAAGTCAGATGTCCCTAAAATTTATGTAGGGGATACAGTTGAAGTTGGTGTCAAAATTACAGAAGGAAACAAAGAGCGAGTACAACCCTATAAAGGTACAGTAATCTCGATGCAGAACGGTGGTATCAATGAAACTATCACCGTGCGTAAAGTGTTCCAAGGAGTAGGAGTAGAGAGAGTATTTTTACTACATTCTCCAATGGTAGACACAATAAAAATAGAACGTCGTGGTAAGGTTCGTCGAGCCAAACTATATTATCTACGCGATCGCGTCGGGAAAGCCACTAGAATAAAACAACGTTTCGATCGCCCTATCAAAGGCAAGGACAGTCTAACCAAAGGTTCTTCTAAAAAAGCCCAAAAGAGTTAGAAAAAAATGCGATAATGCGGTATAATCGGGAATGTCTGACTTTTACAGTCAGAATACAAATGCGTCTTTAGTTCAGTTGGTAGAACGTCGGTCTCCAAAACCGGATGTCGAGGGTTCAAGTCCTTCAAGGCGCGTAAAACCCTGTTTATATACCAGAAGATAAGCAAATGGTTCTATCAGAAGTCTATTTGGAGCTTCATAGTAAATACACATCATCCATTTGCTTCGTAATTCGTTAAGCTTAATAATAGTTATCAGCAGACTTCATTTGATTTAACTATTTGAAGTATTCAAGCGATGGAGATAGTCGGTATATATCGACTGTTTTACCTTAAAGCTAATATTATAAACAACATTTCTCATAAAAATTATTTCGGCGAATACTACCGCGAGGCAAAAGTTTTGGCTAAAAAAGATATAGTAAAAAAAGAACAACCCGCAGCAAAAGAAGCCGACAAAGGCAACGGCGCAGCCGAGTTTGTGGTTCAGACAAAAGAAGAATTGGGTAAAGTAGTATGGCCATCTAGGCAGCAACTCATCAGTGAGTCAGCAGCAGTAATCTTGATGGTTATTTTAGTATCTACAATTATTTACCTAATCGATAATGTCTTTGCTTGGGGAGCAGGAAAGGTATTCTAATATGACTGATACAACTGATACAGTAGATGTGCCAGAAAATAATGACGACGAAGAGCTAGAAGTAGAGCAAACCGAGGAAAAAGTCCAGGTTAAAACGAAAGGATCTCCTCGCTGGTATGCCGTTCAAGTTGCTTCAGGATGCGAAAAGCGCGTCAAAACCGATTTGGATATGCGAATACAAACCCTAGAAATAGGCGATCGCGTTATTCAAGTTCAGATTCCACAAACTCCCAGTGTCAAAATTCGTAAAGACGGATCTCGCTACACCAGTGATGAGAAGGTCTTTCCTGGTTATGTCTTGGTCAAAATGCTGATGGATGATGATGCTTGGCAGGTAGTCAAAAACACCCCTAATGTGATTAACTTTGTGGGGGCGGAGCAAAAACGTCGCTACGGTCGAGGAAGAGGTCACGTAAAGCCGTTACCCCTATCCCGTGCTGAAGTAGAGCGTATCTTCAAGCAATCTGAAGAGCAAGAGCCTGTCATTAAAATTGACATGGAAATTGGAGATAAAATTGCTGTCCTCTCTGGCCCATTTAAGGAGTTTGAAGGGGAAGTAATTGAAGTCAGTCCAGAAAGAAGCAAGCTAAAAGCTTTGCTGTCTATTTTTGGACGAGATACTCCAGTAGAATTGGAGTTCAATCAAGTCGAGAAACAAAACTAAAAAATGCCAAGAAAAGTTGTAGCGTTAATTAAATTAGCTTTGCCTGCGGGTAAAGCTAACCCTGCACCTCCTGTCGGTCCCGCTTTGGGTCAACACGGTGTAAATATCATGGCATTCTGTAAAGAATACAATGCCAAAACAGCAGATAAAGCAGGACTTGTAATTCCTGTAGAAATCTCCGTATTTGAAGATAGAAGTTTTACTTTCATCCTTAAAACTCCTCCTGCCTCTGTTTTAATTAAAAAAGCAGCAGGAATAGAAAAAGGAGCGGGTGAACCCAACAAGCAAAAAGTTGGTACGATTACTCAAGACCAATTAAGAGAAATCGCCCAGACTAAAATGCCTGACCTCAATGCTAACGACATTGATGCAGCAATGAAAATTGTCGCGGGTACGGCAAAGAATATGGGCGTAAAGGTTGCAGAATAAATCTGCTGCCCTTGAAAAAATTACCACTTGCAAACTTTAATGGGGAGAGGCGTGACGCTTCGTTAGTTACCCAAAAACAACATGGCAAAAAAACAATCTCGTCGAATGCGCGAGTTAATTCAAAAAGTAGAAGAAGATAAGGCATATCAGCCTATTGAAGCTTTACAGTTACTCAAAGAAACAGCAACGGCAAAATTCGATGAAACGGCTGAAGCTCATATTAAACTCGGTATCGATCCTAAATATACCGATCAACAGTTGAGAACTACTGTAAGCTTGCCCAAAGGTACTGGACAAGTCGTTAGAGTGGCAGTAATTGCTCGAGGTGAGAAGGTAAAGGAGGCTGAAGAGGCTGGTGCTGAAATATATGGTTCGGAAGAACTAATTGAAGATATTTCCAAAGGCATGATGGATTTTGATATCTTAATTGCAACTCCAGATATGATGCCCAAGGTAGCCAAATTAGGTCGTGTTTTAGGACCTAAAGGTTTAATGCCATCTCCCAAAGGCGGAACGGTTACAGCCGATCTAGAACCAGCAGTTCAAGCCTTTAAAGCAGGTAAATTAGAGTTTAGGGCTGACAAAACAGGCATCGTTCATGTTATGTTTGGTAAGGCATCTTTTTCTGCGGAAGATTTATTAGCTAATCTAAAAGCTTTACAAGAAACCGTTGACCGCAATCGCCCAGGTGGTGCAAAAGGTCGTTACTGGCGTACTGTATATGTTTCCGCTTCAATGGGTCCATCAATTATGGTTGATGTCAGTGCTTTGCAAGATCTAAGCTTGTCTGATGTAGCCTAATGGAATCAGTAGCCAAACACTACAAAAAAATATTAAAGAATTAAACGACTAGTACCAAAGACAGCGGGCGTGATTTGATTAATCATCAAATTGCTTAATATCCTGCCGAGGTTAATGTCCATTAGTTTTATACTCTTATTTCTATAGAAAGAAATGGGGATAAATACTTGGCAACCTCTGGCAGAAAAGCTAGAGGTTTTGTCGTTTAGACCGCGGAAAGCTGTCACTCGTTCCCCGCCTTGAAAAGGAGGGGAACGAGTGACCCAAAAGATTCCAAAAAACAGGAGGTGATACGAAATGGGGAGAACCCTGGCAAACAAAAAAGAAATAGTGGCAGACCTCAAAGAAACTTTGAGTGAAGCTCAACTAGCTTTTGTCATTAACTATGAAGGGTTGTCAGTAGCTGAAATTACTGACTTGCGTAATCGTCTTCGCCCTAGTGGTGCAAGCTGCAAGATTGCCAAAAACACCCTAATGAACATTGCCATTGATGGTGATGAAAATTGGCAACCAATAGAAGGTTTACTAAGTGATGCTACTGCGTTTCTTTTCACAGGAGAAGAAATCGGCGCAGCAGTCAAAGCTTATAAAGGATTCCAGAAGGAAACCAAAAAGACCGAATTGCGCGGTGGCGTAATGGAAGGTCAGGCTCTTTCTAAAGAGCAAGTCGAAGCATTAGGTGACTTGCCTACCAAAGACGAGCTATATGCCAAAATTGCTGGCTCTATCAACGCTTTGGCTACCAAGCTTGCTGTTGGTATTAAAGAGATTCCTACTGGATTGGCAAGAGGCATCAAAGCCGTTTCAGAAAAAGAAGAATAGGATATTCTATGCTTACTTTCTGAAATTATTCACACAACAAAATTATTTATCTACATTGGAGTAAAATATGTCTGCTGCAACTGATGAAATTCTCGAAAAGTTGAAAACCTTGAGTCTTCTAGAAGCTTCTGAATTAGTTTCTCAAATTGAAGAAGCATTTGGCGTAAGTGCTGCTGCTACTGGCGGAATGATGATGGCTGCCCCTACTGATGGCGGTGGAGAAGCTGCTGAAGAGAAAACTGAATTCGACGTAGTTCTTGAAGAAGTACCCAAAGACAAGAAAATCGCGATCCTTAAAGTTGTTCGTTCCATCACTGGCTTGGGTCTAAAAGAAGCTAAAGAAATGGTTGAATCTACACCTAAAGCAGTCAAAGAAGGTGTACCCAAAGAGGATGCTGAAGCTACCAAGAAGCAATTGGAAGATGCTGGTGCAAAAGTTGCTGTCAAGTAATGATGCACTTTGCTTGTAGCTATAAGGCATAAGCTATATAAATTAGAGTAAGTTAAAAGCTCTTTCTAATTTAAAGAGGGTAGCTAATTTCAATTGAATTGAACAAGAAGGGGAACTCATAAATCTGAGCTTCCCTTTTTTATTAGCAATAGCGATAAGATGAAATTTTTTATGTAATTCTTCTTTCAGCAAATGTTTTATATTATTTTTTCCGACAATTTTAATGTATTTAACAAAATCTTTATTCACGATCGTCAAATAAACTTCTTCTATATCATTGAGGCTCGAGTAATTAAGTTTTGCTGTGATATGAACTATATTGATTACTCCTCTCTATTTCTCCGCGCCTTTGCGTCTTTGCACGACTAAAAATGTAAAAATAAAAGAATACACAAAAACAATTAAATAAACTACTATGGCTAATCTCTTATCTCTTAGCGGTAGCGACATCCGCGATAAATTCCTCAAATTTTACGAATCGCGACAGCATAAGATCCTACCCAGTGCATCTCTCATCCCAGAAGATCCAACGGTGATGCTAACTATTGCGGGAATGCTTCCTTTTAAATCAATTTTTATGGGACAACGCAAAGCACCCCAACCTCGCGCTACAACTTCTCAAAAGTGTATCCGTACTAATGATATTGAGAATGTAGGACGCACCGCTAGACATCATACCTTCTTTGAGATGCTGGGTAACTTTAGCTTTGGAGATTATTTTAAAGAACAGGCTATAGAATGGGCATGGGAATTATCTACCCAGGTATATAAATTGCCCGCAGATCGCATTGTACCCAGTGTATTCAAAGAAGATGACGAGGCTTTTGGGATCTGGCGCGACAAGATAGGCATCCCCGCACATCGTATTCAGCGTATGGGAGAAGCAGATAACTTCTGGAAATCGGGTATTACTGGTCCTTGTGGTCCTTGTTCGGAGTTGTATTATGATTTTCATCCAGAATTGGGGGATGAAAATATAGATTTGGAAGACGACAGCAGATTTATCGAGTTTTACAACTTGGTATTTATGCAATATAACCGCGATGCAGATGGAAATCTTACGCCGTTAGAAAACAAGAATATCGATACGGGGTTGGGTTTGGAAAGGATGGCGCAAATCCTGCAACAAGTACCTAATAATTACGAAACGGACTTAATCTTTCCTCTAATCAAAACTGCTGCGGATCTGGCGGGAGTGGATTATAAACAAGCCGATGAAAAAACTAAAACTTCCCTGAAAGTAATAGGCGATCATGTCCGTGCAGTGGTTCACATGATTGCAGATGGAGTTACAGGAGACAATACGGGTAGAGGCTATATTTTACGCCGTTTGATTCGTCGGGTAGTACGTCAGGGTAGATTGATTGGGATTGAGGGAAATTTTATTAACCAAGTTGCGGAAACTGCGATCGCTTTATCAGAATCGACTTATCCTAATATTAGGGAACGAGAAGACTTTATTAAAGGTCAATTGGAACGAGAAGAAACTCAATTCCTTAAAACTTTGGATCGAGGAGAGAAGTTGTTGGCAGATATTATTGCTAATGCTGCCAACTTAGGCGAACAACAAATTTCTGGCAAGGATGCTTTCGATCTTTACGATACCTATGGTTTTCCTTTGGAAATGACTCAGGAGATAGCAGAAGAACAAGGCTTAACTGTAGATGAAGCTGGCTTTGTCGAAGAAATGGAGGAACAGCGCAAGCGTTCTAAAGGCGACCACAAAGCGATCGATTTAACGACTAAAAACGCCCTGGGTGAAATAGTTACCGACAGCAGCGAGACGGCATTTATTGGCTATAACCAGTTAACTACACAATCTCAGGTAATGGGTATTGTAGTTAGCAATGATGAGGATTCCCAAAACGCCTCTACAGCAAATGCGGGTGATAATGTTCAAATTATACTGGATAAAACGCCTTTTTATGGCGAGTCTGGGGGACAGATAGGGGATAAGGGTTATTTATCTGGAGATGATGTTTTAATCCGTATTGACGATGTGCAAAAAGAAGGTAATATATTCGTTCATCAGGGTAAAGTCGATCGCGGTACGATTAATGTTGGGGATTTGGTGAACGCAACTATAGATCGCTCTTGTCGCCGTCGCATTCAGGCTAACCATACCGCAACTCATTTACTCCAGGCTGCATTAAAACAGGTGGTAGATGATTCTGTATCTCAAGCTGGATCTTTAGTAAACTTCGATCGCCTTCGTTTTGATTTTAATTCTCCCCGCGCTTTAACGCCAGAAGACGTGCAGCAGGTGGAAGATTTGGTTAATACCTGGATTTCTGAAGCCCACGAAGCAGATATTAATGTAATGCCCATAGAAGAAGCTAAAGCTAAAGGTGCAACCGCCATGTTTGGCGAGAAGTATGCCGATAATGTGCGGGTAATAGATTTCCCTGGAGTTTCGATGGAACTCTGTGGCGGTACTCATGTTACCAATACCGCAGAAATTGGCGCATTTAAAATCATTTCTGAAATTGGTATTTCTTCAGGAGTTAGAAGGATTGAAGCGGTAGCGGGTGCTGCTATTTTAGATTACTTAAATGTGCGGGATAAAGTAGTAAAAGAATTAAGCGATCGCTTTAAAGTTAAGCCCGAAGAAATAAGCGATCGCGTTAACAATTTACAAGCAGAACTTAAAAGCACTCAAAAAGAATTAGAAGCAGCCAAACAAGAACTTGCTCTAGCAAAATCCGACGGTTTATTATCCCAAGCTGAAACCGCAGGAGACTATAAAATTTTGGTCGCAAATATGGGAGAAATGGATGCCAAATCATTACAATCAGCAGCAGAAAGATTGCAGCAAAAATTGGGCGAATCAGCCGTAGTAATTGCTTCAATTCCTAGTGAGGGAAAAGTAAGTTTGGTAGCAGCTTTCAGCCCAAAAATTATTAAAGAAAAGAAAATGCAGGCAGGTAAATTTATCGGTGGTATCGCTAAAATCTGTGGTGGTGGAGGCGGTGGAAGACCAAATCTAGCTCAAGCTGGTGCAAGAGATGCTAGCAAGTTAGAAGAGGCTTTAAATACTGCCAAACAGCAATTAGTTGAAGGTTTAAGTTAATAGTTTGGGGTGGGCTAGTTCCCACCTTCCCTAAAGCAATTGATTTTTATACTTGTTTTGGAGTTAAATCTGGCAAATACGACTTTGGACACTAGGCAGATATTGAATTAGTCTTTAGAATTGTAGGGATTATTCCAAAGATATATTTAATATGAATAAAAACATATCCAATAAAAACTTAAAACAAGGTTTGGGATTTTTTACTGCCGCAGTTGATGCAACCTTAATATACAATTTTAGTCAAAGTTTCTCTGAAGATATTAAGCTATTTATTTTGAGGCTATTGCTTACTATCTTTATCAGTGCTGGTATCTGGCTAATAATTTGCTACGTTATAGATCGCATTGATACTGCATCTTAAATAAATGATGATTAAGATGACCAAAGGCGATCGCCTGAAAAAATCTGTAGCTAATATTTCAACTTTTTACAATGCAAGTAAAGCCAAGTAAATCATCAAAGATTTATTGAGGGAAAGACAGCCTGATATAACTTTCTTTTTAGCCAACTCAAATTAATCTAAGATCTATCTATCGCCGAGATGTTCTATTTTAATACCACTAAATTTACCGTCTTCTGGCATCTCTTGACAAGCTATCAACAATACGACTAACATAGCAGCGGTAAGCAACCTATTTCCAACCGTAACAAGTTTAGTAGACACAATTTATATATCCTCCAATACACCTCACTCTTCTATGGTGTATTAGTTTTGCCCTTGTTTGATGGGTATTATTACAGGTTTTTTACTGTCACAACCTATCTAAATCTTAACTTTAGATTAAATTGTAGCAACCAATGATATACAGCCCTACAGAATTAAATTAGGAAAAAGTTGAGCTATCCGCTCGTAAGGATGAAGGATAAAGGATAAATTTATACTCCCAAGCAGAATGTCCCAAGCCAAATCCGCAACGCTATGTAAGCTTATCAGTTGGCTACGCGCCAACATAGCCTTTAATTAAATCGATAAATTTTTCTACGGCTACTGCACCAAAAACTAAGATAGACGTAGTTAGTGCTAGTCCTAAAGAGCAAATAAATAAGCCTGCAATACAAATTATTCCATCATCTTCTAGTAAACCAAAGGCAGTGACAAAAATACCGATCGCAGGTAAGGTATTTGTTCCTGGAATGGGAATCATCATTGAAACCGACATTAAAGCGATTGCACTACCTAAGATAATTTTACCTGGAATGCTCGTACAAAGATAGGCAATGCGGGGTTTAGTAATTTTTTCAATTCTTTTGACCCAAGGAAGACCCATTTTGAGAAACTTTTGTACTGTTTCTAGCTTCATCGAACCTTTTAATAATTTATCTGGAAGCCAAGGGCGATCGCGTCCTACAATTAGCTGTATTGCCAAGAAAAATATCGCAATGCCAAAAGGAACAGAGTATCCAGGAGCAGGAACGGGTAAAGCAGAAGGTAAGGATAAAATTACTATTAAAAAGCCAAATACTCTTTCTCCAGTCAAAGCTAAGATATCTCCTAATGTTACTTTTTCGTTCCTATCTTCTTCAAAAAAATAACGATTTAGTTCGACAGAGAGTTTAGCCATCTTAAAAATTATTTTATTCTAAAACAATATCAACAGATTAATAAACAACAATAAAGGAAAAGGTGAGCATTGCCCACCTTTTTTCAATATTCAATCAATTTTAACAGCTTATAGCTTATAGCCTATGGCTTATAGCTTTTTTAATACTTATAAGCGTCAGTTTTAAATGGACCATTTATAGGTACATTGATGTACTTAGCTTGTTCGACCGTTAATTTAGTAATTACACCATCAAATCCAGCAACCATATAACGAGCTACTTCTTCATCAAGATGCTTAGGTAATACTTCTACGGTAATAGCATTTGCTTTTTCTGCATCTGACTTATCAGCAAACTTGCGTTCGTATAAGAACATTTGTGCTAATACTTGGTTGGCAAAAGAGCCATCCATAATTCTGGAAGGGTGTCCAGTAGCATTACCCAAGTTAACCAAACGTCCTTCAGACAATAGTAATAGGAAGTCTTGAGGATCGTTGCTGCGATAAACTTGGTGTACTTGAGGCTTAACTTCTTCCCAACGCCATTCTTTACGCATGAATGCAGTATCAATTTCGTTATCGAAGTGACCGATATTACAAACTACAGCACTGTTTTTTAAAGCAGCCAGCATATGAGCATTACAGACATTGTAGTTACCAGTAGCAGTAACAACCATATCTAGAGAACCTAATAATTCTTTGTTGATGCTGTTAGCAGTACCGTCGTTTTCACCGTTAATGTAGGGAGAAACTACTTCAAAACCATCCATGCAGGCTTGCATAGCGCAGATAGGATCGACTTCGGCTACTTTGACGATCATGCCTTCTTGTTGTAAAGAAGCGACAGATCCTTTACCCACGTCACCATAACCGATGACAAGAGCTTTTTTACCAGCCATTAGGTGATCTAAACCACGCTTAATCGCATCGTTTAAACTATGACGACAACCGTATTTGTTATCGTTTTTAGTTTTAGTTACGGCATCGTTAACGTTAACCGCAGGAATTTTTAATTCGCCACTCTCAAGCATTTCCCAAAGACGGTGAACGCCTGTGGTAGTTTCTTCAGTTACGCCATGAATGCTGTTTAGCATTTGAGGATACTTCTCATGGATATGACCAGTCAAGTCACCACCATCATCAAGAATCATGTTGGCATCCCAAAGATCGCCTTCTGCGTTGTGGCAAGTCTGTTCGATACACCAGATGTATTCTTCTTCAGTTTCCCCTTTCCAAGCATAGACAGGGATTCCCGCAGCAGCGATCGCAGCAGCAGCGTGGTCTTGGGTAGAGAAGATATTACAAGAAGACCAACGGACTTCTGCACCCAATTCAATTAAAGTTTCAATCAAAACTGCCGTTTGAATAGTCATGTGAATACAGCCGATGATTTTTGCCCCTTGTAGGGGTTTGTCTTGGCTATATTTATTACGAATTGCCATCAATGCAGGCATTTCACCTTCTGCTATGGAGATCTCTTTACGTCCCCACTCTGCTAAGGAAATATCCGCGACTTTATAGTCTTGAGTGTTTTGTTTTTCTTTTGCTGGCGCTTGTGCAGTCATAAATTATTAGTTCGTTAAAGTACTATTTGTAAAGTATTTGCTTTGTCAGTTTTATCAAAATCCATCTAGGTTATGTTATATCCCAAATGAGTGACAACAGACATTAATTAATAGCTAAATCTTTATCTTATATAGGATATATAATTTTTCCTTTTCAATGCTACCTAAGTTACGCCTGAAACCCAAATGTAACTTTTCAAAATCAAATGAATTCATTTTTCGAGATCGCTAAATTTTGTCGCCGACAAGTCCCTTAATCTCGTTACAATAAAAGACTGCACAGAGAAATTATTAATTTGAAATTAGAGGTATTTTGTGAGCGTTAGAGTAAGGATTGCTCCTTCACCCACGGGAAATTTACATATTGGGACAGCACGTACAGCGGTGTTTAACTGGCTATATGCTCACCATCATCAAGGTACGTTTGTTTTAAGAGTCGAAGATACAGACGAAGCGCGATCGCGTCCTGAATACACGGAAAACATCAAATCAGGATTGGAATGGTTGGGCTTAAATTGGGATGAAGGGCCATTTTTTCAAACTCAACGTTTGGATAAGTATCAAGCAGCGGTACAAACCTTAATCGATAAAGGTTTTGCTTATTCTTGCTACTGCACTCCCGAAGAATTAGACGAGTTGCGAGAAACGCAAAAGGCTACAGGGAAAGCCCCTGGTTATGATAACCGTCATCGCGATTTATCCGATGAAGAGAAACAAGCATTTGAAGCAGAAGGACGTAAGCCTGTAATTCGTTTTAAAATTGATGGCGATCGCACTATTTCCTGGAAGGATGTTGTTAGAGATACTGTTAGCTGGCAAGGCGAAGATCTTGGTGGGGACATGGTGATTGCCCGTGCAGCCGAAGGGGATGAGCCTTACGGACAGGCTTTGTATAACCTGGCGGTAGTTGTAGATGATATAGACATGAAGATCACCCACGTTATTCGTGGAGAAGATCATATTGCCAATACAGCCAAGCAAATCTTGCTTTATGAAGCATTAGACGCGGAAATTCCCATCTTTGCCCATACTCCTTTAATTCTCAACACAGATGGTAAAAAACTGTCTAAACGAGATGGGGTAACTTCCATTGATGACTTCCGTAAAATGGGATTTTTACCCGAAGCATTGGTTAACTACATGACTTTGCTTGGTTGGACTTTTTCTGATTCCACTAAAGAGATTTTCACTCTCGATGAAGCAGCAGCAGAATTCGATCTAGATCGCGTCAACAAAGCTGGGGCAAAATTTGATTGGGATAAATTAGACTGGATTAATAGTCAATATCTCCATGAAATGCCCGCTGATAAGCTAACGGATCTCTTGATTCCCTATTGGAAAGAGGCTGGCTATGAAGCCGATAAAATGGATCGAGGTTGGTTAGAACAACTAACGGCTTTAACCGCACCTACTTTGAACCGTTTAACCGACGTAATTAAAGAAACTAGCATATTTTTTGAAGACTCTTTTGATTACAGCGATGAAGCAATGGACTTGCTCAAGCAAGAAGGCGTTACTGCCGTAGTCAGCGAAATTATTGAAGGGGTTAACGATGCTGAAAGTATTGCTGAAGAAGATGCCAAAGCATTAATAAAGCAAGTTACCAAAAGTCAGAAAGTTAAAAAAGGCTTAGTAATGCGATCGCTTCGCGCTAGTCTGACAGGGGAATTACACGGTCCCGATTTAACCCAAACATGGTTACTCTTAAACAAACTAGGTTCGGATAAAACTCGTCTACAGCAAACTTTGGACAAGATATCTGGCTAAGAATAAATCTGAAGAGTTGTTTTTTTGTATTTGCATTCTTCATTTTGCCCCCTAAATCCCGCAATATCGAGGGATTTAGGGGGCAAATGAAATAGCTAAAAAGACTACCGAACAGTCTTGAGATTCACCAAATCAAACTACTCACCCGCATCCAGAGTCTTCTCTCTGGGAAACAGAAGAAGGGGCGAGTTTGCTTCGTTTATTAGTTTTAGCCACTATCTTTGTTTTTGCTCTTCAAGGCGGGATTGGCTGTGAGAGGAATTTGGATGGTCAGTAAATTCCAGCGTTCTTCCTCTGCTGTAGAAGGGCGGAATGGATATCTTTCTCAAGTCCATCATAACCGACGAGGATTATCATCGAAACGATTAAAAGTCGCCACGGTCATTCATAACTTTGCCCTGAAACGAAATGATGGTACTACTGCTGCCGAGAGACTCTTTGGTCAGCAGTTTCCTGACTTGTTTAAATATTTAATTGAAAATATTAGTGAGTTACCTCAACCGAGGAAGTCGAGAAAATCATCTAAGCCCAAAACTTTTGCCCTGCCTACTGTCCCGTCTTAAGTTGGTTGTCGAATATCTTATACACTCTGAACATATTTGAAACTATTAAATAAAGAAAACTTAAGATTTACTTTTGATTTGATCGAAGAATTCAATCAATTGGCTAAATCGAAATAATACTCAAAACTGGAACAAACCGACTAGTAAAAGCGTCCTATAGAAACGTATGATTTACTAAATAAGTTAGGCAAAAAATAAGTGCTACAAGCTGCTGTTAAAACAGTGATGTTTTCGTTATATAAATGTAATTTAATCCTTAAAAAAAAATACTGGTTATTGTTAATAGGAGCAATTGTAGGTTCTAATATTAATCCTGTTTTCGCTCAAAACAATAATATTGCTATTAATAAAAATACTATTAATCAACCATTAACTATACAGGGAATGAGTGGAGGTTCGGTTACGGCATTAGAAATAACTCAAACTAAAAATACGCCTACTGGTTATTGTGATGGATTTGCTCGCCAACAACCAAATCACACTTTAGAGATAGATACTTTTTTTGAACATTTGCGTCTGGAAGTAGAAAGTACATCAGATACTACTATTTTAGTACAAGGGGCAGGTGGAACGTGGTGTAATGACGATGCGGGTAGTGCTAACCCTGTGATTGAAGGACAATGGCAACCAGGAATATATCAAATCTGGGTAGGATCGTATCAAGCAAATAAGAATAATGACTACCAGATAAAAATTACGGGCAATTAAAGGTTTTTTAAATCGTCAACCCCGATTAACAATAAGTACTTAATAGTGGCTGAAAACTTTGTTTACTCAAAGCTGCGAGATTGAATAATTCAATTAAGTTATAGGTTGTTCAGAACCACCGCATCTGCCTCTATTTCTACTAACATTTCTGGTGTAATTAAACGGCTAACCTCCACCATCGTTGTAGCAGGGCGAATGTCGCCAAAATACTCGTGATAAGCTCGACCAACTGTCTGCAAGCGATCGATATTAGTTACATAAATCCTTGTCCGTACTACGTCTTTGAGACTTCCTCCAGCCATAATCAATGCTGACTCAATATTCTCAATAATTTGCTTTGTTTGAGTATATGGATTGCCCAAACCAACAATTCTCCCTGCTTCATTAGTAGCAGTAGTACCAGAAACATGAATGTTATCGCCGATTCTAACTGCTCTTGAATAGCCTACTAGTTGTTCCCAGTGAGAATTGGTACAAACGTTTTTTCGTTCCACGTTACTTAAGTTTTTAATCTTAAAGAATGATTGTTATTAGCTAAACTCTACTTTGTTTATTATAAAGAGCAGCACTCTTTGTAACTAAACTAATCATTAATAAAATTTTGGATCTATAGTTGCCTTAAAATAATGGAGACTTCGATCGTTTAAAATTAATTACTTTTAATGACTATTACTGCACCCAAAACTCGGCTTGGATTAGCTTCTCGTCTGGTCAATGGTATTTTAGCGATCGCACCTCTAGCGAACTTTGCTAAAAATCGCGCTCGCAACATGATGATTAAAAGAGCCGAATCGATTGGTGTGCCTTGGCGAGAAAATGTCCAACAATTAAGCGATCGCAATTGGGATAAAGATCTAATCGCAGTGCAAAATCCAGACTTACAATATCCTGCATATTACACTACCTCATTTCACGCTTACGACGAGGGTAATTTAAGCTGGAAAGCTGCTTGGGAGGTAGAATCGGCTTCCCGTGCTGTCCACGCTCAGATATGGTCAAAGGGTGATGTCAGTGGCGATCCGATGCTGCGCGGAAGCTATAGTGACGCGATTCTAGAAAATATTGATATTACACCTAACAATATCCTCGATCTCGGTTGTGGGGCGGGGATGAGTACCTTTGCTTTACAAGAAATTTATCCCGATGCTCAAGTAACAGGAATCGATTTATCTCCTTATTTTCTAGCGGTAGCAAAGTATAGAGGAGAACAAGCTAAGCAAAATATTAATTGGGTTCATGCTGCTGCGGAATCTACAGAATTACCTGACGGTAGTTTCGATCTCGTTTCTGCCTGTTTGATGTTCCACGAACTACCTACCGCTGCTGCGGAGGCAATTATTGCCGAAGCTCGTCGTCTGTTACGCCCAGGTGGTTATCTAGCAATTATGGATATGAATCCTCAGTCGGAAATATTTTTAAAAATGCCTCCTTATATTCTTACTTTATTAAAAAGTACTGAGCCTTATTTGGATCGATATTTCGCTTTGGATATAGAACAAGCTTTTACCAAGGCAGGTTTTGATGTTCCTAGTATTACCATTAATAGTCCTCGACATAGAGCGATCTTTGCTCGCACTAACTAAGGGACTTGGGGACAGAAAATTGTAGGTTAGGTTAGGCGAAATACATGAACAAAAATTTATATTTGTGACTGACTTTATGCCGTAACCCAACACCGAATCAATGTCGTATTTTCGACTATCTACAAAACCTCTCTCTTTAAATAAGGTTGTAAAACATCAGGCACTTTAACCGTACCGTCAGGCTGCTGGTAATTTTCTAACACTGCTGCCATTGTTCTACCAATCGCCAACCCCGAACCGTTAAGGGTATGAACATACTGCGTACCTTTCTTACCTGCCTGTTTAAAGCGAATGTTGGCACGACGGGCTTGGAAGTCTCTAAAGTTGGAACAGCTAGAGATTTCGCGATACATATTGGCAGAAGGCAACCAGACTTCTAAGTCATAGCATTTTGCTGCGCCAAAACCGATATCACCCGTGCATAGTTCTAAAATGCGATAGGGCAATTTTAGAGCCTGTAAGATGGCTTCGGCATTTTCTACCAGTGCTTGATGTTCGGCTTCAGAAGTTTCTGGAGCGACTACTTTAACCAATTCCACCTTGTTAAATTGATGCAGTCTAATTAATCCTCGGCTATCTCTTCCTGCGCTACCAGCTTCTCGACGGAAACAGGGAGTGTAGGCACAGTGATGGATGGGCAACTCACTATCTTCAATTACTTCATCGCGATAGAGGTTGGTTACGGGTACTTCAGCAGTAGGAGTGAGCCACAGATTGTCGTTGCTACATTTAAAGCTATCTTCGGCAAATTTGGGTAGCTGGCTTGTACCTTGTAGAGATGCACTATTGACTAATACGGGTGGCATAACTTCTAAATAGCCCGCAGCAATTTGAGTATCGAGCATAAAGCTAATCAATGCTCTTTCTAAAGCTGCCCCTGCACCCACAAGATTAACAAAGCGACTTTGTGCCACTTTGACTGCTCGTTTGAAATCTAAGATACCTAGCTTTTCACCAATTTCCCAATGAGGCAAAACGTTCTTATTATCAGTAATGTATTCATCACCCCAACGTTTAATTTCTACGTTGTCTTCTTCACCTTTACCCAAGGGAACGGATTCATCGGGTAGATTGGGTAATTCTAGTAAAAGAGCCTCTATTTTGGCTTTATATTCTTTCTCTTGAGGTTCTAGCTCGCTTAATTTAGTCTTGATATCATTCCCTTCGTTTTTAAGCTGGGCAATCTCTTCTCCTTGAGGATCGCTACCGCTACCAATCTTTTTGCCAATCAGCTTGCCAATTTCATTACCCCGCGCGCTGAGTTGACTGCGGTTGGTTTCCAATTCTCGCGATGCACGATCTAATTCTACAATCGGCTGAAGATTATAACTACCATTACGGCGATCGATTGAGTCTTGGATTTTTTCGGGGTTGGCTCGAATTAGTTTTAGGTCTAGCACCGCTTTTTCTATATTAAATCATTGGCTTCTTTTCTTTATGCTAGGATATCTTGTTTTCGGAATTAAAACGGATGTCGATTTTTATTACTCTGTACAAACTGTCAGCTCGATATTTAGTGCATAATTTATTGGTATCGTACATATACTTTGGTTAAAGGTTTTCTCAGAATAAGCTATGACCAAACATAATTCTGCAAACGATCGCTTTGATGAATCTCAACCCAATTATGCTGAAGCCTGTTTAGAGAAAGGAAGACTTTATCATCATCAGCAAAAATATAGCCAGGCACTCGAAGAGTTTGATAAAGCGATCGAGATTGATACCAATTATGCCGAAGCTTATTATAGTCGGGGAGTTTGTTATCTTTGGCAAGAAAAAAAAGACTTAGCCTTATTTAACTTAAATCGCGCGATCAAAATTGATTCCAATTACGCCGAAGCATATATTAACCGAGGAGTTGTTTACCATAAGCTGAAAAAATATAGTTTGGCTTTAACTGACTACAATAAAGCAATTGAGATTAATCCTAATTACGCTGAAGCATACATCAACCGAGGAATTAGTTATCGTGAAGATTACTATAACCGAGGAATTATTTACAAAACAGGGAAAGATGACTTAGCTATAGCTTATTCAACAAGACGATTAAAATAATCCTAGTCATGCTCTTGCTTACTACAATCGCGGAGTTATTTATTCTAGACAGGAAAAATATAATTTAGCTGTAGCCGACTATGATCGTGCGATCAAGATTAATCCTGATTACGTCAAAGCTTATCATAATCGAAGTTTCATTTACAAAAAACAGGGTAAAGATGACTTAGCTATAGCTGATTACGACAAGACGATTAAAATAAATCCAAATCATGCTCTTGCTTACTACAATCGCGGAGTTATTTATTCTAGACAGGAAAAATATAATTTAGCTGTAGCTGACTATGATCGTGCGATTCGAGATTAATCCTAATTATCGTCGAAGCTTATCATAATCGAAGTTTCATTTACGACAAAACAGGGTAAGAATGACTTAGCTTTAGCAGGCTACAACATGACGATTGAGATTAGTCCAAATTGTGCAGAGACATATCACAATCGGGGTCTTTTTTGCAAAAAACAAGGCAAAGATGACTTTAGCTATAGCTGATTACGACAAGACGATTGAATACAAATCCAATTATGCTGATGCTTACTGCAATCGGGGTCTTTTTTCAGAAAAACAAGGCAAAGATGATTTAGCAGCTGATTCGACAAGGGATATCCAATGCTGATGCTTATCATAATCGTGGAATTTATTATCGAGAGCAAGGAAAAAACCAACTTGCTTTAGCCGATTATGACAAGGCAATTGAGATTGATCCCAATCATGCTGATGCTTGTAATAATCGAGGAAATATTTATTATCAGCAAGAAGAATATGATTTAGCGATAGCTGATTACGACAAAGCGATTGAAATAAATCCAAATTATGCTGATGCTTATCATAATCGGAGTCTGATTTACGAAAAACAAGGCAAAGATGATTTAGCTATAGTTGACTACAACAAAGCGATTGAAATAAATCCCAATCATGCTGAGTGCTTACTACAATCGCGGAATTATTTGCAAAAAACAAGGTAAAAATGATTTAGCAAAGATTGATTTGGAAAATGCCAAACGGTTATTTCAGGCTCAAAGCGATCTGGCTAATGTTGAGA
Source organism: uncultured cyanobacterium (assembly GCA_963799375.1). GTDB lineage: Bacteria > Cyanobacteriota > Cyanobacteriia > Cyanobacteriales > Xenococcaceae > Waterburya. The sequence goes on from CAWCWY010000032.1 coordinate 121,402, forward strand.
AAGTAAATAGTGCTTTGCAAAAGTTTTTTGAAAAGTAAAATAAATATTACTGTTTGATTAGCTTTCCTTACTCAACTAAATTTTATTCATCTTGCCAGGCTTTAGTACATACAGCATATAACTCTACTCCATATTCATCAGACTGTATGGTTACGGGGATAGTTCTAAACTTAGAATGGGAAAATAGCTTTTCCAAGTCTTCTGCCGAACGATAATTTGAGTGCCATTCCAATAGATGTTCTAGCAAAACACAGTCAGGATTCGCTGAATGAAAACTGCCTAAAATGACTGTGCCGTTGGGTAAAAGACGATCGTATACCCAGTCAAGCATACGAATTAACTCACGATCGCTTAAATAGTTTGCCATACTAACGCTATAGATCATTTGCTGGGGGGGAATGTCTATGTGGCTGTAGCCTTCAGCTAGGAGAAAGATATTATCCTGAATAAAGGTAAGGCGATCGCTAAATCCCCACTTATGAGCTACATTAGCAGCAGCAGATAAGTCTTGATGGTTAAAATCAACACAGATAATATGGGCATTTGGTGGCGAACTTTGGAAATAGAGATTCAAAATTTCTGATGCTGTGCCACTAGACAAACTAGTTACAGGCATAGGATTATCAGAAGTCCAGTTTTCGGCTAACTGTTTGATGGTATCGGTGATTATTGCGCCACGATTTTTTAAAGCTAAGAAAGTAGAGCGACTACGAATCCAGCGATCTAAATAAATACCCAGATGTCCATCCCCTTCTGGTTCATTCTGAGACAGCAGTTCGGTAATATAAGCATCACTGGTACGATTTGCAGGCTTACGGAAGGCGCGATCGATAAAGCTACTAAGCATAAAAAACGGGAATGTCTCGCGGAAAAGATATGTTCCGATCGCTTTTTGAATTTTTGGCTCTTGAATTATCTGTTCTCGCAAAGAGCTAATCAGCATATTGCAAATCTTATTAATTTGTTCTTGGGCTTCGGTTTCACTAAGATCTTTGCTGCGAATTTTTTGCTCAATACCCTGAAGATTTTCTTTGAATAGTTCTGTCTCTCCAATCAACTCTGGGGGAATAGTATCTTGTCCTGTTTGTCCCGTGCGCTGAATATTATATTCGGGAGAAACCTGTACCCTCCGCATCAGGTGAGCCGTTAAAGAAGTAGTTCGTCGCAGCCGACTGGAAAGATTGTGAGCCAAAGACTGATAAAAACGGTCGGATAAGCCAGGGACAGAAGTTAATAAGGAATAGAGATTTTGCTCATTTAAAACACACACCTCTACTTCTTCTTGGGCAATTACCGCAGCACTGGTAGGCACACCTTCTAAGAAAGACATCTCACCAAATACCTCCCCTGGCTCTAGAAAAGCGATCGCCACATCCCTACCCGATGCTGCTCTTTCAACTCGCACTATTCCTTTATGAACTAGGTAGATTGCTTGAGACAAACGACCTTCTTTAATGATTACTTCCCGCTGTTTATAGGTGGCAACCTGGGCTTTTTCTAATAGTACATTGTAGTCTTCGGTAGTTAAATATTTTAGTTTACTATTCATTCGGTGTGGATTCTCCATGCTGCCCCCCAAGTAATATGCCCAAATCGATCGCGATGAGTATCATTTACGAGGATAAGTATTTGCAGTCTGATAAATTAGGACGTTGGGCTTGACGATCAAATAATCTTTTAATTGCTGTTTGTCTTCTCTGGGGAGATTCGGTAGATAGATTCCAGAGACTTTCATAAAAGAAAAAAGATATTCCAGCAAACTCGTGTTCGCGAGCGATTTTAACCTGCTTATTAATTTTGTGCCACAGTATGGGGCGACCTTTCAAGCCTGATAAAACACCAATTCCTACAGGAATATGTTCTTTTGCTGCAAGAATTTCTGGCTGTTCTAATTCTTTAATAAAACTATCGTTGCTATCGCGATATATTTGAACAATTAACTCCTCAATAAAACCTTTTCTCTCCCAGGTATACCAGTCCATTAAAAAAGAGTTGAGGGAAAAATACTGGGGGTTGGGGGATACGGAAATAATTGCGTCAGGATTATGACTTTTAAGTTCGTGAAATAGAGTCTCTACATATGCGGTAATTTTATCGGCTCGCCAACTAACCCATTCTGGGTCTTTGTAGTCCTTTGGTGGAGATTTACCATCGTGTTCTTTTTGATATAGCTCGACGGTATAGTCGTCATAGCCAAGCTCGGAGGGATAGCCAAAATGATCGTCTAGCTGAATGCCATCAATGTCATAATCACTGACGATCTCTACTAGCAAATCCGTCATAAATTCTTGTACATCAGGACGCAAAGGATTTAGCCAAACCCGTTCGTGTACATTCCCTTCCAACCAAATAGTGCTACCATCTTGCCTACTGGTCAACCATTCTGGATGGCGTTTAGCTAATTCCGCATCAGCAGGAGACATAAAGCCAAACTCAAACCAAGGAATTACGCTCATTCCTTTCTTGTGACCTTCTTTGACAACCTCTGCTAAAACATCTCTCTTTTGTAGCCCTTCAGTGGGATCTAGAGCCAATCCCGTAACCGACTCCGATACTTTAGAGGGATAAAGAGTATAACCCCAATTCCAAACGGTAGGATAGATCGTATTAAAATTAGCTTCTGCTAAAAGAGCGATCGCATCACTGGTTTTGCGGTCTTCAAACAAGACGTCACTGTCAATATTAGTTAGCCATACTCCCCGCAACTCTTTGTTTGCGTCCGTCTGACAAATTTGCTCAATTTGATCGCTGGCTAATTGCTGAGAATGTCCAGGAAAGGGAGTTATAGCCACTAAAGTTAAAGCTAGGATAAACAGAAAGATTAACCAAGATACGCGACCTTTTTCTTGGCTAAACTGAACGAGTTTATTAGCAAATATATCAAATGATGCTGCAATACGTTTTTTCATCAATGCCTTAAAAGATAAAGGATATGGCGATTATAGCTGCTTATTTTTTGATATTCTTAATATTACAAAAAGCGATCGCCTTTGTCCTGGATTAGAATTAACTACCCTCTTGGACTTCGTTTTTGCTCACAATCAATTCAGTATCAACCTACTTAATCGTCACGATCCTACTCAGTGGGGATATTTAGCTAATGTAGCGGATACTAGATCGATGCGATAAGCCTGTCGCTTTAGAGGCATTACTTCGCTACGAAGTTTATTAAGTTTATTAATAAATGCGTAGGGTAATCAAAAGCAAAAATGTACCCTCGCTATTTTGTGCCGAGGATACATTTTGTTTTTGCTATTTATTAATTTTTACGGATGAGGAAATATATTTAAACCCCAAATTAGCCCGCTAAAGTAGAAAGACCGAGCGCTCTTTTTTTCAACAACTTCATTGCTTTATTTTTGATTTGTCTGACTCTTTCGCGACTAATACCGCAAGCATTACCAATTTGCTCGTAGGTCATAGTTTTACCGTCTTCCAAGCCGTAACGTAGAGAAATGACATCTCTCTGCTTGGGAGACAAGGTATGAAGTAGACTCTGAATTTGAGAGCGGATTTCTTGGCTGGCAACAAAATCGGAAGGAGAAGCAGAATCATCAGCCAAAATCTGTCCTAACTCTGTTTGATTTTCATCAATGGTAGCGTTGAGACTTTTAGGTCGAGTTATTCTCGCAGACTGGGCTAACGATCTTAATTTTTTAAGATCCATATCTAATTCATCGGCAATTTCGCGATCTTTTGGTTTGCGACCTAGTTTTTGCGATAGTTGACGAGTTGCTTTTTTGACCTTGTTTAAATCTTGAGTGATATGAATTGGCAAACGAATTGTTCGGGCATGGTTAGCAATCGCTCTAGTCATTGCTTGTCTAATCCACCAGTAGCTATAGGTAGAAAATTTATAACCTTTACTAGCATCAAATTTTTCCGAAGCTCGCATCAAACCTATGCTGCCTTCTTGAATCAGATCGAGCATTGACAAACCACGGTTCTGGTATTTTTTAGCAATGGATACCACCAAACGCAGATTGGCTTTTACCATCTTTTGTTTAGCTTTTTGTCCAAGTTGAATAGTCTTTTTCTCTTCTAAGGTTAGGTCTTCCTTTTCGAGCAAAGGTAACATTGCTTGAATTTGATTGGCGTACTTCACCTCTTCTTCTGATTTTAATAAAGGGGTACGACCAATTTCTTTTAGGTAGTCGCGAACTGTGTTGTTTGAATTGTTAGCCATGCTTGATTCTACTTCTGGTTTGTTGTGTTGCTTTTGTTCTTTTCTATCTGTTATGAATAGGTCTTTTATTCCCCTGCCGACCAAGGCTTGAGGAAATCAGGATAAAGGGTTAAACCTCCATCTACAAATAAGGTTTGCCCCGTAATATATGCTGCATCGTCAGAAGCTAAAAATGCTGTAATAACAGCCATTTCTTCCGAAGTTCCCACTCTTCCCATGGGAATATGACTCTCTACTACTTCTCTCTTTTTAGGATCTTCTGCCCAACTACTATTAATGGGTGTAGTAGTAGCACCAGGAGCGATCGCATTAACTCGAATACCATGAGGTGCATATTCTAAAGCCAAGGTTTTCGTCATGTTTCCCATCGCACCCTTACTCATTGAGTAACTAACGTAGGTCGGTCTAGGTATAATTTCATGGACACTCGAAACGTTGATAATTGTGCCACTTTTACCTGTTGCCATTAAATGTTTGATAGTTTCTCTGGCACAGAGATAAGCACCTCGCAAGTTGACTTGAATTATCTTGTCAAAATCATCGGTTTCTACCTCATGAGAAGGTGCAGTAGTTTGTATTCCCGCATTATTAATTAAAATATCTAGGCTACCAAGCCCTTCAATAACTTCGTTACACATCCGAATAATATCTTTTTCTTCGGATACATCTGCTTCAACTGGTAACAGTTGACCAGTGCAAGCTTTTGTTTTGCTGCACATTTGAACGATTAATTCTTTGGTAGCATCGAGCTTATCTGGATCTTTGCGATAGTTAAGAGCAACATTAGCACCTTCAGTTGCCAGATAAGCTGCTATAGCTTGTCCAATACCTGAAGTTGCTCCCGTAACTAAAACGTTTTTCCCCTTTAACCCTTTCATTTTATAGTTTCTTATATTTGCTTAACATCAAGTATCTAGCAAATAGATGGAATAACACATCCCTCTAAAGCTATAAACTTTGGCTTTCTGCGAGCTGATAGCTCTTAATAGGCTCTACTTGACACCAAATAGGGCATCTACGATATCTTTTTCTTGATTGAGGATCAATTCTTTATAAATGTTATCCTTATAAAGCATCTGCTTGTGCATCTGAATCAATAATTCTTGAGCTTCCTCTCTATTCAACTCGCTGACGCGATCGCTGAAGACGCGATGACTTAACTCTTGTTCCATTGAAAGGCTGTTTTCTAATCTATCCATAATCCTGTCCTTTTGTTTTTATTTTTTTGTTACTTCCATTGTAAATAATCTTAAAGATGACTTGACTCTATAGAAAGTAGTAATTTCCACATCAAAAAGCTGCTTTTCTTGACGCTCGTCAAGAAAAACAGCTTTTAAGCTTTTTGCAGGATTGATATTTTAAACCCGCACCTTTATTTCTAACCGCTTTACTCTTCTAGCAAGCGAGTAAGTTTGTTACGCACATCTTGCAGTTTTTCTTCACACTTGGGAATAGCGGTAACTCGAATATCAATTTCTGAAACATTTTCTAAACGAGTTGTTTTTTCCCACACCTTCGTCTCGAATACAGATTCATGTTGATAGCGAAAAGACACTGTTTCCGAATCAACATCAAGAATTTCTACGTTCTTAACCCAACCATTGCTACTTCTAATAAAAAGCCAAATATCAGATTGACCAACTAGCCCCTTTAGCTTGTCTTCCATAAGTTAAATAACCTTCTGTCAAATCTATAATTTAAAAATATTTCATCTACTATAAGGCATATTTTAGAAATTTGCATATCTCAATTTTTTACACCTCTAGATAGATGATAAAAAAAGATATTTAATGGTAGCTAAAGTTACATTTGTTTTGAATTTTTGCTTTCTAAAACCTTTCTTTTGTAAGAGGTTAAATATCTTTGATATCTGTAAATTGATATCGATAGAGCAAGTGGTCAACAAAACTAATGTTAAGTATCAAATACGCAGGATTGACCGTATAAGATATAGAGCAGTAAGTTAAATTTTATGAAAAAGTCTTAGGAATAGATCATAGTGCAGTAGTAGTTAAAGATGCAGAAAAAAGCTTTTCCTTGTATCGCGATCGCCTTAATTTAAAACTGCAACTGCAAGCACATTAAAACAAACTGTTTTATCCATTTTCAATTAGAAGTGCGGTATATCGATTTAAGCTAGGATGTATAGCCTATATATTTTGAGAATTACTTATGGAAGATACTATCAAAGAAGCTATTCGACTTCAACAAGCATTAGTAGATTTTGTCTATGATGCGGAAGATGATGTAGCAGTTGCTTTAGAAGAATATGCAGCGGAAAAAGGAAAAAGCAATAGTTATGGCATCAAGCAACAAAACCTAACTATTAATTTATTTATTACTAATGGAAAAGTAAACAACAAAACTCCTTTGGAAATATTTTTGAATTCGACTAAAAATCTAAGTTCTGAAGAGAAAAACCTTGTTGAACAGTGGAAAGACAATCTTATTGGCTTGTTTGAAATCAAAGCAATTGAAGATAACTATTATCAGCTAATGAATTGGCTGACAGCCAAGACTTATAAAGTCTATCGTCATGCTCAGATGCCAGAAAAGGAAACACAAAGATGGCAACTTGGAGACATCATTCTAAGTATTATTGCACCTATAAAAAATAAAGCTTCGCAGCGAGAGTGGTTCTTCTTTAGCGATCGCATTATTAAAGGTAAATTAAGCCAGCCAAAGTTAGCTGTGGCTATTGGAGAGTTTCGTAATAATTATCCGAATTTTCTTTATGCTGATGCTCCAGATTTGTTAGATGAAGCTTGGAATTCCGTGGCAGTATATCACGATGAATTTGTCGCATATTTAGGTAGCGATCGCTTAACTTTACCTGGATATAAACTAAATCAAAAGATTGCTGAATTACAAAAAAAGATGAGCAATCAAAAATTAAAGGATGCAGGTATAGATAGTGATAAATCTCTATCAGAAATATTAGCTCAATCAGGCACAGATGAAGCAGAGTTTGCTCAAACAGCAGAGGATATTGGAGTAGATACAAAAACGATTGAAAAAATTGTTACCAATAAAACCAAGTTATCAATGGTTACGCCTAAAGTAGACTTGCCACCAGAGATAAGAGAGGCTGAAAGTGTAACGGTATTTTCTCACCCCAAGTGGGGTCAAATATTCTTACCCAATTTTAATAAGTTCATCGATTTATTAGCTAGCAATACTTCAGAAACAGAGAATGAAAATTCTTCATCATTAGTTAGGAAATATCTTGAAAAACCTGAAGCAAATTATTACGTTTGGCAGCAATTAAAACAACAATATCCTGAAAGTATTGAAGGAATGCTGCAAGAATATACTCAAGATAATAACTTCGATCTCGATCGCGATTTAGATAGTTTATTACTAAAATATAACAAGTCTTCTACTCCAGAACTACCTGCGATCGCTAGTGTGCCGATTCATCTTAATAATTTGTTTGAATCTGCGGTGGCTCAAGTGCAAAAAACTAGATCTAAGAAGAAAACTAAGAAGAAGAAAGGATTTCTTAGTTAAGTTTAATTAGATACTTAATTGATAACTCACAAAAATAAAAAGACGCTAATAATAGCGTCTCTAATCTGGTAATTATATTATGAATGTAAATAATTTACATTTCGTAAAGTCTAATTATGCAGCGCGACGAGTTAATAGACCCCAGATGAAGATTAATAGCATTGCGCCTAATACTGCAAAGACTATGCCAGGAAGAGTTAATGCACCGACTGAGGCTGCTGCTGCCCCCGAACTGCCTAATAGTGCTTGACCTACGTATCCTCCAACTAGTGCGCCCAAAATACCCAATCCAATAGTGGCAAAGATTCCGCCACCTTGATGACCAGGATATATTAGTTTTGCTAATGCACCTGCGATCAATCCTAATACTAACCAGGCTAAAATACCCATAATAATGCTCCTTAGTTTCTTAAATTAATTATTTGTTTAGACGTTTCTTAAATTAATAGTCAATTTCTATCAATATCATTACTGTGCAAGTAATTGCTCTTTGAAAGAACGTCTTGTATTTACTTGTTGTAATTACAATATACCTTTTCAAAAACTAAGTCTTCTATCGAAAAGCATACATTACGTCTCTATCGAATGGATGATGTTAATTGAGCCAGTCAAAATACGTATATAAAACAACCAGCTATACGATTGATATAGCTGGTTCGAATTAACAAAACTTTACAGTTTTAACTACAGACTAACTAACACCTTTAGCTATTGGATTCACCTAGTAAACTGACTTTAACAACTTTATTTTTTTCTTCGTCAGCTTTAGGTAAAGTTAGGTATAAAATGCCGTCTTGATATTCTGCTTTTACTTCTGTATTCTGAATTCTTACAGGTAAAGAGATCACTCTGTGGAAACTGCCATAGCGGAACTCAGAAAGGGTTTTAGCGCGGTCTTCTTTAGTTACTTGAGACTGACGGTCGCCTTTAATAGAGATGCTTTTAGCTGTTGCTTCAATTTCAATATCTTCAAGCTTCATTCCAGGCATTTCTAACTTAAGAGTTAGGGCTTCTTCTACTTCAGTAAGTTCAGCAGCAGGATACTTAGAATAACCAGTTGATTCTGTTAAGGTTGCAGCAGGTAAAACTTCGTTGAACATACGATTAATTTGACGTTGAACTGAATCTAATTCTGACCAAGGGTTGTAACGTACAATTGCCATGATTTATAACTTCTCCGATAAACTTTTTTGTTTCTTTCATTTGCTTTGATATCATCTTATTCAAAAATTACGGTCGATGTAAGTGTGGTTTTTAGCCTTTAAAAGTAGCGTTTTCTGCCCGAACAAAGCGTTATGGAAAACCGTAATTACACCGTAATTATTGATGGTAAATAGCTGGCTGTATTGATACGTATAAGTTAATATTGCGTCAGGTATTTTTAGGATCGTTGCCATGCTGTCTACTAATTTTGGTAGTTACGAATTAAAAATTAGTACGCTGACAGTTGCAGGTTTAGGTTTACTCTGTAGCAGTAGCAGGGTTCAAGCACAGATAATAGGCGATCGCGCTACTAATACCCAAGTTAAAGCAGAAGACAACATCTCTCACATCATGGGAGGGATGAAGGCAGGAAATAATTTGTTTCATAGTTTTAAGCAATTTTCTCTAGATACAGGTACTACAGCCAACTTCGACCATAGTTTAGATGTCCAGAATATATTTACCCGCGTCACTGGCGGGAGTATTTCTCAGATTGATGGTTTAATTCAAACTCAGGGTGCAGCTAATTTATTTTTAATTAATCCTGCGGGAATTCTTTTTGGTGCTAATGCCCAACTAAATATAGGTGGCTCTTTTCTGGCTACCACTGCCGAGGAGATAGTTTTTGAAGATGGTGCAGGGTTTAGTGCAGTCGCTACCGATAGTCAGCCTATATTGACCATTAGCTCTCCCATTGGCTTGCAGTATGGTGCTATGTCAGCAATTGAAGTATTGCCCAATCCTAATCGTGAAGCAAGCAATCCTGGTGTTGGTTTGAGTGTGCAGCCAGGAAATACCCTGGCACTGTTGGGAGGAGACGTATCCATCACTCGCAATAGTCTTAATGCGATCGCTAGTAATATTGAAATTGGTAGCATTAAATCTGGCACAGTCGGTTTGTCGCAACAAGATGGTAACTGGGGCTTTAATTACGATTTGGTTCGAGAATACGGCAGAATCAACTTAAGCAATAGAGCCTTAATTAACAGTAGTGGGGTGGTTAATTTTCAAGGCAAAACCATTGATTTTTCTACTAGCTCAGGAATACGCAACTTTACCGATCTTAATGGCGAAGGGGGCATTGTTAAACTTAATGCGATCGAATCTGTTAGCTTAGGCAGCAGTATTTTGTTTACTCAAGTTGGACAAGTAAGCTCCAGTATAGAACAAGCGATCGCGGGTGCAGGGGGCGATATCTTAATTGATGCACCCAATATTTCTTTGACTGATGGCTCAATAATTTCGGCGGGGACATTAAGCGAAGGTATGGGGGGAAACATCACCCTAAAAGCATCTGAGACTATCGAATTATCCAGTGCGATCGATCGCAATCCATCGATTATCAGTACTTCTACTATTGGTATCGGAGATGGAGGACAGATAAAAATCGATACGGGGAAGCTAATGATTTATGATGGCAGTCAAATTCAAGCTCTTGCAGGGGAAGGACAAGGAGGAACAATTACTGTTGATGCTAGAGAGTCAATTGATATATCTGGTACGGGAATTTTGCGATCGCAAGATAATTCGGGGAATCTCACAGAAACTATTTTAACGAGTGGATTTACTGCTTCTTCAGGATTTGAAGGCTTACCTTTTGAATTGCAACCCCAAGGAGAAAGTGGCAACTTGATTATCAATACTCCTCAATTATTTATTACAGATTCAGGACGTATTTCTGTCAGTAATTATGGTTTAGCCAATGCGGGGGATATTAAAATTACTGCTGCCAATTTGAACTTAGATACCGCAGGACAAATTACTGCTAATACAGTGTTGGGAGAAGGGGGTTCAATTAGCGTCATCGCTAAAGATTTAATTGTTTTAGATAATCAAAGTATTATCTCTACCACCGCAGAGCAAGATGGTAATGGAGGAAATATTTTTCTAGCAGCGGATAATTTACTATTGTTAGAATCTAGTACCGTTAGTGCAGATGCTCAACAGGGGAGTGGAGGTAAAATCTCGATTGATACCCAGGGATTATTTATTCAGCCTAAGAGTAATATTACCGCTGATTCGGAGATAGAAACCAAAGAAGGAACAATCAAAATTGTTACTCTCGATCTCAATTCAAGACTACACATGAGCCAAACAAAATATTCTCCATTGGTAGCAGAAGAAAACATCCAAAAAGGTTGCGGTGGAAGCAATTTTGCTCAAGACAGCTTTCAGAATATTGGACGGGGTGGTATCCCCAGCAATCCCATACAAGAGACAGCAAGCCTCGATGTTTTGAATGATATGGGAAACGATCGAACTTCAAAAGCAGTTAAAACAACCCAGCTAAATACTACTAAACCCTCTACCTCTGACTCTAAATCTATATCTGAGGCGAATAGCTGGAAAATTAATTCCCAGGGAAAAATTGAACTAGTTGCTCAAAACGATTCTTCTGCTTTGATGCACTCATCTGCTTGCCAAATTAATCAATAATCAATTATCAGAAAATCTTGTATTTCTTGCCAGATTCTTGCTTGGGAATCATTTAAACCATGATCGCTGTCTAGTTCAATTAGCTTTACCTGGGAGTGTTGTTTAGCGTAGTCTCGGCTGACTTGGATCGGCACGACATCATCGTTAATACCATGAATGATTAAGGTGGGGAGCGATCGCTTTAATTCTGCAATGGGGTAATTATTGGCATCCTCTAAAAACTGATATTTGAGGGGGATTTGTTTCCCTTCTCCATAATGATAAATCGATAAAACACCAGACTCGCGCCATTGTCTAATTTGATTTGGTTCTAATCTAGAATACCAACTTTGGGGGAAACCAAAAGCAGGTGCGAGGAGTATTAAATGCTTTACCCGATCGCATTTTTGGGCTACCCAAGCGCAGGTTAATGCACCAAAACTAGAGCCAATTAAAGTAATGGGAATATCAGAATCGGGAAAAGCAGAAATAGTTTGTTCTATCTGTCTAGTTAAAGTGAGGTTGCTAAAGTCTCCTTGATTGAGATCCAAGATATTCAAATCTATCTCTTTTGATTTAAAGCGATCGCGTAAATATTGAGCTTTACTAGACTTGGGACTAGAAGCAAAACCATGTAGATAAATATACTTCACTTTAAAATTTAATTTATTTGGTAATTTTTAACTCTTCCAAGTTCCAAAAAGCACCACCAAGAGCAGAATATTCGATACCCTCTATTTTATTGCGTACTGCTGCGAAAGACTTGGGATTAACTAAGTAGATAAAGGGAACATTATCAGATACTAACCGTTGGATTTCAACATAAATCGCTTTGCGTTTTTCTTGATCCAATTCCCTTGCACCTTCAATAAATAATCGATCTATTTCTTTCTCCCAATCAGCAACTTGTCTACCTTCTATTGGCTGTTGTCCTGCTGAGGGTTTTTGATTAAACATATGTAAATTACCATCAGTAAACCAAACATTAGCACCATTATTAGGTTCATTTCCTCCTGTCAAACCCAACATGATACATTCCCAGTCTAGTGAACCGCTTAATTTACCAATCAGGACATTAAAGTTGATAGTTCTAAAATTAACATCCATACCAATGGCTTCAAGATCTTCTTCTACCTGATTGCCCATGTTTTCTCTAATTTTATTACCCGAATTAGTATTTAGAGTAAACTTGACTCGATTGCCGTCCGCATCTAACAGTTGATTTTTTTGATTGTATTTAAAACCGCCTTCTTTTAATAGCTGTTTGGCTTTTTCAATATCGTAATCGTAACCTTGCAAATTATCATCAGCAAAAGGAGACTGGACAGAAATAAACGAATGTTGTGGTTGTCCCAAGCCTCGATAAATATTTTTGACCATTCTAGGTCGATTAATAGCATAGGCTACAGCTTGCCTAAACTTGACGTTATTAAACCAGCGAGATTTTATTGGATTAACTAAAGGCTTGCCATTTCTTTTGCCAGTATTTAAGTTGAATGAAATATAGTTTGTTCCATAATCTGGTCCCCCATTATAAATAGTAAAATTACCTTTTTTTTCTTCTTTCTTCAGCAAAGAAAAATATTCAGGTGCGACGCTAACTGAATCCAAGCCACCAGAACGAAATTGAATCAAAAATGTATCGGTTGAGCTAATAATTTCAAAAATTACTCTTTTGATAAAGGGAATATCTTCATTAACTACTTCTTTTTTCCAATAATAAGGATTGGCATCAAAAATAACTCTTTGAGCAGTATCATAGCTCTTTAATTTATATGCGCTACTGGCAATAATTTCTTCTGCTGGGGTATCTACTGTCCAGGTAGAAAGGAATTTTAAATTACCATCTTTGTCTTTTTGTTCTACACTATCTCGTAAAACATGAGCAGGAAAAATAGATGTACCTGTAATACCTAAAAACGGAGCAAAAGGTTCGGGAAGAGTAAACTCAATTTGCAAATCATTGAGTTTACGAACTTTAGGAAGAGATTTACTTTCGCCAATTTTAAACCCATCTCTAGAACTTGCAGGAATTTCTGGATTAAAATAAAGCTGATTATAGGTAAAGTCTACATCTTCAGCCGTCAAGGGATGTCCATCAGACCACTTAAGGTCTTTTCTCAGGGTAAACACAATCCGCAGTTTGTCTTCCGAAATATCCCAAGATTCAGCCAAAGCTGGTTCAATTTCTCCTGTAAGAGGATTTTGAGCTGTCAAACCATCAAAAATTTTACTCTCTACACTGCTACTGGTTGCATCTGTAGCAATCACGAAATTAAAAGTTTTAGGATCTTCCAAAATTGCTTGAACTAATTGAGGAGGACGATCTGAATTTGCTAATAAGTTATTGGGGTTGCAGCCTGTCAGGAATGTTAGAAAGATTCCGACAAAAACAAGCGTCAGCCATCTAGTAACCAGAAGTCTCAGAGAGTGTAGTAAACCCAAAACCAATATTTTCCCTTACTCAATTTTATGCCACATTATATCTTCAGCTTTTAATAAAGCTACCCAAGAAATTTGTAAGCAGTAGAAAAGTAGGTTGGGTTAGCGATAAGATCTTAATAACAAGATAATCTCGATTTAATATAGAAGCGTAACCCAACTATTATTAATCAAATACGGTTAAACCGCATCAAGATAATTATTAATTACTAATCTAGGATGCGCCAAACTCTTCTTTTAGCAACTCATCATTATCATCAGCAATATTAGCCACCAAAGTAACTAAACGAGAAATTTCACCAGGATACATATCCGCAACGGTGCGCTGAGAAGAAATCATTACTTTGTTATCTTTGATACTAAAGCAGGTTTCAAAAGTACCCGACCAATTCATCTCTAAGACTCGACGCATTAACCCAGGCTCATCTTTGGCTGGTAACTGAAGAACGCTAGACCAAACAGTCAAAAGATCGTCGTCACTTTCTCCTGTTAGTTGAACAAACACTTCGACACTACCATATTGAAATTTCCACAGGCTTCCTTGCTCGGTATGGTTGACCATAGCTGTATTATCTTGGTCTAGGCTAGAAATTACTGTCTCTATAACTTCTTGATGAGTAGACTTATCTTCTAGTAGCTCGTCAACCGTTTGACTTGAATCTGGTTCTAAAATAGAATTTGGGCTAGTCATAATAGCTTTCCTATAGATTAGATTAATGCTGAACGAATTGAATTTAGCATCAAGCGTTGATAATCGCTAACTGTATACCTGTTAATCTTAACGTTCGAGATCGCAATTTGAACCCAGATCGGTTTCTTTCTCTTTTAGCAGAAGTTTGATTTATATAATTTAACAAAAACCACGAAAACTTTTGTAGGCTTAGAATTCGAGATTTATAACTAGCTTTAAATAGACCTGCTATATGGTACGGGCGATCGCGCTATTTCCCTAATATGAAACAATTAAAATATAGATACTATAGTTACCTCCTTTGCGCAAAATCACGCCAGATAAATTGCTATCAGACAATAAAATTAGCCTAAATATAACTAATTTCTCCTTAATTGTTCTAAGGCGATCGAGCATTAAAAACACCATTTAAAAAGTTTTAGCTGAAATAAAGATCGATCATGACTACCTATTATTACGTCGCAGCCAGTCAAAAATTCCTTTTGGAAGAAGAGCCTTTTGAAGAAGTAATTCAAGAGCGTATTCGCAACTATGAAGAAAGAAATAAAGAAATCGATTTCTGGTTTATTAAACAACCTGCTTTTTTAGATGCTCCTGAAATGGCAGATGTCAAAGCTCAAGTACCCCAACCTTGTGCTGCGGTCATCACTACCGACAAACGCCTATCTACTTGGCTCAAGCTAAGACTAGAATACGTAATTACAGGAACGTTTGAAGCACCTTCTGATACTATTCCTCAACCTTTAGCTTCTTTGGAACAAGTTGCATAAAAGATTGGCAATCAAAATTATATTTTTCGGGATGTTTATTAAAACGTCCTTTTTTTTTGTTCAAAATTCAGATTCAAATACAGACAAAGAATAAATATCTTATCTTTCCTGACTCATAAATAATATTAAGCAGGTGTAAACATATTGAACAAAATATTAAATCCTATAGTAATATGTGCTTATTAATTTAATATATTCTTTATAATATTTTATTTTTGCAAAGTAATTACTCTGTGACCTCAAGTTGTAACTATTACTCCATCATAGATTCTATTTGCTTTATACACAGTAGCGAATAAGATCGGGCGAAAAAGTGAATAATGTCTGACTCTAGTTTTGCACTAACCAATCAATTACTCAATGCGTTGATGAAAGTTACCAATCAGCGTTTATCGCCTTATTTCGAAGAAGTATCTTTAACTTCTGGGCAAATTCTGTATGAATCAGGCGCAAAAATTACTGATGTATATTTCCCTCAAAACGCCAGATTGTCTTTGCTGGTGGTTATGTCCGACAAGTCTATTGTAGAAGTGACTTCCATAGGTAGAGAAGGTTTGGTCGGTTTCCCTGTTATTCTTGGCAGCAATATAACCAATACTCGTACGATAGTTCAAATGTCTGGAAATGCCATCAAAGTTTCTGGGGATGCTATCCAACAAGAATTTAAGCAAGAAGAAGATCTACAGCAGTTACTTTTGCTTTATTTCCAAACGCAGCTAAATCAAATATCTCAAATTGCAGCTTGTCGCTCTCATCACGAAATTGAGCAGAGATTTGCTCGATGGTTGTTGCTGATCTATGACAATTCTCAGCAAGATACATTACCCCTAACACAAAAATTCATTTCTTCAATGTTGGGCGTTAGACGAGCGAGTATTACTGAGATCGCCATTTCTTTTCAGAAGCAAGGCATTATTCAATATAGTCGGGGTCAAATTACTCTACTCAATCGCCCGCAACTAGAGTCAATTGCTTGTGAATGCTACGGCAAGATAAAATCTGAATATAAGCGTTTATTAGAGCCTAGACTATTTAATAAACGTTAGATTAGATAAACCAAATTTATATGTACGATAACGGACGGAAAATTGTATTTCAATTAGGTATGATTCTTAACCAAGATCGATAAGATTACGAAATTAACGTAGTCTTATCGATCTTTGCTGGATTTAACTATATAAACTCTTAAACATTTAATCATAGCTCTATCTACATTGAGTTTTATTGTCTTAACCACTACAGCTCAATCAAGGGTAAAGACTATTAGTTCCCACGATGCCTCAGAATAACCAAGAAACAATTAATAAAATTCTTGCAGCTTTACCTAAATCTCAATATGACCGCATAGCTCCCTACTTAAACCAAGTCAAGCTAAAAAGTGGAGATATTCTCTTAGAACCTGATGAAGATACAGATTCAATTTATTTTCCCCAGACAGCAATGATTTCTCTCGTCTCCATTATGATGGATGGCTCAACGACGGAGATTGGTTTGGTGGGGAATGAAGGAATGAGGAATGAAGGATGAAGGATGAAGGATGAAGGATGAGGAAGAAGGAATGAGGGATGAGGGATGAAGGATGAGGAAGAAGGAATGAGGGATAAATAGTAAGCAGCTTAAATATAGAAACACTCTTGGATACCTATAAAATTCAGAAATCAATTAGGATCTGTATGTGTAATGGTCTTAAAGTTGGTTAGATGGAACAGAGTGAAAATTTGATTAAACGCGACCTTGCTATTGTAATAGGTGGTAGTATTGCTGGATTGCTTAGTGCAAGGGTATTAGCGGACTATTTTGAGCGTGTCGTTATTATTGAGAAAGATAAGCTCCCCGAAACTCCAAAACCTCGTCGGGGTGTACCCCAATCTGTTCAGCCTCATGTTTTGTTTACTAAAGGTTATCGAATTTTAGCTGAGTTTTTTCCTGGCATTGAAGACAAGTTAGTTGATAATGGTGCTTTACAGATAGACTGGGCAAAAGAGTTTAAACACTTTTTTGGTGGTCGATGGGGTTCAACCAGTGAACATTCGTCTGATATTGTTTCTGTTACCTGTAGTCGCTATGTTTTAGAGTGGACAATTCGCCAAGAGTTAATTAAATTACCCCAAATCAGTTTTCTAGAACAAAGCAAGGTTGCTGAATTGATTTATGATGCTGCCCAAGACAGTATCCAAGGAGTTTGTCTGGGTTCAAACGAGAAGATAAATGCCGATTTGGTAGTAGATGCTAGTGGCAGAAGTTCTCAGGCTTCTAAGTGGCTAAAACAGATCGATCGCACTGCTGCGCCTGAAACTATAGTAAATCCTTTTCTGGGCTATGCAACCCGTCGTTACAAAATACCTGACGATCTTAAATTAGATTGGAAAGTGCTGTTGATTTCTCAGACTCCCCCTGATGATAGTCGTTTGGGATATTTAGCTAAAATTGAAGGCAATGAATTGATTGCAACTTTGGGTGGTTACGGTAAAGATTTTCCACCTTTGGATGATGCAGGATTTTTGGAATTTGCCCGCAGTTTAGCACAGCCCGACTTCAAAGATGCGATCGCTCTTTGCACTCCCACTTCCCCGATTTATGCTCATCGTGCAACCGTTAATCGCATGAGGAATTATGAGAAGATCGAACTTCCCCAAGGTTTTATTGCTTTGGGGGATGCTGTATGTGCCTTATGTCCAGTATACGGTCAAGGAATGACTGTCAGTGCTTTGGGGGCGAAAACTCTACAACAGTGGCTAGATAAGTCTGCTAAGGGGCAACTGAATAATAATCTATTCCAAAAGCAATTAGCCAAAAGTAATTCCTTGCACTGGATGTTAGCAACTAGTCAAGATTCTCGTTTTCCGACTACCGTGGGAGGTGCAGACAAACAAGGCTTTATCGATCGCCTTTTGGCAGGTTATACTAACAAACTCATTAATCAATCGATGTCCAAACCCAAGCTACATTTACTGTTTTTAGAAGTGACCCATTTATTGCGATCGCCTTTGGCTTTATATCATCCTAAAATCATGTTGCAAGTATTAACTTCATCAGGTGAATAACATGGAAATATTACTGAAAGATCTTTAATTTATGCCATATATATTTATTATCATGCAAGCCGTTTACCATTTTTAAAAACTTCTAGAATTCGGGGGACGACACCATCATCATGAACTGTAATATAATCTGCTTTTTTCCCTACTTCTAAACTGCCAATTTGTCGATCTAAATTAATGGCTTTAGCTGAATTTAAAGTGATATATTTAATCACTTCATACAGTGGCTTTTTGGCTTTTTGACTAATAATAAATATCGACTGTAACAAACTTTTGGGTACATAGTCAGAAGAAATAAGATCGACTAAATCTAATTCCACCAATTCCATCGCCGAAACATTTCCAGAATGAGAACCACCTAAGACTACATTGGGCGCACCCATCAGCACCAGCAAGCCATTATTGTGAGCTTCTTTTGCTGCATCAATAGTAGTAGGAAATTCGGCTAAAACTACACCTTCTGCGATCGCTTCTTGGACATGATCTACTGTGGCATCATCGTGACTAGCTAGGGAAATATTTTTTGCTTGACTCAACTCTACTAATGCCTGACGGTTGGCAATGGCGTGTTTGTGTTGATTATCTAAACGCATGGTGATGAACTTATCCATCTTGGCTTCTGCTACGCCATGCTTGCCTATATAGTATTCCTTATATTTATTGATATTAACGAATTGACGTTGACCAGGAGTATGATCCATTAAAGATATCAGTGCCAATAATGGATGCTCTGAATAAGGCTCAATAATGTCATAAAGATGTTCGTAGCCCAATTCACATCGTAAATGTATTAAATGATCTGTACTAAATCTCCCTGCTGCTTGTCCTTGGGCAACAGTATCAATCATCGCACCGTAATGATGTATGCGTAAAGAATCTTCTTTAGGGTTAACATCACCAATAGCGATCGCATCACAGACGGTTGTAATTCCAGAACTTATCAAGTCTCTGTCATGGTTGACCGCTGCTAATTCCAAGGGAAACCTGACTCCAGGGCGAGGAGAAATACACTTCTCTAGGTTATCGGTATGAAGTTCAATCAAACCTGGTAAGAGATAGTTACCATCTCCATTTTGTCCTTGAGATACTATTCCTGACTGAATATCAGCAATAATTCCATCTTCTACGGCGATCGTGCCTAATATTTCCTCATCGGGTAAGAGCAAGCGATAATTAGTGTAAATTTGTTCCTGCATCTGTTTGTTAATGGATAATAAA